>NZ_FNFU01000010.1 GCF_900101115.1 Cryobacterium psychrotolerans
GGCGCCGCTGATCCGCTCGTACACCGAGTTCGCGTCGGCCGCGGAGAGGTACGCGTTCAACCAGGCCATGCCGTCCCGGGCCGGCACGAGCTGCACCTGCCGGTCGGTGATGCACTTCGCGTGCCGGGTGGTGATCGTGTCGGGGTGAGCCTTCTCCCTTGCTCTGCGGGCGGTGCCGTCGAACTTCGCGACGGTGAGTTTCCGGGCATCGGGCAGCAGAGCCGATTCGAACCCGGCCCGGGCGTCTTTGGGCAGGGACCAGACGTGGTCCATGAGTGCTTTCGCGTGCCGGTAGCTGATCTCGCCCTGCTGCAGGGCCGTGCGGGTGGCCGCGAGGTCGTGCACGAGGGACTCGCTCTCGACCAGGAGCCGTTCCGCGCTGCCCTCGGGGACCCGCAGCGCACAGGCCAGCTCGGCCACCAGCGACCGCCGGGCCATCTTCGCCGCGTCCGTGCTGAACGGGCTCGACGCGAACGGACCCGGCGCCCGTGTCGCCGCCTCCCGCTCGCTTCGCACCCGCAACTGGTCGATCGCGTCGGCCCGCATGCCGAGACCGCCGCGAGCATCCGATCGGTCGCAGCGACGACATCCACCAGTTCGGCCATGGTCCCGTCGCCGGGCCGGCCGGGCTCGCTGCCCTCGGGCCTGCCGTCCCCGGGCTTGCCATCCCCGAACTCATTGTCCGGGTAAGTCAGGTACTCAGTGATGAGGTCCATGAGAACAGTCAATACCCGACCACCGACATTCGAAGGCGGCGACCCCAGAGCCTCGTAGGCTGGTCAGATGAGCCTTCGCAACAACCTGACCGACCTGATGATGCGGGCGATGAGCGGCGGGCATCGGGCCCTGCTGAAGCTGTCCGGCGGCCGGCTCCTGCGGTCGATCGGCACGATGCCGGCCGTCGAACTTCACACGATCGGGCGCGCGACCGGCCATCACCGGTCGACGATGCTCACGGCACCCGTGCACGGCGAGGGACGCTACGTCCTGGTCGCCTCCAAGGGTGGCGGGGACCGTAACCCCATGTGGTACCTGAACCTCGTCGCCAATCCGGATGTCGAACTCACGGTTGACGGCGCGACAACGCCCATGCGGGCCCGCACCGCCACCGCCGCGGAGAAGGCCGAGCTGTGGCCGAAGATCGTCGCCGCCTACCGCGGCTACGCGGACTACCAGCGCAGGACGACGCGGGACATCCCCGTGGTGATCTGCGAACCGCGCTAACCGACGAAGCTGACTACACGGTCGGCAGGAGCTCCACCGCGCGCACCCGCGGGAAGGCCGGCGGGTTGACCCCGGCCATCTCTTCGAGCACCCGGATGACCTGGCAGCTGTAGCCGAACTCGTTGTCGTACCAGACGTAGAGGATGGCCTTTTTGGCGGTGACGATCGTGGCCAGCCCGTCGACGATGCCGGCCCGGCGAGAGCCGAGGAAGTCGGTGGAAACCACCTCGGGCGAGTCGATGAAGTCGATCTGCTTGTGCAGGGTCGAGTTCAGCGACATCGTGCGCAGGTAATCGTTCAGCTCGTCCTTCGTCGTGCCGTTGACCAGGTTGAGGTTCAGGATCGCCATCGACACGTCGGGCGTCGGCACTCGGATGGCGTTTCCGGTGAGCTTGCCGGCCAGTTCGGGCAGCGCCTTGGCGACGGCCTTCGCCGCGCCGGTCTCGGTGAGCACCATGTTCAGGGCGGCCGAGCGGCCCCGTCGTTCGCCGGAGTGGAAGTTGTCGATGAGGTTCTGGTCGTTCGTGAACGAGTGCACGGTCTCGACGTGGCCGTCGACGATGCCGTACCGGTCCATGACGGCCTTGAGCACCGGCGTGATCGCGTTCGTGGTGCAGGACGCCGCCGTGACGATGGCGTCGTCGTCGGTGATCGCGGAGTGGTTGATGCCGTGCACGATGTTCTTGAGCTCGCCCTTGCCGGGCGCGGTGAGCAGCACCCGTGCGACTCCGGGGCAGGCGAGGTGCTGGGAGAGGCCCTCCGCGTCACGCCAGCGGCCGGTGTTGTCGACGACGATGGCGTCGTGGATGCCGTAGGCCGTGTAGTCGATGCTGGCCGGGTCGCCCGAGTAGATGACCTGGATCAGCGTGCCGTTGGCGAGGATCGTGTTGTTGGTCGTGTCGACCGAGATCGTGCCCTCGAACGGGCCGTGCACGGAGTCGCGACGCAGCAGGCTGGCACGCTTGATGATGTCGTCGTCCGAGCCCCTGCGCACGACGATGGCCCGAAGCCGCAGACCCTGGCCGCCGCCGGCGTGTTCGATCAGGATGCGGGCGAGCAGGCGGCCGATTCGGCCGAAGCCGTAGAGCACGACGTCGGTGCTCGTGCTGTCGCCCTGTCCCCACCGGTCGACGACCTCGGCCAGTTCCTCGCGGAGGAATTCGTCGAGCGTGCGGCCGGCACCGTCGCGCTTCCAGGCGGCGCTGAGCCGGGCCAGGTCGATCGAGGCGGCGCCCAGTCCGAGGGTGCAGAGCGCCTGGAGCAGCGGCAGGGTCTCCTCGAGCGGCAGTTCGACATCGTCGACCTGACGGGCGAAGCGGTGGGCCTTGAGCAGGCCGACGACCGACTGGTTGACCAGGCTGCGGCCGTGCACCGAGGTGACGACGTGGTTGTCCCGGTACAGCCGGCCGATGAGGGGAATCATCGCTTCGGCCAGTGCCTCCCTGTTGATCCAGGTTTCGCGGGCGCGGTCAGATGCGTGAGTCAAGAACAGCCTTCTGGTCGGTGAACGGGTGGTGCTACTCGTCGAGCGCGAGCTCCTTGGGAAGCTCAAATTCCTTGGATGCGAGTTCTTCCACGTTGACGTCCTTGAAGGTCAGCACGCGAACCGACTTCACGAAGCGGTCTGAGCGGTAGACATCCCACACCCACACATCCTTCATGGTCAGCTCGAAATAGAAGTCGTGCTCCGTGTCACGGCGAACGAGTTCAACCTCGTTGGCCAGATAGAAGCGCCTCTCGGTCTCGACGACGTATTGGAACTGTCCAACGACATCCCGGTATTCGCGATACAGGGCCAACTCGACTTCGCGGTCGTAGTCCTCGAACTCGTCTTCTTCCATGGTGACTCAATCCTACGCTGAGATCTTGAGCCAGGACTTGCGGTGCAGGTCGTTGGGCCCCAGCTCGACTATCGCGCCCATGTGCTGCGCGCTGCCGTAGCCCTTGTTCGTTGCCCAGCCGTAGCCGGGGTGCACGGCATCCGCCGTGATCATCAGGGCGTCGCGGTGCACCTTCGCGATCACGGATGCCGCGGCAACCGATCCGCAATCCTGGTCGGCCCGTACCCGGGTGACCACGGTCAGGGGCGTCTTCAGCGCCTTGTTCAGCCAGTCGTCAGCGCCGTCCAGGAGTACGACGCTGCCGGAAATGTCGACCCCGACGGCGAACAACTCGGTGAGGGCCCGTTTGCCGGCGAGCCCCAGGGCCGCCATGATCCCCAGGCTGTCGACCTCCTGGGCGGTGGCGAGCCCGACGGCGGAGTGCAGCGCCCAGGCTGCGGCCAGCGGGGCGAGCACCAGGCGCCGCGGTTCGCTGAGCAGTTTCGAGTCGCGCAAGCCCACCGGGAAGGGGCCGACGGTTGCGTTGATCACGGCGAATCCCACGGCCACCGGCCCGGCCAGGGCGCCGCGCCCGACCTCGTCGCAGCCGATCACACAGTTCGCTCCCCCGGCCAGGAGAGCGAGTTCGGTCTCGAGGTCGGGCTCGACGACGGCCATCATCACCTAATCGCGCGCCTCGTCGACCCCGCTGAACACGGCCGGGTAGTCATCCAGCCAGCCCCAGCGGTTCAGAGGCCAGCTGATCACGAAGGCGCGGCCGACGACGTTGTCCATCGGCACGAACCCCTTGCCGGGGGTGGTGCCGTTGTACCGGGAATCCTTGGAGTTGTAGCGGTTGTCGCCCATGACCCACAGGGAGTCCGCAGGAACGACGACGTCGAAGTCATCCTTGGACACCTCGGTTTCCCCGGGCGGAAGAGACACGTACGGTTCCTCAGAAAGCGGAACGCCATTCACGCTCATCTGGCCGAGGGCGTTGCAGCAGACGACGTGGTCGCCCGGCAGTCCGATCACGCGCTTGATGAGATGGTCGTTGCTGTCGGGAGCCGACAGTCCGACGACGGACAGGATCCAGTCGATCCCGGCCACGATGGCGTTCTGTTCCACCGGCAGCTGCGGCGGCAGCCATCCGCCCGGATCGCGGAACACGACGACGTCGCCGTGTTCGACCGGGAACATCCCGGGCTGGAGCTGGTTCACGATGATCCGGTCGTTCAGCAGCAGCGTCTGCTCCATCGAACCGGAGGGGATGTAGAACGAGCGGATCAGGAAGGTCTTGATCATGAACGAGATGAGCAGCGCGACCACGAAAATGATTACGAGGTCGCGAAGGAATAGTCCGACGCCGCGCTTCTTGCGCCGCGTCTCTGATTCCAGGCGATCTGATCGCGTGGGCAGAGTGTTTTCTGTCATTAAACCGCCTGAGCTCCGCACCCAGTTTAGGGGTGAGGAGCTCAGGGACGAATTCCCGGGGGCCTGCGAATCCGCTGTGAAGCGGGAGCAGACGCGGAATTAGTTGAAGCGCTTTTCCTTGATCTTGGCCTTCTTGCCACGGAGGTTGCGCAGGTAGTACAGCTTCGCGCGGCGCACGGCGCCGCGGGTGACGACCTCGATGTGGTCGATGACGGGAGAGTGCACCGGGAAGGTACGCTCGACGCCGACCTGGAAGCTCACCTTGCGAACGCAGAAGGTTTCGCGAACGCCTTCACCGGAGCGGCCGATAACGACGCCCTGGAAGACCTGGACGCGCGAGCGGGTGCCTTCAACGATGTTGACGTGGACCTTGACGGTGTCGCCGGCCCGGAAGGCGGGGATGTCTTTCCGCAGTGACGGGGCATCCACCTGGTCGAGAATATGCATGGTTTTTCGCTCTCTGTACCCGCCACAGGTCGACTACGAATAATGCTTCGCCACACGCGGTCCGCGCGTCGCCTCAGCAACCGATAAGTCAATGTGTGCCGCACACGGCGAATCTCCCCTGTGGCAGAGGTTTACCGCGGCACAAACGCCTATTCTGTCACGAAACCGGGCCGGACAGCAAAGCGGGCGCTCAGGGGTTCGTGGGCTTCTCCGGGATGACGATCACGTTGGGGTCGACAGGACGGGTTGGCCCGAGGTTGGTGGTGCCGAGGATCGTGGTCTCGGTGACCAGGGGTCCGGACGTGGAGTCGATGAACTCGATGACCTGGCGCACACGACGCCGAGCGGCGTCGAACAACTCCCAGAGCGCGAACCAGAATGCCGCGATGCCGGCCAGGACGGCCAGCAGCCACACCCCCGGCGCATCCGCCGCGTTGAACACGAGCCCGATGACGAGCGCGTGCCACAGGCCGAAGACGCCGACGTCCGGCCAGGAGACGGCCCTGGTCTCCCGCACCTCAGCGCGGGCGTAGACGAGCAGCGCGACGGCGAGCAGGGCGACGCCGAGCGCGATCGCGCCGATGATCACCCCGAGCACTTCCCAGGCGCCGGCGCCGAAGATCGACGAACCGACGAGCAGCCACACGGGAAGCGCGCCGATGGCGATGAACTGCCAGTAGTAGAAGATCCTGCGAACGATCACAGGACCAGATTATCCCTGCCCGCCGTCGATTTCCTCGGAGTTCGCTGGGGGCAGAAGGTCGGGACGCACCCGTGCGGTGCGCTCGAGCTGCTGCTCCCGGCGCCAGGCGGCGACGGCCCCATGGTTGCCGCTGCGCAGCACCGGCGGCACGTCGAGCCCGCGCCAGAGCGCCGGCTTGGTATAGCTGGGGTATTCGAGCAGCCCGTCCTCGTGCGACTCCTCGACGAGGCTTTCCGGGTTTCCCACGACGCCGGGAATGAGGCGGCCGATCGCCTCGACCATGGCCATGACCGCGACCTCTCCCCCGTTGAGCACGTAGTCGCCGAGGCTGATTAGCCGCACCCGGCCGCGACTGGCGAAATGGTCGAAGACGCGCTGGTCGATGCCCTCGTAGCGCCCGCAGCCGAAGATCAGGTTCGGCTCCTCGGCGAGTTCACGGGCGGTGGCCTGGGTGAACTGCTCTCCCGCGGGCGACGGGAAGATGAGCACCGGGCCGGTTGCGGCATCCGCCACCTCGGCGGGCACGGCGTTGGTCGCGGCGCCCGTGTCGGCGAGGATGCCGTCAAGCGCCTCACCCCAGGGCTCCGGCTTCATGACCATGCCGGCGCCGCCGCCGTACGGGGTGTCGTCGACGGTGCGGTGCCGATCGTGGGTGGAATCGCGCAGGTCGTGCACGCGCAGGTCGATCAGGCCGGTCTGGCGGGCCTTGCCCAGCAGCGAAATGTCGAGCACCCCGAAGAACTCGGGAAAGATCGTGACAATGTCGATGCGCATGGCTGCGAGTCTACCGATCCGCCCTTCCGCCCTTCCGCGAAACCGCAGTTGTGCGCGCTAAGACGGGCGAATGACGCGCACAACTGCAGTTTCGCGGGATGTTACGGGTGAGCTCGGCCGGGGGGTCGTCGGGCCGCGCTGTCGGCGAGTCGGCGCGACGCGTGGGACGAAACCGACGAACCGGGGGTTACTCTCGGCAGACCGTCTCTCGACGGCGCTGGCCCGACTGCCCGACTCGCACGAGTGGATGATGGACCTCGTCGACTCGGGCTGCGGGTCCGGCCTGGAAACACTCACGCGGCTGGGGCTTAGGGCACACAACGTGACAGTCCGCTGCCAGGTGCATGTCCCCGGGATCGGTTGGCTGGACCTTCTTGTCGGTGACCGTCTCGTCGTGGAACTGGACAGCCAGAGGCACCACGACAACCCACAGGCATACGAGCGGGACCGCGCGCGCGATCTTGCGCTGGTCGAACTGGGCTACATCGTCGTTCGGGTGACCCACCGACGGGTCATGCAGGATTGGGCGTCGGTCGAACGGGCACTTCTGGCCATCGTTCGGAGACAAGAGCACCGCTGGCAGCCCCTCCATCGGGCCGCGGGGTTGGCCGTGACGCTCGACTGAGCGTCCTGCGGCCAATCACCGACTGGGCGCGCCGTTGATCCGGCCGCCGCAGTACTCGGGCGATAACTCCAAGCTGTGGCGGCACGCAGACCCCGTCGAGCGACGCGAGCGGCCAGGGCTGGGGATTAAGAGTATTCCGCCCTCCCGCGAAACCGCAGTTGTGCGCGATAAAAGGCGCGAATGACGCGCACAACTGCAGTTTCGCGGGGTGTTACGGGGCGGGAGGCGCTTCTGGGGCGGATGCGGCGGCATCCGCTTCGGGCAGCGTTTCCGCGGGGGCTTCGGGCTCCTCGGGGATCTCCTCGAAGAGTCCGGGAGGCGGGGTGATGGTGATGATGCCGGCCTTGACGTCGACGGACGGCACGATCGCCTTGACGAACGGCACCATGACCTCACCGGCCGGCGTCTTGACGATGAGCAGGTCCTGCGCGGGCAGGTGCTCGAGCCGGGCCAACGTGCCGACCTGGATGCCGTCGCGGACGACGGCGAGCCCGACCAGCTGGTGGTCGTACCAGGCGTCTTCCTCGTCCGACTGCTCGGCCGAGTCCTGGTCGATCCAGAGGATCGCCTTGGCCAGGGTTTCCGCCGCTTCGCGGTCGGGAACATCCTTGAAGAACCCGACGGCGTGCTGGTTGTACCAGCGCAGCTCGACGAGTTCGAGAGTCTTGCCGTGCCAGGGGGAGCTGGTCGGCACCTGGAGGGTGAACACGGCGCCCGGGACGAAACGTCGCCCCGGGTCATCCGTGAACAGTTCCAGCTTGATTGCGCCCTTGAGGCCATGGGCCTTCGTCAGGCGCCCCACGCGTAGCTGGGTGCGCTGCGGCGTGGAGTCGCTCACGTTAGAAATCAGTGTCAACGACGTCGACACGAACGCGCTTGCCGTCGGCCAGCGCGGCCACGAGGGTGCGCAATGCCTTGGCGGTGCGACCGGCGCGACCGATCACCCGGCCGAGGTCCTCGGGGTTCACACGAACCTCGAGAACATCGCCACGGGGTGAGTTCTTTGCAACAACGTGCACATCGTCCGGGTGATCAACGATCCCCTTGACGAGGTGCGCCAGCGCGGGAGCGAGCAAGATTACGCCTTGTCCTCGGTGGCCTCGGCGTCAGCCTCGGTCGTTTCGGCTGCGGGAGCCTCTTCCTTGACGACGGGCTTCTCGGCCTTCGGCTTGAGAACGGGCTTCTTCTTCTCGTCGGCGACGAAAGGAACCTTCGGCTCCTTGATCTTGACGGTGCTCTTGGCGTTCTTGTCGCCCTTGAAGATGCCCCAGTCGCCGGTCAGCTTGAGGAGAGCGGCAACCTGCTCGGTCGGCTGTGCGCCGACGCCGAGCCAGTACTGCGCACGCTCGGACTTGACCTCGATGACGGAGGGCTCCTGCGTGGGGTGGTAGATGCCGATCTCTTCGATGACGCGGCCATCGCGCTTGGTGCGCGAGTCGGCGACAACGATGCGGTAGTACGGTGCACGGATCTTGCCCATGCGCTTCAGACGGATTTTGACAGCCACAATTCTCCTGTGTTAGTGATGTTTGGCGAACTGACAGCCGTGAGCGTGGGGGCACACTCGGAGCAAGCTCAATATGGTTTTCCTGCGTCTGATTAGAGGGTCGGACGGCAAGAGAACTCGACTAACCATTCTGTCAGACATCCCCCCGTTTGTGATAATCGGATCTCGCGGTGTCAGGATTGTTCGCAGACGCGGCTCCTCGAGCTGCTGCCGGCACCAGCAGAGGAGCGCACATGGGAATGGAATTCGCCCCCTCGGCTCGGTCGTCCGTGGGCATCGAGTGGGAAGTCGCGCTCGTCGACAACGCGACCGGCGACCTGGTCCCCCTCGCCGCCGAGGTGCTCGACGCTCTCCGCGCCGACGACGGGTCCCCGCACCCGCAGATCACCGGCGAACTCCTGCTGAACACGATCGAACTCGTCTCCGGCGTGCACACGAACGTCGCCGGGGCGGTCGCGGATGTCGTCGCCCAGCTGGACGAGGTGCGCGCCGTGACCGAGCCGCGCGGCGTGGGCGTCATCTGCAGCGGCTCGCATCCGTTCAGCCAGTGGTACGAGCAGGAGATCACCGACAAACCCCGCTACCACCGCCTGATCGACCGCACCCAGTGGTGGGGCCGCAACATGATGATCTGGGGCATCCACGTGCACGTGGGGATAGAAGACCGGGCCAAGGTCATGCCGATCCTGAACGGCATGCTCACCTACATCCCGCACCTGCAGGCCCTGTCGGCGTCCAGCCCGTTCTGGGCGGGAGTCGACACCGGCTACGCTTCCAACCGCGCCCTCATGTTCCAGCAGCTGCCCACCGCCGGCCAGCCGTGGATGCTGCCCGACTGGGAGGCGTGGGAGCGCTACGTCGACGATATGACCGTCACGGGCATCATCGAGGATGCGACGGAGGTGCGCTGGGACATCCGGCCGTCAGCGCGCTGGGGCACGATCGAGGTGCGGGTCTGCGACGGAGTGTCGACGCAGCAGGAGCTCGGGGCCATCGCCGCCCTGATCCACTGCCTGGTCGAATGGATGTCGACGGCCCTGGACGCCGGCGAGGACGTGCCGACGATGCCGCCGTGGTTCGTGCGGGAGAACAAGTGGCGGGCGGCCCGGTACGGGCTGGGCGCCCGGGTCATCCTCGATGCTGCCGGAGCGGAACGGCCGGTCACCGAGGACATCCGCAGGCTCATCGACGTGCTCTCCCCCGTCGCCGAACGTCTGGGCTGCCTGCCGGAGTTGCTCCAGTTGAACCTGATCCTGAGCCACGGCGCCAGCTACCAGCGCCAGCTCGAGGTCGCGGAGGCGCACGGGGGAAGCCTGCCGGCCGTGGTCGCGGCGCTCAGCCGGGAACTCCGGACCGGGCTCGCGCTCTAAGAGGGCTGCCGGCGCGATGCCGGCACTATGGTTCCGGTACCGCACCGACGACGAGGCCGGAATTGGATTGCGATATCTGAGGCTCCCGTTCTCCATCCCCCCGCAGTTGCCACGCACTGGAAACGCCGTGCGCTGATCACGGGCCTGGTGGCGGTCATCTGCGGCGTCGCGGTGATGGGGGCGTCATTTCTGCCGTGGCTGGGCGCGGCCAGGGGCGAGACGCTGAGTGGCTGGGACATCTTCGTTCTTCAGCGAGATACGGGCGGCGGGACACTGCTCGTGCTGGACTTTTTCACAGACTCGGACGGTCGTTCCTACGCGTTTCTCACCGGGCTGGGCGCGCTCGTCGGTGGACTGGGCATAGCCGTGCTGACGGTTGTCTTCGTTCCGTGGTCCGTGTGGCTGCGGGGCAGGCATCTGACCGTCGCCCGGAGGAGGCCGGTGAGCCTGGCCCTGATCACCGTCGTGCAGACCCTGCTCCTTGCGGGGGCCGGGGCGATTGTGATTGTGCCGACCGCCTACCCCTTTTTTGCGGCCGCCGACGCATCGGGTGCCACGCTCGAGTTCGGTCTTGTCGTCGTGTGGGCGGCTGCCATCGTGGGGATGGGCTGCTCGCTTTCCGGCGTCTATACCGCGTGGGACACGTCAAAACGGCCGCTCGTGAACGTGTTGGTGTCGCCCACCTTCGTTGCAGTCGGGGTGGCGGCTGCCGTCTATTTTCTCGTGATCGGGTGACGGCAGAGCGCACGGCAGTCATCGTGCGTGACGGCCCGCTGTTACCTACGCCCGGTCGTAGGCCGCCCGCAGCCAGCCGATCAGTTCGTCGTCGATCTCGTCCTGGGCCGTCACCCAGACCTTGTGGGTGCACATGCCGCCGGCTTCGAGCAGCCGTTCGGTCGGAGGGGTGCCCGTGAGGTTGATGCCGACCTGCAGTCTCTTGCTGCCCGGCTCGATCAGCGCGAACTGCTTCGACCGGCGCAGCGACACGGTCGCCTTCTTCGGTGCGATCTCGACGTCGGGGCCGAAGCCGGACACGGCCGCGACGAGCGCGTCGTAGGTCGGGCGGAGGGCTGCCTTCGGTCCCGTGTACTGGGCTGCGACGAGGGCGTCGTCGCCCTGGTCTGTGTCCCGGGCGCGGAAGAGCAGCACGATGCTGTTCGCGAAGCCATGGCCCAGCCCGTGCTCCCGCTTGAGATGGTTCATCAGGTCGGTGTGTTTGCCAAGCCCGGTCGCCTCCAGCACCACGAACCACTCCTCGAGGGAATGGCCGGTGTTCACCGCAAGACTGTTGATCATCGATTGCGTTCCGGGATCCATGGTGCCGAGTCAATCGCATCCGGCCGCATGGCGGAAGGGGCTCACCGATCAGAGCGCGTTCTTGCTGTCGCGCCAGGCGAGCCAGTCGACCACGGGCGCGAGGTCGTAGCGCGGGCCGGACACCCCGATCGT
Source organism: Cryobacterium psychrotolerans (assembly GCF_900101115.1). Taxonomy (GTDB): domain Bacteria; phylum Actinomycetota; class Actinomycetes; order Actinomycetales; family Microbacteriaceae; genus Cryobacterium; species Cryobacterium psychrotolerans. Next base: position 11,354 of record NZ_FNFU01000010.1, read on the forward strand.
GAACAGCCGCGTGCCGAGGGCGTACAGCTCGTCGGCCTCGTCGACGCTGCGCCGGCGCAGCTCGGTGGAGATCTCGATCTCGGCGATGTCGCGGCCGACGGCGTCGCACCAGCCGGCCAGCACGCCCAGCTTGTGCTCGAGCACCTGCGGGTTCGAGAAGGAATGCCAGATGTCGGCGTGCCTGGCGACGATGCGCAGCGTCTTCTTCTCGCCTCCGCCGCCGATCAGCACGGGGATGTCGCGGAGCGGCGGGGGGTTCAGCTTCGCCCATCGGGCCTCGATCCGCGGCAGGGCCGCCTCGAGGGCATCCAGGCGGGTCCCCACCGTGCCGAACTCGTAGCCGTACTCGTCGTAGTCGCGCTCGAACCAGCCCGATCCCGTGCCGAAGATGAAGCGCCCGCCGCTGATCTGGTCGATCGTGCGGGCCATGTCGGCCTGCAGGTCGGGGTTGCGGTAGCTGTTGCAGTTCACCAGGGCGCCGAGCTGGATGGTCGAGGTCTGCTCGGCCCACGCCGCCAGCAACGTCCACGACTCGAAGTGCAGGCCGTTCGGATCGCCGGTCAGCGGGAAGAAGTGGTCCCAGTCGAAGACGACGTCGACCCCGAGGGCTTCGATCTCCGCCACCGTGTCCCTGATCGTGCCGATGGTGCCGTGTTGCTGGGCGACCTGCACGCCGAGGCGCACCGGCAGGACGGGTGCTGGGCTCATGCGGGCTGGGCTCATGCGGGCTGGGCTCATGCGGGCTGGGCTCATGCGGGCCAGACTACGCCTGCGGTTTCAGCCGTTGCTCGCGGCCGGCGACGAGGGTCGCCGTCACCTCGCCGGCGGCATCCATCAGGGTCAGCGTGTCGCCGTCGACGGCCACCGTCTTCGCGTCGGCGAAGAGGGTGGGCAGATCTTTGCCGTCGCAGTAGATGAGGGTGTGCGGCCCTGCAGTCGTCGTGATGGCGCCGCCGGATTCGAGCTCCCAGGTGCCCCGCACGCCGTTGCAGCCGTCGGAGCCGGCCCAGGTGCCATCGGCGGCGATCGTCAGGAACGGCTGGGTCTGCACCTGGAAGGTCGCGTCGACGACCCAGGTTCCGACCAGGTCCTCCGGGGCGGGGCCGGCCGGGGCGCTGCTGGGCGGCCCGGAAGGCCGGTCGCCGGACGGCCCGGCGCCGGTTGCGCACCCGGCCAGGAGGGCGACCGCAAGGACGGCGGCGGTGAGGGCCAACGCGCCAAGGATGAGAACGAGACGTGTGTTGCGCGTGCGCATCCGCTGCCTCCCCGCTAGATGAGTGGTGTGAGCCTACCGCCCGAGCATCTTCTGCAGGGCGGCCATTTCTTCTTCGCTCGGACCGCCGGGCTTCTGCGCCCCGCCGCCCAGCCCGAAGCCCGAGCCGCCCGGAACGCCCGACTCGGCGGCCGGCTTCTCGCCGGCCGCCAGGGCCGCGTTCTCCGCCGCTCGCCTGGCCGGGTTGCCCGACTTCGAGCCCTTCTTCTTCGGCTGCTGCTTGCCGCGACCGCCACCGAAGCTGCCGCCGGGGATCGGGCCCATGCCCGGGATGTTCGGCGTGCCTCCGCGGGCGACGGTCTTCATCATCTTCGCGGCCTGCTCGAAGCGCTGGACGAGCTGGTTGACCTCGGTGACGGTCGAGCCGGCACCGCGGGCGATCCGCAGCCGGCGGGATCCGTTCAGCAGTTTCGGAGTGGCCCGCTCGGCCTTCGTCATCGACTGGATGATCGCCTCGGTGCGCACGATCTCGCGCTCGTCGAAGTTCTCCAGCTGCGCCTTCATGGCGCCGGCGCCCGGCAACATGCCCATCATCTTCTTGATCGAACCCATGTTGCGCAGCTGCTGCATCTGGCCGAGGAAGTCGTCGAGGGTGAAGGTGTCGGTCGAGAACTTCTCGGCCATCTTGCGGGCTTCGTCCTCGTCGAACGCGCCCTGCGCCTGCTCGATCAGGGTGAGGATGTCACCGAGGTCGAGGATGCGGCTGGCCATGCGGTCGGGGTGGAACGGCTCGAAGTCGTCGAGGCTCTCGCCCGTGGACGCGAACATGATCGGCCGGCCGGTGAGGGAGGCGATGGACAGCGCTGCGCCACCGCGCGCGTCGCCGTCGAGCTTGGTCAGAACCACGCCGGTGAAGTCGACGCCGGCCTGGAACGCCCGGGCCGTGCTCACTGCGTCCTGCCCGATCATGGCGTCGATGACGAAGAGAACCTCGTCCGGGTCGATGGCGGCGCGGATGTCCGCGGCCTGCTTCATCATGTCGGCGTCGACGCCGAGGCGGCCGGCCGTGTCCACGATGACGACGTCGTGCAGTTTCTGCTGGGCGAACTTCACGCCGTCGCGCGCGACCCGGACCGGATCACCCACGCCGTTGCCGGGCTCGGGCGCGTAGACGGGCACGCCGGCCTGGGCGCCGACGACCTCGAGCTGGGTGACCGCGTTCGGGCGCTGCAGGTCGGCCGCGACGAGGATGGGCGTGTGGCCGTCTTTGGCCAGCCACTTCGCGAGCTTGCCCGCGAGCGTGGTCTTGCCGGCACCCTGCAGGCCGGCCAGCATGATGATGGTGGGCGGCTTCTTGGCGAATTCGAGGCGGCGCTGCTCGCCGCCGAGGATCTGCACGAGCTCCTCGTTGACGATCTGCACGACCTGCTGGGCCGGGTTCAGCGCCTTGTTGACCTCGTCGCCGAGGGCGCGTTCGCGCACCTTGCCGGTGAACTCCTTGACGACCTCGAGCGCGACATCCGCTTCGAGCAGGGCGCGACGGATCTCGCGGACCGTGCCGTCGACATCCGCGGCGGAGAGCTTGCCCTTCGTGCGGAGATTCTTGAAGGTCTCGGCGAGGCGATCTGAGAGGTTTCCAAAAGTAGCCATTGTGAACCCAGTTTACGTGCCGCCGTCAACCCGAGACTGCAGTTGTGCCGCTTATTCGGCACGGATAACGCGCACAAGTGCGGTTTCGCGGGGAGGGGTCAGCTTTCGATGGCGAGGGCCACGGTGTCGCCGTGCACATCGATCGTGACGACGATCAGGGAATCTGTGTCGTCGGGGCTGATCGAGTAGTCGAGCAGGGCGAAGTGTCCCTCGCTGGCGCTGTGGTGCGGGTGGAAACCCACCCGCTGCAGCCGCAGGGAGCGCAGGAAGTCGATCTGCTTGTCGCCCGAGTCCCAGATGATGGCGTCGTCGAGGGCCTCGGCGTCCATCTCCTCGAAGTGCGCCTCGATGTAGTGCGCGGTGAGGCTCTTCTCGGAGCTGAGGTCGGCGACGAGCGACTCCCTGGCCGCGGCGTCGAGTTCTTCGAGCGAATTGATCATCGCGGCGGCGATGTCGAGCGCCTCGACCGAGACCGAATCCTCGTCCGGGGAGCTGAGGTCGACCTCGACGGCCTGGTCGCCGAGTTCCGCGGACTCCGACCAGTACACCTCGCCCTCATCGTCGCTGCCGAGAATGCCGAAGAAATCGTGTTCGATGGTCATGAGTGGTTCCTATCCGACGAGTTTTTTAGCGAAGACATGCGGCGTGAATCCGGTGAGGTCGTTGATGCCCTCACCCTGGCCGACGAGTTTGATGGGAATGCCCGTTTTCTCCTGCACGGCCAGCACGAAGCCGCCCTTGGCCGACCCGTCGAGCTTGGTGAGCACGAGCCCGGTCACGCCGGCGTGCTCGATGAACGCCTCGGCCTGGGCAAGGCCGTTCTGGCCCGTGGTGGCGTCGAGCACGAGGAGCACCTCGGCGATCGGGGTCTGCTTCTCGATCACGCGGCGGATCTTGGTGAGTTCGTCCATCAGCCCGCTCTTGGTCTGGAGTCGGCCCGCGGTATCGATGATCACGATGTCGATGCCGTTCTTGATGGCCTTCTCGACCGTCTGGAAGGCGACGGATGCCGGGTCCTGGCCCTGCGCCTGCGGCCGCACGATGTCGGCGCCGGCCCGCTCGGCCCAGGTCGCCAGCTGCTCGACGGCGGCCGCACGGAACGTGTCGGCGGCCCCGATCAGCACGCTGCGGTCGTAGCCCCGGAGGAACTTGGCGAACTTGCCGATGGTCGTCGTCTTGCCGACGCCGTTGACGCCGACCACCAGCACGATCGCGGGGCGCGCGCTGAGCGTGAGGGTGGAGTCGAGCCTGGCGAGGCGTTCCTCGATGCCCTCGCGGAGCATCCGCTGCAGGTCGGTCGGGTCGGTGGTGTTGTACTTCGCGACCTTCGCCCGCAGTTCGGTGAGGATGCCGTCGGTGACGTCGGGGCCGAAGTCCGCCTGGATCAGCGCGTCTTCGAGGTCCTCCCAGGTCTGCTCATCGATCGTCGGCTTCGCGAACATGCCGCGCAGCGCGCCGGAGAGTGACCAGGAGGTGCGTTCAACCATGCCCCTAGCCTAGGGCGCGCGCCGGGTCATCCGGGGGTGGCATCCCCCCGGCGCCGGGTCGATAATCGCTTCGGGTCCGGTTGGACCAGGGGGAACACAACCCATCGAACAGCCATCGAAAGGAACCTCCATGTCGCAAACCACCGAGATGGATCCCACCCTGAGCGCCCTCGCCGCCTCCTTGGGCGGGCGACTCATTCGTCCCGGCGACGCCGACTGGGACACGGTCAGGGCGCCGTGGAACCGGGCGGTCGAACAAGACCCTGCCGCGGTCGCCATCCCCGCCACCGTGGACGGCCTGCGGCAGATTGTGGCCGCGGCCCGCGCCGGGCGTTTCGAGATCGCCGTGCAGCCGAACGGCCATGGCGCGAGCGGCGACGTGCGCGGCTGCATCCTGGTACGCACCTCCGCCTTCGACGAGGTGACGGTGAACGCAGACGAGCGCTACGCCCGGATCGGTGCCGGCGTCAAATGGGGCGCCGTGCTGCCGCGCCTGACGGGAACGGGCCTGATCGCCCTGGCCGGCACGAACCCGGACGTGACCGTCGCCGGGTACCTGCTCTCGGGCGGGCACTCCTGGTTCAGCCGCTGGAAGGGACTCGCCGCCCACTCCATCCGCGCCATCGAGTTCGTCGAGGCGCACGGGCGCTCCCGCCGGTTGGACTCGGCCCACGGCTCCGCCGAGGGTGACGCCGAGCTGCTCTGGGCGATGCGGGGCGCGGCCGGAATGCTGGGCATTGTCACGGCCCTCGAAATCGACCTGTACCCCGCTCCGGCCCTCTTCGGCGGGAAGATCCTGTTCCCGATCGAGGCGGCCGGCGCCGTGCTCGACGCGGTCGCCGCGATCATGGCCACGGCACCGGATGAGCTGACGATGTTCGCCGGGCTGATCAACATGCCCGACGTGGAGATGGTGCCCGAGCCGATGCGCGGTCACAGCTTCGCGACCGTCGACGTCGTCTTCGTCGGCGACGCCGACACGGCCGGTACGCTCCTGGCCCCGCTGCTCTCCGCCGTGCCCGTCATCGCCAACCTCATGCAGCCGTTCGACATCGGGCACCTGGGCGAGGTCGCGGCCGAACCCTCGGATCCGGTCGGGAGCCTGGACTGGAACGCGGCGATCAGGGGGCTCGGCGACGACGGATTCGCGCCGCTGATCGAGGCCTTCAGGGAGGCGACGCCCGCCGGGCTCACCATGGTGCAGCTCCGGCCGCTCGGGGGCGCGATAGCCGATCCGGCGCCGGATGCGACGGGCATCGTCGGGCATCTCGAGTCGAAATACCTGGTGTTCGCCGGCGCGATCCTGCTGGATCCGAGCCGCAGGATCGATCCGGCGGCAGTGTTCGGACCCATCGACCGGGCCCTGACGGGGATGACCGAACGGCGCATGGTGCCGACGCTGCTCTCCCCCGGCCAGGACCTCTCCGCCGCCCTCCCGCCGGAAAGCCTGGCTCGACTCGGGAAGGTGAAATTCGCCCACGACCCGGACAGCCTGTTCCGGAGCAATCGGCGCCTGCCCGGCTGACTCTGCCCGGCCGACGACGCGCGACGTAACACCGCGGGCGTCGGCCCACAGAATGGAAGGGTGACGACCACCGCCCCCGCGCTCGCCGGCATCGCCCACGGCACCTCCTCGCCCGCCGGCCAGGCCGCCGTGGCCGCCCTCATGCGCGCGGTCGCCGATGCCGAGCCGCTGCTCACCGTCGCGCTCGGCTTCGTCGACGTGCAGCACCCGGATGCGCCGGAAACCCTGGCCGCGCTTCCGGCCGGACTGCCGGCGGTCGTTGTTCCCCTGCTGCTGTCGGCCGGCTACCACGTGCACGTCGACCTCACCGAGGCGGTGCGCGCGGTGACCGACCGCACCGTGCTGCTGGCCGGCGCCCTCGGTCCCGACGACCGGATCGTCGAGCTGCTGCGGGACCGGCTGGAGCAGGCCGGCCTCCGGGACGAGGACGTGGTCGTGCTCGCCGTGGCGGGGTCGAGCGACGCCAGGGCGGTCGCGGATTGCCGCGTCGTCGCCGAGCGCCTCGCGGCGGCATCCGCTCGCCCGGTTGGCCTCGGCTTCCTGTCCGCCGCGGAGCCGAGGCTGGCCGACGCGATCGCGGCCGCCCGGCGGGACAACCCCGGGCGACGCATCGTGGTCAGCAGCTACCTGCTCGCCCCTGGCTTTTTCCAGGACCTCGTCGAGGGCGCCGGGGCAAGCATCGCCACCTCACCTCTGCTGGTTCCGGGGTCCGCCGTTCCTCGGCAGCTCGTCGACGTCGTGGTCGACCGTTACCGCTCGGCGCGGGCGCCGGCACAGTAGACCGGGCTGTCTCTTCGCGCGCCCGTGTGACGCCCCACTACCCCGCGTGACCGGCCGTGACCGGCCCGCGTGACGGGGGCTCGGGCGCTGGCTACCGTCGTACCCAGCGCAGTTGTCGGACACCGTTTTCCGTCCGCGACTGGCCGATACAAAAGGAGCAGACCATGTCGCCCAGCCCGACCCCCAGCATCACCAGCGCCGCGCCCACGCGCCCGCCGCGACCGGCAACGCGCCCCCACGGACAGTGGAAGGTCGACGGCACCGCCCCGCTCAACGGCAACGAGAAGTGGAAGCAGGAGGACGGCGGGCTGAGCGTACGGGAGCGGATCGAGCAGGTCTACTCCATGCAGGGCTTCGACTCGATCGAGGACACCGACCTGCACGGCCGATTCCGCTGGTGGGGGCTGTACACGCAGCGCAAGCCCGGCATCGACGGCGGCAAGACCGCCACGCTCGAGCCACATGAGCTCGAGGACAAGTTCTTCATGCTCCGTGTGCGCATCGACGGCGGCCAGCTCACCACCGCCCAGTTGCGGGTCATCGGCGAGATATCCGAGGAATTCGGCCGGGACACCGCCGACCTCACCGACCGGCAGAACATCCAGCTGCATTGGATCAGGGTCGAAGATGTCCCCGAGATCTGGCGCCGCCTCGAAGCCGTCGACCTGCAGACCACGGAGGCCTGCGGCGATGTGCCCCGCGTCGTGCTCGGCTCCCCCGTTGCCGGCATCGCCGTCGACGAGCTGCTGGACCCGACCGACGCGATCACCGAGATCACGGCGAGGTACATCGGCGTCCCCGAGCTGGCGAACCTCCCGCGCAAGTTCAAGACGGCCCTGACCGGCCACCCGAGCCAGGACGTCGTGCACGAGATCAACGACGTCGGCTTTGTCGCCCTGCGGCACCCGGAGCTCGGCCTCGGCTACGACCTCTGGGTCGGCGGCGGCCTGTCAGCCAGCCCCCGCCTCGGCGAGCGCCTGGGCGCCTTCGTCTCCCCCGACAAGGTCGCCGACGTCTGGCTCGGCGTCGCCTCCATCTTCCGCGACTACGGCTACCGGCGGCTGCGCAACAAGGCCAGGCTGAAGTTCCTGCTCGCCGACTGGGGACCGGAGAAGTTCCGCAGGGTGCTCGAGGACGAATACCTCCACGAGGCACTGCCCGACGGCCCGCCCGCGCCCACCCCGACGCAGCAGGGCGACCACGTCGGCGTGCACAAGCAGAACGACGGAAAGTTCTACATCGGAGTCACGCCCTTCGTCGGGCGCGTCTCCGGCACCATGCTCACCGGGCTCGCCGACCTGCTCGAGCGGCACGGCTCGGGCCGGCTGCGCACCACGCCACACCAGAAACTCGTGCTCCTCGACATCAGCGAGGAAGACGTCGAACCGCTGATCACGGCGCTCGACGCGCTCGGCCTGGCCGCCCGTCCGAGCCTGTTCCGCCGCTCGACGATTGCGTGCACCGGGATCGAGTTCTGCAAGCTTGCGATCGTCGAGACCAAGCAGACCGCAACCGACGCCGTGCTCGAACTGGAGACACGCCTCGCCGGCCTCGACCTGCCGCAGCCGATCAGCCTGCACGTCAACGGATGCCCCAACTCCTGCGCCCGCATCCAGACCGCCGACATCGGCCTCAAGGGGCAGCTCCTCTCCGACGGAGCCGGCGGCCAGGTGCCCGGGTTCCAGGTGCACCTCGGCGGCGGGCTCGCCTCCGTCGGCCGCGATGAGGCCGGCCTCGGCCGCACGGTGCGCGGCCTCAAGGTGACCGCCGTCGACCTGGCCGACTACGTGGAACGGATCGTCCGCCGCTTCCTCGCCGACCGGGCCGAGACGGAAACCTTCGCCCAATGGGCGCACCGAGCCGACGAGGAGGCGCTCCAGTGAGCCGTATCGATGTCAACCAGCCCGATGTCAACCAGCCCGCGGCCGGGCGGCGCAGCGTAGAGCAGCTCCGTTCTCTGTCGGAACAGGGCGCGATCGAACTGGGCGAGGCATCCGCCGCCGAGGTCATCGCCTGGGTCGCCCGCAACTTCGGGACCGACGCCGTGGCGGTGGCCTGCTCGATGGCGGATGCCGTGCTGCCGCAGCTCGTCGCGCAGCAGCTGCCGGGCGTGGATGTGCTGTTCCTCGACACGGGCTACCACTTCCCGGAGACTCACGCCACCAGGGACACCGTCGCCGGCACCCCGGGCGTCACCATAGTCGACGTGCTGCCGGAGCAGAGCGTTGCCGAGCAGGACGCCGCCTGGGGCAAGGACCTCTTCGCCCGCGACCCCGGCCAGTGCTGCGCGTTGCGCAAGGTCGCTCCGCTGCAGCGCACCCTCGCCGGGTACGAACTCTGGTTCACCGGTGTGCGCCGCGACGAGGCGCCGACCAGGGCCGGCACACGTCTCGTCGAATGGGACGAGCGCAACGGCCTGGTCAAAGTGAACCCGCTCGCCGCCTGGACCTTCGACGAGCTGATCGACTACGCCGCCGCCCACGGCGTGGCCGTCAACCCGCTCCTGGCCCAGGGGTTCCCGTCCATCGGCTGCGCCCCGTGCACGAAACCCGTCGCCGCCGGCGAAGACCCCCGTTCCGGCCGCTGGGCCGGACTCGAGAAAACAGAATGCGGACTGCACCTATGAGCGCCCACGACATCGCCACGGCACCCCCGGCAGCCGCGGCACCCCCGGCGACCGCGCGCCCGCACCGCCTGACCCAGCTGGACGTGCTCGAGAGCGAGGCGATCCACATCATCCGCGAGGTGGTCGCCGAATTCGAGCGCCCGGTGCTGCTGTTCTCCGGCGGCAAGGACTCCGTCGTCATGCTCCACCTCGCCGCGAAGGCGTTCTGGCCCGGCCGCGTGCCGTTCCCGGTGCTGCACGTCGACACCGGCCACAACTTCCCGGAGGTCATCGCGTTCCGTGACGCCACGGTCGCCCGGCTCGGCGTCACCCTCGAGGTGGCCGGCGTGCAGGACTACATCGACGACGGCCGACTGCAGGAACGCGCCGACGGCACCCGCAACCCGCTGCAGACGGTGCCCCTGCTCGACGCCATCGCGGCCGGCCGGCACGACGCCGTCTTCGGCGGCGCCCGGCGCGACGAGGACAAGGCCCGCGCCAAGGAGCGCATCATCTCGCTCCGCGACGAGTTCGGCCAGTGGGACCCGCGCAACCAGCGCCCCGAGCTCTGGAACCTCTACAACGGCCGCCACACGGTCGGCCAGCACGTGCGCGCCTTCCCGATCAGTAACTGGACCGAACTGGATGTCTGGCGCTACATCGAACGCGAAGGCATCGAGTTGCCCCCGCTCTACTACGCCCACGACCGCGAGGTCTACCTGCGCGACGGCATGTGGCGCGCGGTCGGGCCGGTCAGCGCCCCGCTGGCCCACGAAACCGTCTCGCGGCGCACCGTGCGCTACCGCACGGTCGGCGACATGAGCTGCACCGGCGCCGTGGAATCGGATGCCGCATCCGTGCACGCCGTCGTGCGGGAGGTCGCCCAGTCGACGCTCACCGAGCGGGGAGCCACCCGGGCCGACGACCGCATCTCCGAGGCCGCCATGGAAGATCGCAAGAGAGACGGGTACTTCTAATGACCGACACACTCCTGACCGAAGCCGTGTGGCCGAGCGCGCTGCAGGGAAGCCCGCTCCAGGGCACGCTGTTCCGCTTCGCCACTGCCGGCTCCGTCGACGACGGCAAATCCACGCTCGTCGGCCGGCTGCTGCACGACTCGAAAGCGATCCTCGCCGACCAGCTCGACGCGGTCACCCGCACCTCGTCCGAGCGCGGCTTCGGCGGCGCGGCCGGCGGAATCGACTTCGCCCTGCTCACCGACGGCCTCCGCGCCGAGCGGGAACAGGGCATCACCATCGACGTCGCCTACCGCTACTTCGCCACCGCCCACCGCTCGTTCATCCTCGCCGACTGCCCCGGCCACGTGCAGTACACCCGCAACATGGTCACCGGCGCGACCACCGCCGACGCGGTCGTCGTGCTCATCGACGCCCGCAAGGGCGTGCTCGAGCAGACCCGCCGCCACCTCTCGGTGCTGGCCCTGCTCCGCGTGCAGCACGTCATCGTCGCGGTGAACAAGATCGACCTGCTGGGCTACGACGAGGCCGCGTACACCGAGGTCGCCGCCGACGTGCGCGCCGTCACCGCCGAGCTCGGACTCGGCGCCGTGCACGTCATCCCCGTGTCGGCCCTGGTCGGCGACAACGTCGTCGACCGCTCCCCGCACACCCCGTGGTACCACGGCCCGAGCCTGCTCGAGCTGCTGGAGACTCTCCCCCTCGTCGACGAAATCGAAAGCGAGACCCGGGCCTTCCGCCTGCCCGTGCAGCTGGTCCTCCGCCCGCAGGGCGCCGTCGTGGTGCCCGAGGAAGACGCCCCCCGGTACCGCGACTACCGTGCCTACGCCGGCCAGGTCGCATCCGGCACGCTGCGCGTCGGCGACACCGTCACCGTCAGCCCCGGCGGCGGCAGCACCGTCGTCACCGGCATCGACTTCGCCGGAGCGGAACTCGACCTGGCCTTCGCCCCGCAATCGGTGGCGCTGCGGCTGCGGGACGACCTCGACATCGCCCGCGGCGCCGTGATCGCCGCGGCCGGCACCCTGCCCCCGCAGGTGAAGGAGCTGACCGCCGCGCTGTTCTGGCTCGACGCCAGGCCGCTCGCGGCCGGCGCCCGGGTGCTGGTGAAATTCGGCACCTCCACGATCCAGGCCATCGTGCCGGAGATCACCGGACGCCGCAGCCTCGACACCCTCGCGATCGAGACCGCCGACCGCCTCGAGGTCAACGACATCGGCCAGGCCACGGTTCGGCTTGCCTCCGCGCTGCCGCTCGAAACGTACGCGGAGAACCGCCGCTCGGGCGCGTTCCTCGTCATCCACCCGCAGGACGGCGCAACGCTCGCCGCCGGGATCGTGCTCGCCGCCGGCGGTGCCTCGTGAGCCGGGCCGGCCCCCGCGGTATTGCGGCCGCGCTCTTCCCCGCGCTGCTGGCCGCCGGGCTGGTCGCCGGGCTGAGCGGATGCTCGGCGAGCGCCTCCGCGGATGCCCCGGCCGGCGGCCCTGCCGCCGAACTCCGGCTCGGCTACTTCGACAACGTCACCCACGCTCCGGCCCTCGTCGGGCTGGAAAAGGGGTTCCTCCAGGACTCCCTCGGCGACACCGAACTGACCGCCCAGGCCTTCGCCGCCGGCCCGGCGGTCATCGAGGCGCTCAGCGCCGGCGCCATCGACGCCGCCTACGTCGGCCCCAACCCGGCCGTGAACACCTTCGTGCAGAGCGCGGGCGCCTCGGCGCGCGTCGTCGCCGGGGCGGCCAGCGGCGGCGCGGCCCTCGTGGTACGGCCGGGCATCGACACTCCGGCCGATCTGGCCGGCACGACCCTGGCGACCCCGCAGCTCGGCAACACCCAGGACGTCGCCCTGCGCGCCTGGCTCGGCACGGAGGGCTTCGAGACCGACACCACCGGCGGCGGCGACGTGCGCATCACCCCGACCGAGAACGCCCAGACCCTCGCCCTGTTCCAAAGCGGGGAGATCGACGGGGCCTGGCTCCCCGAGCCGTGGGTGTCCCGCCTCGTGATCGAGGCCGGCGCCGAGGTGCTCGTCGACGAGGCGTCCCTCTGGCCAGAAGGTGCCTTCCCCACCACCGTGCTGCTCGTGGGGAGCGACTTCCTCCGGGACCACCCGGACACCGTGCGCGCCCTGCTCGCCGGGCACACGGCATCCGTCGCCTGGCTCGACGGTCACGCCGACGAGGCTGGCGCCGTCATCAACGCCCGCCTGGCCGCCGACACCGGCAAGCCGCTGCCGGGCGCCGTGATCGAACGCGCGCTCGGCGCGGTGCGGTTCACGACGGATCCGCTCGCCGGGACGTTCCCCACGCTGCTGCGGGCCGGCGTCGACGCCGGCACGGCCAAGCAGGGGAACCTCGACGGCCTGTTCGACCTGTCGCTTCTGAACGCCGTGCTCGCCGAGTCCGGCGCCGACCCGGTCTCGGCCGCCGGCCTCGGGGCGGAGTAGACCATGAGCGCCGCGCCCGCCGTCCTTCCCGCTATCCGGATCACCGCGCTCGGCAAGCGTTTCGGCGCCGACGGACCCCTCGTGCTCGACGACGTGACCCTGTCGATCCAGCCGGGAGAGTTCGTCTGCCTGCTCGGCGCATCCGGCTGCGGCAAGTCGACCCTGCTCAACATCATCGCGGGCCTCGACGCTCCCAGCACCGGAACGGTCACCGTCGCCAGCGGCAGCGCCGCGGTCATGTTCCAGGACGCCGCGCTCTTCCCGTGGCTGACGGCCGGCCGCAACGTCGAACTCGCGCTCAAGCTGCGCGGGGTGCCGCGGGACAAGCGCCGCGGGAAGGCCCTCGAGCTGCTCGACGTCGTCAACCTCGCGGATGCCGCCTCGAAGCGCCCGCACGAACTGTCCGGCGGCATGCGGCAACGCGTCGCCCTCGCCCGCTCGCTCGCCCAGGACCGCAAGGTGCTCCTGATGGACGAACCCTTCGCCGCCCTCGACGCCATCACCCGCGACCTGCTGCACGAGGAACTCGAGCGGGTGTGGCGCGAAACAGGACGCACGATCGTCTTCGTCACCCACAACGTGCGCGAGGCCGCCCGGCTCGGCCAGCGGGTGCTGCTGATGTCGTCGCGGCCCGGCCGCATCGCCAACGAGTGGCGCCTCGCCGACGACGGGCCACGACGGATCGAATCCCCCGAGGTTTCTCGTCTCTCGATCGAAATCACCGAGCAGCTCCGAAGGGAGATCCGCCGCAATGCCGCCTGACACCACCACCGTCGCTCCCCAGTCCGTAGCCCCATCCGGCGCGCCCGCTTCCGGCCGCCCGGCCGACGACCTGCGCACGCTCGAATCCGGTCTCGACGCCCTGCAGGCCGTCCCGAGCACCGAGAAGGGCAGCGTGCGGCGCATCCTCGAGGGGGTGCTGCCGCCGGTGCTGCTGCTGGCCGGCCTCGTCGCCGTGTGGCAGCTCTACGTCGTCATCGCCCGCCCCCGGCCCGACCTCGTGCCCGGGCCCCTCGACGTGCTCGGCGCGCTCGGTACCGCGTGGGCAGACGGCCGCCTGCAGCTCGCCGTGCTCACCAGCCTCGAACGCGGCGGGGTCGGCTTCCTCATCGCCGTCGCCATCGGCACGCCCCTCGGCCTGCTGCTGGCGGAGTGGCGGCCTCTGCGCCTCGCGCTCGGCCCGCTCCTCTCCGGCCTCCAGGTGCTCCCCTCCGTCGCCTGGGTTCCCGCGGCGATCATCTGGTTCGGGCTCTCCGACGCCACCGTCTACTTCGTCGTGCTCATGGGCGCCGTGCCCTCGATCGCGAACGGGCTCGTCTCCGGCATCGACCAGGTGCCGCCGCAGCTGCGCCGGGTGGGAACGGTGCTCGGCGCCGGCCGCATCCAGCTCGCCACCCTCGTCGTGCTGCCCGCGGCCCTGCCCGGCTACTTCTCCGGCCTGAAACAGGGCTGGGCCTTCTCCTGGCGCTCGCTGATGGCCGCCGAGATCATCGCCATGGGCGGCACGATCGGCTTCGGCCTCGGCTCGATGCTGCAGCAGAGCCGCGAACTCGCCGACCTCGGCAGCGTGCTGGCCACCATCCTGCTCATCCTCGGCGTCGGCATCCTCGTCGAACTCGCCGTCTTCGCCCCGATCGAACGGCGGCTGCTGCGCCGCCGCGGACTCACCCCAGGAGGTATCCGATGACCGACCCCGCACTCCTGTACCCGCTCGGCCTGCACCTGGCCGGCCGGCCCGTCACCGTCGTCGGCGGCGGGGCCGTGGCCGCCCGCCGCGCCTCCGGGCTCGTGCTCGTCGGCGCGATCGTCACCGTCGTCGCCCCGGAGGCCGGCCCCGAGCTTCGCTCCCTCGTGCGTAACGGCGCGCTCACCTGGCGCGCCCGCCCCTACGCCTCGGGCGACCTCGACGGCGCCTGGCTGGCGCACACCGCGACCGGCGTGCCGGAGGTCGACGCGCAGGTCGCGGCCGACGCCGAGGCCGCCCGGCTCTGGTGCGTCACCGCCTCCGACCACCGCGGCTCGGCGGCCTGGGTTCCGGCCGTCGCCCGGCGGGACGCGGTCACCGTCGCCGTGTCGGCGGGCGGGGATCCGCGCCGCGCGATGGCACTCCGGGATGCGATCGCCACCGCCCTCGACGCGGGCTCGCTGCCGCTGCGGCACCACCGCCGCGCGGAGGGAGCCGGCACCGTGCACCTCGTCGGCGGCGGGCCCGGCGATCCCGGCCTGATCACCGTGCGCGGGCGACGCCTGCTCGCGGAGGCCGACGTCGTCATCGCCGATCGACTGGGGCCGCGCTCGCTCCTCGGTGAGCTGTCTGCCGAGGTGCTCGTCATCGACGTCGGCAAGCTCCCCGGCCACCACCCGGTGCCGCAGGACGAGATCAACGCGCTCCTGGTCGAGCACGCCCTGGCCGGATCCCGGGTCGTGCGGCTCAAGGGCGGCGACCCGTTCGTGCTCGGACGCGGCGGCGAGGAGGCCGAGTACTGCCGCAGCCACGGCGTCCCGGTCGAAATAGTGCCCGGCGTGACCAGCGCCATTTCGGTCCCGGCCGCCGCCGGCATCCCGGTCACCCACCGCGGGGTCGCGGGCGGCTTCACCGTCGTCACCGGCCACGAGCAGATCGCCGGGCTGCCGGGCGGCGCCGACCACACGGTCGTGCTCCTGATGGGCGTGAGCGCCCTCGCCGGCTCGGCCGGGGTCCTGGCCGCCGGCTCCCGCGGCGGCGGATGCCCCGTCGCGATCATCGAGGACGGCTACGGCCTGAACCAGCGCGTCACCATCGGCACGCTCGACACGATTGCCGCGCAGGCGGGGGCCCGGGGCGTGCGCTCGCCGGCCGTCATCGTCGTCGGCGACGTCGTCTCCCTCAGCCCGTACGCAGACCCGACCATCCAGTTCGCCTCCCCCGTGCCGCGAAATGCCGTACCCCGAAAGGCCCTCACATGACCCGGACGCCTCCAGCGCCTGACGCGCCCCAGCCCCTGCCAGCGGCACAGAGCCGGCCCGCGGCCCAGCCCCTGCGCGTCGCGATCATCGGCGCCGGGCCGGCCGGAATCTACGCCGGCAACATCCTGAGTAAGGCAGTGCGGGACGCCGGCGCCGAGGTGGGCATCGACCTGTTCGATTCCCTGCCGGCCCCGTACGGGCTGATCCGGTACGGCGTCGCCCCCGACCACCCGCGCATCAAGGGCATCGTGAACTCCCTGCACGAGATGCTCGACACCGGCAACATCCGCTTCATCGGCAACGTCGCGTACGGCGTCGACCTGGGCCTGGACGAGCTGCGGGCGCACTACCACGCCGTCATCTTCGCGACCGGGGCGATCCGCGACGCCGACCTCGACATCCCCGGCATCGGTCTGCCCGGCTCGTTCGGCGCGGCCGACTTCGTCTCCTGGTTCGACGGGCACCCGGATGCCCCGCGCGTCTGGCCGCTCGATGCGACCGACATCGCCGTGATCGGCAACGGCAACGTCGCCCTCGACGTCGCCCGCATGCTCGCCAAGCACCCGGACGACCTGCTGCCGACGGATATTCCCGCCACGGTATACGACGGGCTGGCCGGCTCGCCGGTGACCGATGTGCACGTGTTCGGCCGCCGTGGGCCGGCGCAGGTGAAGTTCACCCCGATCGAGCTGCGCGAGCTCGGCGATGTGCCGGGCGTCGACGTGATCGTCTACGCGGAGGACTTCGACGACGCGGAGCTCGCCCGCCAGCTCTTAAGCGCCAACAACCAGGTCAAGGTCATGACCCGCACCCTCACCGGCTGGCTGGCGAAGGAACCCACGGGCGCCTCGCGCCGCCTGCACCTGCACTTCCACCACTCCCCGGCCCTGGTGTACGGCGACGGCCGGGTCGAGGGGATGCGCTTCGAACGCACCGAGGCGACCGGTGTTGCTGCCGGCGGCGGGGCGAGCGGCGTGCGCGGCACCGGCGAGATCAGGGACTACCCGCTGCAGGCGGTCTACCGCGCGGTCGGCTACCGCGGCAGCGCCCTCCCCGAGGTGCCGTTCGACGAGGCCCGCGGCGTGATCCCGAACGACGGCGGGCGTGTGCTCGACGCGGCCGGGGCGCCCATCCGGGGCCTCTACGCCACCGGCTGGATCAAGCGCGGACCGGTCGGCCTGATCGGCCATACCAAGGGCGATGCCCTGGAGACGATCACCCGGCTCGTCGACGACGCAGCGCTGCTGCCGGATCCGTCGGTCGCCGACCCGGACGCGGTGCTCGCGCTGCTGGCGGAGCGCGGCGTGCGGTTCACCACCTGGCCCGGCTGGCTCGCCCTCGACGCCCACGAACGCGGGCTCGGCGCCGCGGACGTCTCCCCGGTCGCGCGCGAACGGGTCAAGGTCGTCGCCCGCGGCGAGCAGGTCGACATCGCCCGCGCCGGCGCCCTGGTCGACTCGTGACCTACGTCATCGCGCTGCCCTGCGTCGACGTGAAGGACCGCGCCTGCATCGACGAATGCCCCGTGGACTGCATCTACGAGGGCGAGCGGTCGCTCTACATCCAGCCGGACGAGTGCGTGGACTGCGCCGCCTGCGAACCGGTCTGCCCGGTCGAGGCCATCTACTACGAGGACGACCTGCCCGAGGCATGGGCCGAGTACTACACCGCGAACGTCGAGTTCTTCTCCGAGATCGGCTCCCCCGGTGGAGCCGCGAAGACGGGCACGCTGGGCTTCGATCATCCGATCATCGCCGCGCTCCCGCCCCAGGGCGGCAGCGAATGAGTGACGAAGCGGGCTCCTCTGCTCACGAAGCCTACGACAGCGACGCCTACGACTGCGTGGTCATCGGGGCCGGCCCGGCCGGGTTGTCCGCCGCGCTCAACCTGACCCGCGCGCGCCAGCGGGTGCTCGTCGTCGACAGCGACCGGCCGCGCCACGCGGCCACGATGCTCTCGCACGGTTTCCTCACCCGGGACGGCGTGCCGCCGCACGAGCTGCGCCGCATCGCCAGGGAGGAACTCGAGCGCTACCCCGAGGCCGAGATCCTGCGACGATCCACGGTCGACCGGGTCGAGCGCAACCATGATCGTGACGAGGCCGGCGGTGCCCACGCTGGGGCGCATCCCTTCACCGTGCGGATCAGCGGGCGCACAGCGGCCGGCGCGCGCGTGGTGAGGAGCCGCACGGTTGTGGTGGCGACGGGCCTCCGCGAGACCCTTCCGGCGCTTCCGTCCATCCGCGCCTACTACGGCATGAGCCTGTTCAGCTGCGCGGCCTGCGACGGCTACGAGCAGGGCGAGGGCCCCGTAGCCCTGATCGGCGAGACCGACGACCTGTTCGCCCGGGCGCTCCTGGTCGGGCAGTGGAGCAGCACGGTGACCGTGTTCACGAACGGCGTGGCGTCGCTGACCGCGCACGAGGAGAGCGAACTCGGCGACCGGGGCATCAGGGTCGAACGCCGGGTCATCGACGACCTCGAAGGTGAGCGCGGAGCGATCGCCGCCGTGCGCCTTTTCGATGGGGAACGGATCCCGGTCACCGGCGGGTTCGTGCGTCCGCTCTGGCATCCGATCGTGGGGTTCCTGGGCGACCTGGACCTGGACACCGACGCCTCAGGCCACCTGGTCACCGACCGGGACGGCCGCACCAGCCTGGCCGGTGTCTATGCGGCCGGGGATGTCGCCGCTCCCGGCCCGCAACAGCTCATCGTCGCCGCCGGGGCCGGCGCGCGTGCCGCCGCGATCATCACCCACGACCTGCTCGGGGTGACGACCGCCCACTGAGCGATGACTTCTAGCTGTGGCCGCACGCATCCGTCCCGGAGCAACGCAAGCGGCCACTGCTGGGAGTTATCCCCCACTACTCGCGTGCTACTCCCCGACGGTCCCGTCGACGGCCTCCCGCAGCAGGTCGGCGTGGCCGCAGTGCCGCGCGGTCTCCTCGATCAGGTGGGTGAGGATCCAGCGCAGGTTCCAGTGTGCGCCGTCCCGGTCGGTGCCGACGGACAGCGCGGAGAGGTCAGCGCCGGCCAGGGCGTGGCGGCTGCGCTCGCAGGCCGACTGGTACAGCGAACGCAGGGCATCCGGATCGTCTCCCGCGGCGCTGTGGAAGTCCCAGTCCCGGTCTTCGGCCCACGGCGCACTCGCCCACGGCTCGAGCTCCGGCAGGCCGAGGAACTTCTCCTGGATCCAGTAGTCCTCGACCAGGGCGAGGTGCTTGAGCAGCCCGCCCAGGGTGAGCGTCGACGGAAGCAGCCGCCGGTTCAGCCCGGCGGCATCCAGCCCCTCGGTCTTACCCAGCAGCGCCGCCCGCAGGAAGTCGAGGAACTCGTTCAGGGTGGTCCGCTCGTCGGCGGCGGGCTGCGGGTCGATGCGGTCCATGGTCATGAGACCTTCTCCGTCTCCCGTTCCGTCTCCCTGGCGACGCGCTGGCCGACGACCGCGGACACGCCGTCCTGCCGCATCGAGACGCCGTAGAGGGCGTCCGCGATCTCCATCGTGCGTTTCTGGTGCGTGATCACGATGAGCTGGCTGGTCTCGCGCAGGTCCTCGAAGATCGTGAGCAGCCGGCCGAGGTTGGCGTCGTCAAGGGCCGCCTCGACCTCGTCCATGATGTAGAACGGGCTGGGCCGGGCCTTGAAGATGGCGATCAGCAGGGCGACGGCGGCCAGCGACCGTTCGCCGCCCGAGAGCAGCGAGAGGCGTTCGATCTTCTTGCCGGCCGGCTTGACCGACACCTCGATGCCGGTCGTGAGCATGTCGTCCGGGTTCGTCAGCCAGATGCTGCCGCTGCCGCCGGGGAAAAGCACCGGGAACACGTCGGCGAAGGCCGCCCGGGTGTCCTCGAACGCGGCCGCGAAGATCGCGCCCATCTTCTCGTCGATGTCCCCGATGATCGTGAGCAGGTCCGTGCGCGTGTTGGTCAGGTCGGTCAACTGCTCGGTGAGGAATTTGTGCCGCTGCTCCAGCGCCGCGAACTCCTCGAGCGCGAGCGGGTTCACCCGACCGAGCTGGCCGAACTTGCGTTCGGCCGTGGCCAGGCGCCGCTTCTGCTGCTCGCGGTCGAACGGGGTGCCCTCCGCGCCCGGATCGACGGAGGCAACGGATGCCGCGGCCCCGTCTGCGACCTCGGCAGCGACGCCGTCCGCCGGAATCAACTGGTCCGGGCCGTACTCAGCGACGAGCACGTCCGGGGTCAGTCCGAGTTCGCTGCCGGCCCGTTCGATCAGGGCGGAGAGGTGCAGCTTCTTCTCGTAGATCTGCAGTTCGAGCCCGTGCACGTTCTCGGTGACGGCCTGCAGGCGGGTGCGCAGCGCGTTCTCCTCGCGGCGCAGCAGCAACAGCTCCTCGTTCTGGCTGGCCCGTTCGGCTTCGGCGGCGGCCAGCCGGGCGCGCGCCTCACCGACGGAGGCCTCGACGGAGGCCAGCACGGCCGGCAGCGCCTCGGCGACATTCGACGCCGCATCCACCTGCCGGCGACGGATGACCGCGCGCCGCGCCGCCTCTTCCGCCGCGGCCCGATCGGCCTCGAGCTGTTTGCCCAGCAGGGCCGTGCGCGCCTCCTCCGTCCGCACGCGTTCGCGGGCCGTCTCCACCTGGAGCCTCGCCTCGACTTCGCCGTCCCTGGCCTGCTCGAGCAGGGCGTAGAGCGCGTCCCTCGAGCTGACGTCGAGGATCGGCCGCGGCCGGGACTGCACCGTTTCGAGCTCGGCCCTGGCCCCTGCGACGGCGCCCTCGGCGTCGGCGACGGCAGCTGCGGCCAGCTTCAGGCCGGCGGACACCCGGTCGAGTTCGGCCCCGGATGCCTCGAGCTGCACGGTCGCCCGGTTGGTCTTCTCGGCCCTGGCCGCGAGCCGGGAATCGAACGCGCGCAGGGCGGTGAGGGCGCCCGCGGCCTGCTGCTTCAGCGCCTGCAGGAGCGTGCGCGCTTCGCCCAGGTCGAACCGAACCCGCTCAATGGACGACGTGACCAGGGCGAGCTTGTCGGCGGCCGTGTCGCGTTCGGCGACGAGTTCGAGCTTGCTTTGCCTGGCCCCGGAGCCGCCGCGGAGCACGTAAGCGGTGAGCACCTCGCCCGCCCTGGTGATGATCGTGAGGGAGCCAAGGCCGCGCCCGGCCAGCGCCCCGAACGCGGACCGCGCCGCCTCGAGGTCGTCGGCGATGACCGTGTGGGCGAGGATCCCGAGCACGCCGCTCGGCGCCTCGACCACGGACCGCGCCCAGGCCAGGCCGGGGAGGCCGTCCAGGTCGGGCGAGGCAGCGGCATCCGCGTCGGCGACGACCAGTTCGACCCGGCCGAGGTCGTCGCCCAGGGCGGTGTCCAGGGCCGCGAAGGCGTCGCCCTGGGTTTCGGCCAGGACCGCGTCGGCGAGCGAGCCGAGCGCGGCGGCGATCGCGGGTTCGTAGCCGGGGTGCACGCGCACGTGCTCGGCGAGCAGGCCGCGGATTCCCGGGAGTCCGGCACCGACGAGGGCGGATGATCCGTCCTTCTGGTCCAGGGCAAGCGAGAGGGCGCCGGTTCGCGCTGCGAGCGCATCCCGCTCGCGTTCCTGGCCGTGCAGCGTCTCGCGCAGGCTCTCGATCTCGGCTTCGACCTCCCGCACGGATGCCTGGGCTGCCTCGTACGCCTCGTCGAGGTTCGTGTCGACGTCACCCTCCGCGGCCTCCGCCTCGAGCGCGTCGAACTGCGCCTGCGCGGCGGCCCGACGTGACTCTGCCGCGTCGACGGCGTTCTGCTGGCGGAGCACCTCACCGCGAACGGCGGCCAGACGGGATGACGCGGTCTCGGACTGGCCCTTGAGCCTGGAGACCTCGAGGTCGTGCCTGGAGACGAGCACCGCCTGCGCGGCGATTTCCTCGTCAACCGAATCGAGCTGCCCGCGTGCTGCCGCCGCCCCGGCCTGCGCGGCAGCCCAGCGTTCCTGCGCGGCCGTGATGGCCTCCCGGAGCCGGTCGACCTCCGCCTGGGCATCCGTCAGCATTGCCGGAGTCACGCTGGGGCCTCCCGCGGCGGGCTCGGCCTGCGAACCGAGCAGCGCCAGCCGCTGGTTGGCGAGCGTGTAGAGGCCGCGAAGCCGCTCCTGCACGGATTCGAGGCCGAAGCTGGTGCGCCTGGCCAGGTCGACGGCATCCCCGACCTGCGCCTGCTCGAGGCGCTGGAGGCGCAGTTCCTTCTGGCCGAGCTGCTCCTGCAGCACGATCCGCTCGGAGTGGCGTTCGCTCTCGGTGCGCCCGTGCGAGTCGAGCGCCGTGCGCAGCGTGACAACGTCGTCCGCGAGGAGCCTGGCCCTGGCGTCGCGCACAACGGCTGCGATGGTCTGCGCCTCGCGGGCGATCTCGGCCTGGTGGCCGAGGGGCTTCAGCTGGCGCCGGATCTCCCCGGCAAGGTCGCTCAGCCGGGTCAGGTTGTTCTGCATGGCCTCGAGTTTGCGCAGGGTCTTCTCTTTGCGCCGCCGGTGCTTGAGGATGCCCGCTGCCTCCTCGATGAAGCCGCGGCGCTCCTCCGGGCTGGCGCGCAGCACCGCGTCGAGCTGGCCCTGGCCGACGATCACGTGCATTTCGCGGCCGAGGCCGGAGTCGCTGAGCAGCTCCTGAACGTCGAGGAGCCGGCAGGCCTGCCCGTTGATGGCGTAGTCGCTGCCGCCGTTGCGGAACAGGGTGCGCGAGATGGTGACCTCGGAGTACTCGATCGGCAGCGCGCCGTCGGCATTGTCGATCGTCAACGTCACTTCGGCCCGGCCGAGCGGCCCCTTAGTCGACGTGCCGGCGAAGATGACGTCCTCCATCTTTCCGCCGCGGAGGGTCTTGGCCCCCTGCTCGCCCATCACCCAGGCGAGCGCGTCGACGACGTTGGACTTGCCGGAGCCGTTCGGGCCGACCACGCACGTGACGCCCGGCTCGAAGGCGAAGGTGGTGGGCTGGGCGAACGACTTGAACCCCTTGAGGGTGAGGCTCTTCAGGTACAACGGGTGCCCTCTCCGAAGTGTCGATGTCGACGTGCCGTGGCCGTCACGGCCCGGTCATGCTGGGACTACGGTACCGGACTCTGTGCGGAGAACCCGGCAGGCGCCAGGCTGGTCGGCTGCGCAGATCGTGCGGCCTTCGCACCGGAAGCCGGCCGTCATGACGATCGAACACTTCACCGTCGGCGAACTCGCCGTCCCGGCCGCACCCGGGGCGGAGGGCTGGGGCGATTTCCGGGCCGCGACCACGGTGCGGAACGCGGTCGAAGCGGCCGCCTACGGCACCGACGAGCTCGCCCTGTCGGCCGAGGAACTGCTCCCCTACTGGCTGAACCAGGAGTACGCCCCGGCGCGGATGCTCGTGGCCCGCGTCGGCGGGGAAATCGTGGCGCGGGGCGTCTACGAGACGCGGCCTGAGGCATCCGCGGATGTCGCGTGGCTGGCCCTCGAGGTTCTCCCCGCTTTCCGGCGGCGAGGCATCGGGACCGCGCTGGCCGACCGCCTGGAGTCGATCGCTGCGGAGGAGGGGCGCGTGCGGGCACTCGTCTATGCGGCGTCGCGGGAGGCGCCGGGCGAGAGGCTGCCGTCGCCGACGGGTTTCGGCTCCGTGCCCCTGGCCAACCCGGAGGTGCGGTTCCTGCTGGCCCGCGGGTACACGCTCGAGCAGATGGAGCGCGGCAGCCGCCTGCCCCTGCCCGTCGACGAGGGCGCGCTGGCCCGGCACTTCGACGGCGCGGCGACGACGTCCGGCCCCGATTACGCCGTGCACCGCTGGGCCGACCGCACGCCCGAACGCTGGCTGGCGGACATGGCGCTCCTCCGCACCCGGATGACCACGGATGCCCCGAGCGCCGGGCTCGAGGAGCCCGAAGATGTCTGGACGGTGCAGCGCGTCCTCGAGGAGGATGAGGCGTTCGCGGCAGGCCCGCGGACGACCCTGACCGCCGTGGTGGAGCACCGGCCGACCGGGCGCCTGGCCGGGTTCACCGAGCTGTCCGTGCCGGCCGAGACGTCCCGCGCCGTGCACCAGGAGGACACCCTGGTGCTGAAGGAACACCGCGGCCACCGGCTCGGGATGCTGCTGAAGATCGCGAACCTGCAGGGTCTCGCGGCGGAGCGGCCGGGGCATCCGTCGGTGATCACGTTCAACGCCGAGGAGAACCGGCACATGCTCTCGGTGAACGAGGCCGTCGGCTTCGTCCCGATCGGCTACGAAGGCGCCTGGAGGCGCTAAACCCGCCGCCGCCCATCCCGCCGAAGGAAAACGAGGTCCGAGACCGAGACCGCGACCGAGACCCGAGAGCCGAGACCCGAGGGCGCGCTCAGCGCAGGCGCTGGCAGCGCGGGCAGAAGTGCGACGACCGGTTCATGAACTGGGCGCGCACCATGGTGGTGCCGCAGCGGAGGCACGGCTTGCCGTGCTGCCCGTAGGCGGTGAGGCTGTGCGAGAAGTACCCCGACTCGCCGTTGACGTTCACATACTGAGCGTCGAAGCTCGTTCCGCCCTCGGCCAGGGCCCGGTGCAGGATGCCGCGGACAGAGGCCAGCAGGGTGCGCGCCTTTGCCGCGGTGAGCGACGCGGCCGGCTGGTCGAAGTGGATGCGGGCGTCGAACAGGGCCTCGTCGGCGTAGATGTTGCCGATTCCGCTGATCAGCGTCTGGTCGAGGAGGGCCCGCTTGATGCCCGTCTTCTTGCGAGCCAGGGCGCGGAAGAAGGCATCCGCCGGGAAGGCAGGGTCGATCGGGTCACGGGCTATGTGCGCCACCTGCGAGGGGATGAGCGTCTCCCACTCCCCCGCCGCAGCAGCACCAGGGAAGCCGGCGGGCAGCCCGTCGCTCGTCGGCTGCATCCGGTCGACGGCCATGCTGCCGAAGATGCGCTGGTCGACGAAGTTGAGCCACAACTCACCGTGCACCGGATGCTCGAGGTGCAGCCGGATCCGCAACAGCCGATCCTCCGCCGGGCGGCCTCCGGTGATCGAACCTGTGGTGATCGAGCCCGTGGCGATCGAGCCCGTCGAGATCCGGGCTGCGCTGCCGGGCGCGCGCAGCAAGACCTGCCCGCTCATGCCGAGGTGGATGACCAGGGCCCGGCCGGAATCCAGCGGC
The DNA here is from genome assembly GCF_900101115.1 of Cryobacterium psychrotolerans. Classification (GTDB taxonomy): domain Bacteria; phylum Actinomycetota; class Actinomycetes; order Actinomycetales; family Microbacteriaceae; genus Cryobacterium; species Cryobacterium psychrotolerans. The sequence continues at coordinate 36,054 of NZ_FNFU01000010.1, forward strand.
AGCCAGAGGAACTTGCCGCGGCGCACGGCGGCCAGCACGCGCCGACCCTCGAGGAGGTCGGTGAACGGGCCGGCGGACAGGTCGTGGCGCCTGAGCGATCGTTGCTCGAAGACCTCCACGGCGGAAATGACCGCGCCGGTGACGGCCGGCTCAATGCCGGCGCGAACGACTTCAACCTCGGGCAGCTCCGGCACGTCGGCCTCACTCGGCCGGGGTCAGCCGGCGGAGAGCACGATCCAGGCCTCGAGCGCGGCAGCCATTTCGGCGTGCTTCTTGCTCGTGCCTTCGCCCCGCGCCGAGACGACGGTGCCGATGACGACCGTGGCGACGAACACCTTCGAGTGATCCGGTCCGCTTTCGGTGACGGTGTACACGGGCACGCCGGTTCCGCGGCGCGCCGCGACCTCCTGCAGGCTCGTTTTGGGGTCCATCGAGCCGCCGAAGCGGTCGGGATCGGACAGGAGCGGCTCGATCAGCCGCATCACGAGGGCGGTCGCCGCATCCGTGCCGGTGTCCAGATAGGCGGCGCCGATGAGCGCCTCGACCGTGTCGGCCAGGATGGACGCCTTCTCGCGGCCACCGGTGAGGACTTCACCGCGGCCCAGCCGGATGTACTCGCCGAGTGAGATGCCGCGTGCGACCTCCGCGAGGGCAGCACTGGAGACCAGGCGGGCCCGCCGCTTGGCGAGTTCGCCCTCGCTCAGCAGCGGGTACTCCCGGTACAGCATGACCGTCACCGACTGTCCGAGGATCGAGTCGCCCAGGAACTCCAGTCGCTCGTTCGTCGGGATTCCGCCGTTTTCGTACGCAAATGACCGGTGGGTCAGGGCGAGCTCAAGCAAACCCTGGTCGATCTGCACGCCCAGGGTCTCCTGCAACGCGGAAAGATCGACCGAACCACCGGTCATCGGTTCCCCGGTCATCGAATTAGACGTCGGCGACCTTGCGGCCCTTGTATTCCATGAACAGTGCCGTGCCGGCGGAGTCGGTGACGACCTTCGCACGGTGCGGGAGGCTGTAAACGACCTTGCCGTTTTCCATGGTCTTCACCAGGGTGGGGGCTTCGGCCTTCCAGCAGGAACGACGTGAGCGGGTGTTGGAGCGTGACTGCTTGCGCTTCGGAACTGCCATGACTACTTCTCTTCTCTATCCGTTTCAGCATGAGTGTCTTCACCCGTGCTGATGTCTGTGGAAGCCTGGAACTTCAGGAGCGCCGACCACCTGGGGTCAGGCGTCTCTTGCGGTTCCTGATCAGGGATTTCGGCCAACCGTAGCCCGGTCTCGGGGTCGAGACCTGGACAATCCGGCCGGCATACCGGCTGGAACGGCAGTGACAAAACCACTGCATCCCTGATCAGAGGTTCAAGATCCACGTGGTCGTCTTGAACCTCAAATTCAAAAGCTTCCTCTGAAGAATACGCGAAAAGCTCCGTAAACTCGACTTGGACAGGCAAGTCGATGTCAATCAGGCACCGACCGCACATTCCGCTGGCGGTTCCGGACACGTCCGCGGTCACCAGGATGCCCTCGTGGATCGCCTCCAGCCGCAGGTCTGCCTCGAGGGTGGACCCCGCTTTCACGGCCACCAGGCCTTCCCCGAGGTCTTCGGGCACCAGGATGTCGAGCTGGCGCTCATGCTGGATGCCGGGGCGGTTGATGAGGTCGCGGACATCGACTTTGTACGGTGTCTTTTTGAACTTGGTCACGAGGGGAAATTCTACGCGCCCTGCGAGGCAGCGCCGTCCCTCCGGGCGAGGACAGCCGGCCAGAGCGAGGCGGGGAGCGCGGCGGCACGGATTCGCGTGCCGGTATCGGCGCCGGTCCGGATGGCGCCGATGACGAGGTCGAGGTCGTGGCAGACCGCCGGCCCGGTGCCCTGTTCCTCGGACCCGGGGCGCGCGAAGCGCTGCCGCTCGGCCGCGACCAGGAGTCGCTCGAGCGCCGCGGCAGCATCCGAACCGGCAGCGTCCGAACCGGCCCCGGGCGAGCCGCTCCCCGAGGGGCCCGCCCCGGAGAGGCCGGGACGCAGCGCGAGGCGGCCGGCCAGCTCGCGCGGCGTCTCCGTGCCGCGAACCCGCACGGCGTGGTCGACCGCGGTATCGGCCAGCTCCGCCCAGGCGTCCGCGGGACCTCCGCTCCCGGACAGGATCCTCCGCCTGCGGCGCAGGCGCCGGGCCAGGCGCACCACGCCCGGGGTCAGCAGCAGCGCCAGCACGAGCGCGAGGAACAGGCCGCTGCGGAGTAGCGTGGCGGCCTCCTGCTGCCGGGCCTGGGCGGCGGGCACCGCGCCGCTGTCCGCGGTGATGCCCCCGTCGTCGGAACGGGGAGCGGTCGTCGGCGCGGCAGAGGCCGGCACGTCCTCGGGGGTCGTCGCATCCGCCGGTCGGGCATAGTCGGGCACGGTCCCGCGCCCGGGGGTCGGTTCGAAGGGAACCCAGCCGACACCGACGAAGTACAGCTCGGGCCACGCGTGCAGGTCGTGCGAGTCGACCTCGTAGCGGTTCGTGTCGTCCTCCGCGCTCGACGAGGGCGAACCGGGCAGGTAGCCGACCGCGATGCGGGCGGGGATGCCGAGGGAGCGGGCCATGACGGCCATCGCGGAGGAGAAGTGCACGCAATAGCCGCTCTTGACCTCGAGGAAGGTGCCGATGACATCCAGTCCCCCGCCGTCGTAGCCGTCTTCGACCGGGGCGTCGGTGTCGTAGTCGAAGGCGCTGCCGCGCAGATAGTCCTGCAGCGCCACCGCGGCGTCATAGTCCGAGGCGGCGCCCTCCGTCACGGACTTCGCGGTGGCGGCGATGATGGCGGGGCGCGGGAACGGCAGCTTGAGATTCGGCGCGACGCTCACCGGGTAGCGTCCGCGAGCAGCCCTCAGCTGCTCCGCGGTCGGCTGCAGTTCGAGCGCGGTGACGGTGTAGGTCTGCCCACGCGTGGTCGTGTTCGTGCTCTTGATGGTGTGAGTGAGGTTGTTCCAGAACCATCTGCCCTCAAGCCCCTCGACGCGGCTCGCCGGGTTGGGCGCGGGAAGCAGGTCCGTCTCCACCCCGTCGATGACGACGATCGTCGTCGTCTTCGTGGTCTTGACCTCGTCCGACAGGCCCGGCGGTCTCTCGATGCGGTCGACCGTGTTGCTCGTCGTCGCCGCATCGGACCGGGACGTCCAGGTCGTGCCGACGAACTGGTCGAGCGTCAGCAGCTTGAAATACGGCGGCGTTTTTGCCGTCGTGGTGTAGTGCAGCGCCGGCCCGGCATCCGGGCGTCGAAGGTCCTGGCCGAGGTCGATCATCGGGCTGACGCCGGCGCCGAACAGGGGTCCGCTGGAGCCCCCCGCGAACAGGTCGCCGTCCGAGATGGTCGGGGTTGCGGAACTGAGCAGGAGGGCGCTCACGATGCCCAAACCGCCCACCGTGACCGCCGCCCAGGACGGCCCGGGGGCACGGCGGCGCACCGGCGAGTACACGCGCGCCGCCTCGCGGCCGGACGGCGGGCCGTTCGCCTCGGCGACCCGACGCAGGCGCACGTCCACGCGGAGCACCAGAAGATAGGCGGCCGCCGTGGCGATCAGCGCCACGGGGCTGGCCCCCTCGTCGAGCAGGAGTCCGGGCACCGCGACCGGGACCAGCACGGGCAGGCCCGCCAGCGCCGGCCAGCGCAGCGTCAGCGCGAGGGCATCCATCAGGACGGCGATCAGCCCTGCTCCGGCGGCCAGGAGGAACAGGATGCCTTCGATCGGTTCGGCCGGGATGCTCTGCTGCTCGATGGAGGAGACGCCGGTGTCGACCAGGAGCCCGAACCGGTCGATTGTGTCCGGCGTCGGGATCAGCCAGAGCAGCCCGGTTCCCTGGCCGAACAGGAGGGTCAGGGTTGCCAGGAGCACGCCCAGCCCGACGACCGGCACCAGCGCCGACGCGACGCGGGTGCGCCGGAGTACGGCCGCGGAAACGAGCACGATCGTGCCCACGAGCGCCATCGGCCACCACCACGAGGAGCCGCGTAGCAGCGGGCCGAGCACGGCGCTGCCGGCGAGCAGCAGGAGCAGCATGGCCAGGCTGAGCAGCCATCGCCCTCTCCCCCGCCCCGCGCCCGGGCGACCGCGGTTCGTCGCAGCGCCGCTTGTCACAGCACCGTTCGTCAGAGCGCCGTTCGTCACAGCGCCGCTTGTCACAGCGCCGCTTGTCCGAGCGCCGAGGCGCTCAAGCCTGGTCACGGACGGCACCCCGTTCCTGCTGGGCCTGGTCCCAGGCCCCCGGGATGTCCCGGTGGCTGCGCAGCCCGATGCAGTGCCACCCGGCGTCGCGCAGGCGCTCGAGGGCGCCGCGGCTCATGGTGTCCAGGACGAAGGCCACCGCCGGGGCGCAGCGGCCCCGGATCGCGGCGAGCTCGGCGGAATCCTGGGCGTCGATGTCGACGAGCACGGCGAAGGTCGGCAGCTGGCCGCCCAACCCCCGAGAGGCGTCGCCGCGCGGTGAGCTCGCCCGTTGGGCCTCAGCGCCGCGTTCCGCGGCACGCTGGACCGGCGCGATGTTCGCCAGGCCTTCGAGCAGCAGGCGGTCGCCGCCGGGAGCACTGAAGAAGCCGGGCGCGTCTCCGTGCAGCCCTCCCCGCCCCGCGGCGGCCGCCGGGGCCAGCTGGCTGGGCCCCAGTTCGATCAGCTCGACCCGAAAGCCCGCGTCGAGCAGGTGCACGCCCACGCAGGCCGTGAGTTCCACGGCGATTTCGAAGGCCTGGTCCTGGCGGCTCGTGCGCGCCGCGGCCTGGCTCGCCGAGTACTCCGGCCGCCCGCTCAGTGTGGTGTCGAGGATGATGCGCGCGGCCGGGTTGCTGCGCTGTTCCTCCTGGCGCACCATGATCTCGCCGTGCCGGGCGGTGGCCGGCCAGTTCACGCGTCGCATCGGGTCTCCCGGCCGGTATTCGCGGGCGATGAGTTCATCGGAGCTGGGGCTGATGTGCCGGACCAGCTCATGGATCGAACCGTCCCCGCTCCGGATCGACCGGGCGTTGCCGGGCAGCGGGGTGACCCGGGGCGTGACGACGAGGTCGTGGGGCTCCCCGACGGGCCGCTCGCTGACCGCGAGGTCGAACGGGTCGGTGCGGCCGAGCATGAGCGGTCCGAGGTCGTAGACCCCCCGCCGCAGGGGCGTGAGGGTGTATTCGAGCCTCGCGGTGTCTCCCCCGGTGTCCGGGCCGCCCTCGTAGCGGTCGAGCGTCGGAAGCATGACGCTGCCCGGCACCGTGATCCCCGCCGACGCCGTGTCGCGCCAGCGGGATCCGGAGACCGGCCGGGAGGACAGGTTGCGCACGCGCAGCGCGACGACGGCGTCGCTTCCGGCCGGCACGATCACCGGTCGGATGGCGCGGCTGAGCTGCACCCTGGCCGGCCGGACGGTGACGTAGACCAGCGCGACGACGGGCACGGCCAGGAGCAGGCAGGCGACGAACAGGAGGTCGCGCCGGTCGATCACGAGAGCGTTGAGGAAGAGTGCGCCGCCGACGGCGAGGAACATCCCGCCGCGCCGGGTGAGACGCGGGAACCAGACCGGACGGACACGTCGTCGCTGCCGGGACATGACGGTTAGGGTCTGGCCTGCGAACCCACCGGCACCGGGGTCGCTGCGACGATCCGCGCGACGACCTCTTCGATGAGGGGGCCGCTGTCCTGGTGGTGGTGACCGAGCGCCCGGCTGGTGGGAACCAGTCGGTGGCCGAGCACGGCGACGGCGAGGGAGTCGATGTCGTCAGGCAGCACGTACTCCCGCCCGTGGAGGGCGGCCTGCGCCTTGGCCGCACGGATGAGCTGGAGGGTCGCCCGGGGGCTGGCACCGAGCCGGAGGTCGCGGTCTTCGCGCGTGGCGCGCACGAGGTTGACGGCGTACTCCTTGACCGCGCCGGAAGCGAAGACGCTTCGCGCGGTCGTCATCATCGCCCGGAGTTCCGCCCCGGACACGACGGCCCTGATCAGCGAGAGCGGGCTCGTGGTGTCCCGGGAATCGAGCATGGCCAGCTCGGAGTCGATGTCGGGGTAGCCCATGGAGATGCGGGCCATGAAGCGGTCGCGCTGCGCCTCCGGCAGGGCATACGTGCCCTCCATCTCGATCGGGTTCTGGGTGGCCACAACGGTGAACGGGCTCGCCAGCGGGTATGTGGTCCCGTCGACGGTGACCTGTCGCTCCTCCATGCACTCGAGCAGCGCGGACTGGGTCTTCGGGCTGGCCCGGTTGATCTCGTCGCCGATCACGATGTTCGCGAAAACGGCGCCCCGCTTGAATTCGAACCGGCGCTCGGCCTGGTTGAACACCGATACCCCGGTCACATCGGAGGGGAGCAGGTCCGGCGTGAACTGGATGCGGCTGACCGTGCAGTCGACCGACCTGGCCAGCGCCTTAGCGAGCATGGTCTTGCCGACTCCCGGCACGTCTTCGATGAGAAGGTGCCCCTCGGCCAGCAGCACGGTGAGTGCCGTCTGCACAGCGGAGTGTTTGCCGTCGATGACCATTTCGACGTTGCGGATGATCGCGCGGCCCGCGTTCGCCACGTCCGCGAACGTCACCGCTGCCCCACGCTCGACCGGCGCGACGGTGGAATCCGTCGGCAGTCCGGTCGGGAACGGGCTCATACCATCGACCTCTGGAGGTAGGAGGCCACGGCCGGCGGGACGTACGGGGAGATATCCCCGCCGAGCCCGGCCACCTGGCGGACCAGCGAGCTCGAGACGTGCGCGTGGGCGGGGTCGGGGAGCATGAAGATGGTCTCCACGGCGGCGAGGTTTCGGTTGACGATCGCCATCGGCGTTTCGTAGGCCACGTCGATCTGCGACCGGATGCCCTTGACCAGCACGCTGGCCCCGACCTCGACGCAGTAGTCGACGAGCAGGCCGACGCTCCAGGACGACACGATGACGTTGCCCTGCAGGCCGATGTCGCGGATCGACTGGTCGAGCAGTGAGACGCGCTGGGCGATCGGCAGCAGGGCCGATTTGGCCGGGTTGTGCACGACGAGCACGTGGAGCTCGTCGAAGAGCCCGGCGGCCCGCTCAATCACGTCGAGGTGACCGAGCGTGACGGGGTCGAATGATCCAGGGACGACGGCGATCCTGCGCATACAAATCACCCTAGCGCCACGGCGTGCCCGGCGCAGCCGATACCGGCAAGCTCAAAGCCGACCTCTCAGCCCTTGCTCAGAGAGGCCCGCTCGGAGTCGTCGAGCCTGCGCCGGACCGCCTCCTGCAGGGCCGGGACGCTCCGCAGTGCCGGGTCGCCGCCGATGAGGCGCTGCGCGCGGGCGCGGGCCTCGGCGATGATGTCGCCGTCGGTGGCGACGCGCAGCAGACGCAGCGACGACCGACCGCCGGACTGGATGCTGCCGAGCACGTCACCCTCCTGGCGAAGCTCCAGGTCGACCTGGGCCAGTTCGAACCCGTCGAGGGTGGCCGCGACGGCCTCGACGCGCTCGCGCGCCAGCGACCCGGCCTCCGCCGACGTGACCAGCAGGCAGAGCCCGGGAACCTCGCCCCGGCCCACGCGCCCGCGCAGCTGGTGCAGTTGCGATACGCCGAACCGGTCGGCATCCATCACCACCATGGCCGACGCGTTCGCGACGTCGACGCCGACCTCGATCACGGTCGTCGCGACGAGCACGTCGATCTCCCCGGCGGCGAACGCGCGCATGGTCTGGTCTTTCAGTTCGCTCGTCATGCGGCCGTGCAGCGGGGCAATCCGGGCCGACGCGAGGGCGGGTTTGCGCTTCAGCTCCTCGAGCAGGACCTCCACCGACGTCGGCGCGCCGGCATCCGCGGCCGCGGCACCGGGACCGATCGTCGCGCCCTCGATCGTTTCGCCCTGCTCGGGCTCCTTCGGCGCGATCGCGGGGCAGACGACGAACGCCTGGCGGCCGAGCGCGAGTTCCTCGGCGAGCCGGTCCCACACCCGCAGCGCCCAGTTCGGTTTGTCGGCCAGCGGCACGACAAAGCTCTCGATGCCGGCACGGCCGGCCGGGAGCATGGCGATCGTGCTGACATCCAGGTCGCCGAAGACGGTCATCGCGATCGTGCGCGGAATCGGGGTGGCGGTGAGCACGAGCACATGCGGCGGGATGGCGCCCTTGAGGCGCAGCGCCTCGCGCTGGTCCACCCCGAACCGGTGCTGCTCGTCGACGACGACGAGGCCGAGGTCGAAGAAGGAGACGGATTCGCCCAGCAGCGCGTGCGTGCCGATCACGATCCGGGCCTGGCCGGAGACCATCCGCAGCAGGGCGCGGCGGCGGTCGGCGACCGGCAGCTGCCCGGTCAGCAGCACGGGCATGAGCTCCGCGGCGAGGTCGGGCCCGAGGGTGGCCACGATCGAGCGGAGGTGCTGCCCGGCGAGCACCTCGGTCGGGGCGAGGAGCGCGGCCTGGCCGCCGCTGTCGGCGACGGCGAGCATGGCCCGGAGGGCGACGACGGTCTTGCCGGAGCCGACCTCGCCCTGCACGAGCCGGTTCATCGGGGAGCCCTGCGCGATGTCGCGGGCGATCTCGGAGCCGACGGTGTTCTGGTCGGCGGTGAGCCGGAACGGCAGCGCGGCGTCGAAGCGTTCGAGGAAGCCGCCGGGAACGGGGACCCGGGGCGTAGTGTGCCGCTCGCGCAGCACGGTGTGCTGCTGCACCAGGGCACACTGCAGCACGAACGCCTCGGTGAAGCGCAGGGTGTCCCTGGCCGCGTCCCAGTCCGTGTCCGACTCCGGGCGGTGGATCTTCTCGAGCGCGGAGCCGTGCGCCAGGAGCCCGCGCTCCGTGCGCAGGTCGTCGGGAATCGGGTCGGGCACCGCGCCCAGGCTGTCCAGGAGGATCTCGATCGACTTCTGCACCTGCCAGCTCGCGACCGTGCCGGTGGCGGGGTAGATCGGGATCGGTGCTTCCGCCCAGCGCCTGGCGGCGGTCGCATCCAGGGGCGCGGCATCCGATTCGGCGTCGAAGAGCTGGTAGTCGGGGTGCGCCAGCTGCAGGTTGCCCCGGTAGTCGGAGACCTTGCCGGCGAAGATGCCGCGCACGCCGGGCGACAGTTCCCGGGAGCGCCAGGCCTGGTTGAAGAAGGTGAGGGTGAGGATGCCCTTGCCGTCGGAGATCTTGACCTCGAGGATCGATCCGCGGCGCGCCTTCATGCTGCGTTCACGCACCTCGAGGACCTCGGCGACGATCGTGACGTTCTCGTCGACGGGAAGCTGGCTGAGCGCGGTGAGTTCGCCGCGGCGGGCGTAGCGACGCGGGTAGTGGCTGAGCAGGTCGCCGACGGTGGCGACGCCGAACGCCTTCGCCAGCGCGGTGGCGGTGCGCCCGCCGAGCACGTTCTGCAGTTTGCTGTCCAGGGTGACGGCATCGGTGCGCGCATCGGCATCGCGCGCATCGGCACCGTCGATGCCTGCGTCTGCGCCCGATCCGGTCATACTTCGATCGTAGGCGGGGGGCCCGTCATCTCTGGTGATCGTCAACCTCGGCCAGCTGGGCGAGTTCGGCCTGGACGAACTTTTCGTCCGGACGCTCGGCGGCGAGCTCCTGCTGGATGGCGAGCGCCTCGTCGCGTCGGCCGAGGGTGCGGAGGCACCGGGCCACGCCCCACCGCCCGATGAAACGCTGCTCCGGTGTGCCGACATCGGTCGCGACGGTGAGCGCCAGTTCGAACTCCCCGAGGGCCTCCTCCGGCCGGCCGGAGTCGTGCAGGTACCAGGCGAGGTTGTTGTGCAGGGCGACGCCCCAGCGGCGGGTGCGGTCATCCGTCGCCTTGTCCAGCACGAGCAGCCCCTCGATCGTCCACTCTTCCTCGTGCCCGGAGTCGGACACGGCAAGCATGTGCAGGGCGTCGAGGGCGATGAACTGCGCGCCGGCGGATGCAGCCTCCCGCGCGGCGAGGGTGAACAGCGGCACGGCCTGCTCCTGCTCCCCGGCCGACCGGTACAGCCGGCCGCGCTCCAGTGCGGCGCGGGCCCGCACGCGGCCGGAGGGCGACTGTATGTCTATGTCGTCGAGCACGGCGTGGCCCTCGTCGAAGCTCCCCTGCAGCCCCAGGGCGCGCGCCAGCTGGGTCTGCAGCTCCGCCCTCGCGTCGTCGTCGTGCGCGGCGTCCGCTTCGGCGCGGCGGAAGCGCTCGGCCGACGCTGCGGGGTCGTGGAAGTCCCAGAGCGCATCGAGCAGGGTCTGGCTGATCGGCGAGGAGACGGTCATCCATCCATCCTGACATCACCTCGACCCCCTCACCAGCACCCCGAACGATAGGCTCGAGAGGAGATGACGCGAATTGTCGCCGGGTTTGCCGGCTCTCTGACCCTGGCCGTTCCGAAGGCCGGCACCCGGCCCACCAGCGACCGGGTGCGCGAGGCGATCTTCTCGGCGCTCGACGCCCGCGACGCGGTGCGCGGTGCCCGCGTTCTGGACCTGTATGCCGGATCCGGGGCCCTCGGACTCGAGGCTGCCAGTCGCGGCGGGCGAATCGTGACGCTGGTCGAGAATAGCTTCAGCGCGGCTCAACTGTGCAAGAAGAACACCGAGGCGGTGCTGCGGGCAGCGCCCAAACGCGATGCCCCACGGATTCGCGTGGTCGGGCAGGCGGTTCAGTCGTTCCTGGCCGGTACCCCCGACGGTTTCGACCTCGTCTTCCTCGACCCGCCGTACGACCTCACGGACGCCGAGCTCGCCGGCAACCTCGCCGCTCTGGCCCCGCTGCTCGATCCGGATGCGCTGGTCATCGTGGAGCGGAGCTCCCGGTCGCCCGAACCCGACTGGGGCCCCGGCCTGAGGCTCGAGCGCCGCAAGGACTACGGCGACACCACCGTCTGGACGGCCTCCCCCGTCGCCCCCTGACCTCCCCCCGCGAAACCGCAGTTGTGCGCGTTATGCGTGCCGTTTAGCGCGCACAACTGCGGTTTCGCGGGAGGGTGAAGGGGCAGGGGAAGGAGCTAGCCGGCGGCGCCGTCCCAGCCTCGGTAGGGGTCCCAGCCGTTCTGGGTGTGCGGAACACCGTCGACGAGGATGGCGCCGGCAACACTCCCTGCGCCGGCCCCTGCGCCTGTGGCGGGCGCAGCGGTGACGACGCCGAGGGCGCGGAAGCCGTCGGGGAGCATCACGTCCGGCGGGAAGGTGGCGAGCAGGCCGTGGTCTTCGCCGCCGCCCAGAGCGAGTTCGATCCGGTCGCCCAGGGCCGCGGAATCGAAGTCGATGGCCACGCCGCTGGCTCTGGCCAGGCGTCCGCCGTCGAGGGCGAGGCCGTCGGACACGTCGAGCATGGCCGTCGCCCCGGCGCGGGCCGCGGCCGGACCGGCCTCGAGCGGCGGCACGGGCGTGAACTGGGCGGCGAGCACGTCGGGGTGCGTTTCCCGGAGTGCGGCGGCGAGCTCCGCGTTCGGGTTGCCCTGCGCGTCGACGGCACGCTGGAAGAGCAGTTCGAGGCCCGCGCCCGCCTGTCCGAGGCCGCCCGCGAGCGCGACCACGTCGCCGGGGCGCGCGCCGGACCGCAGCACGGGCGCGCGACCCTCCAGATCGCCGAACGCCGTCACAGCGATCGTCAGCACGTCGGAGGCCGACAGGTCGCCGCCGACCACGCCGCAGCCGGGCGCCAGCGCCTCGCAGCAGTCCCGCAGGCCGTCCGCGATGCCCTCGAGCACCGTGATCGGGGTGTGCGGCGGCGCGGCGATGGCGACGACGAGGGCGGTGGGCCTGGCGCCCATGGCGGCGACATCCGACAGGTTCGTCGCCGCGGCCTTCCAGCCCAGATCGTGCGGCGTCGACCAGGCCAGTCGGAAGTCGGGCCCGTGGATCATCATGTCCGTCGTCACCACGTAGCGCCCGTCGGGGGCTGCAATCACGGCGGCGTCGTCGCCCGGGCCGAGCAGGGCGGCGGCGGCGGCCGGTAGCCGGGGGAAGATGCGGGCGAGCACCTCTCCCTCGCTCAGCCCGGCGAGCGTCTCGGTCGTGGTCGCCTTCGAGCCCGCAGCATTCGTCATGCTCAAACGGTAGCCTGAATGCGATGACTTCCAGATTCCCGGCGCTGCGCATCGCGGCCGTCGGCGCCCTCCTTGCGGCCACCGTTGCGCTCACCGGCTGCGTCGCGATCGTTCCGCTCGAACCCGCCGCGGATGCCGTGAACCCGAGCTGCGCGGACCTGATCGTGCGCCTGCCGTCGACGGTGGCCGACCAGCCGGATCGCGAGACGAACGCGCAGGCCACCGGGGCGTGGGGCGACCCGGCCGCCATCCTGTTGCACTGCGGCGTGGAGGTGCCCGGCCCGACGACCCTGCCCTGCGTCAACATCAACGGCATCGACTGGATCGAGGACGACTCGGAGGCACCGCTCTACCGCTACACGACCTTCGGTCGCGACCCGGCGACCGAGCTCGTCGTCGACTCGGAAAAGGTGAGCGGCTCGACGGTCCTGGTGGACCTGTCCCGCGCCGTATCCACCATCCCCGCGACCGGCGCGTGCGTCGGCGCCGAAGACGTGAACCTCCCGCCCGCGCCCTGACCCCCCGCGAAACTGCAGTTGTGCGCGCTAAACGGCGCTCATAACGTGCACAATTGCGGTTTCGCGGGGGGTCAGCGGCGGGAGAGAGCGACCTCGATGAGCTCGTCGATGAGCTGAGGGTAGGTGTAACCGCTGGCCAGCCAGCAGCTCGGGAACATCGAGATCGGGGTGAAGCCCGGCATCGTGTTGATCTCGTTGATCACCCAGCCCGCCGCGGTGAGGAAGAAGTCCACCCGGGCGAGGCCGGCCGCGTCGATGGCGTCGAAGGCCCTGATCGCAAGCCCGCGCATGACGGCCAGCTCGTCCTCGGTGAGCGCCGCCGGGCAGACGAGGTCGATCCCGGGCGCGCCCCGGTACTTGGCGTCGAAGTCGTAGAAGTCGCGTCCGCTGACGATTACCTCGCCGGCGACGGATGCCCGAGTCGGCTCCCCCGGACGGCCCTGCAGCACCGCGATCTCGAGTTCGCGGCCCACCAGGCCGGCCTCGATCAGCACCTTGCTGTCCTCGGCCAGGGCCACCGCCATCGCGTCGGCGAGCTGCTCCGACGTCGTGACCTTGCTCACGCCGACGCTGGAGCCGGCCCGGGCCGGCTTGACGAAGGCGGGGAAGCCGACCCCGGCGAGGGCGGCGTACGCCATGCCGGGGGCCTCGGCCCAGTCCTCCGCCGTGATCGTGCGCCACGGGGCGACGGGGAGCGCCGCATGCTGCAGCACCGTCTTGGTGAAGTGCTTGTCCATGCCGAGCGCGGAGGCGAGCACGCCGGAGCCGACGTAGGGCAGGCCGACCAGTTCGAGCATCCCCTGCACCGTGCCGTCCTCGCCGAACGGGCCGTGCAGGATCGGGAAGACCAGGTCGACCGTGCCGAGGGACCGGGTGCCGCTCGCGTCGGTGACGGTCAGTTCGCGGCTCTTGGTGCTGTCCGGCCAGCGCACCCGGGTGCCGTTGTCGACGACCGTGGGCAGCGCATCGGCATTCAGGCGGAACCGGTCCGGGTCGTTGACTTCGAGCACGAAGGCACCGTCGGGGGTGATCCCGATCGGGATGACCGTGTAGCGGTCCGGGTCAATTGCCGCCAGGACCCCGCCCGCTGTGGCGCAACTGATCGAATGTTCGCTTGACCGCCCCCCAAAGAGCAGCGCCACCGTGAGCTTGTCCGTCATCCGTCGTCCTTTCGCCCTGCGGTTCGTCTGAGTCTGTGGTCAGGTGGGGCGCAAGATCCCGAGGCTTCAGCGTACCGGCCAGCACCTGGCGCACCTGCTCCACGATGGGCATCTCGACGCCCCTGGCCCTGGCCAGTTCGAGGATCGGCCCCACCGAGGCAAGACCTTCCGTGGTCTGCTGCATCTGCTTGACGACGTCGTTGTAGCTGTAGCCCTGGCCCAGGAGCCGCCCGGCGGTGTTGTTGCGGGAGAGGGGCGACTGGCAGGTGGCGATGAGGTCGCCGAGGCCCGCCAGGCCGGCCAGGGTTTCCGGATGCGCGCCGTAGGCGACCGAGAAATCGGTCATCTCGACGAGACCGCGGGTGATGATCGCGGCCTTCGTGTTCTCGCCGTAGCCGACCCCGTCGACGATGCCGATGGCCAGGGCGATCAGGTTCTTCAGCACGCCGCCGAACTCGGTGCCGATGACATCCGTGTTCACGTAGGAGCGGAAGTAGCGGGTGGTGGCGAGCACGGCCACGGCCTGGGCCGTTTCGAGGCTGGCCGAGGAGACCACCGCGGCGGTCGGCTGCTCCTTGGCGATCTCGAGGGCCAGGTTCGGGCCGGAAATCGCGGCGATGCGGGCGGGGTCGATCTGCAGGACCTGCTCGATCACGGTGCTCATCCGCATCCCGGAGGATCGTTCGACGCCCTTCATCAGCGAGACGACGATGGCGTCTTCGGAGATGTAGGGCTGGGCCTGGATCAGGTTTTCGCGCAGCGACTGGCTCGGCACGGAGACGAAGACCTGCTCGGCGCCGAGGAGGGCCAGGTCGAGCCTTGATGTGGCGCGGAGGCCGACGGGCAGGTTGATTCCCGGCAGGTAGTCGCTGTTGCGGCGCCCCTCCGAGATCTCCCGGGCCAGCTCGGGCCGCCGGGCCCACAGCATGACGTCGGCGCCGCCGTCGGCGAGGATCTTCGCGAACGTGGTGCCCCAACTTCCGGCACCGAGAACGGCAACACGTTTGCCTGGCTGAACCTTAGGCTTCAAAACGGCCGGTCTCTTTCTGGTCGTGCTCGGACGGGTTCCAGCGCGTGTTCGGCGCCTTCTCCCCGCGGAGGTCTTCGAGCAAACGGGTGATGGCGTCCATGACGACGGCGGTTGCTTCGTTCAGCGTGGCCGAGTCGAGGGGGCGGCCGCGGAAACGGTCGAGGTCGACCGGGTCGCCGATCTTGACGGACACGGTCTTGCGGGGGAAGAGACTGATCTTCTTGGAGTAGCGCCCCATGATCTCTTGCGCGCCCCAGTGGGCGGCCGGAATGATCGGGATGTCATGCTCGAGGGCGATGCGCACGGCCCCGGTCTTGCCGCGCATGGGCCAGAGGTCGGGGTCCCGGGTGAGCGATCCCTCCGGGTAGACGACGACCATCTGGCCGTTGGCGACCAGTCGCTGTGCGGCCTTCACGGGCTCGCTCCCCCTGATCGACCCACCGCGCTCGACCGGGATCTGACCCGACTTCCGCAGGATCCAGCCGGCCACGGGGATCGTGAACACGGATGCCTTGGCCAGGAACCGGGGCAGCCGGCCCAGCTTCCAGGACACGACGCCCATGACGACCGGGTCGATCTCGGTGTAGTGGTTCGGCGCGAGCACGAACGCTCCGGAGCGTGGAAACTTCTGTGCGTCGACGATCCGGTAGCGGGCCGCCAGGTTCATGATCGGCAGGATCAGGGCGGCCAGGAGCCAGAAGAACGACGGTCGACTCTTCTCCGAACGGGTTCGGGAATTATGGTCAGGCGTCATCGGCTGCGGCACGTCCCTATTATCCCTGTCTCCCCCGGCGTCGACGTGCGAATCGCTCGACGTCGAATCACTCGAGATCGAAGTCCGCTCCGAGCAATTGGAGCTTGGTGATGAAGTTCTCGTAGCCGCGGCTGATGATTCCGACGTTGCTCACGGTGGAGGTGCCGTCGGCGCTGAGCGCGGCGATCAGGTGGCTGAAGCCGCCGCGGAGGTCGGGCACCTCGATGTCGGCGCCGTGCAGCTTCGTCGGACCGGTGATGACGGCCGAGTGGTTGAAGTTTCGCTGGCCGAAACGGCACGGATGCCCGCCCAGGCACTCCTTGTGGATCTGGATCGTGGCGCCCATCTCGATCAGCGCGTCGACGAAGCCGAACCGCTGCTCGTAGACGGTCTCGTGCACGATCGAGGTTCCCCTGGCCTTGGTCAGGGCGATCACGAGCGGCTGCTGCCAGTCGGTCATGAAGCCGGGGTGCACATCCGTTTCGATCACCACGGGCTTGAGGTCGCCGCCCGGGTGGTAGAAGCGGATGCCGTCGTCGTGGATGTCGAAGGCGCCGCCGACCTTGCGGAAGACGTTGAGGAAGGTGAGCATTTCGGGCTGGCGGGCGCCGCCGACGAAGATGTCGCCGTCGGTGGCGAGGGCCGCGGCGGCCCAGCTGGCCGCCTCGTTCCGGTCGAACAGGGCACGGTGGTTGAACCCCTCGAGGCGTTTGACGCCCTCGATCCGGATGACCCGGTCGGTGTCGACCGTGATGATCGCGCCCATCTTCTGCAGGATGTTGATGAGATCCATGATCTCCGGCTCGATGGCCGCACCCTTGAGTTCGGT
Organism: Cryobacterium psychrotolerans; assembly: GCF_900101115.1. GTDB lineage: Bacteria > Actinomycetota > Actinomycetes > Actinomycetales > Microbacteriaceae > Cryobacterium > Cryobacterium psychrotolerans. The sequence continues at coordinate 52,311 of NZ_FNFU01000010.1, forward strand.
GATGCCCTCCGCGCGAACAGCGGTCAGGAGCACCTGCTCGGTCGCTCCGACGCTCGGGTAGGGCAGCTCGACCTTGGCGCCCTTCAGGCCGTTGGGAGCGGACATCCGGATGCCGCTCTCCTGCTTCTCGACGACGGCGCCGAACTTGCGCAGCACGTCGAGGTGGAAGTCGATCGGCCGGTCGCCGATCCGGCAGCCGCCGAGGTCGGGAATGAATGCTTCGCCGAGGCGGTGCAGCAGCGGGCCACAGAACAGGATGGGGATGCGCGACGACCCGGCATGCGCGTCGATGGCGGCGAAGTGCGCGCTCTCGACGTCGACGGGGTCGAGGAGCAGTTCGCCCTCTTCTTCGCCCTCTGAGACTTTGACGCCGTGCACCTCGAGCAGGCCGCGAACGATGCGCACATCGCTGATGTTCGGCACGTTCTTGAGCACGCTGGGGCTTTCGCCCAGGAGCGCGGCCACCATGGCCTTGGTGACCAGGTTCTTCGCGCCCTTCAGTTCGATCCGGCCCACGAGCGGGATGCCGCCACGGATGGTGATGCGGTCGCCCTTGAGGCCGACGGCTGCGCCGTGGTTCTGCGCGTCCTGGATGAGTGTGCTCACGTATTACCTGCCTTGCGGGGAGAGTTCGGGGGAAGAAAGTGCGGGGAGGGTGCGGGGAAGCCAGGCCTCCCGCGTCGATTCGAATTCCGTGATCCGCGCCTCGTCGCGCAGAGTCAATCCGATGTCGTCAAGGCCTTCGAGGAGCCGCCATCTAGTGTAATCATCGATCTCGAACGAGACTGTGAGGTCGCCGACCCGCACCGTGCGGTCGACCAGGTCGACGGTCAGTTCAAGCCCCGGGTCGGACTCCAGCACGGCCCAGAGCGTCTCGGCGTCCGCCTCGGAGATCTCCCCGGCGAGCAGGCCCTGCTTGCCGGAGTTGCCACGGAAGATGTCGCCGAAGCGGGGGCTCAGTACGACGTCGAAACCGTAGTCGCGGAGCGCCCAGACGGCGTGTTCGCGGGAGGAACCGGTGCCGAAGTCGGCCCCGGCGACGAGCACGCGGGCTCCGCGGTAGGCCGGTTTGTTGAGCACGAAGTCGGGGTCCTGGCGCCAGGCCGCGAACAGCGCGTCCTCGAACCCGGTCTTCGTCACCCGCTTCAGGTAGACGGCGGGGATGATCTGGTCGGTGTCGACGTTGGAGCGGCGCAGGGGAACGGCGATCCCGGTGACGGTGGTGAACTTCTGCATGGTTACTTCTCTCCGTTCGCGGTCGTGTTCGAGGTCGCGCCTGCGGCCAGGTCAGCGGCCAGGTCCCACGGGCTCGACAGGGTGCCGCGGATGGCGGTGGCGGCGGCAACGAGCGGGGAGACCAGGTGGGTGCGTCCGCCCTTGCCCTGCCGGCCCTCGAAGTTGCGGTTGCTGGTCGACGCGCAGCGCTCCCCCGGGGCGAGCTGGTCGGGGTTCATGCCGAGGCACATCGAGCAGCCGGCGAAACGCCACTCCGCGCCGAAGTCGGTGAAGATCTTGTCGAGGCCCTCGGCCTCGGCCTCGATTCGCACGCGAGCGGAGCCCGGCACTACGAGCATCCGGACGCCGTCGGCGACAGAGTGACCCTTGATGATCTCGGCGGCGGCACGCAGGTCCTCGACCCGGCTGTTCGTGCAGGATCCCAGGAAGACGGTGTCGACCCGGATCTGCTTCATCGGCGTGCCCGCGGCGAGATCCATGTATTCGAGTGCGCGCTCGGCCGCCGCGCGCTCGTTGGCGTCGCTGATGGCGGAGGGGTCGGGCACGGTGTCGCTGAGCGAAACGCCCTGGCCGGGGTTGGTGCCCCAGGTGACGAACGGCTCGAGCGCGTCGGCGTCGAGCACGACCTCGGCGTCGAACACGGCGCCGTCGTCGGTCGCGAGGGTTTCCCAGTACGCCACGGCGTCGACCCAGTCCTGGCCGCGGGGCGCGTGGGCGCGGCCCTCGAGGTAGTCGTAGGTGGTCGCATCCGGCGCGATCATGCCCGCGCGGGCGCCGGCCTCGATCGACATGTTGCAGATCGTCATCCGGCCCTCCATGGAGAGGGAGCGGATGGCGCTCCCGCGGAACTCGAGCACGTAGCCCTGTCCGCCGCCGGTGCCGATCTTCGCGATCACCGCGAGGATGATGTCCTTCGCGCTGACGCCGGGGCGCAGGGCGCCGTCCACGGTGATGGCCATGGTCTTGAACGGCTTCAGCGGAAGCGTCTGGGTGGCCATGACGTGCTCCACCTCGCTCGTGCCGATGCCGAACGCCATGGCCCCAAACGCCCCGTGGGTGGAGGTGTGGGAGTCGCCGCAGACGACGGTGATGCCCGGCTGGGTCAGCCCGAGCTGCGGGCCGACGACGTGAACGATGCCCTGCTCGATGTCGCCGAGCGAGTGCAGCCGCACGCCGAATTCGGCGCAGTTTCGCCGCAGCGTTTCGATCTGCGTGCGGCTGGTGACGTCGGAGATGGGCCGGTCGATGTGCAGCGTCGGGGTGTTGTGGTCCTCGGTCGCGATCGTGAGGTCGGGGCGCCGCAGGGGCCGCCCGGCCACGCGCAGTCCGTCGAAGGCCTGCGGGCTGGTGACCTCGTGCACGAGGTGCAGGTCGATGTAGATGAGGTCGGGCGTGCCGTCTTCACCCCGGGCGACGAGGTGTTTGTCCCAGACCTTTTCGGCCAGGGTGCGTGGGCGTTCGCCCGTGATTGCTGCGTTGCTCATGAGTGTGCGTCTTCCTGGGAATGGGGAACAGCCGACAACGGACTCCGCGACGGGCGTGGCCTCAGAACTGGGACCCGTCGCGGCAAGGAAGAAGAAGCAGACCGGTAAGCATCCATTCAGGCTAACACCTCGACCTGTCGTCCACTCAGGCGGAATGCGTCCCGTCGCCGGGCGGCGGCCCGAGCAGCGACTCGACGAACACGACGGTGATGTTGTCACGCCCCCCGCGGGCAATGGCCTCGTCGACGAGGGCGTCGGCGACATTCCCCCGGCCCTCGGCCGCGTCGGTGTGGGCCGCGAGCACCCGGGTGATGTCGTCGGAGTCGAGTTCCTTGGTGAGCCCGTCGGAGCAGACCAGGAAGGCCTGCCTGCCGGTCGCGGACAGCAGCCACACGTCGGTGTCGACGAACTCGTCGGCGCCGATGGCCCGGGTGATCACATTGCGCTCCGGGTGCTTCTCGGCGGCCTCGGCGGTGATCAGCCCGGCGTCGACCATCTCCTGCACGGCGGAATGGTCGACGCTCAGCTGCTCGAGCGCGGATCCGTCCCAGGTGTAGATGCGGGAGTCGCCGACGTTGAACGCCATCCAATGGAATCCCTCGTTCTCCCCCGCGTCGACGAACGCCACCCCGGCCAGGGTCGTTCCCGAGACGGCCGCGCCGATATCGTCGACGGCGCTGAGGTCGCGCACGGCGTCATTGGACGAGTGGATGGCGTCGAGGATGCGCTCAGGGGTCGAGGGGACATCCGCTTCGATGTGTTCGTCGAACACCCGGATGACCGTCTGGCTGGCGAGGTCCCCGCGGGCGTGGCCGCCCATCCCGTCGGCGACGAGGAAGACCGGGCACTGTGCCATGACACTGTCCTCGTTGACCGCGCGCACCGAGCCGACGTCCGACCGGGCGCTGAACACCAACCGGACAACCCCGGTGGGAAGCATGAGCACGCTCTCGCCATTCACAACCACGTCTACCCCAGCGTTCGTCACGGGTCCTCCGGTCAGGTCCCGCGGCCCCTGGCGGGGGCGCGAATGTCCCACCGTATCAAGAGTTTCGAGCCCGTCCCGCGGGCGGCATCACTCGTCCGCGTAGTGGGGCATCTCTTCGGCCAGGGTGTGGCCGCGCTTCCGGGCGTCGGAGCGCGCCTTGATCACGCTGGCGATGGTCGCCACCGCCATCGACCCGAGGATGACGCCGAGTGAGGTCCAGGTGTCGATCTCCGGGGCCCAGGCAAAGCCCTCGCCGCCGTTGATGAACGGCAGCTCGTTGGTGTGCAGCGCGTGCAGCACGAGCTTGACGCCGATGAAGAACAGGATGAACGCGATGCCGTACTTGAGGTACTCGAGGCGTTCGAGCAGGCCGCCGAGCAGGAAGTACAGCTGCCGCAGGCCCATCAGCGCGAAGATGTTGGCCGTGAACACGATGAAGGGGCTGGTGGTGATGCCGAAGATCGCCGGGATGGAGTCGAGCGCGAAGATGAGGTCGGTCGTGCCGATGGCGAGGAGCACCACGAGCATCGGGGTGAAGATCTTCTTGCCGTCGACCCGGGTGCGCAGCTTCGACCCGTCGAACTCGGCGGAAATCCGGATGTGCTTGCGGAGGAAGCGGATGATGCCGCTCTCGGACTCTTCCAGGTCCTCTTCCTTCTGGAAGGCCTGGCGCACCGCGGTGTAGAGCAGGAAGGCGCCGAAGATGTAGAAGATCCAGCTGAAGTTCTCGATCAGCTGGGCGCCCAGCAGGATGAAGATTCCGCGGAGCACGAGCGCGATGATGATGCCCACCATCAGCGCTTCCTGCTGGTACTTCCGGGGCACGGAGAACCTCGCCATGATGATGACGAAGACGAACAGGTTGTCGATGCTCAGGCTGTACTCGGTGAGCCAGCCGGCGAGGAACTGGCCCGCATGCTCCGCGTCGCCCAGCACGAGCATGAGCAGGGCGAAGACCAGGGCGAGGGCGACGTAGAACGCCACCCAGAGGCTCGCCTCGCGAATCGACGGGACGTGCGGGCGCTTGAAAACGATGAGCAGGTCGGCGATGAGGATGACCGTCAAGACGACGAGCGAGCCGATTTCGAACCAGATGGGGAGAGCGAGATCCACGAGGGCCTTTCACTGTGGTGGGATGCTGCACGGGGTGCTGATGACAGCACGGAACCCGAAAGTCTCTCCCGCACCTGGAAAAAAGATGCCACCGTGCCCGGGGCCCCGGCGTCGCGGCCCGTATTGACGATCACGGCATAGGACCCGAATCGAGTCCAGAGGGATACTCCCCTTCACTCCGAGGAGTCTACCGGATGCCCGGCGGCACGGCTTGCCTGCTGCGCGCTCGCAGCCTCCACACTCGCGGCCTCCACCCTCGCGGCCTCCACCCTCGCGGCCTTCACCCGAGCCGTGATGCACGCCCTTTACACTCAGTGGAGCGTCACAAGCGCTCACGCTGTCGTGATTGACGGCATCCGCACCGCGTCGAACCACCAGTTCAACGATGAACGAAAGGCAACATCCGTGCTCGCACTCTTCAAACCCTCCGGAGCTCCCGGACTCGAGCTGGTCGACCGGCCCGAACCGCGCACGGGCGACGACGAGGTGAAGATCCGGGTGTTGCGCACCGGGATTTGCGGCACCGACCTGCACATCGAGTCCTGGGACTCCTGGGCGGCCGGTACCATCAGCCCGCCGATCATCCCCGGCCACGAGTTCTACGGCGAGGTGGTCGAGGTCGGCTCCCAGGTGCGCGACGTGCACGTCGGCGCCCGCGTCTCAGGCGAGGGCCACATCGTCTGCGGCAACTGCCGCAACTGTCGCGCCGGCCGCCGGCAGATGTGCATCCGCACGCTCAGCGTCGGCGTCAACCGCGACGGCGCCTTCGCCGAGTATGTGGTGATCCCCGAATCCAACGTCTGGGTGCACCTCGAAGACATCGGCCCCGACCTCGGCGCGATCTTCGATCCCTTCGGCAACGCCGTGCACACCGCCCTCAGCTTCCCGCTCGTCGGCGAGGACGTGCTCATCACCGGAGCCGGCCCGATCGGCCTGATGGCCGCCGCCGTCGCCCGGCACGTCGGCGCGCGTTTCGTCGTCGTGACGGATGTCTCCGAGCCGCGGCTGGCGCTCGCCCGCCAGATGGGCGCCGACCTCACCGTCAACGTCGCCGAGTCACGGATCGCCGACGCGCAGCGCACGCTCGGCATGCGCGAAGGCTTCGACGTCGGCTTCGAGATGTCGGGCCACCCGGGCGCGCTGCCCGAGATGATCACCAACCTCAACCACGGCGGCCGCGTCGCGATGCTCGGCCTGCCGAGCGCGCCGATCGACGTCGACTGGGCCAGGGTCGTCACGCACATGCTCACGATCAAGGGCATTTACGGCCGCGAGATGTACGAGACCTGGGTGGCCATGAGCGCCATGCTGCAGTCCAGTGAATGGCTTCGCGACGCCCTCTCCTCCGTCATCACCGACCGCTTCCCCGCCGCACGCTGGCAGGAGGGCTTCGACGCCGCCCGCGCGGGCACCGGCGGCAAGGTCGTGCTCGACTGGAGCGCCCTCTAAGCCCGCACGAACCGGCCTCCCGGCCGACTGCCCCTGGTGGCCCCCTCGCGGGCCCTCGCTACCCCATCACCCCAAGGAGATCCATGTACGGCACCATGAAGGCCCAGCTGCAGGGCTCGCTCGACGACATCCGCGCCGCCGGCCTGTTCAAGAACGAGCGCAGGCTCGCCTCGGCCCAGTCCTCGCACATCCGCACCGGCGGCGCCGAGGTGCTGAACTTCTGCGCCAACAACTACCTCGGCCTGGCCAACCACTCCGACATCGTCGCCGCGGCGCAGACCGCCATGGACGACTGGGGCTTCGGCCTGGCCAGCGTGCGCTTCATCTGCGGCACGCAGGAGCTGCACATCGCGCTCGAGGCCCGGGTCTCCGAGTTCCTCGGCACCGAGGACACGATCCTGTTCTCCTCCTGCTTCGACGCGAACGGCGGCGTGTTCGAGACGCTGTTCACGGCCGAAGACGCGATCATCTCCGACGAGCTGAACCACGCCTCGATCATCGACGGCATCCGGCTCTGCAAGGCCTCCCGCTACCGGTACAAGAACCGCGACATGGCCGACCTCGAGGCGCAGTTGATCGCGGCGAAGGATGCCCGGCAGCGTCTCATCGTCACCGACGGCGTCTTCTCCATGGACGGCTATCTCGCGCCGCTGCAGGAGATCTGCGACCTGGCCGACAAGTACGGCGCGCTGGTGATGGTCGACGACTCCCACGCCGTCGGTTTCATCGGCGAGCACGGGCGGGGAACGCCGGAGCTGGCCGGCGTCGAGCGCCGCGTGGACTTCACCACGGGCACCTTCGGGAAGGCCCTCGGCGGGGCATCGGGCGGCTACGTCAGCGGTCACAAGGAGATCATCGACCTGCTCCGCCAGCGCGCCCGCCCGTACCTGTTCTCGAACACCGTGGCGCCGGCGGTCGTGGCCGGCACCCTCAAGGCCCTCGATCTGGTCGACGCCGGCGGGGAGCTGCGCGCGCGTCTGGGCGAGAACGCGGCCCTGTTCCGCCGCCGGATGAGCGAAGAGGGCTTCGACCTGCTCGAGGGCGAACATCCGATCATCCCGGTGATGTTCGGGGACGCCGCCCTCGCCGCCCGCGTTGCCGACCGGATGCTCGTCGAGGGCGTCTACGTGACCGCGTTCAGCTACCCGGTGGTGCCGCACGGCAAGGCTCGCATCCGCGTGCAGCTCTCGGCGGCCCACACGCCCGACGACGTCGAGGCCTGCGTCCGCGCCTTCGTCGCCTCCCGCGAAACCGCCTAAAGCCCCCTGCATCCTCGCCGAACTGTGAGTTTGGCACCTTCCCGGGCCCCACGAAGGTGCCAAACTCACAGTTCGGCGGAGGGGGTGGCGGCGGAGGGGGTGGCGGCGGTCGAGGGACACGGTAGACAGAAAAAAGCCCTCCCGCTGGTGGCGAGAGGGCTTCGTTGTGGTGACCCCAGCGGGATTCGAACCCGCGTTACCGCCGTGAGAGGGCGATGTCCTAGGCCGCTAAACGATGGGGCCGTTTTTGCAACTTACCGAGTATGCCACACGGGAAGGGGCACCTCCAAACCGAGCGCCTAGGCGCAGATCAATAAGGCTCCAGGCTTCACGTCGACCTGCACCGGCAGGGGGCCGACCCGTTCCCCGTCGGCATAGGCGATCACCCCAGGGCCCTCGATCCGCACGCTCCGGCAGCGCGTCAGTTCCACCTGCGGCAGGTGCGTATGCGTTCCGGAGAATACCTTCGGGAACACGCGCAGCAGGCCAAGCCGAGACAGCGGCTTAACGATGAACAGGTCGAGCAGTCCGTCGTCGATGACGGCGTCGGGGGCGATCAGCATGCCCCCGCCCATGGACGTGTTGTTGGCGACGGAGATGAGCATCGCACTGAGGTTGCGCGGCACGCCGTCGACCGTGACCCGGTATGGGATCGGCCGGAACGTCGCGAGTTCCCGGAGCATGGCGAGCGTGTACCGGCTCTTCCCCCTGGGCCGGCGCATCCGGTTGGCTCGCTCGTTGACGTTGGCGTCGAAGCCCGCGGACAGCACACCGACGTACCAGGTGGTGAGGTCGCCGTGCCGCACCAGGACCGCGTCGATCGCGCGGGGCGGCCGGGTGATCGCCGCCAGCAGGTGACGGATGGCCGCTTCGGTGTCTTCGAGGGGAAGCCCCAGCCCCCTGGCGAAGTCATTGCCGGTTCCGCACGGAACGATCGCGAGGGGCAGGGACGTGCCGGCGAGCTCGTTCACGCCGAGGCTCACCATCCCGTCTCCACCGACGACGACGAGGAGGTCGACGCCGCCGGCAATGGTGGCCTGGACCTCGCGTCGAAGCAGGTCGATGTCGACCTCGGTCAACTCGGTCACGTCATGGCCCAGCTCGCGCAGCGCCGCCACGACCTTCGGACCGACGTCGCGCCGGCGCCCGAAGGACGCAAACGCGTTGATGGCTACGGCAATCCGCAGAACGGGGTGTGGCATATCTCGAGTGTGGCGGTTCCCGCGCTCCGCGCCGACGCCCCGCTGGAGCGTGTTGCGCCGGTGTCGGATTGGGTATTAGCTCAGGGGATGAAACTGACCAAGCTGGAACACGCCGCGCTCACCCTCGAGGTCTCCGGAAAAAGGCTCTTCATCGATCCGGGCTCCTTCACGACGGCCCTGACCGACACGGCGAATGCGGCCGGTGTCGTGATCACCCATGAGCACACCGACCACTGGACCCCGGAGCAGCTGGACCGCATCCTCGCGATGAACCCCGACGTCCCCATCTACGGCCCGGCGGGCGTCGCGGCCGCAGCGACCGGCTACCACGTCACGGTCGTCGGCGACGGGGACACGGCGGAGGCCGGCCCGTTCACGCTGCGTTTCTTCGGGGCGCAGCACGCGGTCATCCACGAATCCATCCCGGTCGTCGACAACGTCGGCGTGCTCGTCAATGACGAGTTCTACTACGCGGGAGACGCCTTCACCATTCCGGAGGGCGTGCAGGTCGGCACCCTCGCCGTGCCGGCCGGCGCGCCCTGGATGAAGATCTCCGAAGCGATGGACTACGTGCTCGCCCTCAAGCCCCGGCGGAGCTTCACGACCCACGAGATGGTGCTCTCCCGGGCCGGCAAGGACCTCTCGAACGCCCGGATCAAAGGCGTCACCGAACACGGCGGCGGGGAGTTCTTCCCGCTCGAGCCGAACGAGTCGCTCGAGCTCTACCCGGTCTGTGGCTAACTCAGGAGATTCCGTCGGGTCGGCCACCGCGACCGCGTGATTCCGCGGGCTCGCCCCAGCCAGCTCCCGATTCTCCTGAGTTTGCCACAGGGCGCCCGCCGTGCCTTCGAGCCCGCCGGGATCGGCGCCGGCATCCGTCATCGCCGCCTCCGTCTGTGGCTAACTCAGGAGATTCCGTCGTGTCGCCGACCGCGACCGCGGGATTCCGCGGCGCCGCCCCGGCAATCTCCCGATTCTCCTGAGTTAGCAACAGGGTGCAGCCCTGTCACGCGGCCGGAAAAGGGCGCGCAAGCCGGTCCGAGCCAACTGCAGGACGGTGCGGGCGTCTACTCGCGCAGACCGAACCGGGCGTGGATGGGGTGCATCCAGCGCGGCGCCCACCACAGGTTCCGCTCCAGCGAGGTCATCACCGCCGGCACGAGCAGGGTGCGCACGAGGGTGGCATCCAGCAGCACGGCCACGGCCAGGGCCACGCCGATCTCCTTCATCTGCATCAGCTCCCCGGTGGCGAATCCCGCGAACACAAGCACGATGATCAGACCGGCCGAGGTGATGATCCGGCCCGAGCTCTGCAGCCCGGTCTCGATCGCCAGCCGCGTGCTCTCCCCCTGCTCGTAGTGCTCCTTGATCCGGGAGAGCAGGAACATCTCGTAGTCCATGGCCAGGCCGAAGCCGAAGGTCAGCACGAGTGTCAGCACGAGGGCATCGACGCCGGCGACATCGTCGGCGTTGAAACCCAGCACACCGGCGAGGTTGCCCTCCTGGAAGCCCCAGACGAGCACGCCGACGGCCGCCCCGAGGGAGATGACGCTGATCCCCAGCGCCGTGAGCGGGATGACCACGGACCCCGTCATCAGGAAGAGCAGGGCGAAGGTGGCGACGAAGACGATGAGGGCGGCCCACGGCGCCCCGCGCACCAGGGAATCGGTGTAGTCCACGGAGGCGGCATCCGAGCCGCCCACCCAGTTCTCGAAGTCGGGACGGTCCGCCCGGATTTCGCGCACGATATCGGAGCCCTGGTGTCTCTCGACCTCCACCCGGGACACCTTGTACCCGTTCAGCTCGACCGGAGCGGAGACATCCGTGACGCTCGGGATGGCCCGGACCTCTTCGGCCCAGGCCGCGGCGCCGGCCTCGTCGGTGTCGGACACCAGCTCCACCTGCGCCGGGGTCGCGAGCGGGAAGTGGTCCTCCAGCGCCGTCAGGAATTCGTACTGCGACGATGACGCCGGAATGACGTCATCCGAGGTGCTCGCCACGTTCAGGGCCAGCGCGGGGCTGCCGAGCAGCAGCAGGCCCACGATCCCGGCCAGCGCGACCAGCGCGGGCTTGAGCTGGATGCCGCGGGTGAGCTTCGAGAAGAAGCCCTCGCGCGGCGCGACATCGCCGAACCGGCTGAGCAGCCCGCCGAGACCGGGGATGCGCGTCATCAGGCCGGGCTTCAGCAGCCGCTCGCCGAAGTACCCGAGCAGGGCCGGCACCAGCACAAGGCCGGTGAGGATCGCGATCAGCACCACGGACACGGCGCCAACGGCGATCGCCCGGATGATATTCGGCTCGAACACGAGCAGCCCCGCGGTGGCGATCGCGAAGGTCAGGCCCGAGTAGAGCACTGTGCGCCCGGCGGTGTTCACGGTCGCGCCGACGGCCTGCAGCATCAGTTCGTGGCGATCGAGTTTGGCCAGGTCCGGGGCCGTGCGGGCCCGGGCGACCAGCGCCCGGAACTCCTCGCGGAATCGGCTGACGATCAGCAGGCCGTAGTCGATGGAGAGACCGAGGCCGATCACGGTGATCACGTTCATCACAGTGATGTCGATCTCCATCAGGTACGTGAACGCGTAGAGCGACCCCAGGGCGCCGAGGATCGAGGCGATGGCCCCGATCAGCGGGATGCCCGCCGCCAGGAAGCCGCCGAAGATGATCAGCATGACGAGCAGCGCGACCGGCAGCGCGATCAGTTCGCCCTTCTGCAGGTCTGCCTCCGCCACCGCGACCAGGGATTCAACGATGAGCGGACTTCCGCCCACCTCGACGGTGGCGTCGGTGTCCTGGGCGCGGATCTCGTCGGCCGCCGCGTCCAGGCGGTCCTCCACCTCGCGCAACAGGCTGTCACTGAGCGCCCCGTCGGTCGTCTCCATCGACGCGGTCAGCAGGAGCCCCGTGCCGTCGTCGGCGAGCAGGGGGGCGGCGGCCGGATTCGGCGAACCGCCCGGCAGCGCGGGGATCGCCAGCGGGTTGACCACCTCGGTGACGCCGTCGATGGCCGCCAGGTCCGAGGCGGTGTCCGCCAGGGTCGCCTGCAGCTCGGCGGACGCCGGGTCGACGTTGTAGACCAGCAGCTGGAGTGCCTCCGTGCCGGCGCCCTCGGCGTTCTCGGTGAGCCGCGCGGCCTCGGCGGCTTCGCCGTCCACCGACGGGCCGGAGCTGCCCAGCCGATCGAACAGGCTCTCGCCGGTGACCCCGACCAGTGCCGTCAGGGCGCACGCCGTGAGCACCACCGCCCACGCAATCAGGGTGATGAGCCGGTGGCGTGCAACGGCGATTCCCAGGCTGCGCAGCATTCTTTCGCTCCTTCGTTCGTCGCGCGGTGGCGCTGGCCAGAATACTCCCGCGAGCACAGGCGCCGACGAGCGAGACGTCCGGACGGTTCCCGGGCTCCGTTACCGCCGAATCTGCTCCTTCGCGGCAGTCGGGCGGGCCCGGTGCCGCCTGGCGCGACGGTGCCGGTTGACCTGGTGCACCGCCTCGACCAGGGGCGCCCCCACCGCCGCCGCGAGAACCGCCACGGTGAGAAGCGGCGCGGGGGGCACGGACAGCGCCAGGAAGTCGCCCAGGGGCGGCAGGAACACGAGCACTAGCCCGAGGTGCATGGCGACCAGCAGCAGGATCCGGAATCCCCCGAGCGGCCGGATGAGAACGTTCAACACCCACAGCCCCACGAGGGTCAGCGCGATCACCGAAGCCGACTGCGTCTCTTCGGCGCTGTACCCGCCCTGAACGCGGCTGTAGACCACGACCACGATCACGACCAGGCTCACCGACAGCCCGAACGGCACGCACGCGGCGGCGGCACGCCGCAGGAACCCCGGCAGGTACCGACGCTTGTTCGGCTTCAGCGCGAGGAAGAGTGCCGGGATGCCGATGGTCAGCCCGTCGACGACGGCCATTTGCCTGGGCAGGAACGGGAAGGGCCACAGCAGCAGACCGAAGACGAGCGCCAGGACGATCGCGTATACCGTCTTGGTGAGGAACACCTTCGACAGGAGTTCGATGTTGGCAATGACCTGACGGCCTTCGGTCAGCACCCGCGGCAGGCGGGAGAACGCCCCGTCGAGCAGGACCAGGTTGGAGACCGCCCGCGCGCTCGCGGCACCGCTGCCCATGGCGATGCCGATGTCGGCCGTCTTGAGCGCCAGCACGTCGTTGACGCCGTCCCCGGTCATCGCGACGACGTGTCCGGCGCTCTGCAGGGCGAGCACCATGTCCTTCTTGTGTCGGGGCGTCACCCGGCCGAAAGCGTCGTGGGCCTCCAGCACCCCCGCGAGCAGGGCGGGGTCGGCCGGCAGGTCGCGGGCATCGAAGGCGTTCCCGGTGAGGCCGACCGACCGGGCGACCGCGGCGACCGTGCGCGGGTTGTCGCCGGAGAAGATGCGCAGCCCCACGCCCTGCTCCCGGAAGTACTCGAGCGTTTGGGCGGCATCCGGTCGGATCTTCTCCCGGAACGCGATGATCGCAACGTGCCGGACTCCGGCGGGCAGCACCTCGGCCGTGGCTTCCTCCAGGGTCAGGGGACGAGGGCTGTGCGCGAGCAACAGCGTGCGGAGCCCTGCGGAGGCGAGTTCGGCAGAGAGCCCGGCCGATTCGGCATCCGGATCGGCTGTCAGTATGTCCGGGGCCCCGAGCACCCAGCTTCCCGCCAGGTCTCCGTCGGTGAAACTGGCCGCGCTCCATTTTCTGAGCGACGAGAACCCGATGGTCTGCGCGGGCGTCGTTCCCGGCTCCGCCGCGAAGCGGGTGCCGAGCGCCCTGGCTGTGACGTTTGCGTTCGGGTCCGAGGCGAACCAGCCCAGCGCCCTGTCCCAGCCGGCCGGGGGTTCCGCGCCGAGGGGCACGACCCGGTCGAGGACCAGGCCGCCCTCGCTCAGGGTGCCCGTCTTGTCGAAGCAGAGGATGTCGACGCGGGCCAGGCCCTCCACCGCGGCCAGCTCCTGCACCAGCACCTCGCGCCTGGCCAGCTTCACCGCGGACACGGCGAAGGCGACGCTCGTCATGAACACGAGCCCCTGGGGCACCATGCTGACGATGCTGGCCACAGACCCGAGGAGCGCCTCCCGCCACGCGCCGCTGCCGAGTGCTTCGTCCCAGCCGCCCGCCGCCTGCATCTGCCCGTTCACGACGACCGCGCTGACCGGGATGAGCGCCCAGCTGATCGTTCTCACCACGCCGTTGATCACGGTGCGCAGCTCGGAGTTCACCAGGGTGAACCGCCGGGCCTCGGCGGTGATGCTGTTCGCGTAGGAGTCCGCCCCGACCCGCACCACCCGTGCGGCGCCGTGCCCGCCGACCACGAACGATCCGGACAACACCTCGCGGCCGGCTTCGACCATGACCGGATCCGCCTCGCCGGTCAGCAGCGACTCGTCTATTTCGAGACCCTGCCCGCGCAGGATGACAGCGTCGGCCGGCAGCTGGTCGCCGGGCCGGAGCACGAGGGTGTCGTCGAGCACGACGTCGCCCCGGGCTGCCTCGACTTCGACGCCGTCCCGGAGCACCCGGGTCCGCGGGCTGTTCAGCAGCGCGAGCCGATCGAGGGTTCGTTTGGCCTTGTACTCCTGGGTGACCCCGATGAGCACGTTCGCGATCACGAAGAAACCGAAGAGGGCATCCTGCCAGTAGCCGAGGACGACAAGCAGCAGGAAGCTTCCCCCCACCACGGCGTTGAACAGGGTCAGCAGGTTGGCCTGGAGGATGCGCGCAAGGCTGCGGCTGGTATCCATCGGCATGAGATTCGTGAGGCCCGCTGCCGTGCGCAGGGTGACCTCTGCCTCGCTGAGGCCCGCCAGTGCAAGCCGCTGCGGGTCAACGGGAGGCAGTTCGGCCCGGGCCGCAGCCGGTTCGTCCACGGTTGCGGCCTGCGCGGTGCGCCTGTGCCGTGAACCCGTGGACCGCATGGCCCCGAGTGTAATACGGCACGCGGAATACGCCCGGATGGGCAGAGAGCAAGCCCCGGCACGCGCGTCGCGCGCGACGCGCCGGGGCTTGGGCGACCGTGCCGGGCGGATGTCACCCGGTGCGAAATCAGGCGGCGACGAGCGTGCGCCAGTCGGCCAGTTCCAGGTTGTGGGCTTCGGCAACCGACCGGTTGGTCACTCGGCCGGCGGCGACGTTCAGGCCCAGGGCGAGAGCGTCGTCCCGCTCGAGCGCGACCTTCACGCCGAGGCCGGCCAGCGCCAGCGCGTAGCGGAGGGTGACGTTCGTCAGCGCGTACGTCGACGTGTTCGGCACGGCGCCGGGCATGTTGGCGACGCAGTAGAAGATCGAGTTGTGCACCGTGTAGGTGGGGTTTTCGTGCGTCGTCGCACGGGTGTCGGCGAAGCAGCCACCCTGGTCAACGGCGATGTCGACCAGCACGGAGCCGGCCTTCATGCGCGAAACGAGGTCGTTCGTGACCAGCTTCGGGGCCTTCGCACCGGGGATGAGCACGGAACCGATCACCAGGTCGGCATCCGTCACGGCCAGGTCGATCTCATAGGAGTTGGACGCGACGGTCTTCAGCCGGCCCGCGTACTGCGCGTCGAGCTGGCGAAGGCGGTCGATGTTGATGTCGAGGATGGTGACATCCGCGCCGAGGCCGAGGGCCATGGCGGCGGAGTTGGTGCCGGCAACGCCCGCGCCGAGCACGACGACCTTGGCCGGGCGCACTCCGGGGACACCGCCGAGCAGCACGCCCTTGCCTCCGGCCGGGGCCATCAGCGACTGGGCGCCGACCTGAACGGCCAGTCGACCGGCGACCTCGCTCATCGGGGCGAGCAGCGGCAGCGCGCGGTTGGCGGTCTGCACCGTCTCGTAGGCGATGGCGGTGACGCCGGCTTCGATCAGGGCCTGGGTGAGCTCCGGCTCGGCGGCCAGGTGGAGGTACGTGAAGAGGATGAGGCCCTGGCGGAAGCGGGGGTACTCGGAGGCAACCGGCTCCTTGACCTTCATGACCATGTCGGCCCGGGCCCACAGCTCGTCGGCGGAGTCAACCAGCTCGGCGCCGGCAACGAGGTATTCCTCGTCGGAGATGTGCGAGCCGATTCCGGCGCCCGTCTCGATCAGCACGGTGTGGCCGTTGGCCAGGAACTCGTGCACTCCGGAGGCGGTGATCGCCACGCGGAACTCGTTGTTTTTGATTTCCTTGGGAACACCAATGATCATGGCCGACTCCGTTGTTCGGTGAAATTGTTGAGGTGGGGGCCGCGAGCCACACCGTGACGGCGTGGAGCAACTGAGGACCAAGCGTAGGAGCAGGATTCATCGCCCTTCCTGGTGCAGAAGGGGCCCATCTGCCCCCGCGCCGGCGAAATCCGCGAAGACCCACGGAAGCCGCCCCGGAGCCACTCGACAAATGTCGAGCCGGCGGGCGCCAATCGTCGCCTCGTGTCCGCTGCGAGGCCCGCCCGGGCCGTAGCATTAGCCCATGAACAGCGCGGATATCGAGGAGCTGGTCGAGTCCCTCGCCACCAGCCTGGACCGCGCTTTGTCGCTCGAAGACGTGGGCGGCGTGCTCCTCGCCTACAGCCGCGACCAGCCGCTCGCCGACCGGGTGCGGGTGAACTTCCTGCTGAGCAAGAAGGTGCCGGAAGACGTCAGCGCCTGGCAGCTCCAGCACGGCATCGCCACCGCCGTTCAGCCCGTCGTCGTTCCCCCGAATGAGGCCCTGGGCATGCTCGGCCGGGTGTGCGTGCCGTTGATGGTGCGCGGCTTCCGCGTCGGATACCTGTGGGCCCTGCAGGGCTCCACCGACGAGTCCCCGGCCGAAATCCTCGACGCGCTGCCGGCCGTGCGTGCGCAACTGGACCACCTGGCCGACCTGCTGCTCGACACCAACACGGCCGAATCCGAACACCGGAGGCAGCGCGAGGCCCAGTTCCTGGCCGCATGCGCCGGGGATCCCGCCGCGGTCGAGGTCATCGCCGGCTGGCCTCAGGTTCACGCCACCGGACCGTGGCATCTCGCCGTCCTGATGGAGCAGCCGGATGACGCGGCGGCGGCCCGCGAGGCGGCGGCGGACCCGGCCGCCGGGCTGTTGCTGCAGAGAATCTCCGCCCTGCAGGCGACGGTTGGGATCGACGCTGCCCGGTTCAGCGCCGGCACCGAGACCCACGCGGTCGTGCTGCTCCGGGACCTGCCGGGCAAGCTGGTCCACGCCGACATCGTCGGCCGGTACGGCGCGGAGGCGACCCGGCGCGGAGGCAAGCCGCGGCGCCCCGACCTGATGGGTGTCAGCGAGGTGTTCCACGACCTGCGCAGGCTCCCCGAGGCGTACGCCCAGGCCCGCAGGGCGGTGCAGGCCGCAGCGGTCGACGGCTGGCTGGGGTCGATCGCTGACTACCGCCGGATCGGCGTGTACCAGTTCCTGGCCGCGAGCAGCCGCAACCTCTCCCCCAGGGAATCCGTCTATTTCGCCGAGCTGCAGGATTTCGACGTCAACCGGGAGCTCCTGCCGATGCTGGAGTTGCTCTATGACACGGGCGGCTCCGTGCAGGATGTGGCCACCGAGCTGCACCTGCACCGCAGCAGCATCTACAACCGGTTGGCGAAGATCCGCTCGCTGATCGGGGCGGATCCGCTGGCCGGCCAGGTACGCCTGGAGCTGCACCTGGCGATGAAGGCCCATCGCTGGTCCCGCCGCCCCCGCATCTAGCGCCGAACTGTGAGTTTGGCGCCTTCGTGGGCGCGGGAAGGCGCCAAACTCACAGTTCGGCGAGGGGTGACCGGTGATCGAGCAGCTGGTGATCGACCACCGGTTGGGATGCGTTAGCGAACGAGCGCGGCCTTCTCGGCGCGGGCTTCCGCCTTCCACTCCTCGATCCGGGCCTGCTGCAACGGCGCCTTGCGGTTGACGTACCAGGCGGCACCGAGTCCGAGGAACCACAGCGGGGCGACGATGAGCGCGAGGCGCGTGTCTTCCGCCTGGCCGAGGGCCCAGAGCATGAAGCCGAAGAAGCCGAGCACGACCCACGGCATGACTCGGGCGCCGGGCATCTTGTACTTCGATGCGGCGTGCAGCTGCGGACGGCGGCGGAGGAACGCGATGTAGCTGACCATGATGATCGACCAGACGAACATCGTCAGCACAGACGCGACCGAGGTGACAAGCGTGAAGGCACCCATGAACGAGTCACCCGTGTACAGCAGCACCAGGCCGGCCAGCAGGAAGATGCACGAGAACAGCAGGGCGTTCCGGGGCACCATGTGGCGGCTCAGCTTGCCGAAGGACTTCGGTGCGTTGCCGTCCTGGGCGAGGCCGTAGACCATGCGCGAGGTCGAGTAGATGCCGGAGTTGGCGCTCGATGCGGCTGATGTCAGCACCACGAGGTTGATCACGATCGCCGCGATGCCGAGGCCGGCCAGGGTGAACATGCCGATGAACGGGCTGCTGCCGGGGTCGATCGTGCGCCACGGGTTGACGGCCATGATGATGACGAGCGCGCCGACGTAGAAGAGCAGGAGTCGCACCGGGATGGTGTTGATGGCGCGCGGCAGGTTCTCTTCCGGGTCCTTCGTCTCCGCGGCTGCCGTGCCGACGAGCTCGATGCCGGCGAAGGCGAAGATGGCGATTTGGAAGCCGAGCACGAAGCCGGCGACGCCGTGCGGGAACATCCCGCCGTCGTTCCAGATGTTCTCGAGGCTCGCAACGGCACCGGAGGGCGACGTGAAATGGGTGGCGATCATCACGATGCCGGTGACGATGAGGGCCAGGATGGCGACGACCTTGACCAGGGCGAACCAGAACTCGGTCTCGCCGAAGGCCTTCACGCTCGGCAGGTTGAGAAGGATCAGCACGACCGGCGTGAGCAGGGCCGGGATCCACAGGGGCGTTCCGGGTGCGAGCACGTTGACGTAGCCGGAAATGGCCACGATGTCCGCGACTCCGGTGACAACCCAGAAGGCCCAGTAGGACCAGCCGGTGAAGAAGCTCGCCCACGGGCCGAGCAGGTCGCCGGCGAAGTCGCTGAACGACTTGTAGTTGAGGTTCGAGAGCAGGATCTCGCCCATGGCCCGCATCACGAAGAAGAGCATGAAGCCGATGATCATGTAGACGAAGATCACGGACGGCCCGGCGAGCGAGATGGTCTTGCCTGCGCCCATGAAGAGGCCGGTTCCGATGGTGCCGCCGATGGCGAGCATCTGGATGTGGCGGCGGCTGAGCGAGCGGGCCAGGTGAGGTTCTTCGCTGCGGCGGTTCTGTGCTGCGGGCGCGGTGCTTGTGGCTCCGGATGCCGCGGTCGTGCGTTCGGACATGTGGCTTCTTCCTCATCGCGAGTTGAACGAAGCCGCAGACAGACGACGACCATGTCAACCGCGTTGGAGCCCCCACGAGTGTGAGGGCCGTTACAACGGTGGTTCTGAAGTAACGACACTAGGTCAGCGTTTTCCCGGCCCCGAGCCGGCACGTGCCCCTGTGAGCATCCGCCGGGTCTGTAGGTGCCCGTTATCTGCCCGTTATACGGATTGCGGCGCTCGCGCGGTCTGCCCGTCCTCGACAGGTGTCGCGACTTCGCGCGTCATCTGTCGCCGGATGTCCCCGGCCCGGTCATTCATTCACGACGGGGTGGGACGATTCAGCGGGGCGCGAACGCGGCGTGGAAGATCGCCCGCGCTCGCCGGGCGACCTCTCGCCGGTCCCCCGGTTGCCTGCGCGCGAGAACGTCGGCCAGCATCGACACCGCGAGCAGCACATCGGCCGCGTCCACCACAGTGCTGATGCGACCGGCCTCCCGCTCGCGGGCGACCATCCGGTCGGCGACGTCGCGGACGCGATCTTCGAGGTGCGCGACCCGGGGATCGTGCGGGTGGACGGTGATCATGTCGATGAACGCGGTTGACACGAGAGCCTGCTCGATCACGAGATCGAGAAGGTCGTCGAGCGTGCTGTCCGGACGGTCGACGAACTCCTCGAGCTCGAGGATGTTCTCGTCGAAAACCGCCACGGCGAGCGCGGTGCGGTCAGGGAAGTGCCGGTAGAGGCTGCCCTGCCCAACCTCGGCCCGGCGCGCCACCGCGCTGAGCGGCGCGGCGAAACCCTCAGTTGCGA
Source organism: Cryobacterium psychrotolerans (assembly GCF_900101115.1). GTDB lineage: Bacteria > Actinomycetota > Actinomycetes > Actinomycetales > Microbacteriaceae > Cryobacterium > Cryobacterium psychrotolerans. The sequence goes on from NZ_FNFU01000010.1 coordinate 72,083, forward strand.
AGACCTCTCGCGCGGCGGCGATCAGCGCACGACGATTGCCGGGCCCCGCACTCGGCCCACGATTCTCTTTCCTGCTCACCGTCACGGGTGTAGCGTACTACCGGACAGCGTTGTCCGGTCTTACACCGAGTAGAAGGAATGCCTCGAATGACATCAGCTCCAGCCCCCCTCACCGGCGACTCCTCCGTCGGCGCCTGGCTCGACCACCCGGTCGGCGGCCCGATCCTGCGCGATCTGCTCGCCCAGGGCGGCCAGAGCGCTGACGTGCTCAGGCCGGTGCGCAAGCTCGCCCTCAAGCGCCTGGTGAAGCTGAGCAAAGGCAGGTTCCCTGCCGACCTGATCGACGAGCTCGTGCGCCGCGTCGCAGCGGGCGACGTCCCCGCCTCGGCCGGGTCCTCCGCCGCCGTCGCAGCCCCCGACGCCGTCCCCGACGCAGCCCCCGAAGCCGTCCCGACGATCGAGAGCCCCGAGTGGGTCGAGCGCATCGACAACGGCCGGTTCTCCGGCAAGACCGTCATCGTGACCGGCGCCGGCTCCGGCATCGGCCGGGCGACGGCGTCCCGCGTGGCCCGCGAGGGCGGCCGCGTCATCGCCGTGGACATCTCCCAGGAGCGCCTCGACGAGTTCGTAGCTGAACTGCCCGCCGCCGACATCGTCCCGGTGCAGGGGGACATCACGGATGACGCCGCGGTCGCACGGATCGTCGCCGCCGCCGGAGACACGATCGACGGCCTCGCCAACGTCGCCGGCATCATGGATGACATGACCCCGGTCGCCGAGATGTCCGACGCGGTCTGGAAGCGCGTCTTCTCGGTCAACGTCGACGGCACGATGAAGCTCATGCGCGCCGTGATTCCCGCGATGCTCGCCCGGGCGACCGGCTCAATCGTGAACGTCGCCTCCGAGGCCGCGTTACGCGGCTCCGCGGCCGGCGCCGCCTACACGGCGTCGAAGCACGCCGTCGTGGGCCTGACCAGGAGCAGCGCGTTCATGTACGGCCCCAGCGGCCTCCGCATCAATGCGGTCGCCCCCGGACCGGTTATCACGAACATCGAGGCCCACTTCGGCTCGCCCCTGGGCGGGCGGCGCGTGCGCGACGGCATGGCCGTGATGCCTGACGCCGTCGAGGCCGACGCCCTCGCGGCATCCATCACATTTCTGCTCAGCGACGACGGCGTGAACATCAACGGTGTGACGCTCGCGAGCGACGGCGGCTGGTCGGCTGCGTAGGAAGGCGGACCGCGGATGCACGCGGGCGTGCGGCATGAACTGCGAGCTACGGCCCTGTCCCCGTGATGGCCCTGTCCCTAGGATGAGGGCATGGCGATGCCTGTCCTGGCGACCAAGCTCTTCATCCCGCGGCTCCGGCCCGGAGCGGTTCCGCGACCGCGCCTCGTGGAGCGTCTGCGTGAGGGGCTCCAGTCCGGCCGAAAGCTGACGCTCATCTCGGCCCCGGCCGGTTTCGGCAAGACCACGCTGCTCAGCGAGTGGATCGCAGATGCCCAGCGACGGGACCCCGGGGTGCGGGTCGGCTGGCTCTCGCTCGACGAGAGCGACAACGACCCGTCCCGCTTCCTCACCTACCTGGTCGGCGCCCTGCAGCGGGCCGATCCCGGTATCGGCTCCGAAGCGTTGCCCCTGCCGCTGCCCTCGTTCGAACCGGCGCTGACGGCCCTGATCAACGACGTCGCCCGGAGTCCGCAGGAGATCATCCTGGTGCTCGACGACTTCCAGCTGATCGAGGAAGAGACGATCCGCGATGCCCTCGTCTTCCTGCTTGATCACCTGCCGTCGAACCTGCACCTGGCCATCGCGAGCCGTAGCGATCCGCTTCTCCCCGTGGCGCGGCTGCGCGCCGGCGGTGAGCTCACCGAGTTGCGTGCGGCCGACCTGCGCTTCACGCCCGACGAGGCCGCCGCCTTCCTGAACCGCATGGTGGACCTGGAGCTCTCGGCCGACGACGTCGCCGCGCTCGAGGCCCGCACCGAGGGCTGGATCGCCGGCCTCCAGCTGGCCGCCCTGTCGATGCGGGAACGTTCGGATGTGTCCGGCTTCATCCAGGGGTTCACCGGAAGCAACCGCTTCGTGATCGACTATCTCGCCGAAGAGGTTCTGCAGCGTCAGCCCGATCATGTCCGCGAATTCCTGCTTCGCACCGCAATACTGGACCGGCTCAGTGGCCCCCTCTGCGATGCCGTGACCGGGCAGAAGGGAAGCAGCGAGGTGCTGGAGTCGCTCGAGCGGGGCAACCTCTTCGTCGTTTCGCTGGACGACCGCCGCCACTGGTACCGCTATCACCACCTCTTTGCGGATGTTCTCCGGGCGCGGTTGCTGAGGGACCGACCCGATCGCGTAGCGCACCTCCACAGTCTCGCCAGCGAGTGGCACGAGCGGAACAACCTGCCGGAGGACGCCGTCACGCATGCGCTGGCGGCAGGGGATTTCGGGCGGGCGGCGAGAGTGATCGAGGGTGCCATTCCCGCGATTCGCAAGAGCCGGCAGGATGCCACTCTGCTGCGCTGGTTGACGCTGCTGCCGAAGGACGTCATCGACCGCAGGCCCGTGCTGGGCGTCTACCGCGCGTGGTCCTCGCTCGCCTCCGGTGACGTCGAGGCCGTCGAACCCCGACTGCGAGTGGCCGAGAAGGCGCTGGCTGCCACGACCGATGACGGCACCCCCGCGCACGACTCAGCCGCCGGTGACGAACTCCGGATGCTCCCCGTGACGATCGCCGTGTATCGGGCAGCCGTGGCGCAGGCGCGGGGGGATGTGGCCGGAACACGGGAACAGGCTCAGCGAGCCCTGGACCTCACGGAACCCGACGATCATCTCGGGCGCGGCGCGGCAGCCGGCTTTTTCGGGCTCGCGGCCTGGGCCACCGGTGACCTCAAGGCCGGCGTGCGGGCCTTCGGGGAGGCCAGAACCAGTCTGCGCCTGGCCGGCAACCTGGCCGACGTGCTCGGGACCACGCTCGTGTTGGCCGACATGCTCGTTCCGCTGGGGCGGCTGCGGGAAGCGCAACGGTCATTCGAGCAGGCGCTGCAGCTGGCGGCCGAGCAGGGCGAGCCGCCCCCGCAGTCAACGGCCGACCTGCACGTCGGGATCAGTGAACTGCTCCGGGAGCAGGGAGAGCTGCCCACCGCGGTGGAACACCTGGCGGCGAGTGAGGCGCTGGGCGAACATGCCTCGTCGCACGAGAATCGGCATCGATGGTTCGTTGCGATGGCTCGAATCCGGCAGGCCGAGGGAGACTTCGACGCAGCCCTTGGCCTGCTCAGCACGGCGGAGCGCCTGTACTTGCGGGGATTCTTCCCGGAGGTGCGCCCGATCGCCGCGATGAAGGCTCGGATCTGGATTGCGCAGGGGAGGCTCGCCGAGGCCCTGGCCTGGGTCAACGACCAGGGCCTGTCAGCCGCGGATGACCTGACCTACCTGCGCGAGTTCGGGCACATCACCCTGGCGAGACTGCTGATAGCGCAACACTGGTCCGATCTGCAGAAGGGATCCATCCACGAGGCACTGGGACTGCTGAATCGGCTGCTCGAGGCGGCGGAAGCCGGACACCGCGTGGGAAGCGCGAACGAGATCCTGGTCCTGCAGGCGCTGGCGCACGCGGCGCAAGGTCACACTCCCCTGGCGCTCCAATCGCTGGAGCGAGTTCTCGTCCGGGCCGAGCCGGAAGGCTATGTCCGGCTTTTCACGGATGAAGGCGCCCCCATGGCGGTGCTGCTCCAGGCGGCCGCCGCCAGGGGAATCGCCCCGAACTATGTGGGTCGACTCAGTCGGACCTTCGTCCACGGCGAGGGCGCGACGATCCAGCCCATCCCGGAAGCACTGAGTGAACGCGAACTGCACGTGCTCCGGCTGCTGGCGACCGAGCTCAGCGGCCCCCAAATCGCCCGGGAGCTCTACGTTTCGCTCAACACCCTGCGCACCCACACCAGGCACATCTTCGGCAAGCTCGAGGTGAACAGTCGCCCGGCGGCCGTGCTGCGCGCGGAAGCGCTGGGTTTGATCCAGCACCTCGTTTGACGGAGCACCCCCGCGCGCACAATCACCACATCGATCACCACACAGGGTGATGCCGCGTCACCACATGTCTCCGTAGGTTCGGGTCGTGCTCAGTCATCCGCCTGGGCAACTCAGAACATCGGAGAGCCGCCATGAGCATCACAACGTCCACCCTCACCCGAGCGGCCGCCATCGCCGCCGCCCTGTCAGGGCTGATCTACATCGTCATCCAGTTCATCCATCCCGGCGACGAGGTCGACTCCCTCACCACCCAGGCCTGGGTGAGCGTGCACAGTCTCAGCTTCGGCATGGCCGTGCTCGGCGTGATCGGCATCACGGGCATCTACCTTCGCCAGGTGCGACAGTTCGGGCTGCTCGGTCTGATCGGCTACGCGATGTTCGGTCTCTTCTTCATCCTGCAGTCGGCCTTCGTCTTCGCCGAGGCGTTCATCGCGCCGTTGATTGCCGTTGACGCTCCGCAGCTCGCCGAGGACTTCGTCGGCCTCTTCGGCCGGCACCAGGCCGTGACCGACCTCGGTCCCCTCGCCGCGCTCCCCCTGGTCGGAGCCGGTGTCTACGTGGTCGGCGCCATCCTGTTCGGTGTGGCCATCCTCCGCGCGCGGGTCCTGTCACGCGGAGCCGGCATCCTTCTCATCGCCGCCGCGGCGGTGACGCCCATTGCCGGTGCGCTGCTGCCGCACACCCTCGAACGAATGGCCGCCATCCCGATGGGCCTGGCCTTGATCTGGCTCGGGTACTCGCTCTGGTCGGATCAGCGCAGGCTTGCAGCCCAGACGTCCTCCGGCGAGCAGGCCTCCCGCCTCGACCGGACGCCGGCAATCTGACGACGACGGATGTCCCGTGCGACGCGAAAGGAGGAGCGCGATGAGTGAGCGAAACCCGATGCCATGCGGGCACGGCCGACTCGATCGGTATGAGATTCGCCTCCAGGGGCAGCTCGATGAGAGCTGGAGCGACTGGTTCGAGGGCTTCACCCTGGCCAACGAGAGCGATGGAACGACCACCCTCACGGGCCCGGTCACCGATCAGGCCGCGCTGCACGGGCTGCTCCGACGTGTCGGCAACCTGGGCGTGACATTGATCTCGGTCAACGTGTTGAGGAGCAGACAACCATGACGAAAGACATCGCGACTGCCGCGCTAAACCGCGGCAATCGAACCAGGGGCCCTCGAGGGCAGTGGCTGGCGCCCGCCGGGTTGATCCTCCTCGCTCTCATCCCGGTGCTCGCCGGGGCGGCGCGACTCACCGAGCTGACCGGCGGGGCCGTCGCGACCCCGCAGAACGCCCGGTTCCTCGACTCCCCCGTGCCCGTCGTGACGCACATCGTGAGCGTGACCGTGTACAGCCTGCTCGGGGCATTCCAATTCGTGCCCGCTCTGCGTCGCCGCAGGGGCGGCTGGCATCGCCTCGCCGGGCGCATCCTCATCCCCGCCGGCCTGCTCGCCGCGCTCTCCGGCATGTGGATGGCGGTCTTCTACCCACACCCGCCCGGAGACGGCGCGATCCTTCTGGTGCTTCGGCTGGTCTTCGGGTGCGCGATGGTGGCCAGTATCGGGCTCGGGATTCGCGGGATTGTGCGCCGGGACTTCATCGGGCACAGCGCATGGATGACCCGCGCCTACGCGATCGGGGTGGGGGCCGGCACCCAGGCCCTGGTGCTCATCCCCCAATCGATCATTTTCGGCTCTTCCAACGAACTCTCCCGAGCCGTGTTCATCGGTGCCGCCTGGCTGATCAATCTCGCGGTAGCCGAGTACGTCATCCGTCGGCGCGCCAGGCCGGCCCGAAATGCTTTCAGTCCCTCGACAACCGCACCCCTGATAACCACACCCTAAAAGAAGGAGTCACCATGAACATGCAACCGGAAACTCGCACCCAGGCTCAGGATTCCCGAATGAAAGCCGCCGTCTATCGCCGGTTCGGGGCTCCGGAGGTGGTGCTCATTGAAGAGCTGCCCAAACCCGCGCCGGGGCCGGGCGAGGTGCTCGTCAAGGTTCACGCGAGCACGGTGAGCGCCGCTGACCACCGGGCTCGCGGGCGTACCGCCCCGAAAGGACTGGGCCTCATGGTCGCGCTCGCGCTCGGCGTCTTCCGCCCTCGCAAACGGGTCCTGGGCATGGATGTCGCCGGCGTCGTCGAGGCCGTGGGCGCGGACGTCACGTTGTTCGCTCCCGGCGACGAGGTGATCGCGATGCTCGGCGGCACGTTCGGCGGGCACGCCGAGTACGTGTGCATTCCGCAGGGTGGCGCGATCACGGCGAAGCCACGCAACATGAGCTTCGAGGAGGGCGTGGCCCTCGTGTTTGGCGGAATCACCGCCCATGCCTTCCTCAGCCGAACCACCGTCAAACCGGGCGACACCGTGCTCGTCAACGGCGCGTCCGGCGCGGTGGGGACCGCGGCGGTGCAGCTCGCCAAGGAGCTGGGTGCGCACGTCACGGGCGTGTGCAGCGGCGCCAACCGGGACCTGGTCACCGCGCTCGGCGCGGACCGGGTGATCGACTACACCACGGAGGACTTCCTCACCGAGGGGCAGTCCTACGACGTCTTGATGGATTGCGTGGGCAATGCCCCGTTCGAACGGGCGGGGGCGTGCGTCAACCCCGGCGGTGCGCTGTTGCTCGTCATCTCCGACCTGAAGGGAATCCTGCTGGCGTCTCGGCACAGCGCACAGAGCGGAAAGCTGGTCACCGCGGGCAACGTCGCGTACACAGCCGAAGCGCTGGCCTTCCTGGTCGGGCTCGCCGAAGCGGGTCGGCTGCACGCGGTCATCGACCGAAGCTACGACCTGGCCGATATCGCCCCGGCACACCGCTTCGTCGACACGGGGCGCAAGAAGGGGAGCGTGGTCCTGCGCCTCGCGAACGGTTGAGCGGCAGGGTGGTCAGATCGGTTGCTGGTCTTCTGGCTCGCGCGCTCACTCGTCACTATTGACTGTATAGTCAGTGCATGCTGACCATTGCTTCGCGTCTCGATGTGATGAACCGGCTCGGCCGGGCGATGGCCGATCCGACCCGGTCGAGGATCCTGCTCACCCTGCTCGAACAGCCCGGCTATCCCGCCCAGCTGGCGCGCGACCTCGATCTCACACGGTCGAACGTGTCGAACCATTTGAGTTGCCTGCGCGGCTGCGGCATTATTGCCGCTGTGCCCGAGGGCCGGCAGACACGGTACGAAGTCGCCGACCGACACCTGGCCCGAGCGCTGACGTCGCTCTTCGACGTTGTGCTCGCGGTGGACGACGGCGTCGAATGCCCCGACGAAAACTGCGACCTGCCCCACTACTGCGGGACCGGAGCATGACCGCCACAGCGAGCGGCCCCGCCCGCGTCATCGACCCCGGCCGCAAACGGATCCTGCAACGCCGGATCCGGATCATCGTCGCCGTCACCATCACCTACAACGTGATCGAGGCGATCATCGCTCTCGCCGCCGGCACCGTGGCCTCCTCCGCCGCCCTGATCGGCTTCGGTCTCGACTCCATCGTCGAAGTGCTCTCCGCCGCCGCGATCGCCTGGCAGTTCGCCGCCCCCGACCCGGAGAAGCGCGAGAAGGTTGCGCTGCGCGTGGTGGCGTACTCGTTCTTCGGCCTGGCCGCCTACGTGATCGTCGACGCGGGCCTGTCGATCTTTGGCCTTCGCGAGCCGGAACACAGCCCGGTCGGGATCGCGCTGGCCGCCGTCAGCCTCGCCATCATGCCGGTCCTGAGCTGGTTCGAACGTCGCACCGGCCGTGAGCTGGGATCGGCGTCGGCCGTTGCGGACTCGAAACAGACCCTCATCTGCAGCTACCTGTCCGCCGCGCTCCTCGGCGGGCTCCTGCTCAACTCCCTGCTGGGGTGGGCGTGGGCGGATTCGATCGCCGCTCTCGTGATTGCCGGGTTTGCCGTCAAGGAAGGTCTGGAAGCATGGAAGGGCGACACCTGCGCCGTGCCGATCAGCGCACTCACGGGCGAGCGAACCCTCGACGCGGACACCTGCTGCTGACAAGCACCTGGTCCGCTCACCGCACCACACCGACAAGGAAAACCATGGTCACCGCAGGCAATAAAGCGAGCATCCGCAACACACCGAGGTTCCGGGCGGCTGTGTTCACGGCAGTTGCGGTGGCGTCCACACTCACCGGATGCTCTGTCCCGACTGATCGCGGGCAGGAACCTGCGGCCGAGAGCGGTGACGCCTTCGGCCACGTCCACGGGATCGGCATCAACCCGGCCACCGGCGCCGCATTCGCCGCCACCCATGCCGGGGTCTTCGAACTCCCACCCCTGGACGCCGACACGGTTCGCGCCGGCGACCTCGAGGGACCCATAGCCGGGCGAGCGCAGGACACGATGGGGTTCACAATGAGCGGAGACACGATGTTTGGGTCCGGGCATCCGGACCCGGCCGAAGAACCGGCTGTGAGCCCGCCAAATCTCGGACTGATCACCAGCAGCGACAACGCCTCCACCTGGGAAACGATCTCCTTGCGCGGGCAAACCGACTTCCACGACCTTGCCGTGGCCCCGGACGGCAACACAACCCGCATCTATGGGCACGACGAGTCCGCCGGCACCGTCTCGATCAGCCGGGATGGCGGCAGCACATGGGCCGCCGGCGCCACGCTTGCCCTGCGCGATCTGAGCGTCGACCCGACGATGCCGAGCACGCTCTACGCCACCACCGCCGACGGACTGGCGGTCAGCACCGACAGTGCTCAGACCTTCACCCTCGTCCCGGGCGCGCCGCCCCTCTACCTTCTGGATTCGCTCGACGAGAAGGCCGGCGGGCTGATCGGGGTAACCGTGGACGGAACCGTCTGGGTCCAATCGGGGAGCAAGCCATGGACATCCACCGGCACCATTGAGGGCGAGACCGAAGCTCTCACCTACGCCGCAACGCCGATGTCTCGACTGGTTGTGGCCAGCGGTCGAGGGATCATGGCCAGCGATGACCTCGGCAAGACGTGGCGCGACGTGGTGCTGAACTGATGACTCGGATGCGGGTCGAGATCCTGCATATCGAGGACTGCGCGAACGGGAGTCGAGGACATGAACCCGCATGTGCAATAATCTGCGTATGAATGCAGATACGGATGGTTGCGCGCTGGATACGGACAGTGAGTATGTCGAGTTAGCCGTCGAGGTGTTCGCGATGCTCGCCGACGCCACGCGCATTCGGATCATCCTCGCGCTGCGAGACACGGAACTGGCTGTGAACCAGCTGGCGGAAACCGTCAACAAATCCCAGGCCGCCGTCTCACAGCATCTGGCGAAGCTGCGCCTGGCCCGCATCGTGACCACCCGACGCGAAGGCACCCGGGTGTTCTATCGTCTCGCGAACGAACACGCCCGTCAGCTCGTCGCCGACGCCATCTTCCAGGCCGAGCACGCCCTCGAGGGCGTCCCGGCCCACCACCGGCACCCGTACGAAACCGCCGGCACCGAGCACGAGGCCGGCGCCCGTGCTTGAGGTCCTGCGGAACTCGGCCTACCGAAGACTGTTCAGCGCCCAGGTGGTGGCGCTGATCGGCACAGGCCTGCTCACCGTCGCCCTGGGGCTGCTGGCCTTCGATCTGGCCGGCGGGGATGCCGGCATCGTCCTGGGCATCGCGCTGACGATCAAGATGCTCGCCTATGTCGGCGTCGCCCCTGTCGTGTCCGCGCTCACCAGCCACATTCCCCGCAAGGTCTTGCTGGTCTCCTCGGATGTCCTGCGCGCCGGGGTCGCGATCTCGCTCCCCTTCGTCACCGAGGCGTGGCAGATCTACGTCCTCATCTTCGTGCTCCAGGCCGCATCCGCCACCTTCACGCCCGCGTTCCAGGCGCTGATCCCGGATGTTCTGCCCCAGGAAAGCGAATACACGCGGGCGCTGTCGCTGTCCCGCCTGGCCTACGATCTGGAGTCGCTGCTCAGCCCGATCCTCGCCGCGGCACTGCTCACCGTGATCAGCTACCATTCCCTGTTCGTGGGGACGGCGCTCGGCTTCGCCGGCTCGGCCGCGCTCGTGCTATCCGCCACCCTCCCGGCGATGAGGGTCACCGCAGGCACGCCGTTCCTCGACCGGCTCACTCGGGGTGTGCGCGTGTTCTGGCGCACCCCGCCGCTCCGGGCGCTGCTGGCGATGAACCTCGTCGTCGCCGCGTCCACCGCGATGGTGATCGTCAACACCATCATCCTCGTGCAGAACAGCCTCGGACGCAGCCAGGTCGACTTCGCGATTACCCTCGCCTGCTACGGATTGGGCTCCATGATCGTCGCCCTCGCCCTGCCGCGCGTGCTGGATCGGTTTCCAGATCGGCGCGTGATGCTGATCGGAAGCGCCATCCTCCCGGTCGGGCTCATCGCCGTTGCGCTCCTCACCCTGGCGCCTGGTTCCCCAGCCACCTGGCCGGGAGTGCTGACGGTCTGGTTCGTGCTCGGCGCCGCGACGGCGCTGATCCTCACCCCGTCGGCCCGGCTCCTCCGACGCCACTCCGACGACACCAACCGGCCTGCGGTCTTCGCCGCCCAGTTCTCGCTCTCCCATGCCTGCTTCATCGCCACCTACCCGCTCGCCGGGATCCTCGGCGCGACGCTCGGGCTCGCCCCGACCGCCCTCATCCTGGCCGCCATCGCCGTGCTCGCCGGGATCGTCGCCGCCCGGGCGTGGACGACAGCGGCGACAACTGACGAGGCCCAAGGGACGCTCACCTCGCCGTCCTCGAGCGGCCGTTGAGTCTCGGCAAGTGACAACGCGAGAGGCGATAGTCCTCTCGCCCGAGACACGGGCTCGACGGGCTCGACGGGCTCGAAAATCCTTGGGGTTCGATTCGCGGCCGTAAGTGGAATGATCTGCGCTGTGCCGCCAGCGCGATGCCCGCGGGCCGCGCTTCCGGGCGTGCAGTAAAACGGCAGTATTCAGTCGCGAGATACCTGGAATCGCGTGGCGGAACACGCCCGCAAGTCCTGCGGCTTCGGTGCCCGGCTTGCGGGTCCCTGTTCGCCCCTCTCGGGGCTCGGCGAGCGGCCCTCGACCTACCTGGTCGTGAGGGGCAGGAACTCAGGCGCCCTTAGTAGACGTAAGGCTCCGCGGGCCGCTCTGTGGGCGTGATCGCGTCGGGGACGAGCACGATCTGTTCGTCGCTGATCGCGCTCGGGTTCATCTTGAAGCCGCTGCTGATGGTGACCCAGCTGTCTGTTTTGAACTCGTCCTGCCACCCCGGGTAGTAGACGGGGATGCCGATGGGTTGGGCATCCACGGCGCAGCAGCTGACGAAGAAGCGGGCGACGAAGAAGACGTTCTCGGGGTCGCTCTTGTCCGGGGTGACGAATCCCGTGACGGTCGCGGTTTTGTCGGCGAAGAAGTCCTCGCCGGCGCCCTGTCGGAGCAACGACGACCAGTCCCGCACGGTGAACGCCGCGTAGTCGCCGCCGATCAAACCGCTCGCCTCTGCCTGGGTGAGCGTCGACGCCGATCCGTTGAGATCGCGCTGCTTGACCGTTGCCGAGGTCAGCGTCGATGGAGGAAGGACCAGGAGCGTGACCACGGCCGCGACGATAATCAGGACGCTCCCCGCTGACCAGAGCCATCTCCCCCGCCGTCCACCGGTGTCCAGGATTGCTTCCTCGTCTGACGGACGGGGAACGACGGCGAAAGCCACAACGACAAGGACCGCGGCGATGACAGCCATGATGATCGTGAAAACGAAGTATCGCGGGTGGATGTACAACCCGAGTTGCCCGGTGATTCCCAGCCAGACCGTGGAGATGATGCCGACGAGGCTGAGCAGAACGCCCTGCCACTGGTTCACGAGTCGTCTAAACAAGGAAGTTGACCGCCAATCCAAGGGCTGCAGAACATAGCCCGATCACGAGCGTGACTTGCAGGAGAGTTTTCGCGGTGAAGGTGGTGCGCAGGAGCGCGAGCATTTTCACGTCGATCATCGGCCCGAAAACAAGGAAGGCGACGATCGCGCCCGGCATAAACGTCCCACCGAAAGAGAGGATGAAGAATGCGTCCACGTTGGAACAGATCGCAATGACGAATGCGAGCACCATCAATGCGAGCACTGACCAGACCGGGTTGCCTCCCATGGCGACGAGCACCTCGCGGGAAACGCCGACCTGGATCAGCCCCGCGATCCCGGCGCCGACAAACAGCGCCGGCAACATGGCGCTGGTCTCCTGCGTGAACAGGACCGCGCTGCGCCGCATTTTCCCAGTCGGCTGACCGTGATGGTCGCCCAGGGCGCAGGTGTCCTGGAACCGGGGCGTCAGCAGGGACTCAGGCCGGGGGTGCCGGCTGTAAATCCAACCCACGAGGTTCGCGATGAGGAACCCGCCCAGGATGCGGGAAACCAGGATTCCGTCGTCCCACCCGAACGCCTGGTAGGTGGTCATGATCGTCACGGGGTTGAGAATCGGCGCCGCAAAGAGAAACGTCATCGACTCGGCCACCGTCAGGCCCCTGGCCATCAGCCCCCGGGCGAGGGGGACGTTGCCGCATTCGCAGACCGGCAGCAGCATCCCGAGCAGCGACAGGACAACCCGCCGCGCCACCGGGTTCCGGGGCAGGCGGCGGAGCAGGTACCCCTCCGGGAGCCAGGTCTGCACCACGATCGAGAGCATGATGCCGAGGAACACAAACGGGAGGGACTCGATGACCACGCTGATCGACAGTGTGACGAAGTCGCGCGCGGCATCCGCCATCCCCGCTTCGCCCGTGGGCGGGGACACGATCCGAGTGAGGATGAGCGCGGCCAGGATGGTGAGGCCCAGCGTCAACCGGAGTGCAGGCCCGCGCCGAACGGTGAGGGTCTGGCTCATATGCACATCGTATGTGAGTTTCCGGCGCCGGCCGGGAGTCACCGGCACCAGCCGGGGAGGAACCCGGAGATGCTGCGGTTGCTTGCACCCGTTTCCAGGTCAATCAGGACGATCGTCAAACCGGTGGTGGCCGGGAGATTGGGGTAGGAGTCGCTCTTACCATCCGTGGAGAAGATCTCCGCGGCGAGAAATTGTCCGTTCGGAGAAACGCAGAAGTTACGGACGCGGGAAGACTCGGATGGCGTTTGGTAGACGATCTTCGAGCCGTTGTCGTCAGTTACCGTGATCGCAGAGATCATCTCCGTGGTGTCTGTCGACTCCTGATCGAATTGCCGTGCATACCGACCCTGGCCATCCAGGAGGACGAGCTGGCCCGGGTACGCCGTGTCGCTGAGGACGCTCTCGGCAAGGTCAAGCACCGTCACCGTGCCATCCGTGAGGTCAATGGTCGCGCCCTGTGTCGGATCGGCGACCACGAGCTCCTTGGTGCCGGGGATGAATCCGCGGATCTCAGAATGCTGCCCGAGGGGAGTGAGGGTGCCCTTCTTGCCTTCCTTGAGAGCATCGAGGAGGAACACGTTTTCATCCTCCGCCTGGACCACGAGCGAGGTCGTGCCAGGAATGAAGTCCAGATCAACCACTGACATCGGCCGCCCGTCGAGCCCCGCCACCTCCGTTGGAAGGCCCGAACCGGCGGCCAGATCGTAGACGAACGGGGTATCCCGGTACTTGGGCCCGGGAGCTGTCGGGGAACTCGTGAAGGTGTAGGCGATGAGGTTCTCCGACGCGGCCGTGCGCAGCCGCTTAACCGTCCCCTCCGTCGGAAGAGGCACCGGTACCTGCGCCGCGCCAGACAGAGAGACGATCTCCAGGGAAGACGTCTCGTCCTCGCCGATTGTGACCACAGCCAGAGCGTCCGCGAGGACGCCGTACTCCTGGATTCGTGGCGCACTGAAGACAGCCTCCCCGGAGCCGCGACCCAGGATCGTCGTCCGTCGGATCGTGTCCGACCGCTTCAGCCCGGCGTCGTCAACGCGCACATCGCGCTGGAGAGAGTAGATGTCGCTGTCCGGAGTGGTGAACGAATGCTCCAGTGTTGACGTGGCGTCCTGGGATGTCCCCTGGACTCCGCGGACCTTAACCGTGTACGTGGTGTTGTAGCGGAGGATGCCCGTGAACTGGATCGTGATCGCGGAGTCGGCGACGGTCGCAGTGACATCCGTTTTCGGTTCGACCGTCACCTGCTTCTCGTCCACGGACACGAGCGGCTGGTTGGTCTGCAGTAACAGACGCTGGCCGCTTCGCGCTACAGCCCCCTCGAGGTTGAGCTCGGCGGAAGTGAGACGCGGCCCCTGCGTGAAATTCGCCGCCGTCAGAGCGCCGACCACCACGGCGAGGATGGCGACCGTGCCGGAAAATAGCCTCACGAATCGCTTGCCCGATCGGCGGGTAGAGCGAGAAATCTCAGCCGACATCGAGCTGCACGATATGCCCTGTGGGCGGAGTCAACTGGTGACTCAGGTCGGTCGCCTTCGAGCCCGTCGGGCGGGAAGTCCTGCCCCGCCAACTCGCCGTCTGCCTCATGCGTCCAGCCTAATGCGCGACTACTTCGACCGTTGACGAGGTCGTTCGCCTCGTGGCGATTACTCTTAGCCGAGCCTGATGCCCCACGAGCTCATGAACGACACCGGATCAACTTGGGCTCCGCCAACACGGGTTTCGAAGTGCACGTGACAACCCGACGACGCGCCGGTCGATCCGACGAGGGCGACCGTGGCGCCAGCGGCAACTCGCTGGCCCTTGGTCACAACGTTCTGGCTGTTGTGGGCGTAACCGGTCTGGATTCCGTTGCCGTGATCGATCAGGACCCAGTTGCCGTAACTGCCCTGATATCCGGCCTCGATGACGGTTCCCGCTTGTGCCGCGCGCACGGGCTGGCCACAGGGCGCGGCGATGTCGGCGCCCTTGTGGAATGAGCTGACACCGGCGACCGGCGCGTTGGGGCGCGGGCCGAAGGCAGAGCTGATCCGGCCTGCTACCGGCAGCAACCAGCCTTGGCCGGTTCCGACGGCGACGCTGGCGGCTTGGACTTGCGCGGCGGGCTTGGGTTTGGGCTTCGGTTTTGGAGCCGCGGCAGAGGTGTAGTCGTCTCGCTGGACTGTGATCGTTGCAGCCGGACTGACCTGCAGGCTCTGCGCCGGCCTGGACATCGGTACGTTCTGCCCTGGTCCGGAAGGCGGGTCGGGTGCGACCGCGTATGCCGGTACGGAACCACTGACGGCGAGGAGGGCAACGAAAACCATAGCGACCGGCCCGATCATGTGGCGCCGCATCGACGTCCTCACCCTGCCCTCGGCTGGAAGCGATGCATCGCGGGGCTCGTCAATTGGTGACGCCCCGTTGGCGCGGCTATTCAAGGGCGCCTCTCGGCGCAGGGCAAAGCGGACACAGCTTGATGGGACGCATGATTCAACTCTCGTTATCGCGGCGGAGCGCGCGGGGCGGTAGGACACTCGAGCGGGGGCGTTCCAGCCGGGACCAGGTCCGGGGAAACGGCACTCACAAGTGAGTAAGGAGCCCTAAATTGCGACAAGGAGGTCATCATGACGCCAAGTGCATAAGCACCGAGGCTACGTCCTAAGCCTGAGTGAACGGTGTTTAAGCCGACATTTGCTCAAGTTTCTTGCGACCGTGTTGCTGATCGGCTCGATACTGGCGTTCGGATCGAATTGGATCTCACGACACCAGCTCTAGCGCACCTCGATGACGCCCATCATGCCGTTGTCCTCGTGGTCGAGGATGTGGCAGTGGTAGACGGAGCGTCCGGCGAAGTCGTCGAAGGCGATCCGCACCCGGATCTGGCCGCGCGCCGGCACGTTGACAACGTCCTGCCAGATCGCGGTGTCGGGGGCGCGACCATCGGACTCCACGATCTGCATCGGCCACACGTGCAGGTGCACCGGGTGATCCATCGGACTGGTGTTTCTCAGGGACCATTCCTCGACGCTGCCCGCTTCGACCGTGGTGTCCACCCGGTCCCCGTCGAATTCCCGGCCGTTAATGGTGAAGCTCATCATGCCGCCACCCCCGCCCATCATTCCGTCCATTCCCATGGCAAAGGTGAGTTCGCGGCGGGCCGTGACGGCTCTGCCACGGAGGTCCCGGGGCACCGGCTGGGCCGGCACAGTTGGCGGCGCTGCGACCTCCTCGCCAGCCACGGTCAGGGTCGCCAGCGAGACGCGACCGGTCGACGTGCCGGAGCGCGGCCGTTCGCCTCCGCCCATCATCCCCCCGGGGCCGCCCCGGTCGTATGGCAGCGTCTCGAGCACCGCCGTGCCGTCGGCCATCGTGACCAGCAGGTCCGCCCGATTGCCGGGCGCGAGAACGATCTCGTCCACGGTTTCGGGGGCGCCGAACCGGCCCGAGTCAATGCCGAGCAGCTGCATCCGCTGCCCGTCGAGCCGAAGCCGCAGGTACCGGGACACGCAGGCGTTGACAATTCTCCACCGTTCACGTTCAGCGGGGCGGGCGCTCATCCGAGGGTTCACCTGGCCGTTGACGAGCACGAGTTCGCCTTCCCGGCCCAGCATCTGCTCCATCTGTGAGACGGCCGGGATGCGCCCCAGCCCGTCCAGGGTGATGTCCGAGATCACGAGCACCCGTTCCCGGGCCGCCTCAATCGGTTCGGGATCATCGACGATGATCGCCCCGTAAAGGCCGCCGAAGATCTGATCGGCGACGAAACCGTGGTGGTGGGGGTGGTACCAGTACAAGCCTGGCGGATGGTTCGCCGGCAGCTGGTACTCGTAGTCGAAGGATTCGCCCGGCTCGATCATCACGAACGGATTGTCGCCGTTGCCCTCGGGCGAGACATGCAGGCCGTGCACGTGCAGGTTCGTGGGGTCGTCAAGACCGTTGTGCAAGGCCACCCCAAGCCGGTCCCCCGCCTTAAGTCGAAGGGTTGGTCCTGGAATACCGCCATTGAAGCTCAGGGCACTGGCGCTGCGCCCGCCGATCTGCACCGTGCCGAGGGCCGCGTCCAAGCGAAGCTGCAACCGGCCGTTCGCGCTGCGCAGTTCTGATGGCTCCGCGAGTTCTTCTCCCGGCTGCGGCTGCGCGGCATCTGCCAATGACGACGTCCACAGCAGACCCGCGCCACCAACCACTGTGCCCGCCAGCCCCAGACCGCCGAGCGTCAAAGCGCCGCGGCGGCTGATCGGTTCCACTAGGGGTTCTCGCCGAGCACCTGGACCTGTTCCCGGTACTGCTCGGCCGTCAGCTCGCCTTTGGCGTATCGTTCGTCGAGAATCTGACGAGCCCGGCTCGGGCCAGGTGTCGGACCAGTTGCGCCAGGACCTCCGCTACGACTGCTGCCTCCGCTGAACACGCGCACAGCAAGCACGACAAGCAGCACTATCCCGACCAGCATCAGCAGCCCAAACAGCCACGTCCAGCCCATATTCCCGCCGTATCCCCACATCATGGCTAACTCCTCTATCCGCTGGCACGTTGCACTTGTTACGCCCCATGGTACCCCTGGAGGGTATCCGTGTATAGGGATATGATGAGGCCGGATCAGGCCACACCGTTTCGTTTGCGACAGGGATTCCGCATGGATATTCGCCTCTTGTCAAAGCTTTTGTACCTCCGTGCACGCTGGAAGGGCCGGGATCACTGGACTACCCGCCAGATCGAGGCACATCAGGCACGGGCTTTGCGGGATCTTCGCCGGGCGGCATACGCCGGCTCCGAGTTCTATCGACAGCACCACGCTGGTTTGTTTGACGCGCCGTTGTCCCAACTGCCTCCGGTGACGAAGGCAGACCTGATGGGCCACTTCGACCAGGCCGTGACCGACCCCGGGCTGCGGCTAGCGGATGTGGAAGGGCATCTGCGGAACCTGGTGTCGAGCGGCGCGGACCCCGGGCGCCCCTGGCGGGGTCGCTGGTGGGCAGCGGCCACGGCGGGCACGACCGGGCGGCGAGGCATCTTTATCTGGAATCGGCGCGAATGGGCCACGGTGCTCGCCTCGTACGCCCGGGCCAACGACTGGGCCGGAGTGCCGGCCGGATTGACTCATCCGCTGCGGGTCGCTGTGGTGAGTTCCCGCACGCCGACGCATCAGTCGGCGGTGGTCGGGGCCTCCTTGCGATCCCGGCTGGTGCCGACGCTCCGATTGGACGCCACAAGTCCAGTGGTCGAGATTGTCGCCGAGCTCAATGCCTTCGAGCCTCGGCTCCTTGTCGGGTACGCGTCGGCCCTCAAGCCTCTGGCTGCCGAGCAGCGCGCGGGCCGCTTGCGTATTTCGCCGCAGTCGGTAGTGTCTGCGTCTGAGGTGCTGAGCGAGCATGCTGCCGCCGAAATGCGGGCAGCGTGGGGGTCGGCGCCCTTTGACGTCTATGCCGCTACCGAGACGGCAGGCATCGCGTCGCCATGTGTGTTCCACAACAGCCACATATACGAGGATCTGGTGATTGTCGAACCGGTGGACCAGGCCGGCCTGCCGGTTCCGGCCGGGACGATCGGCGCCAGGATCCTGGTCACCGTCTTGTTCTCCCGAACCCTGCCGCTGATCCGGTATGAGATGTCCGACAGCGTCGGTATCGGCGGTCGGGGTTGCCCGTGCGGTCGTTCATTCGCCCTCCTGGCCGGAATTGAGGGACGAATTGAGGACGTGCTGATGCTGCCCGGGAACACAGCCCAGGTGAGCATCCACCCCAACGTCTTCCACAACGTCCTGGACGACGCAACGATCGCGGGATGGCAGGTCATCCAGGAGCCGGCATCCCTGCGAGTCCTGCTCGCCGGCCTGGCCGCGTCGGCATCGGTGGAGCAGGTTCGCGCCGACGTGGAGGCAGCCCTGAAATCAGCGGGAGTCGTCGGAACCGACGTCGACGTGCGAGTGGTCGACGCCGTCGAGCGCACCGCCCTCGGGAAGGCGCCGCTTGTGCGAGGGTTGCGGAAACGGCCATGAACAACCTGCATGTACTGAGTGGTCGAGAGGACCCGTCATGTCCACCATTGCCATGAATTGCTTCGACGAACGATGGTCGTCGACGTCAAGGATCCGGAGGTCGACATGTATGTCGTACTCAAGGAGCTGGGCGGCCAGGACGCGACGCGCCACCACCTCTCGATCGTCAACCACGCGGTGAAGCGCTCATGATCGGCCGGATTGCCCATTCGTCGATATGCTCGGACCAGCGACCCAGAGAAGCAGACGCAACGCCGTTTGGAGGTGCGACGCAGTGATCGACACGCGACGCTCGAGCCAGCTTGCGAGGACGCCCGCGGCGGTCTCAGCGGCCGTGATCCTGGTCGCCGTTATCTCACTCTTTCTCGGTCTGCATACGCTGCACGTTCAGGGCGATGATGCGCCAGGAACATCCCTCACAAGCCCCTCGGCCGGGCCGCTGGCCTTGGAGTCGCTCGCCAGCGTCGCCGGTGAGACCCGGCAGACATCTTGCCCGGATTGCCAGAGCCACTGCCCAGACGGTGAATCGACTGCTTCGTGTGCGCCTGCCAGCACGCCTGTGCTCATGACGCCTTCCCTCCCTCGGCAGAACGAACCGAATGACCTGGGTCGTATCGATGACTCTGCGGGCGAGGCTCGCCCGGTGTTCGCGTCGCAAAAAACCCACCCGGTTTCGCTCGTTGAGCTGTCCGTCAGCCGCGTCTAAAATCCTGCCACCAGCCCGGGCGCAAGCATCGGATCCGGGTTCCAGACCGGTTTAGGGTTCGGCGTGGGCGCGCGTCGAATGCCGACGGCATCGCATTCCAGAGAGGAACAGTTCGCATGAGTCAGCAAATTGAAACCGCAGTCATCGAGGTGAAAGGCGTCAACTGGGCCTCGTCCAAGGCCGTCGCCGAATCCGTGCTCTCCCGCCGACCGGGGGTGCTGAGCGTGGAGGCAAATCCGGTTGCGCAGACCGCCACGGTCGCCTTTGACCCAGCGTTGACATCAATTGCAGACCTCGCGCGCTGGGTTCGGGACTGCGGTTATCACTGCTCTGGTCGCTCCGTCCCGAACCACATTTGCGACCCCATGGCGGCCGGCAGCTTGCACACATCGCACGACGGACACGCGAGCGGCACGCACGTGTCGCACGAGGGACACGCTGGACAGGCTGGACAGGCCACGACAGCCGCTGTCGAGGAGCCGGTCCCCGCCCATCCCGATCACGCCGGCCACGCCGGCCACGCCCAACCTGTCACCAGAACCGCGCAGGAGGCCATGGGCCACGGCGGCCACGGCGAAATGTCCATGGACTCCATGATCCGCGACATGCGCAACCGGTTCATCGTCGCGGCAGCCCTGTCCGTGCCGATCACGCTGTGGTCCCCGATCGGACGTGAAGTCCTTGGATTCACCGTGCCGGCCCCGTTCGGCCTCCGGGACGACATCTTCGCGCTGCTCCTCTCCCTCCCGGTCATCTTCTACTCCGCCTGGATATTCTTCGACGGGGCCGTCCGGGCGCTGAGGGCGCGGACGCTGGACATGATGGTGCTCGTGGCCGTCGGTGTCGGGGCCGGGTGGCTGTACAGCCTGGTCGTCACCCTGACCGGCGGCGGCGAGGTGTTCTACGAAGCCGCCACCGTGCTGGCCAGCTTCGTGCTCCTCGGCCACTGGTTCGAGATGCGCGCCAGGGGCGGCGCCAACGACGCCATCCGCACCCTGCTGGAGCTCGCACCGCCGATGGCGCTGGTCATCCGCGACGGCGAACCGGTGGAAGTCCCCACGTCAGAGGTGATGCCCGGCGACCTGATGATGGTGCGGCCCGGGGCAAAGATCCCGACGGACGGCAAGGTCGAGGACGGAGAATCCGAGATCGACGAGTCCATGGTCACCGGGGAGAGCCTGCCGGTCGCCAAGGCGCCCGGCTCCGACGTGATCGGCGCCACGGTGAACACGACCGGCACGCTTCGCGTTCGTGCCACCAAAGTCGGCGCGGACACCGCGCTGGCCCAAATTGTGGCACTCGTCCAGGAGGCGCAAAACTCCAAAGCCCCGGGGCAGCGCCTGGCCGACCGAGCCGCGTTCTGGCTCGTGCTCGTCGCGCTGATCGGTGGCAGTGCCACCTTCGCGGCGTGGCTACTGGCCGGTGCAACCGTCCAGACGGCAATCCTCTTCGCCATCACGGTCGTCGTCATCACCTGCCCGGATGCCCTCGGTCTGGCCACCCCGACGGCCATCATGGTCGGCACCGGCCTCGGCGCGAAACGGGGCGTCCTGTTCAAGAACGCCACCGCGCTGGAGACCGCGGCACGGATCGATGCCGTCGTGATGGACAAAACCGGAACCCTGACCCAGGGCAAGCCGGAGGTGACCGACTTCGTCGCGCTTCGGATCGACGAGGACGAACTGCTGTCCCTCGTCGCCGCCGTGGAACGGGAGTCGGAGCATCCGCTCGCCGCTGCGGTCGTCACCTACGCCGAAACCAGGGGCGTCCCCTCACTTTCCGCAGCTGACTTCCGCAACGTTCCCGGCCATGGGGCCGGTGCCACAGTGGCGGGCCGCCAGGTGTTTGTCGGCAATCGCAAGCTCATGCTCGCCCAGGGCATCGACATCGGCCCGGTGGCCGCGCAACGCGAAGAGCTCGCTGCCACTGGGCGCACGGCAGTCCTGGTCGCCGTGGACGGTCAAGCGGCCGGCGTCATCGCCCTGGCCGACGCCGTCCGTGAGACCGCCGCCGCGGCCGTTGCGGCACTGCACGACGCGGGCATCGAGGTCGTCATGCTCACCGGCGACAATGAAGCAACCGCGCAGCGGATCGCGTCCCTGCTGAAGATCGACACAGTCATCGCGGAAGTACTGCCCGAAGACAAATCCGCGAAAATCGCCGAACTGCAGGCGACCGGAAAGCGCGTCGCCATGGTCGGCGACGGCGTCAACGATGCCCCGGCGCTGGCCCAGGCCGACCTCGGCATCGCCATCGGCGCCGGCACGGATGTCGCCATCGAGACGGCAGACGTGGTGCTGATGCGCTCCGACCCGCTCGATGTCCCGGTGGCCCTGCGCATCGGGAAGGGAACCCTGCGCAAGATGCGGCAGAACCTCGGCTGGGCGATCGGCTACAACGTGATCGCGCTGCCGATCGCCGCCGGCGTCTTCTACCCGTCGCTGGGCCTCATGCTCAGCCCCGAAATCGCCGCCATCTCGATGTCCGGCTCGAGTGTCATCGTCGCCGTCAACGCGCTGCTCCTGAAACGGCTCTCCCTGCCCCTACCGAGCGAGCCGGTCGACGATACGAAGGTCGTCGAATCGGCACCGGCACCGAGTGGCGCGCGTTAGAAGCCGGGAGCCATGCCGGAGACCTGGATTTCTCGAGCTTCCCTTCGAGCAGCGGGGTTCCGCACCGCGCGTAACGGGGGGGTCCTCTCCCTATTGATTGTCCGAAGACGATACAGAGACTTGGAGGCACAGTGTTGTCGTCTACTGTGTTAATTTCCAACGCCTCGCGCGTGGTCGCACTCGACATTGCGCGGGGACTCACGATCTAAGGGATGTTCGTCGCGTCGTCGGCATCGTACTTCGTGGGCTCATCGTGCTGCGGTGGACCCTCGGACTCGGCGCCGCAGTCCTGCTGCTGGGGGCACCTATGCTCGCGGCCGCCCTCAATGGAGCCGGACCCACGATGCAACCGCTGGCCGCCCTCGTGCGGGGCTACTTCCTCACCGACGACTACCCGGCGCTGATGTTCCTGCCGTTTCTGCTCGTCGGCCTCATCGAGGCCCGTTCCGACCTCGGCCGCGCCATGACCCAGTTCTGGATGATCGCCGGCGGCGTGCTCGCGGCGGTGCTGGGCTACGGCGCGGCTTACGTTCTACCCGGACTGACCGCCCGGGCACATTCGGGTTCCACTGCCGAAATCCTGGGGTCTGGGGGTTTTGCGCTCGCGGTCATCGTTCTCGGCAAGGGACCGCTCGAACGCGGGCTCGCGTTCGCAACCAGAGAGCCAGTGTCTCGAGCGAAGGCTCGCGCTCGTGCAAGGTCTCACGACGCGGCACCGGAGCCGAAGATCCAAAACCGATGAGGGCCTGGAATGGCAGCAAGACCTTGTCGGGACGGTCCAGGGCGCGATGTTGAGGATGAGTCCCGGTCAAGAATCGGGTTGGCGTTCAGCTTCATGTCACCTCCACTACGATTTCCCCGTTGGACGAGATCGCGCTCAACGCACCCCCGCCCAGCTGGCACAACGACGGCGGCCGCTGCGGAGGCCCCGCGTTCGCGCGTCTACCTAGGTCAGTGGCTTCCACGCCCGGCCCCGATCGGTACTCGCGTAAACGGCAGCGTTGCTGCCGCTGAGCGCTGCGGCGTAGAGCGTCTTGCCGTCCGAGGAGAACGTGGCCGCGGACGTGCCCTCTGGCACGGCCAGGATGGTCCAGGTCTGGCCGCCGTCTCCGCTCATCGCGCTGCCGGCCATGCCGACGGCCACCAGGGTCCGGCTGTCGGTCGGGTCCCAGGCCGCCGACATCGCGCCGCTGGGACCGCCCAGCGCCGTCCAGGTGATGCCGCCGTCGGCGCTAGTGACGAGGCCGGTGGACATATCCGGTGCGATCAATCTGCGTGGGTCATGTGGATCGACCAGGATGATGCCCATGAACGTCCGTCCCGCCTGGGCGTTGCGGGTCGTCCAGGTCGTCCCGCCGTCGCCACTGGCGAGCAGCCCGCGCTCGGGCGTGCCGGCGTACACGGTGTCTCCGGCCCCGCCCAGGGCGTGGACGTCACCGAGGTCGCCCTGACCTGTGACGCGAGAAAAGGTGTTGCCATCGGAGGAACGGTAAAGGCCCGGATGTCCGCCGATGAGCGTTTCCCCGCCGGCCGCGGCGGCCCCCATGGGATCGGCACCGTCCAGCGACGGGAGCTGTGTCCACGTCGCGCCGCCGTCGGCGGAGACGGCCCCGCCGTCGTGCCCTCCAACGTATAACCGGTCCTGAAGCACGGTCAACACGTGGAGATCACCGCCGACGTACGGCCCGACGGTGCCCGTTGATTGCTCCCGGGGCACGCCACCGCCGATGGCCGCTATCCAGCCGCCGGCGATGACAGCGCCGATAACGACCGCGACGACCGTTATCCAGATTCGTGCGCGCATGAGCGCCTCCTTCTCTTTCTCGAAGAGAGCGACGTCGAACGCGGCCCAGCCGCGACCGCAAGTGCTCCCGCTGCGGTCGGCTCCGTGGGCACCAGTCTGCCGCTAACCAAGGCGGATTCCCCGTGCGCTCATAAAGCGTTCTGGGTCGATGCGGGCTCCGTCGACACGGGTTTCAAAGTGCACATGGCACCCGCTTGACGCTCCGGTCGTCCCGACCAACGCGATCGCCGCGCCGGCATCCACGGATTGACCCGGTTTGACCAGCACCCTGCTGTTGTGCGCGTAACCGGTTTGGACGCCGTTACCGTGGTCGATGAGAACCCAGTTTCCGTAGGAACCGAGGTCACCAGCGTAGACAACGGTTCCCGCCGTTGCGGCGAATACCCCCCTGCCACACCCGGCGGCAATGTCCGTCCCGTAGTGGAACGCGCCGACACCGGCAACAGGCCTGCTGGGGCGCGGCCCGAAGCGACTACTGATCCATCCGGAAACGGGCAGCGCCCAGCCCTGGCCGCTGAGCTGACCCGAGTCACGTGACCCTCCACCCCCAGTCGCTGCTGCCGCCGCCGCTGCTGCTGCTGCTGCACGGCGTACCGTCTCGCCTTTCGCGAAGTCGGCTTCTGTGGCGGCACGTCCCTCTTTCAGGACCGCGAGTTGCGCCTGCATGGTGCCGGCGTATTGCTGCTGTTCGGCGAGCATTCGTTGCACTGCGGAGCTCGCCTCGACGGCCCTGGTCAATGCCGACTGTGCCTCTGCGGCCAGGGCGCCGAGTGCTTTCTTCGCCACCTTGGCCTGATTTGTCAACGCGGTCGCGGAATTCCTGTCCGACGCTGCTTGCGCATAGACAAGGCTCGTGCGCTCGGTGAGTTTGCTCAGTGAACCCAACCGGGAGAACAGGCCTTCCGAGTCGCTGCCATTCAGGAACAATGTCATCGAGAGGTCCGTGCCACCGGATCGAGAGAGCATGGACGCCAGTCTTCCTGCCTGCTTCCGAGAGGCATCCGCGCGCTTGGCGGCTTCGTCGGCCTGCGCCTGCAGAATAGTTGCGCGGTAGGTGGCCTCGTCAAACAACCCCTGGGCGCGCTCATATTCGGCGCCCCGCCGCGTGGCAATGCCCTTCGCGGTCTCGAAGTCTGTCTTCAGTCCCGCGATCAGGGTGGTCAGCTTGTCTATTTGGGTGCGCTTCGAGGCTTCACTGGCCCTAGCGTTTTCGACGTCCGCCCAGGAGGGGTACTCGGTGGCCCGTGCGGGTTGTATGACGCCAGCAGCTGCGACGAGCGAGAGTATGACGACAACGCCCCACGCTCCCCGCCAGGAACCACGCTGACCTCCAGAACCACCGGCCCCATGCGAATTGGCGATCACAGCGGGCCCACCCTCGTGGTGAGCCACGCGAACGGGTCCGTCGGTGTCACGCCATCGAGCAGGATCTCGAAATGCAGGTGAGGACCGGTACTCTGACCGGTGTTGCCAACGCTTCCGACCTGCTGCCCGACGACGACTGGCTGCCCCGGTCTCAGGGCGAGAGAGCCCTCCTGCATGTGGGCGTAGAGGCTGCTGACGAGCCGACCGTCAACCCTGTGGTCAATGATGGCGTACACGCCGAGCCCGCTCTTGTCGGTTGAAGACACTTCGCGCACCACACCATCAGCGATCGCTTGGATGGGTGTGCCAACGCCGGGGTTCATATCGAGTCCCTTGTGGAAGCTGGAACAGCCTCCACACGGCGGCACCCGAGGCCCGAAGTAGGTCGAGATCGGGACACCCGTCAGGAACGGCCACTGGATCGGACCGAGATAGTTCATGTAGGTTCCGGCAGTCTGAGAGTACGCGAACGGCGCAGGCCGAGGCGCCGTGCCCACCTTGTATCCGTCGCGCTGAACCGTGACCGACGCCGCGGCGCTGACCGGAAGACTCTGCACGCCGGCGGCAACCGAATGGTGCGGTGGCTCGGCAACGGCGCCGGGATTAACGGCGAGGGCGGGCAGAGACACGCTGACCGTGAGGAGCGCGACGAAAGCAATTGCAGTCGACGCGAACGCTCGCTGCCGCAGGGGCTTCGTGGCCGCCCGCAACAGTTTGCGGCGTGTTTGCGGTTGATTTCGGCGTGTCCGCGGTCGATGTTTTCGAGCGCGCTCACGCTCCTCGGCCAGCCTCGTGTTTCGTCGCGATGGACTTGGGGTCTCTGGTGTCGTGTTGATGACGTGCCTCGTATTCGAGATAAGCAATTCGAGGTCGATTACAGGGTTGCCAGGAGCTCCTTCATGTACTGGATCTCGGCGGACTGGCTGGTCACGATCGCCTGGGCCATGGCCTTGGCATCTGCGTTTTCGCCTGCGTCGAGTTCAGTCTGGGCCATTGCAATGGCCCCTTCGTGGTGCAGCGTCATCTGCTCGAGGAACACCTTGTTGGCTTCTGATCCAGATGCGTCCCGGAGAGCCATCATGTCGTCATCGGACATCATCCCGGTGCTTCCGTGGTCCATCCCGGACATGTCCTCGTCAGCCCCCCAAGCAGTGAGCCACGACTTCATCTGCTTGATTTCCGGATCCTGCGCCGCCTTTATCTGGGTGGCGAGGTCGACGACGCGCTGGTCGACACCGTCCTTGCCCAGAACGTCCTCACTCATCTCCACAGCTTGTTCGTGGTGGGGGATCATCATCTGGGCGAATGTCACGTCGGCCGCGTTCGCTGCGGATGCGCTCGGGGTATTGCTGGTGTCGGAGCTGCCGCCCCCGTTCGTGCCGGCCGTGCCGCCCGTGCAGGCGCTGAGGGTGAGGGCTGCAGCCAGTGCGGCGGCGGCGAGGATGTAGGTGCGTGTTTTGAGCATTGTTCTTCCATTCATTGTCAATCATTTACGAACCGGGAGCCCGTTGGGCACGGCAAAGCGGCGCAGCCAGGTGCTGGCGCGCGAGCGGGTTCGTCTAAATGCGACTGATGGAAAGCAGGATGAGGCTGGGCCGGTGAACGTGAAGCGGGATCGTGCGGAACGAGCTGACAACGAAACCGCCGGCGTCAAGAAGTTGCCTGTACACCGAAGGCTGGCGAGTCAGACGAATGAGAGCCACGACAATGAGCAACACCGAGCAGGTCATCGCCAGGATGCCGCAACCGGCCATCAAGTCGTCCCCGAAGCTGAGCCATCCCCCATCGAAGCCGGAGGCGACGGCGACGACGGCATCCGCACCAGCGCTGGCCACCATTTCGTTCGCACCGGTGAGGTACTCAGCTGGCGCTGAGGCGCCCGGTGCAGCGACGGCCATCTCATGCTCTGCGCCGACGCCGGCACCGGAAGAATGAGCGGCGAACAAGCCGAGGAGCAGGGCAGCCGTGGCCAGAACCGACACGATCACGGAGCGGAAGACATGGCGTCGGGGACGTCCCGAGATCGGGGTGTCGTTCACAATCATGTCACCTCCAGTTCGAATCGGATTGGTTACGCACAGTTCGGGCCTCTCATACAGTACCCGATGGCCCGAGCGGCCGGCTGGGAGAACGGTGTCTAGCCGACCGGGGCGAGATCTCGGAGCTCACCCGAGGTCGCGTCGCGCACCGGCGTCGGCTCGGACAGCGGGCGGAATCCGCGGAGCCTGAGGCTGTTGCTCACCACGAAGACCGATGAGAGCCCCATGGCGGCGCCGGCGATCAGGGGGTTGAGCAGGCCGAGCATGGCCAGCGGGATCGCGGCGACGTTGTAGGCGAAGGCCCAGAACAGGTTGGCCTTGATCGTGGCGAGGGTGCGCCGGGACAGCCGGATGGCATCCGCGGCCGCCATCAGGTCGCTGCGAACGAGCGTCAGGTCGCTGGCCTCGATGGCGACATCGGTTCCGGTGCCCATCGCAATGCCGAGGTCGGCCGTGGCGAGGGCCACCGCATCGTTCACCCCGTCACCGACCATCGCGACGACCCGACCCTCGCGTTGCAGGGCCCGGACGGCCTCGGCCTTCTCGGCCGGGAGCAGCTCGGCCCGCACGTCGGTGATGCCCACTTCCGCGGCCACGGCGCGAGCCGCGCGCTCGTTGTCGCCGGTCAGCAGCACAGGTCGCAGGCCGAGGCGGCGGAAGGCGGCGATCGCGGCCGTGCTGCTCGCCTTGACCGTGTCGGACACGGCGAGGACGCCGCGCGCTTGCCCGTCCCAGGCGACGGCGACCACGGTCTGCCCGAGCGACTCGAAGGAGGTGAGCGCGTCCGTGAGTTCCACCGGGAGCGTGATGCTCCACTCGTCGGCGAGCCAGCGCGGGCGGCCGACGAGCACGAGGTGCCCGTCGACGACGGCCTGGACGCCGAGGCCGTCCGTGGAGGCGAATGAATCCAACGGCGGCAGCGGGCCCAAACTGTGCTGTGCGCCCGCGACAATGGCCGCGGCGATCGGGTGCTCTGAGCCGGTCTCGGCGGCGCCGGCGAGGCGCAGCAGCTCGTCTTCGGCCACGCCGACAGCGGGAATGGCGGCGACGAGGCCCATCCGGCCTGTGGTCACCGTGCCGGTCTTGTCAAGCACGATGGTGTCGACGCGGCGGGTGGATTCGAGGATCTGCGGCCCCTTGATCAGGATGCCCAGCTGGGCGCCGCGCCCGGTGCCGACGAGCAGGGCGGTCGGGGTGGCCAGCCCGAGCGCGCAGGGGCAGGCGATGATGAGCGTCGCCACCGCCGCCGTGAACGCCACGACCGGACCCGCGCCGATGAGGAGCCACACGGCCAGGGTGGCCAGGGAGAGCACGATCACGATCGGCACGAAGATGGCCGAGACCCGGTCGGCCAGGCGCTGCACGTCGGCCTTGCCGGCCTGGGCCTTCTCGACGAGCCGCCCGATCTGGGCGAGTTCGGTGTCCGAGCCCACGCGGGTGGCACGCACGACGAGCCGGCCGCCGGAGTTGAGCGTGGCGCCGACGACGACCGCGCCGGGGCCGACCTCCACCGGCACGGCCTCGCCGGTGAGCATGCTCGCGTCGACGGCGGAGTTACCCTCGACGACCTCGCCGTCGGTGGCGATCTTCTCGCCGGGGCGCACGACGAACAGGTCGCCGACCATCAGCGAGGCGGTCGGGACCCGGGTTTCGACGCCGTCCCGGAGCAGCGTTGCTTCCTTCGCGCCCAGTTCGAGCAGCGCCTTGAGCGCCGCGCCGGAGCGTTTCTTGGCCCTGGCCTCGAAGTAGCGTCCGGCCAGGATGAAGACGGTGACCGCGGATGCGACCTCCAGGTAGATCTCGTCGGCCCCGGCCCCCGGCTCCGCCGTGAAGGAGAACTCCATCGTCATGCCGGCCATCCCGGCCATGCCGAAGAACAGCGCGTAGAGCGACCAGCCGAGCGAGGCGAGCACGCCGACGCTGATCAGGGTGTCCAT
>NZ_FNFU01000022.1 GCF_900101115.1 Cryobacterium psychrotolerans
AGCACAATCGCGTCTGCCAGATCATAGACGTCGATGTAGCTCCACAGATTCGGGCTGAGCACCGCGGCGTCGCGCACCTGCGGCCCAAGGTTCTGCTCGTAGTTGCCTTCGTTCTGAACCCAGCTCGGGCGCAGGGAGATGCAACGGATGTCCGACCGCTCGACCGCAGCGTTCATCAGCTGTTCGCCGAAGTGCTTGGACAGGGCGTAGGGATCCTGCGGGTGGACCGGGTGTTCCTCGTCGACCGGGGCGTAGTCGGGCAGGAAATCCCGCTCCGGGAAGAAGAAACCGGGGACCGTCTCGCTCGAGATGTTGACGAAGCGCTTCACCCCGAACCGGACGGCCGCTTCGAGAACGTTGAAAGTGGCCATCAGGTTCGTGCGGAACACGACATGCGCGGGGTTTCCGGTTGGCTCCGGGATCGCAGCCACGTGCACGACGGCATCGACGCCGCTCACGACGGCGAACGCCTCTCCGGCATCCGTCAGGTCGGCCATCTGGTAGCGGGCCGTTCCTTCGGCGCGTCGCTCAAATCCGGGGCGGGTCAAGTCCGTCGCGAGGACGTCGTGACCGGCGTCCAGCAGGGCCTGGGTGGCGGCACGGCCGACCTTACCGTGGGCTCCGGTGATAAGTACCTTCATGATTGCTCCTTCTGTGCTGCAGTGTTATGCGCGTCCGTTTGACGCGCTGTTGTGATCTGTGCGACCTGGCCGCCCACGCCAACAGGTTCATTCGCGGGCGGCTGCACGGCGTCGAGTCCATCGCCCAGCACTAGCACGGGCACCTCCTAGGCAGCGGAGGCGTGCCCGACGAGTCCCTTCCGCACGATCACGCAGCCGTAGGTGCGCGTTTCGCCGGTGCGGATGATGACGTAGGCGCTGTCGGCGGCATCGTAGAAGGCATACCGGTCGAGGAAACGGCTCCCCTGGGCAGTGACGCCGGCGGCGGTCAGGAGCTGCTCTTGCACCTCGAGCAGCGATCCATCGGCCGAAGTCATTAGGTCGACGGCGGGGGTGTCATCGAGCGGAAGCACGCTGCGCACCGCCTCGAGCACGTCGGGCGATGATGTGCCCGGCATGGAGACGAGGCGTCGGGCCAGGCGCGAAGCAGGGAAGTGGGCGTCGACGATCAAGGCGGTGTCCGAGTGCCCCATCTCGTCGAGGTGCTTGAGCAGCTCTCCGGTCAGGAGCGGGTTGATTCCCTGCAGCATGGCGGCTTCCTTTCGTGTGGTCGTTCGGCGTGGTCAGGGGCGAGGCGGCGGCGCATCGGGGAGCCCGTAGACGCGAGTGGCCGTGCCGGACAGGATGTTCTCCTGTTCGGCCGGGGCCAGCTCTCCGATCAGTTCCGAAGCGACCTGCCAGGTGGGCTGGTAGCCGCCAACGGGCACGGTCAGCGGCCAGTCGCCGCCGTACATGAGGCGCCCCGGGCCGAACAACTCGAGTGCTGTGTCCCAGACCTGCCGGAGGGCATCGGCCGTGAACGGGGCATCCGTGACGTGGAGCCCGGAGAGTTTGGCGACGGTGTTCGGGTTCGCGGCCACCCCGGCCACGGCCGTCCTCCACGCCTCCATGCCGTCCCGGCCGCGCGGCGGTTTGCCCAGGTGGTCGATCACCAGCGTGAGGACAGGCAGGTCGCGGGCAAGCCGCTCGGTCTGGCCGAGGTGGCGCGGCCAGGCGTCGTGCACATCGAACGGGAGACCGCGTCGCGCCAGTTCCGCGAGGGAGGAGCGCACGCTCGAACGGTCGAGGAAATCCGCCCGCGGGTCGTCGTTGATCAAGTGACGCACGCCGCAGAACGCGGGATGCTGCAGCCACCGATCGAGGTCCCGGCCGGCGGCGAGGGGATCGTCGAGCCGGATCCAGCCCACCACGCCGAGCGCCCACGGGTGGGCGGAGGCGACGTCGAGCAGGTACTGGGTGTCGACCTCGGTATCTTCCGCCTGCACGAGCACGGCGCCCGCCATGCCGGCCGCCTCCAGTTCGGCAGCCGCCTCTTCCGGCGACCAGCTGGCGTGCAGGACGCCCATTTCCGGGCCGAGCCAGGCGTAGTCGCTCACCGCCAGGTCCCAGAGGTGCAGGTGGGCGTCGATGCGGCGCGGCTCGGCGCTCATGCGGGGATGAGTTTCTTCCGGGCGAGCGCCTGCCACAGCTGCTCGGGGATACTCACCCGCATGTGCTCGGCGTTCTGATGCAGCTGCTCGGGGCGGCTCCCGCCGACCACGATGGTGCGTACCGTGTCGTCGCGCAGGGTGTACTGCAGTGCGGCAGCGGGGAGCGAGACCCCGAAGTCCCGGCAGACGGCAGCGATCGCCTGCACCCGGGCGAGCACCTCGGCCGGCGCCTGCCCGTAGTCGTACCGCGCCCCCGCCCCGGGGTTGTCGGTCGCGAGCATCCCGGAGTTGAAAACGGAGGCGTTGACAATGCCGACGCCGTGCGCCCGGCAGGCCGGGATCACCTCGGCCAGCGCAGGCTGTTCGGCGAGCGTGAAGCGACCGGCCACCATGAGGAGGTCGAGCAGATCGGTCTCCACCGAAGCCAGTAGTGCGTTCGTGTCCATCGACCCCACCCCGATGGCGTCGACGAGCCCGTGCTCGCGCAGCCCGGCCAGCGCCGGCAGGGCGGACTCGAGCCCCTCCCGCAGGCTGTGGCGCTCCGGGTCGTGCAGGAACAGCACATCGAACCGGTCGAGCCCCGTGCGCGCCAGCGATTCCTCGACGCTCTGCCGGATGCCGGCGGCCGAGAAGTCCCAGACCCGCCGGGTGTCGGCCGGCACCGCGAAGTCATGCGCCAGGTCCAGCGTGCCGGCCCCCTCCGGGTTCGGCCGCAGCAGGCGCCCCACCTTGGTCGACACCAGGTATTCGCCCCGCGGCTTGCTCGCCAGGAAAGCGCCGAGGCGGCGCTCCGACAGGCCCAGCCCGTAGTGCGGGGCCGTGTCGAAATACCGGATTCCCTCATCCCAGGCTGCCTGCAGAACCGCCCAGGCCTCGTCATCCGTCAGCGCCCGGTAGAGGTTGCCCACATTGGCGGCGCCGTAGCCCAGGCGCGGGAGTGCCAGATCAGTCATGTCCGGGGAAAGCGTACTCGGCGCGACTGGACGCGTGCATCTCGGTGCCGGCGCCGGGCGCCACCGGCGCCCGGTAGGCGCCCCGCCGCACCATCGCGGGCGTCACGAAGTGTTCGTGCAGGTGGTCGACGTATTCGATGACTCGTTGCTCGGTCGTGCCGGAGACGGCAACGAAATCGAACATGGAGAGGTGCTGCACCGCCTCGCACAGGCCGACACCGCCGGCGTGCGGGCAGACGGGAACGCCGAATTTTGCCGCGAGCAGCAGGATGGCGATGTTCTCGTTCACCCCGCCGACCCGGGTGGCGTCGATCTGCAGCACCTGGAGGGCGTCGGCCTGAAGGAACTGTTTGAACATGATCCGGTTGGCCATGTGTTCCCCCGTCGCGACCGGAATGGGCGCGACACCGCGGGCGATCGCTGCGTGGGCGAGGATGTCGTCGGGGCTGGTGGGCTCCTCGATCCAGGCGACGTCGAATTCGGCCAGGCGTGCCATCCACTCGATCGCCTCGTCGACGCCCCAGCGCTGGTTGGCGTCGGTGCCGATGCGGATGTCCGGGCCGACCGTTTCCCGGGCGATGCGCATCCGGCGGATGTCGTCGTCGACGTTGGCGCCCACCTTGAGCTTGATCATCGAGAAACCGTCCGCGACCGCTTCCCCGGCCAGCCGCGCCAGCTTCTCGTCGCTGTAGCCCAGCCAGCCGGGCGTCGTCGTGTATGCGGGATAACCGGATGCCAGCAGCTCGGTTTCCCGCGCCGCCCGGCCGGGCGCCGCCGCACGGAGAATACCGAGGGCGTCCTCCGGGGTGAGGGCATCGGTGAGGTACCGGAAGTCGATCAGCTCGACGAGCTGCTCCGGTGTCATGCGGGACAGGAGCTGCCAGAGCGGAAGGCCGGCGCGTTTGGCTTTGAGGTCCCAGAGCGCGTTCACGACCGCGCCGATGGCCATGTGCATGACGCCCTTCTCCGGGCCGAGCCAACGCAGCTGCGAATCCCAGACGAAGCCGCGCCAGGTTTCCCCCATGTTGCCCAAAAGGTCTTCGACATTTCGGCCAACGAGGTGGTCGGCGAGCGCACGGATGCCGGCCACCTGCACCTCGTTGCCGCGACCGATCGTGAAGACGAAGCCGTGGCCCTCCAGGTCGTCATCCGCGTCGGTGACGATGCGCAGGTACGCGGCCGAGTAGTCGGGGTCGGGATTCATGGCGTCCGACCCGTCCAGCGAGGTCGAGGTCGGGAAGCGCACGTCGCTGGTCTCCAGCGCGATAACGGTACTCACAGATGTTTCTCCTTGATCGGCACCCCGAGCCTAAACATCGGATGTATAGAATGTCAATTGGCGATGCGGCCACGTTCATCCGTCCCTGCCGAAATCGCGGCCGGAGAGTTCAGATGTTCGATCACACCAGTCGCCAAAGGAAAGTTGACTCATGAAATTCGCCCGCCTCGGCCCGATCGGCCGCGAGTTGCCCGCCGTGCTCGTTGACGGCCGGTACTTCGACCTCTCGCCGATCGCGCGCGACATCGACGGAGACTTCCTCTCGTCCGGCGGGGTGGAGCGCGTGCGTGAGGCGCTCCGGGCCGGCTCCCTGGCGCCGGTCGCCGGAGCGGGATCGCTGCGCATCGGCGCGCCGATCGCCCGCCCGAGCGCCGTCGTCTGCATCGGCATGAACTACGCGGCGCACGCGGCCGAGTCAGGGTCCACCCCGCCCGATGTGCCGATCATCTTCCTGAAGACCCCCAACACCGTGGTCGGGCCCAACGACGCGGTGGAGATCCCCCGGAACAGCACGAAGACCGACTGGGAGGTGGAACTGGGCATCGTGATCGGCAAGCGCACGTCCTACCTCGCGTCGCCGGCGGAGAGCATCGACCACATCGCCGGATTCGTCACGGCAAACGATCTCTCCGAACGGGACTTCCAGATGGCCGTCTCCGGCGGCCAGTGGTC
The DNA here is from genome assembly GCF_900101115.1 of Cryobacterium psychrotolerans. GTDB lineage: Bacteria > Actinomycetota > Actinomycetes > Actinomycetales > Microbacteriaceae > Cryobacterium > Cryobacterium psychrotolerans. The sequence continues at coordinate 5,015 of NZ_FNFU01000022.1, forward strand.
GAAGGGCAAGTGCGCTCCTGGCTTCAACCCCACCGGACCGTGGCTCGTGACCCCCGATGAGGTCGACTATCAGAACCTGGCTCTGCGGAGCTGGGTCAACGGCGAGGCCAGGCAGGATTCGACCACGGCCGACCAGATCTTCCCGGTGGACTTCGTGGTCTGGCACCTGAGCCAGTACCTGGCGCTCGAGCCCGGAGACCTCGTGTTGACCGGTACGCCGGAGGGAGTTGCCCTGTCCGGTCGGTTCCCCTACCTCGCGGCCGGCGACGTCTGCGAGATCGAGATCGAGGGCCTCGGACGTCAGCGCCAGGAGTTCATCGATGCCACCAACGAAAGGCAGCACCATGAATGAGTTCGAGAACCTCGTCGCCGTCGTCACCGGGGGTGCGTCCGGCATCGGAGCCGCGATCGCCCGTCGGCTGCGGGAGGGCGGTGCGTCCGTCGCCGTGCTCGACCTCCAGCCGGAGGGCGCGGATGCCGCACACTTCGCCGTGCGGGCCAACGTCGCCGACGATGCGTCGGTGCGTGCGGCCATCGCCGCCGTGGCCGCCGAATTCGGGCGAATCGACATCGTGGTAAACAACGCGGGAATCGGCGCGCAGGGCACGGTGGCCGACAACGACGACGACGAATGGGCCCGCGTTCTGAGCATCAACGTCGTCGGGATCGCGCGGGTCTCTCGCGCCGCGCTTCCGTGGCTGCGCCAGTCGCCCTCCGCCGCCATCGTCAACACCGGCTCGATCGCGGCGACGGCCGGCCTGCCCGCGCGCGCCCTCTACAGCGCGTCGAAGGGCGCCGTGCTCGCGCTCACCCGGGCGATGGCCGCCGACCACCTGGGCGAGGGCATCCGGGTCAACAGCGTGAGCCCCGGCACCGCGGACACTCCGTGGATCGGCCGTCTCCTCGAGAAGGCCGACGACCCCGTCGCCGAACGTGCCGCACTCAGCGCCCGCCAGCCGCACGGGCGACTGGTCGCCGCGGATGAGGTCGCCGACGCGGTTGCCTACCTGGCCAGCCCGCGATCCGGCTCGACGACCGGCGTCTCGCTCGAAGTCGACGGCGGCATGCAGAACCTGCGTCTCCGACCCGAGTAGCCCGCGAGGCCCCTTCCCGGGCGAACGCGGCGCGGGTTCGCTCCCCGACGGTCAGTGGATGCGGGTGGCCTGGTTGCGCGCGACCAGGAGCCAGCTGGCCCCCTCGTCGTTCGAGACCCAGCCCTCCCAGGTGTAGGCCTCGGCCGTGATCGACGTGAAGTTCCAGCGGATCAGGCGCCCGTCGGTGCCGGTGCCGTCCTGGCGCAGTCCGTTGCGATGCGGAGTAGCGACGAGGTGGCAGTACTCCCCCAGGACCGGCGAGAAGAAGCTCACCCTCCACGCGCCGGCGTTCGGGTCGTACACCCGGACGGCAGTGGCCACGGTTTCGAATCCGGACGGATGCGTGGCGCTGGCAACGACCTCGACGTCCTGCACGGCGCGGCCGTCCAGGATGAACTGGACAATCCAGGTGAACTCGCGTTCACTCCACTGGCCGCTTTCCTCGTCCAGTCGGGAACTCTTCGTCGACCAGGAGCCAACGAGCTGGCCGAACCGGCGCATCCGGCCGGGGTACTCCGGCGTTGGTCCCGGCGCGATGAGCGCATGGGCGAAGTCGGGCACGGAAGCGGAGGTCATACCCCGATTTTAGCCCGGCCCATGTTGCGTCCGTGTGAACAAGCTACGCGCCGGGCTCGCCGCCGTCCTCGCCCGAGCTGATCCGGCTGACCTGGATCGTCACCCGGTCGACGGCCGGGCCGTCGGCATCCGAGCCGAGGTGACCGGAAATGGCTTCGAGGATGCGCTCGCACACTTCGGCGGCCGGGCTCGCGTCAGAGATTGCGACGCTCACCGCGACGCTGATCCCGCCGCCGGAGTTCCTGACCGCGATCGGTTCCCCGGACGGTTGCCCGATGAGCGTCGCCACGAGGTCCGCGGCCGCGGCGAGGGCGGTCGGGCGCGCGTCGTAGACCTGCACCACCCCGTCGATCGACTTCACCAGTCCGGTCAGTTGCTCATGCAGCTCTGTTGTCGTCATTGGTCCGGCTCCTGCCCGTCGCGGGCGACGGTGACATCGGTAACGGTCACATCGATGGCGGCGAGGGTCAGCTCCGTGTGCCGGCGGAGCGCACCGGCGATGTCCTCGCGGATGCGCTGCGCGGCCGCCGGAATGGGTTCGCCCCAGTAGACGCCGGCCTCCACCGCGACGGTGATCGGGGCGCCGGGCACCGTGACATCGCCGTCGAGCCGGCAGCGGCCGATCAGCGCGCCGGGTACGGAATCTCCGGCCGCACGGATGAGCCCGCGCACGGCCCCTTCCGTGATGCTGAACTCGGCGTTCGGGCTCGGCGACGTGAGCGGAATGGATCTCCCGGCGCGCGCCTCGATGTGGATATTGGTCAGGATGCGCGAGACCCAGCTGTCGTCCCTGGCCGGCTCGGCGTCGGCGTCGGCCTGGAGCAGGCCGCCGGCCACGGCGCGGAACCGGAGCAGCGATTCGAGCGCGAGCTGATGCGCGGGCGAACGGTCCAGCAGCTCCTGCGGGGGCCTTTCGCCCCGGTCCAGGTATTCGCTGAGGTCGGCAATGATGTCTTCCGACTGGTCATGCGCCTCAGTGTTCGGTGTTGTCATCGCCATTCCTCCATTTCTTCCACTAGTTTCCGTCGCGCCCGAGCCAGGTGTCCGCGCACGGTGGAGGGAGGAATCTTGAGTTCTTCCGCAATGTCGTCGTAACTGTAACCACCCATTTCGCGCAGCAGCCAGCACTGACGCTGCGTCTCGCTGAGCCTACCGAGGACGTCTGAGATCTTGTCCCATTGCGAGTCGGCCTCGACGCGATGGTGCGGAGTGTCGGAGTCGGGCGCCTCCACGTCCCAATCCTCGAGCGGCGCGTGATCGCGGCGCGCTCGAATCCGGTCGATGGCCTTGTGGCTCGTGATCCGCATCAACCACGACTTGACCGCGCTCAGGTCTTTCAGGGTCGGCAGCTGGTCCCAGGCGGTGATGAAGGCCTCCTGGACGACGTCGTCGCTCTCACTCGTCGACCCGAGCACGCGGGTCGCATAGGCCCGCATCAGCGGCCCGTGGCGGCGAACCAGCACCTCGAAGGAGCGCACGTCCCCGTCCACGGCGCGGCCCGCGAGCACAGCGTCGGGTGCCTCGACCAGGCGCAGATTGTTGTGTGACTGCGTCATCGGAAACCCCCTTGTCAAACTTTTTCGTGCGCTTCCGTGACGAATGCGCGTCGAGTTGCGTCCTACTAGTGACCATGCGATTCGGTTGCCCGAACTGACTGGTCCCTATTCTTGCAAGGAGTTGAACACAATGGTTGACACCGCACCCACACTCGAAACGAGCGGCGCGATTGCCGGCACAACGGTCATCACCGACAGCGTCATCGCCAAGATCGTCGGCATCACGGCGCGCGAGGTATCCGGCGTGCACACGCTGGCCAACGGCGCGGGCCCCCTCGGCGCCATCCGCGACGCCATCAGCGGCGCCGACCTCGACCAGGGCGTGAGCATCACTGTCGCGGACTCGCAGGTCGCCGTTGACATCTCCCTGGTCGCCGAGTACCCGGTTCCGCTGCACAAGGTCGCCGCCGATGTGCGCGCCGCGGTCATCGCGGCCGTCGAGTCCCTCGTCGAACTGCAGGTCACCGAGGTCAACGTGACCGTCAAAGACGTGCACCTGGTCTCCGACGACGACACCACCGGCAGCGCGAACACACAGGTCGGAGCGTAAACAGGTGATCGAGCAAGAAACGGATCGGGGCACCACCCGGATCAGCGCGCGCGCAGTCACGCGCGTCGCCGCCGCCGTGGCCGCCTCGCATCTCAATCTGGCGCCGGACACGGTCGGTGTCACCCTCGCCCGGCCCGACGGCCGGATCGAACTCACGGTGAGCGCGCCCATCCCGGCCGCCACAATGATCGACCGGGTGCAGGAGCAGATCCGCCAGGAGTCCGGCGACCTCATCGGTTCGACCATCGGCCGTGTCACTGTGCGGCAGAGCAGCGCTCCCCAGGCGGCGGCGCTGGCCGGCACCATCCTGACCCGGGTGCGTTCGCGCTACCGCGAGGATCCCGTTCGCCTTGTGGGTCTCGTTGCGGTCGGCCTCGCCTCGGTCGGCATCGTCGCGGGCATTCTCGCCCGCGCCATCTCGCGCAAATAACTGCCCCCGCCCACTTCCACGGCACGGCCATGTCGGCTGTGCACGACCCCGAGAGAAAGAGAGGCCCCTCATGGGCGCATCAGAAAAGATCAACAACGAAGCCGATGACCTCAAAGGCAAGGCCAAAGAGGGCTTCGGCAAGGCAACCGACGACGACGCAACCGTCGCCGAGGGCAAGGCCGACCAGGCCGGTGCCAACCTGAAGAAGGCCGGCGAAAACGTCAAGGACGCCTTCAAAAAGTAGACGTCTTCCGGCGGTGCCCGGGTTTCCCTGGGGGATTCGGGCCCCGCGACCCGCACAATCACATCACTATCGAACACACATCACTATCGAACAAAGGACACCCACATGGGCTTCATCGCATTCCTCATCCTCGGACTCATTGCCGGCGCGATCGCAAAGGCTATCCTGCCGGGTCGCCAGGGCGGCGGATGGCTCATCACGCTCCTCCTGGGCGTCATCGGCGCGTTCCTCGGCGGATGGCTCGGATCGCTCCTGTTCAACGTGCCGCTGAACGACTTCTTCTCGATCTCCACCTGGCTCCTGGCCATCGGTGGTTCGATCATCGTGCTGCTGGTCTACAGCGCAGTCTTCAACCGCCGCAAGGCGTAACGCCCCGGCCGCACGGCCCGCAAAAAACCGCCGGCGCACCGATACTCTCGGTGCGCCGGCGGGTTTTTTGTCTGCGGTTTCTTGCTGTGGTGCCGGCTACTCGCCGGTGCTGCCGGCGTCGCTCGCACGCACATCCGTGCGGTGGAAACCCTGGAATGAACGCGAGGCGGTCGGCCCGCGCTGGCCCTGGTAGCGGGAGCTGTACTCGCCCGATCCATAGGGTCGCTCGGCGGGCGAGCTCAGCTGGAAGAAGCACAGCTGGCCGATCTTCATTCCCGGCCAGAGCTTGATCGGGAGCGTCGCGACGTTGCTCAGCTCGAGCGTGACGTGGCCGGAGAAGCCGGGGTCGATGAAGCCGGCCGTGGAATGAGTGAGCAAGCCCAGCCGGCCGAGCGAACTCTTGCCCTCGAGTCGGGCGGCCACGTCGTCGGGCAGGCTGATGAGCTCGTAGGTGGAGCCGAGAACGAACTCACCGGGGTGCAGGATGAAAGGTTCGTCCGGCTGAGTCTCGATCAGGCGGGTCAGATCCGGCTGATCCTCGGCGGGGTCGATGTACGGATACTTATGGTTGTCGAACAACCGGAAGTACCGGTCCAGTCGCACGTCGATGCTCGAGGGCTGGATCATCTCCGGCTGGTAGGGGTCCAGACGGATGCGTCCAGCGCCGAGTTCTGCCTTGATGTCGCGGTCCGAGAGAAGCACGATGCCAGCCTACCGGCGCGTACTTGATAAGCTGGCACGGTTCCGGCAGCGACAACGCCGATACGCGGATGTAGTTCAATGGTAGAACTTCAGCTTCCCAAGCTGATAGCGCGGGTTCGATTCCCGTCATCCGCTCACCTGATGCCGGCGCCACCATCCTCGACCCGACCGGTCAGGCGGCGGCGGAAGCTGGCGTCCTCCGTAGTACTGATTTCAACGTCGTACCAGCCGTTGAGTGCCGGCCAGCTGAGCTTCTTCCGCTGTCCGGGCCGCAGGACCTGCGTGTGGGCGTGGCTGACGTACTGCAGGGACGTGAACGTCAGCGTGACGGCAACGGATCCGGTGTTGCTGACTGCGAGTTCCACGTCGCTTGCCTCCCGATTCTCCGTAATGCTGGCATCCACGCCCACAGCGGCCCCTGCGGATGTGCCCGCCAGCTCGTACTGGAAGCCGTTCGGCCCCGAGACGGCGAGGTCGTACTTCCCGTTCTTCACTGGAACGTCCACGCTGAGGTTCTTCAGCACGTCGAAGTGCTGCGGCACGGCATACTCGCCCGCATAGCCGTAGAGCGCGAAGTGCGTGGACCGTGGACCGGTGTTCATCAGCGCCAGCGTCACGTTGCCGGCCGGGTGCGCCTGGGCGGCAACCTTCGGGCGGTAGGGCAACGGGCGAGCCGGACGGGTTCCGGATTCCTGGATTGGTGAGGCCTGGGCCGTCGGCGGGGTGGGATGCCAGCGGGCGATGGCGGCGGGAACCGGGCCGGGGTGATCCACCTCGGGTTGCGTGCCCGCCCTGGTGAAGTCAAAGACACTGGTCAGATCGCCGCAGACGGTGCGCCGCCACGCGGAAATATTCGGTTCCCGAACCCCCGTCCACCGTTCCAGGAAGCGGATCACGGACGTGTGGTCGAAGACTTCTGAGCTGACATAGCCGCCAATAGTCCACGGGGAGACGACGGTCATCGGCACCCGCGGGCCCAGGCCGATGGGCGAGCCGCCAAACCAGTCATCGCCGCTGCCAGACTCCGGTCGTGGCGCAACGGGTGGGGGGACGTGGTCGAAGTAGCCGTCGTTTTCATCAAAGTTCATGAAGAGGGCCGTCGTCGCCCAGGTCTCCGGGTCGCTCGCGATGGTGTCAAGCAGCCGGTAGACGAAGTTCGCGCTGCCTACCGGGGTGGAGGCTCCGGGATGCTCCGAGTCCGCGGCCGAAGGGACGATCCAGCTGACCTCGGGGAGCTCGTTCGCGGCAATATCAGTGCGCATCCGATCGAGCAGAGTATCCGGATTGCCGCGCCACATTGCCTTGTCGAAGAGCGATTTCTCCGCCTCGCTGAGCAGCTCACGGCCCTGGCTGAGTTGGGCCAACAGCCGCTGCTGCTCGGCGGGGGCCTGCGCGGCCAGGCTGTCGTAGAACTCTTCTGTGGTGCGCAGGTGACCGTCCACGGCGGCCAGCATCTTGTGGCCGATCTTCTTGAAGGTCTGGAAGTACTCCACAGCATTGTCGGTGAAGTTGTCCCAGTCCTGGTAAATCCGCCAGGACACCCCGGCCTCCTGTAACCGTTCCGGGTACGTGGTCCAGTCGTAGCCGGCATGGTCATAGTTGTAGGCGGCGTTGGTGACGGCGCGGGAGGCGGAACCCGGCTCATTACCCACCGTTCCGGACCAGAGATAGTTGCGGTTGGGGTTCGTGGATCCGTTGATTGAGCAGTGATAGGCATCGCAGATGGTGAAGGTATCCGCCAGCTCGTACTGCAACGGGATGTCCGCACGTTCGTAGTACGTCATGGTCGACGGGCTCTTGGAGGGGATCCACTTGTCGCACCACCCGTTGCCCCAGGCCGCGGTCGTCCCGGCCCAGGAGTGATCCAACGCGCCCAGATACTGGATATCAGAGGCCGGGCGACCGGCCAGTTCGGCAGCTTTCCGCAACGAGAACGGCAATACGGTCTCGCCGCTGGCCGAGGCTTGTTCGAAAACGGGTTTGCCGCTGGGCAAGCGCAGCGCCGCCTGATCCGCGAAGCCGCGGACTCCGCGCAGGGACCCGAAGTAGTGGTCGAAGGACCTGTTTTCCTGCATCAGCACAATGACGTGCTTGATGGCCTTCAGCCCGCCGGGGCGAATCGGCTGCGCCATCGCCGCCTGCACGGAGGGAGGGAGAAGAGAACTCGCGGTCCCGACTGCCGCAGCGGCTGCCGCAGTGCTCAGAAACCGACGCCGGGAAAAACCTGTGCTGGACATGCGACTGCCTTTCATCGACGTGCAAAGCGGGCGCTGAGTGACTTTCGCACCCCCACGCCAGCTTCGCGTCCGCACCCTGACTGGCAGCAAATGCTAGCTAAACGCGGGATGAACACCCGCGTCAGGCGATCGCCGACCGGGCCGATCTCATCCGTCGGCTAGTCGGTTTCGAAGGCTGGTGCGTCTGCCGGCCACAGTGCTCCACCCATGCCTGTCCGGGCGGTCATCAGGTCCTCGGGGTGTTCGCTTCCGACAATCCATAGGTCACTGCTACGGCCCCGGATTGACCCGCGGCTTCGGGGAAAGCTCGACGCTGTCGCAGGATCATCACGAATGCCGTTCCAATCAGGCCCAGTCCGATGACCTCTCCGCCGAGGACGCCCCACAGGCCGAAGGCGATCTCATAGGTGACCCAGGTGGCCACGCCGAAGAACATCACGGCTTTGACGTGCAGCACGTCGCGAAGCGACAGCGCGGCGATGACGAGCCCCGAACCGAGAATCGGTAGCCACGCGGCCCACCAGGTCGGTATTCCGTTGAGCCCCAGGTAGGCAATCCAGATAGCGGAGATGAACGCCGGGGTCCACCAGAGGCTCCGCGCCCACGCATGGTCGTCAGAGCGGGCAATGATCCAGCCGCGGACAGCGGCGATCGCGGGTATCGCGGCGGTCCCGGGCATGCCCAGGAACAAGTACGAGGCAGTGAGGATGACGGAGGCCACCGCATTCCGGACGACGGTGGTGCGGCGTTGCCTCGACCAGTGCGACCAGAGGATGACGGCGATGCCGACGAAACCGAGGGCCTGACCCGCCCACCACGTCCAGTCCACGCATGCCTCCACGTTGTAGTCGCTATTGCACTTCACTTCGAATACCAGGATCGCTCCCGACGTGCTTCCGGCATCCGGCAGATGGAGGCTGGAGCACGACGGGCGGAATCATCTGAGGAGCTCGCCGGGGGCTCCGCCATCGAGGTCGAAGCGTCGTCCGAGATTTCGTTGTGCCGCCTGGCGCATCACGAGCCCGACGACGGCCGCGTCCACTGCAGACGAGCCGACGGAGTCGAAGACAATCCTGCGGCCACTCCTCCGCGACCCGATTCCTGCTTGGAGCACGGTCCCAATGCTTGAAACCCGCACCATAGAGTCCTCGCCCAGGTAAGCACATTCACCAACCGCCAACGCATCTGAGCGGACGTCCGCGTAGACCTCAGCGGAGTCGAGGACGCCGGGTGCCAGTTCGCGCTTCCCAGCGCTGTCAGCTCCCATCGCCAGTATCACGGCGTCCGGGAGCAGGTCCTCCACGGAGACGAGCGGCGATTGTGAGGGGGTGCACGTGATGACGAGGTCAGCACCGATCACCGTATCCGAAATGGTTCGGCAGGCGCGGTGCTCCACCCGCCCCTGGTACGCGGCCGCCAGATCAATCGCATGCTCGTGCGTGCGGCTCCAGATGCGCACGTCACCCGCGATGCCGAGGTACTCCAGCGCTTCGTCTATTCTTTGCGCCACGGGACCCGCACCAACGAGCGCGACTCGGACCGGCCCCGGGCCCACCAGGGCCCGGGCTGCGACGGCCGCGATGGCCGCGGTGCGCATAGCCGTGAGGTCACCACTGGCCATAACGGCTTGCAGGCGCTGTTTCTCGTAGTCGAAAACCAGGATCGCCCCGGAGGTGCTTCCAGCCTCGGGCCGAAGGTTTGCTTTGACCGAGATTATGGGCGGTTCTGTGAGGGCCCCGGACTTGAGGTGCAGGGACGCCCCTGGCACAACCAGCTGACTGGAGATGCTCGGGAGAACGTCGCCCTCGGCCAGATCGATCAGGGCGCGCTGCGTCGCATCAATCAGTTCAGGCCAGGTCAGCAGGCTGCGGACTTCCTCGCGATCAAGCATCAGGATGGGTTCGGTGCCGGACATAGTTCTCCAATTAGCGTCGGTAGGTGTCACAGGGCGGGGGTGGGTCGCGGCGGACATCACAGGCTGCGCCGCATGGCATCAACTCGGATCCGCTGCACGATCTGGCCGTTGCGGGTGCCGTACACCTCGCGTTGCAGGTCCATCCACACGCAGCTGTGAATGGGCAGGATCCTGACGCGTTCCCCCAATCGCAGATCCTCATCCTCGGCGGCAAGACCGAGTACGGCGTGTTCTTCTGAAACCTGACGAAACCCGCTGCCCGGCCGGTTCACCAAGTGCCCGTGTCCGTGCTGGTCCGTGCGCGCCGTCGTAATGCTCTTGCTGCCGGCATTCAAGGTGGCACGCCCCGGAGCACGGCTGACCACAGTGGCCAGCATGCTGAGTGCGAGCTGATCTGGCGTGCACGCGTACCGTCCCAGCGTGCGCAGGTCATTGAAGACGTATGTCCCGGGCCGAACCTCGGTGATTCCGTCGTCAGCGGACAGATACGGCGTCGTCACGGTGGAGCCCGCGCTGACGACATCAACCTGGAGCCCGTGGGCCTCGAGCCCTTCCCGGGCGCGCTGCATGGCACGTACCTCATCACGAGCCACCTGCTCGATGCCCTGCTGGTCCACCGCCTGGTGCGCTTGCCCGGCGTGGGTGAGGATGCCCCGCACGCGCAGGCCCGGGAGCCTGTCGACTTCGGCGGCCAGGGCGCCAGCGAGTTCGGGCAGGACCCCGGCCCGATGCATACCGGAGTCGATTTCAATGAGCACCGGAAGCTCACGACCGACCGAAGTGGCGATCCTGCTGTATCCCCTCGCGACATCGATCGAATCAGCAACGACCGTCAGCGCCCCCGCGTCCACGAGCGGCGCGAGACGGCGGAGCTTGGCCTCTCCGAAGACCGGGTAGGCCAGCAGCAGGTCCCGGACGCCATGCCGCCACATGACCTCTGCCTCGCCGACCGTCGCCAGGCACAGTCCCGTCGCACCGGCGGCCAGCTGCAGGTCTGCGATGAACGTACTCTTGTGGCTTTTGGCGTGGGGACGCAAGGCCATGCCCCGACGTGTCGCAAAGTCAGCCATGGACGCGATGTTTCTTTCCAACACGTGCAGGTCGACGAGGAGCGCGGGCGTATCGAGCAATTCACTCTCGAGGTCGAGAGGCAGCTGCGCTTGCGGATCGAGCGCCAGCAGTTCCTCTGGGTGAGCGAGATGCGTGGTGGTCGTCATAGTTGTCTGCCTAAGTGGGGCACTGCTGCCGCGTTTGCGGCGCTGGTGCGGGTTTGGATGGGATTCGGGTTGCTTAGAGAACGCGCACGGCGTCCAGGAGCGCAGGGAGTTCCACCCAGACCTTGTCGGGAATCTCGAAGTTGAGCGCCTCCCAGCAGCCCACGACCTCCGATGCGGTGGCCGCGCCAACGAGCGTGCAGTCGAAGCGAGGCTGCTGCAGGCTGAATTGGAGGGCGAGGGCGAGGACTGGTACGCCGCGTTCGTCACACCACGCGTGGACCTGTTTGGCCGCCTGAACCTCCGCCGCCGGCGGGGTCCACCGCTCGGTGCCGACGCTTTCCGGGTCGCGACCGGAGAGAAGACCCATGGCCAGGGCCGCACCGTTCACCAGGCCCAGCCCACGCGCCTCTGCCAGAGCGAAGATGTCGTCCGCATTCTGACGCAGCAAAGTGTAGTCATTGACCATCATGCAGACGTCAAGATGGCCGCTGTCCACCGCCTGGCGGTGCAGATCATGGTCCTGCACGCCAATGCCAATGGAGCGGATGACGCCTTCCGCCTTGAGCGCCACAAGCGCCTCCATCGCGCCCCCCGGCGCCAACGCGGCAGCCAGCTGGTCAGGCTCGGGCTCATGAATGTGACAAAGATCGAGATAGTCCACGCCGAGGACCTCCAGGCTGCGGGCGACGGTCCATCGCGCCGCTTCTGCGGAGTAGTCACCCGGCTTCTGCGGGTGGGTACCGACCTTGCTGGAGATGTAGTAGCTGTCACGGGGAACCCCGCGAAGCGCCAGCCCCATCCGGCGTTCGGCCTCGCCGTACTTGGGGGACGTGTCCAGGTAGTTCATGCCAAGTTCGAGGGCCTTTTCAACTGCGGCGACGCCGTCCGCGTCTCCGACCGGCCCGAAAATTCCGCCCAAACCCGCGCCGCCAAGGCTGACTGCGGTGACCTTCATGTGCGTATTGCCGAGTTGGCGCAGCTCCAGGGGGTTAATGATGCTCACGGTGCTCCTTCGTTCAGGTTTCCAGCGCCGTCGGGCGCTGATCGAGGTTGGGCTGGTGTCGTCGCAGTGTGCGGCCGGCACGGATGCCGGTGGGCTGGCCGTCGCGGACGGCGAACCGTCCGGACACCAGGACGTCGCGGATGCCCACGGGGTCTTGCGTCGGATCGTCATAGGTTGCCGGGCCCGCCACTTCTGCGGGATCGAAGACGACCAGGTCCGCGTGGTAACCGGGCTCAACGAGACCGATACCGGTCAACCCGAGTCGACGGGCCGGCTGCGAAGTCATCTTCCGCACCGCGTCCTCCAGGGTGAGGATGTCGGTATCACGGACGTACTCACCCAGGATCCGCGGGAAAGTGCCGTGCAGGCGTGGATGCGGTCGGCCCCCCGCAAGAAGGCCGTCGCTGCCGAAGCACGTGCTTGGCTCCTGCATGACCTGCCGCAGGTCTTCTTCCGAGCAGGCCACCTGAATGTTACTGACGGCACCATCCTCGGCAATCAGGAGATCCAGCAGGAAATCCCCGGGATCCGCCGACTCGGAACGGGAGGCGGATGCCGCAGCCACGCTGAGACCGACGAGATCCTGGTTGCCCACCGTCAAGACATGGCTGATGTAGATGTTCTCCCAGCCGATGCTCGCAACGCGGTTGTCCCATTGGGGTCGTCCGTTGATCCAGTCGGCCTTGATTCTTGCCCTCTCGGCCGGGTCCGCGAGGCGCAGGAGCATCGCCGATAGCCCGCCGGCCAAGGCCCAGTCCGGCAGGAGCGCGGTCATCGTCGTGCTGCCCGCCAGATAGGGGTAGACATCCGATCCGGCGTCGATCCCCTCGGCGCGTGCCTGACGAAGCATGGCCAGGGACTGGCTGACTTTCCCCCAGTTCCGCCCGCCGACGACCTTGTGATGGGCGATCTGCACGGCCGCGCCGGTGCGTCGGCCGACGTCAAGGGTCTCGGCAACGGAGTCCAGAAAACCATCGCCCTGATCCCGCATGTGGCTGGAATACAGTGCTCCGGCGCGGGCAGCCTCGCCAACGAGCTCGCAGATCTCCTCGTGTGAGGAATAGGACCCGGGTGCATAAACCAAACCGCTGCTGAGGCCGACAGCCCCCTGCCGCAAGGCCGCTGCGGCGAGGTCCACCATGGCGCGGCGCTGTTGCGGCGAGGGGATTCCCGCGTCGAAACCGCTGACGGCCGAGCGGAGGGAACCGAGACCGACAAAAGTGGCCACGTTCACGGCCGGCCGGGCCGCAGTAACGCGGGCCAGGTAGCCGTCCACATCGGACCAGTCCCAGTCGAGCTCCCCGAAGCCAAGCACTGGCGTGGCGTACTGGCGGGATTCCGCTCTGAACTGTTCGGTTATCGGGACCACGGAAATACCGCAGTTGCCCACGATCTCGGTCGTAACCCCCTGACGCAGCTTCTGATGAGCGCCCGGCTCTGCTATCAGTGCAAGATCCGAGTGGGAGTGCATGTCGACGAAACCAGGCGCCACGACATGGCCTGTAGCGTCCAGGACCTCGCCGGCCGTTCCCAGGAACTGGCCCGGCGCGACCACATCAACGATGCGGTCCCCCCGCACAAGCACATCCGCGTAGCGCCAGGAGTTACCGGTCCCGTCCACCACGCGGCCGCCGCGAATGAGCAGGTCGATGTCAGCGATGGCGTCGGTTGCCCGGCTCACTTGACCGCACCGGCCGTCAGACCCTTCACCAGATTCTTCTCGATCAACAGGAACAGGATGAGAACCGGCACGATGGCGATCAGTGCCGCTGCCATGAGGTAGTTCCACTCGACCGAGTACTGCCCCAGGAAGGAGTAGATGCCCAGAGGAAGCGTGCGGTTGTCGGGGGTCGAGATGAAGGTGAGCGCGATCATGAACTCGTTCCACGCCCAGATGAAGGCAAAGACCCCTGAAGCCACAAGAGCGGGCTTGGACATCGGCAGCACGACGCGGACAAGCGCGCCCACCCTGGTGCAGCCATCCATCATGGCTGCTTCCTCGATCTCAATGGGAATCGACTCGAAGTATCCGGCGAGGAACCAGACCGAAAAGGCCAGGCTCAATGCGGCATACGTGATGACCAGTGACGCGTTGTTGTCCAGCAAGTGGACCTGGTTCATGAAGCGGAACAGGCCGATCAGGAGCACAACCGGCGAGAACATCTGCGTAACCAGCAGGGCCTGGCGGAACAGGCGCTTGCCCGGAAAGTTCAGCCGCGCCAGGGCGTAGCCCGCGGGTATCGCGAAAGCCATGTTCAGCAATGTGGCCAGCACAGACACGACAACGCTGTTGAGCACGTAGCGCAATAACGGCACTGCCGTCCACACAGTGACGAAGTTCTCCCAAGCCCACGTCTTCGGGAACCAGGTCGGCGGGAAGCTGAACAGTTCCGCGCGTGGACGCAGCGAAGTCGACAGGGCAAATGCGAAAGGGAAGATCGATACGGCCACGACCACGGCGAGAAAAGCCAGCAGGAGCCACCAGGACAACCCGCGCTCATGCCGCTTCATTTGATGCCCACCTTGGCCCGCTCTTTCGTGATGTGAGAGAAAGTGAGGCTGAAGGCCAGCAGCAGCACGAAGATCAGCATCGCCATGGCTGCGGCCGGGCCGAACTGACCCTCAGCAAAGGCACGCTTATAGATATAGGTCACCAGAATGTCCGTCCGGTATGCCGGGGAACCTTGAGTAAGCACCCAAGGAATGGGGAAGGAGTTGAAAACGTAGATCACGTTGAGCAACGTGGTCACGATGAGAACCGGCCGCATCAATGGCAGGGTGATGTGCCAGAAACTGGCCCAGAAGCCCGCGCCATCGACCATCGCCGCCTCGTAGAGTTCGCTCGGGACCGACTGCAGCCCCGCGAGCAACGAAAACGAGGTGAACGGGATGGACACCAGGATCCCGACAAGGATGATTGCCGCCCAGGCTGTTCCCTCGGAGCCCAGCCAGATGATCGGCTGGTCGATGAGGTGCAGCCTCATCAGCGTGCCGTTGATGATGCTGTGCTGGCCGTCCAGGATCCAGCGCCAGATGATCGCGTTGATCATCAGTGATGCCGCCCAGGGAACGATCAGTAACGCCCTCGCCAATCGACGACCGTGGAAGTTGAGGTTGAGGGCCAACGCCACCGGGATTGACACAACCGTCGTGATTCCCACGACTGCTACGGTCCAAAAAACGGTCTGAGCAAGAACGCGCAGGAACACCGTGTCGGAGAGTAGCGCCTGGTAATTCGCCAGTCCAGCGAATCCCTCCCGCTGGGCCAGCGAGTTGACGTTGCTGAACGACATGAGCGCCGTCTCCACAATGGGGTAGAAGACGATCACGCCCACGAGGACGACGGTGGGCAGGATGAAGAGCAGCCCTACCAGCGGCTCCGAGCGCGGCATGCGCAGCCGCCTTCGCGCTGGCCTGCCGGTCCGCACGCCTTCTGCCTCTAATACAGCCATATCCATTCCGTCCTTCATTTGGAGGTACGCGGGTCACCAGCGACGGGCGCTGGCAACCCGCGTATCTCATTCGTTGTGCCGCGGGTTACCAGCGGGGATCACCGGTAACCCGCCCACGGTCACAGCTTGTCGATCTTCGCGGTTGCCTCGTCCAGGGCTTCCTGCGGGCTGGCCAGCCCGCTCAAGGCCTTCTGGATGGCCACAGTTTCGATCTGCTGAATCTGCTCGAACTTGGGGTGCTGGGGCTGGAATTTGGCTGTCGCCAGTGCGTCGATGAAAGGCTTGTACTCAGGGGTCTGGTAGTAAGCCGACTCCGCCACGGCGTTGAGCTCAGGCAGCATGCCTTCGGTTTCGTCAAAGACCTGACGGTACTTGGGCTGGTACATGAATTCGATGAATTTCCAGGCCTCCGCCTGATGCGCGCCATTTGCCGACATCCCGAGGGAATCCGTGACCGAGACCGTCTGCTGTTCCTTGCCATCGTTCGTCGGGAACGGCACTGCGGCAAATTTCATGGACGGGTTGTCCGCCTTGATCATGGCTGTCAGCCACGGCCCGGTCGGGTACATCGCCAACTGGCCGGCCTTGAAGTTCTCAATGACCTGCTCCCGAGTGAATCCGCTGGGCTCGGGCTGGCTGCCACCGCTCTTGACCAGATCGGTCAGGAACTCCAGCGCTTCGACGCTCTCAGGCTCGCTCAGCATCGACTTCCCGTCTGCATCGAGGATGTCGCCCCCGTTGTTGTACAAGAAGTAGTTGAAGAAGGTGTCCACCTCGATCCCGCTGGCGGGCACGCCCAGGCCGTAGAGCTCCGGCGGATTGGCCGACTTGGTGGCCGCCTCCATCAGGTCGTCCCACGTCTCTGGTGCGGACAGGCCCGCGTCCTCAAGTACGTCGGTGCGGTAGAAGAGCAGCCGGGCCGAAACCGCTACCGGAAGGCCGTAGGTCTTGTCCTCGTAAACGCCGGCGTCGAGGACTTTCTGGTTGAAGCCCTCCCGGAAGTCCGCCGTCAGAAGATCGTCCAGCGGCGCGAGCTGCTTCAGCCCTGCGAACTCTGAGATCCATCGCGTCGCGTAGCCGAAGACGTCCGGCGCCTGGTCAGAGCCCATGCTCACGGCCAGTTTGTCGTGCATCTTGTCCCATGGCGCGGTTTCGAGGTTGACCTTGATCTCGCCCTTGTTGGCCGTGTTGAAGTCATCAACCATGGTTTTCATCAGCGGTGTGGTTTTCGCGCTGTACTCCGGAAAGAGGAAACGCAACTCAACCTCACCCCCACTTGCCGAGTTGTTCGAGGTTCCGCATGCGGCCAGGGAGGCCACTGTGGCGACCGCCAGGGCAAGTGCCAAAGCTCGGCGCGCGCGCCGCCCTGGGCGAGCGAACGGGGATTTCATCATTGTGGAGCCTTCCATTCTGTAGGGTTGCGGTGCGTCAGGGAGAAATCGAAGTGGGAGGGGTGAGGCGGGTGGAACTACAGGCCTTCGCCCTGCGGTTCCTGAAGATTCAGGACGACCAGTCGGGAGTCCGTCATCTCCTCCACGGCGTAGCGCACGCCCTCCCGGCCGGTACCGCTTTGCTTCACGCCTCCATAAGGCATGGAGTCCACGCGATATGACGACGCGTCGTTGACGATGACCCCGCCAACGTCCAGCCTCTGGGCCGCGGCCAGCGCGACATCCAGGCTGGCGGTGAAGATGCCCGCCTGCAGGCCGTACTCGGTGTTGTTCGCGATGTGGAGCGCTTCGCCCAGGGTGGCGTAGGGAATCAGCACCGCAACGGGAGCAAACGCTTCACGACAGGCCAGGCTCGACTGCAGGGACGGCCTCGTCAGCACGGCCGGGGTCAGGAACTGACCGTCACGCGTGCCACCGCACACCAATTCGGCGCCGTCGGCAACAGCCTCCGCTATCCACTCCTCGGCGCGCGTCGCTGCCTCGAGGGAAATCATTGGACCCACGTCGGTCGATTCCTCCGACGGGTCACCCACGACCAGGGCCTGGACATGATCGGCGAGCTGTGCAGTGAATTGATCGAAGATGCTTTCCTGAACAAGGATGCGCTGTGCGCTGATGCAGACCTGGCCCGCGTAGATCGACAATGACCGTGCCAGCGCCTTGGCAGCCAGGCCCAGGTCTGCGTCCGTGTGAACGATATTGGCGGAATTGCTACCGAGCTCCAACAGGGTCTTGCGCAGGCCGACCGTTCGCCGAATGTGGGTTCCCACCGCAGTGCTGCCGGTGAAGGTGTACACAGCGAACCGGGGATCCTCAAGGAGCTGCTGGCCGACGGTCTCTCCCCTGCCCTGGACCATGGTGACGTGGCCGGGCGGCAGTCCGGCGTCAAGAAGCGTTTGCACCAACATGATCGCCGACAAGGGCGTGACCTCCGCGGGCTTGACCACGACAGTGCACCCCGCCGCGATCGCGGTCGGCACCTTGTGGGACAGCTGATTCACCGGGCCGTTAAACGGAGTGATGGCACACACGACTCCGGCGGGTCGACTCATCGTGAACGCACGGCGGTTTTCCGAACCGGGAGTGGCGTTGACCGGAACAACCTCGCCGGTGAGGCGCGTAGCCTCCTGGGCGCACAGCTCGAAGGTCAGTACCGCACGGGCAACCTCGGCGCGGGAGTCACGAATAGACTTCCCGGCCTCAGCGACAATCGACCGGGCAAAGTCCTCGGCTCGTTCCGCGATCAGCTCCGAGGCCCGTCGAAGGATCGTCGCCCGCTCGAAAGGGCTGAGTTCCTGCGCGGCGAACGTCGCGGCCGCCTGCGCCACCGCTGCATCAACCTCGGCAGGCGTGGATTCTCGGAGCGTCGCCAGCAGGTGGCCGCCGAAAGGAGCCCGCACCTCCAGCATGTGCTCGCCGTTGCCGGCCTCCCATCGCTCACCGATCAGGAGACCGTGGGCCGGTAGATTATCCGGTATGAAACTTTGCATGCATCGAAGTATGCATGCTGGTGTGGTGCCGGTCAAGCAATTTGTTATCTCTTTTTGATGCCAAAAATGTCGTCATTGCCAAACGGCCCGATCAGGGCACGCGCGGATAGGATCTTGTATGCATGCACGCATGCTGAATTGCACGGCAAGCCACCGACAACAGTCAGTGCCACGGAAGTCGCCCTCACGAGGGACGATACTGAAGGAGATGACCCGATGCCCCCACTTGGGCGAACGGACCAGCGTTTGGCGCCGGCTCCCATCAATCGAACCACGGAGGTCTACGAGCAACTGCGCCAGGCCATCGTGGAGGGATCGATCAGGCCGAACGAACGCCTCATTGAGAGCGACCTCGCCGAGAGGCTTGGGGTGAGCCGCACGCCGGTGCGGGAGACCATGCTGCGACTTGCCGGCGACGGCCTCATAGTCAGCCAGCGTCGCGGTTGGGTTGTGCGCGAACATTCTCCCGAGGAGATCCGAGAGGTCTACGAGATCCGCGCCGCACTCGAAGGGTTCGCCGCCGGTCTGGCAGCCCACAGGGCCACTGATGCGGAACTCAAAGCCATCGAGGCGATCCATCAGAGCTATATCGACTCGATTCAAAGCTCAAGTCGTGGGCATTTGGTGGAGCACAACGACGCCTTCCACGAAGCGATCATCGCCGCTGCATGCAACCAGTTGCTTGCCGAGCAGATTCACCGCAATAGCCAGTACTACTTCATCCACCGCATCGCAGGGTTCCTGTCCGACGAGGAGGTGCGCGTATCCATAGAGGGTCATGAGGAACTCGTCCAGGCCCTACTGGCGCGCGACCCCGTTCTCTCCGAGCAGGTCGCCCGCGCGCGCGTCTTTGATGGCCTGGAAAAAGTCCTCAACCGGATCCGCTGAAAGGGCCGCGCCCCGGGTGATGTCGCACATCCAGCCCGGTCGCGCTCGGGGTTACGTCTCTATCTTCACCGCCTTCACTGCGCTCCTCGGTCAAGCCTTCGAATATCTGCGGGCGAGGGTCGACAGGGCGACGGCGAGAACGAGAATTCCACCCTTGAAGACGAACTGCCAAAAGGTTGGTGTGCCCATCAGGCTCAGCCCGTTGAATCCGACGTTGACGACCAGCACGCCGACGAGGGTGCCGATGATGTGAAAGTCACCGTCACGCAGCGTGGCAGCGCCCAGGAAGACTGCGGCGAAAGAGTCCAACAGGTAACCGTCCCCGGCGCTCACCGTTCCGCTCCCCAGCAATGAGGCCAGGAGTATTCCCGCTGTGGCGGCGCAGACACCGGCGATAATGAAAGCCGTGATCTTGGCGCGGTCGGTTCGCAGGCCAGCCAGGTGGGCGGCGTTCTTGTTCGCGCCCACCGCTTGCATGCGCTGGCCGGGCGGCGTGCGGTTCAGAATGACCCACAGCACGGCCAGAATGGCGATCATGATCCAAATGGGGTTCTGGATTGTGAGGAAACGGCCGAGTGTGATGTTGGTGAAGGCCGTCGGCACCGAGATGATCGGCGATCCGGCGGTATAGCCGTAGGCAAGGCCGATGAGCACGGTCCCGACGCCGAGTGTCGCAACGACAGCATTGACACCTACCTTGGTGACGAGCAGCCCGTTGACGGTTCCGATGAGTGCACCGATCAACAGGGTGGCCAGAATGGCGATCGGCAACGGAAGCCCCTGATTGGCCATGAGCCCGGTGACCAGGATCCCGGCCAGGCTCGCCGCGTAGCCGATACTCAGATCCATCTCGCCGACCACGAGGACGAGGGTTAACCCGCTGGCGATGATTGCGGTGAGGGCAGACTGATTGACGATGGCCAGAAGATTGTTGCTGCTCAGGAAGGCGCCATTCGGGACGCCGAGGCCGAAGATGAGAATCATCACGGCCATGGCGATGAGGGTGCCATATTTGGAGACGATGGTCAGCGCCAGACGCCGTCCGCGACCTCCGTGGGGCTTACCTTGGCGGGGTAGCCCGGTCCCAGGCCTCAGTGCGATAGTTTCGGTGCTCACGCCGCCGAGTCCTTTCCTTCATCCCTGGCAAAGCTCAGGGAAATTATTTGGTCTTCCGTGATTGCGGTTCCGGTCAGTTCGCCGGTGATCTTGCCTTCAGCCAGCACGACGACGCGATCGCACAGCGCCACAAGCTCTTCGTTGTCGCTCGATATCGCCAGGATCGCTGTCCCGCTGTCCGCGAGTTCCCGGATGACCCGGTGAACTTCAGCGCGAGCCCCGACGTCGACGCCTCGCGACGGCTCGTCGAGAATGAGGAGCCTGGGTTTGTCGAGCAGCCACCGTGCGATGACGACCTTCTGCTGGTTGCCGCCGGAGAGAGAGCTGACGAGCGCTTCGACGTCGCTGGCTTTCACCGTGACGAGATCGGCGACCTTTTGCGCCCGCTGACGGGCGCGCCGGAGGCTGAGGAACGGAAAGAGAGCGGAGGGCGTCAGCGAATCCAGTTTGGCGATGTTGATGTTGAAATCGATCGATCGTTCCAGGAAGAGCGCCTCGGAGCGCCTCTCCTCCGGGACCAGGCCGATGCCCGCTGCGACCGCGTCCGCGGGTTGGCGGAACGCGGTTCTCTTGCCGTCGAGAACAACCTCTCCCGCGCTCTTGGGAAGCGCCCCATAGATCATCTTGGCCAATTCGGTGCGCCCGGACCCGACCAGGCCTCCCAGCCCCAGAATCTCTCCGGCGTGCACGGTCAGCGAAACGTCTCGCAACAGGTCAGGGTCGGAGACTCCGCGAACTTCAAGAATTGCGCGCCCGTGGTCTCGCGGCTCGTGGCCGCGCTCAAGAATGACCAGATCGCGGCCGACGATCGCTCGAATCAGTTCGGCTTTGGTGGTGCGTTCTCCGACCACCCGCTTGGTGACGGCGCCGTCCTTGAAAACGGTGATGTCGTCACACAGATCTGACACCTCGTCGAGGCGATGGGAAACGAACACGACGGCGGTGCCGGACGACACCAATTCCCGCACAATCTGGTGGAGCCTCGTCGTCTCCTCGACCGAGAGGGACGCTGTTGGCTCGTCCATCGCGATCAGACGCGCGTCCCGCATGAGCGCCCTGCCGATGAGCACCAACCATTTGTCCGCGGTACTGAGGCTGTCGACGTTGGTGGAGAGGGAGAATCGAATGCCCAGTCGAGAAGCGACCTGTTTCGCTCGAGTCCGGGTGGGCCGCCAGTCGATCACGCCGAGCCTCGTGGCGGGGGGGATGCCGAGCGCCATATTGCGCAGGACATCCCACCCGGGGATCAGACTCATTTCCTGATGGATGAAAGCCAGACCCAGCGATGCCGCATCGTCAGGGGTTGCGATCGTCACCGCCTGTCCATCGACTTCGATCGTTCCGCTGTCGGGCCGACCGATTCCGGCCAGCGCCCTGATGAGGGTCGACTTGCCGGCGCCGTTGGCACCAATGAGACCGTGAACGACTCCCGCGCGGATGTCGAACGACACCTCCTTGAGCGCAGCGACGCCGCCGAAGGACTTGCTTACATCGGTGATTCTGACCAGGGGCCGCAGCTCCTGCGGCCCGCGTGGCCTGATGTCCTCAAGCACCATCGGCTTTTCACTCCTTCTATCTTGTGCGACCGCCACCAAGCAGGCGTCGGGCTACTTGAGTGCTTCCGGGTGGTCCTTCACGAACGCGTCAACGTTGTCGGCCGTGACCAGAATGCCGTCAACATTGATCGTCTTCTGCTTCCAGCTTTTGCCGGCCGCGATCGCCTCAAGGGTGGTATCGAACATGGCCTTGCCTTCCCCAGCCCCGTCTTCATAGACCGTCGCCGTCAGACTTCCATCCTGCACCGCTTTAATGGCCGTGCTCGATCCGTTGATGCCGTAGGTCAGCACATCGGTACGACCGGCCTGCTTCAATGCGGAGATTGCACCGAGCGTCGGGTCTTCCCAGCATCCCCAGATTGCCAGGTTGCCTTCGCCCGCAGGGTGACCGGCCAGCCAGGCGGTTGCGTAACGGGCTCCATCCTGAAGGAATCCGGGAATGGTCACTTCCTCTTTCTGAACGGTCACGTTTGGCTGCTTGCTGACGATCTCATCGAAGAGTGTCTCTCGAGCCCGGCAGACCTCACCCGTGCGGTAGGTGAGGGCGAGGACCGCACCTTCGTTGTCAATGTCGCTCAGCAACTGCTCGGTGGCCGGCTTGGCAAACGGCGCGCCGTCTCCAGTGGTCATGACGACGCCATCGGTGAGGCCGCCACCCCAGCTGGCGACCGGAATACCTGCAGACCTGGCGGCGTTCATGCCAGCGCCGAGTGACGTGACCGGGAAGACGAGGTCGAAGATCATTCCAGCTTTTTTGCTGACGAAGTTCGTGATGGCCGAGTTGGCGGTGTCGGCGTTGCCTGCCGCGTCCACGACTTCCACTTTCCATCCTGCGGCCTTGGCTGCAGCCGTCGCACCGGCGATGACCCGGGCGTTGTTCGCGTCGCTCGCGGTAATGGTGACGATGCCGAGCAGCTTGTTTACGTCGCCGCCGGATGCGGCAGGGGTGGCCTCGTCAGCCGGCGTGCTGCAGGCAGCCGTGCCGACCATGAGGGCGGCGGCGATGGCCGCGGCAAAAACGACTTTGTTCTTACGCATTGTGATCTCCTTCTAGAGGTCCTGTGACGGGTTGTTTTGGTGGTGCGGGGAGCGGTGGTGAGTTCGGAGAAGACGTGGGTTTATGAGCGGGGGAGAATACGGGACTCGACGCCTGGGGCAAGGAGGAGTTCGGCCACAGAGAGGTTGTCGTCATACCGACGGGACAGATGGCGCTTGAACGTCTCCGATTCGTGCACGATGACGAGCCGGTTGGTATCACCGGCGAGCCGCACCATCTCGTCAATCAGGCGCAAACCGGCCCAGCCGCTGCCGCCGCCGAAGCCGATGTTGACGTACTCGCCGGACTGGTTGATGCCCTCGGCATTTTCGTAGCTGTACATTGCGTCACCGGTGACGACCCAGTTGCGGCCCTCATGGTCGGTGACGACGACATACTGACCACCCTGGGTGTGTGTGTCCCAGGCAGCACGAATGGAGAGGCCGGGCAAGAAGTCATCGACCGCGCCGTCCAGGAGCCTCAGCCTCCCGGTCCTGGCCAGTTCCTCAAGAACATCGATGTCGGCGGGGTCGAGGGCGCCGATGATCGAGTCATACAGAGGCGAGGCGTTGAGCGCTTCCCTGGACGTCTCCAACTCGCGCCGCTGCATATAGAAAGTGGCATTGGGAAACCATCGCGTGGCGCCGGCGTGGTCGTAGTGGGCGTGAGTCAGAATCACGATGTCAATGTCTTCCGGACGAACCCCGACCTTCGCCAGCACAGCGTCAGGCGTCTGGTAATCGACGATGTCGTTTGAGTCGTTCAGCTCCTTGTTGCCGGAGGTGTTATCGTGCCCGATGTCGATCAGAATCCGGTGCCCGCCACCCTCGACGTAGGCATAGCTGTAGGCGAAGAGCCGGGTGCCCGCGTTCCACTCACCGTAGAAGACACAACCGAGGGGCTGGGCCAGGCAGTGAGAGTATTCCAGCATCCAGAGCGAGTATGACGTCATGGGCTCTTAGCCACTCCTCATCGAGTTGTCGGACGCTGGGCGTCGTGGACGGGTCTTGGTAATCGATTACTCGGGAAACTCCAACGAACTGAAGTAATCGATTTCTGGAGCCTAATAGGTGGACCGGTGGGTGTCAAGCGACATGCCCGACGTACCTATCGCATCCCCCAGGACCGTTGCGAACTCTCCCGGACGATAAGGGTCGTGGAGAGGGTGAGTTGGCGCCTTTCGGCCGGGGCCGTACCGCGGATCCGCTCCATGAGCAGCTGTGCCGCCTGAGCCCCGATGTCGTAGGCAGGTTGCGCGACGACAGACATAGGCGGACTGATGAACGGGGCCCACGGCGCGTCGTCGAAGGTGATGATGCCGATGTCACGGCCGATGCGGAGTCCGCGTCGTTTGAGCTCATCGAGGACGCCCAGCGTCATTTGGGCGTTCGCGACAAACAAAGCGTCCGGCGCGACCTCCGCATCCAACAGCTCACTGGCGGCGCGAGCCCCGCCGTGCTGCCGGAACGGTGCGTGCACGAAGAGCTCATCGAGGTTGCCGTGCTGTCGCACCGCCTCAAGGTAGCCCTGCAGCCGTTCCTGCGCCGTCGCAGCCTCCTCTGGTCCGGTAATACAGGCCGGCCGCGTCCACCCGGCGTCGAGGAGGTGGTTGGTCGCGGACTCAGCTCCCTCCCTGGAGTGCACCATGACGGAGTCGACCGGTTCGTTCAAGGGACGGTCGATGACAACCAGAGGGATGTTGGCGCCGCGCAGGCGCGACACATCACTGCCCGCCATGTGCGGGGACAGGATGACGCCGGCGACCTGTTCCTGCTCGGCAACGCGCAGGTAGGTTGCCTCCTTGGCCGAGTCCTCATCAGCGTTGCAGAGAAGCACGGAGTAACCGGAGCGTTGAGCCACGTCTTCAACGCCCCGCGTGATCGCGGTGAAGAACGGGTTGCTCACGTCGCTGATGATCAGCGCAATCACGTCGCTGGACTGACGGCGCAAGCTTCTGGCGATACCGTTCGGACGATAACCCAGCTTCGCGGCGGCGGCTCGGACCCTGTCCGCGTACTCCGGGTTCACATTCGGATGGTCGTTGAGCGCTCGGGAAACCGTAGCGACTGAAACGCCTGCCTCGCGTGCCACATCACTGATTTTCGCCATCAGTCACCACGCCCTTTCGCAGAATCACATTGCCATACGGCCGCAGTTCGCCAGTCGCGACAATGAGAACGGATTCCTGCGCGCGCTCGTAGAACTCGAAGCGGGTGATCGCCTCTGCACGAACGGCACCTGTTCTTCCGGTGGCCCGGACGAGCTCGGCGTGAATGTCCGGGGGGCCGGCCGGGGCCGACATCAGGCTGATCGGCTCGTCGGGATCGATGGGAAATACCGTAGCGATAGCCCTGATGGCCTCGATCGCGGTTGCCCCTGGCAGGTCGATGACGGGGGGGCCGAGCCGGCGAGCAGGGAAATTGGCATCCGCAATGACGAGCATGTCGCCGTGGCCCATCTCGTCCAATCGGGCCAGGAGGCTACCCCGCAGAAGTGGATCCACTCCGATGAGCATTTGACCTCCCTGTCCGCGCGGGCACGGTCGTCCGCTGCTGGATGATTTCCATTTCCAGCATCCTATCGGGAAACGATTACCGAACGTTCTTGCGCCAAGACTTGACCGAGTAATCGATTTCTGAAATTGTTTGTAGAGCGACGACGAAGGAGTCCCCCATGACCCAGTACCATCTGCCGACCACGACCACGCGCGGACGCGTCGAGGCCAAGACCGCTTATCTCATCTCCAGCGGGGACCTGCGCCACTCGGCCAACATCGCCGGCTGGCCGACTCAGGCGGCCCTGGAGGAGGCAGTGACGGCCGTTTTCACGGGATTCGGCTGGACTGTCGTGCGCGCCAATCCGGTGGATCCGAAGACCGGACACGGTTTCATCTCCAGCCAGCGCATGGGCCTGGAGGTTTTCAAGAACATTCCCACTGATGCGCCGCTCATTGTGGCCGAGGCGGTCTGGCAATACAGCCACCACATTCTCGCCGGGCTTCGGACCCATGGTGGCGACATTCTCACCCTGGCTAACTTCGCCGGCGACTGGCCAGGTCTTGTCGGCCTGCTCGGGCTCAATGCGGGACTGACCAAGATGGGGAGGCCCTACTCGACGATCTGGAGTGAAGACTTCACTGACGATTGGTTTGTCGAGGGCATCAAGTCCTGGATTGAGACCGGCCGCATTGACCATGACGCCTCGCACGTCAAGGATCTCGTCGACCTCCCCGGCGGTGCCGAGAGGGATCTCGGCGGAGCGATCGCGCACCAGCTTCTGACTGACAAGGCCATCATTGGTGTTTTCGATGAGGGCTGCATGGGAATGTACAACGCGATCATCGATGACGAGCTACTCAACAAACTCGGAATCTACAAGGAGCGCCTCTCCCAGAGCGCTCTCTACGCCGAGATGCTCACGGTTCCGGATGAGGAAGCACGGGCGGTTCGGGAGTGGCTTGACGCCAAGGGCATGACCTTCAAAACCGGCACTGACGATGCCACCGAACTCACCGACGCCCAACTGCACGAACAGTTCAAGATGTATATCGCCGCCCTGCGCATCAGCGACGATTTCGGGCTGGATGCCGTTGGTATCCAGTACCAACAGGGCCTCAAGGACCTCACCCCCGCCTCCGACCTCGCCGAGGGCCTGCTCAACAATGTGGATCGCCCGCCGGTGCTCAGCCGGGATGGCTCCCGGATCCTCTGGGACGGCGAAGCCCTTCCTCATTTCAATGAGGCCGACGAAGGCGTCGCGGTCGACGCGCTCATCACCAACCGGGTGTGGACGGCAATGGACCTTGACCCGGCCACAACCCTGCACGACGTGCGCTGGGGCGAAGACTACGGCGATGAATTCGTGTGGGTGTACGAGATCTCGGGATCTGTCCCTCCCTCCCATTTCGAGGGTGGCTACGCGGGCGCCAGCAGCTGGCGCCAGTCCCCGGTCTATTTTCCGGCTGGCGGCGGAACCATCAAGGGCGTGTCGAAGCCCGGCGAGATTGTCTGGTCGCGCGTCTACGTCGCCCCCGACGGGCTGCACGTCGATATGGGCCGGGCGTCGGCAATCGCGCTCCCCACGGAGGAGACCGAACGCCGCTGGCAGGCGACGAACCCCGAATGGCCCATCATGCACGTCGTCCTGCACGGCATCTCCCGCAACCAGTTCATGGCGCGCCACAAGGCCAACCACGCCCAGGTCGCCTACGCGCCCGATGCCGCAACCGCGGACCGGGCGCTGATTGCCAAGGCAGCGGTCTTCGACGCACTGGGTGTGCAGGTCCACTTCTGCGGCGACGTCGATCTCAGCGCCTCCGCATGATGCCGGCCGTTCTCGGCGTCGATATCGGAACGTCGAGCAGCAAGGGGATCCTGGTCTCACTTGACGGGAGCATTATCGGCATCGCTGTCCGCGGGCATGAGGTCGACCGCCCGGGACCTGGCCGGGTGGAGATGGATGCCGATCTCTGGTGGCGCGAATTCGCCGACTTGTCCCGGGAACTGCTGGCAAGGCATCCCGTTACCCTCGTCGGTGTCGGGGTCAGTGGGATGGGCCCGTGCGTTGCATTGGCCGACGCCGACGGACATGCAGTGCGCCCGGCAATTCTCTACGGCGTCGACACCCGGGCCGTCGCGCAGATAGAGCGCCTCACCATGCAACTCGGTCAGGCAGCCATCGTGGATCGCTGCGGTTCAGCCTTGTCGACGCAATCCGTCGGCCCGAAACTGGCTTGGCTCGCCGAGCATGAGCCGGCGGTCACCAACCGGGCCAGGCTGCTGTTCATGCCGAGTTCCTGGTTGGCCTTCCATCTCACGGGCGCGTACACACTGGACCACCACTCCGCGAGCCAGTGCACCCCGATGTATGACACCGTCGCCCAGGATTGGTATGAACCGTGGGCTGGACTCGTAGCGCCCGGGCTCGAACTTCCTCGACTCGTCTGGCCCGGGGAGGTAGTCGGTCGCGTGTCAGCGGCGGCTTCCGCCGTGACGACGATTCCCGAGGGGGTGCCGGTCATTGCAGGAACCATTGATGCCTGGTCTGAGGCGATCAGCGTCGGAGCCCAAAATCCAGGCGACTTGATGGTGATGTACGGCACCACGATGTTCCTGATCAATACGGTCGAGGAACAGATCAGTTCCGCCACCCTGTGGGGCACAGTCGGCGCGCTGCCCGGCACGCGCAACCTCGCCGGCGGGATGGCGACGTCGGGCGCGATCACGCAGTGGTTGCGCGAACTGGTCGGTTCGCCGGATTACGCCACATTGATCGCCGAAGCCGACGCAGCGGGAGCCGGAGCCCGCGGGTTGCTCATGCTCCCCTATTTCGCCGGCGAACGAACCCCGATTGCCGACCCCCGCGCCCGGGGAATCATCGCTGGACTCACGCTGGAGCACACCAGAGGAGACCTGTATCGGGCGACCCTCGAAGCGACCGCCTTCGGCGTACGGCACAACATAGAGGCGCTGCGCATGGCAGGCGGCCGCATCGATCGCGCCGTGGCGGTGGGCGGGGGGACTCAGGGCGGCCTGTGGACCCAAATCGTGAGTGACATCACCGGGATTGCCCAGGAAATTCCTTCCGTGACGATTGGCGCGAGCTTCGGCGCCGCGTTCCTTGCGGCTTCCGCGTCGACGTCGGTCATGATCGAAGGGTGGAATCCGATTTCGCACGTAGTCGAGCCGAGGGCGGAGCATGCGGGCCACTACGACGATCTCTACGCCATCTACCGCGACCTGTACACGTCGACCGCAGACCTGATGCATCGGCTGGAAGAGCTCTCCAGGGAGTCCTAGAAGGCATTGCAGGGTTCCTGTCCGAGGAGGTGCGCGTATCCATAGAGGGTCATGAGGAACTCGTCCGGGCCCTACTGGCGCGCGACCCCGTTCTCTCCGAGCAAGTCGCCCGCGCGCGCGTCTTTGATGGCCCGGAAAAAGTCCTCAACCGGATCCGCTGAAAGCGCCGAGCCCCGAGGCGGACGTAGCCGTCTCCCGGCCTACTTTTCCGTGAGGGGCAGGAAGTACCAGATGTCGAGGTCGCTCGGGCAACCCTCAGGAATCGCTACAGGCACACGAGGCGGCGCGTCGCGTTTGTCGTCGCTGCCCGTTTACCGAACCGTGTCGCCGACCGCAAAAGTGCCGCCACCTTCGACGGAAATCGTTCCGTGGCCGGACAGGGTGGTCCCGACAGGGAAAGCGACGATGAGCTTCTGATGGTCACTGGTCCTGTCGAGGCCCAGGCATCCGCTTCCCAGATCGACGATGACACCTTCGGCGAGAATGTCGAAGGAGGATCCATCCGGCTCGTAAACCGCGGCAGTGAGTCCTTTCGCGTGCACTACGTCCGGGCCGCCGCCCGACGCGCATCCGGCGACCAGGGCCGACATCGCGCCAATGACCAGAAGGGCCGCAGTGCCCCGAGCGCGACGACACCCTCGGGACGGGATCCAGGGCGCTGACGTCGGCATGGCGTCAGTGTGTCAGGCGCTCCTCACTCGGTCAACGTTCCAGGGCAACCCCGTGGAACCAGCCCGCAGCGCCCCTGACTTTCTTCTGAACCGGAGAAGAATCGCAAAAGTTCTGCCCGGAATCCTGAAGAAGACCCGCTGTTCTTGCCGCAGTCTTCATTTAGCGGCCGATACCGGGCCGCCGAAACAGCCGTCCAGTGCACAGCACAACTCCCACGTCGAAGGAAAGCAAATGACCATCTATCAGGACGATACCGAGGCCATCGAAGCTCTGAAGCATGCGTTCGGAAGCAGCTGGGACGCGATCGACCCGGAGTCGGTCGCCCGTATGCGCGCCCAGAACCGCTTCAAGACCGGCCTGGAGATAGCCCAGTACACCGCCGACATCATGCGCAAGGACATGGCGGAGTACGACGCCGACTCCTCCGTCTACACCCAGTCGCTGGGCGTCTGGCACGGCTTCATCGGCCAGCAGAAGATGATCTCAATCAAGAAGCACCTGAAGACGACGAACAAGCGCTACCTGTACCTGTCCGGCTGGATGGTCGCCGCGCTCAGGAGCGAGTTCGGTCCGCTCCCTGACCAGTCCATGCACGAGAAGACGGCCGTTCCCGCGCTGGTCGAGG
Organism: Cryobacterium psychrotolerans; assembly: GCF_900101115.1. Taxonomy (GTDB): domain Bacteria; phylum Actinomycetota; class Actinomycetes; order Actinomycetales; family Microbacteriaceae; genus Cryobacterium; species Cryobacterium psychrotolerans. The sequence goes on from NZ_FNFU01000022.1 coordinate 34,992, forward strand.
AGCTCTACACCTTCCTCCGCCAGGCCGACGCCCGCGAGCTGGACCTGCTCTTCACCGCCCTGGACGGGGCCCGCGCGGCCGGCAACGACGACAAGGCCGCAGCGATCCAGGACCAGATCGACAACTACGAGACCCACGTCGTGCCGATCATCGCGGACATCGACGCCGGTTTCGGCAACCCCGAGGCGACGTACCTCCTCGCCAAGAAGATGATCGAGGCCGGCGCCTGCGCCATCCAGATCGAGAACCAGGTCTCGGACGAGAAGCAGTGCGGCCACCAGGACGGCAAGGTCACCGTGCCCCACGAGGACTTCATCGCGAAGATCAACGCCGTGCGTTACGCGTTCCTCGAGCTCGGCATCGACAACGGCATCATCGTCTCCCGCACCGACTCGCTCGGCGCCGGCCTGACTCAGAAGCTCGCCGTAACCTACCAGCCCGGAGACCTGGGCGACCAGTACAACTCCTTCCTCGACGTCGACGAGATCACCGAGGCAGAGCTGGGCAACGGGGATGTCGTGATCAAGCGCGATGGCAAGCTGCTGCGCCCGAAGCGCCTGGCCAGCAACCTGTTCCAGTTCCGTCCGGGAACCGGCGAGGCCCGCTGCGTGCTCGACAGCATCACCTCGTTGCGGAACGGCGCGGACCTGCTCTGGATCGAGACCGAGAAGCCGCACGTCGCCCAGATCGCCGGAATGATGAACGAGGTGCGCAAGGTCATCCCGAACGCCAAGCTGGTCTACAACAACAGCCCGTCGTTCAACTGGACGCTCAACTTCCGTCAGCAGGCGTACGACAACCTGCTCGCAGAGGGCAAGGACGTGTCGGCCTACGACCGTGCCAAGCTCATGAGCGTCGCGTATGACAAGACCGAGCTCGGCCGGATTGCCGACGAGAGCATCCGCACCTTCCAGCGCGACGGCTCGGCCGAGGCCGGCATCTTCCACCACCTCATCACCCTGCCGACCTATCACACGGCCGCGCTGTCCACCGACGATCTGGCCAAGGGTTACTTCGCCGACCAGGGCATGCTCGCCTACGTGAAGGGCGTGCAGCGGCGCGAGATCCGCGAGGGAATCGCCACGGTCAAGCACCAGAACATGTCCGGCTCCGACATCGGTGACAACCACAAGGAGTACTTCGCCGGCGAGGCCGCGCTGAAGGCCGGTGGCACGAACAACACGATGAACCAGTTCGAGGAACCGGTTCTGACAAGTCGCTGACGGACACTCCGTCGAAGTAGCAACGAGGAAGCCCCAGCCGCCTGACTGGGGCTTCTTCGTTTCGACGGGCCTCCGTGAGCGTGCAGCTGAAACCGCTCCTGACCGCAGAGGATCTCGACGAAGCGGCCAGGAAGACGCCGCCATACCGGCCCCCAGGCCAGGAGGCGGCGAGGGTCACTCGGGCCACAGGCCGGGAACGACGAGCACCAACCGGCACCTCGGGCACCGATGGCAGGACTCGAGCCCCTCGGCGGTGTCCACGCCATCGGCAGTCATCTCGACACGGCACGCCGGACACCTCGGACCATCTCCGTCCAGCCCGATCTCATCCACCTCCCAATTGTGCGGCATCGGGCACGGGCGGCAGGCCCGGCCGTGTGCCATGCTCGCGGCATGAGAAGCGCGGATGACGATGAGACACTCGTCCAACTGGGATCGATGGAGGTGGCTCGATCATCCCTGTCGGGCGAAGGCCGCCCGCTGTCCGACTTCACGAGACTCGTTCGTGCCGGGCAGTGGGACGAGTCAGATCCGTCTCAAACGAGGCCGCAGACAGGGTGGCGGGTCGTTCAGAGCGAGGGAGTGACCCGGCTGACGATCGCCGCACCACACCCGGACCTGACCGGCCGGTGGGTGACGAGCGACCTCTGGGTGCAGGACGGCGACTGGGCATACCGCCACCGGCCGCGTGCCCTTGAGGCGCAGCCAGTCAAGGCACAGCGTCGCAAGGGCCTCGCCTTGCGCTGGCCGGACAGTCACACCCCGTCGCTGTCGCCCTCCGCGCTGCGGATAGACATTGTGAACGAGTCGGATTCCCCCTGGTCGCCTTCCGGGGCCGATGACTTCTTCGTCGCCGGGTTCCTCTTGTCGCCCGAAGACCCGCCGGGCACGGCCGCGCGCGGCACGTTCTTCCACTACCTGGGCAGCGAGCCGGCCGAGACGCTGCAGCCGGGAGCACACGCCCGTGTGCCGGTGCACCTGTCCCCGGAGCTCTGGGAGGCCGCCGCCGCCGGGATCCACCTCGTGCAGGCCCTCCTGGTCACACTCGAACTGCGCTCCACGGAATGCGCTCCGCTGGAAAGGATCGCCGACCCGGCGCACGGATGACGAGCGCCCGCGGTGAACGGATCCTGCTTGAACAGTACTTTTCAGGCCGAGACCTGCGCTCGCGCGAGCTCTTCGACCGTGTTCGCTCGGCGATCGAGTCGATCGGCCCGGCCACGATGCGCGTCAGGAGGAGCCAGGTCGCCTTCCGGCGTCGGGTCGCGTTCGCGTGGACCTGGCTGCCCGGCCAGTACCTGCGAGGCGACGTGGCCCCGCTCGTCCTCACGATCGACCTGCACCGCCGCGACGAATCGCCGCGTTGGAAAGAGGTCGTCGAACCGAGACCGGGGCGATTCACCCATCACCTCGAACTTCGCTCGGTGGCGGACATCGACGAGCAAGTCCTCGCCTGGCTCGTCGAAGCGTGGGGCCATGCGGGCTGAGCGCACCCCGGACGCCGGTGGTAGTACCGTTCGCGTCATGGCCACACTGAGCTACACCGGGATCACGTCCCTCGACGGCTACCTGGCCGACGCCGACGGCAACTTCGACTGGGCCGTGCCGGATGACGAGGTGCACGCGTTCATCAACGACCTCGAGCGGCCGGTCGGCACTTACCTCTTTGGGCGCCGGATGTACGAGGTGATGACCTTCTGGGAAACCGCACACACCCTCGCCGACCCGCCGCCGGTCATCCGGGACTTCACCGGGATCTGGCGGGCGGCCGACAAGGTCGTCTTCTCGACATCACTGGAGACGACGTCCACTGCACGCACGCGAATCGAGCGGTCCTTCGACCCCGAAGCGGTCCGCCGTCTCAAGGCGACGGCGGCGCGTGAGATCGGTGTGGGCGGCGCCAACCTGGCCGGCAAGGCGATCGCGGCCGGGCTGGTCGACGAGATCCGGATGTTCCTGGCGCCCGTCGTGGTGGGCGGGGGGCACGCGCTTCCTCCCCGACGGGGTGCGCCTGAAGCTCGACCTGCTCGATGAACGCCGGTTCGGTAACGGCATGGTGTACCTCCGCTACCGCGCCGAAGCCCGGGCGTAGCGGCTACGCCGCGGCGAACCGCTTCGCCGAGCGCGCCTTCGCTTTTTCGGCCTCGATGTCGCGGTTCTTCGGCGGGGCGGCGCTGACCAGGTCCTCGAGCAAGTGCCTCGAGATGTGGGCGATTTCCGCGACTGCCCGGTCGAACGCCTCGGCATTGGCCTTCGACGGCCTGGTCGCGCCGCTGATCTTGCGCACGTACTGCAGCGCGGCTGCGTGTACCTCGTCGTCAGTGGCGGCGGGCTCAAAATTGTGGAGCGTGTGGATGTTCCGGCACATGCTTCAAGGGTAGCCCGGAGGCCCGCATCCGTCACGGACAGGGGTGCCCAGGCCGAATGCGCCGACCATACTGCCGCTCCCCGCCGCCCATTCCAGTTGAGTTGCGGACAAGGAACCTTCACGTTCAGATCGAAGGTCCTTTCTCCGCATCTCAGCCAGAAGGCGGCTTGCGCAGGCCCTTGACAGGAGCCGTCAGTCGAAAATAGCTTGGGGCCTGAACCGGCGACGCGGTGCAGGTCATCCGGTACTCCATCGACTTCGTGGGGAGGCCACCGTGGCGCACGGCTCAGATTCGACTCTTCGCTTCCTGGGAGCCGCCGACACCGTCACCGGGTCGCGGTACCTCGTCGAGTCCGGTGACCGCCGGGTGCTCATCGAATGCGGGCTCTTCCAGGGGTACAAGCTCCTGCGCGACCGGAACCGCCTCCCCTTTACGGTGCCGCCCGAATCCATCGACGCCGTCGTCCTCACCCACGCGCACCTCGACCACAGCGGATACCTCCCAGCCCTCGTGCGGGACGGCTTCGCCGGCCCCATCTACTCGACGGTCGGAACCGCCGAATTGTGCAGCCTGGTCCTGCCCGACAGCGGTCACCTGCTCGAGGAGGAAGCGTCCTACTCGAAGAAGCGCGGGTCATCCCGGCACGCGAATCCCCGGGCGTTGTACACGGCGGCGGATGCGGTTCGCTCCCTCGAGTCGTTCCGGGTGCGGGATTTCGACCAGGAGCTGGACCTCGGACCCTCGCTCCGGGCAACCTTCATCCCGGCGGGCCACATCCTGGGCGCCGCCCAGGTCCGGCTCGACGTGGCCGGGAGCGCGGTGCACTTCACCGGCGACCTCGGCCGGGCGGACGACCCTCTGATGAAGCCCCCACGGGCACTTGGGGCGGTCGACGTGCTCGTGGCCGAGTCGACCTACGGGGACCGGAAGCACGCGGGGGCCGACCCTGAGGAGGAGCTCGGCGCGGTGATCCGGCGGGTCGCCCAACGCGGCGGAGTCGTGATGATCCCGGCGTTCGCCGTCGGGCGCTCGGAGTCCGTGCTCCTCCACCTCTCTCGGCTGCGTGCGGCAGGCTCGATCCCTGATATCCCGATCTACCTCAACAGCCCGATGGCCATCGACGCCTCGGAGATCTACCGGCGCCACGCCGAAGAGCACCGCCTGACGCCGGACGAATTCAGGGACATGTACCGGTTGGCCACCCTCGTGCACAGCGTCGACGAATCGAAACTGCTCAACCTGCGCGGCGGGCCGATGATCATCATCTCCGCCAGCGGGATGCTCACCGGCGGCCGCATCCTCCACCATGTCATCGCCTATGGATCCGACCGGCGCAACGCCATCATCCTCACCGGCTACCAGGCCGGCGGAACGCGCGGCGCCGCGCTCCTGCGCGGCGAGGACCACCTGCGGATCTACGGCCGGGACGTGCCGATCAAGGCCGAGGTCGTCGCCCTGGGGAGCATGTCGGCCCACGCCGACTCCGACGGGGTCATCGAGTGGATGCGCGCCGCCCCGCGACCGCCCGCGATGACCTACCTCACGCACGGGGAGCCGGCCTCCGCCGACACCCTGCGGGTGCGAATCAAGCGCGAACTCGGCTGGAACGCGAGGGTGCCGGAGCACCTCGAGTCCATCGACCCCGCCCACCCCCGCTGACCGCGCTAACCGCGCCCTCTCTCTTCGCCGAACTGTGAGTTTGGCACCTTCACCGGGGTCGGGAAGGTGCCAAACTCACAGTTCGGCGAGGGGGCGGTGGACGTCGTGCAGGTGGTGGACGGGGTCGTGGAGCACGTATTGAGCGAGCGTGGTCACGGTGAAGCGGGCTCCGTCGCTGCGGCGGCCGGTGCGGGTGCTCTCCGTTACCGGGACGGCGGCGAAGGCATCGGCCAGGGATGCCGCGGCGAGGGCGAGCTCCCGGCCGACCACGGCCGGGTCCTGTTCGTGGTACCGCTCGGCGACCGCCGTGGCATCCTGGTCCCAATTCGCGAACAGCGGGTCGTCTTCGCTGAGCATGAGCCCCAGCCGCACCGAGAAGATGCGGAAAACGTCGCGCACGTGGGCGGCGTATTCGAGGGGGGACCAGGTGTGGTCGTTCGGGCGCACGGCCGCGTCGGTGCGCGCGAGGACGGGGCCCCAGCCGGCCGCGTTCTCGCGAATCAGGCGCGGGATGTCGTCGAGGGCGACCTCGGCGGCGTCGAAGCCGCACTCGGGGCACGGCTGCTCGAGGACCCAGGTCCAGTCTTTTGTGTCGGGTGTGATCGCCATGACCGAATTCTAGCCAGCGGCTGTGTCCGCCGCCTGGCAGGCCGCGCCGGAGCGCATCGCCTCGGCCGTCTGTTCCTCGGACCACGGCAGCCTGAGCACGGGAGCCTCGGCGGAATCCGTCGGCGGTGCCTTCGCCGCGATCGAGGCGAGGCGTTGCGCGAGGGACTGCACGAACCCGGGGCCCGCGGTCGAGTTGTTCAGCATGACGACGATCGTCAGGCCGCTCTCCGGGTCGACCAGGGTCGCTGAGAGGAAACCCGGGATCGCACCGGCCTGCCCCCGCAGAGGGCCGAGTTGGCGGCCTCCCAGTCCGTAACGCTGCCACTGCGGGGACGTTTCGCCCTGGGGCACGGTCGCCCACAGCGCCTCCGTCGATTCCTCGGACAGCACGCTGCCCTCGGCGAAGGCCCGTGCCCACGTCCTCAGGTCGGCGAGCGTCGACACGACCCCGGCGGCGACCCAGCCCATGGAATTGGACAGCTCGGTTTCATCGCGCACCTTGTCGCACGCCGGCACCCCTGCTGCGTCGACCGCAGCCGCATAGCCGTGCGGGTGCGGGTCGGGGAGCCGCACGGCGTCGCCGGCGGGAAAGGTTGTCTGGGTGAGGCCCAGCGGGTCGAAGATGTAGTGCCGGTAGAGCGATCCCCAATCCTGGTGGGTCGCCGACTGCAGCGCCATGCCGAGCAGGATGATGCCGGTGCTGGAATACGACCAGGCGCCACCCGGCGCCGCAAGGCGCTTGCCGGCCAGGCCGCTCGCGAGGATTTCCATGGGCGGCCACTGCCGCGTGGGGTTGTCCACGAACTGGGGCGCGAGCCCCGGGTAATAGTCCGCCAGGCCGGAGGTGTTTCGGCAGAGCTGTCCGAGCGTGATGCCCTCGACCTCCGCGCTCCGGCTCAGGTAGCGTGAAACGGGGTCGTCAAGCTTCACCCGGCCTTCCTCCACGAGCCGGAGGAGCACCGTGCAGGTCATCGAGGTGGTGGTGGTTCCGATCCGGAACTTCATGTCGGTGGTCATCGGGTTGTCGCCGGCCATCGTGGTGGTTCCGGGCGTCGCCACCCAGTCTCCCGCCCACGGCGCCCAGACCCCGGCGAGCGCCCCGGACGCTCCGGACAGGGCGAGCCCGTCTGCGAGTGCGGCATCGAGTCGCTCGGCCACACCGGCCGGCAACCGAGAGCCCACCGGAACCGTGAGGTCGGGGGCCGGACCAGCCTCGCTGAGGCAACCGGAGAAGGCGAAGGCGGCTCCGAGAACGAGCGCGAGCGCAGCCCAGCGGCGTTTCGGAACGGGTCTACTGTCCATTGGCATCCCCAGGCTGACTGATGGCCCTTGTACCGGGGAGTGTACCCAGATCGCTTCGGTCGCGCGCCGGTGTCGGCCGAGTCGTTCCCGGGCGTTCCACCATTCCAAGCCGCCGCGGCGAGGGGTTCTCGGATCACATTCGCAGCAAACACCAATCCGATTCACGGCTATCTCCGAATACCAGATGAGCCCGGATAACCGTGGCACCTAAGAGAGGCACCAACATGCGTACATCCCCCAACCGACTGCTCGGCACCGTCTTCGGAGCGGTCTACATTCTCGTCGGCTTGCTTGGCTTCGCCGTCACCGGCGGCATCGGCTTCCTCGCGACCGAGGGCGGCCTGCTCCTCGGGATCTTCGCGGTCAACCCGCTGCACAACGTGGCCCACCTGCTGATCGGCGCCGCCCTGCTGATCGCCGCGCTCTCCAGCGTGTCCGCAGCCAAGGCCGTGAACGGGGCCGTCGGAGCCGTCTACCTGCTCCTCGGTATCGTCGGCTTCTTCATCGTCGGCTCGGCGCTGAACATCCTGGCCCTGAACACGGCCGACCACTTCCTGCACCTGGCCAGCGCCATCGTGCTGCTCGGCGCCGGACTCGGAGCCGAACGGTCCGCCCGCGTCTCCGCCACCGCGTAACCGCGTCCGAACAGCGTCGCCCAGGAGAAGAGCACAACATGAACCCCGTCGTCCGCACCTGGCTTGCCTTCGCCGCCATCGGCGCAGCGCTGGTACACCTCGCCGTCGGAGCCGGCGCTCCTCTCCCGCTCGCAATCATCCTGGTCGGGCTCGGCCTCGCCGAGCTCGGCTGGGGTGTCGTGACACTCATCCGAGGCCGCGTCACGGCCCCGGATGCCACCGTCGCCCTCGCACTCGTCCCGGTGTTCCTCTGGGGCGCCACGGCGATCCTCGGCAGCGGGCTGGGCGTCACGGCCGACGCGACGGGACTACCCTTCTACCCGATGGCCGTCGCCTCGCTCTTCGACATCACGCTCGCCTGCTCCCTCGCCCTGTCCAGACGCAGCAACGCGCGGCGGGCGACAACGGATGCCGCCCCCTCGCCCCGGGCCGACGTCCCGGCCGCCCCACCCCGGCCACAGGCCGCCTGGAGTTTCCTGGCCGCACTGATGATTGGCGGCATGCTGTTCTCGGGCCTGACCACGAGCGCCCTGGCCGCCACGAGGGCCGGCGAGTACGCCGTTCCGCATGGCTCGCACTCGACGCCGGGGACCGACAATCCCAGCGGAAGCCACACCGGCCACGACACCGGCCACTAAGTCCGGGGGATCTCCTCGGTGGCCAGGGCAGCCCGCTCGCCCTGCATGAAACGCTGCACGTTCTCATCCACGATGATGTCGCTCGGACGCAGCGGGCGGGCCAGGTAGAGACCCTCGAGACTGGTCAGCCGGCTGAGGGCCACGTAGGTCTGGCCGGGGCTGAAGACCCGCGAGCCGAGGTCGACGATGGCCCGCTCGTAGGTTGCCCCCTGCGACTTGTGGATCGTGACCGCCCACGCCAGCCGCAGCGGGAACTGCGTGAACTCGGCCACGACATCCTTCTTCAGCTTCTTCGTGAGCGGGTTGTAGCTGTACTTGAACTTCTCCCACACGGTGGGTTCGACCTCGTGGGTGTCGCCGTCGATGTCGACGTACACCGTCGAGTCGACCTTCGTGACGGTGCCGATGCTGCCGTTCACCCAGCGCTGCCCGCCGTCCTGGTGGTTCGAGTCGTTGCGCAGGAACATCACCTGAGCGCCCACCTTGAGCTCGAGCACCTCGTCGGCCGGGAACGTGCGTCCGCCGAAGTCGCCGGTGATCTCGGCCTTGGCCGTGAGCGGCCGGCCGGAGAGTCGCTGCAGGGCGGCCGCGTTGATGCGGTTGACCGCGTCGTTGCGGGTTGCCAGCGTGATGACGCCTTCGCTGGGCGCCGGACGGGCTCCGGCGGCGTTCAGCGCGCCGCCGATCTCCGCGGTGACCTGGCCGTGGCGCACCGCGTTGAGCATGTGCTTGAAGTCCGCGTCGTGCTGGCGGTGGATCTCGGTGAGTTCGAAGATGCGCAGTTCGGCTTGCTGCCAGACCCTGGCGTCGAAGAACCACATCGACCGGTACGTGTCGGCGAAGTAGGCGCGCTCGTCGGAATCACCCGGGACCGGTGCGAGCTGGTACGGGTCGCCGAAGAGCACGATCTGCACGCCGCCGAACGTGTCGTGTGGGCGCTGGCGCGCCTGTCGCAGACTGCGGTCGATGGCATCCATCAGGTCGGCGTTGACCATGGAGACCTCGTCGATGACGAGCGTGTCGATGGTGTTGAGCAGCTTGCGCACCTGGTCGGACTGGTCGATCACGTGGTCGGCGATCACCCCGATCGGCAGCCGGAACAGGGAGTGGATGGTCTGCCCGCCCACGTTCAGCGCGGCCACTCCGGTCGGCGCGGCAATGACGATCTGTTTGCTGGTGTGCCAGGAGAGGTGGTTCAGCAGTGTCGACTTACCCGTGCCGGCGCGACCGGTGACAAAAACGTTCTGGCGCGTGCTTTCGATCGCGGCGAAGACTTCGGCCTGCTCGCGGGACAGCGGGATCTCGGACACGGGGGCACTTTCGGTGGGCGCGGGGGCGGGGGGAACATTCCACTGTAACCGTCCCGACCCGGCAAACGCCGGGACTTCACGCGGTTGGGGGCAAGGACACGTGGCAGTGGCGGCACCGGCCGTTTCGGGGGCGGCGAGCCTGCGCCCGTAGGATGTTGACGTGACCATCGGGGACGGCGAGAGCCGGCGAAGCCTACGGCGCGCCATCATTGCCGTGAGCGTGATCGCAGCGCTGCTGCTCGGTGCCCTGTTTGCCGCCATCGGTTCCCTGAACCGGGAGGTCTACAGCGCCGGCGGCTTCGTTCGCCAATACCTCGACGCCCTGGCCCGGCACGACCAGGCCGGTGCGCTGGCCATGCCCGGCGTGGAGCTCACGAACGCCAGGCTCACAGAGGACGGGCTGCCGCAGAACCTCCCCTCGACGCTGCTGCGCGGATCCGTCCTGGGTGAACTCAGCGACATCCAGCTGCGAAGCGACACCGGCGGCGCCAACGGCCGCCACACCGTGGTCTACGACTTCCTGCTGGACGGCAACGAGTCGACGATGAAGTTCGCGGTGGCCCGCACCGGCACCTTCGCCGGGGTCTTCGACAGCTGGCGCTTCACGACCAGCCCACTGGCCGTACTCCAGGTGACGGTGCTCCACGAGGCGACGTTCACCGTCAATGGGCTCACCCTCGATACGCGGGCCCACGCGGCACCGGAAGCGCCGGTCACGTTCTCGAACCAGGCCGCCTACCTCGCGTTCGCACCGGCGCTGTACGGCTTCACCCACGATTCCACCCTGCTCACCGCCCCGAAGCAGGCGCTGCCCGTCACGTCGGGCGGCGCAACCGATGTCACGATCGACGCGATGCCCAATAAGCGGTTCATCAAACAGGTGCAGACCGAACTCAACGATTTCCTCGAGGCGTGCGCGACGCAGACGGTGCTGCAGCCGTCGAACTGCCCGTTCGGCATCGAAATCAACGACCAGGTGCAGGGGCTGCCGGCGTGGTCGATCGCGAGCTTCCCGGTGGTCACGCTGACGGCCGGCCAGAACACGTTCGAGATGCCGCCGACCGTCGGCCAGGCGCACATCGTCGTCGACGTCCGATCCCTCTTCGATGGGGAACTCACCACCCGGGATGAGGACGTGCCGTTCACGGTGGCCCTGAGCGTGACGATCAGGCCCGACGGGGCGCTGGCGATCCAACTGCACTAGCTGTTGTTCCCACTGACGTTGTGAACGCGGTCGATGGGTGATTTGCCGCCGATGCCGGTATGGGGTCTGTGGTGATTGTAGCTATGGATCCAGCCCTGGTAGGTGTCGGCTCGGGCGTGGTCTGAGCTGTAGTGCCGGGCGTAAGCCCACTCGGCTGCGAGAGTGCGGTGGAAGCGCTCGATCTTCCCGTTGGTCTGCGGCCGGTAGGGCCGGGTGAATTTGTGCTTGATGTCGCCGAGGGCGTCGTTGAAGAACCGGGACCGGTAGCAGGACCCGTTGTCGGTCATCACGCGCAGCACGGTGATGCCGTGGGAGGCGTAGAACGCGTTGGCGCGTTGCCAGAAGCCGGCGGCGGTTTCCTTCTTCTCGTTGGTCAGGATCTCGGAGTAGACGAGCCGGGAATTGTCGTCGATCGCGGAGTGCAGGAAGGAATGGCCGACCCCGGAGCGCCG
>NZ_FNFU01000036.1 GCF_900101115.1 Cryobacterium psychrotolerans
GAGTCGATCGAGACGACCCAGTCCAGCTTCCCCAGCTGATCGCTGCGAGACTGCACGGCCGTCAAAATCCTCTGCCAGGTGCCGTCCTTGGCCCACCGGTCAAACCGTTTGAACACGGTATTCCACGGCCCGAACCGCTCCGGCAGATCACGCCAGGGCGAACCCGTGCGAAACCGCCACGCGATCCCCTCGACGACCATACGGTGATCCAGCCAGGGCCGACTTCGCCCCTGGACCTGTGGCAGCAACGGCTCGATCACGGCCCACGCCTCATCAGAAACCACATCACGCTCATGCATGATCAATGGTCGCCCAGGCGCACCCGAAATCACTTGATCAACACGCCCTAGAGGCCCTTGCCGCCGGTGACCGGCAGGACCGCGCCGGAGATGTACGATCCCTCGTCGGAGGCGAGCAGCACGTAGGCAGGGGCGAGTTCCGCGGGCTGGCCGGCGCGGCCAAGTGGGGTGTCTTGCCCGAAGGTCGGCAGCTTTTCGGGCCAGCCGGTGGCGGGGATGAGCGGGGTCCAGATCGGTCCGGGCGCCACCGCGTTCACACGGATGCCCTTCGGGCCGAGTTGCTCGGCGAGTGCCTTCGTGAACGCGACCTGCGCCGCTTTTGTCATCGCGTAGTCGATGAGCGCCGAGGACGGGTTGAATGCCTGGATCGACGTGGTCGAGATGATCGACGCGCCGGGCTGGAGATGCGGGATCGCTGCCCCGGCGATCCACATCATCGAGTAAAGGTTGGTGCGGAAGACGCGGTCGAACTCCTCGGTCGGAATCGTCTCGAGCCCGTCCCGGTTCTTCTGGTACGCGGCGTTGAGCACGACGATGTCGAGACCGCCGAGCGCCTCCACCGTCTGGTCGACGACGCTACGGCAGAAGCCCTCCTCCTGCACGTCGCCCGGGATCGAGGCGGCCACGCGCCCGGCCTCGGTGACGAGGCGGAGGGTCTCGTCCGCGTCGTGCTGCTCCTCAGGCAGGTGGACGATCGCGACGTCGGCGCCCTCGCGCGCGAACGCGATCGCCACCGCCCGTCCAATGCCGGAGTCGCCCCCTGTGATGAGCGCGCGACGGCCCTCAAGTCGGCCCGAGCCCTGGTAGCTAGACTCGCCGTGGTCTGGCAACGGATCGGTTCGATCGGTGAGCCCGGGCTGCTCCTGTTCCTGCTTCGGGAAGCCGTCGGACTTGTAGCGGGAGCGGGGGTCGATGAGCGCAGCCATACTTTAGCCACTCACTGATGGGATGCCAAATCAAGCCCCTTGCACGATCTTGACAACGGCGTATCGTCGCAAACATGCCAGGTGAACGGAACAGAATCCAAAGGTCTACGGCCGATCGGCGGGGACGCGCTCCCGTGACTGACCCCAAGGATGGCCCGGGCGATGTGGATCAGGCGGCGGTCGGCTAGCCCGAGGAGTCGTTCGGTTCAGCCTGGGGCGCCAACGACGAACTCACGACCGGCGACGCATCGATGAACGCGAACCGCGGCTTATCGGGCTGGGAAAGGAAATGCAGATGGGACGTCATTCGATAAACCACCACCTAGAGTTCGGCGACCGCGCCGCGCCGTCGTCGGATACTCCGGCATCTCCGTCGCCCGCGGCGTCGGACGCCCCTCGGCCGTTCGAAACTGCGCCCGCGGCGGCGCCAGACGAGCCGGACGACCACTCGGTGCCGCAGACCGGCGGCACCGGGAGCTCCCCCGTACACGCGCTGGTCTGATGGCGATGTTCGGCCCCGAGGGCAGCCAGCCCAACGACCCCGACGGTCTGATGAACGATCAGGTGATGCCCACTGCGGATGGTCAGATGGCCTCGAACACCACGGAGGAGGTCGTCCCGCCGAAGTCGGACCGCTCCGCGGCGGAGGACCGGGGAACTCGGAGTTCGAAGCCCAGGAGGGCAGGCGCGAGGAGACGGCAGGCGCGCCCGCCGTGAGCGTGCCGAGCGACGGCAAACTCGACGGTCGGCGACGAGCCGACATAGGCGGGCGCGACGACCCGACGATGATGAGCCATCATCGTCGGCCTCGGCGAAGCGCCTCCATCTCCCTACTCGAGCACCGTCCGGGGTGTGAGCGAAGCGCTCGAGCGTTGGGCACGCGGACGACGATGGCCGCGTTCCGCTGCCGGGCATGAGAGAGCCAGCCGCTACGGCAGCGTGCTCCCCCGATCTGCAAACACCCCCGCGCTAGATCCGAGTCTGACGAAGCGAGGAATTCGCTCAGCGTCGTCCACCGTTCGAGTCGTCACGTTCGATCGCGACGTACTGGTCGAGGAGGCGGAGCGACCGCGTCGCCATGTTGCCGCCTTCCGACCGCTCGATCTCGAGCGCCGTGCGCATCGCGTCGATCTTCTTCCCCGCGGTGCTCAGCGGCGGTAGGAGCGGCACGGCGGGATCGGTGTGGAAATGAAGGACGTAGGGACGATCGCTCGCGAATGCGCGATCCCAGGCGTCGCCGAGCTCATCCCGCATTCTCACGACCTCGCCGGCGAGGCCGATAATGCGGGCGTGTTCGGCGTACGGGAAGGCCGGGAGTGCTTGGCTCGCCGGGAATCGCGGCGAGCCCTCCTCGCGTTGCTCCCAACTCACTTCGGCGAGGTCTCCGTTGTCGAACACAGCCACAATGAAACGCGGGTCGGGCCAGCCCTGCCACCGCGAGGCGACAGTCACGAGCTCGGCGATTCCTGTCATCTGCATCCCACCATCGCCGGCGAGGACCACGACTGGCCGGGCGGGGTCCGTCAGCTTCGCTGCGATGCCGTAGGGCAGCCCGCATCCCATGCTCGCCAGGGTGGATGACACGTGCGCCTGAACGCCGGGAGGAAGCTGTAGCTGGCGGGCGTACCAGTAGACGACGCTGCCGACATCGAGTGCGAGGGCGGCATCGCCGGGGAGGCGGCCGTTGAGGGCCATGACCACGGCCTCGGGATTCAGAGGATCCGCATCGACCTCGGCACGCGCCACGCGGATCCGATGCCACCGGCGCACGGCATCGTGCACTCGCGAGCTCCAACACTCCCGATTCCTCAGGCGTACCAGCGACAGTAGCGAGCGCAGCGCGGGCTCGGCATCCGACGTGATCGCTACTTCGACGGGATAGCGGTTGCCGATGGCTGCGGGGTCGATGTCGATCTGCACGGCACGTGCCTGGCCTGGTGCCGGATAGAACTCTGTCCAGGGGTCGTTTGAGCCGACGATGAGGAGGCAGTCGCACTCGCCGAGAAGTTCGGCACTCGCGGTGCTGCCGAGATGTCCCATCGTCCCCGCCACCAGCGGATGGCTCTCATCGACGTATGGCTTGCCGAGAAGGCTGGTGACGATAGCTGCACCGAGCGACTCGGCGAGTTCGATGACGGCCTCTTTCGCTTCGGCGGCGCCACGCCCGACAAGCATGACGGGTCGCTCGCCGACTGAAAGCAGCTCCGCTGCGGCGCGGAGCTGATCCGAGCTGGACCGCACCTCCGGAGGGGAGTACGTGGCGCTCGTCACGACGACGCCGTGCTCGTGGGGGTGCTCGGGGGCGTCCGCGGACTGGACATCGTGGGGAAGGATGACGACAGCCGGACCGCGGCGGCTTAGCGCCTTGCGGAAGGCGCGATCGATCACCATCGGGATCTGCTCGGCCGATGAAACTTGCGCGACGTACACGGCGACATCGGCCATGAGGGTCGCGATGTCGACTTCCTGCATGTAGCCGGAGCCGAGCACGCTCCTGTGCTGCTGCCCGACGAGGGCAACCACGGGAGCCCCGTCGAGCTTGGCGTCGTAGAGGCCGTTGAGCAGGTGCACCGCTCCCGGTCCCTGGGTGGAAACGATCACGCCGACCGTGCCGCCATACTTGGCCTCGCCGACCGCCATCAACGCGGCGTTCTCCTCGTGACGCGCCTGGATGAACGTCGGTCTGCCGTTCGCACGCCGGAGTGCGTCGAGGAGACCATTGACGCCGTCGCCGCTGTAACCGTAGACCCGCGCGACCCCCCAGTCCCGCAGCCGCCGCACGATGAGATCAGAGACTGTGAGTCCCTGGTGCTCATTTTCCTCCGTCATCGCACGCCCCGTGGGTTCGGGCCGATGCGGAGCAGGGCCGGGCTCACGGCTCGTCGAGTTTGCCCGAGCTGCCCGCGCTCGTGAGTTGCTGCAGGTCTTCGGGCAGGACTCCCCGAACCGTGTCCATGACAAGACTTGCTGCTTCGTCGATCACTTCGAACACGACTCGCGCGAGGTAGGCAGCCTGCGGATCGTCGACGCCGGCACGGTCGCTGATCCGATGGATGAACTCGTCGCGGTCGAACCGTTCGCCAGACTCATGCAGTGGGTCGGCTGCCACCCGCCGCAGGTTCTCGCCCACCTCATGGGGAAGCTGCGCCGCAAGGTTATCCGCGAGGCCAGCGGGTATCCGCTCGGCAAGAGTCTCAAGGGTCGAACGGACTGCACGGGCCGCATCTGCTCGAGTGCTGAGCCGTGCCCGGTTCTGCACCTGGCCCATCAGCGTGTCCTCGTCCATCACCACTCCTCGTTACTTGCGCGCCATCTGATCCGAACGACGAGTTAGGTCGAGGGTCGCGACGGAGGCTCGAGCGACCTCAGGTCAGGTCTCCTCGCCTTGGAGTCGTTCAGCCAGCATCCGCTTGCCCTGTTCGCCGGCCTTGCGATTGTTGTGCTGGATCTTGCTGAACCATTCAGCAAGATCGCTGTCACCCTCGCGCTCCGCGTCCTGGATGTAGGTGTCCAGCTTCCAGATGTTGTACAAGGAAGCCTCCAGCGCCCAGATCAGGTTGTAGTTCTTGTCCCGTACGGGGCTCTCCGGTTCGTTCGCCATGTCGGTCGTCTCCTGCCAGTCGCGGCATATCACCTTCGTCGGATAACTCCATCGTGAAACATCACCAAGCTAAGAACAACGGGGTTGCATCGGTCGCATCGACGGCGTAGCGTCAAAATGCGAGAAGAGGTGAAAACCACAGATCGCATAGGAAGGCTCCACGTGGTCTAGTGCCACTGGAGCCTTTCGCTATTTGAGGCGGGTTCTCCTGCGCCCGTCCTGGGAAGGGGCGAGGGTGATGCGTGCTGATCGACTGGAAGGGCCTGAGACAACGTGGGTGATCGTGCTCGACACCGGTGACGAGGTCGTCGAGTCCCTCACCTCCTTCGCCCGCGAGCGAAGGATCCTCGGTGCCTCGATCAGAGCTATCGGCGCATTCTCGTCGGTTCGGCTGGCCTACTTCGAGTGGGATTCCAAGCAGTACCGCACGTCGGTGGACCTGAGCGAGCAGCTTGAGCTCGTCTCGCTGATTGGCGACATCGCCGAGAAAGATGGCGAGCCGCAACTCCACGCGCACGCTGCGGTCGCTCTCGCGGACGGGCGGGTGCTCGGCGGACATGTGCAGACGGCCATCGTGCGGCCGACCTGCGAGGTGATCCTCACGGCGACCCCCGAGCCGCTTCGCAAGAAGGTGGATCCCGAGACCGGGCTCGCGTTGATCCGACCCTGAGCACCGGCCGGGTCGAAACGAGTGCTCCTCCGGCCTGGGCGCAGCCCGCATTCCTGGGCGTTCGGGGGAGATCGGCGCCGGCGCCGAGCCTCGCGCCTAGCGTTCATAGGTATGGACGAGAGCGGAGAACGAGGAAACACCACGCACGGTCCGGAACTGGACGACAAGCTGAAACAGGAGACCGGCGGGATGACGCAGGGACATGGCGCGCCGCACGCCGAGCCGTTCCGCGAGACCGAGCCCCTCCCCGACGACACCGACGCACCCGAGGTGGATCGGGCATTCCGTCACGAGCCGCCCGATGGCTCAACCCATGGCTGAGCTCGCCGACCTGCTCACCCGTCCGGGAACCTGGACAACGCTCTACATCGATGGGCCGGACGGGTCACCCGCGCCCGAGCGGGATGCGCGCCGGACGTCGATCCGCGATCGGATGCTGAGGGCCGGTACACCGGAGCCGGACGTGGAGGTGGCGCTGGAGCTGCTGACCGACGACGGTCCGCCCGCCCCTTCGAGCCTGACCATCCTTGTGCGGGACGGCACGGTCGAGCTGGACGAGTTCCACCCCCGGGGCGCGGATCGGGCCGGAGGTCGTGACGCACGGTCGAGTGCCGCGCATCGTCCCGCTACTGCGGGAGCGCGCCCAAGACGTCCCGTTCCTGATCGTGGAGGTGGGGCGTGAAGGCGGGCGGCTGCGTCTGTCGCACGGGCGCCCCGAGGCGGTCGACCGCGAGCCAGGATTGGCTCGGATCGCGTTAGGCCCGAAGAAGCATCAGACACCCACCGTTGCGGCGACTATTCCCGCGGTAATCACCGAGACGATCGCGATCGCGATCAGTCCCGCGGCCAAGAGCCGGAGACGCCGACGTCCCCGAGAAACTGTCACTCGGACCACGAGCATCCCGCCGTACAGGGCGGCCACTGTAATCGCCCCGGTCAGGGCCACTCCGCTCGGCGGCAGGCTGGTCATGGGGATGAGCACACTGAGCGCAATCGCAGTGAACAACGCTCCCACAACGAGCCAGCTGCGACCCGACGAAGTGGTCAGGGCAGGCTGGCTGGTTACCCGAGTGGGATCAGACACAACAGCTCAGCGCCTCGTGGTTTTGCCAGCCACGCCCGCTCGCCGACGAAGCCAAGCCCCCATCGCCGTGGCCAAGAAGAGTACGACTGCGATGATCGCAAGCCAGAAGAGTCCCTTGATCGTGAAGCCGATGATCGCAAGCACTAACCACAGCACGAGCAGGAAGATGATGAAACCGAACATAACCCGAGGTTACGCCGACAAGATTGGACAGCCCAGGGCCTTGCGCCACCGGCGGATGCGGCCTACGTACATGGATGGAACGACCCGGCCAAGCAGGCCACGAAAGAGCGAGGCGTGCGAAGCCCTCGGTCGCCATCCACGCGCGACCCGCCGCTTGAGTTGGCGAAAGTGCAGCCCGTGTACCCGGATGGCCTGTCGATGTTGCATGAACGAACAGAATGCCCAGGACGTTGCTGTCGTACTGAGTGATGTTCGCCATCGGCAGCCCGAACCCGGCGAGCAGTGGGGCGCCACCTTCCACGCCGTTATCGCCTGAAGCGCAGTTGCACACGCCCTGATATGGGGTGTGGTTTGTCAAGTGGGCAGGGGTGAGCGGCGCCCTCGCCCGTCGGTGGGACGCCGCTCGTTCCGGTCGCGTGGGTGGTGACGCGCGGGTCGTGTTCGACGCGTTGTCACTCTGATATGCGCGGGTTGGTTACCGCATGACGGTGTGTTCGGCGGGGCGTTCACGCGAGTCTAGAGATCGAGCGTGACCCGGTGTGCGGGTCGCTCATAGGGCGTGTCGCGAGTCGCCCGGGACGCTGCCGTCACCACTGTTCGCGGCCGGAAGCCTCGGGACCGGTTAGGTCATCGCAGCCAAAGAC
>NZ_FNFU01000035.1 GCF_900101115.1 Cryobacterium psychrotolerans
CCAGTCGATCATCCCGACCGCGTCGGCCTCGGCCAGCAACCGGGAGTGGATCTTGTCCCAGGTCCCGTCGCAGCTAAACCGGCGATGCCGTTTCCAGACCGTCTGCCACGGACCGAAATTCTCCGGCAGATCCCGCCACGGAATTCCCGCCCGGAACCGGTAAATGATGCCCTCCAGGATCGAGCGATGATCCCGGAACGGTCGCCCCGCACTGCCATCCGAGCTCGGCATCAACGATTCGATCCGAGCCCACTGGTGATCGGTCAGCAAAGCAGTACGAGACATCCCTCCACCCTCCCAAACGAATCACGATTCGATTAGGAGACACGCCCTAGGTGCGTCCGTGTCTCAGAGCTCTGATGCCAGTGCCCGAAGCGGAACCCTCTACGGGCTGTGACGCCGGGGTGCGCGCGAGCTCCGAGCTTGCATTGCGTGTGTGTTGGCGCCCATCTCGGTAGCAATGGCTATGCATCGAGCGACTGGGATCGACAAGGATGACTCCTCAATAACATCAAGGAAATACCTGGAAGTATTAGGCAAATACATTGCTATCGTAGGAAATGGGGAAAGGTGGCCGCAATGGCACGAATAGGACTGACGACGCAACGCGTGACCTTCGCAGCGGCTGACCTGGCTGACGAGATCGGTTTCGAGGGCGTGACCGTCTCGGCTGTTGCGCGCATCTTCGGCGTCAGGGACGCGAGCCTCTACTCACACATCAAGAATGTGCGGGACCTCCGGACGAGGGTGGCCGTGCTTTCATTGGCCGAACTCGCCGACCGAGTCGCTGCCGCATTGGCTGGCCGTGCAGGCAAGGATGCGCTGGTCGCCTTCGCCAACGCCTACAGGGCTTACTCGAAGGAACATCCCGGGCGATATGCAGCAACACGGCTGGAGCTTGACCCTGAGGTGGCTGCCGCCAGTGCGGCGGGTAGGCACGCGTCGATGACCAGGGCTATCCTCCGGGGCTACGCACTCGAGGAGCCGGACCAGACCGACGCTGTGCGGCTGCTGCACAGCGTGTTCCACGGATACGTAAGTCTGGAATGTTCCGGTGGCTTTCAAAACACGCAACGCGCAGCGGATGCATCGTGGTCCAGGGCTCTGGACGCCCTCGATGTTGTCCTGAACAACTGGCCGCCGGCCTGACGACACCGTTTAGCTCCCTACCCCGGACCGCACCACTCTCAATCCACGGATCAGCGACACAGACAGAGAAGGCATCCGCACCTCATGCTCCAGCTCACCGCCACAGACATTCGGTCATCATTCATCAATGCTTCACTCAGGGAACGAAAGGCGCTCACCCTTCCCCGGGACCTCGAAAACCTGCCATGGGACAACCTCGACTACCTCGGCTGGCGGGACCCCAAGATCCCGGGAATCGGATATGTCATCGTTGAACTCGAGGAGGGCCTGGTCGGGATCCTGCTTCGTCAAGCCGACGGGAAGACAAAAACGCGGCCCCAATGCTCGTGGTGCGAAGACGTGCATCTCCCGAACGACGTGGTGTTCTTCAGCATCAAGCGGGCCGGCCAGGCAGGGCGCAACGGAGACACGGTCGGCACTCTCGTATGCGCCGGCTTCGAATGCTCTGCAAACGTGCGCAAGCTCCCCCCGGTCGCCTACATCGGCTTTGACGTGGAGGCAGCGCGACAGCGACGCCTCGAAGCGCTGGGAACACACGTCCGCAACTTCGCACGTAGTGTCCGCGACGGAAAATAGGGCCGCCCGCAAGCTGGCCTCCGCTGAGCACAGATTCCGCCGCTAGGACTTCGAGCCGTAGAGGGGCTGACGTGCCAGCCGGGAACCCTCCACGGGACGCCGAAGGCAGCATGCCCACGCGGGGCCCCATTCCGCGTGGTGCGACCGAGCAACGATGCTCGTTGGGCTTGGGCGAGGTCAGTGGTTTGAGGTCACTGCCTGGCCGATGATGCGGGCTCCGTCGGCGAACGCGCCGGGGTTGGGACCGGAGTAATTCAGTCTGATGAAGGGGCCGGTGGGTTCGGCGGGGAACCAGCTGGTGCCTGCGGCGATCATGACTCCGGCGGCTTCGCAGTCTGCGACCAGGCGGTCGAGGTTGGTTGCGTCGGGGAGTCGGGCCCAGAGATTGAGGCCGCCGGCGGGGACGGTGGCGATGTGTGCGTCGGGTGCGTGTTCTCGCAGACTCGTGAGGAGGAGGTCGCGCCGCGCCCGCAGCTGGGGGCGGAGGTTGCGGAGGTGGGTCTGCCAGCCGGGTTGGGTGACGACGTCGAGGGCTGCGGCTTGGAGGACCCCGCTGACGTACATCGATTCGGCCCCGCGGTCGGCGAGGATGCGTTCGCGGGCGGGCCCTCGGGCGATGACGGCCGCGATACGGACGGAGGGCGAGACGCTCTTGGTGAGCGATCGCACGTAGACGACGTGCCCGGCGTCATCGCGAGCGGCGACAGGGCGCGGATCGGTGTCGATGCCGAAGTCATGCGCCCAGTCGTCCTCAACGAGGAATGCGCCATGCGCGCGCACAACGTCGAGGATCTGCGTCGTGGCGGCATCCGACCACTGTGCGCCGGTGGGGTTGGCGTACGTGGGTTGTGCGTAGAAGACGCGGGAGCCGGTTTCCTGGAATGCGCGAGCGAGTGCGTCGGGATCGGGCCCATCGGGCCCCGACGGGATCGGGATCACTTCGACGCCGGCTTGGGCTGCAGCCTGGATCGCACCCCAGTAGGTGGGCGATTCCATCAGCAGCGGGCGCCCGGCGGTGACAAGGGCGCGAAATATGGTGGCCAGGCCGCTCTGGCTTCCGGGGAGCACGATGACATCGCTGGGCAAGGGTGGAGTGACGCCGACCGGTGTCGCGGCGCCGAGCTCGTGGGCGAACCAGGACTGCAACTCAGGAAGTCCCGCCACCGATGAACGGATCAGCGCTGCATCGCTGCGGGCCGCGCGGGCCAGCGCGGACCGGATCAACCGCTCCGGCAACAGCTCCCGGTCAGGGTAGCCGGCGTGCAGGGCGATCGCGCCCTGCGGTGCTGCACGAAGTGCGGGACTCAGCGCGGAGAGGCGGCTATGCGGAGAACGCATCGCCGCCGTCTGCCAGCTGTAGTCGAGCGGGCGCGCTGTGCGCACCGCGCGAACAAACGTTCCCGCGCCAGGTCTGGTTTCGATCAGGCCTTGCGCCACGAGGGTGCGGAGAGCTTTCTGAACCGTCACCGGACTCGCCCCGTACTTCGCGACGAGCGCGCGGCTGGTTGGCAGCCGCGCGCCGGGCACGCTGCCCGCGATCCACGCGCGCAGAGCGGCCACGATCCGAAAACTGCTATCGTTGTCCATGTCAGATCATAGTAGCGCTATCAAGAAGACGCACGCACCGCTATCACCATCGCGGCCCGGCTTGGCTTGGGGACTGCTCGGCGTTGCCGCGTTCTCCTTCACGGTTCCCCTCACCCGAGTCGCCGTCGAGGGCATGTCTCCGCTCTTCATCGGATCCGGACGCGCCGTCATCGCCGCCGTGCTCGCCGCGACCGCCTTGGCCATCACCCGACAGCATCTTCCGCGAGGCATCCAGTGGTCTCGCCTGGTCGTGGTCGCGGGCGGCGTCGTCGTCGGTTTCCCCCTCCTGACATCATTCGCTCTCACCACTGCCTCGGCCAGTCACGGTGCCGTCGTGATCGCCCTGCTCCCAGCAGCAACAGCCGTCATGGCCGTCATTCGAGGCAAAGAACGACCCCCGCTGCCCTTCTGGATCATGGCCGCCATCGGCGCGCTAGTGGCCGTGGCTTTCGCGTCCGTGCAAGGCGGCGGAATCGTGCGATTGCGTTGGTCAGACCTGCTCCTTTTTGGTGCCGTTGCGGCCGCCGCCATCGGATACGCCGAAGGAGGCCTGCTCGCGAGAGAGATCGGTTCCTGGCAAACCGTGTCCTGGGCACTGATACTGGCCTCGCCCCTGATGATCACCCTGACCACGATCGCCATCCTCGATCAGCCCCCGACCGGCACGCCGACCCAATGGGCGGCCTTCGCCTACCTCGGAGTGGTGAGCATGTTCCTGGGCTTCTTCGCCTGGTACCGCGGACTGGCAATTGGGCCCATGACCCAAGTCAGCCAGGTGCAACTCACCCAACCCGTCCTGAGCATCCTCTGGGCCGCAGTGATCCTCCGCGAACAGCTGACGTGGCAAACGATCATCGGCGGCATCGCCGTCATCCTTTGCGCGGGCATCGCCGTACGAATACGCCTCAACCGCACCCCACCCCCGTGCTCCATCCAGCACCCCACAAACGAACCAGCATGGGTAGAGGTACCACCGAGCACCGCTCGACCGTAGGGGGACCTTGGCGGGCGCGGAATCCCCGCCAGACCTTCGAGCCGCCGCAGAGCGGTGGGGGTCTTACCCAGGAACCTCTAACGGGAGCTTTCCTTCCCCTTCCGTCTTTAGCACGGTACTAAGTTCCGTTGTTCCATACGGGCATAGTCTGTGCCTGACTCACTTTGCGGGTCATTCATCTGAAGGAGCAACGATGCGTGCACTGGTGGTATATGAGTCCCTGTGGGGCAATACCGAGAAGGTTGCGCGCGCCGTCGCTGCCGGATTGGCTGGCATTGCCACGGTCGACGTACTGAACTCGGATGCCGCGCCCGTCAAGGTCGACGGCTACGATCTCGTCGTAGTCGGCGGCCCTACGCACGCTTTCTCTATGACACGGGCCACGACGCGAGCCGAGGCCGTCAAGTCCCACTCCGCCCCGCACGAACCGGCCAGAGGCATTCGGGAGTGGCTGAACGAGCTCGACAGACCCGTCACAGCAATCCCCGCCATCGCATTCGACACACGCGTTGACAAGCCGCGCTTGCCGGGCTCCGCGGCTAAATCGGCGAAACACGAACTGCGTTCGCTGGGGTTCGAAACGTCCGTGAAGCAGGAAACCTTCCGCGTCCATGGGTATGAAGGCCCCCTTCTCGATGGTGAGCTTGAACGCGCGAGAGCTTGGGCGGATGAGGTAATCGCAACCCTCGGACTCAACTCGTGACCGAACAACGGGGATCCGCCGCAGGGTCCTCGAGTAGATTACGTCCGGTCTGGATGTGGCTCACCGTTGCGGCCGCCGTGCTGGCTCTGGTGGGAAGCATCGTGGGATTGGTCAACCCGATGGCGGCCTACGGTCGCGAGACGGAACTCCTGTTCAATGCCGCGATCGCTCAGGATCTGGTGAACGGCCTGTTGGTCGCCCCTCTCCTCGTTGTCCTCGCGGTGCTCGCCCGCCGGGGTTCCCTTAAATCCTGGTTGATGTTGATCGGGTTCCTGAGTTTCACCGTGTACAACTACGCAATTTACACATTCTCGATCCAGTTCGGTGCGCTTTTCCTTGTGTGGGTAACGGTCCTAGGACTTTCGATCTTCTCTTTGATTGGCAGCATCGCTACCGTCCTGCCCGTGGCGGCATCTGCTGGCAGATCGGCGACCCGGCTGACCGGGTGGGTTCTCATGGGGACAAGCTCCCTGTTCGCTCTTCTCTGGTCAAGTGAGATCATTCCCAATCTCCGGGCGGGCGCCCCGTCCACGAGCGCTGCGCAATGGAACGTCCCCACTAACCCGGTCCACGTGCTGGACCTCGCGTTCTTCCTCCCCGCCGTATTCACATCCGGAGCACTCCTCATCCGCAATCACCAGCTCGGGCATGCAACGGCTATCGGATCCCTCGCGTTTCTTGGCCTGACGACCCTGCCCATCCTCGTCACCCCGGTTGTTTCCTACTTCCAGGACGACCCCGCCGGATGGTGGATCATGGCGCCGATCGGGCTCCTCGCCATTGTGCTTTGGGGAGCCCTCTTCCGGCAGCTACATGCAGTCCGGCGGCAGAGAGTTCAGCGCGCGTGACGCGCTTGTCGCTTCCGACGTCCTGTCCGGACCGGGCACGGAAATCGATATGGGCCCGCGCGTTTGGCCTTAGCACAGAACTGGCAGGTGGTGGTGTCGTGATCGCCGTGCTTCCAACATGCCGATATTGAGCCCATACAGCAGCTCCGGTTGCGGCCACTAGTGCCCCTCAGCCGGACCCTCACGGACACAGATTCAGCCGCCAGGCCATCCGGTCTCGGGAGTGCCGCTCGGGTCTCACGTGGGAACCCTCAACGGGCCGGGCAGCCCCGGTGGGATTGGTCGAGTTGTCGGGGAAGGTTCTCGAGTTCGTTCAGAAGAGTCCCGGAATCGACGCTGTCTTCGAACTCTCTGAGTATCGATGTTGCGGGATCCCAAGGCGGGCGACCGAAGGCGCCGCGAGGCGGACCTGACGCCGCCGGGCGGCCCGCGCGAACCCGGCGTCAGCCGCGGGCCGGCGGGACCGTCTTGCGCATCACGGTCTTGCTCTTGCCGATGTGACGCTCGAACGTGAATCCCGCCTTCTCGAACATGGCCCTCGTGCCGTTGTGGAGGAACGAGGACGACGTCCTCTTGCCTGGCGGGAGTTCGTTGGGGAACGAGACCACCTCGCCCCCGCCGTCCCGCGCGATCAGCTCGAGCGCGCCATCCAGCGCCTCCCGTGCCACTCCCGAACGTCGGTGGTCTCGGTCGACGAAGAAGCATGTGATGCGCCACGGTGCCGGCTTGGTCTCGCCCGCGTCGTACTCCTTGCGGTGGTAGATGCGCGGCAGTTCGACCGGGCTGCCGTACTCGCACCACCCGATCGCGTCGTCGCCGTCGAAGACGAGCGCGGCGTGTGCGACGCCCTCCGCCACGAGTCTCTGCTTGAACGTCGGCCCGTCGTACTCGCTCTTGACGGTGTGCTCCGTGTCTTCGTGGAAATACGAGCAGTAGCACCCGCCCCAGACCCCGTTGTGCTTCTGCGCGAGCGCCAGCCACGCCGGGAAGGTCTCGGGAGTGAGCGGTTTGATCACGTGCGGAGTCGTCACGCCTACCTCCGGGGTTGTCTCGGGAACGAGTTCAAGAAGGTCAGGAAGGTCAGGAAGCAGGCTTCGTTGCAGGGGACTCGGCGACGCATAGGACTCCCGTGTTGCCGTCCTGGTCGGCGATCACGGTGAGCGACGGCGCGCCGCTGTCATCAACGACGGTCCCACCCGCGGCGACTGCAGCGGCGATTCGTTGCTCGGCCACTTCGGGCGCCACATAGACCTCGACGTGGAACCGCTGGCTCGGGGTCTCGTGTTCGTCGGTGTCCCCGAACCACAGGTTCGGTATGCGCCCCGTGCCGTCCCGGATCTCGTCGCTGGGCGACCCGTGGCCCTGGGCCTCGGCGTTGCCGGTCAGCAAGGCGGCCCACACCGGGGCGATGGTCGCGGAGTGCCCCGTGTCGAGGCCGAGCTCGAGGACGCTGACCGAGGCCGGGTCGGCGTCGACCTTGTGGTCGGCGGCGATCTCGGTGATCCGTCGCGCAAGGTCGACGTCCTGCTGGGTTACCCATTCGACGACGTGTTCGGTGCCCTCGTCGTCGCGGTAGATGGCGTCGGCGCTGACCAGCTTGAGGTCCACGTACCCATTGCCGATCGACACGCTCGGGTGGTGTCCGAGCGCATCGCCCGCCTCGCCTACCGCGGAAACGAACCGTGCGCCGGTGCCGAAGTCGTCGACCAAGTAGCGGGCATGCAGTCCCTGGGCCAACTTGCGCCAGTCGGTCAGCTTGGCCTCGGCGATCTCCTCGCCCTTCAGCATGTTCATGTTCCGGGACCCAATCTGTGATTCAGCCGCAGCGCTCGAGCTCGTCATCTGTAATTGCCTCCCGTACGTGTGCCAACCAGTAAATCCGATACCGAACGCGTCTTCAAGGAAGTTCAGCACCTGATTATCGAGCGAAGCGGTCTCCACTAACGCGAACGCGGAAACCAGGTAATCGCCCGCAAGCCGGACGTCGAACGGGACGAATACCTGAAGCCGCGCTGGGTCCTAATCGTTGCTGTCCGGTCCGTCCAGGGGCACCATCGAGACATGACCAAATACCTCATCTCCTTCCCGAGCGAAGCTATGGTCCTCACCGAGGAAGAGTTCCCGATCGTCGTCGCTGAATCCCACGCTGTGATCGAGGAGGCGAGGGCTGCCGGCGTCTACGTATTCGGCGGCGGGATCGAGGAGAAAGTCGACCCCGTGCTGGTCTCCTCCGACGGGTCAATGGGCACTGAAATCTATTCGGGCAGCAAACTTACGGGCGGGTT
>NZ_FNFU01000031.1 GCF_900101115.1 Cryobacterium psychrotolerans
CCCGACCGACTGCTGGGCGACAAGGCGTATTCGTCCAAGGCGAACCGGGAATTTCTGCGCACCCGCGGCATCCAAACCGTGATCCCGGAGCGCTCCGACCAGGTCGCGAACCGGAAACGCCGCGGCCGAAACGGCGGTCGGACCATCGGCCTGGACAAGGAGGCATACAAGCGCCGCAACGTCGTCGAACGCTCATTCAACACGTTCAAGCAGTGGCGCGGCCTCGCCACTCGCTACGACAAACTCGCCCTCACCTACCGCGGAGGAGTCGTCCTCCGCGCCATCACCATCTGGTTACACGAATTAGGAGACACGCCCTAGTACCAGCCGTCGGCCTGGGACTTGCCCCAGGCGCCGCAGGGCGAGCCGTACCGGTCGGTGATGTAGCCCAGGCCCCACTCGATCTGGGTTCCGGCGTTCGTCGCCCAGTCGGAGCCGGCCGAGCCCATCTTGGATCCGGGGAGTGCCTGGGGAATGCCGTAGGCGCCGCTCGAGGAGTTCATGGCATTGACGCGCCAGCCCGACTCCTTGTTCCACAGGGAGACAAGGCAGTTGAACTGGTCTTCGCCCCAGCCGCGCGCAATGACCTTGCCGTGCGCGATGGCCTGGGCGGAACCCGGGCTGGGCACGGCAGCATCCGGCGCTGCGAAGCCTGCTGAGGCCGCCGCCTTTGGTTTGGGCTTGGGCTTTGGCTTGGGCTTCTCGCCCACGGTGAAGCTGTCGCGAGAGACGGTGTTCGTGTAGCTGCCGGCTACGAGAACTTCCTGGCTGGCCTGGCCGGCGAAGCGGTCCCCGGCCGGCTGGAAGTACGGAGACGCCGTTGCGCCGGAGTACGGGTCGATGACGCTCACCAGGACGAAGGCGGATGCCGCCGTGAAAGCGAAGACACCCAGGGTCAAACGGCTCCGCGAGCGGGGTCTGACCATCCGGGCCCTGGGCGGCTGGTGAGCCGCAACAGGTTCGATTACATTCAGATGTCTACCCACGATTTGTCGAGCCTAGCCCAGATCGGCGGTCACAGCGAGATAACAGGCCGATGTCAGCGAACCGCGAGCATCAGGTCGACCACGCCGTCGAGCACGAGATCGACCTGCGCCTCGCGGTATCCGCCGCGCTGCGGACGGAAAACGGCGGTGCGCACGTCGTCGACGCTGAGCGCGCGGCCTTTCTCCAGGTGTTTGACGACTCGGCTCGTGAACCGGTCGACGTCGGCGAGGCTGTAGCCGACGGTGAGCACGCTCGTCCGCGTGAAGCGGTGCCCGGGCGGGCGAGTGAGCCGGTCGACGATCTCCTGGGTCTTCTTGCTCGCCTCCGCGGAGATCGCCTGGCGGCCCTTGGTCCGCACCGCGTCGTCACGCTCGCGCGCGGCGAAGGCATCCTCGAGGCGCTCCAGGGCTGCGTCGACGTGCGAGGGAGAGTAGCCACCCTTCTGCATCGCGAAGGCCGTGTGACGGATGGACTCGGCCGTCAGCTGCTCGGAGACACCCTTCGCGTCGTACGCGCTCCGGGCCGCTGCGAGGAAACCATCGACCTGCTCGACGCTGTAGCCGAGAGTCTTCTTGTCGGTCAGGGGAAAGGTGCTCACCGCTTCATTCTCTCGCACGCTCGGCTTCACTGCTGCAACCGGGCTCAGGCGAAGATGAGGAAGAGCGCGTAAGCGGCTGCGGCGGACGGGAGGATCGAGTCGAGCCGGTCGAGGAATCCGCCGTGTCCGGGAAGCCACGAGCTCATGTCTTTGATGCCGAGGTCACGCTTGATGAGCGACTCGGCGAGGTCGCCGAATGTGGCGGTGACCAGGATGACCGACCCGAAGATCAGACCGAACCACCACGGCTGGCCGAGCATGAAGAGCGAGAGGAGCACGCCGGCGACCATGCAGACCAGAGCGGCCCCGGCCAGGCCCTCCCAGGTCTTCTTGGGGCTGATGCCGGGGGCCATCGGGTGCTTGCCGAACGACAGGCCGCTGGCATAGGCGCCCGTGTCGGCGGTGATGACCAGAAGGAGGAATGCGAGAGTCCACCACTGGCCTCCCGGTTGGGCGGCCAGCAGCACGGCGAAACTGGACAGGAAGACGACGTAGGCCTGGATCAGGAATCCGGCGCCGATGTCTCCGAGCACGCTGCGGAACTCCGCCCGGTGCGCGGGCCAGGCGAGCAGTGCCATCCGCCAGAGGGCAATCAACAGGATGCCGGCCAGCGTAGCCAGCCATTGGCCCTCGGCGCCCCAGTAGAACGCGGCCGGGACGACGGCTACGGCCGCGATGACGACCGGGATCCGGGGAACGATGCGCCCGGCGTGACGCAGAGCCTGGGCGAATTCGAAGGCGGTGAACGCCACGATCACGCCCGCGAAGACCATGAACAGTTCCTTGATGAAGATCAGGCTGAACACCATCGTCAGCCCCAGCACGAGGCCGATCAGCACGGCCAGGATCAGATTCCGGCCCGTTCGCGCCTCGATCCGAACATTCGTGGCATCGATTTGCGCCCGGGTCGCCTGAACCTGGCGTTCAAAGTCGGCTTTGGTGGCCTCGACCTGCGCCCGGAATTCGGCGCGGTTGGTGCCACGACCGCGCTTGGGGGGCTGGGAGCCGGGAGGATCCTGGGTCATGACGGCGACTCCCCTAGATCTCGAGGAGCTCGGATTCCTTGCGCTTGAGCGCGTCGTCGATGCTGTCGACGTGGCTCTTGGTGATCAACTCGAGTTCCTTCTCGGCACGTGACACCTCGTCTTCACCCACGTCGCTCTTCAGCGCGTCGAGCTCGTCCTTGGCCTTGCGGCGGAGGTTTCGCACGGAGATTTTCGCATCCTCGGCCTTGGTCCGAACGATCTTGACGTATTCCTTGCGACGGTCGGCCGTCAGCTCGGGCAGGGTCGCCCGGATGATGACACCGTCGTTGCCGACGTTGGCCCCGAGGTTGGGGGTGTCCCGGATGGCCACCTCGATGTCGCGGAGGGCGCCCTTGTCGTAGGGCGTGATGAGCAACGTGCGCGCCTCGGGGTTCTGCAGGGAGGCGAGCTGCTCGAGGGGCGTCATGGTGCCGTAGTAGCTGACCAGGATCTTCGCGAACATCTGGGGGTTCGCACGCCCCGTCCGAACGGTTGCGAAGTCGTCTTTGGCGGCTTCGACGGCCTTCGTCATGCGCTGGGTGGAATCGGACAGAACATCCGCAATCACGGGGACTCCTTCTTCGGTGGGCAGGATCAAGCTTAGTTGGAGACGAGGGTTCCCAGATCGGCGCCCAGAATCGCAGCCGTGACGTTGCCGTCCGGCTTCATTCCGAACACCTGCATGGGCATCCCGTTGTCCATGCACAGGCTGAAGGCGGTGGAGTCGACGACCTTGAGGCCGCGCTGCAGGGCTTCCTGGTAGGTGATGCGGGCGATCTTCGTCGCATCGGGGTTGGTGCGCGGGTCGTCGGAGTACACGCCGTCCACACCGTTCTTGGCCACCAGGACGACCTGGGCGTCGATTTCCAGGGCGCGCTGGGCGGCGACGGTGTCCGTGGAGAAGTACGGAAGGCCCGCCCCGGCGCCGAAGATGACGACCCGGCCCTTCTCGAGGTGACGTTCGGCGCGCCGCGGGATGTACGGCTCGGCGACCTGGGTCATGGCGATGGCGGACTGGACGCGGGTTTCCGCGCCGGCCTGCTCGAGGAAGTCCTGCAGGGCGAGGGCGTTCATGACGGTGCCGAGCATCCCCATGTAGTCGGCCCGGCCGCGGTCCATGCCGCGCTGGGAGAGTTCCGCGCCACGGAAGAAGTTGCCGCCGCCGACGACGATGGCGATCTCAACGGTCTTGGCCGCTTCGGCGATTTCGCGGGCGAGGGAACTGACGACGTCGGGGTTCACGCCCAGGGCTCCTGCCCCGAACGCCTCCCCGGAAAGTTTGAGGAGGACCCTGCGCTTCTTACCCGTTTCTGACATGCCGTGCGAGTCCTTCCGTTGTGACGTGGTTCTAAAGCTACTGCGTGCACCTGCGAGTGAGGGCACAGAAAAGGAGACCGGATTGCGTTCGCAATCCGGTCTCCCTCATGGTGAAGCTACGCGCCGACCTTGAACCGGGCGAAGCCCGAGACGGTGACTCCGGCATCGGCGAGGACCTTGCTCACGGACAACTTGTTGTCCTTGGCGTAGTCCTGCTCGAGCAGGGCAACCTGCTTGAAGTACGCGGTCACGCGACCCTCGACGATCTTGGGGAGTGCCGCTTCCGGCTTCCCCTCGTTCTTCGAGATCTCGGTGACAATCCGACGCTCTGCCTCGACGGCGTCCGCAGGGACGTCTTCGCGGGAGAGGTACTCGGGGTTGGCGAACGAGATGTGCTGCGCAATGCTGCGCGCGGTCTCCGCGTCGTCACCCGAGTAGCCGACGACAACGCCGACCTGCGGGGGCAGGTCCTTGCTGGTCTTGTGCAGGTAAACCGCGAACTTCTCACCCGTGACGGATGCGACGCGACGCAGTTCGAACTTCTCCCCGATGATGGCGGCCTCGTCGTTGATCAGCTCGGCGACGGTCTTGCCGTCGGCCGGTGCGGCCAGGCCCTCGTCGACCGTGGTGGCGCCGGCAGCCGCGACCGCGTCGATGACCTTCTCAGCCAGGGCGACGAACTTGTCACCCTTGGCGACGAAGTCGGTCTCGCAGGCGAGCTCGATCATCGTGGCGGTGTTGCCGATTTCCTTGGCGGCGACGAGCCCCTCGGAGGTGGAACGGTCGGCGCGCTTCGCGTTGCCTTTCGCCCCCTTCATCCTGAGGAGTTCGACGGCCTTCTCCATGTCGCCATCGGCTTCAACGAGGGCGTTCTTGGTGTCGACCATGCCGGTGCCGAGGCGTTCGCGCAGGGCCTTGACTGCTTCGAGTGTGACGTTTGCCATACCTGGTGTCCTTACTTGGTCTCTTCGGCGGGTGCGTCTGCGGCGGCAACCTCTTCGGTTGCGGCCTCAGCGGCAACCTCGGTGGCTGCTGCTTCTTCGCCGGCGACCTGCTCGGCGGCAACCTTCTCGGCTGCAACCTCTACGGTCTCGGCGGAGGACTGCTCAGGAGTGGTCTCCGTAGCGGCCTCGGCCTCAGCGGGGGCGGCCAGGAGTTCGGCTTCCCAGGCGGCGAGGGGCTCAACTTCGGCCTCCGGCTTGGCGTGACGCTGGATGAGGCCCTCGGCTGCCGCGTCCGCGATGATGCGGGTCAGCAGGCCGACGGAGCGGATGGCGTCGTCGTTGCCCGGAATCGGGTACTGGACGTCGTCCGGGTCGCAGTTCGTGTCGAGGATCGCGATGACGGGGATGCCGAGCTTGCGGGCCTCGTCAATGGCGAGGTGCTCCTTGTTGGTGTCGACAACCCACAGCGCCGACGGCGTCTTCGTGAGGTTGCGGATACCGCCGAGGCTCTTGTGAAGCTTGACGAGCTCGCGCTTCTTAATGAGCATTTCCTTCTTCGTGAAACCGCTCTTGGCGGTGTCCTCGAAGTCGAGCTCTTCGAGCTCCTTCATGCGAGCCAGACGCTTTGACACGGTCTGGAAGTTGGTGAGGAGGCCACCGAGCCAGCGCTGGTTGACGTACGGCTGGCCGACGCGCTGCGCCTGCTCCGAGATCGATTCCTGCGCCTGCTTCTTGGTGCCGACGAAGAGGATGGTGCCGCCGTGGGCAACCGTCTCCTTGACGAAGTCGTACGCCTTGTCGACGAAGCCGAGCGACTGCTGAAGGTCGATGATGTAGATGCCGGAACGCTCGGTGAAGATGAAGCGCTTCATCTTCGGGTTCCAACGTCGGGTCTGGTGCCCGAAGTGCACGCCGCTGTCGAGCAGCTGGCGAATGGTTACGACGGCCATGAGCCGTTCTCCTTGTCCGGCGCGCGCTGCGAGGCAGCAAAACGCCAATCGGTTTCACGCGGCAATCGGTCGATCGCCTCTCCTGGTGCCCGGCACACAACCGCCCCTGCTTCCTGCGAAGCGGGGACCGAATGGTCGTGGAGGCCGAATGGGCACGCGTAGTCAGCGCACTAAAGCGCTGCTGGGATGAGTTTAGCACCAGGCCGACCGGGTCCGCGGACACCGTCGTTCGCCACCGGGCCGGCACCAGGCCTTCCACCACAACCGCGGCGCCGAGCCGACCCCGCACGGATGCCGGCCCCGGGCATCCGGACGGCGGGCGCACGCACAGGGTGGGTACGTGTCCTCCTCCCGAGCATCCCCGTTCCGGGTGTGGCCGTTCGGGGCGCCGCCTCCCCGAGCATGGCCGTCCCGGGCGCTGCCGTCCCGTTTGCTGCTGTCCCGGGCGCTGCCGTCCCTGGCGCGGCCGTCCCGTGTGTTCGCCGCGTCGCTGCTCGTCCCGTTCTGGCTGCTGCCCGGCTCCTCGCCTCCGGCCACCTGGCTCTGGCCAGTGCCTGCCCCGCACTCCGTGACGAGGTCGTTCGAGGCCCCGGCCTCCCCCTACGCCGCCGGACACCGGGGCATCGATCTCCCCGAGCGGCGGGGCGCCCCCGTTTTCGCACCGGCGGGAGGCGTTGTCTCCTTCTCCGGCGTCGTCGCCGGCCGCCCTGTGGTGTCGATCAGTCACCCGGGCGACCTGGTCTCGACCGTCGAGCCCGTGATCGGCGTCGTTCCCGTAGGCGACCGTGTTGCCGCCGGGCAGCGAATCGGGCTGATGGCATCCGGCGGCCACTGCGCGGACGCCTGCCTACATTTCGGCGTGCGGTTGCACGGGCAGTACGTGTCGCCGATGCTCTTGCTCGGCGGGGTTCCCCGCGCCGTGCTCCTGCCCCTGCAGGCCTCAATCCTCCGCGAAACTGCAGTTGTGCCGCTTAAAACGCCCTCATAACGTGCACAACTGCGGTTTCGCGGGGAGCATCAGGCGCGGGGGTGGGCGGTGCGATAGCTCTGCTTGAGCCGCTCGGCGGATACGTGGGTGTAGATCTGCGTGGTGCCCAGGCTGGAGTGCCCGAGCATCTCCTGCACCGCACGGAGGTCGGCCCCGCCGTCCAGCAGATGGGTGGCCGCCGTGTGCCTGAGCGCGTGAGGACCGGCCGGCCCCGCTCCCGGGAACTCGACGAGGAGACTCGCGACGAGGCGGTACACGGCACGCACGCCGAGGCGCGTGCGCCTGGTTCCGAGGAAGAGTGCTGACGGCGCCGGCGACGAAGATGGCCGGGACTGCGGCGAGGACTGCGCCGCAGCGCGTGCCGCTGCCGCAGTCTGGGCGGCTGTTTTCGAGGCGGCCGGTGCCGCGGCCAATACCGGACGAGCCCGACGGATGTAGTCCACGATCGCGCCCTGCGCCGGGACCCCGAACGGAACCACGCGTTCCTTGCCGCCCTTGCCGGTGACCCGGACGGTCAGCCGGTCCAGGTCGACGTCGCCGACGTCGAGGCCGACGAGCTCCGACACCCGCAGGCCCGACGCGTACAGGAGCTCGATCACCGCCAGGTCCCGAAGCGCCGTGGGCGCACCGTGCTCGGCTCGTAGCGCCAGGGAACCGAGGAGTTCCTGCATCTGGCTGCGGTTGATGACCCGAGGCAGCGTGCGGCCGGGCTTCGGCGAGCGCAGCCGCACGCCCGGGTCGACCGTGCCGGCACCGGTTCGTGCCAGCCACGCCGTGAAACTCCGGGCGGAGGCCGAGTGCCGGGCGATCGTGGAGCGAGCGAGCCCGGCCTGGGTGCCCGACCAGAGCCAGTCGCGGAGCAGGTCCAGGCTCAGGGCATCCGTCGTGGTGTGCCCGCGCAGCTCCGCGAAGGTGGCCAGCGCGGCGAGGTCGGTGCGGTAGGCGCGAATGGTGTGCGGCGAGAACCCGCGCTCCACCGTGAGGTAGAGCACGAAGTCGTCGATGGCGCGGTCCAGGTGCACTCCCCCGGCATCGACCCCCGCATCGGATATCACCGCAGCGCCTCAGGCGTGCCGGGAGAACGCCTCGGTGCGTTCCTCGGCGGTGAGGCTGGCGAAGCGGTCGAGGAATGCGGCGTCGAAGTGCGTCACCACGTCGTAGGCGCCGAGCGGCACGTGGGAATGCACGACCTGGTCTTCGTACACGCGCACCAGATTGAATGACTGGCCCCCGTCGACCCCGGACAGCTCGCGCCGCGGCGCGCTTGGGTCGAGCGTGTAGCAGGTGGCGGCGGCCACGGAAACGGGGATGCCCGCGAACTGCCCGGTCGTCGCGGAGTGCATGTGGCCGCCCAGAATGGACCGGATGTCGCTGCCTGCGATCACCTCGGCCAGGCGCGGCTGATCCCGGAGTTCGAGGATGCTCATCAGTGCCGTCGGGGTGGGGACCGGAGGGTGGTGCAGGGCGAGGAGGCTGCCGTGGGGGGCCGGATCCGCGAGCACGCCGGCCAGCCAGGCCAGCTGTTCGTCGGACACCTCGCCATGGTGATAGCCCGGCACGCTCGTGTCGAGCACGATGACCCGGAGGCCGCGGATGTCGAAGACCGCGTCGACCGGCCCGGTGTTTGCCGATTCCTCTTCGCGCAGCAGTTCGGTGCGGAAGGCCGCCCGCTCGTCGTGGTTGCCCATGACCCAGATGACCTGGGTGCCGAGGCGATCGGCGGCCGCCTCTACGAGGTCCCGCACGCGCCTGTACGCGTCGGGCTCGCCCCGGTCGGCGATGTCGCCGGTGAGCACGATGGCGTCGGGGCGCAGCCCTGATCGTTCCAGCTGCTCCAGCGCCCGCTGCACCGTGCTGTCCGTGTCGACGGCTCCAAAGAGCGGCCGCTCCGCACCGAGGAAGTGCGTGTCGCTGAGGTGCACCAGGAGGTGCGAGGCCGGCGAGTACTGGCCCCAGTCTTCGTCTGGCATGGATCCCCCTGGTGGGTCTGATTCGTGGGTCAGCGACCACACTACGACCAACCACCGGCACTCCCCGTGTCGGCTCGCGAACAGCCGGCCGATGGGATGAACGCCGGAGCGCTCTCGATCCCCGAGCCCACAGGCCAGGCATCACGTTCCGCGGCCGATCGAGACCCAACCGGTCTCGCGCTCGCTCACCACCCCGTCGAGGTCGAGCGCGCCGAGGGCGCCCAGTACGGCCGCGGTTGACATCCCGGCCCTGCGCGCGATGTCGGGCACGGGGCGCGGGGACCTTCGGCTCAGCGCATCGAGGACGCGGATCTCCTCGCTGGTGCGGGAATCCGTCCCGCCCGCGGCGCCCTCGGCCTCGATCCGGTCGAGGGCCCAGACCCCTTCACCGGCAAGCTCGGCCATTTCTGCGGCGGTGGTCACGCAGACGGCGTCGAACTCGCGGATGAGGCGATGGCATCCGGCCGAGGCGGGCGATGTGACGGGCCCCGGAACCGCGCCCAGGGGACGGCCGAGGGCGGCGGCGTGGCCGGCTGTGTTCAGCGAGCCGGATCGCCAGCCCGCCTCGACCACGACGGTGGCCGCGCCGGCAGCGGCTATCAACCTGTTGCGCTGGAGAAATCGCCATTTCGTGGGCGCGGCGCCGCACGGCAACTCGGATACGACGGCGCCCACCTCGGCGATGCGGCTGATCAGCGCGTCATGACCGGTCGGGTAATGCCGGTCGACTCCCCCGGCCAGGAACGCGAGAGTAATGCCCTCGCTGGCGAGGGCCGCGCGGTGGGCCATACCGTCGATCCCGTAGGCGGCGCCGGACACGATAGCGAAGCCGCGGTCGACGAGCCCGGCGGCGGCCTCCATCGCCACGTGCTCGCCGTAGCCGGTCGCTGCCCGGGCACCGACCAGGGCGACCGCGTGCGGGAGAGCGTGGAAGGCCGCCGGGTCGCCGCGCCACCAGAGCGCGATCGGGGCGTGCAGGCCGAGATCGTCGAGCGACGCCGGCCAGAGCGGGTCGGAGGGCAGGAGCAGTCGCGCCGACACCCGCGCTGCCTGCTGCAGGGAATGGATGACCTCGGCGGAGGACAGGCGCGGGCGCCACCGCTGCAGGCCCTGCTCGAGCTCGCTCTCGAGCTCCTCCCCGGCGACGCCGCTCTCCCGCACTGTGACCGCGAGCCGCTCCGGCGTCCACGTCTCGAGGACGGCGGTGAGGGCCACGCTCGCGCCCAGGCTGCCGACGAGCAGACCCGCGACCCCGTCGCCCGGTTCGGCGATGCCAGTCCAGGCGGCTCGGGCGAACACGTCGGCCGGAGCATCCCGCTCCGACTCATCGCCGCCCGGGTGCACGCCCCTCGCCAGCCCCACGATCACCGACTCCTCCAGCCCGAACAGTGTCATGTCGTCATTCCCTTCCTCAGGTAGAGCGCCTGCCCGACGTGGTCGGCGCCCGGGCGCTGCACGCCGTCGAGGTCCGCGATCGTCCAGGCGACTCGGAGCACGCGGTCGTAGCCGCGCATGGTGATTCCGCCGCGCTCGAGCGCACGGTCGAGGGTGGCCGTGATCGATCCGCCGAGGCGCGATTGCGGGCCACGCAGCCAGGGTCCCGGGACCTCGGAGTTGAGGGACCACGGCGTGCCGGCCAGGCGGTCGGCGGCCGCCGCCCTCGCGTCGATCACGCGGCCGCGCGCGGTGGCGCTGGAGCGCCGCGGCTCGTCTGCCGCGAGGCGCAACTGGGCCGCGGTGACGCGGGTCACCCGCAGCTGGATGTCGATCCGGTCGAGGAGCGGCCCGGAGATGCGGGCGAGGTAGCGCCGCCTGGCGCTCGGCGGGCAGGTGCAGTCCAGATCGGTGGAACCGTACTGACCGCAGGGGCAGGGGTTGG
Organism: Cryobacterium psychrotolerans; assembly: GCF_900101115.1. GTDB lineage: Bacteria > Actinomycetota > Actinomycetes > Actinomycetales > Microbacteriaceae > Cryobacterium > Cryobacterium psychrotolerans. Next base: position 10,659 of record NZ_FNFU01000031.1, read on the forward strand.
CCGCCATGACCAGTTGGAACCGGGCGGGAAAGCGTGCCGTCGCGTTGGCTCGGTGGATGATGATGACACCCGACTCGAGCGGCTGACGGAGTGCGTCGAGCACCGAGGAGGCGAACTCGGGCGCCTCGTCGAGGAAGAGCACGCCGTGCGAGGCCCGCGCCGCCGCGCCAGGCCGGATCTGTCCGCTCCCGCCGCCCACCATGGCCGCCGCGGTCGCCGTGTGGTGCGGGGCCTCCAGCGGTGGGCGTGTGATGAGCGCGCGCCCGAGCGCGTGGCCGCTGAGCGAGCGCATCGAGCTGACCTCGAGGGAGGCCGCGGCGTCCAGATCGGGCAACAGCCCCGGCAGGCGCGCAGCGAGCATGGTCTTTCCGGAGCCGGGCGGCCCGAGCATGAAGACGTGGTGGCCGCCCGCGGCGGCGATCTGCAGAGCGAGCACGGCATCGTCGTTGCCGAGCACGTCGACGAGGTCGGGCTCTTCGACGTGCTCGGCAGGGTCCGCCGGCGGCACGATCGCGTCGACGGGGATCGGCTCGAGCCGGGCGCCGTGCCAGATCGCCGCGTCCCGCAGGGTGGCGACGCCGATCACGCGCATGTCCGGGACGAGCGACGCCTCGTCGGCGCTGCCCGCGGGGACCATGACAGTGGTGTGCCCCAGCCTCGATGCGGCGACGACGGCCGGCAGTATCCCGGGCGTGGGACGCAGCCGTCCGTCGAGGGCCAGTTCGCCGATGTGCACGACGCCGGCCACCGAGTCGGCCGAGATGAGCTCGTCGGCGGCGAGGCAGGCGACCGCGATGGCCAGGTCGAAGCCCGAGCCGTGCTTCGGCAGCGCGGCCGGGGACAGGTTGATGGTGAGGCGGTTGCGGGTGAGGGGGCAGCCGGAATTCGCGGCCGCGGTCCGCACGCGATGCGTCGCCTCCGATAGCGCGGCATCCGGCAGCCCGATCAGGAACATCCCGGGAAGCTGGCCGGAGATGTCCGCCTCCACCTCGACCAGGGCACCGGTGAGGCCGAGGAGGGCCATCGCGTGGGTTCTGGCGAGCCCCATCAGGCTCGCCCCGCCGGAACGCTCCGAGGCCGGAGCCGCCCCATCAGAACACCCCGGCGAGATGTTCGATCACCGGCGTCTTGCCGGGCTCGGCGATCACGGCGATCGCGTCGATCCGGATGCGGCCCGGCCATGCGTCCGCCTGCTCGCACCAGGCCGCGGCCAGCCGGCGCAGCCTGGCCAGCTTGGCGACCGTGATCGCTTCGAACGGATGCCCGAAGCCGGTGCCCGAGCGCGTCTTCACCTCGACGAAGACAACCTCGCCGCCACCCTCGACGACGAGGTCGATTTCACCCTGCGGACACCGCCAGTTGCGGGCGATCACGCGGTAGCCGGCATCGGTCAGGAAGGCCGCCGCACAGGCTTCCCCGCGCCTGCCCAGTTCGTCTTTGCGAGCCACGAGCACCTCCGGCCCCCAGCGTGTCGGAGGAGGAGGTTCCCGCCGCCGTCAGGGGCGGTTTCGGTGCGGGATGGGTCGCGCGCGGTCGCTGTGGAGGAACCGGCGAGCATCGGCGCCACCCGGTTCCCTATTCCATCGCGAACAACCGACGGACGACCCGTCCCTCGGCCAGGGCATCCAGGCCCTCGTTGATGTCGGCGAGCGGCCGGGTGTCGGTGTGCAGGAGCTCGACCGGAAGCTTGCCGTCCCGCCACATCTGCAGGTAGAACGGGATATCCCTGGCCGGAACGGAATCGCCCATGTAGGAGCCGAGGAGCCGCTTGCCACCCCCAGCGAACTGCAGGGCCTGCACGGTGATCGTCTGGTCGGGGTGCGGCAGCCCGACGGACACCAGGGCTCCGCCGCGGGTCAGCAACCCGAGGCAGGCCTCCATGACCCGCCCGCTGCCGACGGCCTCGATGGCCACGTCGACCCCGTCGCCGGCGTGCTCCGCCACCAGCGCGGCCGCCTGTTCGGGCGAGCCGGCGACGTGCGCACCGCAGCGGAGCGCGAGCGCCTGCTTTTCGGGAAGCGGGTCGATCGCGATCACCGTGGTGCCCGGCACCTGCGCGGCCGCCATGACCGCCATCAGGCCGACGGCCCCGAGACCGAACACGATCACCGATTCCCCCTCGCCCAGTCGCGCGGTGTTGAGTACGGCGCCCATCCCGGTCAGCGCGGCGCAGCCGAACATGGCGGCAACGTCGAAGGGCACATCGTCGTCGACCACGACAACGGATTCGCGGGCCACGACCGCGTACTCCGAGAACGCCGAGACTCCCAGGTGGTGGTTCAGCCGGTCGCCCGAGCCCGTACGAAGCACCGCATCGCCGTGCAGGAGGTCCCCGGCGGCGTTCGCGATCGCGCCCCGGTGGCAGAGGGCGGGCCGGCCGTGGTTGCACGCACGGCAGTCGCCGCAGCTGGGCACGAAGACGAGCACCACCCGGTCACCGACACGCACGTCGGTGACGCCGGACCCCACCTCGGCGATGGTTCCCGCGGCCTCATGGCCGAGTGCCATCGGCAGCGGCCGGATGCGGGAGCCGTCGATGACGGACAAGTCTGAGTGGCACAGGCTGGCGCGTTCGATCTTGACGAGCACCTCGCCGCGCCGTGGCGCCGGCACATCCACCCGTTCCAGCGAAAGCGGGCGGCTGGTCGCGTAGGGGCGGACGGAGCCGGCGTGGCGGAGAACGGAGGTGAGCATCGTCGCTGGAGTCATGGTCCTCAACCTACTTGGCGGCGCGCCTGACGAACGGCGGCCATGTCACCGGCGGCACCTACAGTGGGAACCGTCGGCATCCGCTCAAGCGAGGCCCGGCGACACTCCCCGCCGAAATCCCTCGCGAATTCGGCGTGCAAAAGACACGTGCAACAAGACAGGACCCGCGCTCATGATGGGTGGACACCACGCCATGTCCGGCGCCGCCGCCTGGATCGCCGTCACGGCAACGGCGGGGCACGGCCTCGGCCTCTTCCCCGTCACCCCGGTCGGCACAATCGCCGGTGCGCTGCTCTGCGCCGGGGCGGCGCTGCTGGCGGATGCCGACCACGGCTCCGCGACCATCGCCCAGTCCGTTCCCGTGCTCGGCAAACTCGTCACCTCCGGCATCTCCCGGGCCTCCGGAGGGCATCGGCACGGCCTGCACAGCCTGCTCGCACTGCTCTGCGCCTGGTTACTGGCCACCGGCTTCGGCCACATCGTCTGGCAACCGGAGTGGTGGCACGAGCCCGTCAGCTTCGGCCCGGCCGTACTGACCGCGGCCGCCGTCGCGTTCGCCGTGAAGGCGCTCGGGTTTTCCGACGGCCCCTGGCCGGTGGCGTGGCTGATCGGCCTCGGTGTGGCGGCGTTCATCGCCCTCTATGCTCCCGAGCAGCAGGCCTGGTTCGTCGTCTGCTTCACCCTCGGCTACGGCATCCACCTCGTCGGCGACTTCCTCACCACCGGGGGGCTGCCCCTGCTGTGGCCCTGGGTTCCGAAACCGCCGCGCTGGTGGCGGAAGGTGCCCCTGTTCAGCAGCCTGTGGTCCAGGGGCGGTTACCTCGCACTTCCGGTGCTGGGCAATGCCGGGTCACGCCGCGAGTGGTTCCTGCTGGTCCCGGTCACGGTCTACGTGGTCTACGGGATCCTCTTCGCTGTGCTCGCGATGGCCGGCGTCGACCTGGGCGCGTTCATCGACACGGAGTTCGCCGACTTCCTGTGAAGGCCGGCGCCACAGAACCTCAGAGCCTCAGAGGCCCAGCTTCGCCAGCTCGGCGTCCATCCGTTCGGCCAGTGCCCGGTAGCCGTCATCATTGGGGTGCAGCCCGTCCCCGGCCATCCATTCGGGATGACCCTCGATCCAGTGCGAGGCGCCCGGGATGTAGCTGGCACCGACCTGCGCCGCCGCGTCCCGCACCCAACCGATGATGCGCTCGACCGAGGAGGGCCGCGCGTCCGTGTACCAGAACGGCTCCACGACGATCAAGCGGGCGTCCGGGAGGGCCTCGTGCAGCCTGGTGAGGTCATCCGTGATGGCGGCCCGGATGTCAGCGGCTCGGTCGGGCATCGAGAAGTTGTCGTTGAGGCCCATGGTGACCATGACGATGTCGGGATTGGCGCTGATCACCTGGTCGACGAGGTCGGGACCGGGCCGCGAGTCGCGCTTGTTGACGAACCCGAGGCCATTGACGCTGGGGTTCACTTCGTTCCAGCCTCGCTCGGCCGACACGATGGTCGACCAGCGCTTCGCCGGGCCGGAGGCCCCGGTGCCGAGCGTGTAGGAGTCGCCATAGAAGGCCGCCGTCGGGCCGGTGGCGGAGTCTTGGTCGGATGCGACCGGCGTTCCGCTCCTGACGGCGGCGCAGCCCGTCACCACGACGAGAGCCGTCACCATGCCCAGGCCGGCCAGCAGCCAGGCGGCCAGCCGCCGGCGCGAGGTCAGGCGTGAGGTCAGGCGTGAAGACAGGCGCGAGGTCAGGTGTTGGGCCGGGCGTGAGGTCATGGGAATCCTTCGGAGCGAGCGTCCGTTTCGCTTGGCCTTCGCTTGGCCTTCGCTTGGCCTTCGCTTGGCCTTCGCTTGGACTTCGCTTGGCGTTCGCCCGGCCCGTGGCAGGGCGGTCGAGGCTCAGGTGGAGTCTAGAGGGTCGGGGAACGCCGGGCGTCAGAACGGGGGTGGCGGGTCGATCCGGGTGGCCGGTTCGGTCGTGTACTCCCGGCCGGCGGGCGAGGTCCAGGTGAGCGTGCCGTCCCTGGCGTGGGTCACGGCCCAGGCGGCCTCGGTTTTCAGTTTGTGGTGTGGCCCGCAGAGGTGGGCGAGGTTGTCGTGTTTGGTTCGGCCGCCCTCGTGCCATTCCTTGCCGTGGTCGAGGTCGGACCGGGCCACGCTGCGGTTGCAGCCGGGGAACCGGCAGGTTTCGTCGCGCACCCGCAGCCACCGGCGGAGGTCCTTGGGCACCTTGTACCGGTTCCGGCCGACCGAGAGCACCGCGCCGGTCTCGGGGTGGACGAGGATGCGGGTGAAACTCGGTGCGTGGCCGGCGAGACGCCGGGCCGTGTCCGGATCGATCGGCCCGTACCCCTCGAGGTGGCCGGGTTCCTCGCTGTGGCCGAGGAGGGTCATCACCGGGACCGTGACATTCACGGTGGCCCGGATGCCCCGGCCCAGCCCGGAGGGTGCGACCCCGTCGATGAGGAGGTCGAGGAACGCGTCCGCCCGCAACTGGGTCAGCGTGCGCGGCTCGTCGGCGCCCTGCAGGCTCTGTGCGGCGCCGCTGATCCGCTCGTACACCGAGTTCGCGTCGGCCGCGGAGAGGTACGCGTTCAACCAGGCCATGCCGTCCCGGGCCGGCACGAGCTGCACCTGCCGGTCGGTGATGCACTTCGCGTGCCGGGTGGTGATCGTGTCGGGGTGAGCCTTCTCCCTTGCTCTGCGGGCGGTGCCGTCGAACTTCGCGACGGTGAGTTTCCGGGCATCGGGCAGCAGAGCCGATTCGAACCCGGCCCGGGCGTCTTCGGGCAGGGACCAGACGTGGTCCATGAGTGCTTTCGCGTGCCGGTAGCTGATCTCGCCCTGCTGCAGGGCCGTGCGGGTGGCCGCGAGGTCGTGCACGAGGGACTCGCTCTCGACCAGGAGCCGTTCCGCGCTGCCC
>NZ_FNFU01000003.1:0-89734 GCF_900101115.1 Cryobacterium psychrotolerans
GGAGCATCTCCGGGGTGACGCCGGCGGCTGGTTCGCCGAGGCCCTTGCGGAGGAAGCCGGCGGTGTCGAGGCCGATCCGGCCGGCGGTGACGGCGTCGCCGAGTGGCGCGTGCCAGGGCGCTTCGAGGGCGGCGGCCGGGAGGTCCCACTCGGGGTGTTCCGCGGCCTGGTCGGCGGCTTGTTCGGCGGCTTGTCTGGCGAGCTGTTCGGCGGCTTCGGCTTCGGCCATCATTGTGCCGACGTCCACGAGTCGGCGGGAGTCGGCTCGGGAGCCGCCGGAGAGGGACTGCACCATTGCTTCCGGGCTCAGGTGGCCCTTGCGGCGGGCCAGGCCGGCCTGGCCGAGGGCCCAGTCGGAGCGGCGGGCGATCTCGGCTGCGGACAGGGCCGCGTATTTCGTGGTTTCGCCCACGTGCGCGGCGATGCTCTTGTGGGTGGCCTCCAGGTCGTCGTCGGTCAGGGCGGCAAACGCGGCTGCGTCCAGCCGCTCGCCGGCGAGGGAGCCGGTGAGGGAGCTGAATACAGCTTCGATGCTTGACATACTGAGATTCTCTCAGCACCCACCGACATCCGCAGTTATGTTCGACCGTGTCGCGACAACCTCACCCGGACCCGCCCTGTGGAGGACAAGAGCGAGGAGAAGAGCGAGGAGAAGAGCGAGGACAAGAGCGAGGACGAGAGCGAGGACGAGAGTGTGGACAAGGCGTTCCGCCCGCAGACATCATCGGCTGCGGCCCGCGGCCCGGCATTGACAACGGCCCGGTTCCCTTCCACGCTGACGTGGAGAGGGGGCGACCGTGGACATCATGACGTGGACATCATGACGCTGAGCGCAGGCGTGAGTTCTCGGCGCGCGCACACCACCCGCCGTGCCCCGCGGCCCGCGACGATTGCCGTCCTCCTGGCCGTGGCAGTCCTCGGCGCGGGCACAGCCTGCACGGCCGCGCAGCACACGATCAGCGGCACGGTTCGTGGCACCGACGACCGGCCGCGGGAGGGGTGCGCCATCGTCGTGGGCGTGATCAGCGGCGGACCGGTCCCCGAAATCGCCCTGCTGAGTGGGCAGGACGGCACCTACGCGTGGACCTTGCCCGCGGGCGAATACACCCTGACCGCCCACTGCCCGTCGGGTGCGAGCGGGGAGATCACGGTCGACGCCACGCTGGCGAATGTCGATGCGGCCGACATCGTGGTCGAAGGCGACGGACTGGCCAGGGACCAACGCGAGGAACAGCGTCAGGGACCGGCGCAGGGGATCGCGTCAGCGACCAACGCCGGGAACGCGTAAAACAGCACCGTAACCGGCTCGCCTTACCTGTCAGCGCGCGGGTTCAATCTTCGAGGTTGTCGATCCCGGGCATCCAGCTGAGCCCGGGCACGCCCCAGCCCCGCTTACGAGTGACCTTCGCCGCGATCTTGCCATAGACGTGCTCGAGTCGATCCACGTAGAGCGTGCCTTCGAGATGGTCGTACTCGTGCTGGAAGATCCGCGCCAGCCAGCCGTCCGCACGGATCTCGAAGGGCTTCTGGTCAACATCCACGGCACGAAGGATGGCGGACTGGGCGCGCAGCAGCGGAAACCGCTCGCCCGGATACGACAGGCAGCCCTCGACGTCGTCATCCTCGTCGGCGTACCCGGCCGGCACGGGAGTGATCCACAACTCGGGGTTGATGGCCACGCCGCGCCACGCGCGCTCGTCGTCATCGACGTAGCTGAAAGTGAAGAGTCGGAGGGGCACGCCGACCTGAGGGCCGGCGAGGCCCACGCCGGGTGCGGCATCCATCGTTTCGAACATGTCCTGCACGAGCGAGCGCAAATCATCGTCGAAAACGACTACGGGATTCGCTGGGAAGTGCAGGACAGGGTCCCCTGAAATTACTATCGGTCGAACGGCCATTCAGCAAGGATATCGGGATGGATCTGGATAGGGTCATTGAGTGACCCTCGACCTGATCTCCTTACCGGTCGACATCGCGATTGACCCACGCCAGGCGATCGGAATCCCGATCGCCTTGATCGGCGCCGTCTTCCTGTCGCTCGGCGCCCAATTCCAGCACCGGGGTGTCACCAAGGTCGAAGCGAACACGGTTGCCGTGACCGGCGGGCTCAACCCCCGACAGCTCATGCTCCTGCTCGCCCGGCCGTCGTGGGTGCTCGGAACCGTCATGCTGGGACTGGCCATCGTCTTCCAGCTCACGAGCCTGTTCTTCGCACCGATCATCGTGGTGCAGCCGCTCGGCGCCGTCGCCCTGGTGATCACGGCCATCCTCAATGCGCGCATCAGCAAGGTGAGCCTCAACCGTGCATCGGTGATCGCCATCTCCATGTGCGTCGGCGGGGTGGGCCTCTTCGTCACGGTCGCCGCATTCACCGCCGTCGACAAGCCGGTCACCGACGCCAACCTGCTCACGATCCTGACCGTGCTCGGCGGCGTGCTCGTCGCCTTCGGGCTCGCCTTCGCTTTCCTCCGGACACGGTTCCAGGCGATCTTCTACATCATCGGCGCCGGCGTCCTCTACGGCTTCGTGGCGACGCTGGCCAAGGTCGTCATCAACCGCACCCAGTACGGAAACTTCGAATGGCTCACGTTGATTTGCGTCGCGGGGCTGCTCCTGGCGGCCGCACTCGGCGCCTACTTCGTGCAGAACGCCTACGCATCGGGTCCTCCGGACCTGGTGATCGCCGGGCTGACCGTTGTCGATCCCCTCGTCGCCGTGGGCATCGGCATCGTCGTCCTCGGGGAAGCCTCGCAGGCTCCGCCATGGGCGGCGGCCGCCTTTCTCGTGGCGGGCGTCATCGCGATCTGGGGCGTCTTCCTGCTGTCGAAGCACCACCCGCAGACTCGCCCCTGACAGTTCCGGGAGGCGGGGGATTGGCCCTGCACTAGCGTGGCGCGCCGTAACTCAGGCTCGCCGAAGCGGCGTCGGTTTAGAATAGGGTGCAAGCAGACCTCTACGGCGCGCGTCGCCGAAACCGAAACTTCTATGCCGGATGATTCTCCCCGGCACATCTACGTTGGGACCACGCCACTTGTCAGATTCGACGGACCTGCCGATCGACTTGTCACAAAAAGGGGCAGGGATGGCGAAGGATCGCATCCGTGTACTGATCGCGGCCGACACGTTCGCCCCTGACGTCAACGGCGCCGCCAAGTTCGCAGAGCGCCTGGCGGCAGGCCTGGTCTCCCGCGGCCACGACGTTCACGTCATGGCGCCCGCCCCCACGCGCAAGCACGGCAGCTGGATTGAAGTCCATGAGGGCCAGCCCATGATGGTGCACCGCCTGCAGAGCTGGCGCTGGAGGCCGCACGACTGGCTGCGCTTCGCCCTGCCGTGGATCGTGCGTCGTCACAGCCGACACATCCTGGACACCTTCCAGCCGGATGTCGTGCACTTCCAGTCGGCCATCAATGTCGGGCGTGGCGTGGCGATCGAGGCGGCGAAGCGGGGCATCCGTATCGTAGGCACGAACCATCTCATGCCGGAAAACCTGCTGCAGTTCTCGCTCGTCCCGAAGGGATTCCAGGACCGGGTCATCACGGCATTGTGGCGGGCAGCACGACGCACCTTCAGCCGTGCCGAGGCCGTCACGACGCCGACCCGTCGGGCCGCCCAGTTCCTCGAGAAATACACGGGACTCGTCGGCGTGCACGCCATCTCCTGCGGAATCAACGCAGACAACTACTCGCCGAGCTTCGGCCCGCGCACGGAGAACCGCATCCTGTTCGTTGGTCGGGTGACCGGCGAGAAGCAGATTGATGTTCTCCTGCAGGCGATCGCCTTGCTCGCACCCGAGCTCAAGGTGACACTCGAAATCGTGGGCGGCGGCGACCAGAAACGCAACCTGGAGCACCTAGCCGACACCCTCGGCATCAGCGACCGCGTCATCTTCGCCGGCTACGTCACGGACGAGGAGCTGCGCGAGGCATACTCGCGTGCCACCGTCTTCGCCATGCCCTCGATCGCGGAACTGCAGAGCATCGCGACGATGGAGGCCATGGCCTCCGGCTTGCCGGTCGTCGGAGCGGATGCCATGGCCCTTCCGCACCTGATCCACGACAACGAGAACGGTTACCTGTTCCGGCCGGGCAATGCTCGGGACCTCGCCGACAAGCTCACGAAGGTGCTCACCGCGCCGCCGCTGCAACTCGAAGCCCTCAAGCGCGAGTCGATCAGGCTCATCGGCGCGCACGACATCAACCGCACCTTGAACACATTTGAATGCCTGTATCGTGGGGAACCGGTGATCGATCCGGTCAACGACGAAGCCACGGCCAGCTCTCCGGAGTAGTCACGGCGCGGGGCGGTAGCTCAGCTGGTTAGAGCAGCGGACTCATAATCCGTCGGTCATGGGTTCAAGTCCCATCCGCCCTACATCAGAACACCGTTTGATCAGGGAGGGCGATCCAGGTCGAAGCATAGTGCGTAAGCCCCGTTGTGGGGTGAGCATGCCAGATCGTGTGGGCCGGCTCAGGATGCCATGATTGGGGGATGTCTGATTCCCCACGCCCTGCTGCCTGGTAGTCCTCCGGCGCATGAAACGCTCAGTACTTACAGTCGGCGATCTAACGACGACAGCCAGTCTGGACACCCGCGTACTCGGCGGTGCAGCCGGGCTCTCCCGCAAGGTCTTATGGGCCCACAGTTGCGAGATGGACGATCCCTGGCGTTGGCTCGGTCCTGACGAACTCCTCATGACCGTCGGCCTGTGCGTCCCCGAAGACCCTGCGCGTCAGAGGGAATTCGTCTCTGCTCTGGATGACGCCGGCCTGGCAGGAATCGCAATCGGCCTTAACGACATTGCACCCGCGATCAGCCCGGACATGATTGATGAGGCAAACAAGCGAGGGTTTCCCCTCCTTGAAACGGGGCGGGATACTCCGTTCGCTTCCATCGGGCGCACGGTTGCTGCCGCCACAACCACCGAGCAGACCTTTCAAGTCTTGAAGCTCAGCAAGTTGTACCATCTCGCCACGTTCGCTGAATCTGATCCCCGCACCCTTCTTCGTGATCTGCAAGGATTGCTCGGAGTTGCACTGAGCGTCGTGGACAACAGCACGGGGATTGTGATTGTTGATGGAGGCGAGCTACGAAATCTTGATGCCCACGAGGACTCACCGGTACGATCGTTCGCCCTGCCCACAGACCGAGGAATAGCCCTGAGGGTCACTGAATTCCCAGGCGAGGAGCTTGACAGCTTCATTCAAGTGCACCTGCTGCAGGTGGTGGACATTGCGGTCAGCAGAGTCCTTCGTTCCGTCAGACGACGCGTAGAAAGAAGCAGTCTGGCACTGCAGGAACTTCTCAATAGTCATCTCCCGCCGGGGCTGGATGACATCCTCGGGCACTCAACGTTTTCCGACGGCTTCCAACTTGTCGCCGTCTCGGGCCACGAAGAGGAACGGGTTGGACGGTCTATCGGTATGGCGGAACTTCCCGCCTTGGCTACGCTGCACCGAGGCGCCATGCTCATATTTGTACCGCTGAGCTCACTCGAGCCTGTGCAAGCGCTCTTAGCAAAGCTCTCAATACAGGCTGCTGCTTCCTCAACCTTCACCGATTATCGCGACACACAGTTTGCCGCGATCCAAGCAGCTAAAACATTGGCATCCGCCCGTGGAACGAATCAGATGTGGAACGACTTTGAGGGTGTCTCGATCTCTCTACTGACACGTTCACGAAAAGAAGCATCGGAAATCGTCGCCCAGGTGCTCGGAGACCTGGCTCGAGACGATCTGAAGTCTGCAGCCCTGAGAGAGACCCTGTTCTGCTTCATCCGCAATGACCGACGATGGATCGATACGGCTCAGGAACTTAATATCCATCGGCAAACCCTTTCGTACAGACTCATGAAGATCAAGGAGATCACGGGACGAGACGTCTCGAGTTCTGCTGATCTGTCGGCTTTCTGGATTGCCTACCAAGGCTGGCCTTCCTACAGCGGTTTAGCAGACGACGTTGACCGCTAGATGTGTTCCCACGGAGGTTGAATGCACCGTGGCTGAACTAAGACGCGAAAGCCGCATTGACTTAGAACGCTTCGGAATCGTCGTAGGGGAACCACCAGAAGTTCTGTTCGGACTGCTTCGCGTCGACAATGATGAACTTCGCGTGACGGAAAGTGTCTAACCCTTCCGCACCGAGTTGACGCCCGATTCCCGACATTTTTCGCCCGCCGAACGGTCCCGCGTCGTTATCGAGAAGCGGGGCGTTGATCCAAACCATTCCCGCGATGAGCTCCTGATTGGCTCGGTCGATCTCAACGATGTCTGCCGAGTAAAGATTGGCCCCAAGCCCGAACGGCGATCCGTTCGCCAGGTCCAGTGCGTCATCGAAACTCGAGACTCGATAGACAGCGACGACGGGGCCGAATATTTCCTGCATGTATATGTCCATGTCCCGCGTCATCCCCTCAAGAATCGTCGGTTCCAGGAAGAATCCGCTGGCCAGTGACTCATCCGCAATCGCTGGGCGCTTACCCCCGAGAGTTGCCTGTGCACCCTGTTCGATGGCGCGCTCGAGAATCCTCGTCACTCGCGCAAGTTCTCGAGCGTTCTCCATCGGACCGACGTCGACTTTGTCAAGCGGGTGCCCGACGCGAAGAGCAGCGATGTGCTTTCGGAACTTACCCATGAACTCGTCATAAACGTCCGTGTGCACGATAAGCTTTTCGGTCGACGTGCAGACCTGCCCCCCATTGATAAAGGCGGCAAAAGCCGCACCGCGTGCCGCAACATCAAGGTTCGCGGACGGCATGACGATGAACGGGTCGCTTCCCGACGCCTCAATGATGAACGGCTTGAAGGTATCGGCACACGCCTTCGCCACAATCCGACCAGTCGGTACGCTTCCCGTGAACGAGACCTGATGCGTGTCGGCGTGGCTGACCAGTTGCGATGAGGTGCGGGCCGTTCCCGGAACACACTGCACGAGCCCCGCAGGCAGGACCTCGAACGCCCGCACAAATGCCAGCGTTGTCAGCGTTGCCCACTCGGACGGTTTGATGATGATCGCATTACCCGCCGCAAGCGCCGCCGCTCCCGTCCACATGGATAAGACGATGGGGTAATTTGCGGGCAGGATGATTACTGCGGTGCCCATCGGTTCCTTGATCGTGTAATGCAATTGCCCGGCTGTCGCCGGGCCCTGAACCGTGCCGATGGCGTGTCGGCCAACCTCGGCGAAGTAGTCCATGGCGGTGATGGCCCAACTCACTTCGTCGTAACTCTCCTTGAACGGCTTTCCCGTTTCCGTCGAAAGAATTTCGGCGATGAGGCGCTGGTCCTCTCGAACGCGTCGACCTGCTTCGTGAATCAACTCCGCTCTATCGAGGGCACTGAGCGCGTACCACTCACGTTGAGCCGCATTCGCGTCGCGCACGACGTCATCGACCTGCTTCTCCGTAAGGTCCGATATCGACCCGATGACCTCCGCAGTGCTCGGGTTGAGTACGTCGGCGAATTTCTCGTCACCAGCTTTGGCAAGTCCGTTCTTGCCGAAGTACGAATTGCTGAGCGCTGCCATGGTGTCGTGCGCGACCCTTGAGCCGCGGTGAAGGGTTGTGTTCATCGTGGTCTTTTCCTTTGAACTATTCGATGGGAGCGGCGAAGGAATCGAGGTCGCGGTCAGCGGATTCGATGATTTTCCGCTCAGCATCAAGATCCATACCTCGGCAGAGAATCCAGTAGATGAGACCACCAATCGGGATTCCCACGAAGAAGGCGACGTCAACGCCACCGAGTGCGAGTGCAATTGGCCCCTGGTAGAAGGACAGATACATGAACGGAATCATGATGACGAATGTCAGGACGTAGGCGCCTATTCCGCGCCAGTTCCAGTTGCTGTAAATACCGGTGCGCGAGAACATCTCGCGAATCGAGTAGTGACCACGACGCACCAGAAAAAAGTCCGTCAGGTTAATGGCGGTCCACGGCGCCATCAGGTACGACAGCACGACGAGGATGGTCGCGAAGCTCGTGTTGAGAAAGTCGGCGGGCATGTACGCGCCGGCAACGGTCGCCGTCAGTCCGACCATGAGAATGGTCACGATGCGGATTCGGCGCGTTGGTACCACCGATCGGACGCTGTCAATGGCCGTGATGATGGTGAGTGATCCGCCATACACGCACATCGCCATGAGGCCGAGAAGTCCGAGCCCACCCAGGACGAGCATTATTGGTCCGAGCCCTGCAAAGACCGAGTCGCCCGTTTGCGAGAGGCTCGTGATGAAGTACTCATCCGGGAGCAGCGCCATGCAGATTGCGCCGACCGCCTCGAACGAGAAGACCCCGAAGAACAATCCAAGTGACGTCCAGGTCATGATCTTGGCCTTGTGGGTGCTGGCAGGCATGTACCGCGAGTAGTCGGAGACGAAGAACGCCCACGACAACTGGTACGCGGCCGCGGCGGAGACTGCAGTGAAGAACGCGGCAGGCTTGAACGTTGCCGAGCTGAGATCCCATGAGCTTGCCGGGATGGCACCGTTAGCGAACAACCCGAGGATGTAAATCACCAGCGCGATGATGAGCGCAACCGAAATATACCGTTGAGCTACGTGGAGCCAGTGATATCCAAAAATCGCGAGAGCAACAGCGACGAGTCCCGTAATGATCGCCCACGTCGGGGCGCTTCCGCCGCCAAGCTCTTCGGCGGTGGCACCGAGGAGGTTGCCTCCGAATACGATGTAACCCCAGTAAACGACGATGGCCATCAGCCAAATGGCGAGGGCTCCGTAGCGGCCGAACTGCGGTCGACTCTGAATCATTTGGGGCAAGCCAAGGTGCGGTCCTTGGGTGGCGTGTGAGGCTACCGGCGCGGTGCCGACGACGGTGCCGACGACGAGCGCAATGAGCGTCCACCCCAAGTTGAGTCCCATAACAATTCCGAGCGCACCGGTTGCCATGCTCAAGAGATGTGCACTGCCGGCAAACCAAATCGTTGCCTGGTCCGTGAGTTTGCCCTTGCGTTCGTGCGCGGGCACGTAATCAATCGAGCGCACTTCAATCTGACCAATCAAGGTCGAATCGGATCGCGTTGTGGTCATGATTGCTTCTCCATTTGACTTCGTTGTCGGGGATTGGATCTCGTTTGTCGAGTCCCGAAGTTCATTCACGTATTGCGTTTGGCTTCGTGGACAAGTGTGAGCAAAGCCGTCCACAATCTGAACTGTAAAAAAGTACGAATATGTGTCAACTCTTGTATCAACGTCACGTTTACAGACAATCGCCTCACATCCACACTGAGAACCGTGATCAACTCCGCGACCCACAGCCCCTTGTCCCTCTGGCATGCAGATTCCAGCCTCGTACCGTTCGGCTCCGAGCCATTGGGAGGCGATCTGGATGTCGATGTCGCTATCATCGGTGCCGGCTATACGGGTTTGTGGACTGCCTATTTCCTCAAGCAACAGCAGCCGAATCTGTCCATTGCGATCTTTGAGGCCGAAACGGTCGGTTACGGAGCGTCAGGGCGAAACGGTGGATGGTGTTCGGCCCTGTTCCCGGCATCGATGAAGAAGATAGCGAGCCTCAGTTCGCGCGATGCGGCTATCCGACTTCAGCAGGCGATGAACGAATCGATCACAGAAATGGGCACAATTCTCGCCCAGGAAAGGATCGACTGTGACTGGAAGCAAGGCGGCTACGTCTCGCTTGCACGAAACGAGGCTCAATTGGTTCGTTCCCAGAACGAGGTCCAAGGGTGGAGGTCCTGGGGCTTCGGTGATGAGCACATGAGCCTTCTGTCCGCAAAGGAAGCGTCGGCACGGAGCAACGCCACTGAGGTGATGGGCGGCACCTACACCCCGAATTGTGCAGCCATCCAACCTGCAAAACTGGCGTCAGGACTGGCTCGGGTCGTCGAGAAGCTCGGCGTTTCGATTTACGAGCGTTCGCGCGTGACGGCGATTGGTACTCGAAAGTTGGAAACGACGGGGGGAACCGTCACGGCCGACTACATCATTCGCGCGACCGAAGGGTTCACGGCGGAGTTTCCACAATTCCACCGGGATATCGTCCCCATGTACTCACTCATGGTCGCCACCGAACCGCTTCCCAAGGACATCTGGGAAAAAATTGGTCTGGCCGAACGCGAAACCTTCTCCGACAAGCGGCACCTGCGGATTTACGGTCAACGCACGGCCGACGGCCGTCTAGCGTTCGGCGGTCGCGGCGCGCCTTACCACTATGCGTCGCGCGTCCGTGCGTCTTTCGACAGCGAGCCGGATGTTCACGCGATGCTTCGTCACATTCTTAGGGACCTTTTCCCAGCCCTCGCGGATGTTCAATTCACCCACGAGTGGGGAGGGAATCTGGGAATCCCGCGTGACTGGTATCCCTCGGTGACATTCGATCGCGCTACCGGTTTCGGACAGGCCGGAGGGTACGTCGGCGACGGCGTATCGACGGCATTCGTCGCGGGAAGGACACTTGCCGCGGAAATTCTTGACACTGAGTCGGAGCTTCGTCAACTCCCTTGGGTTCAACGGCATTCACCGCGATGGGAACCGGAGCCACTGCGGTGGCTTGGGGTCAATGCCGTCACGCAGGCTTTCGCGCAGGCGGATCGCAACGAGGCGCGCTCGGGGAAACCCTCAAAGATTGCATCGAGTGTTTGGAAATACATCGGCCACTGACGGCAGCGCCGGCACTCAGCCCCGGGCTACCGCAGGCCCAATGGAGACCACTATGGTTATCAACAGCCAGCCCTGACCGCTTGAAGAAGGCACTTATTCCGCCGTCCGAAATGTCCGCAGCAGCCCAGATAGCGATTCGTGGAGTTCGAGTTCGAGTTCGAGTTCGTGCTGGCGTTCCCGCAGACCGAAGAGGCAGAATGAGTCCGCACGATGTGGTTGTAGTTGGAGCCGGCCTCGCTGGGCTGAGCGCTGCTCGGGACCTGATGAATGCCGGGTCGGATGTCGTTGTGTTGGAGGCTCGCGCCCGGCCCGGCGGGCGGGTCGAGCAGACCAGGACTGCCGATGGCCGCCTCGTTCAACTTGGCGGAGAGGTCGTGGGCGACTTCCACACGGCGTATCGTGGGCTCGTCGATGACCTGGGCCTGCACCTCGGTCCGAGCTTCACCGATATCCCGGGCGAGTCGACCTGGCTGATGAACGACGGCCTGTCCGTGGGCAACGCGGTGCCATGGCTATCGGCCTCGGACCAGCGGAAGCACGACCGAATCGAGCGGCAGTTCGCAGAGTTGGCGGCGACCGTGGATCCGGACAATCCCTGGGGGCATCCCGACGCTGTGGCTCTGGACCGCCTGTCAGTCGGTGACTGGTTGCGCTCTGAAGGCGCCACCGCCAACATCGTACGCGCCATGGAAGTTCGTGCGATGGCCTTGGCGGACGACTCCGTCGAGCGGCGGTCGCTGCTCGGCGACCTCCGCAAGGAGTCGGCGGCGGGTGCCCTCGGGTTCTACAACTACGACGCGTGGGAGAGCTTGAAGGTCGTCGAGGGCTCCGCTACCGTCGCACTTCTCATGGCCGAGCAACTCGCGCACCGCATTCGCTATTCCAGCCCCGTGGCCGCCATCGACATCACCACGAACGGTGTCTCCGTGACCCTCCACACCGGTGAGCGCTTCACCGCGTCCGACGTCGTCTGCTCCTTGCCGGCAGGGCCGCTTCGGGACGTTCGCATAACCGGTCTCAGCGCCGAGCGCCTCGCATCGCTACACCGCCAACAACACGCCCCGACCGCGAAGTTCGTGACCGTCTACGATTCCTCCTTCTGGGAGGAGAACAACCAGAACGGCACCGGCTACTTTGAACACACCATCCTCGGCGGGACGTGGGTGCAGAACACGGGCATTCTCTCTGCACTCGTACCCGTTGGCAAACTGGGGCCCTACTTTGCCACGCCGCCAATGCTCCGTGAGAAGGCTTTGACGGCGGAACTGGGATCAGCCTACGGGCCGCGGGCGACGGCCCCAGAGGCCGTCTTCATGCGCAACTGGGGTGCGGATCCGTGGACACAGGGTTACATCACAGCGTGGCGTCCTGGGGAACTCACTGCCGTCGGTCCCCTTCATGGCACGCACGAACCTCCCTTCTGGGTGGTGGGCTCCGACCAATGGGTCTGCGGTTACATGGAAGGCGCCGTGCGGACCGGACGCGCAGCCGCCCGAGAACTCATCGGAAAATGAAGTCTCGATTTCAGGCTGGAGCGTCCCGTTTCGCCCTCAGTTCCCTCTGCGCTCTCGTCGGGGCGCCAATTGGAACCCTCAGGAGGCCCCCCACTGCCGGGTGACGAGAGGTCCAAGCCGATCACAGCTCTTCGACTTCCCACGCGACGAATCCGATCAGTGCAAAGACGGCGATCACGCCGAGCACGTACGCAATGTCCAGCACAGGAGACTCCATCCGAAGGCCGGAAACGCGTCACCCGATCGGTGCGCGAGTACCGGGGTACGGCACGAGCACACACCCAGCCGGAGCGAGTACGAAACGGGCCTTACGATTCCCCAACGGACGTGGCCGGAAACCTAACGACATTCCCCCCGCGTGCCCAGCCTGAATGTGCGGCGCTTGCCTTTGCAGGGCAGACAATTGAAGCTGGAGTTTCGCATTCGCGCATTCGCGCATTCGCGCATTCGCGCATTCGCGCAATCGCTCGATGTTCGACCGGCGCGAGCAACAAGAGGAAAAGCGAAGTGGATTCAGCAAATGCGCCGGTAATCCCGGAGAGCGTTCCCCGGCCCATCCATGTCGGAGCACAGCCGAACAGCCTTACGCGGTGGCTGCTGCAGCACAGGGTGCAGCCCGTCGGGCCAGAGAGCACCGAAAACACCGCGACGACGCACTCCTGGTGGAAAGTGATGTGCCTGACCGGCGTTGACTACTTCTCGACGCTCTCATATCTGCCCGGAATCGCCTTCCTCGCCGCCGGCGCCCTGTCGCCCCTGGCGACGCTGCTGATCGTGGCCCTCACGCTGCTCGGGATGCTGCCGATGTACCATCGGGTCGCCAAGGAGAGCCCACACGGCCAGGGGTCCGTGGCCATGCTGGAACGCCTGCTGCCGTTCTGGCGGGGCAAGTTCTTTGTGCTGGTTCTGCTCGGGTTCGTCGCGACGTCATGGATCATCACGATCACGCTGTCGTCGGCGGATGCCACGGTGCACCTGCTCGAGAACCCGTACGTCCCCGCGTTCCTCGAGGGACAGGCGGTAACGATCACGATCGTGCTTCTCCTCGTGCTGGGCGGAGTCTTTCTCCTCGGCTTCACCGAAGCCGTCAGGGTCGCGATTCCGCTCGTGGCCGTCTACCTGCTCCTCAACGGGATCGTCATCGGCGTCGGTTTGTACGACGTGTTCACCGAATCTGGTGCCCTGGCGGGCTGGACGGACGCCCTCATGTCCCGCGGCGGCAGCTTCGGCGACATCATCGGCCCGGCGCTCATCGCGTTCCCGCTTCTGGTACTCGGGCTGTCGGGTTTCGAAACCGGGGTGAGCATGATGCCGCTGGTTGCCTCGAAGGGGAAGACCCGGGAGGAGCGACTGGCGTCGCGGATCCGCAATACGCGAAAGCTCCTGACCGCGGCCGCCGTCATCATGAGCGTGTACCTGCTGACCAGCAGCTTCGTC
The DNA here is from genome assembly GCF_900101115.1 of Cryobacterium psychrotolerans. Classification (GTDB taxonomy): domain Bacteria; phylum Actinomycetota; class Actinomycetes; order Actinomycetales; family Microbacteriaceae; genus Cryobacterium; species Cryobacterium psychrotolerans. The sequence continues at coordinate 13,585 of NZ_FNFU01000003.1, forward strand.
ACGACGGTACTCATCCCGGCAGACGCTTTCCAGGACGGCGGCGAAGCCAGCGGCCGCGCCCTGGCCTACCTGGCCCATGAGCGCGTCGGGAACACGTTCGGCACCGCTTACGACATCAGCAGCATCCTCATCCTGTGGTTCGCCGGCGCATCCGCGATGGCTGGCCTGATCAACATCGTTCCGCGTTACCTCCCGGCGTACGGCATGGCCCCGGACTGGAGCCGTGCTGTGCGGCCGGTCGTGCTCGTCTACACCGGAATCAGCATCCTGATCACGATCGGATTCAACGCCGACGTGAACGCCCAGGCCGGCGCCTACGCCACCGGAATCCTCGCCATGATGGTCTCCGGGGCCGTGGCCGTCACCATTTCGGCCGCCCGGCGTCGGCAACGACGAGCCGCCATGGCCTTCAGCGCCCTGACCGTCGTGCTTTTGTACGCCCTGGGAGCGAACATCCTGGAGAAGCCCGACGGCATCATGATCTCGGCGTTCTTCATCGCCGGGATCATCGTCGTCTCCCTGGTGTCCCGGGTGTCACGCACGACCGAGCTGCGGGTGGAGCACGTCGAGTTCGACGAGGCTGCCCGCCGGTTCATCAGCGATTCCCTCGTTTTCGATGGCGCGCTCAACGTCATCGCCAACCGGCCTCAGGCCGACGAGGAGGCGGGGTATGCGGCGAAGGAGGCCGAACAGCGAGGGATGAACCCGGTGCCGGGCGCCGCCGACGTCCTGTTCCTGGAGGTCGATGTCGTGGATCCGTCCGGCTTCAGCGAGACGCTGCGGGTTCGCGGCGTCGAGATCGCCGGCTATCGGGTGTTGCGGGCGGAGAGCCCTGCGGCCCCGAACGCCATCGCGGCCATGCTGCTCGCGATGCGGGACGCGTCCGGGGTGCGGCCGCACGCCTACTTCGAATGGTCGGAGGGCAATCCGCTGGGACATCTTCTTCGCTACCTGCTACTCGGGATCGGAGACACCGCACCGGTCGTGCGTGAGATCCTGCGCAAGAGCGAGTCCGACCCGAGCCGGAGGCCGGGTATCCACGTGGGCGGCGGCTGAGAGCATCGTCGGGCCCGCGCGGGTGAGCTGGCGCACCGAGCGCGCTGGGGGGATACCCGGGGTCTGTCCGCGCCGGCGCGCGCGTAGAGTGAACACGCGCAATCACGGATGACCCGCCAGGGCGGGACGAAAACGATCCGTCGACGGCGGGGTGACCTTCCTCGAGGCCATCTTCACGGCAACCTTGGCCGTCTGCGAGACCGTGCCACCGTCGTCGACACGGCAACGTACCGGAGCCCAGTCGGCCAGGTCGTCATCCTCCTGCTGATCCAAGTCGGCGGGTTCGGGATCATGACGTTCGCCTCCGTGATCGGTCTCACGATCGCCCGGAAGCTGTCGGTCCGGTCGGCCGGTCGATCTGGCTGGGAGTGTTCCACGCCGTGTCCTCGTTCAACAACGCCGGGTTCGCGCTATTCAGCGACTGCGCCCGTCAAGTTCTTGAGACAGTCTGATGTGTTTTTCTTCTAAGCCGCTGCCTTTTGGCGGCGGTCGTGGTGAGCGGCCAGCGCGGCGGCTGGTTGTAGTCCTCCGTTGTGCGAATGGGGGCGACGCCGGTTGTACCAGGATTCGATGTATTCCATCACCGCGGTGCGCGCAGCGAGGTGATTCTGAAAGTCGTGCTGGTAGTATATTTCGGTCTTCATATGCGAGAAGAAAGACTCGGCCACGGCGTTGTCCCAGCACACGCCAACAGCCCCATCGACTGGGTGACGCCATTCGCGGCGCACCATGGCAGCAAGGATTGCCGGGATTCCGCCGTAGGAAGACGCCACGATGTGGATCGGCTCGGCGCTCACCCGCAGGAGGCTGTCAACCCAGCATCCAATCTCGGTCGGCCTGGGGGAGTCGTTGCCATATCCCGGAAACGTGACGAACACGGCACCCGGGATGTTCCCGACCTGGTTGGGCCAGCAGGCCTTGCCTGAGCGGCCGGACCCGTGTGCGAAGGCGGTCTCATGGCGGGGCATGCCCACTGTCTATCACGCGGGCGTCTCTCGTTCGGTTCAGTCGAGCGCCGACACGACGGACAAGGCACTGTGACGGGCGGGCAGCGCCGGGGGAGTCGGCCGCGTGATTCGCCCTGTGTTGCCATGCTAAGGACATGACCAACACCCCACGCCCTCGCGCACGCCGCCGGGCCGTGCTCGCCACCCTGGGCGTTGTCACATCTCTCACTCTCGGCGCCGCCCTGACCGGCTCCCCGTCTCAGGCGCAGGCGGCCCCAGAACAGACACTCGTGAGCCGAGCGACCACCAAAGCGTTCGCGGTCACGTCCGCCGTCGTGTTCAACCGCAACGCGGCCTCGATCACCGACCCCAGGAGCCCCTGGGTCGTCGTCAACAAGAAGCGCCCGCTCAACCCCCCGCAGCTACGTGCCTCCGCTCGTATACGTACCGATCAACTACGTGTGGCGCCCGTCGCTGCAGTGGGGGCCTCCAAAGCCGCCACAAAAATGCTCGCGACCTACCAGGCAGAGACCGGACGCCGAATGCAGTCGCAAAGCGCGTACCGCAGCTACGCCACTCAGGTGTCGGTGTACAACGCGAGCGTGCGGATCCGCGGCGTCGCGGCCACGGACAAGATCATTGCACGCCCCGGCACGAGTGAACACCAGACGGGTTGGGCCATCGACGTCAGCGCCCTGCCGTCGAACTGCTCGCTGAGCACCTGCTTCGCCAACACCCACCAGGGGAAATGGCTCTCGGCGAATGCCTGGCGCTTCGGGTTCCTGCTCCGCTACCCGGCTAACAAGGTGGCGGTCACCGGCTACAGCTTCGAGCCGTGGCATTACCGTTTCGTGGGCCCGTACCTGACCACCGAGATGCGCCGGACGGGCTTCACAACCCTCGAGGAGTTCTTCCGCCTGCCGGCGGCCCCCAGCTACTGATCCACTCACCCTGATTTCGCAGTCCCCGGGACGTCACCGAATCCCGGCTAGGCTGTCGAAAAATCGACACGGGGGCCGATCATGATCGTTCACGTTGAGCTGCCCCTCTCGCGCGCACTGAGGAGACGATTCGCGTCTCTCGCGGTGGCGATCCTGGGGTCGACAGCCCTGGCCGGCTGCGCCTCGCCGGCCCCGGAGCCGACCCCGACCGTCGAGGACACGCGGATGGTGTTCACGTATGACTACAACGTGTTCATGCAGGCTCGGTTCGAGACGAAACTGGAGTTCATCGCGAACACCTGTGTCGGCGTGACCGGCCAGGACGGCACCATGATCCTCGCGGTGCTCCCGCACGGCAGCCAACTCACGCGGGACGGCGACTCCTGGCTGCTCGTGGTGCCCACCGTGGACCAGGCGATCGTCATCGGCGTGGACACGGTCGTCGCCGGGGGAGGCTACGTGCCGTGGGGGTCGTTTGGAACGTCGGATGAGACTGTCCCGGCCGAGTGCCGGACCGACGAGGTCGTCCAGTTCTACCCGGAGGGCTACGGGGGCTAACGGCGCATCAACAGGCGCCCCACATGCCGGCGCCGGCCGCCGCAGCGGCGTCCTCGGCCGCAAGCAGCAGAGGGTAGTAGGCGTCGTTCGGCTCGATCATGAGCGATTCGGCAGCGCCGGCGGCAACGAGCTCGTAGTTCACGAATCGCCCGTCCTCGGTCCACAGGTAGAACAGGCTGCGCCCGTATTGGTCGACGGGGTCACTGTCGGCGGTGATCCAGGTCACACTGCCGTCGGGCAAGAGTGTTCGCAATTGTCGGGTGGCCTCGTCGCCGAAGCATTCGGCGCGGTCGCCCACTTCGGGCGTGTCGATCCCGACGAGCCGCACCTTGACGGTGTCCGTCGTCGCCACGAAAGCGTTCGGCTGATTCGTGCGCAGGAACAGCGTGTCACCGTCGTGCACGTGTTCAACGGTCATCGACACGGCATTGCCCGGACTGGCCGGGATGCCGCCGCCTGACGAGGCGGGAGCTCCGCCGGCCGCGCCCGCCCCCGGCTCTGCGGCGTCGATCGGTTCGCCGAGCGGAGTGCTCAGGATGCCCTCGAGGGCCGGGGTCAACGGCCCGAGTTGCTGGGCGGCGACGAAACCGAGCGCTCCGAGGGCCAGCACGCCGACCAGCAAGCCCGAACCGCCCCGTATCCCACCCATTCCCTGAGACTAGGGCGTGTGTCTCCCACAGACCAGCCGGGAGGGGGCCAGACGCGCGCGACGGGAGTCGAACGCGACTGTTGCCCTCGGGGAATCCGCTTCGAACGCTCCGATCGCCCGGCTACTTCTTGAAGGCGTCCTTGATGTTCTCGCCCGCCTGCTTCAGGTTGGCTTCGGTCTGGTCGGTCTTGCCCTCGGCCTCCAGCGATTCGTTGCCGGTCGCGTTTCCGACCGCCTCCTTGGCCTTACCGGCTGCTTCCTTGGCCGCGTTCTCGATCTTGTCAGCGCCGCTCATAATCGGCCCCCTTCTCTAAGTTTGTTGACTAGCAGAACGGCCACGATATGCCATCCTCTCTCGTGGCGAAAGGGGGGATCGGGACAATTCCCGGGTTCGACCGCGCTTCGCGCAGCCGTTAGGGGGTCAGCCGGCGTCCTTCGACGCGGCCCCTTCGTCTCCCGCCTGTGCGTCCGACGGGACGTGCTTGCGGAACCGGGCGCTGTCGGCCGCCGGGCCGGTCGTGCCGGAGCCCGAAGTGCCGGTGCCCGAAGTGCCCGTGCCCGAAGTACCCGTGCCCGAAGCGCCCATGCCCGTTTCCGTGGGCTCGGCGTAGGCCAGCTGGTAGTGGTCGTAGAGTTCCTGCTCCTCAGTGGCGCTGAGGGGCTCATCGTTGTCCACATCGACTTGCGGTGCGTCCTTGACGAGCGCCTTGTCGTAGGGGACATGCAGGTCCGCGCCGTCCCAGTCGGCGTCATCGAGGGGCACGAAGGATTCGAACAATCCGAACAGTCCCGTGCGCACGCTGACCCAGCTCGGGCGGCCGCTGATCTGATCCTCGAACACCTGGCCGACGGTGCCGATCTTGTCGCCATCCGGGCCCAGCACATGAGCGCCCATGATGGCGCTGATGTTCTCCGCGGTGATCTTCATGGAGTCCTGCTTTCGCTCAGGGAGCCTCGGCTCCTGCGGAGTCCCGCTCAGGGTATGAGTGAAACAAAGTGGGAGTCTAGCCGGATGTCGGCGCGGCCTCCATACCCGCCGGGACGGCTTACGCGCTCCGCCCGCAGCTAGGCTGTGACCATGGATGTGCTGCTCGGGTTCTGGGAGCAGATCACGACCCGCAACGCGCCGCTCCCGCTCCAGGCCGCCTGGCTGACCGTCGCTGCGGCTGCGGCCCTCGTGCTCGTTCCCGCCTTCTGGCGGCAAAGCCGGCACGTGATCACCCTGGTGCACGAGGGCGGGCACGCCGTCGCCGCGACGCTGAGCGGCCGGCGGCTGGGCGGCATCCGCCTGCACTCGGACACCTCCGGACTCACCGTCAGCCACGGCCGGCCCGGCGGGCCCGGGATGGTCTTCACCCTCCTGGCCGGGTACCTCGCCCCGTCGTTCCTCGGGCTCGGCGCCGCCCGGATGCTCAGCCTCGGTTACGACGTCGCCCTGCTCTGGCTCATGCTCGCCGCGCTGGCGCTCATGCTGGTGCAGATTCGGAACTGGTTCGGCCTGTGGTCGGTCGCCGCGAGCGGAGCCGTGGTCCTCGGCGTTTCGTGGTTCGGCTCTGCCGGCGTGCAGGGTGTTTTCGCGCTCCTGGTGACGGCGGTTCTGCTCCTCGGCGCGGTGCGTGCGGTACTGGAGCTACACCGGACCCGTTCGCATTCCCGCCAGGCGGCGCGGTCGTCGGACGCCGATCAGTTAGCGCGCCTCACCCATCTGCCGGGCATCGTCTGGGTGGTGGTGTTCCTGGTCATCGGTGTCGCGTGCGCCTGGCTCGGCGCGGGGTTCCTCGGCCTGGTCTGACCGGCGGACGCCTGCTGCGAGCCGCGTCACCAGCCGTACGGCCGCGGAATCGCGTCCGCGTCGACGTAATGCACGTCCGCCTCGGGGTCGAGCGGGCCATCTGATAGGGAATCCCGGCAGGACGCTTCCCAGACCTCCTGTCCCGTGAGGGCGAGAATCTCTCCGTTGACGACCAGCCAGCCGCGCACGGCCGTGTACGGGATGGCGCCCTCCGGTGATGGGCAGTTCGACCCCGTCTCGACCGTGCGAAGCACGAGGCTGAAGGTGTCTTCTGAGATGATGCTGCTCGTGACGTACTCCAACAGCTCCGAGTGCTCCACGGCCGGCGTCGTCTCCCCGGTCGGGTCGGTGTGGAAACGGACATGCCCCACGCCCTCGGCAGCGACCGTGAGCTCATGGCTGCCGCTGCCGTGGCGATTTCCGACCAGCGCAGCGACGAGACGCTCCTGCTTGTCATGGTGCGCCGTGGTCCGATCGCAACCCGAACACACCACGACATAGCGGGGGAGTACGACCCCGTCGAAGCGAGCCCGGTTCGGGGTGAGCGAAGCTTCCGCGTGACAGTGGGGGCACAGGATTCTCATGAATTACAGCCCCTTCATTCGGTCGCGTCCGGCAGACGTCAATGCCTGGGGATCGTCGACCGGGTGTGTCGCTGGCGTCACGGTAGCAGCCGGCGCCCGGCGACCGCAGTCGGCCGGATGGGGGACACGGCATAGCCCGGAACCCCGGAGCTGGCGATACTGGAGTCACAAGCAGGAGGCCACCGGTGGAGAGCATGAGGGCGTGGACAACGGATCTCGAGCATCATCGCGTCGAGCCCGGCCGGAAGCCGGTGCCGACGCCGGCCGCCGACGAGGTTCTCGTGAAGGTGCTGGCCTGCGGAGTATGCCGCACGGACCTGCACGTGGTGGACGGAGAGCTCGCGCCCCATCACCCCGCCGTGACGCCCGGTCACCAGGTCGTCGGCAGCGTTGTACGTCTGGGCATCGACGTGGGTCAGCTGCGGCTGGGCGACCTGGTCGGCATCGCCTGGCTCCGTCGCACCTGCGGGGCGTGCCAATGGTGTCAGGCCGGGCGAGAGAACCTCTGCCCCCAATCGCAGTACACGGGGTGGGATGCGGACGGCGGTTTCGCCGAGTACGCGACCGTGCCGGAAAGCTTCGCCTACCTGCTGGCCGAGGGAAGCGATCCGGTCGAAACGGCGCCCCTGCTCTGCGCGGGGATCATCGGCTACCGGGCGCTGACCCGTGCCGCCCTGCCGCCCGGCGGCCGGCTGGGCCTCTACGGATTCGGGTCGAGCGCCCACATCACCGCCCAGCTCGCCCTGGCGGCCGGCGCGGAAGTGTTCGCGATGACGCGAGGGGAGCAGAGCCAGGCGCTGGCGCGAACCCTGGGCGCGTCCTTCGTGGGCGAAGCGGATGCCGTGCCCACGGAGCCGCTGGATTCCGCCATCATCTTCGCCCCGGCCGGAACGCTCGTGCCGCCGGCCCTGCGGGCGACGGCTCGTGGCGGCACGGTCGTGCTCGCCGGCATCCACGTCTCCCGGATCCCCGCCCTGGACTACGACTCCACCCTGTTCTACGAACGCGACCTCCGCAGCGTGACCTCGAACACGCGGACCGACGGCAGGGACTTCCTCAAAATCGCCCACAACCTGGGAATCACGCCTTCGGTGACCGCGTACCCCTTCGGCCAGGTCGATAGCGCGCTCGACGACCTCAGGGCGGGATCGGCGTCCGGGTCGCTCGTCATTGACATGACCCTGCCCGGCTGACGTCCCCGAATTCGCACGTCTGTGACAGCTCCGCAACGTTCCCGTAACCGGAGCTGCCCAGAATGGACCCATGACGCGGGGGAACGCACGAAAACCGGGCACTGCAAAACCGAGCCCAGCAGAATTGACCTGCGACGGCTGCGGTCAGTTGCCCGAGGCCTCCAAAGGGCGGCTGACCGTGGTCAACGTGGTGACCATCCTGCCCATCGAACTCCTCGTGCACGCACTCGTCGTGCAGACCGCGTTGCCGTACCTCGCGAAGGTCATCGTGCTTGCCTTCACTGCGACGGCCCTCGTGATCTGGGTCGCCGAACCCTCCGCCAGGCGGTTCCTGTGGAGCTGGCTGCACGCGCCCGCCCTGCGCCGGCGGCGGAAACTCGACACCTCACCGGCGCTCTGGCGCGTGCGCACGGTGCTTGCCGACGAGCCGGGCGCCCTGCAGCGCCTCAGCCGGGCCCTGGCCGGTCTTGAGGCGAACATCCTGAGCATTCATGTGCACCCGGTCGCCGGCGGCGTGCTCGACGAGCTCGTGCTCAGCGCTCCAGGCGACCTGGCCGAGGAGGAGTTGTCGGCTGCGGTGGAATTGAGCGGCGGTCGCCAAACCCGGCTCTGGCCCACCACCCCCGTCGCGCTGACCGACGGTCAGACCCGGACGCTGGCCCTCGCCGCTCGCGTTGCCGGCAACCCGAGCGAACTCCCGCAGGCCATTGCCGAGCTCCTCGCGGCCGAAATCGTCATCGACGTCCCCGGCAAGCCGGTGGCGCGAGACATGGGTTCGGAGTCCACCCTCCTCAAAGTCCCGACCACCTGGCACGCGCCGCTCTACTTCTCCCGCCCCGGGGAGCCGTTCACGCCGGCCGAATCGGGTCGCGCGCATCGCCTGGCCGAACTCGCCGAAGTGGTCGAGCTCACCGAGTTGGCGCGCTCCGGATCCGCCGGAGACCGCGAGGCCGGTTGAACGCCGTTCTACTCGTTGAATGCTGTTCTACCTACTGTCGGCGCCCGGGGACATTTCAACGAGCCCCCTCCATCGTCTAGCCTGAATGCATGAGCCAGAGCCCCCGCGCCCAACAGCGCCAACGGCCCCGATGGGTGCAGGACTACCTGTCCGAAGAGTTCCCGCCGGTGCAGCCCGCCCGAACCGGTTGGTTCATCGCCGCAGCCCTGCTCGTCGCCTTCGGGACGACCGCCTTCTTCCTGGTCTTGAACGGTGTCCTCGAGCAGCGAGGACTCGCCCTCCTCGACGAGCCGGTGCGGGCGTGGATGGTCGAGCACCGCACCGAGGGCTGGACCGCCGCGATGATCCTCATCGCCGAGGTTTCCGGCCCGATCGGGATGCCGATTGTCGTGGCGGTATTCATCGTGCTGTGGATCTGGCGTTCCAAGCACGCGTGGCGGGTGCTCGTCCTTTCGGTGGCGATGCTCACCGGCATGTCCCTCGCGCTGCTGATTGCGCGCCTGGTCGGCAGGGAGCGGCCCCCGGAAGAGTTCATGCTCATCGGCGTCGACCCGTCCTTCTCCTTCCCCTCCGGCCACGTGCTCGGGGTGGCCGATTTTCTCATCGTGGGTGGCTACCTGGTGCTCTCCCGGGGGAGAGGCTGGGTCGCTTCCCTGCTCCTGGTCCTCGCCGCGATCGTCGGTGTCGGCCTGGTCGCGCTCACGCGCGTCTACCTCGGCTACCACTGGGTGACGGATATCGCCGCCTCCCTGTCGCTCTCCCTCTGTGTCCTCGGATTGGCGATCGCCCTCGACACCTGGCGACCGCTGCGGCATCCGCCGGAGGCATCCGTCGCCGACTCATTGTCTTCCGGGGCGAACAGGGTTTAGCTTCCTCTCATACGGCCGACATGCGAGGAGCGGGCATATGCGAGGGACAAGGTTGAGGGTCGCGACGTCTTGTGCGGCCGGAATAGCGGTCGCGGGCATCGTGCTGGCCGGATGCGCGGCGTCGGCCCCGGTCCCGGTGCCGCAGACGTCCGTCCGGGCGGACGGAGCGACCTCCGTGCGGTTCACGGCCTCCGGCGACATCGCCGAGCGCACCCAGTCCGCGGCCGTGCTCGACCAGGTAGCGAGCATCAGACCCGACCTGCACCTGGCCCTCGGCGACCTCTCCTACGGCACGCCAGGGAGCGAGGCGGCCTGGTGCGATTTCGTGACCTCCCGGGTTGGAGAGGGTGTGCCGTTTGAGCTCCTCGCGGGCAACCATGAGAGCGACGGGCGGAACGGCAATATCGACGACTTCTCCGACTGCCTGCCCAACCAACTCCCGGGACTGGTCGGGACCTACGGGCGCCAGTATTTCGTGGATGTGCCCCGGGTGAACCCGCTCGTGCGGTTCATCATGATCTCGCCGGGGTTGAAGTACCCGGATAGGCGGTGGTCGTATTCCGCGGGCAGCGCGCGCTACCGGTGGACCGCGAGGGCCATCGATGGCGCCCGCAGTGCCGGCATCCCCTGGGTGGTGACCGGCATGCACAAGCCGTGCCTGTCCGTCGGCAGGTACCCCTGCGATCCCGGAGCCGACCTGCTCAACCTGCTCGTGGCCAAGCGCGTGGATCTCGTGCTGAGCGGTCACGAACACCTGTACGCGCGATCGAAGCAGCTCGCGCTCGGCGAGTCCTGCCCGGATCTCGAGCCCGAAAGCTACTCCTCCGCGTGCGTCTCGGATAGCGACAGTGACCTCACCCACGGCGCCGGGACGGTCATGGCCATCGTCGGGACGGGCGGTGTGGCCCTGCGCGACGTCAACCCGAGCGACCCGGAGGCCGGCTACTTCGCGGCCTGGTCCGGGCTGAACCTCGACCCCAGCCACGGCAATCTGGATGTTCGGGTGACGGAGGACACGCTGACGGCGGGATTCGTACCCGTCGCCGGCGGCAGCTTCACGGACTCGTTCACCATCGACGCACGCGTACCGTAGGCGAAAAGGACGAATCGTGTTCAGGGACCGCCCCGACGCCGGCAGACAACTGGCCGAGAAGCTGGCCGAGCAGTTGGAGACGCTCGACCTGCGCGATCCGGTCGTCTACGCCCTTCCCCGTGGGGGAGTACCGGTCGCCGTGGAGGTCGCCAGGCGGCTCCGGGCGCCGCTCGACCTCATCCTCGTGCGCAAGATCGGGGCTCCGGGGTGGCCGGAGGTGGCCATGGGCGCGGTCGTGGACGGGGAGGATCCGCAGACCATCATCAACGAAGACGTGTACGCGGCGACCGGCAGCGATGCGGCGGGCCTGGCGCGTGCGCGCCAGGCGGAGCTCGAGGAGATCGAACGGCGACGCAAGCGCTACCTGGGCGATCGGCCGCAGGTGAGCCCGGCCGGCCGGGTCGCGGTCATCGTCGATGACGGGATCGCGACCGGTGCCACGGCCAAGGTGGCGCTGGCTGCCGTGAAACGCCAGGGGGCGGCCACCACCGTGCTCGCGGTACCCGTCGCACCCGCGGACACCGTGGCCGAGATGAGGGGGCTGGCGGATGTCGTCGTCGTTCTCGACGTTCCCTCCGAGTTCTGGGCGATTGGCCCGTTCTACACCGACTTCCACCAGCTGACCGACGACGAGACGATCGGCCTGCTCCGGACGGCGTGGTCGGGCGACTGAATCGGCCGGGCGTCGCGCCGGGCGCCGGTGGCACACGGCAGAATGGCACTGTGTACCTTCTGGCCAGCCGAACGGGCAACGGAGAGATCCTCGTCACCGCACTCGACGCTGCCGGCGCCCCCACCGCTCCAGCCGAGCGCCTCACCCAGCTCGACTTCCCGGCCTTCGTGGCGGCCAGGGAGCCCGCCGGGCCGCGCTGGGTGTGGGATGACACCTCGCGGTGGTCGCCCGGCCTGCTTGCGGCCGGGACCCGGGTGCGCCGCTGCCACGACCTGAGGCTGTGCCACGCGATCCTGCGTGGATCCGAGCTGACCCGGGCGAGTGAACTGGCCGGGCGAGCCCCCGGCGGGTGGGATCGCGCGGCGGCCCTGGAGGCGGCTGTGCCCCAGGGCGCGACGCTCTTCGACCTGGCCTTCGACGACGAACCGGCCGACGACGACACGATGGCCGAGTTCCTGAGCCAGCTCCAGGCGGTCGCCTCCTGCCCGGAGCCCGGCCGCCTCCGGCTCCTGCTCGCCGCCGAGTCGGTCGGAGCGCTCATCGCGGCGGAAATGCAGTTTGCCGGGTTGCCGTGGCGAACGGACATCCACGATCGGCTGTTGACGGCGGAACTCGGCCCCCGAGTGGCCCACGGGACCCGGCCGGAACGGCTCGAGGAGCTGGCCGGGCGAATCCGCTGCGAACTCGACGACCAGGTGTTCAACCTGGACTCACAGCAGGAGTTGCTCAAGGCTCTGCAGCGTTCCGGGCTGATGGCCACGTCGACGCGCGCGTGGGAATTGAAGAAGCTCGAGCATCCGGTGATCGAGCCGCTGCTCGAGTACAAGAAGCTGGCCCGCCTGCTCAGCGCGAACGGCTGGTACTGGATGGACACCTGGATCGTGCACGGCCGGTTCCATCCCGAGTATGTCCCCGGCGCCGCCACCACCGGCAGGTGGGGCGCCAGCGGCGGGGGCCCCTTGCAGCTGCCCAGGCAGGTGCGCGGCGCCGTCGTCGCCGACGAGGGTTGGAAGCTGGTGGTGGCGGATGCCGCGCAGCTGGAACCCCGCATCCTCGCCGCGCTTTCCGCCGACACGGCCATGGCCGCGGCCGGGCGCGACACCGACCTGTATGCCGGCATCGTCGCCAGCGGCGTGGTCGAAACCCGCGACCAGGCCAAGGTCGCCATGCTCGGGGCGATGTACGGCGCGACCACGGGGGAGAGCGGGCGCCTGCTGCCCAGGCTCGCCCGGGCCTACCCGCGGGCGCTCGGCTTGACCGAGGCCGCTGCGCGCGCCGGCGAACGCGGCGACATCGTCACAACCCGGCTCGGGCGGTCCTCACCCCGGCCGGGCGAGAGTTGGCAGGCCACCCAGGCGCAGGCGTATGACCCGGCGGCGTCGGACGGCGACGAACGCCGTGCGCGCAGCCAGGCCCGGGACTGGGGCCGGTTCACCCGCAATTTCGTGGTGCAGGGGAGCGCCGCGGAATGGGCGCTCTGCTGGATGGCCGAGGTGCGTAAGGAGCTGTGGTCCCTCCGCGGCACCGAGGCTCCGGACCGACCGGCGGCGTTCGCCGCCACGCCGCACCTGGTCTTCTTCCTGCACGACGAGGTCATCGTGCACACCCCGGTCGCCCTGGCGGGCGAGGTGGAGCAGATCATCACGAGGGCGGCTGCGACGGCCGGCCGCCTGCTCTTCGGCGACTTCCCCGTCGACTTCCTCCTCACCGCGGCCACCGTCGACAGCTACGCGGAGGCGAAGTAATGTGAGCGCCGCCGATGACGCCGGGGCCGGCGGCCTCGAGTCCTTCCGGGCGAAGCGACGGCGGTCGGTTGTGGCGCCCCAGGGTAACCTGGCCCTCGTGAACACCCAGTGGGTCACCGGCGACGCCGGAGAATCCCGGCGCGTCCGGGGCGTTCCGGGCCTCTGGTCGCCCCTGCCGAGCGGGCTCTCCGGGTTGCGCCTGACCGCGACGGCGGCCGACGGCATCCGGGTCGACGAAGAGCTCGTCGATGGCAGCGTGATCGTCGCCGGGATGGATGCGCTCGCCCCGTCACACATCCGGTTCAGCACGGGCCGCACGGGCACCATCATCGCCGACGCGGCCGGCGGGTACGCCCTGCGCGTGTGGGACGCCCAATCCGACGGTATCCGCGCGTTCGGCTCCATCGACGCCTTCCCCTGGGACCCCGAGTGGGTCATCCGCGCCTCCTTCGCGCCGCTCGACGGTGACGCAGAGGTGAGCGTCGCCCATCTCCATGACCAGGGCGCGACCCGGCAGAAGAGGCTGCCCGGAGAGATCGTGGTCGGCCGGGACGGAGTGGAGTATCGCCTGGCCGCCTTCCCGGACGGGCCCTCCCTCCTGCTGGTCTTCGGCGACACGACCAACGGCGTGTACACGTACGGCATGGGGCGCTTCCTGCGCGTGGCGCCCGGCGACGACGGGAGCGTCATCCTCGATTTCAACCGGGCGTACCTGCCCCCGTGCGCCTTCAGCTACAACTTCAACTGCCCCATCCCGCCGGCCCGGAACCGGTTACCGTTCGCCATCGAGGCGGGGGAGCGGAACGTGCTGGCCAAGGGCGGCGAGCTCCTGCACTGACGAGTGCGGCACCTGGTGTGCCGGCACAGCCGCCGCGGGGCGCCGGCCCCGCCGTGGGCGTGCGTGGCTGAGCTCCCGGCGGAACGCGCCCGCCGATACGCCGGCCAGCGCCGCCTCGGCTTCGTCCAGCCAGGCCAGGGCTGCGGCGGCGAGGGCGGATGCCGCCGAGGCGGCCAGCCTGTCCTGTCCGGTCAGCGCAGCCCCGTTACGTGTGCGCTGCCAGCGACTTCGGTAGCCGGCGATGATGGCCGGCACATCGCTGTGCGGCAGCGAGGACGCCAGGAGCACCCGGTCCACGAGGTCGTTCCATTCCTCGCCGACGGGGCTGCTCGTGTCGGAGAGCCAGGTCAACGCCTCGGCGCGCCCGGCGTCGGTCAGCCGGTACAGGGGAAGTCCGTCGTGGGTGGTCCCGGCGGACTCCACGGCGCCCTGGCTGACCAGTCGGTCCAGGGTGCCGTAGATCTGGCCGACGTTCACGGTTCGCCTGCCCGCGGTCCGGGACTGCAACTCGCCGTGCAACTGAAACCCGTAGGCCGGGCCGATCGTGAGGATGACCAGCAGATTGCTTCGAACCGACACCATGCCTCCGTGAAAATTGCCCGATATTTCTATACCGAATATACAGAATCGACCGAGGTCGGACGGACTCGCGGAATAACAGTGTTGTGATTTCGTTGCGGGGTGAGGCATAATTCAGCTAGCGACTGCGATGTCGTTCAATTTCATAGCCAGGCCGTACTCACTGCATTCGAGTTCGCCGTTCAGAGGTCGTTGGGGAAGACGCACCTCAGAGGAACGGAGAAAAACGATGGCGGCAACACAGGCACGGCAGGCAGCAACTGCACGGGGAGTGCTTTATGTGCACTCCTCTCCTCGTGCACTCTGCCCCCACGTCGAGTGGGCGGCAGGGCGCGCCCTGGGCGAGGCGGTCAATTTCGACTGGACCGAACAGCCCGTGCAGAAGGGTTCGCAGCGCGCCGAGTATTACTGGGAGGGCGACCGGGGAACCGGCGCGGCCCTCGCATCAGCCCTGCGCGGATGGGAACACCTGCGCTACGAGGTGACGGAAGATGCCGGCCTCGGCACCGACGGCGGACGCTGGCTGCACACGCCGGACCTCGGTATCTTCTATGCGCAGACCGACACCGCCGGCAACATCGTCGTGCCGGAGGACCGAGTGCGGTACGCCATTGAGGTGGCCGGCGCCAACGCGATCGAACTCCACCGGGAGCTCCGGCTCGCACTCGGCCAGGCGTGGGATGACGAGCTGGAACCGTTCCGCCACGCGAGCGATTTCAATTCCGTCGTCTGGCTGCACAAGGTCGGCTGACCCAGGAACCTGCGATTCGCAGGATCGTGGCGCCAGGCGCGCAGGTCGGAGAGCACTCCCGGCGGCACGTAAACGAAACGACGCGAATCGCACTCAAGAAGAAGACCCCGACCGGAAGCCGGTCGGGGTCTTTCTGGGGGATCGCGCGGTCGAGTTTGCCGCGATCCGCGGCTACACGCTGCGGAAAGCGACGACGGCGTTGTGGCCGCCGAATCCGAACGAGTTGCTGATCGCGAGCAGGTCGCCGGACGGGAGGGCGCGCGGCGACGTGACCACGTCGAGCGGAATGCTCGGGTCCTGGTCGGTCAGGTTGATCGTCGGGGGTGCCACGCGGTCCGAGAGCGCCAGCACGGTGAACAGAGCCTCGATGGCTCCGGCCCCTCCGAGCAGATGACCGGTGGACGCCTTGGTTGCCGAAACGGGAATGCCGTCGAGCAGGTCCCCGAAGACGCGGCGCAGGGCGTTGTACTCGGCGATGTCGCCGACGGGCGTGCTCGTGGCATGAGCGTTGATGTGCGAGACGTCGCCGAGGTCCGCGCCGGCGTTGCGGATCGCGGTGATCATGGCCCGGGCGGCGGCGGATCCCTCGGGGTCCGGAGCGGTGATGTGGTATGCGTCGCTGGTCACGGCACCGCCGAGGAGCTCGGCGTAGATGCGGGCGCCGCGGGCCCTGGCGTGCTCCTCGGTCTCGACGACGAGGGCGGCAGCGCCCTCACCGAGCACGAAACCATCGCGGTTGATGTCGTAGGGGCGGGACGCCCTGGCCGGGTCGTCGTTGCGCTTGGAGAGCGCCTGCATCGACGCGAAGGCCGCGATCGGGAGCGGGTGGATCGCCGCCTCGGAGCCTCCGGCGATGATGATGTCGGCGTGCCCTGCCTGCAGGCGGTCGTAGGCGTTGACGAGGGCCTCGGTGCTGGACGCGCAGGCGGAAACGACGGTCCGGATGCCGGCGCGGGCATGCAGGTCCATGCCGATTGCCGCTCCGGGGCCGTTGGGCATCAGCATCGGCACGGTCATCGGCAGAACCCGGCGCGGACCGCGCTCGCGCAGCGTGTCCCAGGCGTCGAGCAGGGTCCAGACACCGCCGATACCGGTCGACCAGTCGACGGCCAGGCGGTCCGGGTCGACTTCGGGGGAGCCGGCATCCGCCCAGGCCTCGCGGCCGGCGATCAGCGCAAACTGGCTGGACGGGTCGAGGCGCTTCGTTTCGTGCCGGGCAAGGATCTCACTCGGGGAGACCCTGGCCTGCGCGGCGAACGTCACCGGAAGTTGAGTTTCGGCGACCCAGTCGTAGTCGAGCGTGCGTGCGCCGGACTCACCGGCCAGCAGTGCCGACCAGCTTTCGGAGGCGGTCCCGCCGAGAGGCGAGGTCGCGCCGATGCCGGTGATAACGATCTTCTTGGTCATAACATAACTCCCCGTGAGGCATGGAAACGCGAGACGCAAGTCCCGCACGAACAGGCCGGTCGGCAGATGCCGGCCGGCCTGTTCATCGGCCGGGTCTTAGCCCTGGGCCTTGGTGATGAACGTGACGGCGTCGCCGACGGTCTTGAGGTTCTTGACCTCTTCGTCGGGGATCTTGACGTCGAACTTCTCTTCTGCGTTGACGACGATGGTCATCATGGAGATGGAGTCGATGTCCAGGTCGTCGGTGAACGACTTGTCCAGCTCGACCGTGTCGGCTGCGATGCCCGTCTCGTCGTTGATGAGTTCGGCCAGGCCGGCAAGAACTTCTTCGGTGGACAATGCCATGTTGTTTTCTCCTTGGGGGTGTCTCGTTAGACCGAGACTCAGTTTAGATGGACGTGGGGGACTAAGGCAGCACAACGACCTGCGCGCCGTAGACCAGTCCGGCGCCGAAGCCGATCTGGAGCGCGAGGCCGCCGCTGAGCTCGGGGTGTTCTTCGAGCAGGCGGTGGGTGGCCAGCGGGATGGACGCGGCCGACGTGTTGCCGGTCGTCGCGATGTCGCGGGCGATCACGACGGATGCCGGAAGCTTCAGCTGCTTCGCAAACTCGTCGATGATGCGCATGTTGGCCTGGTGCGGGATGAAAGCGGCGAGCTGGTCTGCCGTGATACCGGCAGCCTCGAGCGCCTTCTTGGCCACCTTGGCCATGTCCCACACCGCCCAGCGGAAGACCGTCTGGCCCTCCTGGCGCAGGGTCGGCCAGGGCGCCTCGCCCCGCCGGTATTCCTGCAGCGTGTGGTTCATGCCCACGGCGTCCGCCTTCGACCCGTCGGAACCCCACACAGTGGGGGAGATCCCGGGGAACTCGCTCGGGCCGATCACCACGGCGCCGGCGCCGTCGCCGAGAAGGAAGGAAATGCTGCGGTCGGTGGGGTCGACCACGTCGGACAGCTTCTCCGCGCCGATCACGAGTGCGTAGTGGGCGGCGCCGGCGCGGATGAGCGCGTCAGCCTGGGCGATGGCATACGAGTAGCCGGCGCAGGCCGCGTTGACGTCATAGGCGGCGGCGGGCGTCGTGCCGACGCGGTCGGCAACGACCGCGGCCATGGATGGCGTCTGCTGGGTGTTGCTGATCGTGGCGACGATGACGGCGTCGATGAGGGTGGGGTCGATCCCGCTGCGCTCGATGGCCTCGCGGGCGGCATCCGTGGCGAGGTCGACGGCGAGCAGGTCCTGGCTGGCCCGGGTGCGCGTGATGATCCCGGTGCGCTGCTGGATCCACTCGTCGGAGGAATCGATCGGCCCGACCAGGTCGTCGTTGGGAACGACGAGGTCGCCGCGGGCGGCTCCCACCGACAGGATGCGGGTGTACTGCGGGCCGTGCGACTGCTGAAGTGTTGGCTGGGTCATGCGACTTCCTCGCTTGTGTTTCTTTGGTTCCGGCTCAGGACTGCTGCTCGAGCAGCGCCCACGCGGCCGGAAGATCGCCCGGCGTTTTGATGGCGACGCTGGGAACGCCCTTGAGTGCCCGCTTAGCGAGCCCGACGAGGGCTCCGGCCGGCGCAACTTCGATGATTCCGGTCACGCCGGCATCTGCGAACGATTGCATGCACAGGTCCCACCGTACCGGCGAGGAGACCTGGCCGACGAGTAGCTCGAGGAAATGGGCGCCGTCGGAAACTCGGCTTCCGTCGTGATTGGTCCAGATCGGCAGGGCGGGGTCGTGGGGCGAGAACCCGGCCGCGACGGACGCGAGATGCTCGGCGGCGGGCCGCATATACCGGGTGTGGAATGCGCCGGCGACCTGAAGCGGAATGACCCGGGCCCGGCTGGGCGGGGTCTCGGCGAGTGCGCCCAGCGCGGGCAGCGCGCCGGCCACGACGATCTGGCCGCCGCCGTTGAAGTTGGCTGGTTCGAGGTCCAGTTCGGCGAGCCTCGCGAGGAGTTCGCCCTCGTCGGCGCCGATGACGGCGCTCATTCCGGTGGGTTCGAGCGCTGCCGCCCGTGCCATCGCGGCGCCGCGCTCGCGCACGAATCGCATCGCGTCGACGGCGTCCAGGATGCCGGCGCCCGCGGCAGCGGTGATCTCGCCGACGGAGTGGCCGGCTATGCCGGCGACGGCGGTGTGGCGTCCGTCGGCCAGAAGGGCCCGGAGGGTGAGGAGTCCGGCCGCAACGATGAGGGGCTGGGCGATCGCGGTGTCGCGGATCGTGTCGGCGTCACTGAGGGTCCCGTGCGCCGTGAGGTCGATGCCGACCTGGTCCGACATGTCCGCCAGTCCGGCGGCGAAGTCGGGGCGTTCGAGCCACGGGGTGAGGAAACCTGGGGTTTGGGAGCCCTGTCCTGGGCAAACGACGACAATCACGTGACTAGTCTCCCAACCCGGGCCGAGGTCCGTGTGTCGAGGGTGCACCAAGTATTCGGCGATCGTTTGTCGTTTTCGGCATATTCGCCGTCGGCCGGGTCAGCGGCGACGGGCAGAACCGTCGTGGTCGCTGATCGAACCGATGATGAGTGCCGCCTGCAGGATGAGGGCTTCCCGGGCTCCGGTGGCGTCGTAGCCGATGACCTCCGACACCCGCTTGAGCCGATAGCGCACCGTGTTGGGGTGCACGAACAGCTCACGCGCCGTCGCTTCGAGCGATCGGCCGTTGTCGAGGTAGCACCACAGCGTGGTGAGGAGCTCGGTGGAGTGCGCCTGCAACGGGCGGTAGATCCGGTGGATCAGCGTGGCGCGGGCGAGCGGGTCGCCGGCGAGGGCGCGCTCGGGGAGCAGGTCGTCGGCCTGGACCGGTCGTGGGGCGTTCCGCCACGAGCGGGCGACGGCGAAGCCGGCCAGAGCGGCCTTCGCACTCTTGGACGCGTCGACGAGGTTGGGCACCTCGTGGCCGAGCACCAGGTGGCCGGGGCCGAAGCTGGGCTCGAGCTGCAGGGCGATTTCCATGAAACTGAGCGCGCCTGCGGTGCCGATCGCGTCGTCGGTGTCGACCGGGGTGGGATGGGCGCGGCCGATGACGAGCACGAGGCGGTTGCCCTGCACGCCGATCAGCACGTCAGCGGCCATGTGCCTGGCCGAGCGGCGCAGACGGTCGACGTCGAGCATCTTCGGAGTCGTTCCGACGAGCACACAGACCTCGCCGTGCCCGTGCCAGCCGAGCGCCGCGATGCGGCTGGGCAGTTCGTCGTCGTATTCGCCGCTGAGGATCGAGTCAACGACGAGGGCCTCGAGGCGGGCGTCCCAGAGCCCGCGGGCCTCGGCGGCGCGGGCGTAGACATCCGCCGCCCCGAACGCGATTTCCCGGGAGTAGAGCAGGATGGCCTCGCGCAGCAGTTCGCTGCCGTCCTTGACCCGTTCCTCGACGACTTCCACACTGACCCGGATCAGCTGCAGGGTCTGCTGCAGGCTGATCGAGCGCAGAAGCTCCCGCGGGGCGGCGCCGAAGACATCCGCCGCGATCCACGGGGTCGACGTGGGGTCGTCGAACCAGGAGATGAACGAGGTGATGCCGGCCTGCGCGACCAGCCCGACGGCGGACCGCCGCCCCGGCGGCATGTCGCCGTACCAGGGCAGCGTGTCCTCGAGCCGCTTGAGCGTGGCCGTGGACAACTCACCCGAGATTGTCCGCAGCCAGGCGAGCGTCTGTTCCTTCGTCTTGGGGGCCGCTGCCACGGGGAGCTTAGCTCTCGCCCCCGGCGGAGCCGGTGGTGCCCGCCGTGACGTCGTGCAGCTCATACTTCGCGATCGCCTGGCTGACCAGGCTCCGGTCGATCTCGCCACGCCTGGCGAGCTGCTGGAGCGTACGCACCACCATCGAGGGTCCATCGATCTTGAAGAAGCGGCGAGCGGCCGGACGCGTGTCCGAGAACCCGAAGTCGTCGGCGCCGAGCGTCGCGAAGTCACCGGGAACGAACTGGCGAATCTGGTCGGGAATCGCGTGCATGAAGTCGGTCACGGCGACGAACGGTCCGCTCGCACCCGCAAGCTTCTCGGTCACATACGCGGTGCGCGGCTCGGCATCCGGGTGGAGGAAGTTGTGGTCCTCGGCCGCCAGGCCGTCGCGGCGCAGCTCGGACCAGGAGGTGACCGACCAGACGTCGGCCGACACTCCCCAGTCGTCTGCGAGCATCTTCTGCGCCTCGAGTGCCCAGCCCACGGCGACACCGGAGGCCAGCAGCTGCGCCTTCGGCCCGGTCAGCGAGGACTCGTTGATGCGGTGGATGCCCCGAAGGATTCCGTCGACATCCACGTTCTCGGGCTGCGGAGGCTGCACGTACGGCTCGTTGTAGACCGTGATGTAGTACATGACGTTCGGCGTCGCGTGCTTGCCGCCGTACATCCGCTCGAGCCCGGCGCGCATGATGTGGCCGATCTCGTAACCGTACGCGGGGTCGTAGGAGACGACGGCGGGGTTGGTCGAGGCCAGCAGCGGCGAGTGGCCGTCAGCATGCTGCAGGCCTTCACCGGTAAGCGTGGTGCGGCCGGCGGTGGCGCCGATCATGAAGCCGCGCGCCATCTGGTCGCCCGCTGCCCACATGGCGTCGCCGGTGCGCTGGAAACCGAACATGGAGTAGAACACGTAGATCGGAATCAGCGGTTCGCCCTGGGTGGCGTACGACGTGCCGACGTTGGTGAACGCAGCCATGGCGCCGGCCTCGTTGATGCCGACGTGCAGGATCTGACCCTGCGGGCTCTCCTTGTAGGCGAGCAGCTGGGCGTGGTCCACCGCGGTGTAATGCTGGCCGTTCGGGTTGTAGATCTTGGCGTTCGGGAAGAACGCGTCCATGCCGAACGTGCGGGCCTCGTCCGGGATGATCGGCACGATGCGGTGGCCGAAGTCCTTCGAGCGCAGGAGGTCCTTGAGCAGCCGCACGAACGCCATGGTGGTGGCGATCTCCTGGGTGCCGGAGCCCTTCTTCGAGATCGCGTAGGTGGCGTCTTCCGGCAGGGTGAGCTGGGTGTACTTGCTGCGACGCTCCGGCAGGTAGCCGCCGAGCGCGCGGCGGCGCTCGTGCAGGTACTGGATCGCCTCGTCCTGGTCTCCCGGGGTGTAGTACGGCGGCAGGTACGGGTTCTCCTCGAGCTGGGCATCCGTGATTGGCACGTGCATGCTGTCGCGGAAGGTCTTGAGGTTGTCGAGCGTCATCTTCTTCATCTGGTGGGTCGCATTGCGGCCCTCGAAGCTCGGTCCGAGGCCGTAGCCCTTGATCGTCTTCGCCAGGATGACGGTGGGCTGTCCCTTGTGTTCGGATGCCGCCTTGAACGCCGCGTAGACCTTGCGGTAGTCGTGCCCGCCGCGCTTGAGGTTCCAGACCTCTTCGTCGCTGTAGTCCTCGATCAGCTTGAGCGCGCGCGGGTCGCGGCCGAAGAAGTTCTCCCGCACGTAGGCTCCACTTTCGGCCTTGTACGTCTGGTAGTCTCCGTCGGGCGTGACGTTCATCAGGTTGAGCAGGGCGCCGTCGGTGTCGCGCCGGAGGAGCTCGTCCCATTCGCGGCCCCAGACGACCTTGATGACGTTCCAGCCGGCGCCGCGGAAGAAGCTCTCGAGCTCCTGGATGATCTTGCCGTTGCCGCGCACAGGGCCGTCGAGGCGCTGCAGGTTGCAGTTGACGACGAAGTTGAGGTTGTCGAGGCCGTCGTTGGCGGCAACCTGGAGCTGGCCGCGGCTTTCGACCTCGTCCATTTCGCCGTCGCCGAGGAATGCCCAGACCTGCTGGTCGCTCGCATCCTTGATCCCGCGGTTGGTCAGGTACCGGTTCAGCTGGGCCTGGTAGATCGCGTTGATCGGCCCGAGGCCCATCGACACGGTCGGGAACTGCCAGAACTCCGGCATCAGGCGCGGGTGCGGGTAAGACGAAATGCCGTTGGGAGCGTGCGATTTCTCCTGGCGGAACCCGTCGAGCTGGTCCGTGCTCAGACGGCCCTCGAGGAAGGCGCGCGCGTAAGTGCCTGGGGAGGCGTGGCCCTGGATGAAGATCTGGTCGCCGCCGCCCGGGTGGTCCTGGCCGCGGAAGAAGTGGTTGTAGCCGACCTCGTAGAGGGCGGCGGACGACGCGTAGGTCGCGATGTGGCCGCCGACGGCGATGCCGGGGCGCTGTGAGCGGTGCACCAGCACGGCCGCGTTCCACCGGATCCAGGCGCGGTAGCGGCGCTCGATGTCTTCGTCACCGGGGAACTCGGGTTCGTTCTCCGCCGCGATCGTGTTGATGTAGTCCGTGGTGGGCACCATCGGCACACCCAGGTGCAGTTCCTTGGAACGCTTGAGCAGGCTCAGCATGATCTCGCGGCCGCGTTCGTGGCCGTGGGCCGCTACGAGCGAGTCCAGCGATTCAGACCATTCGGCGGTCTCCTGGGGGTCTGCGTCGTGCTTAGCAACGGAGTAGGGATCCTGATCGTCGACAGTCACACTCGACCTCTCTCTATTAGGCAGGTCGTGCCATGTTTAGTGGTGCCGCAAGCGGGGGTGGGTCAATCACACCCCACGACACCACGCCAGCCTACTGATTTTAGTCGCCGTCCGCGCACGCCGGGGCTCGGTCGTCTTGGTGCGCCGACCCGGCGGGGCTATGCTTTGGGACCGTGTTCAGCCGCCTCCATCGCGGCACGGAAAGGAAACGCAGCATGGCACTGGAAAACGAGACCCTTGCACCCGATTTCGAGCTCGTCAACCAGTACGGCGAGCGCATCCAGCTCAGCCAGTACCGCGGTGACAAGTCGGTCGCGCTGGTGTTCTTCCCGCTGGCCTTCTCGGGAATCTGCAGCGGCGAGCTCTGCGAGCTGCGCGACAATCTGTCGCTCTTCGCCGACGCCGGGGTTGAGGTCATCGGCATCTCCGTCGATTCCCGGCACGCGCTGCGCGCGTGGGGGGAGCAGGAGGGCTACACCTTCAGCCTGGTCGCCGATTTCTGGCCGCACGGCGCCGTCGCCAAGGAATACGGGGTGTTCCTGGATGCCAGGGGGTTCTCGAACCGGGCGACCTTCCTGATCGACCCGCGCGGGATCATCCGAGCGAGTTTCATCACAGAGCCGGGGGAGCCCCGCTCCTTCAGCGCGTACCAGGCGGCGCTGGCCGAACTTCAGCCCGCCTGACCCCGTTGCCGCCGGCCGCTTACTGGGCCGCGGGGGCCGGGTTGCCGGACCGTTCGTCGTGCAGGGCCGTCACCAGCAGGCGCAGGTCCATGATCATCTCCAGCTGGCGGTTATTGACTTCCATGAGCAGGCCGATAACGGCCTTCGCCGCGACGTCGGTGTCATAGTCGTGCTGGGCGAGCGCGGCCGAGATGGCGTCCTGCCGCTTCGCCGCAATCAGCAGGATGGCGCCCTGCAGGCCGGCGAGCATGCTGAGGAACAGGTTGAGCAGGATGAACGGGTAGGGATCCCAGTGCAGCGCACGGTCCAGCCCGACCGTGTTCAGGACCGCCCAGACCGCCATGATGGCGAGGAACGCTCCTACGAACGGCCAGCTGCCCATCTTGTTGCGCATGACGTCGGCCGCCCGGGCGCCACGGTCGAGGGTCTTCTTGTGCTGGCCGTGCCAGGTCAGTCGCTCAGTGCTCATGCACCACCGTAGGTCCACGTTGGGTATGCTTGAGCTACTCGATCTCGCGCCGGAGTGGCGCGGTCGGGGCCTTTAGCTCAGTTGGTAGAGCGCCACGTTTACACCGTGGATGTCATCGGTTCGAGCCCGGTAGGGCCCACCACGAGTGATCGCGCAATAGTGGTCGCGTCCCTCCTCCTGCACCGGTTCCGCCTTGGGGTGCGTCGCTCACTTTGTCAAGGGGGGTCGGCCAATCCGGCTCGGCTCGCCGGCGGGGGGATACGCTGAAGGTAACGCGGCCTTGTCCGTGCCACACGTCGAAACTGGTTGGTCCGCCGCGAAGCGGGGTGATCCTGAGGTCACCATGACAACCCGCTGTCCTGCACCCGCGTCCGCACCTGCCCACCATGCCTGATCGTCGAGCATTCGGAGCAGCGGTCGAGGAACTCTCCACGGCCCACGAAAACGCGACCAGCCTGTGTCGGCCGTTCCTGGGGTTGCTGCCGGTCACCGGGGTCGCGATTTCGACGCTGGGCGCCCCGTTCGGCACCGAAACGGTGTGCGCGAGCGACACGCAGGCGGCCCGGATCGACGAGCTCCAGTTCGACCTCGGCGAGGGGCCCTGCTGGGAGGCGCTGACGTCGCGCCGGCCGGTCCTCGCGCCCGACCTCCACAGCGCCGCTCCCTCGTCCTGGCCCATTTTCCTCGAGGCGATCGGTGACGCACCGGTGGGGGCGCTCTACGCATTCCCGCTCACGCTCGGGTCCCTCGATATCGGAGCCGTCGACCTGTATGCCCGGCGACCGGGAACACTGTCGCCGGCGCAGATCGCGGATGCCGTTGCCCTGGCGGGCATCGTCGCCCTCCAGGTGCTCCGGCGCAGCCTTTCCGCGCAGACCCTCAAGCAGGACGCCGAGGCCGACAGCGGCTACTCCCGACGGGTCGTTCACCAGGCCACCGGGATGATCCTGGCCCAACTCGGTTTGTCCGCCGCGGATGCGTTGCTCGTCATCAACGGCTACGCGTTTTCACACGGACGGTCGGTGCGCGAGGTTGCGGCGGACATCGTCGCTCGGCGGGTGGATTTCACCTCGCATTTGAACGACATCTAGAATGGCCTCATGGTGACCCAGACACGTGAAGGTCAGCTGGTCGAGACTTTCGTCACACTTGCCGACACCCTCGTCGTCGGCTATGACATAGTCGACCTCTTGCAGACGCTGGTGGAGAAGTGCGTGCCCCTCTTCGAGGCCTCGGCAGCGGGTATCATCCTGTCGGCCGGGGAAGGCGAACTCGAGGTCGTTGCATCGACCAATGAACGCGGCCGACTCGTTGAGATCCTCCAGCTCCGATCCGGTAGCGGCCCGTGCGTGGAGTGCCTCACGACCGGGCGTGCGGTCGCCGTCGGGGACATCGACGCCGTCGGACCCAAGTGGCCGCGGTTTCGCGCCGGGGCGCTCGAACAGGGTTTCGCTTCCATGATCGCCGTGCCGCTGAGGTTGCGCACGACGACCATCGGTTCACTGAACATCTTCTGGGACCGCCTCGGCGCCCTCGGCGAGGCGGATATCGTCACGGTGCAGGCCCTCGCCGATGTGGCCACCATCGGCATCCTCCAGGAACGGGCCATCCGGGAGAGCGACGACGCACGCCAGCAGCTCCAGCATGCGCTGAACAGCCGGGTCTTGATCGAGCAGGCCAAGGGGGTCCTCGCCTTCACCCATTCCGCCAACATGGATGAGGCGTTCGCCCTGCTGCGAGACTACGCCCGGCGTAACGGCATCCCGTTGGTCGACGTCGCCGAACGCGTCGTCACCCGCACCCTTTCCCTCTGACCCTCACCGCTGCACATTCGGTGGTGAACCGGGCGCGCTCAAGGCTCGGCTCGGCGTAGAATGGTTGTGCAGCCCCGGACCCCGGCAGCACACGTTCAGCCGTGAGCAATCGAGGGATTCCAATGAAGCGCATCTTTCATCCGGGCGGTTCCGTCGTCACCGGAAGCGATCTAGCAGACGCCGTGCTCGTCTATGCCGAGGCGCTTAGCGGGCGACGCCAGGTCGACGTCGTGGACATCCCGATCATCAGCGATGACGGCAGGCAGGGCCGTGCTCAGTTCCTGATCGGCTCCGCGAGCCAGCGGGTCAGCGTGACGTCCGAACCGGCCGCGTTCGAACTGGTCGAACTGGGCACGACGGAACTCCTGCATCGCAAGGCCGAGGACCAGTCGCTCCAGACTCCCATCGGGCTGGCCCACGATCCCGCATTCGCCCAGTTCGACGAATTCGACTACTGATCGAATTCGGCTACTGCTTGGGCTGCATCGCGCTCGCCGCACCGGTGACCGCGCGGGGAACAACCGCAATCGGGCAGGGCATGTTGAGCAGCACATCGTGGCTCACCGAACCCAGGATGAGCCCGGCTACCGCCCCGCGCCCGTGAGTGCCGACGATCAGGAGCTCCGCGGTCCGCGACGCGTCGACGAGTGTCTGCGCGGCCGGGCCCTGCTCGAGGGTCACGGTGACGTCCAGGCCAGGATTCGCCTCCCGGATGCGCCCCGCGGCCCTGGCCAGAATCTCGTCGTGGGCCTGCCGGAGGTCGTCGAAAGGGATCATCAGGCCGTCGTCGAAGCCCAGGGTCGCCGGGATGCTCCAGGCGTGCACGATGACCAGGCCGCGACCGAGTCGGACGGCCTCACGGGCGGCGAAGTCAAGCGCGACATCCGAGGTGTCATCGTCCTCAACGCCGACCACGACAGGCCCGTCCAGGTGCGTCCAATTGGCCGGAACGACGACAAGCGGGCAACGAGCGTGCGCGGCGAGGCGGAGCGGCAGGGTGCCGTACACCGCCCCGGCCATGAAGCCCGTTTTCTTCGTGCCGATCACCAGGAGGTCGGCCTTGGCGGAGGCGCGGATGAGTTCCTCGACCGGGGCGCCCCGACGCATGACACTGGTCTTCTTGAGGCTCGGCGCGGCCTCGTCGACCCGGCGTGCCGCCTCCGCCAGCGCTCGTTCGTACACGAGGTGGAAGTCGTCTTGCGGCCCTCCGGCCGGGACCCAGCCCAGTTCGATCACCGTGGTCAGTTCCACGGTCAGGTTGACCGTTCGCGCTCGCTCGAGCATCCAGTCCACGGCCGCGCTGCTGGCCGGGCCGCCGTCGATGGCGACAATCACGCGTTCGGCCATGGAAACGTCTCCTTTTCCGCGAGTCGCGCCGGAGTGCGCTACTCGATCAGGCTGTCAGCGGGGAGTCTACCCGGGTCACGGTGCCGTACGCTGGCTGGATGAAACCGCCCCCTGAAGAGGTCGCCCGGCCCGGGCCGGGCCAGGAATCCGTGTGGGACTATCCGCGCCCGCCCCGGGTTGAGTCGGTTCCATCCCGGGTCGTCGTGCGCTTCGGCGGCCGGGTCATCGCCGACACGACGGATGCCGTGCGTGTGCTGGAGACCAGCCATCCGCCGGTCTACTACCTGCCGCGAGCGGCCTTCGCGCCAGGGGTCCTGCAGCCCGCGGAGGGCCACACCGTGTGCGAATACAAGGGGGAAGCGTCGTACCTGACCGTGGTCGCCCCCACCGGGGAGCGGGCCGACTCCGCGGCCTGGTCCTATCCGTCGCCTCGTCCCGGATACCTGGACCTGGTCGGCCGCGTCGCCGTGTATCCCGGCCGGATGGACGAGTGCACGGTGGACGGTGAACGGGTGCGGCCGCAGGCCGGCGGGTTCTACGGCGGCTGGATCACCTCGCGCGTCGTCGGGCCGTTCAAGGGTGAGCCCGGGACCCTGGGCTGGTGAGAGAGGCCCGCGGGGTCGCCCCGATCCTCCTGGCGGCAGTGCTCTGGGGAACGACGGGCACGGCCGCACATTTCCTGCCGGGCAGCGTCGGCCCGCTCGCAACCGGCGCAGCGACGATGGCCGTCGGTGGGGCGCTGTTGTTCGCGCTCTCCTCGCTCGGTGCGCTGCGGGTGATTCGGGATCGCTCGATCCGTCCGCACCTGGTCGTCGGCGTCGTCGGAGTCGTGCTCTACCCGCTGGCCTTCTACAGTTCCATGCACCTGGCCGGGGTGATGATGGGCACCGTGGTCTCGCTGGCCTCGGCTCCCGTCTTCGCCGGCCTGATCGAGTTCCTCCGGGACCCGGGCGGCCTGACTCGGCGGTGGGCCGCGTGCACGGCCATCGCCCTCGTCGGCACGGCCCTGCTGGTGATCGGGCGCCCGGCCGACGTTGCAGCGGACGGCTCGGCTCCGCTCGGGGTGCTGCTCGGCCTCGTGGCAGGCCTGAGCTACGCCGTCTACACCGACAGTTCCCACCGGATGATCGCCCGGGGGCACGGCTCCAGCGCCACGATGGGGGCTCTGTTCGGCGTTGGAGCGCTGTGCCTCCTGCCTGTGCTCATCGCGACGGGGGCCCCGCTCCTGGCCGAGGCTCGCACGATCGGGATCTCGACCTACCTGGCCATCGGGCCGATGTTCGCGGCCTATCTGCTCTTCGGCGCGGGGCTCCGGCACGTGCGGAGCAGCACGGCCACGACCCTCACGCTGATTGAGCCGCTGGTGGCCACCGTTCTGGCCGTGCTCGTCGTCGGCGAGCGGCTCGACCCGGTCGGCTGGACCGGCCTCATCCTCTTGATGGCAAGCGTGTTCGCGCTCGTTGCTCCGGACCGGACCAAACCGGAGCCCGTGTTGGTAGAATCCGGGCATGCTCGACCGCGAGTCGGCGGGGCAGGAAGGCTCCGGACCACCCGAAGGACCCGAAGCGCACGGCGATGACGATCTCGCCGCTGCGGTCGATGACGGTGCCCGGACCGCCTCTCATCCGGTCCCGTCTCACGCGGTGCCGGCGAGCGGGTTCGACGCGGATCTCCCGGATGATGCCGACGACGTCGTCCCCGGGGCCGCCGAACCGATCACCAGCCCGCGCGTTCGTGCGGACGAGCGCGTCGTCGAGGTCACGAGGCGATGGGGATTCTTCTCGAAAAGGCGCAGCAGAGTCCGCAGGCACCCGGACGACAGCTAGTCACCGGTAGGCTGGCCCCGTGTCATTCTCGCTCGCCGACGTAACCCGGGTCGCCCACGATCTGTGGCCGCTGTCCGGAGCCGAGCAGTGGGACGCGCCCGGCTTGCTGAGCGGGGATCCGGCCGGTCCGATCGACCACATCCACCTGGCCGTCGATGCCGTGGCCGACACCGTCGACGAGGCCATCGAGGCCAATGCCGACCTCCTGTTCGTGCACCACCCACTGTTGCTGCGCGGCGTGACCACCGTCGCCGAGGACCGCTACAAGGGGGCGCTGCTGAGCCGTCTCATCCGCGCGAACTGCGCGCTGCTGGCGGCCCACACCAACGCCGACATCGTCGTCGACGGCGTCTCGGACGTCTTCGCCTCACGGCTGGGGCTCGTTGACGCCCTGCCCATCACGGCGGGCACGGTCCCCGGGACGGGCATCGGACGCGTTGGCCGGCTCGCCGAACCGACGACCCTGGGCCAGCTGGCCCGTCGGGTGGCCCAGCTGCTGCCGCCCACTGCATCAGGGGTGCGGGCGGCGGGGGAGTACGGGCAGCCGATTGAAACCGTCGCCCTGTGCGGCGGCGCCGGGGACTCGCTCCTCGCGCACCCGTCCGTGCTCGCCGCCGACGTGTACATCACCGCCGACCTCCGGCACCACCCCGCCTCCGAGGCGCGCGAGCAGGCCCGGCTCGGCGGCGCCGGTCCCGCGCTGCTCGACGTCTCACATTGGGCCAGTGAATGGTTGTGGCTTGAGACCGCGGCCGGGCAATTGCGCGAAGCTCTTCCCGGCATGCGCGTCTCCGTCAGCGAGCTCCGCACGGATCCGTGGGACTTTGCCGTCATCCAGTAGCCGGCCGGCTCCCTCAACCCGTTCCCACTCAACACTCGTAAAGGTCAGGACATTGTGAAGGCATCCCCAGCACAGCAGAAGGAGCTTCTTCGGCTCCAGGCGCTCGACACCAGGCTCCAGCAGACGCAGCACCAGACGAAGGCGCTGCCCCAGCACGCCGAACTCGCCGCGCTCGGCACCGAGGCCGAGAAGACACGGACGACCCTGGCGGCGCGCACCGGCGAACTCGAGGATGTGCGGATCGAGCTGGGCCGGATCGAGTCCGATGTCGATGTGGTGGAGAAGCGCATCGCCCGGGACACCGAGCGCGTCGAGCACACATCGTCGGTCAAAGACGTCCAGGCGCTCGAGACCGAACTGGCCGCCCTGCGGAAGCGGCACACCGACCTCGAGGAAATCGAACTGGTTGTGATGGAACGCCTCGAAGAGCGCGAAGCCGCCGTCGCCGAGGTGGAAACCGTCCGCGACGCCCTCGCGGACCGGATCAGCGAGGCGGAGAAGGCCAGGGACATCCGGCTCGCCGAACTGAACCGCGAGCTGGGCGACCTCGCCAGGGACCGCGAGACGATCGCGGCGACCCTGACCGAAGAACTTCGCGCACTCTACGAGAAGCGGCGGGTGGTTGGCCGGGGCAACGCCGCGGCCCTGCTCCGGGCGCGCACCTGCAGCGGCTGCACGATGACGCTCACCGGCAGCGACCTGGAGAGCGTGCGCTCCGCCGACGCCGACGAAGTCGTCTTCTGCCCCGATTGCGGGGCCATCCTGGTGCGCACGGAGGAATCCGGCATCTAGTGGGCCGGTCATTCATCGTCGAGGCGGACGGCGGGTCTCGCGGGAACCCGGGGCGCGCCGGCAGCGGATCGCTCGTCATGGACGCTGAGACCGGCGAGATTCTTGCCGAAATCGGGACCTGGGTCGGCATCGCCACGAACAACGTCGCCGAGTACCGCGGAATGGTCGAAGGCCTCCGCCGCGCACTCGAGCTCGATCCGACGGCGGGCATCCTCGTGCGCATGGACTCCCAGCTCGTCGTCGAACAGATGTCCGGCCGCTGGAAGATCAAACATCCCGACATGCGGGAGTTGGCGGCCGAGGCACGGGAACTGATCGGCCACCGGCCGGTCACCTTCGAGTGGATTCCGCGCGCCGAGAATGCCCGCGCGGATGCGCTGGCCAACCGGGCCATGGACATGGGACACAGCTTCGGGCTGTAGGATTTGACCTGAATGGGTCGGCAAGACGGTCGCGTCATTCGGTGCTTTTCGGAGCAGCGGATGCCGAGGAACGTCCGGGCTCCACAGAGCAGGGCGGTGGGTAACACCCACCCGGGGCAACCCGCGAGACAGTGCCACAGAAAGTAAACCGCCACCGGCCTCGGCTGGGGGTAAGGGTGAAACGGTGGTGTAAGAGACCACCAGAGGCCAGGGTGACCTGGTCGGCTCGGTAAACCTCGTCCGGAGCAAGGTCGAACAGGAAACGCTAAGGCTGCTCGCCGAGTTTCCGGGTAGACCGCTAGAGGGCTGCGGCAACGCAGTCCCAAGATAGATGGCCGTCCAGGGTGCTTTGGCACCGGGACAGAACCCGGCGTACCAGCCGGCCCATTCCCTCCCCGCAGCGCCCGGTCGTCGGCCTCGGCCCCCGGGGTCAGGGCGCGGCCGGCCCGGGTCGCACCGGACGGTTCTCCGCGGCGGCCGCGACGACCTCCGCGATCCGTTTCTCGCGCGTCACCGGGCGTTTGGCGCTCGCGACCCAGTACAGGAGTTGCTTGCGCGTCGACGGCGGAAGCGCCGCAAACCCGTGCTCGGCACCGGGTTTGCCGGCGAGGACCGCGGCGAGGTCGGCCGGGGCAACGAGTGTCTCCACCTCGTCCAGGATCGTCCATGATCCGTCGGCCTTCGCGGCCGCCACGGCCGCCAATCCCGCGGGAGCCAGCAAGCCCTGCTCGGCGAGCCGAGCGACGCGTTCCTTGTTGCTCTGCGCCCACACGCTGCCGGGCCTCCGCGGGGTCATGAGCTGCTTGAAGCGGGCCTCGTCCAGGCGATTCACCACGCTGTCGATCCAGCCGAAACACACGGCCTCCTCCACCGCAGCCTGGTAGGTCAGCGTGGTGACCGTGTTCCCCTTCTTACCCACGGCCAGCCACACGCCGGGGGAGTCGGCATGGTTGGCCTCCAGCCAGGCCCGCCACTGCCGACGGTCCGCCGGTTCGATGAAAGAAAGGTCAGCGAGCGGCGTCATGCGGCGAGCCTCCTCACACACGATAGGTCCACGGCGGGAGCCTACCCGGGCGCGGGTTCAGACGCCGGCGAACCCGATCGCCAGTGCCGCCGCGCCCAGGATGCCGGCGTTGTTGCGGTGCACGGCGGGCACGATCGGGGTCGACAGGCTCAGCAGCGGCAGGAACTCCTGGTGGTGCTTGGACACGCCGCCGCCGACGATGAACAGGTCGGGGGTGAAGAGCTTCTCGAGCGTCGAGTAGTACTTCTGCAGGCGGCCGGCCCACTTCGCCCAGCTCAGGTTCTCCCGTTCCTTGACCGAGTAGGCCGCGCGGGTCTCGTAATCGTGCCCGTCGATCTCGAGGTGGCCGAGCTCGGTGTTCGGCACGAGCAGGCCATCGTTGAGCAGCGCGGTGCCGATGCCGGTGCCGAGCGTGGTCAGGAGCACGACGCCCGGCACATTGCGGGCGGCGCCGAACTGCGCCTCGGCATAGCCGGCGGCATCCGCGTCGTTCACGAAGTGGATCGGGCGGCCGAGGCCGTCCTCGAAGAGCTGCTCGGCCGCCAGGCCGATCCATTTCTCGGACACGTTTGCGGCCGACATGGTCCGGCCGTGCTTGACCACGGCGGGGAAGCAGACGCCGATCGGAAGGTCGGCACCCCCCGCCGAGCCCGTCGACACCATGCCCAGGAGCTGGCGGGTGGTTTCGACGATGTCCCGTGGGCTCCCGCCCTTCGGCGTCGCGAGCTTGACTCGATCGGAGAGCAGCGCACCGGTCGAGAGGTCGACCACAGCCCCCTTGATGCCGGTGCCGCCGATGTCGATCCCGATGGCCGTGGTAGAACTCATAAGGAAAACCTACCCGCTACGGCAGGGTGAGGATATCGGCTCCGCGCTCCGTGACCACGAGGGTGTGCTCGAACTGGGCCGTCATGCTCCGATCCCTCGTCGTCACGGTCCAGTCGTCCGACCACATGTCCCACTGGTGCGTGCCCAGGGTGAGCATCGGCTCGATCGTGAACACCATGCCGACCTCCATCACTGTGTCGTAGAGCGGGGCCGAGTCGTAGTGGGGGATGATCAGCCCGGAGTGGAACGCCTCGCCGACACCGTGGCCGGTGAAATCGCGCACGACTCCGTAGTTGAAGCGTTTGGCGTAGGACTCGATCGCCCGGCCGATCACGTTGACCCGGCGCCCGGGCGCCACGGCTTTGATCCCCCTCGCGAGGGCCTCCCGGGTTCGCTCGACAAGGAGGGTGACCTCCTCGGTCGCCTCACCGACGATGAACGTGACATTGCTGTCGCCGTGCACACCGTTCTTGAACGCGGTGATGTCGATGTTCACGAGGTCGCCGTTCTCCAGCACGGTGTCGTCGGGGATGCCATGGCAGATCACTTCGTTCACCGAGCTGCACAGGGACTTGGGGTAGCCCCGGTAGCCGAGCGTCGACGGGTAGGCGTCGTTGGCGACCAGGAAGTCGTGGCCGACGGCGTCGAGCTCGTCCGTGGTCGCTCCGGGGCGGACGGCCCGGCCGACGGCCTGGATGGCCTGGGCGGCGATCCGGCCGGATTCGCGGATCAGTTCGATCTTCTCGGGCGAGTAGACGTCCGAGCCCTCGAAACGGGAGGGGGCTTCCTTGCCGACGTACTCGGGGCGGGCGATGCGGGAGGGGACCGGCCGGGTGGCCGAGACCGTTCCGGGGATGAGCTGACCGACGGGATTCTTAGGCATAGGATCAATTATGACCGCTGATTCTGAACACCAGTTCTGGTACAACATGCGCACCGGCAAAGTCGAACAGGGCCCCCAGTCGCAGTCAATCGATCGGGTAGGTCCCTTCGCCACCGAGCTCGAGGCGAGTCACGCCCTGGAGAAGCTCCGGGCGAACAGCGCCAAATGGGCAGAGGACGACGCCCGGGACGAACGCTGACCGCGCCGCCGGCTCACTCGTAGCTGTGCTCGGGGGCCGGGTAGGCGCCTGAATCGACGTCGTCCTTGAACTGGTGCACGGCATCCGTCAGGACGCCGCGCAGGTTCGCGTACTGGCGCACGAAGCGGGGCACCCGGCCGTCGGTCATGCCGGCGAAGTCGGTCCAGACCATCAGCTGGCCGTCAACGTCGGGCCCGGCCCCGACCCCGATCGTGGGGATCTCGAGGCGCGCGGTCACCTGGGCGGCGACCGTCGCGGGCACCATTTCGAGGACAATCGCGAATGCGCCGGCGTCCTGCACAGCGAGCGCGTCCTCGATCAGCCGATCTGCTGCCTCGCCGCGGCCCTGGATGATGTGCCCGCCCAGGCCGTGCTCGCTCTGTGGGGTGAAGCCGATGTGGCCCATCACCGGAATACCGGAGGTGACGATCCGTTTGATCTGCTTGTGGCTGCGCACGCCGCCCTCGAGCTTGACCGCGTGGGCCTGGGCTTCCTTCATGAAGCGAACGGCGGTGTGCAGGGCCTCGGTCGCGCCGGTCTCGTAGGAACCGAACGGCATGTCCGCCACCACGAGTGCCCGTGTCACGGCTCGGGCCACGGCGCGGGTAAGGGGGATGAGTTCGTCGACGGTCACCGGGAGGGTGGTCTCGTAGCCGAACACGTTGTTTCCGGCCGAATCGCCCACGAGCAGGAAATCGATCCCCGCCTGGTCGAAGATCTGGGCCGTGAGCATGTCGTAGCTGGTGAGCCCCGTGATCGGGATCCCCTGCTGCTTCGCGGTGTGGAAATGGCGGGTGCGCACTCGCTTGGGACCGGGGGGAACGACCGCGAACGGGTTCTGCTCCGGGGCGGCGGCGGATGCGGCGGGGGCGGGTGACTCTGGCATGGCTCAAGTGTAGTCAGAGCGTCATCGGCGGCTGCCCGGCCCGGTTTTCGCGATATCGGCGGCGCCAGACACTAGCCTAGGAGGAACAAGAAAGGGCCTGAATGGACAAGCAGCGCGACTTCGTTCTTCGTACCATCGAGGAGCGGGGAATCAAGTTCGTCCGGCTGTGGTTCACCGACGTCGTCGGCACCCTCAAATCGGTCGCCATCGCCCCGGCCGAGGTCGAAGGGGCGTTCGCCGAGGGGCTCGGATTCGACGGGTCGGCCATCGAAGGCCTGACCCGGTCGTTCGAGGCCGATGTGCTCGCGCACCCCGACCCGACCACGTTCCAGATCCTGCCCTGGCGCGGCGAAGTGGACCCGACCGCGCGCATGTTCTGCGACATCACGACCCCGGACGGCCAGCCGGCCGTGGCCGACCCGAGGAACGTGCTCAAACGCACCCTCGCGAAGGCGGCCGAGCGCGGCTTCACCTTCTACACGCACCCCGAGATCGAGTTTTACCTGCTCAAGTCGTCCAAGTACGGCAAGAACGGCCCGGTTCCCGTCGACTCGGCCGGATACTTCGACAACGTCCCCGGCGGCACGGCGCACGACTTCCGCCGCCGCTCGGTGCGGATGCTCGAAGACCTGGGCATCTCGGTCGAGTTCAGCCATCACGAGGCGGGCCCGGGCCAGAACGAGATCGACCTGCGCTACGCCGACGCGTTGACGACGGCGGACAACATCATGACCTTCCGGACCGTCATCAAGGAGGTGGCGATCGAGCAGGGCGTCTACGCGACGTTCATGCCCAAGCCCATGTCCGAGCACCCGGGTTCCGGGATGCACACGCACCTGTCGCTGTTCGAAGGCGACACGAACGCGTTCTACGAGGCCGGGGCGCAGTACCAGCTCTCCAAAACCGGCCGCCAGTTCATCGCCGGCCTGCTCAAGCACGCGCCGGAGATCACCGCGGTCACGAACCAGTTCGTCAACTCCTACAAGAGGCTGTGGGGCGGCGACGAGGCCCCGAGCTTTGTCTGCTGGGGCCTCAACAATCGCTCGGCGCTCATCCGCGTGCCCCTGTACAAGCCCAACAAGGGGCAGAGTGCGCGCGTCGAGTACCGGGCCATCGACTCCGCGGCAAACCCCTACCTCGCCTACTCGCTCATGCTCGCCGCCGGTCTCAAGGGCATCGAGGAGGGCTACGAGCTTCCCCCGGAGGCGGAGGACAACGTGTGGAGCCTGAGCGACACGGAGCGCCGTGCCCTCGGCTACCACCAGCTTCCCGCCAGCCTCGACCACGCCATCCAGTTCATGGAGGAGTCGGAGCTCGTCGCGGAAACGCTGGGCGAGCAGGTCTTCAACTATGTGCTGCTCAACAAGCGCCAGGAGTGGCGGGAGTACCGGTCCCAGGTCACCCCGTTCGAGCTGCGCAAGAACCTCGAGATGCTCTAGGAGGAGGCGGAGGAGCGGCACGTCATGGCGCGGCCACAGTTGACCCTGACCGAGCTTGCCCGGGTGGGATTCGTCGAACTCGGCGTCGTCCGGGACCGGCTCGCGGAGGTCCTCTCCCTCGGCGGCCCGGATGGAGCCGAACTCCTGCCGCTGCTGGGCAGCACGGCGAGCCCGGATGCCGCCCTCGGCGCCCTGCTGGCCCTCCTGCGCCAGGCGCCGGGGGAGGTGCGCGCCCTGCTCAAGCATCCGGACGCAACCCTCCGCCTGCTGCGGGTGATCGGGGCGTCGAGCGGCCTGGCCGACTTCTTCCTCCGGCACCCCGATGAACTCGGCATACTCGCGGAGGCCCGGACGTCCCTCCCGGGCCTCGACGAGTTGTCCGCCGACCTCCTCGATTCCGTCGGCGCCCGCGACGGCTTCGCCACCCTGGTCGAGGATGCGGGGTGGGTGGCCCTGCGCGTGCGCTACCGCAGGCGGCTCGCGGAGCTGGCGGCATTCGACCTGGAGCAGGAAGACCCGGTCGCGGGCGTCGACGGTGTGGCGCGCACCCTGGCCGACCTCGCGGCGGCGGCCCTGGAGGCGTCGCTGGCCGTCGCCCGCAGCATGTGCTCGGGTGCCGTTGCCGCCCACGGTATCTTCCCGGTCGAGCAGGTGCGTGCGACGCGCCTGGCGGTCATCGGTATGGGAAAGGCCGGGGCGAACGAACTGAACTACGTCAGCGACGTGGACGTGATCTTCGTCGCCGAGGGCGACGAGGCATCCGACCTCGACAGCGCGCGGGCGGTCGACATTGCCACCAGGCTGGCCATCCTGATGATGCGCGGCATTAATGAGTTCGCCGTCGAGCCGGAGCTCTGGGAGGTCGATCCGAACCTCCGGCCGGAGGGCAAGGACGGCGCCCTCGTTCGCTCGCTGGAGTCGCATCTGGCCTACTACGACCGGTGGGCGAAGAGCTGGGAGTTCCAGGCCCTGCTCAAGGCCAGGCCGCTTGCGGGCGACCACGACCTGGGCGCCCGGTACGTCGAGGCGGTCGGCCCGAAGGTGTGGACCAGCGCGAGCCGGGAGAACTTCGTCGAATCCGTCCAGCGGATGCGTGAGCGCGTGACGACGAATATTCCCGATGACGAAGTCGACGTGCAGCTCAAGCTCGGTCCCGGCGGTCTGCGCGACATCGAGTTCACCGTGCAGCTGCTCCAGCTGGTGCACGGCCAGGCCGACCCCGACGTGAGGCAGCCGGGAACCCTGCCCGCCCTGGTCGCCCTCGCGGAGGCGGGCTACGTCGGGCGCGCGGAGGCCGCCGAATTCGCGCAGGACTACCGCATGCTCAGGCTGATGGAACACCGGCTGCAGCTTGAGAAGCTGCGCCGCACCCACCTGGTGCCGCGCGATGAGGCGAGCCTGCGCATCCTGGCCCGCGCGACCGGGCTGGCCACGAGCGCCTCCCAACTGACGGCACGGTGGATGGACACCAAACAGCGCGTGCGCGGCCTGCACGAACGCCTGTTCTACCGCCCGCTGCTGTCCGCCGTCGCCGCGCTGCCGGCCGAGGGACGAGCCCTCACGAGCGCCCAGGCCGAGGCCAGGCTCGCCGCGATCGGCTTCCGCAACCCGAAGGGAGCCCTCGGCCACATCGCCGCGCTCACCGGCGGGGTGTCCCGCCGCGCGGCGATCCAGCGTCACCTGCTCCCGGTGATGCTGCAGTGGTTCTCGGAGGGCGCCGACCCCGACTACGGTCTGCTTGCCTTCCGGCGGCTGAGCGACAACCTGGGCTCGACGTACTGGTTCCTCCGCATGCTGCGGGACTCGTCCGGCGCCGCACAGCGCCTGACCCACGTGCTGTCCGCGTCCCGGTTCGTCGGCGAGCTGCTCGAGAAGATCCCCGAGGCCGTCGCGTGGCTGGAACACGAAGACGATTTGCGGCCGCGACCGCTCGCTGCGTTGCAGGAGGAGGCGCGCGCCGTGCTCGCCAGGCATGAGAGCCCGGATGCCGCCGCGTCGATCCTGCGCACGGCCCGGCGCAGGGAGATGCTCCGGCTGGCGTTCTCGTCCGTCCTCGGCAAACTCACGATCGAGCAGCTCGCTGCCGGGCTGACCAACGTCAATGCCACCGTCATCCAGAGCGTGCTTGCCGCCATCCGCGGAACGGCACTGGGCGGCGCGGACGCAGCAGCCCCGCCGGACGGGATCGAATTCGCGGTCATCGGCATGGGGCGGTTCGGCGGCGCCGAACTGGGCTTCGGCTCGGATGCCGACGTCATGTATGTGTTCCGGGCGGGTACGCTGCAGGGCGAAGCCGCCCACGACCGCGCCAGGTTCATTGTGCGCGAACTCAACCGGCTCACCGAGGACAACCGCCTCCCGCTCGACCTGGACATCGGCCTGCGGCCGGAAGGCAAGAACGGCCCCGTGGCCCGCTCACTCGACTCCTACGAGGCGTACTACCGGCGCTGGTCTCTCACCTGGGAGGCTCAGGCGCTGCTGCGGGGCAGGGGAGTGGCGGGGGACCCGGCGCTGCTTCGCGACTTCGAGGCGGTGGCGGACTCGGTGCGTTATCCGGTCGCGATCGCCGAGCAGGAGGTGCGCGAGGTCAAGCGCATCAAGGCGCGGGTCGAGAACGAACGCCTTCCCCAGGCGGCGGATCCGAACCGGCACCTCAAGCTCGGCCGGGGCTCGCTGAGCGACGTGGAGTGGTTCGTTCAGCTGCTCCAGTTGCAGCACGCAGCGGCCGTGCCCGGCCTGCGCACGACATCGACCCTGAGCGCGCTCCAGGCGGCCGTCGACGCCGACCTGGTCGCCGAGGCGGACGCGGCTACGCTCCGTGCCGCGTGGGAATTCGCCTCGCGCGCCCGCTCGGCCATCACCCTCTGGACGAACCGCACCTCGGATGTGCTCCCCACCGACCGCGTTCAACTCGAGGGCATCGCCCGGATGATGGAGTATCCGCCGGGCTCCGCAAACGCGCTCGAGGAGGAATACCTCGCCGTCACCCGCCGGGCGCGCGCCGTGTTCGAGCGGCTCTTCTACGGCCCGGTGGAGCGCGCCGGGCCCACCACCGGCTGACCCGCACGCTGGCCCGCGCAACGCGGCGGGGCCGCACCTCCGAAGAGATGCGGCCCCGGCGGGAACGCGTGGTGTCAGGTGGCCGTGGTGTCAGGTGGCCGTGGTGTCAAGTGGCTCAGACGCCGTAGTAGAGCTCGAACTCGAACGGGTGCGGACGCTGCGCGAGCGGCTTGATCTCGTTCTCGCGCTTGTAGCTGATCCAGGTCTCGATCAGTTCGGGCGTGAACACGTTTCCGGCGAGCAGGAAGTCGTGGTCGGCCTCGAGCGCGTCCAGCGCGGCCTCGAGCGACGCGGGAAGCTGGGGGATGCTCTTGGCTTCTTCGGGCGGGAGCTCGTACAGGTCCTTGTCGACGGGCTCGTGCGGCTCGATGCGGTTCTTGATCCCGTCGAGGCCGGCCATCAGCTGCGCAGCGAAGGCGAGGTACGGGTTGCTCGCGCCGTCCGGAACGCGGAACTCGATGCGTTTTGCCTTCGGGTTCGTGCCGGTGATCGGAATCCGGATGCACGCGGAGCGGTTACCGGCCGAGTAGACCAGGTTGACGGGAGCTTCGAAACCGGGGACCAGGCGACGGAACGAGTTCACGCTCGGGTTGGTGAACGCGAGGACCGCGGGGGCATGCTTGAGCAGCCCGCCGATGTACCAGCGGGCGAGGTCGGAGAGACCGCCGTAGCCGGCCTCGTCGTAGAACAGCGGCTGGCCGTCGGCCCAGAGGGACTGGTGCGTGTGCATCCCGGAGCCGTTGTCGCCGAACAGGGGCTTCGGCATGAAGGTGGCGGTCTTGCCCCAGTCGTGAGCGGTGTTCTTGACGATGTACTTGAACTTCAGGATGTCGTCGGCCGCGTGCACCATGGTGTCGAAGCGGTAGTTGATCTCGCCCTGGCCGCCCGTGCCCACCTCGTGGTGGCTGCGCTCGAGGATGAGGCCGGCGTCGATCAGTTTGAGGCAGATGTCGTCGCGCAGGTCGGCGTGCTGGTCGACCGGGCTCACCGGGAAGTAGCCGCCCTTGAACGGGGTCTTGTTGGCGAGGTTGCCGCCCTCTTCCTGCTTGCCGGAGTTCCAGGCGCCCTCGCTGGAGTCGACGGAGTAGAAGCTGGAGTGCTGGTTCACTTCGTAGCGCACGTCGTCGAAGATGTAGAACTCGGCCTCGGGAGCGAAGAACGCGGTGTCGGCGATGCCGGTGGAGGCCAGGTACTTCTCGGCCTTCTTGGCGACCTGGCGCGGGTCCTTCGAGTAGATCTCGCCGTTGCGCGGATTATAGATGTCGAAGAGCATGATGAGGGTGCGCTCGGCGCGGAAAGCGTCGATGTAGGCGGTGGTGACGTCGGGGATGAGCTGCATGTCCGACTCGTGGATCGACGCGAAACCGCGGATCGACGAACCATCGAACATCTGGCCGACCGTGAAGAAGTCTTCATCCACCGTCGAGGCCGGGATGTTGAAGTGCTGCTGCACACCGGGCAGGTCGGTGAAGCGGATGTCAAGGAACTTGACGTCCGTTTCCTTGATGAATTTGAGCACTTCTGAGGAATCGCGGAACATGCGGATTAACTCCAATGGGCGTGGATCTGGGACAGAGGTCGGTCGGTACGACTTCCCCGAGATTAGTCTGGCGGCGTTACCCGAGGGTGACGCTTATGTTTCACACATGTTACGCCGGAGCCAGCTCGGTAGACTGATCGAGTGCCGGAACCGAGATCGAAATCCATACCCTTTGGCCAGCTCGCACCGAGCACATGGCCGGGCGAGCGGCTTGGTCTTCCCCGATCCGGGCCCCGATCGGTGGCCCGCGCCGGGCGACGGATCGCTGCCCTCGCGATCGACTGGGCGCTGGCCTATGCGGCATCGGCCCTGTTCTTCTCCCGGGACGGTTTCGTGAACGGCATCGCGACCACGGCCATCTTCGTCGCGTTGCAGATCGTGTTCATTCCGACGATCGGCGGCAGCATCGGACACCGCCTGGTCGGGCTGTACGTCGTGCCGCTCACCGGCGGCTGGGTGGGGCCCTGGCGGCCGATCGTGCGCTCGATCCTGCTCGGCCTGGTCATTCCGGCGCTCGTCTGGGACTCAGACCAGCGCGGCTTCCACGACAAGGTAGCCGGAACCGTTCTCGTCCGAGGCTGACCTCGAGTCGGCGGAACGTCGAGCCTGGTCCCGGGCCTGCACCCGCGTGGGTCCGGGCATGAAAACGCCCGGCCCGACGGGCCGGGCGTTCCGGTTCGGCTGCGGCTACGCGCGCTTCGGGCGCGCCTTCGCCGGGTCGACGCCCTTGGGGATGGGCAGCTTCCTGGCCATGGAGTTCAAACGGTTGTTGACGGCCAGGACTTCAGCCTTCGTGAGCGTCGGTTTGATCTTTGTCAGGCGGCGCGCCAGTTTGTGCAGGGGGACCGCGTCCTCGTCCGGACCGACCGAAATGACGGTGACGGCGATGCTGCCGCCGAGCCGGGACACCATGCGGCGCTCGTCGTCCAGCATGCGCGCGGTGCGGGTGCGAGGTCCCTCGCTGATCAGCACGACACCGCCGCGGCCGACGGCGCGGTAGATGGCGTCCTGGGTCTTGCCGTTCACGGCGACCGGCATTTCGCTGCCGACCCAGCCGCGCTTGAGCGAACTGCGAAGCACCGCGCCGACGGCTCCCGGCTGGCCCTCGATCTGGGAGTACGCGGCCTTCTCGGCACGGCGACCGAGGATGATCATCATCGCGAGCACGCCGCCGAGCACGCCGGCGACGGCCCACAGGGCGATGGTCCAGCCGCCGCCCGAGGTGAGCAGGGCGAATCCGATGCTCACCACGACGGGGATCAGGAAGCCCAGGATCATGAACAGGACGATGTTCGAGTCGTAGCGCCTCGTCATCTGGAAGACCTGCCACATTTGCTTTATGCGGCCGGGTTCTTTCGGGGGACGGGGGGTCTTGTCCTTGCTGCGTGCCATGAGTCTAAGACTACCCAGTCAGCCGAATACCGCGTGACCGAAAAGGGCTCACGACACGGCCTGCGCGAAGCCGAGCGTGGCATCCGCAAGATGCCGCAGATGGTCGGGCACGTCGCGGCCGCTCTTCTGCATGGACTGGGCCCACAGGCGGCCGGCCCGGTAGGACGACCGCACGAGCGGCCCGGACAGCACGCCGAGGAATCCGATCGCCTCGGCTTCCTCCTTGAGCTCGACGAACTCCTCCGGCTTCACCCAGCGCGCCACCGGCAGGTGGCGGGCGCTGGGGCGCAGGTACTGGGTGATTGTGATGATGTCGGTGCCGGCATCGTGGAGGTCCTGGAGGGCCTGGCTGACCTCCGCCCGCTCCTCGCCCATGCCGAGGATCAGGTTCGACTTGGTGATCAGGCCGGCGTTCCGCCCCTGCGTGAGCACGTCGAGGGACCGGTCATACCGGAATGCCGGGCGGACGCGCTTGAAGATGCGCGGCACGGTCTCGACGTTATGCGCGAACACCTCGGGCCGGGCCGAGAAGACCTCGCCGAGGTGGTCCGGATTGCCGGAGAAGTCCGGCACCAGGATTTCCACGCCCGTGCCCGGGCTCTGCCGGTGGATTTCGCGGATCGTTTCGGCGTAGATCCACGAGCCCTCGTCGGGCTGGTCGTCGCGGGCCACGCCGGTGACGGTGGCGTACCGCAGTTGCATCTTGACGACGGATTCCGCGACGCGGCGCGGTTCGTCGCGGTCGTAGTCGGCCGGTTTGCCGGTGTCGATCATGCAGAAGTCGCAGCGCCTGGTGCACTGCGAGCCGCCGATCAGGAATGTCGCCTCGCGGTCTTCCCAGCACTCGTAGATGTTCGGGCAGCCCGCCTCCTGGCAGACCGTGTGCAGGTCCTCGCTCTTCACAAGGCTCTGCATCTTCTGGTATTCGGGCCCCATTTTGGCCTTGATCTTGATCCACTCGGGCTTGCGCTCGATCGGTGTCTCGGCGTTGCGGATCTCCAGGCGGAGCATCTTCCGGCCGTCGGGTGCGGCGCTCACGCGGTCACCGCCACGTCGCTCGTCACGATGTCCATCACGTTGCTCATCGCGTCGTTTTGGAATCGGGCGCGGACGGGTTCGATGAGTTCGGACGTGTCCACCTCGCGGCCGAGCACGCGCGACATGGTCGTCACGCCGGCATCCTTGATCCCGCAGGGGACGATCCGGCTGTACGGTTCGAGCGAATTGCTGCAATTGAGGGCGAAGCCGTGCATGGTCACGCCTTCGGCAACCCGGATGCCGATGGCCGCGATCTTGTCTTCCCGGCCGGCCGGGCCGACCCAGACCCCCGAGCGGCCGGGGACGCGGACTCCCTCGATGCCGAAGCCGGCGAGCACGTCGATGAGGATCCCCTCGAGGCCGCGCACGTAGCCGACGACGTCGACGGGCTCGGCGAGGTGCAGAATCGGATACCCGACCAGCTGTCCCGGCCCGTGCCAGGTGATCTTGCCGCCCCGGTCCACATCGATGACCGGCGTTCCGTCGGTGGGACGGTCCTCCGGATCGGTGCGTTTGCCGGCGGTGTACACGGCGGGGTGTTCCAGCAGGATGACGGTGTCGGGTCTCTCACCGGAGACGACCGAACGGTGGACTGCGCGTTGGAGCTCAAGGCCCTCAACATACGGCACGGAGTTGGCGCTTAGCCCCGCGACGACAAAGTCGAGCATGGGGTCCAGTCTAGGGTCTGGGCCCCTCCTCCACCGTCGATGGCCGAAGCGTCGTCCCCCGGAGTCCGTGGTGGAGACCGGCGCTCACCGCCCCGGCGCGACACTGGCCTGGTGGGAAGACGCGCACACCGGGCTGCGGCGCCGGGGGACACCCCGGGCACGCAGCCCGACGACCCGGTCGGCGGCGGTCCCGGTGAGTTCCCGCACGTGTCGATGATCGCCGGCTACCGGGTGGTGCGCCGCCTCGGGTCGGGCCGACGGGCCGTCGTCTACCTCGGGCATGCCGGCCCGGGCGCGAGGCGGCCCACGGGCGAGGGAGCCGGCCGTGCGGTCGTCGTGGCGCTGAAGGTCTTCGGCCCGGAGGCGGATCCTGCGTCGGTCGAACGTGAGATCCGTGCGCTGTCGCGGTGTCCCGCGGGGCTGTTGCCCGCGCTGCTGGACGTTGCGACCCTTCCCGACGGACGGGTCTGCCTGGTGCTGGAA
Source organism: Cryobacterium psychrotolerans (assembly GCF_900101115.1). Lineage (GTDB taxonomy): Bacteria > Actinomycetota > Actinomycetes > Actinomycetales > Microbacteriaceae > Cryobacterium > Cryobacterium psychrotolerans. The sequence continues at coordinate 58,257 of NZ_FNFU01000003.1, forward strand.
CGCCTGGCCGGGACGTCTCTCAGCCGGCACCTGGCCTGCGTCGACACGATCGGGCCGGGGGAGGCCGTCACAATCCTCGCCCCGGTCGTCACGGCACTCTCGGCGCTGCATGCGGCCGGCTACGCGCATGATGGCCTCAGCCAGGCCTCGGTGCTCTTCGACGCGAGCGGACGCCCGGTCCTCGCCGGACTCGGCGGCCTCCGCGACCTGCCGCCGGCCGGAAGACCGCGGATCCCGGCGCTCCGCGCCAATTATCTGCGGCTGGGCATGCTGGTTCGCGGGGTGTTCGACTGTCTCGACGCCGAGGATCCAGCCTCGCCTGCGGCCGGGCAGCTGGCTTCGTGGTTCGAGGACGCGGCTCGCGCGGCGCCGTTCCAGCCGTGCCTCGACGGTTTGGAGCGCCGCCTCTTCGACTGGGCCGCCGCGACGCCCGTGCGCCGGCCGGGCCCGGGCGAGGCGCGGCCGGGCCGGGGGCCTGGGGTTTGGCCGGGGGTCGGACCGGGACCACGCGGTCCCGGTGTGGGGCAGCGGGCCCCTGTCCCGCCGGAGGTGAGGCCGCTGCCGGCGTGGCTTCGGCTCCTCCATCTCCCGCCGGAGCTGGTCACGGCGCTGGGCACCGCGCTGCGCACGACCCTGGGCACCGCGCTGGCGGGGCATCCGGTGGGACGCGGGCTCTCTCGGCTGCGTGACCGGGTGAGGCTGCGTCGGCGCCCGCTGTCGCTGGCGGCCGTCGTGGCGGCGGGGTTGGTCCTGCTGGCGCTCGGGTTGTTGCCCGCCCCGTCCGGCACGGATTCCTCCGGCACGTCGGCGACCGGCGTGGCCGGGGTAGACGTGGATTCCACGACGGCCGACCCCGAGGGGAGAGGCCGTTTCGACGCGCCGGATGCCACCGCGCCGGATGCCACCGCGCCGGATGCTGCAGCGCTGGCCGGTGACGACCCGGTGCAGGCTGTTCCGGTGCTGCTCCGGCTGCGCGCCGGCTGCCTCGCCCGGGCATCCGTCGTCTGCCTTGACGGCGTCGACCAGCCCGGGTCGGCGGTCGTGGCAGCGGACACGTACGCCGCGAGGACCGCCCAGCAAGGCGGAGGCGCGGCGGACCCACAAGCCTTCGACGGCTACACGGCGAGCATGGTGGAGCGCATCGGCAACTCGGCGCTCGTCGCACTGGCCCCGCCAACCGAACCGGCCCCGCCCGCCGACCCGGCCCCGCCCGCCGACCCATCGGGGCCACAAGGCCGGCCGGCCTCGGTGCTTGCGGTCAAGGGGGAGGGCGGCTGGCTCTTGCGCGAGATCTTCGACTACTAGCTGCAGCTCGAGCCGTGAGGGGTCGCATATCGACCTTCGTTTGCCTCAGGAAGGTCGATATGCGACCCCTCAGCGTCAAAAAAGGGGGCGACCCTGGCGGGTCGCCCCCTTTTCGAAGGGTGGAGCGGATGAAGCGGGGAATCAGATTCCCAGGTTGCCCTCGAACGCTCCGGCCTCCAGGCGTGCCTTCATCGTGGTGAGGAAGCGTGAGGCGTCCGCGCCGTCGATGATGCGGTGGTCGTAGGACAGGGCCAGGTAGAGGCAGGACCGGACGGCGATCGAGTCCAGGCCGTCGGTCGTCACGACGACCGGCTTCTTGTAAACGATTCCGGTGCCGAGGATGGCGCTCTGCGGCAGGAAGACGACCGGGGTGTCGAACAGCGCGCCGCGCGAACCGGTGTTGGTCAGCGTGAAGGTGCCTCCGGACAGTTCGTCCGGCTTCAGCTTGTTGTCGCGCGTCCGGGCGGCGAGATCGGCGATCTGGGCGGCGAAACCGGCCAGGTCGAGCTCTCCGGCGTTACGCACAACCGGAGTCAACAGGCCGCGTTCGGTGTCGACGGCGATGCTGATGTTCTCCTGCGCCGGGTAGACGATCTGGTCGCCGTCTACGGTGGCGTTGATGATCGGGTAGGTCCGCAGCGCCTCGGCCGCGGCCAGGGCGAAGAACGGCAGGAACGAGAGCTTGTTGCCCGTCTTTGCGTGGAAGTCCGCCTTCACCTTGTCGCGAAGCATGGCGACCCGGGTCACGTCGACCTCGACCACGGTGGTGAGCTGCGCCGAGGAGTTCATCGAGATGACGGCACGCTCGGCGACGACCTTGCGGAGACGCGACATCGGCTGGGTGGTTCCGCGCAGCGGCGAGACCTCGATGACCGGGGCAGCAGACGCGCTGGGAGCGGCCTCGGCTGCCGCGGCGATGTCTTCCTTGCGGATGCGTCCACCGACGCCGGTCCCGGTGATCGTGGACAGGTCCACGCCGGCCTCGTTGGCGAGCTTGCGCACGATCGGCGTCACGTAGCCGGATGTTCCGGCGTGCGATCCACGGGCCGCGGCGGGTGCGGCTGCGGGGGCGGCTGGCGGTGCGGCAACTGCAACGGGTGCGGCCGTCGGGGCTGCGACGGGTGCGGCAACCGGCGCAGGCGCTGCTGCGGCAGGAGCTGCTGCTGCGGGAGGCGGCTCGACGGCAGCGGGCGCCGGCGGGGCGACGGCCGGGGCTGGCGCCTCGGCCGGGGCGGGCGCCTCGGTGGAGGGAACCTCTGCGGCCGGGGCCGCTGCCTCGGCGGGCGCCTCGGCCGCAGGTGCCTCGGCCGGGGCGGGCGCCTCGGTGGAGGGAACCTCTGCGGCCGGAGCCGCTGCCTCGGCGGGCGCCTCGGCGGCGGGTGCCGCACCGCCGGAACCGTCACCGATGGTGACCAGCGGGGTGCCGACCTCGACGGTCTCGTCTTCCTGCACCAGGATGGCTTCGATCACACCGGCGATCGGCGACGGGATCTCGGTGTCCACCTTGTCAGTGGAAACCTCGAGTAGGGGCTCGTCGACCTCGACGCGGTCTCCCACGTTCTTCAGCCAGCGGGTTACCGTACCCTCTGTGACACTCTCCCCGAGTGCCGGGAGGTTAACGGATTCGCTCATGCGCTTGTCTCCTTCAAAACCATTTGTCTGAAAATTTCTGAACCGAAAATCTGTGTGGCGCTTAGCCGTGCAGGGGCTTGCCGGCCAGGGCCAGGAAGGCCTCGCCGAGCGCCTCACTCTGCGTGGGGTGCGCGTGGAGCAGCGGTGCGATGTCCTCCGGGTAGGCCTCCCAATTCACGATCAACTGGCCCTCCCCGATCAGTTCGCCGACGCGCGCGCCGATCATGTGCACGCCGACGACCGGGCCGTCCTTGACGCGCACGACCTTGATCGAACCTGCCGTGCCGAGGATGGAACTCTTGCCGTTGCCGGCGAGGTTGTACTCGTAGCTGGAGACCTGGTCCGCACCGAACTTCTCGGCGGCCTTCGCCTCGGAGTAGCCGACCGATGCGACTTCCGGGTCACAGTAGGTGACCTTGGGGATGTTGATGTCCTCGACGACGATCGGGTTCAGGCCCGCGATCTCCTCGGCGACGAAGATGCCCTGCTGGAAGCCGCGGTGTGCGAGCTGCAGGCCGGGGACGATGTCGCCGACCGCGTAGAGGTTCGGGATGTTGGTGGCGAGGCGCTCGTTCGTGATGACGAAGCCGCGGTCCATGGTGACGCCAACCTCCTCGAAGCCGAATCCGGCCGTGAAGGCGCCGCGGCCGACGGCGACGAGGAGGATCTCGGCCTCGATCGTGTCGCCGTTCTCGAGCGTGACAACAACGCCGTCCTCGTCCTGGGTGACGCTCTGGAAGCGGATGCCGAGCTTGTAGGCGATTCCGCGCTTGCGGAAGGCGCGCTCGAGCGACTTGGAGATCGACTCTTCCTCGTTGGGCACGAGGTGCGGGAGCGCCTCGATGATGGTGACGTCGGCGCCGAAGGACTTCCAGACGCTGGCGAATTCGACGCCGATCACGCCGCCGCCGAGCACGGCGACCTTCTTGGGAACGTAGTCGAGCGCGAGCGCCTGCTCGCTGGTGATGACGCGGCCGCCGATTTCGAGGCCAGGAAGCGAGCGGGAGTAAGACCCGGTGGCGAGGATGACGTTGGTGCCGACGATCGTGTCTTCGCCGACCTGCACGGTCGTGGGAGAGACCAGGCGGCCTTCGCCCTCGATGACCGTGATGCCCTTGGCGCGGATCATTCCGTCGAGGCCCTTGTACTTCTTGGCCACGATGCCCTCACGGAAAGCGGTGACCGCCGCCATGTCGATGCCGCTGAACGTGGTCGTGACGCCGTACTTGGCCGCCTCGCGGCTGACGTCGGCAACCTCGGCGGAGTGCAGGAGCGCCTTGGTCGGGATGCAACCGGTGTGGAGACAGGTCCCCCCGAGCTTGCCCTTCTCGATCAGACCGACGGTGAGGCCCAGCTGGATTGCGCGCAAGGCCGCCGCGTATCCACCGCTTCCTCCACCGAGAACGACAAGGTCAAATTTCTGCTCCGACACCCAGTTACTCCCTCGTGCATCACAAACTCTCGTGCGTTCCGCCCGGCGGAATGGTGATGGGCCGGGGCAGCCGCAGGACGGCAAGTTTTCTCGCCGTCTACGACTGTACTACGGGCGTGAAAAGTCCTCGGCCAGCCGGAGCAGCGCCCGCACGGAAACTCCGGTCGGTCCGGCGCCAGTGAACCCCCACGCGGACGCGTTCTCGGACGGCCCGGCGATGTCGAGGTGGGCCCAGGGGATGGTCACCGCGTCCTCCCCGGCGCCGCGCTTGCCGACGAATTCGCGCAGGAACACGCCGGCGAGCATCATCCCGCCGGCCGTGTTGCCGATCTTGGCGTTGGCGATGTCGGCAACGTCGGAGTTGAGGAGGCTGCGCAGGTCGTCGGGCAGGGGCATCGGCCAGCCGGTTTCGCCGGTGGCCTTGCTCGCGTCGAGCACCTGCCGCACGAGGTCGTCGTCGCCCATGGCGGCGAAGTACCGGTGGCCGAGGGCGACGACCTGGGCCCCGGTGAGGGTGGCGACGTCGATGATCGCGTCGGGCTCTTCCTCGCCGGCGGCCACGATGCCGTCGGCAAGTACGAGGCGACCCTCCGCATCCGTGTTCAGCACCTCGACCGTGCGGCCGCCGCGCATGTGCAGAACGTCGTTCGGGCGGATCGCCGTGCCGGATGGCATGTTCTCGGCGATGCACAGCCACGCGGTGATGCGCAACGGCAGGGCGAGCCGGGCGGCGGCCAGGGTGACGGCCAGCACCGTGGCGGCACCGGTCATGTCGTATTTCATGCCCACCATGGATGCCGGCGGCTTGAGCGAGAGTCCGCCGGTGTCGAACGTGATGCCCTTGCCGACCAGGGCGAGGTGCCGGGTTGCTCCCTCAGGGGAGTAGCTGACCTTGACCAGGCGCGGCGGTCGGCTGGATCCCTGCCCGACGCCGGCGATGCCGCCGAAGCCGTCGGCGACGAGTTCCGTCTCGTCCCAGACCCTGACTGTCACGGGCAGGCCGGCGGCCGCCGCGACGGACTTGTCGGCCAGGGACTTCGGGTACAGGTGGGACGGGGGAGTGTTGACGAGGTCCTTGACGAGGCTGACCGCCTCGGCCACGATGCCAACGCGCTCGAGGGCGTCGCCGGCAGCCAGCGCCGTGTGCACGGTGATCCGGCCGGCCGGGAGCTTCGTGCTGGCGAGCGAGTTCTGGCGATACTCGGTGAAGGAGTAGGCGCCGAGGGCCGCGCCCTCGAGAACGGCGTGCACCTCGTCCTCGGTGGTCAGCGGGAACGCGAAGGCCACGGAGTCGACACCGGTGAGCTGGCGGACGGCGGACCCGGCCGCGTCGCGCAGCCCGTCGACGGTGATCTCCTTGCCGAGGCCGAGGCCGACGACGGCGATGCCGCGGGCGGCGCCGACCGTCGGCGCGAGGCGCACGACCTGGTCCCGGGCGCCGGTAACGCCGACGGAGGCGAGGAGCTCCGTCAGGCCGGAGAAGGCGGGGTCGGCGTAGAGCACCGGCGCGGCATCCGTTTGGCGGGCTCCGACGATGAGAACGTCCACGTTCGAATCGAGGGCAGGCTGTGCGGACAGGGACAGGGTGGGAACGGTCATTCCTTGATGCTATCGACGAGCCGCCGTGTTCGCTCTGGGCATGAAGGCGCCCGGCACATTCCAGCGGCGTGGCCGACGGGGCGGATTAGAGTGTGAATATGCGCGATCCTGGTGACCTCTACGAGCTGACCGCGGACGCCGACAGCGTCCCGGAGGGTTTGCATCTGGTCGCGGGCCTGACCGGGTTCGCGGATGCCGGTGGCGCGGTTTCGCAGTTCACCGAGTACCTCCTCGGCACGCTCGACCAGAGGGTCGTCGCGAACTTCGACGCCGACCTGCTCCTCGACTACCGGGCCCGGCGCCCGATCATCTACTTCGACCAGGACCACCTGACCGACTATCAGCCGCCCGCGCTGCGCCTCTATCTGGCCCACGACGAACTGGGCCAGCCCTTCCTGCTCCTGGCCGGGTTCGAACCCGATTTCCGCTGGGAGCAGTTCACCGCGGCGGTGCTGGCGCTCGTGCACCGGTTCAAGGTGGCGTCGACGACCTGGGTGCACGCGATCCCGATGCCTGTGCCGCACACGAGGCCGATCGGCGTGACCGTCAGCGGCAACCGGTCCGACCTCATCGAGAGCATGTCCGTCTGGCGCCCGCACACCCAGGTTCCCGCCAACGCCCTGCACCTGGTTGAGTTCCGGCTCCAGGAGAGCGGGGCGTCGACGGTGGGTTATGTCCTGCTCATTCCCCACTACCTGGCCGACACCGAGTTCCCGTCCGCGGCGCTGTCCGCGCTGGAAAGCACGAGCGCTTCGACGGGGCTGATCTTCCCCACCGATCGCCTCCGCGAACAGAACCGCGAATTCGTCGCGAAAATCGACGAGCAGGTCGGTGACAACCCCGAACTGGCCAAGCTCGTCGGCACGCTGGAGCAGCGATACGACACCTACATGGAGGGCAACACGCTGCGTTCGCCGCTGACCGACGAAGACGGCGAACTGCCGACCGCGGACGAGATAGCGGCGGAGCTGGAGAAGTTCCTCGCCATCCGCCGCAACAAGGATGACGGGCCGTCCAACTAGTTCCCGGTAAGTTGGGAGGGGTGAACTCCCGTCGATCCTGGTTGATCTTCTCCCTTGGATCGTTCGCCTACCTTTCCGCCGTCCTGCAGCGCACCTCGCTCGGAGTCGCGGGCGTAGCCGCCACGGAACGATTCGGCGGATCGGCCGCCGTGCTCTCGAGCCTGGCCGTCGTGCAGCTCCTCGTCTATGCCTCCGCGCAGATCCCGGTGGGAATCCTGATCGACCGCTACGGCCCCCGGATCCTCATGCTCAGCGGCACGGCGCTGATGGTCTGCGGCCAGCTCACCCTCGCGTTCGCCCCGACGATCTCGGTCGCCGTGCTGGGCCGAATCCTGGTGGGCGCCGGGGACGCGACGATCTTCATCTCCGTCATCCGCCTGATCAGCTCGTGGTTCACCGGCAGGATCGTCCCGCAGCTGTCCCAATACATGGGCAACATCGGCCAACTCGGCCAGGTGCTGTCCGCTGTGCCGCTGGCCTGGGTGCTGCATGTCTGGGGCTGGACGCCTGCGTTCCTGTCGGCGGCATCCGTGGCGCTTGTGTCCCTGATCGTCATTTGGCTGGCGATCAAGGACCGTCCGGATCGGCTGGGCGACCACGCGCTGGCGCATACGTGGGGGAGCGCCCTCACCCAGCTTCGGCACAGCTTCCGACGTCCCGGCACCCAACTCGGATTCTGGTCGCATTACGTGACCCAGTCCTCGGGAACCGTGTTCAGCCTGCTCTGGGGTTTCCCCTTCATGGTTTACGCCCTCGGCTACGAACCGTCCTTCGCGGCCGGGATGCTCACGATCCTCGTCGGCGCAGGCCTGGTCTTCGGCCCGATCCTCGGCCTGCTGACGGCGCGGTATCCCCTGCGCCGCAGCAACATCGTGCTCGGGATCGTCGCGGCCATGGGCGCGGCCTGGGCGGTCGTGCTGCTCTGGCCGGTGCAGCCGCCGGTGTGGCTGATCGCCGTACTGATCGTGGTGATCGGAATCGGCGGGCCCGGTTCGTTGATCGGTTTTGATTTCGCCCGCACGTTCAATCCGCAGCGGGCGCTCGGCTCGGCCAACGGCGTCGTGAATGTCGGCGGCTTCACCGCGAGCTTCGTGACCATGTTCCTGATCGGCGTGCTCCTGGACGTGCAGGACACCTGGCGGGTCGCCGCGGGAGCGGAGAGCGACCTGTACGCGCTCGACTCGTTCCGCGTCGCCTTCGCGGTGCAATTCATCGTGGTCGGCGTCGGCGTGATGTTCCTCGTGCACGCCAGGCGGCGCACCCGGCGGCAGCTCTCCCGCGACGAGGGAATAGAAGTGGCTCCCTTGTGGGTTGCACTCTCACGTACATGGCGGCGGCGACGCGGGCGAGACTAGCCCCTCGGTGGATTGATGTCCATGCAAACCGTGTCATAATTATCTCTAGGACCCGTTCTGGTCCTGGGAGTGCCGGTAGCAATGCCGCGCACACGCTGGTTCGTTGCAGCCCCGGGACTTGACATGGGTCCAAATACTGCCCAAATCCACAGCTGTCCTGGTTCAACCGGGTCAGATTCAACTCGGCCACGAGTGGTTTGGGAGCGCCGCACGCGCGCAAACCATGGCATGAGAGGTGTTCGAATGGCAACCCGCCCAAAGACCGAGGCATCCGCCACGTCCGCCGCGAACGAGGCAGAGGCGACCACGCCGGCCCCGGCCGCGAAGACGACGGCCGCCAGGAGCCCGGCCGCCAAGGCTCCCACGAAGGCCGCCCTGGCGAAGGCGGCGAAGGCCGCTGCTGCTGCTGCCGCCGAGGCCGCCGCCCCGGCGACCGAGGCGCCCGCCGCGACGAAGCCCGTACGCAAGCGCGCCGCCGCCAAACCCAAGGTGAAGGCCGGCGATGCTGCCGCCGAGGCCGCCACCGGCGCTCACGACGACGCGGATCACGACGATGACGACGAAGAGGGTGCCAAGCGTCCGGCTCCGACCGTCCCGCTCCCGAGTGGCGCGCTCGTGCTCTCCCTGGTCGACGACGAGGACGAGGTGCCCGTCTACTCGAGCGCCATCACCGGCGCGACCGCCGACCCGGTCAAGGACTACCTGAAACAGATCGGCAAGGTCGCCCTGCTGAACGCGGCCGAAGAGGTCGAACTGGCCATGCGCATTGAGGCCGGCCTGTTCGCTGAGGACCAGCTCGCCCAGATGACCGACGCGGAGAAGAAGACCGCGCTCGGCCGCGAACTCCAGTGGGTCGCCAAGGACGGTGCCCGCGCGAAGAGCCACCTCCTCGGCGCCAACCTGCGCCTGGTCGTGTCGCTGGCCAAGCGCTACACCGGCCGCGGGATGCAGTTCCTGGACCTGATCCAGGAAGGCAACCTGGGCCTGATTCGTGCCGTCGAGAAGTTCGACTACACCAAGGGCTTCAAGTTCTCGACCTACGCCACCTGGTGGATCCGCCAGGCGATCACTCGCGCGATGGCCGACCAGGCCCGCACGATCCGCATTCCGGTGCACATGGTCGAGGTCATCAACAAGCTCGCGCGCGTACAGCGCCAGATGCTCCAGGACCTGGGCCGCGAGCCCACGCCCGAAGAGCTCAGCCGCGAACTCGACATGACGCCCGAGAAGGTCGTCGAGGTGCAGAAGTATGGCCGCGAACCCATCTCCCTGCACACCCCCCTGGGTGAAGACGGCGACAGCGAGTTCGGCGACCTGATCGAGGACACCGAGGCCGTCGTCCCCGCGGACGCGGTCGGGTTCACGATGCTGCAGAAGCAGCTGGAAAGCCTGCTGGACTCTCTCTCCGAGCGCGAAGCCGGCGTCATCCGGATGCGTTTCGGCCTTGGCGACGGCATGCCGAAGACCCTGGACCAGATCGGCGACACGTTCGGTGTGACCCGCGAGCGCATCCGCCAGATCGAATCGAAGACGATGGCGAAGCTCCGCCACCCATCGCGGTCGCAGTCGCTGCGCGACTACCTCGAGTAAACCGGTGCGCTATGCCCCCGCGATCCTCATCGGCCGGATCGTTCGGATGCTTGCACGATGGAGGAAGCCGGGCGGCGGTTCGGCCGTCCCCGGCCTCGTAGTCAATAAGATCGCCCCCGGCTTTCTGGCGCGCACGCTGAACGGATTCCCCGAAGGTCTCGTCATCGTCACCGGGTCGAGCGGCAAGTCGACGATCACCAAGATGCTCGTTGCCGTGCTGCGAGCCCATGGAAAGACGGTGTTCACGAACCCGTCGACGGCCAACATCAGCCAGGGCCTCACCTCGGCGCTGCTGGAGCAAGCCAGTCTGACCGGGCACGTCGATGGCGACATCGCCGTGCTCGAAATGGATGAAGGCCACGGGGCCTACATCGCCGGGTCGCTCACCCCCCGCGTGGTCACGCTCACTAACGTCATGGTCGACCAGATCGACCGGTTCCACGACTCCGAGATGGTCCAGGCCATGCTCGCGAAGATCGCGGCACGCGCGACCGAGGCCGTGGTGCTGAACGCCGACGACCAGTACCTGCAGGACCTGGCAGGCGGTGTCCCGTCGCCGGTGCGGGTGGACCGGTTCGGAGTCACGGCCGAGGTCCTCGAGGCCAACCCCCGAGGACTCGGCTATGCCCAGACGGCGGCGGACAGGCTGCCGAGGGGCGAGGGCATCCTGGTCACGCGCGTCAGCGGACGGCAAGCCGACATCTCCCTGCCGGAAGGCGACTACACGGTCGGCCTGCCGGCACGCGGCACACACTATGCGGTGGATGCCGTTACGGCGCTCAGCGCCGCGCGGGCCGCGCTCGGCGAAGCCTTCCGGCCCGACCTGGCGGTCGCCGCGGTGTCCACCATCCCCGCCGTCTTCGGGCGGGGCGAGGTCGTGAGCGTGCGAGGCCGGCAGGTTGAATTCGTGCTGGTGCAGAACCCGGCCAGTTTCCAGCTCAACGTGGACAGCATCGAGCCGGGCACCGACCAGATCCTGATTGCGATCGGTTCGGACGTGCGCGACCCGTCGTACTTCTGGCCCGTCACCACGTCCGGCCTCGGCCGGGTGCTGATCGCCTCCGGTTCCAAGGCCCACGAGATCGCGCTCCAGCTCGCCTACGACGACGTCGAGGTCGACCGCGTCGAACCCGATCTCGGCCGCGCCCTGGACGACTTCCTGGCCCTTCCCGAGCCGGCCGTCGGCCTCAAGACGATCATCTTTTCGGCCGACGGGATGCGGCGAACGCGCGCGCACCTCGGGCTGGCAACCAACAGCGAGGAGCAGGCATGACGGCGCAGGGCGACCCACGACCGCTCGCCATCGTCTGCCTGCTGCCCGAGACGCTCGGAGGTAACGGCGACGCCGCGAACGCCCGCGTCCTCGTGCAGCGGGCGCGGTGGGCTGGCATGCCGGCCGACATCATCCCGGTTCGGACCCGGGCCGACCTTCCGCCGCAGGTCGACGCCGTCATCGTCGGGTCCGGCACGGACGCCGACCTTGTTCCGGTCCGGGACACGCTGTTGACCGTGGCAGACGACCTCCGCACCTGGGCCACCGCCGGCATCCCGATCCTCGCGGTCGGCACCGGGCTGGAGCTGCTGAGCTGGGGGATCGAACTGCCGGGCGGCTCGGTCGTCGAGGGCCTGGGCCTTGTCGCCGGACGCGCGGTTCCCCGGCTCGCACGCGCGACCGGTGACCTGGTGGTCACGTCGAGGTACGGACGCCTGGTCGGTTTCGAGAATCACGCCCGTGACTTCGTCGGGGCCGAGGGTTCGCCGCTCGGCCGGGTGGCCTTCGGCGTTGGCAACGGCGCCGGCCTAGAGGGTGTCGTCATGGGCAACGTGATCGGCACCCACCTGCACGGTCCGGTCCTGGCCAAGAACCCCGGGCTCGCCGACCACCTGCTGCGCGCCATCTTCGCCGCCCGCGGGGCCGAGTACGCCCCGGCCGGACGCGCCACCGAGGTCGATGGCATAGCGAAAGCCGCACGCAATCAGATTGCCGTGCGGCTTGGTCTCGCTCCGGAATAGCCGGTGTCCCGGCTATTCCACGCTGCGCACTAAGAGCGCTGGTCCTCGAAGAGTCGATTCGACTCGTCGTGCCAGCTCTCGGCAATGGCGGCAAGCTTTTCCTGGTGCTTGCGGCCGTGGTGCGCGCAGAAGAGCAATTCACTGTTTTTGACGACGACACGAATGTAGGCCTGAGCACCACAAGCGTCGCAGCGGTCGGCTGCGGTGAGCTGGTGGGGGGTGCCCTCCTGGTCGACGGCACCGTTCTCGGTGGCGATCTGGGACATGTTCTCCTCCTCAGGCTGGAATCATAAAACCCTGACACTCCATGTAAACACGGCGGGGGCTGGTATTCGACCCGGCGACATGGTATTTCGCTCTACGCGTAGCCGGGGGCGCTGAGTGTCGGGCACGGCGGCCGCCGGCCGGGCCGGTATTCTTGACCGTTGTGAGTTCTGACTATTCCGCCCGCCACCTTTCGGTGCTCGAGGGCCTCGAAGCCGTCCGCAAGCGTCCCGGGATGTACATCGGTTCCACGGATTCGCGCGGGCTCATGCATTGCCTGTGGGAGATCATCGACAACTCGGTCGACGAGGCCCTCGGCGGCCACGGCAGCACCATCGACATCGTGCTGCACCCGGACGAGAGTGTCGAAGTTCGCGACACCGCCCGCGGCATCCCGGTGGACATCGAACCCAAGACCGGTCTCTCCGGTGTCGAGGTGGTCTTCACCAAGCTTCACGCCGGCGGCAAGTTCGGCAGCGGTTCCTACGCGGCATCGGGCGGGCTGCACGGCGTAGGGGCATCCGTCGTGAACGCGCTCTCCGAACGTCTCGACGTCGAGGTCGACCGGGACGGCAAGACCTGGGCGATGTCCTTCCACCGCGGCGAGCCCGGCACGTTTGCGGACACGGGTGAGAAGAGCCCGGATGCGCCGTTCACGCCGTTCGAGAAGAAGAGCGAATTGCGCGTGGTCGGCAAGGTCGCCCGGGGCAAGACCGGCACCCGGATTCGCTACTGGGCCGACCGCCAGATCTTCACCAGGGGCGCGGCCTTCCAGACCGAGGAACTGATGGGGCGCGCGCGGCAGACCGCGTTCCTGGTGCCGGGTCTGTCGATCGAGGTCGACGACCGCCGCGGCGCGGAGCCGGTTTTCGAATCCTTCACCTTTGACGGCGGCATTTCCGAGTTCGTCGAGCACCTCGCCACCGACACGCCGATCACCGACACGTGGCGGCTGACCGGCAACGGCACCTTCACCGAGACGGTGCCGGTGCTCACCGACAAGGGCGCCATGGTGCCGACCGAGCTGGTCCGCGACTGCCAGGTCGACATTGCGCTGCGCTGGGGCACCGGCTACGACACCGTCGTGAAGAGCTTCGTCAACATCATCGCCACGCCCAAGGGCGGCACGCACCAGGCCGGCTTCGACGCGGCCCTGCTCAAGTTCCTGCGCGGCCAGGTCGAGCAGAACGCCCGTCGGCTCAAGGCAGGTTCGGACAAGCTCGAGAAGGACGACGTGATGGCCGGCCTCACCGCGGTGCTCACCGTGCGTCTGCCCGAACCGCAGTTCGAGGGCCAGACCAAGGAGGTGCTTGGAACCCCGGCCGTGCGCGCCATCGTGGCGAGTGTCGTCGCCAAGGCCATGGGCGAGCGCTTCGCGTCCCCCAAACGCGACGACAAGGCGCAGTCCGCGGTGGTGCTCGACAAGATCGTCGCCGAAATGAAGTCGCGCATCTCGGCCCGGGCGCACAAGGAGACGCAGCGTCGCAAGAATGCACTGGAAAGCTCGTCCCTGCCGGCGAAGCTCGTCGACTGCCGCAGCAACGACGTCGCCACCAGCGAGCTGTTCATCGTCGAGGGTGACTCCGCGCTGGGCACGGCGAAGCTGGCGCGGGACAGCGAACACCAGGCGCTGCTGCCCATCCGAGGCAAGATCCTCAACGTGCAGAAGGCATCCGTCTCTGACATGCTCTCGAACGCCGAATGCGCCTCGATCATCCAGGTGATCGGAGCGGGCTCCGGCCGCAGCTTCGACCTGTCGGCGGCGCGGTACGGCAAGGTCATCATCATGAGCGACGCCGACGTCGACGGCGCGCACATCCGCACGCTGTTGCTGACCCTGTTCTTCCGCTACATGCGCCCGATGATCGAGGAGGGCCGCGTCTTCGCCGCCGTCCCGCCGCTGCACAGGGTCGTCGTGATGAACCCGGGCACCAAGCCCAACGAGACCCTCTATACCTATTCGGAGGCCGAGCTGCAGGGCGTGCTCGCCGGCCTCAAACGCGCCGGCAAGCGCTACCAGGATCCGATCCAGCGCTACAAGGGCCTCGGGGAGATGGATGCCGACCAGCTCGCGACCACGACGATGGAGCGTGCTCACCGCACCCTCCGCAGGGTCCGGGTCGACGACGCCGAAGTGGCCGGCAAGGTGTTCGAGCTCCTGATGGGCAACGATGTCGCGCCGCGCAAGGAGTTCATCATCGACAGCTCCGACAAGCTCAGCCGCGATCGCATCGACGTCTAAATCCCGCGAAACCGCAGTTGTGCGCGCTAAAACGCGTTCATAACCCGCACGACTGCGGTTTCGCGGGGGGTTAGGCGCTGAAGGCGGTGCTGGGCAGGTCCAGTTCACCGTTGACGATGGCGTCGACGATGCGGCGGGCGACGAGATCGGGCTGGTAGCCGACGGCCAGGCGTGGCGCGGTGCCCGCAATCGGATGCGAGGAGAGGCCGGTCTCGGTATGCCCGGGCCGTGCGTCCAGAATCCGGATGCCGTCCCGCCGCAGCTCCCGTGCCGCGGCCCGCCCGAACGCCGCGATCGCCGACTTCGACGCGGAGTAGGCCGCGAGATTGGCCGTGGGGTTCTCGCTCACAACCCCGCTGATCGTGACCACGAAGGGCTCGCGTCCCGCGGCGGCCGATGCCGCGAGTGCACTGTGCGCCGAGCGAATGAGCCGGATCGGCGCGAAGGCGTTCACGGCGAAGAGCTTCTCCAGGGTGTCGTCACGCAGGGTGGCCGCCGGGCCGAACGCCACGATTCCGGCGGCGATGACGATCCCGTCGATCCGACCGTTGACCCTGGTCGCGGCGGCCACGAGCTCGTCGACCTCGGCCGGCTTCGCCAGGTCCGCCGTGATCACGGTGCCCGGGATCCGCAGCGCCTCGACTGCCGACGCGTAGCGCGCGCTCAGGATCAACCGGGCGCCTGCAGCCGCGAGGAGCCGGGCTATTTCGCTGCCGAGTCCTCCGGAGGCGCCGAGCACCAGAATTGAAGCACCGGCGAGAGTGGTCACGCGACCAGAATATCCGAGTGCCCCGCGCCGCGGAAGAGCGTCGCGGTCCTGGGTTCGGGCGTCAGCCGATGCGAGCGCCGACGGCGCCGACGACGGCGTCGAGCATCGTTCCGGACGCGTCCCGCCGCGACCCGGATTCGGGCAGTGTGCGCGGCGAGCCGTCGGCACCCACGGCGCGGGCGGGAGACGGTCCGACCCAGGCGACGGAGAGCGTGTCTTCGCCCTTGAGGAAACGCTGCGAGCGGACTCCGCCGGTCCCGCGCCCCTTGGCCGGGTACTCGGCGAACTCGGAGACCTTCGCGCTGCCGGGATCCGTGCCCGGGAGGGTCTGGCTGCTCGTGGCAACCGTGGTGACCACGGCCGTGCCCGCGATGTGGGCCGGCACGCTGGTGAAGAAGAGAACGTGGGCTCCGTCGGTGAGCTTGATCCCGGCCATGCCTCCGGCTGTGCGGCCCTGTGGGCGCACTGCGCCGGCCGGGAAGCGCAGGAGCTGGGAATCGGTGGCGACGAAGACGAGCTCGTCATCGTCGGCCCCCTGCACCGCGCCGACCACTTCGTCATTGGGCTTGAGGGCGATGATCTCGAAATCGGGCTTGTTCGCCCAGTCGCCGGGCGTGACCCGCTTGACGATGCCCTGGCGGGTGCCGAGGGCGATGGCCCTCGGTGAGTCCAGCGACACGATCGCGAGCACCTTCTCGTCCTTGTTCGGCAGTGCCAGGTAGTCGCCGACCTTCACGCCGGCCGCGAGCTGGATCGAGGTGGGCGGCATGACCGGGAGGTCGACGGGGGAGAAGCGGATGAGCCGGCCCCGGCTCGTGACGGCGCCGATTTCGGCACGGCTCGTGGTGTCCAGGGTCGACCGAACGGCGTCGTGCTTGCTCCGGCGCTGCGCCGGGGTGACGCGCTCGGGCATGTCGTCGCTGACCGGGAGCAGGTCGACGCGGGCGATCCTGCCGGTGGCGCTCAGGTACACGCGCGTCGGCGTGTCCGTGACCTCGAGTACGGCGGCGTTGCGCCGGGCCGCGGCGGCGCTGACGCCGGCGATGCTCGGCTTCGCCTCGGTCAGCAGGGTGCGGCGCGGCGTGCCGAATCGTTCGGCCACCTGGGCGAGTTCGTCGGAGACCAGCGTGCGGATCGCCTGCTTGCTGCCGAGCAGTTTCTCGAGTTTGGCGATCTCGGCGAGCAGCTGGTCGCGCTCGGCCTCCAGCTCGATCCGGGAAAAGCGGGTGAGTCGGCGCAGCCGCAGCTCGAGGATGTACTCGGCCTGGATCTGGCTGAGGTCGAAAACATCGATCAGCCGGGCACGGGCCTGCTCGCTGTCGTCGCTGGCCCGGATGACCTGGATCACCTCGTCGATGTCGACGATGGCGACCAGCAGCCCCTCGACCAGGTGCAGGCGTTCCTTGCGCCGGGCCAGGCGGTAGGCCGAGCGTCGGGTGACCACCTCGATCCGGTGGCCGACGTAGACGAGCAGGAGCTGGCGCAGTCCGAGCGTCTGCGGTCCGCCGTCGACAAGGGCGACGGCGTTGATGTTGAAGGAGTCCTCGAGCGGGGTCACCCGGTACAACTGCTCCAGCACGGCCTCCGGGCTGAACCCGGTCTTGATGCCGATGACCAGGCGAAGACCCTTGGTGCGGTCGGTGAGGTCGGTGACGTCCGAGATGCCGCTAAGCTTCTTGGAGTTGACGCCGTCCTTGATCTTCTCGATGACCTTCTCGGGGCCGACGAGGTAGGGGAGTTCCGTGACCACGAGCCCCGCCTTGCGGGCGGTGATCGCCTCCACCGATACGCGGGCCCGGGTCTTGAAGCTGCCGCGCCCGGTGGCATAGGCGTCCTTGATGCCCGCCAGCCCGACGATCGTTCCGCCCGTCGGCAGGTCGGGGCCCGGAATGAACTCCATCAGGTCGTCGAGGGTCGCGTCCGGGTGGGCCAGGAGGTGCCTGGCCGCGCCGACCACCTCGATCAGGTTGTGCGGGGCCATGTTCGTGGCCATGCCGACGGCGATGCCGCTGGCGCCGTTCACGAGCAGGTTCGGGTACGCGGCGGGCAACACGTCCGGCTGGGTGAGCTGGTTGTCGTAGTTGGGAACGAAGTCGACGACGTCCTCGTCCAGGTTCTCGGTCATCGCGAGGGCCGCGGCCGCCAGCCGGGCCTCGGTGTACCGGGGGGCGGCGGGGCCGTCATCGAGCGAGCCGAAGTTACCATGCCCGTCGATGAGGGGCACGCGCAGCGTGAACGCCTGGGCCATGCGCACGAGAGCGTCGTAGATGGCCGTGTCGCCATGCGGGTGCAGCTTGCCCATGACCTCGCCCACCACGCGGGCCGATTTCACGTGACCGCGGTCCGGACGCAGGCCCATTTCGTTCATTTGGTACAGGATGCGCCGCTGGACCGGCTTGAGCCCGTCCCTGGCGTCGGGGAGGGCCCGGGAGTAGATCACGGAGTACGCGTACTCGAGGAACGACCCCTGCATCTCGACCGACACGTCGACGTCTTCAATGCGTTCGGTTCCTGCGGCGGGCTGGGTACTGTCTGAGCGGCTCATTCGTGAATTCTGTGTGGGGTGCGTCGTGGGCGACGGACGTGTGCGTGGCTCTGGAGCGTCCGGGCCGGGTCCGTATGTCAGACTTGGCCCGATGCCCCCCATGCTACCGGCCCGCCAATTCAGCGTCCTGCGCCTTGCCGACGTTCTGGCAAGTTCCCTCGCCGCGATCCTCGGCCAATCGAACTCCCTGGCTCTTCCCCCGGCGTCCAGGTCGGTCGTCGTGCTCGCCGACGGGCTCGGGGTGAGCTCCCTCCGCGCCCGGGCCGGCCACGCGCGCTTCCTGTCCTCGCTTCTCACGAAGGCGAGCGTCATCGACGGGGTGTTCCCCGCGACGACGGCAGCGGGAATCGCGACCCTGACCACCGGTGCTGCGCCGGGGCAGCACGGCCTCGTCGGCTACCGGGTGCTTGACGCCGCACGCGACCGGGTCGTGAACCAGCTCACCGGCTGGGATGACGACATGCGGCCCGCCACCTGGCAGCGGGCGAGAACAGTCTTCGAGCGGGCCGGCGACGAGGGGGTCCCCAGCTTTGCCATCGGGCCCAGGAAGTTCACCGGATCCGGGTTCACCCAGGCTGTCCTGCGCGGCGCCACCTACGTTCCCGCCGAGAAGATCGCCGACCGCTTCGCCGCGGCCCGACGCATCCTCGACGTCGAACCACGCGCCCTGGTCTACCTCTACGTCGCCGAACTCGACATGGCGGCCCACGCCCACGGATGGGAGTCCGGCCGGTGGCTCGCCGAACTGGAGATCCTCGACGGCGAACTCGCTCGTTTCGCCGCCGGCCTGCGCTCCGACGAGGGCCTGCTCGTCACCGCGGACCACGGCGTGATCGACGTGCCCCCGACGAAGCACGTCCTCTTCGACACCGTGCCGGAGCTCGTCGCCGGAGTGCGCCACATCGGCGGCGACCCGCGCTGCCTGCACCTGTACCTGGAGCCCGGCCAGTCCGAGGTGACCGCGGAATCACTCGCCGAGGCCTGGCGCGGCGTCGAAGGCGATCGGGCCTGGGTGTTCACCCGCGACGAAGCCGTGGCGGCCGGGCTGTTCGGTGCCGTCGATCCCGAGGTTCTCCCTCGGATCGGGGACGTGATGGTTGCCGCCCGCCGGCTGGTGGCCTACTACGACTCGAGAGAGCCCAACCAGGCGGCACGGTCGATGATCGGGCAGCACGGCTCGCTCACCGACGAGGAGCTGCGCGTGCCCCTGGTCAGGGCAGGCGCCTTCGGCCGTTAGGACGGGTACTGGCCGCGCTTCACCTGCGGCTTGGGCAGGCGCATGGGACGCAGCTGCAGGGCGCGCATGGCCGCGTACCAGCGCACGCGTTCCACCCTGCCCGTGCCGAATTTGGCTTCCATCTTGCGGGTGAGGAGGAATCCGAGCACCACGGCGTCGACGACGGCCACGAGGAAGAACGCCCAGAGTGCGAGGATCCCGTAGGTCTGCACGGCCGGGTCGGGGAAGAAGGTCAGCAGGATCACGAGGAACATGACCGGAATCATGAACTCCCCGACGTTGAACCGGGCGTCGACGTAGTCGCGCGCAAAGCGCTTCTGAGGTCCGCGTTCGC
Source organism: Cryobacterium psychrotolerans (assembly GCF_900101115.1). GTDB lineage: Bacteria > Actinomycetota > Actinomycetes > Actinomycetales > Microbacteriaceae > Cryobacterium > Cryobacterium psychrotolerans. Next base: position 77,596 of record NZ_FNFU01000003.1, read on the forward strand.
GCAGGGGCAGGTACTTCTCCTCGCCCGCCGCCATGCCGAGCCGTGCACGGTCACGTGCCTGCATGGATTTCGCGCGGGCCTGCTTGGCGGCCAGCTTGCGGTCGTCGGGAACCAGGGGGCGCTTGTTGGCCGCTTCCTGCTCCCGGCGGCGCGGCGTGGCCTGGCCCTTGCCGGCGGGGGTGCCGCCAGTGAGACGGGCCGTCGTCTGCTCGAGACTTTCGGTCGACGAGTTGGAGTCCGGGTTTACAGGTTGGTTAGCCACATCAGTTCCTTGCATTGGTTGGCTTAAGATTACCTGCATGACGGATACCTCGGAAACTGACACAACGACCACCAGCGACGCGGACCTTCGGGCGGCCGTGGAACGGGGGATACCGGCGACGATCGCGGAGTTGTGCGCCCTGGTGAAGATCCCCTCTGTGGCCTGGGCCGCGTTCGATCCCAGCCACGTGCAGGCCAGCGCGGAGGCCGTCGCCGCCCTCGCCCGGGGCCTCGACGTTTTCGAGTCGGTGGAGATCAAGCAGGCGGGGATTCCCGGCAGTTCCGACCTCGGCCAGCCGGCCGTGCTGGCCACGCGACGGGCCCGCAACGGACGCCCCACCGTGTTGCTGTACGCGCACCACGACGTTCAGCCCCCCGGCAAGGACGAGGAGTGGGAATCCAGCCCCTTCGAGGCGACCGTTCGCGGCGACCGACTGTACGGACGGGGCGCGGCCGACGACAAGGCGGGCGTGATGGCGCACATCGCGTCCATTCGCGCGCTCGTCGAGGCGGAGGGCCCCGACTTCGACCTCGGGCTGGCCCTGTTCATCGAGGGGGAAGAGGAGTTCGGGAGCCGCTCCTTCGCGACCTTCCTCGAGGAGAACCGGGAGGCGCTGCGCGCCGACGCGATCGTGGTCGCCGATTCCAACAACTGGGACATCGACACTCCGGCGCTCACCATCGGCCTGCGCGGCAACGTGACCTTCCGACTGACCGTTCGCACCCTCGACCATGCTTCCCACTCCGGCATGTTCGGGGGAGCGGTGCCGGATGCCATGCTGGCCACGATCGCCCTGCTGGCCACCCTGCACGACGCCGACGGCTCGGTCGCCGTAACCGGCCTCACCAGCCACGAACAGGCGACCCCCGACTACTCCGAGCAGCAGCTGCGCCTCGAGACCGGCCTGATCGACGGGGTCGCGACGATCGGCCGCGGCACGATCCTCAGCCGGATTTGGTCGCAGCCCTCGATCACCGTCACCGGGATCGACGCGCCCTCCGTCGCGAACGCCTCCAACACGCTTTCGCCCTCGATCTCCGTGCGGGTCAGCACCCGCATCGCCCCGGGGCAGGTCGCGGCAGACGCCTACGTCGCGCTGGAGAAGCACCTGGTCGAGCATGCTCCGTTCGGCGCGAAGGTCGAAATCGACGACGTCGACATGGGGGAGCCGTTCCTCGTCGACACCAGCGGCTGGGCCGTCGCGGAGGCCAGGCAGGCCATGGCCGACGCGTGGGGGACGGAGCCGGTCGACATCGGCGTCGGGGGGTCGATCCCCTTCATCGCCGATCTCGTGCGCGTGTTCCCGGAGGCCCAAATCCTCGTCACCGGGGTGGAAGACCCGGACTCTCGTGCGCACAGCCCGAATGAATCGCTGCACCTGGGCGTTTTCAAGCGGGCGGTGCTCAGCGAAGCGCTCCTGCTGGGTCGGCTCAACCAGCGCACAGGGCACTGAGCATCCCGTCCATCTGCCCAGGCGGGAATGTCCACGGCCTCTTCCCGGTTGTCTCGGATAGAATCCGTCTCAATTCCCGCCCAGGCGAACACCGAGGAGCATCATGACCGACACCATCGCCACCAGCACCGAGGCCCATGGCGTTGGCCTCACCGACGTCGCCGCCCAGAAGGTACGCAGCCTGCTCGCCCAGGAAGGCCGGGAGGATCTGCGCCTGCGGGTCGCCGTCCAGCCCGGCGGCTGCTCTGGCCTGATCTACCAGTTGTACTTCGACGAGCGGATGCTCGACGGCGACGCCGTCCGGGACTTCGACGGCGTCGAGGTCATCGTGGACAAGATGAGCGTCCCGTACCTGGTCGGAGCGTCGATCGACTTCGAGGACACGATCCAGAAGCAGGGTTTCACCATCGACAACCCCAACGCCGGCGGCAGCTGCGCCTGTGGAGATTCCTTCAGCTAGGTCGCTCTGTGCATGCTTTGCTGGGAGATCATCCGTCTGGATGGTCTCCCCGCGGCGTTGACGGGCACCTCGGTGTGTCTTCCCGAGGCATCGATGGGAGCCTTATTGTCCTCGGTATGGGCTTTTTTGGCCGACGAGGCCGCGTTCGTGCACTCTGGTCGGCGTGTCTCGGAGTAGGCTAGGAATCGGTCAAAGCACTTCCTGAGAAGTGCCCTCGAGTCTCCCGAAAGGTGCCCGGTGCGCAATAATCGCCGTCTCCGATGGGCTGCAATTCCGGTCGCAGCGACGTTATCTATGGTTCTCGCCGGGTGCACAACTGCCCAGCTCAACGGCTTCATGCCTGGTTTTGAGGAGGGGCAACCAAACGTCACGAACCAGACCGGCCGCATCGGCGGGCTCTGGACAACGTCCTGGATCGTCCTCCTCGTCGTCGGGCTGATCACCTGGGGCCTCACGCTCTGGGCTGTCGTGGTCTACCGACGGCGCAAGGGGCAGACCGGGCTTCCGGTGCAGCTTCGCTACAACATGCCGATCGAGATCTTCTACACGGTCGTGCCGTTGATCCTCGTGATCGGCTTCTTCGCCTTCACGGCTCGCGACCAGACCGCCATCGAAGCCCGCTTCGATGAGCCCGACGTGAAGATCGGGGCCATTGCCAAGCAGTGGGCCTGGGACTTCAACTACGTCAACGAGGACGTCTACACGGCGGGCGTCCAGGGCCAGCCCGACCCGGCCGGCGACCCCGGTTCCCTCGTGGAGACCGAGATCCCCACGCTGGTTCTCCCGGTCGGCAAGAAGATCGAGTTCGCACTCGACGCCCGCGATGTCATCCACTCCTTCTGGGTCATCGACTTCCTGTACAAGAAAGACATGATCCCCGGAAAGACTAACTACATGTCGGTCATTCCGGAACGGATCGGCACCTACCAGGGCAAGTGCGCGGAGCTCTGCGGCGAGTACCACTCCCTCATGCTCTTCAACGTCGAGGTCGTTTCGCAGGATGACTACGACGCGTATATTGAGTCCCTCCGGGCGGCCGGTAATGAGGGTCAGCTCGACATCGACTACAACCGCAACCAGAATCTTCCGGGCACCAACGCCCCGAAGGCGCAGGAGGATTAGGCCATGAGCACCACGACCGCACCCGCCCCGCGGCGCACGACGCCCCTGTCGCCCTCGGCCAACCGCAAGGGAAACATCCTCGTCAAGTGGATGACCTCGACTGACCACAAGGTCATCGGGTACATGTACCTGATCACCTCGTTCGTCTACTTCTGCATCGGCGGGGTGATGGCGCTCATCATGCGCGCCCAGCTCTTCGAGCCCGGACTGGAGATCGTCGCAACGAAGGAACAGTACAACCAGCTGTTCACGATGCACGGCACGATCATGCTCCTCATGTTCGCGACTCCGCTCTTCTTCGGCTTCGCAAACGCGCTGATGCCGCTGCAGATCGGCGCGCCTGACGTGGCGTTCCCGCGGCTGAACGCACTGTCGTTCTGGTTCTTCAACTTCGGCAGCCTGATCGCCGTCGCCGGGTTCCTGACACCGCAGGGCGCCGCATCCTTCGGCTGGTTCGCCTACCAGCCCCTGGCGAGCACCACCTTCTCGCCGGGCGTCGGTGGAAACCTGTGGATGGTGGGCCTGGGCCTGTCCGGCTTCGGGACGATCCTCGGTGGCGTGAACTTCATCACGACGATCATCACGATGCGCGCGCCGGGCATGACCATGTTCCGGATGCCCATCTTCACCTGGAACACCCTGGTCACCTCGATCCTGATCCTGATGGCGTTCCCCGTGCTGGCCGCGGCGATGCTCGCAGCCGCCGCCGACCGCATCTTCGGCGCCCACATCTACGACCCGGCAAACGGCGGCGCCATCCTGTGGCAGCACCTGTTCTGGTTTTTCGGGCACCCCGAGGTCTATATCATCGCCCTGCCGTTCTTCGGCATTGTGTCCGAGGTGTTCCCGGTCTTCAGCCGCAAGCCGATCTTCGGCTACAAGACACTGATCTACGCGACCGTCTCTATCGCGGCCCTCTCCGTTGCCGTCTGGGCCCACCACATGTACGTCACCGGCTCGGTGCTGCTGCCGTTCTTCTCCCTGATGACAATGCTCATCGCGGTGCCGACGGGCGTGAAGATCTTCAACTGGATCGGCACCATGTGGCGGGGGTCGCTCACCTTTGAGGCGCCCATGCTCTGGGCCCTCGGCTTCCTGATCACGTTCACGTTCGGTGGGCTGACCGGCGTCATCCTCGCATCGCCGCCGCTCGACTTTCACGTTTCCGACACCTACTTCGTGGTGGCTCACTTCCACTACGTCGTCTTCGGCACCGTCGTCTTCGCCATGTTCAGCGGCTTCTACTTCTGGTGGCCGAAGTGGACCGGCAAGATGCTCAACGAGCGTCTCGGCCGCTGGCACTTCTGGTTGCTGTTCATCGGCTTCCACACCACCTTCCTCGTGCAGCACTGGCTCGGTGTCGTCGGAATGCCCAGGCGCTACGCCACCTACTCGCCCGACGACGGCTTCACCTGGATGAACCAGCTCTCCACCGTCGGGTCGATGATCCTTGCTCTGTCCATGATCCCGTTCTTCCTCAACGTGTACCTGACCACCCGCAACGCGGCCAAGGTCACCGTCAACGACCCGTGGGGGTACGGGGCATCGCTCGAGTGGGCGACATCCTGCCCGCCGCCCCGGCACAACTTCACCTCCATTCCGCGGATCCGGTCCGAACGTCCCGCGTTCGACCTGAACCACCCGGAGGCGGGGATTCCGGTCGGCATCGGCCCGGGCAAAGATGCTCCGGATGCCCCTACCTACGACGCATCGTCAGAAACGGTCAAGTAAATGAGAGCGAACGTCAATCTCTTCTGGATCCTGACGGCGTTCTTCGCCATCGTGACTGTCGTGTACACCGTGTGGGGTCTCCTCGACACGAGCCAGGGCCGGATCGAGTGGGCCGGCACCTTCGCGCTGGGGCTCTGCTCCCTCCTGTCCCTGCTCATCGGCTTCTACCTGAGCCGCGTGCGCGGCGCCCAGGGCGGCGACCTGCCGGAGGACCGCCTCGACGCCAACATCGACGACGGCGATCCCGAGGCGGGCTTCTTCAGCCCGTGGAGCTGGTGGCCGATCATGCTCGCTGCCAGCACCGCGCTGCTGTTCCTGGGCCTGGCCGTGGGGTTCTGGATTTCCTTCATCGCCCTGGCAATCGGCCTCATCAGCCTGGTCGGCTGGGTCTACGAGTACTACCGAGGCCTGTTCGCGCGGTAGACCAGCAATCGGAATGCCGCCTACGCGTCTTGACGCGTAGGCGGCATTCTTTTTTTGGCGTAGGACCCTGGCCTGCGGATGTGTCCCGCCGGGGTCTTACGAGGTCAGTCCGTTCGGCGGCGGAATCCGAGTACCTCGAAGGCGGTCGTCACCGTCCACGGCACGTCGTCGGCGTCCTCGGCCGGCTTCGTTTCCCTCTGGTGCGCGTCCCTGTGATGCGCGGATGGCCCCATCCCGATCAGGGCATGGACGTCTGTCGACGACAGGCTGAGCGGGCGGGAGAGGGCCTCCCTGGACTCGAGCTCGAACCAGGGCGCCAGGCTTGCCCGGAGCTGCGCCGCCTTGTCTGCCTGCACGTCGAGGGCGAGGCCGGCCTCCCGGAGTTCCCGGAGATGGTCAGCCTGGGGGATGACAACGGCCAGCAGGCCCCGCGGCCTGAGCACCCGGTGGAACTCGACGGGGTTCCGCGGCGCGAACACCGTGAGGATGACGTCCGCCGCCCCATCCCGTACCGGCAAGGGGGACCAGACATCGGCGACCAGGCCGTCGACGCGGTCGTCGTCCCGTGCGGTGCGTGCGACGGCGGCGGGGGAGAGGTCCACGCCCAGGGCACGCGCGTCGGGGCAGGAAGCCAGCACGCCGCGGAGGTAATAGCCCGTTCCGCAGCCGATATCGAGCACGCGAGAGGGGGCCTCGGCGGAGACCAGGACCGCAAGGGCATTGCGGAGGGGCTCGAACCAGCCGGCGTTCAGGAAGGCGTCCCTGGCATCGAGCATGGCGGCGCTGTCGCCGATCAGCCCCCGGGAACCGCCGAGGGCGGAGAGGAAACCGCGCTTGTTGATGTCGAAGGAATGCCCGGCCGGACAGACCAGAACAAGCGGGCCGCCGGGGGACAGGGGCTGGAAACAGTTCGGGCACCGAAGCCACTCCGACAAGGTCTGGAGGGACATCGATGCCCGATCTGGTTGCGGTTCCCTAGTGGTGATCGCCGTGCGCCTGCTCGATTTCGGTGGTGCTCACCGGCGAGATGCGGTCTTCGAAGAACCAGCGGGACAGCCCGGCGCGCATTCTCTGGCCGACCGTGATCCTGCCCCGGTCATCGGGGCGAATCATGAGCGGCTTGTAATCGGAGTAGTCCACCAGCTTCCAGCGCTCGTACTCGTCGACCGGCTGGTGCACCTCGATGTACTCACCGCCCGGAAGTCGGACGATGCGCCCGGACTCGTACCCGTGCAGCACGATCTCGCGGTCCTTCTTCTGCAGGGCCAGGCAGGTGCGCTTGGCAATGAAGTACGCCGCGAACGGGCCGAGGATCGTGAGCGCCTGCATGGTGTGGATGACACCCTCCATCGTCACCTGGAAGTGCGTCGCGATGATGTCGGAGCTTGCAGCGGCCCAGAGGGCTGCATAGAACGTGACGCCGGCCGCACCGATGGCGGTGCGGGTCGGGGCGTTGCGCGGGCGGTCCAGGATGTGGTGCTCGCGCTTGTCGCCCGTGATCCAGGCCTCGATGAAGGGGTAGATCATCACGAGGACGATGAACAAACCGAGTCCGACCAGCGGAATCAGGATGTTGAACGACCAGGTGCCCCCGAGCCCCACGAACTCCAGTCCCGGCGGGACCAGCCGCAGCGCGCCATCGGCGAAGCCGATGTACCAGTCGGGCTGGGTGCCGGCGGAAACCGGCGAGGGGTCGTACGGCCCGTAGTTCCAGATCGGGTTGATCGTGAAGAACGTTGCCATCAGCATGATTACACCGAAGACCAGGAAGAAGAACCCACCGCCCTTGGCTGCGAACAGCGGCAGAATCGGGGCTCCGGCCACGTTCTGGTTCGTGCGTCCGGCGCCCGGGTACTGGGTGTGCTTGTGCACGACGACGAATACGAGGTGCATCGCGATGAGCGCGACGATGATCGCCGGAAGCAGCAGGATGTGCAGCGAGTAGAGGCGACCCACGATATCGGTGCCGGGGAACTCGCCGCCGAAGAGCAGGAAGGTGATCCACGTCCCGACCAGCGGGATTCCCTTGACCATTCCGTCGATGATGCGGAGTCCGTTGCCGGAGAGCAGGTCGTCAGGAAGGGAATAGCCGGTGAATCCTTCGGCCATCGCCAGGATGAACAGGATGAAGCCGATGACCCAGTTCAGCTCGCGCGGCTTCCGGAATGCGCCGGTGAAGTAGACGCGGAGCATGTGCAGTCCGATGGCGGCAACGAACAACAGGGCGGCCCAGTGGTGGACCTGACGCATCAGCAGTCCGCCGCGGACATCGAAGGAGATGTCCAGGGTGGATGCCATGGCGGCCGACATCTCGATGCCCTTCAACGGCACGAACGAGCCGTCGTAGTGCACCTCCGACATCGAAGCCTGGAAGAAGAACGTCAGGAAGGAACCGGACAGCAGGATGACGACGAAGCTGTACAGGGCCACCTCGCCCAGCATGAATGACCAGTGGTCCGGGAAGACCTTGCGGCCGAGTGCCTTGACCGCGCCGGAGATGCTGGTGCGCTCATCGATGTAGTTCGACGCGGCGGCGGTCAGGCCGCCGGACTTCTTCTTTGCGGCCAGCGCGGTGGATGGTGCCGCGGATGATTCAGTCGTAGTCACGATCGCTCCCAGAAGCTCGGCCCGACGGGCTCAGTGAAGTCGCTCTGCGCGATGAGGTAGCCCTCGGCGTCAACGGCGATGGGCAACTGCGGGAGGGGCCGTTTGGCCGGTCCGAAGATGACCTCGCAATGGTTGCTGACGTCGAACTGCGACTGGTGGCACGGGCAGAGGAGGTGGTGGGTCTGCTGTTCGTACAGAGCGACGGGGCAGCCGACGTGGGTGCAGATCTTGGAGTAGGCGACGATGCCGTCGTAGGACCAGTCCTTGCGCTCCGGCAGCTCGTTGAGGTCTTCCGGCTTCAGGCGCATGAGCAGAACCGCGGCCTTCGCCTTCTCCTCGAGCTTGCCGTATTCGAGGTCCTGGAGGCCCTCGGGGATGACGTGGAACGCCGACCCGAGGGTGACGTCGACGGCCCTGATCGGGGTGCCGCTCGGGTCCATGGCAAGCCGCGTCCCCTTCTTCCACATCGTCTGGCTGAGCAGCTCGATGGGGTCGGTATCCGGGCCGAGGCCACGGAAGAGCACGACGGCCGGGAGCGGAAACGCGATCAGCGCAGCGAACAGGCTGTTGCGGATGAGGGTACGACGGCCGAAGCCGGACTCTTCGTTGGCGATCTCGAAGATCTCCACCGCGCGAGCCCGGGTTTCTTCCGAGCCGCGCACCGGGTGGCGCTCGTCGATGACCTCGTGGTTGGACATGAGGGCCTTGCCCCAGTGGACGATGCCGATGCCGAGGGCGAGCAGGGCGAGCGAGAGCCCCAGGCCGATGAACAGGTTGTTCTCGCGCACCGAACCGGGATCTTCGGGGTTGATCGGGAAGGCCATGTACGCGGCGATCGCGAAAACACTGCCGACGACCGACACGTAGAAGAGCGTGTAGACCGTGCGTTCGGCACGGCGCTCGGCCTTCGGGTCGACGTCGGTCACCCGCAAATCGTGGGGCGGGAATCCGGGGTTCGCAATGGCATCCCGGGTGACCACGGCTGTGCCGACGGGCACGTCCGGACCGCCGTGCGACGAGTCGGCGGCGGCCAGTTCCTTCCCGCCGTTATCGTCCTTGGCCATTGTTCTCCTTCTTAGCGTGTGTCATGTCCGGATGCCGGTCAGTTCGACTTCGCGGTGATCCATACGGTTGTCGCGACGACGGCTCCCAGCCCGAAGATCCAGAGGAAGAGTCCCTCTGAAACCGGGCCGAGCGAGCCAAGCGCGAAACCGCCGGGGGACGGGTTGTTCTCGAGGTACTTGAGGTATGTGATGATGTCGCGCTTGCCCTCTGGCGTGATGTTGACGTCATTGAACACCGGCATGTTCTGTGGTCCGGTGACCATGGCCTCGAAGATGTGGGCCTCGGTGACACCGGTCAGGGCTGGTGCGAACTTGCCCTCGGTGAGGGCTCCGCCCGCGCCGGCCACGTTGTGGCACATGGCGCAGTTGACGCGGAAGAGTTCCCCGCCGGCGGCGGCGTCACCCTGGGCGTCGAGCAGCGAGGCATCCGGAAGGCCCGGTCCGGGAGCAAGGGAGGCGACATAGGCGACGAGGGCCCTGGTCTGCTCTGCGGTGAACTGCACCGGCTTCTTCCGTGCCTGCGGGCCGTTCATCTGCATCGGCATACGCCCGGTGCCGACCTGGAAGTCGACCGAAGCGGCGCCGACACCGATGAGGCTCGGCCCGGTGCCGCTGCCCTGGGCACTCAGGCCGTGGCAGGTCGCACAGTTCGCGGCGAAAAGCTTCTCGCCTTCATCAATCGTCTGCTGGGAGGACAGGTCCGACTCGGCGCGTGCCGTGCTGGTACTGAACATGGCGTACGCGCCGCCGGTGAACATCAGGCCGATGGCGATGAGCGCGACGCTGGCCAGCGGATGGCGTCGGCCGGCCTTCCGGCTGGTGCGGGGCTTGCTTGTCTTGGTCTCAGGCATGCTGAAGATGTCCGCTTCCTATTTGAGAACGTAGATGACCAGGAACAGGCCGATCCAGACGACGTCGACGAAGTGCCAGTAGTAGGACACGACGATGGCGCTGGTTGCCTCTTTGTGGCCGAAGTGCTTGACCGCGAAGGCGCGACCAATGATGAGGAGGAAGGCGATCAGGCCGCCGGTGACGTGCAGGCCGTGGAATCCGGTCGTGATGTAGAACGCCGAGCCGTAGGAATTCGACGAGAGCGACACGCCTTCGGAGACGAGCGTTGCATACTCCAGAACCTGCCCGGCGACGAAGATCGCGCCCAGTGCGTAGGTGAGGAAAAACCACTCGACCATGCCCCACTGGCTTGGCTTCCAGCCGGTCGAGCGCGACTGCAGCCGCTCGGCGGCAAACACGCCGAACTGGCAGGTCACGGAGGAGAACACCAGGATCAGCGTGTTCACCAGCGCGAAGGTGAAGTTGTGCTTGTCCGTTTCGAACTGCCACAACTCCGGCGCCGTGGAGCGCAGCGTGAAGTAGATCGCAAACAGCCCGGCGAAGAACATGACTTCGCTTCCCAGCCAGACAATGGTGCCCACTGCCACGCTGTTGGGCCTGTTCACTACAGGCGTACTTGCCGTATGGGATATCGAGGTGCTCGTCACCCCTCCATTATGGCCGATATCCGCACAGGTTTTTCTCAACCTGGCGTGCCAGTTGCCCGAAAGTGCGGATTCGCGTGCCCCTGTCCGGTGTCACGTGACCAGAAAAGACGGGGCTCGGTCGCGAGCGGATTAAGCTGAATTCATGCTCGAATCGCAATCCTGGCCGAATGTCCTCAGTGCCCTTCTTGGTGGGGAGGACCTGAGCGTCGCCGACGCAGCCTGGAGCATGGAGCAGATCATGCGAGGGGAGGCGTCTTCGGCCCAGATTGCGGCGTTCCTGGTCGCGCTGCGGGCCAAGGGGGAGACCGTCGACGAGATCGTTGGATTCCGGGACGCGATCCTCGATCACGCCGTGCCGCTGGGCGTCGACCCGATGGGGCTGGACATCGTCGGCACCGGGGGAGACCGGTTCGGCACCGTGAACGTGTCGACCATGGCGTCCATCGTCTGTGCTGCGGCCGGCATCCCGGTCATCAAACACGGCAACCGGGCCGCAAGTTCCGCGTCGGGCTCGTCGGATGTCCTCGCGGAGCTGGGCATCGACCTCACCCTCTCGGCCGAGAAAGTCGCTGAGATCCTCACCGCCACCGGCGTCACGTTCGCCTATGCGGCCGCTTTCCACCCCGGTTTCCGCCATGTGGCCGCCACCCGCAAGGAACTGGGCATTCCGACGGTGTTCAACTACCTCGGTCCCTTGTGCAACCCGGCGCGGCCGGAGGCCTCCGCGGTGGGCGTCGCGAGCCTCGACCGGGTACCGCTGTTCGTCGGCGTGTTCCAGACCCGCGGCGCGACGGCTCTCGTCTTCCGGGGTGACGACGGGCTGGATGAGTTGAGCACGACCGGCCACAGCCACATCTGGGAGGTTTCCCGCGGGCTCGTGACCGAACACGACATCGACCCGCGCGACCTCGGCATCACCCGGGCGAAGATGAGCGACCTCGTCGGGGGAGACGCCGCGCACAACGCGGCCGTGGTGCATGCCGTGCTCGCCGGAGAGAAGGGACCCGTGCGCGACATCGTGCTGCTCAACGCGGCCGCGGGACTGGTGGCGTATGACCTGGCCAACGACCCGGGACAGGTGCAGACGGCGATCCTCGACCGTTTCCGCAGCAAGTTGGCCGTGGCCGTGGAGACGATCGACTCCGGCGCGGCCACGGCCAAGCTGGCGCAGTGGGTACAGGCCAGCCGGGCCTGAACCGCGCGGTGATTAGGTCAGGATCGGCAGCAGCACGACGGATGCCCAGCCGGCGAGAAGCCCGCCGATGACCGGTCCGACGACGGGCACCCAGGAGTAGGCCCAGTCTGAGCCGCCCTTGCCCTTGATCGGCAGCAGGAAGTGCGCGATCCGCGGCCCGAGGTCCCGGGCCGGGTTGATCGCGTAGCCGGTCGGGCCGCCGAGTGAGGTGCCGATCACGATCACGATCAGGGCCACCGGCAGGGCGCCGAGGGCGGCGAGGCCGCCGGCTTCGCCCTGGCGTCCGCCGCCGAAGGCGATGACGACGAAGACGAGCACGAAGG
>NZ_FNFU01000003.1:89744-220566 GCF_900101115.1 Cryobacterium psychrotolerans
TGCGGGCGGATGCGGGCGGATGCGGGCGGATGCGGGCGGATGCGGGCGGATGCGGGCGGATGCGGGCGGATGCGGGCGGATGCGGGCGGATGCGGATGGATGCGGATGCGCCGAAACCCGGCGGCCGTGGAGGCCGCCGGGTTTCGCGAGGAAGGGAGGGGGCGGCGCTGCTAGCGGACGTCCTCGTCGACCCAGTCCAGGGTCTTGGTGACGGCCTTCTTCCAGTTGCGCAGCAGGCGGTCGCTCTCGGCCGTGTCCATCGACGGAGTCCAGCGCGAGTCCTCCTGCCAGTTCGCGCGCAGCTCGTCCAGCCCGCTCCAGAAGCCGACCGCGAGGCCGGCCGCGTAGGCGGCGCCGAGCGCCGTCGTTTCCGCGACCACCGGCCGGATCACGGGGACGCCGAGGAGGTCGGCCTGGAACTGCATCAGCAGGTTGTTGGCGATCATGCCGCCGTCGACCTTGAGCTCGGTCAGCGGAACGCCGGAGTCGGCGTTGACCGCGTCGATCACCTCGCGGGTCTGGAACGCCGTCGCCTCCAGCGCCGCCCGGGCGATGTGGCCCTTGTTCACGAAGCGGGTCAGGCCCACCAGCGCGCCGCGGGCATCCGAGCGCCAGTACGGCGCGAACAGGCCGGAGAACGCCGGCACGAAGTACGCCCCGCCGTTGTCGTCGACCGTCTTCGCCAGGGCCTCGATCTCGTCGGCCGAGCCGATCAGGCCGAGGTTGTCGCGCAACCACTGCACCAGCGACCCGGTCACGGCGATGGAGCCTTCGAGGGCGTAGTGCGGCGCGTCATCGCCGAGCTTGTAGCCGAGCGTGGTCAGCAGCCCGTTCTTCGAGTGCACGATCTCGGTGCCGGTGTTGAAGATGATGAAGTTGCCGGTGCCGTACGTGTTCTTGGCCTCGCCCTGGTCGAACGCGGCCTGGCCGAAGGTGGCGGCCTGCTGGTCGCCGAGGATGCCCGCGATCGGCACCTCTCGGAGCAGGCTGTGCCCGCTCGCGACGCCGTAGACCTCCGACGAGGACCTGATCTCGGGCAGCATCGACTTCGGCACGTCGAAGATGCCGAGGATCTCGTCGTCCCACTGCAGGGTCTCGAGGTCCATGAACATCGTGCGGGACGCGTTGGTGACGTCCGTCGCGTGCACGCCGCCCTCGACGCCGCCGGTCAGGTTCCAGAGCACCCAGGAGTCGGTCGTGCCAAAGAGCAGGTCCCCGTTGTTGGCCTTGTCGCGGGCGCCGGGCACGTTCTCGAGGATCCAGACGATCTTCGTGCCGGAGAAGTAGGTCGCCAGCGGCAGGCCGACCTTCTGCTTGAACCGTTCCACCCCGCCGTCGGCGGCGAGCCGGTCGACGATCGGCTGGGTGCGGGTGTCCTGCCAGACGATGGCGTTGTAGACGGGGATGCCGGTGGTCTTGTCCCAGACGACGGCGGTCTCGCGCTGGTTGGTGATTCCGACCGCCTCGATGTCGTGGCGGGTGATGTTGGCCTTCGAGAGCGCCTGTCCGATCACCTCGCGGGTGTTGTCCCAGATCTCCTTCGGGTCATGCTCGACCCAGCCGGCCTGCGGGAAGATCTGCTCGTGCTCCTTCTGCCCGCTGGACACGATCGAACCGGTCTTGTCGAAGATGATCGTGCGCGTGCTTGTCGTTCCCTGGTCGATGGCGAGGACGTACTGGGCCATTCTGAACTCCTTTGTTGAGACTGCGAGGGGGTGGTGACGAGTATGACTGTGGCTGGTGAAGCTGTGGGGCGAGTCAGCTGAGGATCGGCAGCAGCACGACCGAAGCCCAGCCGGCGAGAAGCCCGCCGATGACCGGTCCGACGACCGGCACCCAGGAGTAGGCCCAGTCTGAGCCGCCCTTGCCCTTGATCGGCAGCAGGAAGTGCGCGATCCGCGGCCCGAGGTCACGGGCCGGGTTGATGGCGTAGCCGGTCGGGCCGCCGAGCGAGGTGCCGATCACGATCACGAGCAGGGCCACCGGCAGGGCGCCGAGGGCGGCGAGGCCGCCGGCTTCGCCCTGGCGTCCGCCGCCGAAGGCGATGACGACGAAGACGAGCACGAAGGTGCCGATGATCTCGGTGGCCAGGTTCCAGCCGTAGGAACGGATGGCCGGGCCGGTCGAGAACGCGGCAAGCTTGCTGCCCGCATCCGGTTCGGCGTCGAAGTGCTGCTTGTAGGCAAGCCAGACGACCACGGCGCCGAGAATCGCGCCGAGCATCTCGGCGGCGATGTAGACGAGCACCGACAGGAACGTGACCGGCACTCCCGAGCCGAACTCGGTGGCGCCGGAGGCTACGAGGCCGAGCGTCACCGCCGGGTTCAGGTGCGCGCCCGAGTTGTAGGCGACGATCACACCGGCGTAGACGCCGAGGCCCCAGCCGATCGCAACCATGAGGAAGCCTCCGCCGAAGCCCTTGTTCTTCGCGAGCGCGACGTTGGCGACAACGCCGCAGCCGAGGAGAACGAGGATGGCCGTTCCGACGACCTCCGACAGGAAAACCACACCGATGTTGTCCACGTCAACCTTCCACACTCAGTCTGGGGATGGGGGATCCGGCCCTTCGTGTTGACAGGTTGCGGCCCAGACTAGCGCGCGCCGCGCTGGGCTGTAATGACAGAGCTGCATGGCGTCTCCGGGCCCTTTCGGGTCGTGCGCTCCTCGCGTAGGTTGAGCGGTGCGCCACTGAGCGCAAGAAACCCGTAGCGGAAGAAACACGGAGCGGAAGAAACCCGGCGCAGGGCGTCGCCCAGCACCTCCGGCGCCCACAGATCCGAAGGACGGTCATGAAGAAGCTCATCAACGATCCGAAGAACGTCGTCCATGAGGCCGTCGCCGGCTTCGGCGCCGCCCACCCGGACCTTGTCCGGGTGTCGCACGATCCCAACGTCATTGTGCGCACAGATGCACCGGTCGCCGGCAAAGTCGGCATCGTCAGCGGTGGCGGCAGCGGCCACGAACCACTCCATGGAGGTTTTGTCGGTCCGGGGATGCTGAGCGCGGCTGTGCCGGGAGCGGTCTTCACCTCGCCTACGCCGGACCCCATCGTCGACGCGACGAAGGCGGTCGACGGGGGAGCGGGTGTGCTGCATATCGTCAAGAACTACACCGGAGATGTGCTCAATTTCGAAACCGCGGCAGACCTCGTCGCGGCTGAAGGCATCGAGGTGCGGTCGGTGCTCGTCAACGACGACGTCGCCGTGAAAGACTCGCTCTATACCGCCGGGAGACGAGGGGTGGCCGGCACGGTCCTGGTCGAGAAGATCGCGGGTGCCGCCGCAGAGCGGGGAGACAACCTCGCCGCGGTCGTCGCGGTCGCCAAGAAGGTGATCTCCCGGGTTCGCACCATGGGCGTTGCCCTGACCCCCTGCGTCGTGCCGCACGCGGGAGAGCCCAGCTTCAGCCTCGCCGATGACGAGATCGAGATCGGCATCGGCATCCACGGCGAACCGGGCCGGGAACGAATCAGGCTCGAACCTGCAGACGCCATCGTGGACCGCCTCCTCGAGCCCATCCTCGACGACCTTCCCTTCGTCAACGGCGACAACGTGCTCCTGATGGTGAACGGGATGGGCGGAACCCCGCAGGTCGAGCTGTATATTGTCTTTCGACGAGCCGCCGAGGTCCTCGCCGAAAAGGGGATCACGATCACACGTTCGCTCGTCGGCAACTACACGACATCACTCGAAATGCAGGGGGCGTCCATCACGGTGCTGAAGCTCGATGATGAGCTGACCGGACTCTGGGACGCACCCGTGCACACCGCAGCGCTGCGATGGGGAAGGTAGAGATCGCGTGGGTCTGGGCGTGGGGTGGGCGGAAGCCTGGATCAGGCACGGTGCGGATGTCATAGCCGAGCACAGGCTGGAGCTGATCATCCTCGACCGCGACATCGGTGACGGGGATCACGGCGAGAACATGGACCGCGGGTTCCAGGCGGTTCTGCTCGAGCTGGACGGCCTGCCGCCGGAGGCCAATCCGGGGGACGTGTTCAAGCTCGTCGCCACCACGCTCATCTCAACGGTAGGCGGGGCGGCCGGACCCCTGTACGGGACGGCCTTCCTCAAGGGTGCCCTCGCGGTCGCCGGCGCATCGACGCTGGACGGGGCCGCTCTCGTTGCGCTGCTGACGGCGGCACGGGACGGAATCGTGCTGCGGGGCAAGGCGGAATCGGGCGACAAGACCATGGTCGACGCCTGGACCCCGGCCGTGGACGCCGCGGCCGCCGCTGCGGCGGGCGGCGCGGACGAGAGGGCCATTCTTCTGGCAGCGGCCTGCGCGGCCGAGGCCGGAGCCGTGGCCACGGAGCCGCTCGTCGCGCGGAAGGGTCGGGCAAGTTACCTCGGCGAGCGTTCGGCCGGTTACCGCGACCCGGGCGCCCAATCCTCCGCGCTGCTCCTGCGGGCGGCAGCCGACGCCGCGGCACGGGGGTAGCGTGACGGGAACACCCGGGAAAGTGGGTCTCGTCTTCGTCTCGCACAGCGTGAAGATTGCCGAGGGGCTCGTCGATCTCGCCCGCCAGATGGCGGCCACGACGACGCTGGTTCCCGCCGGCGGGACCGATGACGGGGGGATTGGCACGAGTTTCACCAAGGTCATCGAGGCGATCACGGCGGCAGATTCCGGGGCGGGCGTTGCGATTCTGTGCGACCTCGGCTCGGCCATCCTGACCGCCGAGACCGCGCGCGATTTTCTGGGCCACGAGGTGCGTTCCCGGGTGCACATTGTCGACGCCCCGCTGGTGGAAGGGGGAGTTGCCGCCGCGGTGACCGCCGAAACCGGGGGAGACCTCCCCGCCGTCGTACGGGCGGCCCACTCCGCACGCGCCCTCGCGGAGGAAGCGGGCGCGGTCGCGGCCGCCGCCGGCACCGCGATCACGCGCACGGTCATCCTGCGCAACAAGGACGGATTGCACGCGCGGCCGGCAGCCGAATTCGTCACGCTGGCCAGCTCCTTCGATTCCGAGGTGACGGTGAACGGCAAAGACGCCAAGAGCCTGCTCGGCATCATGTCCCTGGGTTTGAACTGCGGGGCAGCGGTCAAGCTATCGTCTTCCGGAGCAGAGGCGGAGGCTGCGGTGACGGCCCTGGTGCGGCTCATCGAATCGGGTTTCGATGAGTCAGGATCGTGAGCGCGTAGCACAGCTGGGACCAGGAGTCCAATCGGCGTATTGTGGAGCCATGGTCCAGCACAAGAAAACTCAGGGGAGCGGTTCGCGCACACACCTCTTCGAATGGGTGGAAGGCAAGCTGCGCCCCATCTTCGACTCTCCGCCCGTCGGCAGCTACGAGGCCGAGCACGCCGTGAACCTGCAGGAGTGCCCGATCTGCGGCCATTCCATGCGCGAGCACACGATCGACCATTCGGTGGCGAACACGATCCTGGTCTGTCCGGTCCCGCACCCCGGGGCCTGGGACCGCGACGCCTTTGAGCCGGTCAACGAGTTCGGCATGGTGCGCCGCGGCAGGTCGCCCGCACCGGAGTAACGACTTCTCGCCGGATTCGGGATGAGGCCCGGGGGAGTAGATCGAGGAACTACGGGAGCAGGTTGTCCAGGACACGCGCCGCGTATTCCTGGGCGAGCACCGCGGCGAAGAACGTGATCGTGGGGATGATCAACGATCCCACCGCATGGCTCAGCGCCTGTCTCCGTTTCGTACTGGTGGGGGAGTCGCGGATCATGTCGTGCAGTTGGATCAGCTGCCGGACCCGCTTCAGCGCTATCGGAGGCAGCTCTCGCCGGAATAGTAGAGGATCATCACGAGGAGCGACGTGCTTCCGATCGGAAGCCGGCTGAGGGTGACCGGGGCGACCAGGCCGGCCAACAGGACGATGAAGAGCGTCAGTGCGCGACGTATTCGGAGAACAGGCGTTCGAAGGACTCGGCTCTCCTCTCGGGTCGCTGGTCGATCACGAAACCCCACCTCTTCAGCACCGCCTGACCTGGCGTGGCGTGGCGTCACTATACAGCCGTGTTTCGGTGCTGAATAGGGGTGAGGCAGAGCAGGGAGTGGCCGGGCATTGCGCATACCCAATTCACGACTTGACATAATGTGCATTATCGGACACATAATGCCTAGAAGGAGTTCGGGCTCCCGGGGCTTGGTGATTGGGATGTTGCGCACCATCTGCCGGTGCAGAAATGCGTGTGCGCCCTCGCGAATGTGCGATCCAGTTGCAGCCGCACCCGCAGCCGCAGCAAATGCGACGGGGGCTCGACGCCGACCAGCGGCGTGCCGGTGGTCCAGACATCCACCCTCGACAAATCTCCCTGCAGGTCCCATGTTTTTGACATAATGTGCGGAAGGCGCCGGCCCGCCGGACAAGCCTCCGCAGCCCGGTCAGGCGCCGACGTAGGCCGCGAGGTGCGCGCCGGTGAGGGTGGATCGGGCTGCGACGAGGTCGGCGGGTGTGCCCTCGAAGACGATCCGGCCGCCCTCGTGGCCGGCGCCGGGGCCGAGGTCGATGATCCAGTCGGCGTGCGCCATGACCGCCTGGTGGTGGGCGATGACGATGACCGACTTGCCGGAGTCGACGAGCCGGTCGAGCAGGCCGAGCAACAGCTCGACGTCGGCGAGGTGGAGGCCGGCGGTCGGCTCGTCGAGCACGTAGACGCCGCCCTTTTCGGCCAGGTGGGTGGCCAGCTTGAGCCGTTGCCGCTCGCCGCCGGACAGCGTCGGGAGCGGCTGGCCGAGGCTGAGGTAGCCGAGCCCGACGTCGGCGAGCCGGTCGAGGATGGCGTGCGCGGCCGGCGTGCGGGCCTCCCCCGCGCCGAAGAATTCCAGGGCCTCGGTGACCGACATGGCGAGCACCTCGCTGATGTCGCGGCCGCCGAGGTGGTATTCCAGCACCGATGCCTGGAACCGCTTCCCCTCGCACACCTCGCAGATGGTGGCGACGCCGGCCATCACGCCCAGGTCGGTGTAGATGACGCCGGCACCGTTACAGGTGGGGCAGGCGCCCTCGGAGTTGGAGCTGAACAGCGCCGGCTTCACGCCGTTGGCCTGACCGAACGCCTTGCGGATCGGGTCGAGCAGTCCGGTGTACGTCGCCGGGTTGCTCCGCCTCGAGCCGCGGATCGCGCCCTGGTCGATCGACACCACACCGGCGCCGGCGGGGACGGAACCGTGCACGAGCGAGCTCTTACCGGAGCCGGCGACGCCGGTGACGACGACAAGCACCCCGAGCGGGATGTCGACGTCGACGTCCTTCAGGTTGTGCGCGCTCGCGCCCCGGATCTCCACCTTCCCGGTGGGGGTGCGCACGGTGTCTTTGAGGGTGGCACGGTCTTCGAGATGGCGGCCGGTGAGGGTGCCGCTGGCCCGCAGCCCCTCGACGGTGCCCTCGAAGCAGACGGTGCCGCCCGCCGTACCGGCCCCGGGGCCGAGGTCGACGACGTGGTCGGCGATCTGGATGGTCTCCGGCTTGTGCTCCACGACGAGCACGGTGTTGCCCTTGTCGCGCAGCTGCAGCAGCAGCTCGTTCATCCGCTGGATGTCGTGCGGGTGCAGCCCGATGGTCGGCTCGTCGAAGACATAGGTGATGTCGGTGAGCGAGGACCCGAGGTGGCGGATCATCTTGACGCGCTGTGACTCGCCGCCCGAGAGCGTGCCCGACGGTCGGTCGAGGCTGAGATAGCCGAGTCCAATCTCGACAAACGAATCAAGGGTCCGCAGCAGCGCTCCCCGCAGCGGCGCCACCGACGGCTCGTCGAGACCGCGCACCCACGCGGCCAGGTCGCTGATCTGCATCGCACAGGCGTCGGCGATGTTGAGCCCTGCGATCCGCGACGACCGTGCGCCCTCGTTGAGTCGGGTGCCACCGCACTCGGGGCAGGTCGCGAAGGTGACCGCGCGCTCCACGAAGGCGCGGATGTGCGGCTGCATCGCGTCGACGTCCTTGGAGAGGAAGGACTTCTGGATCTGCGGGATCAGGCCCAGGTACGTCAGGTTGATCCCGTCGACCTTGATCTTCGTCGTCTCCTTGTAGAGCAGGTCGTGCAGTTCCTTCCTGGTGTACTCGCGGATCGGCTTGTCCGGGTCGAACCAGCCGCAGCCGCGGAAGATGCGGCCGTACCAGCCGTCCATCGAGTAGCCCGGGATCGTGAGCGCGCCCTCATCCAGCGACTTCGAGTCGTCGTATAGCGCAGACAGGTCGATGTCGCTCATGGTGCCCATGCCCTCGCAGCGCGGACACATGCCTCCGGTGATGGAGAAGCTCTGCCTCACCGCCTTGCTGGACCCACGCTCGACGGTGACCGCCCCGGCGCCGTGCGCCGAGGCGACGTTGAATGAGAACGCCTGGGGCGAGCCGATGTGCGGCCGGCCGAGCCGGCTGAAGAGGATCCGCAGCATCGCGTTGGCGTCGGTGGCGGTGCCGACGGTGGAGCGGACATTGGCGCCCATCCGCTCCTGGTCGACGAGGATGGCCGTGGTCAGTCCGTCGAGCACGTCGACGTCCGGCCGGGCCAGCGTCGGCATGAAGCCCTGCACGAAGGCGCTGTAGGTCTCGTTGATCATCCGCTGCGACTCCGCGGCGATCGTGCCGAACACCAGTGAGCTCTTGCCCGAGCCCGAGACGCCGGTGAACACCGTCAGCCGGCGCTTCGGGATCTCGATGCTGACGTCCTTGAGGTTGTTCACGCGGGCGCCCTGCACGCGGATCAGATCGTGACTGTCGGCAACGTGCGGCGCAGGTGACTGCGTGTCGGTTCTCGTGGCCAGGCTCATCGTGTCTCCCCTTGTTAGGCGGGGCCGCTTCGCGGTCTCCGCCAGCGACGCCTGGCTCGATCCAACCAGCTTCGAGCAGTACATCAGATTCTCCTGCGTCGGCGCGGTCGCGGCAACGGTCCCTGTCACGGGGAATCTTCACGGGCGGAGCGGGTGTCGGCGGCCGCGTGCTCAGCATCCTGCTCGGAGTGCTCCTGGTCATCGCCGGCATCATCGGGATCAGGAACCGACTCAGCTCGCTCGCCCTGCTCACGATGGTGATCGGGATCTCCCGGATCATCGAGGGCGTTGTCGGCCTCGTCGAGACGTCCCACGACTCCAGCAGGTGGTTCGGCTGGCTCTTCGGAATTGTCGCCATCGTGGCCGGCACCGTCCTGCTCCTGACGCCGATCGAGTCGCTGGGCGTGCTGGTCTGGATCGGCGGAATCTTCCTGGTCGGCTCCGGCGTCATCCAGCTGGTCCAGGCCTTCACCTTCGGCAAGCGCGCACGCACGCACGGCGAATCGCGCTGAACCGAGGGCAGGAGGGGCCCGTTCAGCTCACGGCCCCCGGGTTCTCCGCGGTGGGCAGGTGGCGGGCCCACCAGTCGAGGATGATGTCGAATCGGTGAAGGCGGTGCCGAGGGCTGCCCCCGCGGCTGAGCTCGTGATTCTCGCCGGGGAAGATGACGAGTTCGGCGGGCACTCCCCCGCGTTTGAGCCCGGAATAGTACCGTTCGGCCTGGGACAGCGGGCACCGCAGGTCCAGCGCCGAGTGCATGACCAGGGTGGGCGTCCTGACCGCTCCCACGCAGGCCTGGGGGCTCTGCGCACGCACGAGGTCCGGATCGGTGCCCACGTACTCATCGGTGAACGAATCCCCGATGTCCGATGTCCCCACGAATGCCTCGGGGTCGAGGTAGCCGCGCTCGACGATCGCGGCGGCGAAACGGTGATCGTGCGCGATGGTCCATGCGGTCAGGTACCCGCCGTAGGAGCCGCCCATGATGCCGAGTCGGTCCGGGTCCAGCGACGGGTCCTCGGCCAGGGCGCCGTCCAGGAAGTCGAGCACATCGGCCTGGTCGAGGACTCCCATGCTCTGCCGGATGGCCCGGCCGTGTGCGTGGCCGTACCCGGATGAGCCGCGAGGGTTGCACATCACGACCGCGTAGCCGGCATCCGCGCAGACCTGGGCCTCGTCGAGGAGCGCGACCGTGTACTGGGCGAAAGGGCCACCGTGGATGGTGAGCAGCACCGGGTGCGGGCCGGGCCCGGGAGGCGCGACCACCCATCCGTGCACGGGATAACCGTCCCGGCCGGCGACGGTGAGTTCCCGCGCGGACGTCATTCCCGTCCCGCGCAGGGGCGCGGAAAAATCGGTGAGCCGCCGAAGCCGCGGGGTCTCGGCCAGGGCGAGGTCGCCGGCGGTGAGCGCGTCCTGGAAGGCGAAGACGGTGTTCTCCCCCACGGTGTCGACCCCGGACACGACCACGGCGCTGTCCGTCACCTGCAGGACCACGCCGTCGGCCGATACGCTGACCAGTTGCACGCGGCCGCGCGATTTGCTGTGCGCGAGCACCAGCCCGTCGGTCGTGATGCCCAGCTCCATCTGGTTGTCGAGGTCAACCTCTTCCGGCTCGGTGAGCCGGACCGGTCCCTCCTCCCCGCGAATGCGATAGAGCCCGGTGGTGCGGGCAACGAAGTCCCGCCCGCTCTCCCCCACGGCCTCGGCCAGCGCGTAAATGGTGCCGTCGACCGCCCAGGCGACCTGGCCGATGTGAAGGCCGGCCTCCGCTCCGACGGCGATCCGCTCCGGCACGCGGGGCGACGCGCCCGCCGGGTCGAGCAGGAGTTCGACCAGCTCGGTAGCGAGGTCTCGGTCCCGGCCCTCGTGGCGGGCGGAAATGGTGAGGAGCTTCGTGCCGTCGGGGGCGAAGGCCAGGCCGGAATGGTCGAAATCACCGGCCGTGACCTGGCGCGCCTGCGGCAAACCGAGCGGGACGCCGTCGCCCCCGGCCAGGCCGGCCGGTTCGTCGCCCGGCGAGGGCGCCGGGGCCGCCGGCGGCTCGGCCCAGACGTCAGGCACGTCGACCAGGAACAGGTGGGCGCGCTGGTCGACCGTGAAACCGACACCGTTCGACTGGTAGCGCAGGGTCGTGATCCGGCGCGGGGGTTCGGAACCAGGATCGATCCCGGGCACGGTGCCGTAGCGGCCGGGTTCAGGCACACGGGCGACGAAACCCAGGACCCGGGAATCGGGGCGCCAGCGGTAGTCGGTGACGCCGAGGGGCGCGTTTGTCACCTGGACGGGCTCTCCCCCGGCGGCGGCGACAACGTGCAGTTGAGCGGGTCCGTCGGGGGAAGTGCGGAGGAAGCCGAGGAGGCGTCCATCCGGTGAGAAGCGCGGGGCGGTGTCGCGGTGGCCCCGCGTTACTCGGCGCGGAGAGGGCTTGCCGGTCAGGGCGACCGTCCAGAGCTGGCCGAGGTAGTCGTCGGCAGTGAAATCAGGGCGCACCAGCGAGAAGACTGCCCGGCTGCCGTCGGGGTGGATGGTGGGCCGTGAAACCGTCGATACAAGAGGGAGGTCGGGCGCCTTCATCCATCGCTCCTTCTAGCCGCCGTTGAAGTCGGTGGTGTCGCCAACGTAGCGCGTATTGTTCTCCGGTACGGGCTCGACCGCGGCCAGGGCGATCTCCGCGGCGAATTCGCTCACGTTGTACAACCGGCCGGCGGCGTCCTTCCGGGCGCTGATCGCACCGGGGTTGGCTCGTTCGAGCAGGGTGGCCGTGATCGTGCCCTCGATCATGTCCCCGGACACCACGACGAATCCGATGCCGGCTGCCTGCAGTTCCGGGATGAGGGCGCGCAGGGCGTCCTCGCCGGCGCGCTTGCTGCGGGCCACCGGTTCGTACTCGGGCATCGTCGCCGTCGTCTCGATGAAGTGGGCCTGGTGGCTGGTCACGAACACCACGCGGGAGCCCGGCCCGAGCAGTGGGATGGCTCGGCGCAGCAGATCGACCTGCGCGTGCCGGTTGAGCTGCATGGCGTAGTCGGCGGCCATGCCGCTTTCCATGCCACCGGAGGCGTTCATCACGAGAATGTCCAGGCCGCCGAGTTCCGCGCGGATCGAATCGAACATGGCGGCGACGGAATCCGGGTCGGTCAGGTCGGCGCCAACGGTCATGGCCGTGCCGCCGGCCGCGCGGATGGCGTCGGCGAGCTTCTTCGCCCGTGCCTCCTTGTTGCGGAAGTTGATCACGACGTCGGCGCCGGCCTCCGCGAAGTATCCGACGGTGTCAGCTCCGATTCCGCGGGAGGAACCGGTGACGAGGACGCGCTTGCCGGTGAGGGAACCGGGTGCGAGGGGATTGTTCGAAGGGATGCTCACGAAAAACAACCCTAGCAACATGACTCGGCGCCCGGACCCGGGATGATAGCTTCTGAGATGTACCGACACGCGAGGGGGGCGGGATGCCCGATCTGACGCAATACCTGTGGATTATCTGGCTGGTCTTCATCCTGATCTGCGTGATCATCGAGCTGCTGTCCCTCGAGTTCACCTTCCTGATGATCGCCGCCGGCAGCCTCGCCGGCCTCGGCGCGAACCTGCTCGGTGCCGTCTGGTGGCTTCAGATCCTGGTCGCCGCAGTGCTCTCGGTCCTGCTGCTGCTGACCATTCGCCCGCTGCTCCTGCGCGTGATGGCGAAGGGGGCCGATCCCACCCCGACCAACGTCGCCGCGCTGATCGGACTGAGCGGCCGGGTGGTGTCCACCGTCGGCGGGGATACCGGCGGGCTGGTGAAGCTGGCCAACGGTGAGACCTGGACCGCACGACTCTCCCCCGGCACCGGTCACGGGGCACTCGAACCCGGCGACGAGGTCCACGTCGCCGCGATCGAAGGCTCCACCGCCGTCGTCACCCCCTCGGAAAGGAACACCGCGTAATGCTCAATCCTGGAGAATTCATCGGGCAGATCTTCGTCATCGCCCTCCTGGTCGTGATCGGGGTGTTCGTCATCGTGGTGCTCGCGCGGGCCATCAAGATCATTCCGCAGGCCAACGCCGGAGTCGTCGAGCGCCTCGGGAAGTACCACAAGACCCTCCTCCCCGGGCTGAACATCCTCGTGCCGTTCATCGACCGCGTGCGGCCGCTCCTCGACATGCGCGAACAGGTCGTCTCCTTTCCTCCGCAGCCCGTGATCACGGAGGACAATCTGGTCGTGTCGATCGACACGGTCGTCTATTTCCAGGTAACGGATGCCCGGGCCGCAACCTATGAGATCGCCAACTACCTCGGTGCCGTTGAGCAGCTCACCACGACCACCCTGCGCAACGTGGTCGGCGGACTCAACCTCGAAGAGGCGCTGACCAGCCGGGACAACATCAACGGCCAGCTGCGCATCGTGCTCGACGAGGCAACCGGCAAGTGGGGCATCCGGGTCGGCCGCGTCGAGCTCAAGGCCATCGACCCGCCCCACTCGATCCAGGACTCGATGGAGAAGCAGATGCGCGCCGAGCGCGACCGCCGCGCGCTGATCCTCACCGCCGAGGGCACAAAGCAGTCGGCGATCCTGACCGCCGAGGGCGCGCGCCAGGCCGCGATCCTCCAGGCCGAGGGCCAGGCCCAGGCCGCGGTGCTCCGCGCCCAGGGCGAGGCCGAAGCCATCCAGATCGTGTTCAAGGCCATCCACGACGGCGATCCGGACCCGAAGCTCCTGGCCTACCAGTACCTCCAGACCCTCCCCAAGCTGGCCGAGGGCAGCGCGAACAAGCTGTGGATCGTACCGAGCGAACTCACCGAGGCCATCAAGGGCATCGGCCGCGCGTTCGGCCAGAACGCCGTTCCCGGTTCGC
Source organism: Cryobacterium psychrotolerans (assembly GCF_900101115.1). Lineage (GTDB taxonomy): Bacteria > Actinomycetota > Actinomycetes > Actinomycetales > Microbacteriaceae > Cryobacterium > Cryobacterium psychrotolerans. The sequence continues at coordinate 103,309 of NZ_FNFU01000003.1, forward strand.
ACGGCGGGCCTGCCCACACGTCGGAGTAGCGAAGCGCCATGCCGGCCGAGCAAGCGTCGCAGTTCCTCCTGCCGCCGGTGCCTCGCGTCTTCGCGCACCGGGGGCTGAGCCTGGAGGCGCCGGAGAACACGCTGCTGGCCTTCCTCAAGGCCCTCTCCAGCGGCGCCACGCACCTGGAGACGGATGTGCACGTGTCCCTCGACGGGGTCGCTGTGCTCAGCCATGACCCCGACCTGGCCCGTGTGGCCGGGAGCACGGCGCGCGTCGACCAGCTGACGATGGCGGAGCTCAGTCGGGTCGACCTGGGCGCCGGCCAGTCGTTCGTGTCGCTGTCCGAAGCGCTCAGCGCATTCCCCGAGGCCCGATTCAACATTGATGTGAAGGTGGCGGGAGCGGTGGAGCCCACCGCGGGGGCGATCCGGGATGCCCGCGCGAGCGCCCGGGTGCTGATCACGTCGTTTTCCGAGTCCCGTCGCCGGAGCGTCGTGGGGCTTCTCCCCGGCGTGGCGACATCCGCGTCACCCTCCGTGCTGATCAAGGCCCTGCTGTCTTCCCGGATCGGCCTCACCTGGTCCGCCCGGCGGGTGTTGCGGGGGTTCGCAGCGGTCCAGGTCCCCGAGCGCTACGGCCGCGTGCGGGTGGTCACGCCGCGCTTCATCCGAGTCATGCACGCCGCCGATGTCGAGGTGCACGTCTGGACCGTGAACGATCCCGCCGCGATGAGCCGGCTGCTCGATCTGGGCGTGGACGGCATCGTCACCGACCGGTGTGACCTGGCGGTCGCCGTCATCGCCGCCCGAGCCTGAGAAATGACCGTGAGAACGCGCATAACGGAAAGATAACGTTCAGCTTCATGGTTTATACCTGAGAGTGCATCGAGAGGAGAAACACGATGGCGGATCGCAGTTTGCGTGGTATGAGGTTGGGCGCCCAAAGTCTTCAGAGCGAAGAGGGTGTCACGTTTTCACCCCGAGTCAGTCACACGTACCGGTGTGCAACGTGCGATCGCGAGACGGTGATGGTTTTTTCGGCCGACGCAGAGGCTCCCGACGAGTGGGAGTGCCGGTTCTGCTCGCAGACGGCGACCCGGCTGGTGGATTCCAAGCCTGTTGTCGTCGACCACTCTGATGAGAAGGTCGCTCGTACCCACTGGGACATGCTCCTGGAACGGCGCACCCGTCCCGAACTCGAAGAACTCCTCGAGGAACGACTCACGGTTCTTCGTGAGCGCCGCGGCTCGCACAAGATCGGTGCCTAAGGCACGGTAGTCATCTGACGCTTGCTCCCAACAGCCCGTCCGCGAGCGGGTGAGGGACGGCTCGTCACCACTCCCCCGAAGCACATCATCAGGCCGATAAGGCCGAGTCCGGTGACGAACCATTCGATCTGGCGTCCGAACGCCATGGCCGGCGTGATGGTGTCGCTGAGCGGCACGGTCTGCACCATCGACCCTGGCTGCCAGGTCGGAATGCTGTCGATCGTCTGCCCGTCCGGGGCGATGATGGCACTGGACCCGACCGTGGAAATGTTCACGACCGTCCGGCCGGCCTCGATCGCCCGGAGCCGGGCGATCGCCAGTTGCTGAACGCTTTCATCGGTGCGGCCGAAGTCGGCGTTGTTCGTCTGCGCCAGGATGATCTGGGCATCCTGGTCGATCATCTCGTGCACAAGCTGGTCGTCCGCGATGTCGAAGCAGATCGCGATGCCGGCCTGAAGGCCGTCGATATCGAACACGTTGCTCTGGGTGCCGATGCCGTAGTCACGAGAGACCAGGTCGATCAGTTCCGGGGCGAACGGGCGCCAGAAGTCCCGATCCGGCATGTACTCGGCGAACGGCACCGGGTGCACCTTGTCATAGACTGCGACGGCGCCTTCGCCGGCCTTCCAGAGCAGGGAACTGTTGTAGTAGGTACCGTCATCGCGGCGGGTGATGGTGCCGGTGATGAGCGGGGCGTCCATCTCTCGGCTGATGGCGTCGGCGACCCGGGCGGCGTCATCCGATCGGGTCGGATCGATGTCGCTGGCGTTCTCGGGCCAGACCACGAAGTCGACCTCCTCGCCGATCAACGGCAGGGTCTCCGAGACGTGGTCGTCCAGGATCTGGCCCGGCGAGAACCTCGCGAACAGTCCAGCGTCCGACGCGCCCTGGACCGCGGCAAGCCGGGTCGTCCCGGTCTCCACCGTGGGCCAGGCCGGAATCGCGAGCAGGAGGGCAACCGCGCCGACGGCGATGCCCGAGCGGAAGCCCCGGCCCACCTCCGCCTCGCGCAGCAGCTGCACGCACAGCGCGCTGAGCCAGACCAGCAGGAAGCTCAGGCCCGACAGGCCGACCCAGGCGGCCAGGGAATTGAACGGGCTCTCCGACTGGGAGAGGGCCACCCGCCCCCAGGCGAAACCACCGTACGGCCACACGGCCGAGAGCGCTTCCTGCGCCGTCCAGATCCCCGCCACGACCACGGGGACCATGCCCAAACGGCCCAGCGGTGTCGGCCAGACCACGGGGCCGACGCGCAGGACGAAGGCGATCAGCGCCAGGCCGACTCCGAAGAACAGCGCCTGCAGGACGGCGAGGGCGAGCCACGGCACCGGTCCGAGGTAGAGAGTGAGCCAGGAAATGTGGATCAGCCAGAAGGACAGCCCCGCAACCATGCCGACCAGGAGGCCCGTCCATGGTCCGCGCCCGAGCAGGGCGACGAGCATCAGACCAACGGCGAGCGGAGCGAGGAACCACCAGCCACGATCGGGGAAGGCGGAGTCGAGAATGGCGCCGGCGCCCGCGGCCACGATGAGGGACGCCCACAGCGGCAGGCGCAATGAACGTTCGGTGCCCTCCATCACGTCACCAGCCTAAGCGACGGACGAGTAGGCCACGATGCCGCGGCGCACGGCGTCCATCGCCTGGCGGGCGGTGCGGCCGACCGGGTCGTCGGCGACGACCGAGAGCTGGTCGAGCAGATCGATGGTCTGTTTGGTCCAGCGCACGAAGTCCCCCGCCGCCATCTCCGCCTCGGCGAGGACGTCGGTCAGGGCACCGCCCCGAGCCCATTTCCACATGGCCAGGCTGAGGCCGAGTGCCAGGGGGTTGCTGCCGGGCAGCTTGTTGTCGCGTTCGAGATCGTCCAGGCGGCTCCACAGCTCGTGAGTGCGGTCCAGGGCCGGCATGAAGGTTCCCCTGGGGAGATAGCGTTCATTGATCAGGCCCTCCTCGCGTCTTGGTTCGAACACCAGCGCGCAGGCCATCGCGGCCAGGCCGGCCGGGTCGAGCTCGGACCAGATACCCTGGCGCAGGGCCTCGGCGACGAGCAGGTCACGGTCCGCGTAGATGCGCCGCAGGATGCGCCCGCTCTCGCTGAGCCGCACGGCCCCAGCCTCGTCGTTCTCCAGGTAGCCGTAGCCGAGCAGCACATCGGTGACCCGGTCGAAGATCCTGGCGATGGCGCCGGTCCGCGATGAGATCTGCCGGCTGAGGACATCCGTTTCTCGCGTGAGTTTCCACCACCGTTCGGCCCAGCGGGCGTGCTGTTCGCGCTCGGGGCAGTTGTGGCAGGAATGCGCCTTCAGGCGCTTGCGCAGGCTCTGGAGCTCGCGCTGGCGGCGTTCGCGTTCCCCGCGCGACGCATGCTCGACCCCGTCGCCCCCGCGCTCCAGCGCGGTCAGGCTGCGGCGAATGGACGAGTAGTCCGCGAAATCGCCGAGGTGGCAGGTCATCGACGTGGCGAAGCCGGCGAGAGACTCCTCCTGCTGCCGCACCTTGCGGGCCAGGTCGACGACCGCCCGGTCGGCCTGGAACTGGGCGAAGGAGGATTCGAGCACCTCGCGGGTGCGCTCCCGCCCGAACTGGTCGATCAGGTTGACGGCCATGTTGTAGGTCGGTTTGAAGCTGGAGTTGAGCGGATATGTGCGCCGGGAGGCGAGCGAGGCGACCGCCTGCGGGTCGAGCCCCTGCGCCCACTGGATCACGGAATGCCCCTCGACGTCGATTCCCCGGCGGCCGGCCCGTCCGGTGAGCTGCGTGTACTCCCCCGGCGTGATCGGCACCCTCGCCTCGCCGTTGAACTTCTCGAGTTTGTCGAGCACGACGGTCCTGGCCGGCATGTTGATGCCGAGGGCCAGGGTCTCTGTGGCGAACACGGCCTTCACGAGCTTCTTCTGGAACAGCTCCTCGACGACCTCCTTGAAGGCGGGCAGGAGGCCGGCGTGGTGCGCCGCGACGCCCCGTTCGAGGCCGTCGAGCCACTCGAAATAGCCGAGGACGCCGAGGTCCTCGTCGAGCAGGGTGCGACAGCGTTCGTCGACGATCCGGCGGATCTCCTCACGCTCGCGGGCGTCGGTAAGGCGTACACCCGCGCGCAGGACCTGGCGCACGGCCTGGTCGCAGCCGACCCGGCTGAAGATGAAGAAGATGGCGGGAAGCAGGTGCTTGCCGTCGAGCATCCGCACGATTTCCGAGCGGTCCATCCTCCCCGCGTCTGCCTGTGCCCGGTCGAGGTAACTCCCCCGGTCCGAGCCGCGCCGCCGGGACGAGGAGCGATCGCCGAGTGACCGCTGGCCCGACCGTGCCAGCTGCACGAGTTCCGGGTTGACCCTGTGGTCCTGGCCGAGTCCCGAGCTGTCGAAAAGGTCGATCATCTTGCTCTTGACCAGCACGTGCTGCTCGAGTGGGACCGGACGCTCCTCCGAGACGATGACATCCGTTCCGCCGCGCACGGCCTGCAGCCAGTCGCCGAATTCCTCGGCGTTGGAGACGGTCGCGCTCAGCGCGATCATCCGCACACTCTGCGGGAGGTGGATGATGACCTCCTCCCAGACGGCGCCGCGGAATCGGTCGGCGAGGTAGTGCACCTCGTCCATGATGACGAAGGCGAGGTTGGTGAGCAGGTCCGAGTCGGCGTAGAGCATATTGCGCAGCACCTCGGTGGTCATCACCACGATCCGGGCCTGCGCGTTGACGTTCGTGTCTCCGGTGAGCAGGCCCACGGATTCGGGGCCGTACTCGGCGACGAGCTCCTGGAACTTCTGGTTACTGAGGGCCTTCATCGGGGCGGTGTAGAACACCTTCGCCCGGGGCTCTTGCATCGCCAGGAACACCGCGAACTCGGCCACGATCGTCTTGCCCGCGCCGGTCGGTGCGGCGACGAGCACGCTGTTTCCCTCCTCGAGGGACGCGCAGGACGCGAGCTGGAACGGGTCGAGGTCAAAGCGCAGGCCGGACCGGAAGGCCTGCAGCCGCGGATGACTCGTCCGGGACCGGGAGGCCGCGTACTGCTCGGCCGGTGAGGGAATGGTTGTCATGCGGTGAGCCTAAAGTCCCAATTCCTGCTCGAAAGCCAACGTGCGCCGGGCGACGCGGCGGTCGTGCAGGTAGGCGATGCCGTAGGCGGCGAAATACAGCACCACCATCGGGATGGCGAGGAGGAACATCGACACGACATCGGCGGCCGGGGTGGCGATGGCGGTGAACAGCACGATGACCAGGATGGCCACGCGCCAGGACTTGATGATCGACTCGGCGGTGATCACGCCGGCCAGGTTGAGCAGCACGAGGAAGACGGGAAGCACGAACGCCACCCCGATGGCGATCATGAGCTTGAGCACGAAGTCGAGGTAGTTCTGCGCGTTGATGAACGCCGCATCCTCGGACGGCGCGAAGCTCGTCATCAGCCCGACCACATTCGGGAGCACATACCAGCCCGCGGCGCAGCCGGCCAGGAACAGCGGGACCGCCGAGAAGAAGAAACCGAAGGTGTACTGCTTCTCCTTGCGCGTCAGGCCGGGCACGAGGAAGGCGAAGATCTGGTACAGCCAGACCGGGCTGGAAACGATCAGGCCGACGTAGAAGGAGATCTTGAGCTTCAGGTCGAAGGCCGAGGTGATGTCGGGGTAGTTGATCTGGGCGTTCCGATGTTGCGCCTGGATGATCGCGTAGATCGGCTCGCGCAGGGCGTCCCAGACGTAGTCGGACAGGATCCAGCCAATGACCGCACCGACAAGGATGCCGGCGGCCGCCAGGAAGAGACGCTTGCGGAGTTCCAGCAGATGTTGCCCGAGCGACATCTTCCCTTCGCTGCCCGCACGCCGCGAGGTGCGCACGGCCAAGGGTTACGACTTCGTCGTGGGATCGGCCGATCCGGCGGCCTTCGACGTCTCGTCGCCGGACTTGCCGGCCTCGTCATCGACAGCGTCGCTTTTGATCTCGCTCTTGAAGATCTTCATCGACTGGCCGAGGCTGCGGGCCAGACCCGGCAGCTTGGGCGCGCCGAACAGGAGCAGAACGACGACGAGGATGATCAGGAAATGCCATCCGGTCAGGTTGTTAAGCATGAGGGTCAGTCCTCTGGGTCAGGGCGGTTTGTGTCATTAGTTTACTCCGCTGAACCAACCGATCCCGACGCAGCTGCCGGCGGCGTTCCGCGGCGGCGCGCTGGAGCTGGGCCGCGTCGGACAACTCCTGGTGGCTGCGGAAGACGGCCGGGGTGAACCTCACGGCGTCCGATTCGACGGGGCCGGGATCCAGGTCGACCATCCCGCCGAGGTCCTCGAGGGCGCGGAGGGTTCTCATCAGCTTCCGGAACAGCGTGAAACCGAACCAGGCCAGCATGCCGAGCAGGGCCAGACCGAGCCCGGTCCAGATGAGCACCCACGACCACCAGGGCATGGGCTAGGCCCGGCCGGTGGGCTCGTCGTAGCGGGCCGCGCCGGCCGCGGCCCACTCGGCGACGACCTGCCGCGCCTCGGCCGGTTCGACCACGGTGACGAGTCCGGCAAGGCCCCCGACGAGTCGTTTCAGGCCGTGATAGTGGGCAACGCGAAGCGTCGTCCGCACGCGATCGCCGCCAACGGGAGTCGTCGCCCGATCCGGCGCGTAGTCGGCCAGGAGGGCCAGGGCCGACGAAGGCAGTTCGATGACGACCGAGAGGTCCTCGTCCGAAGCCTGGAAGAGCGTGTCCGAGAGCACGAGGCCGGCGTCGTGCGAGCCGACCGGTTCCGTCGTTGCCCGCAGGTCGCTCATCCGGTCGAGCCGGAAGGTGCGGGGAGCCTGCCGGAGGTGGCACCAGCCGCGCAGGTACCAGTCGCTGTCCACGGACTCCAGGCGCAAGGGATCGACGAACCGGTGTTCGTTCTCGCCGCGGGCGTTGAGATAGTCGAATTCGACCTGGACGCCGTCCCGCCCGGACGCCTGGATCACCGTCATCGCGGCATCCGAATCGGGGCTCGACACCGCGAGCTGGGTCGGGGTGGCGGATGCGCCGCGGGTGAGCTTGGCCATGAGCGACGCGACGGCGTCCCGGTCGGCGTTCTCGGGCAGTGAGGAGAGGTACTGGAGCCCGGCGATGAGGGCGGCCGCCTCCCGTGCGGAGAAGCGGGGGGAATCGTCGATGGCGACGAGGTGGGTGAGCGCGATCCGGTCGTTGTCCTCGAACTCGTCCCAGTGGATGTCGAAGAGGTCCCCGTCGAGGTACTGGTGCGTCTCGCCGGGAATGCCGGACACCGCGATGAGCCGGACGGCGTCGCGCACGCGCTCCGGCGGAACACCGAAGTGCCCGGCGGCCTCGGTGACGGTGACGTTGTCGTGGTCCATCAGGTACGGGATGAGCGAGAGCAGGAAAGTGAGCTTGTCCGATGCCCCGAGGACCGGCGTGCGTGCGGTCATGCTGCGCTCCCCCGGGTCGTGCCGGTGTGCGCGTCGCGCACCCCGACGAGGCGTGTGCGGACGGCCTGGCGGAGCGCGAGCGGTGAGCGCACAAGCACCTCCGGACCGTAACCGGCCAGTTCGTCGGCGAGGATGTCGATATCCGTGTAATGCAGGGTCACGGCGTGCAGGGTCCCCGCGTCGGGGGTCACGGCGTCCGGGGCTGCCATCGTCCCCGGGCCGGTCCCGCCGGTGTGGCGTTTGCTGAGTCGCACGGCGGCGTCGCTGCCGGGTTCGACCACCAGTTCGGCGACGTTGGCCTCCCAGAGGGCGTCGAGTTCGTCCAGCGCCTGCCGACCGGAGCCCTCCCCGTCGGGAATGAAGGTCTCACCGGGAACGGTCACGACGGGCCCGACGATGCGCGAGAGCAGGAAGGTGCGGGGGGCCCGAGCCTCCTGGTCGGTGCCGTAGAGGTGCCACCGCCCGCCGTGCAGCACGATGGCGCGCGGGGCGACCCTTCGCCGACGCGGGGAACTCTCCCCCGGCTTGAGGTAGAGGAAGGCGACGACCTGGCCGTGATCCAGGGCCTTGCTGAGCGGCGCGAACGACGCGTCGCGGGCGCGCAGGTGCGGGGCGTAGCCGAGCACGGGATCGCTCGAGTCCACGCCGAGTGAATTGAGTTTTGTCAGCGCCCGCCGGGACTCGGCCGACAGGGAGCCCTCGCGCCAGACGGTGGCGGCGAGCTTGAGGAGCATCAACTCGTCCGGGGAGAACGACACGTCGGCGGGCAGGTTGTAGAGGCCCTTGGGGATCCGGTACCGCAGCAGATGGTTGTTGCCGGGGTCATCCTGCGGCTCGACGGTCTCGAGCGGGATGCCCAGCTCGCGGATGTCGTCCTTGTCGCGTTCGAACTGGCGCTCGAGGTTGGCGTTGTCGCCCCCGCTCAGATAGCGCTGGCGGTAGCCCTGCACCGTGGACAGGATATCGGACTTGGTCAGGCCGATCTCGGTCGCGATGAGCGCCAGGACGAGGCTGAACAGTCGTTCCTCAACGGTGATGCGGGGAGTCTGCTCTGGGGTGGACGGCACGCTGCGATTCTAACCGTGTCACTCGCCCGCGCCACGCAAAACCGCAGTTGTGCCGCCTAAAACCAGCTTAGGAACGGCACAACTGCGGTTTTGCGGGTGGGACCGGGTTACTTGATGCCGAGGATGTCGACGACGAAGACGAGCGTCGATCCGGCCGGGATGGTGTCAGACGCCTGGTCGCCGTAGCCCTGGTCGGGCGGGATGACCGCGATGACCTGCGAGCCGACCGTTTGGCCGACAAGTGCCTTGGCGAACCCGGGAATGACGCCGCCCTGGGTCGTGGAGCCGTCGGCGGCAGCGAACTCGGCGGGTTCGCCGGTCTTCCAGCTGGAGTCGAAGACCTTCTTGGTGTCCCAGAGCACGCCCGTGTAGTGCACGGTGACCGGGTCGCCCTCCTTGACCTTCTTGCCGTCGCCCTTCTTCAGCACGTTGATCTCGAGCTTGGTCGGGGCCTTCGAGGCGGGAATGGTGATGCCGGGCGCGCCGTTGTCGGCGAGTACGACGGCGGGCATCCCTGCCTTGGCCGGCTGGGCGTCACCGTCGGCGCGGGTCTTGTAGGCCTTGACGACATCGAGGACGAAGACGAGGGTGTCGTTCTTCTTGACGCCGATCTGCTCGTTTCCGCCCTGGGGGCCGAAGGCGTCCTTGGGGGCGACGGCGAGCGTCAGGCGCGACCCCTCCTGGGCACACTTCAGGCCCTGGGAGAGACCCTTGATGGTCTTGTCGTTGAGCACGAAGCCGGCCAGCGTCGTTCCGTCGTACTTGCTTTCCTCGATGACCTTGCCGGTGGTGCCGTTGTAGACACTGAGGTCGATCTTGACCTTCTGGCCCGTGGCGAGTCCCTTGCCCTCGCCGGCGATGACCTCGCTGCGCTCGGTGGTCTTCGCCTTGAGTGGTGTCGGGAAGTCGACCTTGGGCTTCGAGCCGAACTTGCCGTCGACCTCGACCAGCTTGGAGGCCGCACCCTCCTTGACGGGCGCTTCACAGCCCGCTTCGTTCGTGCCGGGGGCGCACGCGGTCAGCGCGACAATCAGTAGTCCGGCGGTGGCAATCGATGCGAATGCTTTGCGCACAAGTCCTCTTCTCGGTATTGCGGGGGGCACGGCGGCATGGGCCGCTGCGCAGTGCTTGGGGTGGTTGGTGGTTGCCGCTTGGGTTGAGGGCAAGGGCCCATCCTAACCGGCGTCGAGGTCGCGAGCCTTGGAAAGTGCTGCACCCGTGCCGGCAGCCCGCACGCGCTTGCGCAGGACCTTCGGGCTGACACTGCGTTCGCCCAGGGCCCCGGGGGTCCAGGCCTCGACGTCCGCGTCGGCGAAATCGGTCTTGGACGGGCGGCGCTTGAGCTCGGGCAGGACGGTGTCCGGCGCCAGTCGACGGGCCGTGATCAGGAAGCCGGTGTGGCCGATCATCCGGTGGTCGGGCCGCACGGCCAGGCCCTCGACATGCCAGCCCCTGATCATCGTCTCGTTGGAGTCCGGATTCGTGTACAGCCCGGAGCCGCGGATGGCTTCGGCCACCCTGGACAGCTGGGTCACGGTGGCGACGTAGCAAAGCAGAACTCCGCCGGGCTTGAGGGCGTCCGAGACGGCGCCCAGGCATTCCCACGGGGCGAGCATGTCCAGCACGACCCGGTCGACGGACTGCGGCTCCACGGTGGTCGGCAGCGCCTCGGCGAGGTCGCCCAGGGTGATCGTCCAGTTCGCGGGGTCCGAGCCGAGGAAGGTGGCGATGTTGGCGCGGGCGACATCCGCGAACTCGCCTCGCCGTTCGAAGGATGCGAGCCGGCCGGCCGGCCCGATCGCCCGGAGCAGCCAGAGGGACAGCGCGCCGGATCCGACGCCGGCCTCGACCACGGTCGCGCCGGGGAAGATGTCCGCCTGGGCGAGGATCTGCGCGGCGTCTTTCGGATAGATGATGGCGGCGCCGCGCGGCATCGACATGACGAAGTCGCTCAGCAGCGGGCGCAGGGCCAGGTGCTCGACGCCGACGTTGTTGGTCACGACCGAGCCGTCCGGCAGGCCGATGATGTCGTCGTGCGACAGGATGCCGCGGTGGGTGTGGAAGACCTCGCCCGGAACCAGGGTGATCGTGTTCATCCTGCCCTTGGGCCCGGTCAGCTGAACTCGGTCCCCGGCCCGGAACGGTCCGCTGTTCTGGATGACCTGACTATCGTTCATGCGGTGGCTGCGCCCTCGTTGGTGGTGGTCCCGGTCTGCACCGGTATGTGGATTCGATCGAAGGCCCTCCGCCGTTCGCCGAAGAGTTCGGTGAGGCCGGCCACGGTGCGCCCGGCCAGGCTCGGCCAGAGCGTGTAGTGCACGCTTTCCGGCAGGTCGATCTGGTGCGGCACGCCGATGACGACGGCCCCGGCTGCGACGGCGGCCGTGACGCCCGGTATGGAGTCCTCGACGGCGACACAGTGCTCGGGGTTCACTCCGAGGTAGGCGGCTGCGGCAAGGTAGGCCTCCGGGTGGGGCTTGCCGTGGGTGACCATGTCGCCGGCGATGATGGTGTCGAAGGCAGCGAAGTCGATGAGGTCCGCGACCTGGCGCGCCATCCGTTCCACCGACATCGTCACCAGCGCCATCGGAATGCCGGCGTCCTTCAAATCCGCGAGGAGCTCCCGCGCTCCCGGACGCCAGGGCACGCCGTGCTCGGTGAGCTGGGCCTGCACCCGGTCGGTCAGCCAGTGCACGATCGCGTCGGCGTCCATGTCGACGCCGCGGTCCTGCAGGATGGCGGCCGAGGCCCAGAGCCCCGACCCGATGATGAGCATGCAGTCGGCGTGCGTCCACTCCCCCCCGAAGGACGCGACCAGTTCCGTTTCGGCCACCATCCAATAGGGTTCGGTGTCGACGAGGGTTCCGTCCATGTCCCAGAGGACCGCTGCCGGGATGTGGGGAATTACGGGGATCAGGTTCACGGGGTTCAAGTGTAGAGGGCACTGACTATCCTTGAGTGAGGTTCTCCGAGTGGAGCATCCGTAATGATCGGGGTCTCACGCAGTGACAGACGGCAAGGGGCTTCTCAGCGCTCGACTTCTGGTCGTGGCGTTCGAGGGCTGGAATGACGCGGGCGAGGCGGCCACCGGTGCCGTGCGCGCGCTGAAAGAGTTGCTCGACGTTGCCGAAATCGCCCAGGTCGATCCGGAGGTGTACTTCGACTACCAGTTCAATCGGCCGACCATCGCCACGAACGAAGACGGCCGACGCCTGATCGAATGGCCGAGCGCGATCATGTTCGGCCCGACAACCCCCGGGGCCGCCGGCGCCCCGCTCGCCGAGGACGCGCAGCTGCGGGTCAGCGGCACGAACGCGGGCAACATCTACCTGCTGCTGGGCACGGAGCCGTCCCGGAGCTGGAAGGGCTTCGCGGCGGAAATCCTCGACGCCGCCCTCGCCGCCGATGTGAGCGCCATCGTGTTTCTCGGGGCGATGCTCGCCGATGTCCCGCACACCCGGCCGATCTCGATCTTCGTGTCCAGCGACAACCCCGAGGTGCGGGCCGAGCTGGAGATCGAACGCAGCAACTACGAGGGCCCGGTCGGGATCCTGAGCGTTCTCGCGGAGGCCGCCGAGAAAGTCGGCATCCCGACGTTGTCGATCTGGGCGTCCGTCCCGCACTACGTGCACAACGCCCCCTCCCCCAAGGCGATGCTGGCCCTCATCGACAAGCTCGAGGAGATCATCGACGTCGTCATCCCCCGCGGGCACCTGGTCGCCGAGGCGGCCGAGTGGGAAAGCGGCATCGACGCGCTCGCCGCGGAGGACGAGGAGATGGCGGCGTACATCGCGCAGCTCGAGCAGGCCCGCGACACCGTGGACTCGCCGGAGGCCAGCGGCGAGGCGATCGCCCAGGAGTTCGAACGCTACCTGCGCAAACGCGGGGACGGCCAGGGCGGCTGGGCCGACGGCCGCCCGGGCCCGGACGCGCCGCGCGCGCCCTGACCCCCGACTTCCCCCTCTTAGTCCCCGCGAAACCGCACTTGTGCGCGTTATTCGGGCGTCATAACGCGCACAACGGCGGTTTCGCGGGGGTTCAGAGGGCGACGCCGAGCAGCGCGTCGATCGCGCGCACGAGCAGCGCCGGGTCGTCCAGCGGATGCTCGGCCGCGGCGTCCACGACGGCGAGTGCCCGGGGCGTGTCCAGGTCGTCGGTCAGGGCTGCCCGCAGCCGGGCGACCACCGCGGCGGCGCTCCCCGGCGCCGACGCGGCCGGGGCTCCGAATGCGGCCTGCCAGCGCGCGAGGCGCCGTTCGGCGTCGCCCACCTGGGCGTCGGTCCACTCCCAGTCCGCGCGGTAGTGGTGGGCCAGGAGGGCCAGGCGGATGGCACGCGGGTCCACGCCCGCTCGGCGGAGGCTGGACACGAGCACGAGGTTGCCGAGCGATTTGCTCATCTTCTCGCCCTGGTAGGCGACCATTCCGGTGTGGCTGTATACCCCGGCGAGCGGGTGCCCGGAGAGCGCGGCCGCGTGGCCGGCGCTCATGTCGTGGTGCGGGAAGATGAGGTCGGAGCCGCCGCCCTGCACGGTGAAGTCTGTGCCGAGCTCCTTCAGCGCGATGACGGAACACTCGATGTGCCAGCCCGGACGGCCCGCCCCGGCCTTTGACGGCCAGGCCGGTTCCCCGGCGCGGGCCGCGCGCCAGAGCAGCGGATCCAGCGGGTCGCGCTTGCCGGCACGGTCCGGGTCTCCCCCGCGCTCTGCGAACAACGCGAGCATCGTGGCCGGGTCGAGGTTGCTTTCCTCGCCCAGCTTCCAGGGTGCCTGCCGCTCGGCCTGCCGGATGTCGAAGTAGATGTCCGCCGTGGGTTCACCCGACGCACCCGGCAGGGCGTCGCTCGTGTCCACCGGATAGGCCAGGCCGGCGTCCCAGAGCTGGTCGACCGCGGCGGCGATTTCGTCGATGACCTCGGTGACGGCGACGTAGTCGTCGGGCGGGATGATGCCGAGCGCTTCCATGTCGGTTCGGAAGAGCTCGACCTGGGATTCGGCCAGTTCGCGCCAGTTGACGCCGGTGGCTGTGGCTCGCTCGAGGAGCGGATCATCCACATCGGTGATGTTCTGCGCGTAGTGCACGCGGTAGCCGGCATCCAGCCAGGCCCGCTGCAGCGTGTCGAAGGCGAGGTACGTGGCGGCGTGGCCGATGTGCGTCGCGTCGTACGGAGTGATCCCGCAGACGTAGAGTCGGGCGATATCCGTCGGTCGGGCCTCGACGATCTTTCCGGTGGCGGTGTCGTGCAGTCTCGGTGCGTCGGAGTGACCCGGGACGGAAGGGACGACGGGTCGTTTCCATGCACGCATGGTTCCCAGCCTAACTAGGCGCTGATCGTGTTCGTGGCCAGCAGCACGAACAGAGCGGAGCCGAGCAGGATGCGGTAGATCACGAACGGCAGGAAGCTGTGCCTGGAGATGTAGTTCATGAAGAAGGCGATGACGGCCAGTGCCACGCCGAATGCGACGACGGTGGCGACCAGGGTCTCCAGCGGGCCGAAGAGTTCCGGCGTGCAGTTGCCGGCGGACTCGACGCACGGCTTCGCGACCGACTTGTACATCTGGTAGAAGCCGCTGCCGAGAACGGCCGGGATGGCCAGCAGGAAGGCGTAGCGAGCGGCTGCAGCGCGCTCGTAACCCATGAAGAGCCCGGCGGTGATCGTGCCGCCGGAGCGCGACACGCCGGGGATGAGGGCCAGCGCCTGCGCGAATCCGTAGACCACGCCGTGGCCGACGGTGAGGTCGTTCAGGCGCCGTTTCTTCGCGCCCACATAGTCGGCGATGCCGAGCAGGATGCCGAAGACGATCAGCACGGTGGCGGTGATCCACAGGTTCCGCAGCGAGGTCTCGATCTGGTCCTGGAAGAGCAGCCCGAGCACGATGATCGGCAGCGAACCGAGGATGATCAGCCAGCCCATGCGGGCGTCCGGGTCGCTGCGCGGCACCTTTCCGACGAGCGACCGGCCCCACTGCCCGATGATGCGCACGATGTCGCGCCAGAAGAACAGCACGACAGCGGCCTCGGTGCCGATCTGGGTGATCGCCGTGAAGCGTGCGCCCGGGTCGGCGCCGGTGCCCAGGAACTCGCCGACGATGCGGATGTGGGCGCTGGATGACACCGGGAGGAACTCGGTGAGACCCTGGACGAGTCCCAGGATGACGGCGTTGAGGAAGTCCACGTGGCTGGTGCTCCGGTGCTAGTAGGTCGACAGCAGGTCGGTCAGAACCCGCCTGCCAAACACTAATGCGTCCAGCGGCACCCGTTCGTCAACCCCGTGGAACATCGCCGGGAAGTCCAGCTCCGGCGGCAGCTTCAGCGGGGCGAACCCGTAACCCTTGATTCCGAGTTTGCTCAGCGCCTTGTTGTCGGTCCCCCCGGACAAAAGGTACGGCAGGACGGGTGCCCCGGGGTCGTGCTGTCCCAGCGTGGCGACGACCGCGTCGACGAGGGGTCCGCTGAACTCGGTTTCGAGGCCGATGTCCCGGTGGATGATGACGATCTCGATGTCGGGGCCGACCAGCTCGGCCACCTCTGCGAGCACCGCATCCTCTTCGCCGGGCAGCGAGCGGATGTCGATGAAGGCCTCGGCCAGGTCGGGGATCACGTTGTGCTTGTAGCCGGCCCGCAGCAGCGTGGGGTTCGTCGTGGTGCGCAGGCTCGCCTGGATGAACCCGGAGGCGGTTCCCGTGGCGAGGGCCAGTTCGTCCGGGCCGACCCGTTGTGGGTCGACGTCGAGGATGCGGGCGAGTTCCCCGAGGAGCTGGGTGGTCGTGTTCGTGAGCCGGATCGGCCATTCGCGCCGGCCGACCTTCGCCACGGCCTCGGCCAGGCGGGTGATCGCGTTGTCATGGATGAGGCGCGAGCCGTGCGCGGCCTGGCCTCGCGCGACCAGTTTGATCCAGATCAGGGCCTTCTCGCCCGTCTGCAGCAGGTAGGCCCGCTTGCCGCCGAGGGTGATTGAGTAGCCGCCGACCTCGCTGATCGCCTCGGTGGCGCCGGCGAAGAGTTCCGGGTGCGTGTCGACCAGGTAGTGCGAGCCGAACACTCCCCCGGCCTCCTCGTCGGCGAAGAACGCGACGACGAGGTCCCGGGCGGGTTCCTTGCCGGCGCCGAGGATGTCCTGGAGCGACGCCAGTATCATGGCGTCCATGTTCTTCATGTCGACGGCGCCGCGTCCCCAGAGAAGTCCGTCCTTGATCACGCCCCCGAACGGATCCACGCTCCAGTTCGCCGGATCGGCCGGGACCACGTCGAGGTGGCCGTGCACCACCAGGGCCCCCTTGCTGCTGTCGCGGCCCTTGACCCTGGCCACGACGCTCGTGCGGCCGGGCGCCGAATCGAACACCTGCGGTTCCAGCCCGAGGCCCAGCAGCCGGGCTTCGACGTATTCGGCGGCATCCGTCTCGCCGTTCGAGCGCCCCTCCCCGTAGTTCGTGGTGTCGAGACGGATGAGATCGCGTGCGATCTCCGCCGTCAGATCCAGTCGGTTGTCGGCCACGGTGCTATCAACTGAGGGTGCCATGGCCCTCACGCTACCGGCATCCGATGGGTGCCGGGTGAATCAGGAGGGGTGGGAATCCGTGCTAAGTTATTCCTCGGCAGTCGATGCGAATCAGCTGCCGAAACACCTGCCCGGGTGGCGGAAATGGCAGACGCGCTAGCTTGAGGTGCTAGTGCCCGTAAGGGCGTGGGGGTTCAAGTCCCCCCTCGGGCACGGAGATTGACAACACTGAGAAGTGCGGGCAATCAACGGGAACTGGTTGAGACAGTTCAGAGGGGCCGGATCGAGAGATCCGGCCCTTTTTCTATGCCCGTTGTGGCTGCCGTTCGCTCACGCCGATGCTCTTGACACCCCGGTGCCGCCGGAGCAGTATGTGTGACACATCGGTGCCCTCTTTCGTGTGCAGTGGGTGGGGCACATCGCGAAGAGGAGAGCCTTGTGCAGATTCCGGCCCCATTCGATTACGCCCGCGCCACCACCGTCAACGACGCCCTGGCGCTTCTGGAGCGCCATCCCGACTCACGGGTGGTCGCCGGCGGACACAGCCTGTTGCCGATGATGAAACTCCGGCTGGCTCGGCCCGAATGGCTCATCGACATCAACGACCTGTACGAGCTCGACTTCATCCTGCGCGAGGGCGACTATCTGCGCGTCGGGGCGATGACCCGGCACACGACGCTGCTGGAGTCCCCCGAGATCGCCCGCCTTTTCCCGATCATCACTGACGCCGAGCGGGTGATCGCGGATCCCATCGTGCGCAACCGCGGCACCATCGGAGGTTCGCTGTGCCAGGCCGATCCGGCCGAGGACCTGTCTACCTGCTGCGTGGTCCTGCGCGCCGAGGCGGTCATCCGCGGCCCGGGCGGGGAGCGCACGGTCTCGATGAGCGAGTTCCACCGGGGGCCGTACGAGACGGCCGTCGCCCAGAACGAGATCCTCGTCGAGGTTCGCTTTCCGATCCTCCCGCGCTCCGGAAGCGCCTACGAAAAGGTCGAACGCCGGGTCGGCGACTGGGCCGTCGTTGCGGCCGGCGCCGCTGTCTCACTCGCTGAGGACGGCACGATCGACGACGTCGCCATCGGGCTCACGGCGGCCGGTATCGACCGGACCATCACGGAGGCCGAAGCCGTGCTGCACGGCAAGAAGCCGACCGAGGGTCTGTTCATCGAGGCCGGTCGGATTGCGGCCGCGGCATCCGACCCGATCGCCGACCAGCGCGGCCCGGTCGACTACAAGCGGCACCTCGCAGACGAACTCACGCGACGGGTGCTGCGGCACGCCTGCGCGCGCGCCCTCGAAGTCCGGCACACGACAACCCAGGAAGGCTGAACCCATGCAGATCAGCATGACGGTGAACGGCGAAGACATCACCCGCGAGATCGAACCGAGGGTGCTGCTCGTACACTTCATTCGCGACGTCCTGCGTCTGACCGGCACACACTGGGGCTGCGACACCAGCAATTGCGGCACCTGCGTCGTGCTGATGGACGGTCTGCCGGTGAAATCCTGCACCGTGCTCGCGGCGATGGCCGACGGGCACGCGATCACCACCGTCGAGGGCCTCGCCACCGGGGCAAAGCTTGACCCGGTGCAGCAGGGGTTCATGGAGGAACACGGCCTGCAGTGCGGTTTCTGCACACCGGGCATGATGCTCACCGCCCGGGCCCTGCTCGACCGGAATCCGCACCCCGACGACGGCGAGATCCGCGAGGCGATCTCGGGCCAGATGTGCCGGTGCACCGGATACGCCACCATCGTGCGCTCAGTGAAGTGGGCCGCCGAACACCCCGCAGCGCAGGAGACCACCGGAGAAGAGGTGACCGCATGACCATCATCGAAGAGCACCCCGCCAACCCGGCGGCCGGCGACGCCGACCGCCCGATCGGGTACGGCCGTCTCCAGCGCAAGGAAGACCCCCGGTTCGTCCGCGGCAAGGGCAACTACGTCGACGACATCGTGCTGCCCGGCATGCTGCACGGCGCGATCCTGCGCGCCCCCGTGGCGCACGCCCGCCTGGTCTCGATCGACACGAGCAAGGCTCTCGCCCACCCCGGCGTCAAGGCGGTCATCACCGGCCAGGACCTGCTGGGGCTGAAGCTCGCCTGGGCGCCCACCCTCTCCGCCGATGTGCAGGCCGTGCTCGTCACCGACAAGGTACGTTTCCAGGGCCAGGAGGTCGCCTTCGTCGTCGCCGACGACCGCTACTCAGCCCGCGACGCGCTCGAACTGATCGAGGTCGACTACGACGTGCTGCCGCCGGTCGTGGATGTCCGCAAGGCGCTCGACCCCGGCGCGCCCGTCATCCGCGACGAGATCGAGGGTCGGACCGACAACCACATCTTCGACTGGGAGGCGGGCGACAAGGCAGAGTGCGACGCCGTCTTCGCATCGGCAGACGTCGTCGTGTCGCAGGAGATGGTCTACCCGCGCGTGCACCCGGCGCCGATGGAAACCTGCGGTGCCGTCGCGGACTACGAGCCGATCGACGGCACGCTGACCCTCTACGAAACCTCGCAGGCTCCGCACGCCCACCGAACCCTGTTCGCGATCGTGGCCGGGATCCCGGAGCACAAGATCCGGATCGTCTCACCCGACATCGGCGGGGGGTTCGGCAACAAGGTCGGCATCTATCCGGGGTACATCCTCGCCGTGGTCGGGTCGATCGTGACGGGCAAACCGGTCAAGTGGATGGAGGACCGGTCGGAGAACCTGATGTCGACATCCTTCGCCCGCGATTACATCATGCAGGGCGAGATCGCGGCCACGAAAGACGGCAAGATCCTCGCGCTGCGAACGAACGTGCTCGCCGACCACGGGGCCTTCAACGCGACGGCACAGCCGACAAAGTACCCGGCCGGCTTCTTCCACATCTTCACCGGCAGCTACGACCTGCAGGCCGCGCACTGCAAGGTGACCGGCGTGTACACGAACAAGGCGCCCGGCGGCGTGGCCTACGCCTGTTCCTTCCGGGTCACCGAAGCGGTGTACCTGGTCGAACGGATGGTCGACATCCTCGCCCGGAAGCTGGAGATGGACCCCGCGGAACTCCGGCTGAAGAATCTGATCAAGCCCGAGCAATTCCCGTACAAGAACAAGACGGGCTGGGAGTACGACTCCGGCGATTACGCGACGGCGCTCCGCAAGTCGATGGACATGGCGGGCTACGACGAACTCAGGCGAGAGCAGAAGGAGAAGCGTGCGCGCGGCGAGCTGATGGGCATCGGCATCTCCTTCTTCACCGAGACGGTCGGCGCCGGACCGCGCAAGCACATGGACATCGTCGGCCTCGGAATGAACGACGGGGCCGAGCTGCGGGTGCATCCTACGGGCAAAGCCGTCGTCAGGATCTCCGTGCAGAGCCAGGGCCAGGGCCATGAGACGACGTTCGCCCAGATCGTGGCTGAGGAGCTCGGCATTCCGCCGGAAGACATCGACGTCGTGCACGGCGACACCGACCAGACGCCGTTCGGCCTGGGCACCTATGGCAGCCGGTCCACACCGGTCAGCGGCGCCGCCGTTGCCCTCGTCGCCCGCAAGGTCAGGGAGAAGGCGAAGTTCATCGCCGCCGCGATGCTCGAGACCCGGCCGGAGGACCTCGAGTGGGAGAAGGGCCGCTGGTTCGTCAAGGGCGACCCGAGCGCCGGGAAGACCATCGCCGAAATCTCCATGGGCGCCCACGGCACCGTCGCCCTGCCGGAGGGCATCGACGGCAACCTCGACGCCGAGGTCACCTACGACCCGCCCAACCTCACCTTCCCGTTCGGCGCGTACATCTGCGTCGTCGACGTCGACCCGGGAACCGGCCACGTCAAGGTGCGGCGCTTCATCGCCGTCGACGACTGCGGCACGCGGATCAACCCGATGATCATCGAAGGGCAGGTGCACGGCGGTCTGACCGACGGCGTGGGCATGGCGCTGATGCAGTTCATCGAGTTCGACGCGGAGGGCAACAACCTCGGCGGGACGTTCATGGACTACCTCATCCCCACGGCCCTGGAGGTGCCGAACTGGGAGACGGGATTCACCGTGACACCCTCGCCGCACCACCCGATCGGCGCGAAGGGCATCGGCGAGTCGGCCACCGTGGGTTCTCCGCCCGCGATCGTCAACGCCGTCGTGGATGCGCTGGCGCCCTTCGGAATCCAGCACATGGACATGCCGTGCACCCCGGCCCGCGTCTGGGCCGCCATGCAGGGCCGTCCTCGGCCCCCGATCTAACATGGCGGCGCTGGGGGCAACCCTCACGGAGAGGGCGCAGGAGCTCGCCGGTCGCCGGGAGCCGTTTGTTCGCGCCACGGTGGTGCGAGCCCAGCATCCGACCAGCGCGCACGCCGGCGATACCGCCCTGATCCATGCGAGTGGGCAGATCGACGGGTTTGTCGGAGGCAACTGCGTGGAGGCGTCGGTGCGGGAGTACGGCCTGATGACCCTGTCCACCCAGGAGCCGATCCTCCTGCGGGTCGTTCCCGGCGAGCCGTCACGGCTGCGAGAGGAAGGCGCGGTCGAAGTCTCCAACCCGTGCCTGAGCGGGGGCGCGATCGAGATCTTCCTCGAGCCATGGATCCCGGCGCCCCGGGTGCTGGTGGTCGGATCGACACCCGTCGCTGCGGCCCTGGCCCAGCTGGGGGCCGGGGTGGGCCTGCACATGGAGCTCGCAGACGGGGGTTCGGCGGAACCGCGCCCCGACGACGCGGCCCTCATCGTCGCCTCGCACGGCCGGGACGAAGAACCCGCCCTGACGGCTGCCCTCCGCGCCGGCGTCCCCTATGTGGCACTCGTGGCCAGCGCGACCCGCGGCGCCGCCGTGCTCGCCTCCCTCGACGTCGACGAGGAGCAGCGTTCCCGGGTGTACAGCCCGGCCGGTCTGCGTCTCGGTGCCCGCACGCCGGGCGAGATCGCGCTCTCGATCCTCGCCCAGCTGATTTCCGAACGCGCCCAGGACCGGCCGCCGGAGACCGCACCCTCGGTCGCGGTCAGTGCGGCGATCGACCCCGTCTGCGGGATGACCGTGGTCGCGGTGGAGGCGAGCCTGCACGCCGACTACGCCGGCGACACGGTCTACTTCTGCTCGGAGGGCTGTCGCAGGGCATTCCTGGCCGATCCGGAGGCGTATGCCGTCGCCCCCTGATGT
Source organism: Cryobacterium psychrotolerans (assembly GCF_900101115.1). Classification (GTDB taxonomy): domain Bacteria; phylum Actinomycetota; class Actinomycetes; order Actinomycetales; family Microbacteriaceae; genus Cryobacterium; species Cryobacterium psychrotolerans. The sequence continues at coordinate 124,654 of NZ_FNFU01000003.1, forward strand.
CCGCACCGCCGGACTCGTCCTGGCCGCCGGGGCGTCGCTCCGGTTCGGCCGGCCGAAGCAGCTGCTCCCCTACCGCGGCGGGGTCATCCTCGACGCCGTCCTCGCCACGGCACGGGCGAGCGGTCTCGACCAGATCGTGCTGGCCCTCGGCGGGGCGGGCGACGCCGTCCGGCACACGGTTGACACCCGGGGCTGCGATCTCGTCGACAACCCCGACTACCCGGCCGGATGCTCCTCCTCGATCGCCGCGGCCATTCCGGCCCTGCACCCCGACACCGGCGTTCTGGTGCTGCTGCTCGGGGATCAGCCGGAGGTGCGCCCGGAGACGGTGCGGCACCTGCTGGAGGGACGCGGCCGGTCCCCCATCGCGGTCTGCCGCTACGACGACGGCATCGGGCATCCGTTCGCCTTCGACCGCACCATCCTGCCGGGCCTCGCCGCCCTGCACGGGGACAAGGCGATCTGGAAGCTCCTCGAGCAGCGTGCGGACGATGTCACCGAAGTCCGGATACGCGGACCGATTCCCCTGGACATCGACACCGAAGCCGACTACGAGCGTGCGCTCGCCGACGTGCAGGAGCTCGGATGAGTCGCCCGGCGCGCCCGGGCGTGGATGAGGCGATGCAGCGTCTGGTGCCCGACGTCGCCACCCTGCTGGATTCCCTGAACGCCGAGGACTACCTGGCCGACGTCGGCCTCGCGACCGCGCTGTTCCTCGCGGTGCGGTTGCCGCAGCCCATCCTGCTCGAGGGCGAGCCGGGCGTGGGAAAGACGGAGGCGGCCAAGGCCCTGGCCCGAGTGCTGGACACTCCTCTGTACCGCCTGCAATGCTACGAGGGCATCGACGCGGGCGAGGCGCTCTACGAATGGAACTACCCCCGCCAGCTGCTGGGGATCCGGCTGGCCGAGGCCCGGAACGTCGACATCGACGAAACCGACCTGTTCGGATCGAACTACCTGCTGCGCCGCCCCCTGCTGCAGGCGATCGAGCACCCCGGGCCGCGCCCTGCCGTCCTGCTGCTCGACGAGATCGACCGCGCCGACGCCGAGTTCGAGGCGTTCACCTTCGAGCTTCTGGCCGAGGCCGCGGTCACGATCCCCGAACTCGGCACGGTGCAGGCCTCCCATCCGCCCATCGTCATCCTCACCTCCAACCGCACCCGGGACCTGCACGACGCCCTCACCCGCCGTTGCCTGTACCACTGGATCGACTACCCCGGCCCCGAACGGATCGCCGAGATCGTTCGTCGCCGAGTGCCGCGGAGCGCCGAGCGGATCGCGATCGACGCCGCGTCGGCCATCACCCGGCTGCGCACCCTGGACATGGTCAAACCCCCCGGCATAGCCGAGGCCATCGACTGGGTGTCCGCGCTCACCGTGCTCGGCGTGGACCGGCTCGACGCCCGCACCGTCGACCAGACCTGGGGATCAGTCCTCAAGAACCGCGACGACCTCGACCTCGCCGGCAGCCGCGGGTCGGCCTGGGTCGTCGGAGGCGACCATGGCTGAGCCCGGGCGCTCGATCACCCCGACGAGCGTGGAGGCGGCCGCGCTGGCAGTGGGTTTCATGACGGCGCTCCGCCGGGCCGGACTGCCCACCTCCCCCGACCGCGCGGCGCGGCTCGCCGACGCGTTCCGGCTCGTGCCCCCGGATGCCCGGGAGCGCCTCTACTGGACCAGCAGGGTCGTGCTCGTCTCCTCGAGTGAACAGGTGCCCGTGTTCGACGCGGTGTTCGACGCCGTGTTCGGCGGCTTCCTCGACCCGGCCGACAGCCGCGGTGACACCAACGCTCCCCCGGCGATCGGCTCAGAGCCGCGGACCCGCCCGACGGCACCCGACAACCGGCCGACCGGCGCCGCGGAGACGGACGTGAGCCCGCGGCCGTCCGCGGCGCTGCCCGGGCCGGAGGGCCAGGCCGACCAGTCGGGTCCGGAACGGGAGGCCCTGCTGCTGGTGGCCTCCGCCGAGGAACGCCTGCACGAGACATCCTTCGCCGATCTCTCCCAAGACGAGATCGCCCAGATCCGACAGCTCGTGCGCCGGATCGTGTTGTCCACGCCCGAACGCCGCAGTCGGCGCACGCGTCGGTCGGCGCGGGCCACCGAGCGCCTGGACCTTCGACGCACCGTGCGCGCCGCCGAACGTTCCGGGGGCGACTCCATCCGGCTCGTCTACTCACGCCGCCGCCCGCGCCTCCGCCGGCTGGTCCTGCTGTGCGACGTGTCCGGCTCGATGGAGCCGTACACGAGGGTCTTCCTGTCCCTGCTGCAGGGATCGGTCGCCGGCGCGCAGGCGGAGGCGTTCGTCTTCTCCACCCGGCTGACCAGGCTCACCCGGCAGCTGGCCACCCGCGACCCGGACCAGGCGCTCGCGCGCGCCGCCGGGAGTGCCTCGGACTGGGCGGGCGGCACCCGCCTCGCGGAAAGCATCCGCCGGTTCATCGACGAGCACGGCCGCCGCGGCCTCGCGCGGGGCGCGGTCGTCGTGGTCATCTCCGACGGCTGGGCACAGGATGCCCCGGAGCAGGTCGGCGCCCAGATGGCCCGCCTCCGGCGCCTCGCCCACCGCATCGTCTGGGTCAACCCGCGGAAGGTGGCCGCCGGCTACCAGCCGCTGGCGGGCGGCATGGCCGCCGCGATGCCGTACATCGACTCCTTCGTCAGCGGGCACAGCTTCGCGGCCCTGGCCGAGGTGGCCGCGGCGATCCGGAACGACCGCCCGGCGATGCCGGGCAGACGGCAACACACGACCAGCGACAACACCTGACAAGAAGAGGACACCATCATGGAACTAGAGAGCACTTTTTCCGTCGTCGCACCGATCGACGAGGTATGGGCGACAATCATGGACTTTGAACGGGTCGCCGGCTGTGTGCCGGGGGCTCAGATCCTGAACAAGCTGTCCGAGGACGCGTACCAGGTCGGCATGAAGGTCAAGCTGGGACCCGTGTCCATGCAGTACAAGGGCCTGCTGAACGTGCTCGAGCGCGACGTCGCAAACCACCGTGCCGTGTTCGAAGGGAAGGCGCAGGAGGCCCGCGGCCAGGGAACCGCCCAGGGAACCGGGAGCCTCGTGCTCGTCCAGGACGGAGACACCACGCGCGGCACCGTCACCGGGGACATTGCCCTGTCCGGCAAGGTCGCCGCGATGGGCAGGGGCGTCATCGGAAGCGTCACGGACCAGATGATGGCCCTGTTCGCCGAGAACCTTCAGGCCATGATTGCGGCGCCGGTGGGTGGGGCACCCGCCGCAGGCGCGTCGACACCGGCGACCGAAGAGCGTCCCGCAGCCGCCGGTGCGGCCCCCGGCGGCCCGGCGCGACCGAAGGCTGCACCGGCGCCGGACACGAGCCTGGACGCGTTCGCCTTCGCCAAGGGCATGATCACCGACCAGCTCAGCAGCCCGCCGAAGCTCCTCGGCCTGCTCGCCGCGGTCGCCTTCATCGCCTACCGGATCGGCCGACACGGGTCGCGAAAGTCCGGGCGATGATGATCGCGCTCCCCGGGTGCGACTCGGATGCGTGAGGTTCTCGGTCCCCTCGTCGCCGGGTGGAGGAAGGGCGGAACGGCCGGCCTCGCCACGGTCGTGCGAACGTTCGAGTCCGCGCCGCGGCCGGCGGGGGCGTCCATGCTCGTCACGCCCGACGGCGACGTCGTCGGCTCCGTCTCCGGCGGGTGCGTCGAGGGTGCGGTCTACGAGCTGGCCGGCCAGGTCGTCGCCGACGGCACACCCGTGCTCGTGCGCTACGGGATCAGCGACGACGACGCCTTCTCGGTCGGACTGACCTGCGGCGGCATCCTGGACGTATTCGTCGAACCGGTCTCCCGGAAGACGTTCGAAGAGCTGGACGCGGTTCGGGATGACATCGAGAACTCCCGGCCGGTCGGCGTCGCGACCGTCATCGACCACCTTGACGGCGGCTGGACCGGGCGCCATCTCGTGGTCCGGCCGCACGGGTTCGACGGCAGTGTCGGTTCTGAGCGAGCCGACCGCGCCATCAGCGAGGACGCCCAGGGGTTGCTGGCCGCCGGCCGGAACAGCGTCCTGATCTACGGGCCGGACGGGGAACGGCGGGGAGAGGGGATGCGGGTCTTCGTCAACAGTTTCGCGCCCCGCCCGCGGATGTTCGTCTTCGGGGCCATCGACTTCGCCGCCGCGCTCACCCGGCTGGCCGCGTTCCTCGGCTACCGGGTCACCGTCTGCGACGCTCGGGCCCTATTCGCGACACCGGCCAGGTTCCCGGACGCAGACGAGGTGATCGTGGCGTGGCCGCACCGGTACCTGGCGGAGCAACTCGCCGCCGGGCTGGTCGACGAACGGGCCGTGATCTGCGTGCTCACCCACGATCCAAAATTCGACGTGCCCCTGCTCCAGGTGGCCCTGGGCGCCCCGCAGGTCGCCTACATCGGGGCGATGGGATCCAGGCGCACCCACGACGACCGGCTGAGGCGCTTGCGCGAGGCCGGGGTCGGAGAGTCCGACCTGGCGCGCCTGCACAGCCCGATCGGACTCGACCTGGGCTCACGCACCCCCGAAGAGACCGCCGTGTCCATCGCTGCCGAGATCATCGCCCGGCACTGGGGCGGCGGCGGTGAGCCGCTCGGCCGGCTGGGCGACCGGATACACCACGACGACCTGGCCGAACCGGCCGCGCGCGCCGGGTCGACGCCGGGCGGCCTCTGAACGGGCGGCCTCTGAACGGGCGGAGCCTAGCGGGCCGCCGCGCGCGCCAGCGCCTCTTCGAACGCCACCCACGCGAGCATGGCGCACTTGACCCGGGCCGGGTAGCGGGAGACCCCGGCGAAGGCGGCGGCATCCCCGAGCTGCTCCTCGTCGGGCGCGGTGGTGCCGCGCGACCGCAGCATGTCCCGGAACGCGCCAAGCAGCGCGGTGGCCTCGCCGGCCGGGAGACCTCGGACGGTGTCGCTCAGCACGGAAGCGGATGCCATCGAAATGGAGCACCCCTCACCGCGCCAGGCGAGGTCCTCAATCCGCTCGGTCCCCGGCCGAGCGTCGCCGGCGGAGGCCGCGCCGACCGTCACGCGGACGGTCACCTCGTCGCCGCAGGTCGTGTTGACCTGGTGGGACTCGGCGGTGCTGGGGCCGTCGGCCTCGCGCGCGACGAGGTCGGCGAACGGTTCGGCGGAGAAACCGTGCCTGGCCTTCGCATGGTCGAGGATGATCTGCTGGTAGAGCTGCTGCAGGTCGCTGGACGTCATCGGCTCACTCCAAAGAAGGGGGCGACCTCGCGCAGGGTGGCCAGGAAGTGGTCCACCTCATCGGTGGTCGTGTACAGGTAGGTGCTGGCCCTGGTCGACGCCGTCACGCCCAGGCGCCGGTGCAGGGGCTGGGCGCAGTGGTGGCCGATGCGGACCGCGATGCCGGCTTCGTCGAGGAACTGGCCGACATCGTGCGCGTGCACGCCGGCGACGTCAATGCTGGCCAGGCCGATGCGCTCGACCCCGACCGCGGGTCCGAGCACCCGCACACCCGGGATATCGGTGAGCCCGGCCAGGAGCCGCTGCCCGAGTTCCGCCTCCCTGGCCTCGATCCGGCTCATCCCGACGGCGGAGAGGTAGTCGACCGCGGCGGCCAGCGCGATCGCCTGCGAGACGCGTTGCGTGCCGGCCTCGAAGCGCTGGGGCGGCGCAAGGAACTCGGCTCCCCGCATGTCGACGGTGGTGATCATCGATCCGCCGGTGAGGAACGGGGGCATGTCGGCCAGCAGCTCGGCACGGCCGAACAGGACGCCGATGCCGGTGGGACCGAGCATCTTGTGACCGGAGAACACCGCGAAGTCCACATCGAGTGCGGCGACGTCCACGGGCAGGTGCGGCACCGACTGGCAGGCGTCGATGAGAACGAGGGCCCCGACCGAACGGGCGAGGGCCACCAGATCGGCGACCGGGTTGACGACGCCCACCACGTTGGAGGCATGGGTGAAGGCGAGCAGGCGCGTGCGGGCCCCGATGATGGTCGCGGCGGCGTCGAGGTCGAGGGTGCCGTCATCCGTGACCGGGATGAACCGCAGCGTCGCACCCGTGCGCAGCGCCAGCTGCTGCCACGGGATGAGGTTCGCGTGGTGCTCCATCTCGGTGACGACGATCTCGTCGCCGGCACCTAACCGGAAGCGTGCGGCCGCCTCTCCCCCGAGCCCGAGGGATGCGTTCGAGAACGAGTAGGCGACGAGGTTGATGGCCTCCGTGGCGTTCGAGGTCCACACGACCTCGTCGGGCTGCGCCCCGATGAAGTCGGCAACGGTCGCCCTCGCCGCCTCGAAGGCTTCGGTCGCCCTGAACGCGAGCGTGTGGGCGCCACGGTGCACGGCGGAATTGTGCTGCTCGTAGAACTCCCGCTCGGCATCCAGCACGCTGGCCGGGTTCTGCGAGGTGGCACCCGAGTCGAGGTAGGTGAGGGGCCTGCCGTTGACCAGCTGCCCGAGGATGGGGAAGTCACGGCGGATTTCGCGGACCTCCTCGTCGGTCAGCGAACGAGGGGGTGCAGACTTCAACGCATCAACGGAGGACATCATGTTTCAGGATATTCCTTCACTCCGGGTATCGCGCGGACGGTGAGGCGCGGGCGGCTCACCCTTGAGCCGGGGCCTCGTCGAGGATTCCGACGAAGCGGCTGCCGACGCCGTCGTACTCGCGCCGCCTGAGGCCCGCCGCCGGTGCGGGCAACTCGTCGTAGCCGTGGTCGTCGCAACTGACATAGCTGAAGTCCGGCCACCACTTCTTCGGCCGGGCGGCCTCCGTGAACCCGCAGACGTCGCAGCGCAACTCGACCCAGACCGGCTTCTTCCCGGTTCGGTTCGCCCGCGACTGGGCGAGCCAGGCCGGCGGGTTCGCCTCCATCTCGGCGAGCTCCGCCTCGGAGAGCCGAGCGGGAATGCCGTGCCGGTGCGCCATTTCCAGCGGGATATCCAGCCGGAGGGCCGCTTCGCGTCTCGTAATCATCTGACTCAACGATAGACGCTGCGCTCGTCGCCGACCACCCGGAGCGGGCGGCAGGCTCGGCGCTCGCGCCGGCCGGCCAGCGCACGGGCCCTGACGGAACAGCTCCGAGGCGGGTACTCTGACCGGCAGGACACACCCCCCGGGCCGGAGCGCATCCGGTCGGCGCCGCGCCCCATGGACGTCAAGACACCGGACCGTTGAGATGAGAGGGTGAGGCGAGAGGGTCCAGATGAGCGAGCCAGTCGCCGGGCAGCCTTCCGCAGGGAAGGGCTCGGGTCCCACCGCCAACACGGTCATCCTGATCGTCGGCCTGTCGCTGGTGGCGGTGGCGACCATCGTCGGCCTGCTGTTCGCGTTGAACTTCCGTGGGGGGCCGGTCGACCAGGCGGAAGACCTCGCCGCCGGCCGGAGCGTCTCCGTGGAGATTCCGAATGCCGCGCTGATCCTGGGTGCCAGCGACGACGATGACGTTCACGTCACGATGCGCGGCACCTACCTGGGCGCGGCTCCCACCCTGGAGGCGAGCACGTCCGGCGGGGTGACCACCATCGGCGGCGGCTGCCCGCGCCAATGGTTCAACTTCTGTCAGCTCGAGGTCACCGTGACGCTGCCGGCCTCGCTGCCGCTGACCGCGGCGGGCGAGAACGGCGCGATCACGACATCCGGGCTCACCGGCGAACTCAGCCTGCACACGACGAACGGGCGCATCGAAGCGACCGGCACGGAATCCAGGATCGACCTGCGCAGCACCAACGGGGCCATTCGCGTGCGGGAGGCGACCTCGGCGGAGGTCAGCGCAGGCACAACGAACGCCAGCGTCGACCTGGGCTTCCTCGAGCCGCCCGACGAGGTCGTCGCGAGAAGCACCAACGGATCGGTCACGGTACGGGTTCCTGTGCGCGGCGTGCGCTACTCCATTACGGCCCGGACGACCAACGGGTCGACCAACACGAACTCCGTGCCGGGTGACCGCGATTCCGAGCACAGGATCGTTGCGGAGACCACGAACGGGAGCGTGTCGGTCATCCCGAACTGACGGATCGTCCCGCGCCTGGGTGGGACAATGAGGCATGCGAGACACCGTTTCCCCGCTGGGGCTCCTGCTTGACGTCGATGGTCCGATCGCGAGCCCGGTCACCCGGTCGATCGCGACTCCGAGCATCCTGACCGACCTGATTCTGCTGGCCGGCGCCAATGTCCCGATCGCCTTCATCACCGGGCGTTCGGCCGCCTTCATCCGCGACGAGGTCGTCACGCCGCTGGTCGGAGCCGGCCTGCCGAACGAATTCCGGATGTACGGCGTCTGTGAGAAGGGCGCCGTGTGGTTCCCCATTTCTGCGGCCGGGATGGGCGAGGTCGTGGTGGACGCTAGCGTCGCACTGCCCGAGGCCGCCGTCGCCGCACTGCGGCGGCTCGTTGCCGATTCATACGCCGACACCATGTTCTTCGATGAGACCAAACAGGCCATGGTCTCGGTGGAGCAGCGCACGGATGTCGCCCACGCGGCGTACCTGGCCGCCCAGGATTCGTTCAACGAGGCGGCGTTCGCGCTGCTCGCCTCGCGCGGGGTGGGGGTTCGGCTCGGAGACCGCGAGGCACCGGACGCCTCGGGGCAGATTCCCTTCCGAATCGACCCGACGATCATCTCGACGGATATCGAGTCGGTGCTCCTGGACAAGGACAACGCCGCCGAGCGAGCGCTCGCATTCTTCGCCGAGGGCGGTCCGCTCCCCCACCTGTGGCGTTCGGTCGGCGACTCCCGCAGCGACTACCTGATGGCGGATCACCTGCATGCCGCCGGGTACGACGTCTCGCATGTGGACGTGCGGCCGGCCGACGGTATCCCCGACCGGCCCTACCCCGTCATCGTCATGGGCGAGCAGATCCATGACGAGGCCGGCGCCAGTTTCCTCGACTACTGGGTCGACAAACTCGGGCTCCGGGCGGGCTGATCCGCCGGTCAGTCCTCGACGAAGCGGATGCCGTTCTGAAGTCGGCTCCGCAGCTCGAAGACCTTCTCGAAGCTCCCCCGCTCCATCCCGGGAAGCCCCTCACGCAGGAGGCCGACCAGACGTGACCGGGGAACCGTGACCACGCTCGGGCGCCGGCCGCGCCTCGGCACGGCCAGCGGTTCGGCGATGCCGCCATCGGGCACCACGATGACGAGGGCCGTGAACTTCACCTTGAGGGAGCGCGCCAGCGTGCGGGCTCCGACCTCGAGGTCCTGGATCGGGGATTCCCCCGGCGCGATGGCGTCGCCGATGAGCTCGCCGCGCCTGAGCTGCACCGGTGCGCCCCAGTCCTCCGACAGGATGGCGAACAGGCCGGCCGGGCCCAGGACGACGTGGTCGAGCTTTAGCCCCTGGTCCCCCGGGTCGACGTCGTGCCAGGCCGTGAAGCCGATGCCGAGGCCGGAGACGAGCTGCGCGGTGGCTTCCTCGGCGATGGCCTTGGCCAGCCGGTGCCGGATCTCCCGGGGGGCCGTTCGGACCAATCCCGGGTCGTACGGGTCGTCCACGGTCGTTCCCCGCCCTGCCCATTCGCGAATGAGGGAGAGGAAAAGCTGCCTGGACTGCCCGCCGGGGTGTCCGTACATCCGCGCGCGCACGCCGCCGGTCTGTGACGGGCGGCTCTGCGCGGCCGGTGCGGCGTAGAACGAAGAGGCAGGCGACGGCTCGCCCTCCGAATACCGGTGTCGGTCGTAGTCGGCCCGGCTCTGCGGATTACCGACCCGTTCCCAGGCGATCTGCACGGCATGGAATCGTTCCGCGCTGCCGCCCACATCGGGGTGGGTGTGTCGCAGCAGCCGGCGATACGCCCGCCGCAGTTCGTCCTGGCTGGCGGTGGGGCTGACCCCGAGAATCTCGTACGGTGTGGCCGCGGCCGGGCTATCAGGCATCCTGGGCGGTCTCTTTCGGAAATGGTGGCGAGCGAAGTATGTCCTTACGATACCCATCCAGGCTGACATCCGGCCCGGCGGAGCTCTAGGCTCGGCGGAATGATCGACTTCATTCTTCGCCGGTTCGACCACGGGGAGCTGACCATGCTCGTGCGGCAGTACGGTCGCATGCTGCCGGATGGTCAGGGCCGCGCGTTCGTGCTCGTGCACGGCATCGGGGCATCGTCGCGGTACTTCGCCAGGCTGTCCCGGAGGCTCGCGCCGCACGGCATCGTGTATGCGGTCGATCTGCCGGGGTTCGGAGCGTCGCCGTCACCGTCCGCCCCCCTGGACATTCCCGACTTCGCCGCGCTGCTGCGGGCCTTCGCGGAGGCCTGGGGCATCATTGATCCCGTGCTCGTCGGACATTCAATGGGAACGCAGGTGGTCGCTGAGGCCACGCTGCAGGATCCATCGCTCTCCTCCAGCCTCGTGCTCATCGCGCCCGTCGTCGACCCGGCGGCGCCCACGGGGTTGGGGCAGGCCCTGCGCCTGGTCCGGGACGTATTCACCGAGCCGCCGTCGGCGAACTGGATCGTTGCCGTGGATTATCTGCGCTGCGGACCTCGACGGTATTTCTCTGCGCTGCCGGCGATGCTGTCGTACCGGTTGGAGGAGCGCGTTCGCCTCCTGACGGCGCCCACGCTCGTCATTCGCGGCTCGCAGGACCCGGTCACGCCCGCGGACTGGGCGGCTCGGCTGGTCGCCGCGATTCCCGGCGCGAGCAGGCTCGACGTGCCGGGCGCCTCCCATGTCGTACAGTATGCGGCCCCCCAGGCGGTGGCGGCGGCCATCGTCTCGCACGCGCGGATCGGGGTTCCCGGAACCGCGTCGGAGCCGGAGCAGTGAACATCCTGGCCAAGGCGGCGTTCTGGGCGCTCGACTACGCCTACATCGGCATCCGGCAGCTGGATGCCGGCCGGTCGCGGGCCACCCTCGCACGGTACCGCTCCGGCGATTCCGCCCCGATCGTGCTGCTTCCCGGCATCTATGAGGCGTGGCAGTTCCTGCGCCCGGTGGCGGACGCGCTGCACGAGGGCGGCCACCCCGTGCACGCGATCCAGGCACTGGGGCGCAACCGGCGGCCGGTTGCGGACGCCGCACGGATCGCCGGGGAGTACCTCGCCAGGGAAGACCTGCACGGGGTGATTCTCGTCGCCCACAGCAAGGGCGGCCTGATCGGCAAGTATCTGATGATGTCCGCCGGAAGCCGGGATCGGATCGACCGGATGGTCGCGATCGCGACGCCGTTCTCCGGGTCGTCGCTGGCGAAATACACCGTGCTCCCCAGCCTGCGCGCACTGTCGCCGACCGACCCGATGGTGCGCCTGCTCGTCGATGAGCAGTTCGTAAACGCCCGGATCACGTCCGTCTACGGGGCGTTCGATCCACACATCCCTGACGGCTGCAGCCTGCCCGGGGCCACGAACGTCGCCCTGGCCGCGTCCGGCCACTTCCGCATCGTCGGCGACCGCGGGCTGATCTCGGCCGTCACCGCCGCGTGCGGCGACGACGGAACCGTAGGATCGCCTCATGAGTGAACTCCGAAACGGACCCGGGGGTCTCCCCGGACCCGTCAAGATCCACCACTCGACGACGCGTTTCGCGGCCATGCTCCTCGTCGGCATCGCAGCGGGCCTCATCACGGGAATGCGCGGCGAATGGGTACCGGCCGTCATCGTGGGGTGGGCGTCCGCCTGCGTCACTTACCTTCTCTGGGTCTGGTTCACGGTGTGGCGGATGGATGCGTCGACGACGGCCAGCCACGCGACACGCGAGGACCCGGGGCGCGCGATTTCCGACCTGCTCGTGGTGATCGCCAGCCTCGCCAGTCTCGGTGCACCCGTGTCACTGCTGATCGAGGCGCGGGCCTCGGAGCGGATCACCATTGCGATGCTCGCGGTCATGAGCGTGGCCCTGTCGTGGGCGCTGATCCACACTCTCTTCACCCTGCGGTACGCGTCCATGTACTACCGCGGACCCGATGGGGGCGTGGATTTCAACCAGGCCCAAGCGCCGAACTACGGGGACTTCGCTTACCTCGCGTTCACCCTCGGGATGACGTTCCAGGTGTCGGACACGACCCTGCAGACACACGCGATACGCATGGCGGCGCTGCGCCACGCGCTCCTCTCGTACCTCTTCGGCACGATCATCCTGGCGACCCTGATCAATCTGGTCGCGGGACTCTAGCCGCCCGTCGACAGCAGGCGAGGTGTGGCCCTAGTTGCGGATGACCCGGGTCGGAATCCACAGCGCAATTGCGACCGCGAGGATTCCGGCGAAGAAGATCGGCGCCTGGAAGGCGGTGACCGCGAAGGCGAGCCCGAACAGCCAGAGACCGAGGACGAAGACGGCCATCGCGACGATGAAGGCGACGACATGCATGGGTGGTCCTTTCGATGCGGTGCCCGCCAGTCTCGCCGGGCCGATGATTTGAGCGTACCGGGTCAGGGGCCGTCGGGCCGAACCGAACGCGGCACAATGAGCCAAATCAAGAGGGTGAGCGCGAGGACGGCGGCGGCCGCGGCCAGCCCGGCCGCGCGCCCCAGCACGACATCGAAAATGAGCAGGGTCGTCCCCGTCAACACGATCGCCACCCCGGCCAGCGTGATGCGCACCAGGACGTTGCCGATCCTCACGACCTGGGCCATCGCGTGGCGCCGGAAGAGGATGCGGTGGAGACTGACCGGGCCGAGGCCGACGGCGGTCGTGATCGCCGCGACAGAGACCAGCGCCAGGTACACCGCGATCTGGTAGCCGTCGAGCTCCGTGAATCGCGGCTGGAAGGCGACGGCCAGCAGGAATCCGCTGAGGATTTGCGTGCCCGTTTGAGTGACGCGCAACTCCTGCAACAGCGAATCCCAGTTGCGGTCGAGACGCTCGTCGGACGTCTCCCTGCGGTCGTCGGCCTGCGCCGCCGGCTGTTCGCTCATCCGCGTGGGTCTCCGGACGCGCCGGCCACATGCTCGCTGCCCACCGGTTCGGTGAGCTCGGGCCCGTTGGCAGCGCCGGCCAGCGGGGCGACCTCATAGAAGCGTAGCCCGGCAGCCGGCGGTCGCGACGCCGCCACTGCGGCGTCGACCAGACTCTGGTCTCCTGCGGTGTGCGGGTCGAGCCACTGGTCCCACCACTCCTCCGGGAGCACAACCGGAGTGCGGTCGTGGATTTCGGCCAGGGCGCCCTGCGCGTCCGAGGTGAGGATCGTAGCGGTGAGGACCCAGCGCGCAGGGTCGTCGCCAGGCAGCGCGGGATTCCGCCACCAGGAATAGAGGCCCGCGAGGGCCAGGGGCAGGCCGTCGTCGGAGTGTACGAAATAGGGAGTCTTGACCTTGCCCGCCGTGTGCCACTCGTAGTAGCCCGCGGCGGGAATGAGGGCCCGCTTCGACGCCACCGAATTCTTGTACGAGGCTTTCTCCGCGGCTTCTTCCGCCCGGGCGTTGAAGGTGGGGTAGCCGGACGTGAGCTGCTTCGAGAACGACGGGACGAGTGACCAGCGGGCGGATTCGAGGCGGCGCACGACGGGGCCGTCTTTCACCGACTCGAGCACGATCGGTATCTGCTCCGTGGGTTTGACGTTCCACGAAGGGTCGGGGATACCTTCCCCCACGTGCTCGACGTCGAACATGGCGGCGAGGTCCTCCGCCGTATCGGTGATGACAAATCGACCACACATACCGACAGGCTATCGCGGGCCGGCGACAGCCGACGATGCCGGAGAGGGCCTGACCTGTGGCCCTCGGACCGCAGCGCGTGCCACCCGCCCGCCTCCGGAGATCGAGTCCAATCTCGGCTAACGTCGATCGGATGATGAACGAACGATACGGCGCCGACGTGCTCTCCCCCGGCTGGCGCGACGTCGGTCGCACGGTGATCCCCACCCGGGAAGCCGTCCGCGACCTGGTGGTCGAGGAGGCCACGACCGGGTTCTGCGGTGCCGTGATTCGCGTCGAGAAGAAGATCGTCACCCTCGAGGACCGGCACGGCAAACTCCGTCTGTTCCCCCTCGGCGCCGGGTTTCTGATCGACGGCAAGCCGGTGGTGCTGGTCGTCCCGGCGGCAAAGGCGCCCGCGACCCGGGCCCGCACAGCGTCCGGCTCCATGGCGGTGAAGGACGCGCCCGCCCGCATTGCTCGGGCCAGTCGCATCTTCGTCGAAGGACGCCACGACGCCGAACTCGTCGAAAAGGTCTGGGGCGCCGACCTTCGCATCGAGGGCGTCGTCGTCGAATACATCGAAGGCGTGGACAATCTCGAAGAACTCCTGTCCGAGTTCCGTCCGGGCGTCGGCCGCCGCGTGGGCGTGCTGGTCGACCACCTCGTGCCCGGGTCCAAGGAGAGCCGCATTGCGGAGGCGGTGGCCAGGGGACCGCACGGCCGCAACGTTCTCGTGGTCGGGCATCCGTACGTTGACGTCTGGCAGTCGGTCAAACCCGAACGTCTCGGCCTGGCCGCCTGGCCCCAGGTGCCTCGCTCGGTCGAGTGGAAGCACGGCATCTGCGCGGCGCTCGGCTGGCCGCACGAGGACCAGGCCGACATCGCCCGCGCCTGGCAGCGCATTCTCGGCCGGGTGCGGTCCTTCGCCGATTTGGAACCCCAGTTGCTCGGACGAGTCGAGCAACTGATCGATTTCGTCACGGCCGAATAGGCCCCCGGCGGGACCGTCCGTCCGGCAATCATTACGGTTCGACATGGTTCTTTTGACCAATACGGCACTAACTCAGCATTGTGGGCTAGTGTTGTGTCAGTAGTTGTAGTGCTTGCACGTCTTAAAATCGCATCGATCTCGGTTGATGCGCGCTATTCCTTAAGGAAGCGGACGACGAATACCGCGACGAACGGGCCCGACAGTCGGGTTCGATCTAAACACTCCTGGAGGAGTTTCAAATGGCAACAGGTACCGTGAAATGGTTCAACGCTGAAAAGGGCTTCGGCTTCATCGCTCCCGACGACGGAAGCGCCGACGTGTTCGCGCACTACTCCGCGATCGCTTCGAACGGCTACAAGTCGCTCGACGAGAACCAGAAGGTCGAGTTCGAGGTAACCCAGGGCCCCAAGGGTCCCCAGGCCGAGAACATCCGCGCCCTCTAAATTGCGCAACTGCTCAATCTGAGCTTCGACAACGCCCCCACCTCGGTGGGGGCGTTGTCTCGTTAACGGCCGGCATGCGGTCGCCCGCCGCACTCGTTTTGAGCACGACCGCACGCCCAAGTCGTACCGAGCCTCCCGCCGAACCGTGAGTTCGGCACGTTCATTCCGGTGGGAAGGGTCCGGACTCACGGTTCGGCGAGCCGGAAGGGTCCGAACTCACGGTTCGGCGAGCCGGAAGGGTGACGTGTTAGAAGGACTATTCCTCCGAACGTCCGTCGTCGGTCCGCGTGGCCTTCTGTCGGAGTTCGGCGCTGATGGCGGTGCCGATGATGGTCTCCGATTCGGTCACGTAGGTGTGGCCGGTCGGAGTGGTCCAGGTGAGGGTGCCGGTTCCGTCCTCGGCCTGGCTGACTTTCCAGCCGGCCTCGTGTTTGAGGGCGTGGCTGGCGGGGCAGAGGTGGGCGAGGTTGTTGTGGTCGGTCCTCCCGCCGAATGCCCAGTCGAGGCCGTGGTCGATGTCCGAGCGGCTGGCCGCCCGGCTGCACCCGGGGTGCCGGCAGGTGCCGTCGCGCACCTGAAGCATCGTGCGGAGCGAGGCTGGGATCGTGTACCGGTCCCGGCCGACCGAGAGCACCGCGCCGGTCTCGGGGTGGGTCAGGATCCGCACCGCGCTCGGACACTTCGCCGCCAGCGCCCTGGCCGTGTCGGGATCGATCGGCCCGTACCCGTCGAGGCTGCCGGGCTCCTCGGTGACACCGAGGAGGGTGAGCATCGGGACCGTCACGATCAGGTTCGGCCGCAGCCCGCCCAGGCTGCCGGCCGCCCCGGCCGTCTCCGTGCAGCCGGGCTCCGTGCAGCCGGCCTCCGTGCAACCGGCCTCCGTGCAGCCGGCTTCCGTGCAGCCAGTCTCCGCGCAGCCGGTCTGCAGGAGCAGGTCGCGGAACACGTCCGCCCGCAGCTGGGTGAGCGTGCGCGGCTCGTCCGGCCCCTGCAGGGCGATCGCCCGGTCCGTCACCTGGCCATAAACGCCGAGGGCGTCCGACGCCGGCAGGTAGGCGCTCAGCCAGCCCATCCCGTCGCGGGCCGGGTCGAACCGCACGGCCCGGTCGGCCACGCTCCGCACATGCCGGGCCGTGATCGACTCCGGATCGATCCGCTCCCGAAGCTTCCTCGTCTTCCTCTCGAACTGCGACGCCGTCAACCGGCCGGCCGACGGCAACGCCTCCTGCTCCAGCTGCCGGGCCGCCGCCTCCGGAAGTCCCGCGGTTTCGTTGACGAGGGTGATCGCCTGCCGGTAGCCGATCCGCCCCGCGGCCAGGGCCGCCAGGGTGTCGGGCAGGTCGTGGACCAGGCTGCGGCTGCTCTCCAGCAGGCCCGAAGCGGTTGACTCCGGGATCCGCAGCGCGCAGGCCAGCTCGGCCACCAGGGACCGGCGGGTCAACGCCGGGCTGAACGCGCTGCCGTCGAGCTCCCGCTCGCTGCAGAGCCGCGCGGCGTCGATCGCGACCACCCGGGCCGCGGCCTGCACCGCCATCGCCTTGTCGATGGCGGTGACGTCGTCGATGAGGGCGCCGAGTTCCTCCAGGTGGACCGCCGCCGCTGTCAGCGGCTGACCCTGGTCGGGGGCGACACCCGGGTCAACGCCCGGGTTAGGGCCGGCCGGCAGTGCCCGACCGGGTAGTGCTGTGAAGGTTTTCATACCCCAACGGTACGGCGAACCACCGACATTCCTCCGGCCCGAAACCACCCCTGACCGGCCTTTGTGTACAACAAATCGCACGCCCGACCTGTGGAGGACAAGCGCAGGAATCAGGCGTTCCCGGGCCCACGCGCCATTTGTTCAGGGGTGACGCTCCTCAGGGTTCATCCTGCCCCGGTACGGAGTCGATCACGGAGGGACATCGCGTCGAACGGGGCCCGAACCTTCGCGTCATTGTCGAAGTAGACGTACACGTCGCGGCCAACTCCATCCGGGCAGGATGCCCCGCCGGACCAGCCGCGCACCCGGGCGGCCCAGTCGTCGAGCGCCGCATCGGTATAGCCCGAGGCGTAGAGCTCCTCGGCCCCGTGCAGCCGCACATAAACGAAGTCGGTCGTTACCTCGGTAAAGCGCGGCCAGTCCCCGGCCGCGTCGGCCACGACGAGGGCGACTCCATGGCGCCGCAGGATGTCGTAGCACCGCTCGTCGACGAACGTCGCCGAGCGCACTTCCAGCGCATGCCGAAGAGGCCGGTCCTCTCCCGGCAGGGTGAACGCCCTCCCGTCGAGCCGCTCGTCGTGCTCGCCGGCCAGGGCTGCGGCCCGGGCGGTGGCGTGCGGGAGCAGGGCCAGGAACTCGTCCAGTTCGGCGGCGTCAAAGGTGTGCCGGGCCGGCAGTTGCCAGAGCACAGGGCCCAGTTTCCTGCCGAGGGCCAGCGGCCCGGACGCGAAGAAGTTGGCGAGGGCCAGCCGCGCGTTCCGCAGGCGGAGCATGTGCGTGATGTATCTCGGGCCCTTCACCGAGAACACGAAGCCCGGCGGCGTCTCGTCCCGCCAGCGGAGGTAGCTCTCCGGCCGTTGCAGCGAATAGAACGACCCGTTGAGTTCGATGGTGTCGAGGTGCTCCGCCGCGAACTCGAGCTCCCGCCGCTGGGGCAGGTGCGGCGGGTAGAAGACCCCGCGCCAGGGCGCGTAGCGCCAGCCGGAGATGCCGATCCGGATCAGCGGCGCAGTCGTGGACACGCCACGACGCTAGCGAATCTGCGGGCCGTCCGTCACCTACTTGACGAGATCCTGCCAGCCGTCCCCGTCCACGTACTCGAAGATGAGGTTGGTCTCCGTGTGGGCGACGGCAGGATGCTCGGCGAGGTGTTCGAGGACGAAGTCGCGCAGGTGAGACGCGTCGGCGGCGGCCACGTGCAGAAGGTAGTCGTCCGCCCCGGCCGTGTGGAACATCCCGATCACGCCGGGCCAGTGCGGGGCCGCGTTGCGGAACTCGTCGATCTGCCCGCGGGCGTGCTTGGCCAGTCGCACGGAGATGAGCGCCTGGAGGGAGGCGCCGAGGGCCGCAAGGTCGATGTTGGCCCGGTAACCGCGGATGTGGCCGAGCTGCTGGAGCCGGCGGAGCCGCAACGACACGGTCGACTCCGCGACGCCGATTTCGGCGGCCAGGGCCGCCCCCGACGCGCGCGCATTCACCGACAGCGCGCGGAGCAGCGCGCGGTCAACCCGGTCGAGGTCGGCCTTCTTCGAATCCATGCGTGCAGCCTTTCGTCACAGGAAAGCATATTCGATGAATGGGGCTCGTTCAGAAGACTCTCCACGTGTTCTTGCGCTGGAACACAGCATCTGCTTTCCTCAGAGCATGTTGCCATCGTCGTCACACATTGAAACCATCGCCGTCCACGCCGGGATGGAGGGTGTCACCGAGTCAGGGTCGCACGTTCCGGTGATCGACCTGTCGACCACGAACCCGCTTGCCGGGGTCGAGTCCGGAGGCGACTCCTACGAGAACCTCGCCACCGGCGGGGACATCATTCAGGGCGAGTCCGCGGTGTACCAGCGGCTCTGGCAGCCCGGCGTCGCACGCTTCGAGGATGGCCTGTCGGCTCTCGAAGGCACCGAGGGCACCGTCGCCTTCGCCACCGGCATGGCCGCCCTGGCCGCCGTGCTGATCGCCTCCGTTGCCGCCGGCAAGAACCACGTCGTCGCGCTGCGCCCCATCTACGGCGGCACGGACCACGTCCTGGCCACCGGGCTGCTCGGCACCACGGTGACCTGGGTCGATGCTGCCGGTGTCGCGGCCGCCATCCGCCCCGAGACCGGCCTGGTCATCCTCGAGTCGCCGGCGAACCCGACCCTCGAGCTCACCGACATCCGGGCCGTCGCGGATGCCGCGGGCAACGTCCCGGTGCTCGTCGACAACACCTTCGCGACCCCCGTGCTGCAGCGCCCGATCGAGTCCGGCGCGACGCTGGTGCTGCACAGCGCCACGAAGTACCTCGGCGGCCACGGCGACGTCATGGGCGGCACGGTCTCCGGCCCCCAGGATTGGATCGTGCGCCTGCGCCAGGTGCGCGCGGTGACCGGGGGCATCCTGCACCCGTTCGGCGCCTACATGCTCCACCGCGGCCTCCGCACCCTGCCCCTGCGCGTGCGAGCCCAGCAGGCGACCGCAGCCGAGGTGGCGAACACGCTCGTCGGCCACCCCGCCCTCACGCGCGTGCTCTACCCCGGACTGCCCGGCCAGGACCCGCAGGGCCTGATTGGCCGGCAGACCGCCGGCGCCGGCTCCCTGATCGCCCTCGAATTCGCGGGCGGGTTCGACGCGGCAGCGCGTTTCACCGAGGCCTGCCGCCTGATCACCCACGCCGTCTCGCTTGGCGGGGTCGACTCCCTCGTGCAGCACCCGGCCTCGCTCACCCACCGACCGGTCGAGGCGAGCGCCAAGCCCGGGGCCGGAATCGTGCGCATCTCGATCGGCCTCGAGCACGCCGACGACCTCACCGCCGACATCCTGGCCGCCCTCGAGGCCGCCTCTCCCGAGTTCGTTCTGGTCGCCGAGCCTGCGGCCGAGCTGCTCGTCGAGCTGGTCGAAACGGCCTAGAGGCCGCTGCCCCACCCGCCGAACTGTGAGTTTGGCACCTTCCCGGGCCCAACGAAGGTGCCGAACTCACTGTTCGGCGACGGATCGGGGGACGCTTCGGCGAGGGCGGCGAGGGTGAGGGTCAGCTCCGGCCGAGACGGCGACGGAGCAGGTCGATCCGCTTCTGCAGCTGGGTGACGCTGGCCTGGGCGACGGCCGGGCCGCCGCACTCGCGGCGAAGTTCGGCGTGCACCATGCCGTGCGGCTCGTCGGCCATCTTCGACCACATGCCCACCAGGCTCGCCAGCAGCGTGCGCTGCTCCTTGAGCGTGCGGTAGAGCGGCGGCGGCTCTTCCGGGGCGATCTCGCCGGTGACGGGGTCCTTCCGCCGGTCGGTGGAGCGCCTGGACTGCCGGTGCTGCCGCTGGCGCAGCAGCTCGGAGACCTGCTCGGGCTCCAGCAACCCGGGGATGCCGATGAAATCGAATTCCTCGTCGGTGCCGGGTTCGGCCAGCGCGCCGAACTCGTCGCCGTTGAACATGACCATGTCGAAGGTCGCCTGGGAGTCGATGGCCTGCCAGGTGAACTCCTCGCCGAGGTCGTCCGAGGCCTTCTCCTGCGTGTTGGCCGCGGCCACCATGGCGTCTTCGGGGTTGAACATCCCGTCATCGCCGTCGTCGCGGTTGCTGCGGTCGAGGGCGTGGTCGCGCTCCAGTTCGAGGGCGTTGGCCAGGCTCAGCAGGCCGGGAACGTTCGGCAGGAAGATCGACGCGGTCTCGCCGCGGCGCCGGGCGCGCACGAACCGGCCGATCGCCTGCGCGAAGAACAGCGGGGTGGAGGCACTGGTCGCGTAGACCCCCACGGCCAGGCGCGGAACGTCGACGCCCTCGGACACCATCCGCACCGCGACCATCCAGCGGCTGGTGTTGTGCGAGAATTCGTCGATCCGGTCGCTCGACTCCTTCTCGTCGGAGAGCACGACCGTCACCTTCTCGCCGGAGATCTCCTCGAGGATGGCCGCGTATGCCCGCGCGGTGGTCTGGTCGGTCGCGATGACGAGCCCGCCGGCATCCGGAATGCCGTGCCGCACCTCGGTGAGGCGGATGTCGGCCGCCCGGAGCACGGCCGGGATCCACTGCCCGGTGGGCTCGAGCGCCGTGCGCCAGGCCTGGGAGGTGATGTCCTTGGTGTTGCCCTCGCCGAGTTTGGCCTCCATCTCGTCGCCGGCCCGCGTGCGCCACTTCATGTGCCCGGCGTAGACCATGAACATCACCGGGCGCACGACACCGTCTTCGAGGGCGCGCCCGTAGCCGTAGTTGTAATCGCTCTGGGACAGCCGGATGCCGTGCTTGTCGGGCAGATAGCTCACGAACGGGATCGGTGAGGTGTCCGACCGGAACGGAGTACCGGTCAGCGACAGGCGCCGCGTCGCCGGTTCGAACGCCTCGCGGATGGCGTCGCCCCAGCTGAGAGCGTCACCGCCGTGGTGCACCTCGTCGAGGATCACGAGCGTGCGGCTGGACTGGGTCAGTTCCCGGTGCAGGGCGGCCCGACTCGCCACCTGCGCGTAGGTCACGGCAACGCCGTGGTAGTGGTTGCCGTACCGCCCGTTCGCGTTCTTGAACATGGGGTCCAGCCGGATCCCGGCGCGGGCCGCGGCGTCGGCCCACTGGCGCTTGAGGTGCTCGGTCGGGGCGACCACGGTGATCCGGTCGATCACCCGCCGGGCACGCAGCTCCGCGGCCAGCCGCAGGGCGAACGTGGTCTTGCCGGCGCCCGGTGTGGCCGCGGCGAGGAAGTCACGGGGCTCGTGCAGGAAGTACGCCTCGAGGGCCTCCGCCTGCCAGGCGCGGAGTTTGCTGGCCGTACCCCACGCAGCGCGTTCCGGAAATGAGGGCGACAGGTGCTCGGCTGCACTCGTTCCCTGCGCAGGACCGAAAACAGGTGGAGTATTCACTTCATAAGAACCTATCAAGTCGGACCGACACTTTCGCACGGAAGGGAAACCCGAGCCATGTCCCAGCAGCAGCATCCCTGGTCGCGCTACGTGGCTCTCGGTGACTCCTTCACGGAAGGCATCGGCGACCCGGAGCCGGCCAGTCCCGGCGGGCACCGGGGCTGGGCCGACCGGGTGGCCGAGGTCCTCCGTTAGGGCACAGACGACCTCGCCTACGCGAATCTCGCCGTGCGTGGGAAGCTGATCAGGGAAATCGTCGCCGAACAGGTCGAGCCCGCCCTCGCCCTGCGACCGGACCTCGTCACCCTGTCGGCCGGCGGCAACGACGTGATCCGCCTGGGCACCGACCCGGACCTCATCGCCGCGCGGTGCGAGCTGGCGGTACGGCGCCTCACCAGGGACGGCGCGCAGGTCGTGCTGTTCACCGGGGTCGACGTCGGCTTCTCCCCCGTGCTCCGGCACCTGCGGGGGAAGGTGGCCATCTACACCGAGAACATGCGTGCGATCGCGGCCCGGTACGACTGCGTCGTCGCCGACCTCTGGGGACTCACCGAGATCCGGGATGTGCGGATGTGGGCGCCGGACCGGTTGCACCTGAACGCGCTCGGCCACCACACGGTCGCGCGCATGGTGCTTTCCTCCCTCAACGTGCCCAACGCGCTGGAGCCGCAGCGGCCGGAGCCGATGCCGGGCACCACCTGGCGCCGGGCCAGGACGGAAGACCTCGCCTGGGCGCGGGAATACCTCGTCCCGTGGGTGCTCCGGCGGGTGCGGCACCAGTCATCGGGCGACCACGTGCTGCCCAAACGTCCCGAAGCGGCGCCGTTCGGCCGGCTCCAGCCGTGACCTGACCTCCCAATCCCCCCTGACCCGAACTGCCCCTCGGCGTTCGACGCCGGTGCGGCATGGATCGACTCTGATGAAGCGTCACGGTTGCCTGGTAGGAAGGGGCGATGTCGCACGCACATCTGTGGAACTCTGCATATCCGGATGCGCCAGCAAGGGTGCCTGACCGGTAGGTTCGAGCGCATGCGATTCGATCTACATCAGACATCAGACATCGGCATTAGTGCTGGCTGGGGTGATCGTGCTCTGTTCCAGCGGCTGCGGCAGCACCCCTGAATCCGAGCGTTGACTCTCAGGCTCAAACGTCGACCTCAAAGCCAAAGCCAAAGCCAACGCCAACGCCAACGCCATCAACGTCTCCGACGGCGGAGGCGAGCCAGAACGATTCCGCCGGGATGAGCTGATTCGAGCGGCAGCTTCCACTTTCCGGGCGTTTCGTGTCTCAATGGACCGAGACAGTCGGGTCCATCGAGATCGCAGGTCGCAGCGATGGCACGGTCTGGGCGACCCTCACCGATTTCAGCACGGGAGTCTCTCCGAACTTGAAGCTCTACCTCAATGAAGGTGAGCTGGTCAAGAACCCTGATGGTGCCTGGACGACCGATGGCGGCGAGCACAACAGGAATCGGCGGCGGGTATGATCCCGTAACCAACCGCGTCCTGATGCAGGTCTCTCCCGAATACAGCTCAGCATCCACCCTCATCGCCGCCATCGAGAACCTGAACGATCCCCGCCTCACGCTCCAAGTCCTCGAGTCTGTGGTGCCCGAAGAGGACGTGGCCGAGAGTCGCATGGACGACGCGGCGCCTGGGAAAGCCGGCGCAGACATCTAGAACTCCTGTGCACCACGGTGCACCCTTGGATGGGCTTGGAGATGATGCTCGGGAAGTTGAAGCTGAACCGCAGGTTCGCAATCGAGGCGGCCACGGCGCCTCAGCGCCCTTCGCTGCCTAGCGCAATTCGGTCAGCGATATCGGAAACGTCATCAAGGCGCCCGGAAGCAACATCCATGATGAATCCGTAGGCATCATCATTGGACCATGTCAACCGTCGTCCGTTCATACCGAGGAAGGCGATTAGCGCAGCGAGACTCAGCCGCTTGTTACCGTCAATCAAGCCGTGATTGCGGGCCAAGGAATGCGTCAGCGCCGCGGCCTTCTCATTGAGACTCCCGTAGGCGTCCCTTCCGAACGCGCTCGCGCGCGGACGGGCCAGCGCCGACTCAAGCAATCCCTGGTCCCGGACCGGCATGTCTCCCCCGAGGGCTCGCTGCCCGACGTAGAGGAGATCCGTGTAGGTGAGATAGATCACTTTCCGAGACGTTCAAGCGCTTCGGCGTAGCGCGGGAGCTCCTCGTCAAGGACACTGCTCAGGAGGTCCTGGCGACTGTGGTTCTCGACGTATTCACGCACCGCCTGCTTGGCGACGTCCTGCATGGACCGTCTCTCGTATTCGGCTCGGCGACGCAGGGCGTCCGCCTCAGCATCAGTCAAGCGAAGGGTCATGGGCATGGACACATGGTATCACCAGTGACACCGTTGTCCGTAGGGTCCGATGCGGGTTCCCCTTGAGGATGAGGACGCTCATTGACGTCAGCTTGCGGTTAGCGCGTCGAGATTTGCGAGCGGCACGACACCTTTGGCTCTCATTGCCAGCCCGGGGTCGACTGTGACCAGGGCGTCGGCCTGAAGCTCGGTGACGGCGAGGTATTCCGCGTCGTACGTTGTCTCCCAACCCTGCTCGCGTGCGATCCTCCAAGCAGTCCGGTGTGACACCCGGTCACCGAGCAACCTAATCTTTAGTTCGGTCAGGCGGCGGTGGTGCTGAAGTGCCAGATCCTCGGTGAGGTCACCGTTGAGTACTGCCTCGAATAGCAGCGATAGCGCCTGCGAGCGGATGAGGTTCGGGGCGACGATCTGATGCTCGGGGCTGGGCTGGATGCCATTAGCGACGATGTGCAGGAGCGTAGGCGCGTCGATCACGTAACGGGTCATGTCGGAACTTTACGCGGGAAAACAGGCAGCCGACGAAGGTCAGCGGCCACCAATGGCGCAACAGGAGCGCCCCGGCCTGCGAGAGGGCCGCCGACACGCCCTGCACCGCCAGCGAGGTGCCGGTGCGAGCAGGGTTGCGGCTGCGGCCGAGCTGCGCGTGATCCGCGCGGCGGCGACGAGCGAGATCGCGGATCCAGGGGGTCGGCCAGGCCCAGTTCGAGCAGCCGGTCGGCGAGCAGGACGCCGATACGGCCCGCACTCCCACGGATGCCAGGCGGGGCATGAGCCTGGAGAGGGGAGCCCGGTTGCCCGCAACGGCACGGGACAGGTCGACGGCCGCCGGGGCGAGGTGGAGCACGCGGTGCTCATCGGCAAGCTGGTGGCGGACTTCATCCGCCGGGGCGCGGGGTCCGCGCCGCGCGCCTAACCGTCGGCGTTCAACTCGCCGGGATGTGAGAAACGCCAGGCCGGTCCCGGGTCGCTGATCGTGCGGTCGAGCACGAGCGGCACGCTGACGGTCTTGTCGCCGACCAGGAACTCGACGGCGCCGACGGTGTCCTTTTTGCCGCCGAGGGTGAGCGCGCGAGCGGTCGCGGCGCCGGATATCGGCGTGTCCGACCAGACCAGGGCGGATGCCGCCCGGGAGGCGACGGCGCTGCTCTCCTGGCCCCAGGCGGTGGCGTAGGTGCCGTAGGCCGTGCCCTTCTCGGTCAGCGTGACCTCACGGAACCCGGCCTTCGCGGTGGTGATCAGGTCGGCGACGGCCCGGTTCACGTCTGTGTGGTTGGCGCCGCCGAGCACGACGCCGACCAGGGTCACCGTGCGGCCGCCGACCTTCAGGTCGGTGGAGAAGAGCAGGCAGGCGCCGGCCTCGTCGGTCGTGCCCGTCTTGATCCCGTCGACACCGAAGCGGCCGAGCAGTTTGTTCGTGTTCTTGACGGCGCCGATGACGGGGAGTTTTGCGCTCGGCTCTGCCACGATCCCGGCCAGCGCCGGGTGGGCGACGGCCAGCTTGCCGATCTTGACGAGGTCGGCCGGGGTGCTCCGGCTGGACGTCGACAGGCCGCTCGTGTCGGCCACCGCCGTGTCGTCCAGGCCGTTCTTCGCCAGCCAGTCCTGTGCGGCGGCCAGGTAGGCGTCGAGGGAGCCGTAGGCCCAGACGGCGAGGGAGAGGGCGTAGTTGTTGGCCGACGGCAGCATCGTGGCCTCGAGGGCCTGGCGCTCGCTGAGGACCATGCCGGCAACGACTGGGGCGACCGAGCCGTTCTCGGCCATGACGTCATAGTAGATCTCCACGTCGGCGTCGGTGAAGGTGATGTCCGGGCCGGGCTCGTTGCCGGTGAGCGGCTTGGCGTCGAGCACGACGAGCGCGGTCACGGTCTTCGTGACGCTGGCGATCGGCATGGATTCCGTGGCGCCGGAGGATCCCAGGACCCCGGGGAAGCCGACGGCTCCGAAGGCGCTCGAACCGAAGCCGGGCCAGTCGGGCTGCGCGGCGGCCTGGGTCAGCGCGGCGGGCTGGGTGAGCGCGGCGGCTTCCTCGGGCACGGGGGCAAACCCGGTGGTGGCGAGGTACCCGACAAGCGTCAGGACAACGGCCAGAGCGCCGAAGAAGGCGATCCGGCGCCGGCGGAAGATCTGGCGTCGGGTCAGCGGCATTATGCGATTCTATCGTTCGCCGCCTGCTACCCGCGCAGCGCCCACAGGGCAACGGCGCTGGCGGAGGCGACATTGAGCGAATCCACCCCGTGCAGCATCGGGATCGTGACGACGGTGTCCGCCGCGGCGAGGGCCCTGGTGCTCAGCCCGTCGCCCTCGGTGCCGAGGATGAGGGCGAGGCGCTCCGGCGGCGCGGCAGCGAAGCGGTCGAGGGTCACGGCGTCGTCGGCCAGCGCCAGCGCGGCGAGGTGGAATCCCGCGTTCCGGAGCAGCGGCGCGGCCTCGTCCCATTCCGGCAGCCGGGTCCACGGCACCTGGAGCACGGTGCCCATGCTGACCCGCACGCTCCGGCGGTAGAGCGGGTCGGCGCAGCGCGGCGTGATCAGCACGGCGTCGGCGCCGAGCCCCGCGACGGCCCGGAAGATGGCTCCCACGTTCGTGTGGTCGACGATGTCCTCGAGGATCACGATGCGCCGGGCATCCCGGATCAGCTCGGCCGCCGGGGCAAGCGCGGGCCGGTGCATGGCGGCCAGGGCGCCCCGGTGCAGGTTGTACCCGGTCAGCTTCTCCAGCAGGTACGGCGCGCCGACGTAGACGGGCACATCGGGCCAGTCGGCCAGGAGCGGAGCCACGTCGGGCAGCCACTGTTCCTGCACGAGCAGGGAGCGCGGACGGTGGCCGGCGGCGAGGGCGCGGGTGATGACCTTGCTCGACTCGGCGATGTACAGTCCGCCGGCCGGTTCGGAGACCCGGCGCAGCGCGACATCCGTCAGCCGTGAGTAGTCGGCCAGGCCGGGCAGGTCGAGGTCTGCAATGGGAACGATCCGCACGGTACTGCCTTCTGTTCGAGGTGGTGTCCCATCCAGACTGCCAGCTTCGCGTAACAAAGTCGTAAAGCGGCGAGTTTAGACTCGGTACAGGCGAGGATGGAGCACCATGAGCATCGAGACCCTGCAGGCCGCGGCTGTGGCCGAGGAGGCGCTCGACGCCGTGTCCGAGATCCTGCGCGGGCGCCTCGTGGCGGTGCTCACTGGCGCCGGCCTGAGCACGGATTCCGGCATCCCCGACTACCGCGGGAACGGCGCCCCGAAACGCTCCCCGATGACCTTCCAGACCTTTGTCGGCGATGAGCGGGCGCGGAAGCGCTACTGGGCCGGCAGTCACCTGGGCTGGCGACGCTTCCGGGCCGCCGAACCGAACCTGGGCCACCGCTCGCTCGTGCGGCTCGAGGCGAGCGGCATCATCTCGGGCGTCATCACCCAGAACGTCGACGGCCTGCACACCCGGGCGGGGTCGCGCCATGTCGTGGACCTGCACGGATCGATGGACCGGGTCGTCTGCCTGTCCTGCGGCCAGGCGTTCGGACGCGACAGCGTCGCGGCACGGCTCGAAGCGGCCAACCCCGAGCTCGGCTCGCCCGAGGCCGTCCGCATCAATCCGGACGGCGACGCGGAGGTGTCGGACATCGACGGATTCTCTGTCCCGGCCTGCACCGTGTGCGGCGGGATGCTGAAACCCAACGTGGTGTTCTTCGGCGAACTCGTCCCCACCGAGAGGTTCACCGAGGCCTCCGCCCTCGTGCAAGCCGCCGACGCGCTCATCGTGGCGGGCTCGTCCCTGGCCGTGAATTCGGGCATCCGGCTGCTCGAGCAGGCGAGGCGACGCAGGCTTCCGATCGTGGTGATCAATCGCGGCGTCACCAAGGGCGACGGCCGCGCGCTGGTTAAGCTGGAGGCGGGAACCTCGGAGGCGCTCGCCGGGCTGGCGGCCCGTCTCGCCTGACTAAGGGCCCGACCGTGACCAACGACATCAAGGACGGCATCCTGACCATGACCCGGATTTCGATCGTGCGCCACGGCCAGACCGAGTGGAACCTGCACCGGCGCATCCAGGGCAGCACGGATATCCCGCTCAACTCGGCCGGACGCGCCCAGGCCGCCGAGGCGGGCATCGTTCTGCGGGAGAGGCGCTGGGACGTGGTTGTGGCCAGCCCCCTGATGCGGGCGCACGAGACCGCTCGCATCATCGCCGGTGAACTCGACCTGCCGAGCCCGGAGATCGTTGCCGAGCTCACGGAGCGCCACCACGGAGAGATCGAGGGGCTCACCTTCACCGAGCGCCAGGCGCGGTTCCCCGACGGCGTGCTCGTTCCGGGCCTCGAGTCGCGCCAGGACGTGCTGGACCGGGTGCTGCCCTCGTTGGCCCGGGTCGCGGCGACCCACGCCGGCAAATCGGTGCTCGCGGTCAGCCACGGCGGCATCATCGGCACGCTGATCCGCCACACAACGGGCGGGGAGCGCCCCCGGCACGACGAACTGATTGCCAACGGCTCCGTGCACGACTTCGTCTGGGAGGACGGCGAACTCGTGCTCGTCCACTTCGACGCCTCGGTTCGCTCGCCGGGCGAGATCTTCCCCGTTATCCGCTGACCGCAGCCGGACGCGCCGCTAGGACGTGCGGGGCTGCGTGTCCTCGAGCACCTCGAGCAGCTTCCGGGCCGACTCCCGCCAGGTGAACCTGGCCGCCTGGCGGGTCGACTCCTTCGACCTGGCCGCCCACTCCCCCGGACGTTCCAGCTGCGCCAGGGCATCCATCAGCGCGTCGGCGCTGTTCGGGTCGAAGTAGAGCGCCGCGTCACCGCCGATTTCCCGGAAGATCGGGATGTCGCTGACGACGACCGGGATGCCGAGGCTCATGGCCTCGACCAGTGGGATGCCGAAGCCCTCGTCGAGCGAGGCCGTGACGAGCGCGGTGGCGGAGCGGAGCACCGAGAAGTACTCCTCGTCGCTCGCGCCGTCGTGGAAGACGAGTGTCGCCTGCGGGGCAAGCCCGGACAGCCGGGCACGCTCGGCCGGGCTCACCCGGCTCATCAGGTGCAGCTCGTGCCCGGGCAGGCCCGCGACGGCACGCACGAGCGTGTCGACGTTCTTGTACGGCATGAACGAACCCATGTAGACGAGGCGCGCGCTCTCCGGGGCGCTGCGGTCGACGGGCGGCCCGGGAACGGCATCCGCGGCATTGTGGATCACGGTCACCGGCCGGTCGGTCAGCCGGTGTTCGGCGATGAGGGCCCTGGTCGTCTCCGAGACGGTGACCACGCCGTCGGCTCGGTTGAGCAGCATCCGCTGCGGCCACCAGGACAGGTGGTACAGCCGCCAGAGCAGCCGGATCGGCCACGTGAAGTCACGCGGCGGGGTGCGGTTGCGGTAGTAGATCAGGTCGTGCACGGTGAGCAGCAGGCGGTATTTGCGGCCCCACGAGCCCATTGTCTGCATGGGGCTGAACACGACGTCGGGGCGGAGACCGTTGACCGTGAGCGCGACGAACGGCTCTCGGATGCTGGTCGGCGAGCTGACGAGTTGCCAGGGCAGGTCAGGCAGCATGGCCAGCTGGCGATGGTCGCTGATCAGCATCGTGACCGGGTGCAGCCTGCCGAGTTCGGTGACGAGGCCCGCGGTGTAACGGCTGACACCGTCGTGACGGTCCAGGCGGGTGTAGCGGCAGTCGAACGCGATCCTCATGCGGGCCTCGCCTCGAACAGGAAGCCGCGCAGTTCGTCGGCGGCGTTGACGGGCATTTCGTAGTGGATGAGATGACCGACGTTCGGGATGACGTGGAGGGCTGCATCCGGGAACAGCTTCTGCAGCCGGTGCTGGGCCGCGACGGGGGTGATGTCGTCCTTCTCGGCCGCGATGAGCAGGGTGCGCTCCGGGATCTTCGACGCGAATTCGCTCACGTCGCTGCTCACCGAGGCCGTGAAGGCCTCCAGCACGACCCTGCGGTCGGCGAACGCCGAGAAGTACCGGTCGTGCTGGTCGTGGATCCAGCGGCGCAGTTCGCGGTCCTGCGTCTTGGCCATGGTCACGCTCATCACCCGCACGATCACGCGATTGCGCAGCAGGGCGAAACCGAGCCGCTCAGGCAGCCTGGCGGCGGCCCAGTAGTAGAAGACCGCCAGCCGGGTCAGGATGCCGCGAGGCCCGGACAGCGCCGGGGAGGCGATCGGGTTCACCAGGACGACGTCGTCGGCGGGCAAGCCGTCGGCCAGGGCGGCGGCCGCGACGATGGAACCGAAGGAGTGGCCGAGGATCACGACCCGGCCGGTCGGCGCCAGGGCGGCCAGGAAGTCCCGGAGCCACCGTGAGTAACCGGCGATGTCGTGTCGCAGGCCGTGCAGGGGCTCGGACTCGCCGAATCCGGGCAGGTCGGGCGAGATGATCCGGAATCCAGAGAGTTGGGCGACGACGGGCTCGAGGCCGTGGTGGTCGCCGCGGAAACCGTGCACCATCAGAATCGTCGTCGGGGCAGCGGGGTCGCCATACTCCCAGTACCGCGTCTTGCTGCCCAGCACCGACAGCGTGTGGGAGCGCGTGGGAATGCGAGCCAGGGATTCGTCGTAGGGCGAAGGAACGATCATCAGCCCAAGTTTAGGCGGGAGTGTGGCGCCGAACTGGACAGATGCCGTGTCGCTCAACCTAGACTCGTGACGTCCCCCTGCACCCCACGACTCCCCCCGCACATCAAGACGGCCACACAGCCCCTGACGCGGGCCGGAAGGAACTCCGTGAGCTTCACCGCACCGATCCAGCTTCCCGGACTCACCCTCGACCCACGTTGGTACCGGCGTTCGGTCTTCTACGAGGTCATGGTCCGCTCATTCGTGGACAGCAACGCCGACGGGGCCGGCGACCTGTCCGGACTGATCTCGAAGCTGGACTACCTGCAGTGGCTGGGCATCGACGCCCTGTGGATCCCGCCGTTCTTCACCTCGCCCCTCAAAGACGGCGGCTACGACGTCGCCGACTACCGCTCGATCCTGCCGGAGTTCGGCACGCTGGACGAGTTCAAGGAGCTCGTCACCAAGGCGCACGAGCGCAACATGCGGATCATCATCGACCTCCCGCTGAACCACACCTCGGACCAGCACGACTGGTTCCAGCAGTCCCGGGAGCACCCGGACGGCCCCTACGGTGACTTCTACGTCTGGAGCGACACCGACGAGAAGTACCCGAACATCCGGATCATCTTCACCGATACGGAGGAGTCGAACTGGGCGTTCGACCCGGTGCGCCGCCAGTTCTTCTTCCATCGTTTCTTCTCGCACCAGCCGGACCTCAACTTCGACAACCCCGCCGTGCACGACGCGATCTTCGATGTGGTGCGGTTCTGGCTCGACCTGGGTGTCGACGGATTCCGCCTCGACGCGATCCCCTATCTCTACGAGTCGGAGGACGGCAACGGTGAGGGCGAGCCGCCCACGCACGAGTTCATCAAGCGGCTGCGGGCCGTTGTCGACCGCGACTATCCCGGCCGCATCATGATCGCCGAGGCGAACCAGTGGCCGCGCGAGGTTGCGGCGTTCTTCGGCACCGAGGAAGAGCCGGAGTGCCACATGGCGTTCGACTTCCCGGTCATGCCCCGCATCTTCTATTCCCTGCGCTCGCAGCAGGCGGACGAGCTCGTGCGGGTGCTCTCCGAGACGACGGACATCCCGGACGGCGCCGGCTGGGGGGTGTTCCTGCGCAACCACGACGAGCTCACCCTCGAAATGGTGAGTGAGGAATACCGCCAGGCCATGTACGGCTGGTACGCCTACGACCCCAGGATGCGCGCGAACATCGGTATCCGCCGCCGGCTCGCTCCCCTGCTCGACAACTCGCGGGCCGAACTGGAGCTGGCCCACGCCCTGCTTTTCGCCCTGCCCGGCAGTCCGTTCCTGTACTACGGCGACGAGATCGGGATGGGCGACAACATCTGGCTGCCCGACCGGGACAGTTCGCGCACGCCCATGCAGTGGACCCCGGACCGCAATGCCGGCTTCTCCGACGCCGACCCGGGCAAGCTGTACCTGCCCGTCGTCCAGTCGCTCGTGTACAACTTCACCCAGACCAACGTCGAGTCCCACCTGGCCCAGTCCAATTCGCTGCTGCACTGGATCCGCAACGTCATCCACGTGCGGAAGGCGCACCCGACGTTCGGCCTCGGCGCGATCCGGGTGCTCTCCACCAACCACGAGTCCGTGCTGGCCTTCACCCGCGAATACGAGGGCTCGGGCACGCGGATGGGCGACCAGGCCGAGACGGTCCTCTGCGTCTTCAGCTTCGCTCACAACCCGGTGTCCTTCAAGATCGACGACGCCGACCTGGCCGGCACCCGGCTCTACGACATCTT
Source organism: Cryobacterium psychrotolerans (assembly GCF_900101115.1). Taxonomy (GTDB): domain Bacteria; phylum Actinomycetota; class Actinomycetes; order Actinomycetales; family Microbacteriaceae; genus Cryobacterium; species Cryobacterium psychrotolerans. The sequence goes on from NZ_FNFU01000003.1 coordinate 156,834, forward strand.
CGGCGGTTCGGTCTTCCCGAGCTTCGACGACGACGGATCCCTGACCCTGACGCTCGGCGCCCAGAGCTTCTACTGGTTGCACTGCGGGTAGCGGCCGCAACGGTGACGTTCGAGGAGTGGCTGGCCGGGCATTGACGGTGGTCGGCCCTAGGCTTGCCCCATGAGCAACTGGAGCGACAGCCTGGCCGTGTTCGACCTCGAGACCACCGGCATCGACGTGGAGACGAGCCGGATCGTTTCGGCGACCGTGGCCGTGCTCGACGCCGACGGCGTCGTCCTGGAACGACTGGACTGGCTCCTGGACCCGGGAGTGGAGATCCCGCTTCAGGCGACGAACGTGCACGGCATCACGACCGCGCACTCCGCCCGGAACGGGCAGGATGCCGCCGGAGGCGTCGCAGAGATCGTCGCGGCGCTCCGCGCGCACCTGGCCCGCGGGCTCCCCCTCGTGGCGTACAACGCCCCCTACGACCTCACCCTGCTCAACCGGGAGTCGCTACGCCACGACGTGGCGCCGCTCCTGGCGCCGTCCCCCGTCGTTGACCCGCTGGTCATCGACAAGGCCGTCGATCGCTACCGCAAGGGCAAGCGCACCCTCGAGGTCACGAGCGCGTTCTACGGCGTGCTGCTGGAAGACGCACACGACTCCGGCGCGGATGCGATTGCCGCCGGCCGCGTGGCCCAGGCGATCGCGAAGGCGCACTCGAGCGCGCTGCCGGCCACCGCGCCTGAACTCCATGCGCTGCAGGTGGGCTGGAGCCAGCAGCAGGCCGACAGCTTCCAGGACTACATGCGCCGCGAACGCGACCCGAAGTTCGTCGCCGCCGGCGGCTGGCCGGAGCGCTGACCGGCAGGTCGTTCTTTCCCATCGCGCCGGTCGGCCACCTGGCGGTGGTACAGGTCATCGCCGGCTTCATGCTCCTGACGCTTGCCCTGTCGGAGCGGCCGCTCGACCCGCGGGCACGAAAAAGGGCGACCAGCCGAGGCTGGTCGCCCTTTTCAGAAGCTCGGTCTTATTTGCCGAAGCCCTTGTAACGGGTGTTGAACTTCTCGACGCGTCCGGCCGAGTCCATAATGCGCTGCTTGCCCGTGTAGAACGGGTGCGACTCGGAGGAGATTTCGACGTCGATCACCGGGTAGGTGGTGCCGTCTTCCCACTCGATCGTCTTCGAACTGGAAGTCGTCGAACGGGTAAGGAACGTCGCACCCGACGCGAGGTCGCGGAAGACCACGGGAGCGTACTGGGGGTGAATGTCAGACTTCATAAAGACTTCCTTGTTGCTGTTCGAATGATCACGAATGGTGGAGATGAAAAGTGCCGTCTCGCCGGTGAGGGCGAAAAAATAGCCTGGCCGCAAGGGCCAGCTACCGAGTTTAGCAGAAACGGGCCGCGATGGAGTCCAGCTGGTCAGACCGCGCGCGCCGCATAACGCCCGTGGTTCTCGGTGAGATCAATGGCGAGACCGAACGTCGCGCTCAGTGCCTCGGCGGTGAGCGTCTCGGCGAGCGGGCCGGCGCCCACGATTGCTCCGCCGGCAATCAGCAGCACGTGGGTGAATCCGCGCGGGATCTCTTCGACGTGGTGGGTCACCATGATGATGGCCGGGGCATCCGGGGCGCTGGCGTAGCCGCTGAGCAGGTGCAGCAGCTCCTCGCGAGCACCGAGGTCGAGGCTGGCCGCGGGTTCGTCGAGCAGGAGCATCTCCGGGTCGGTCATCACGGACCGGGCGATCTGTACCCGCTTCTGCTCACCGTCGCTGAGGGTGCCGAACTTGCGTTCGGCCAGGTGGTCGAGCTTCCATTCTGCGAGCACGCGCTGGGCGCGACGCTCGTCAATCGACTCGTACTCTTCGTGCCACCGCCCCGTGACCGAGTATGCGGCGGTCATCACGACGTCGATGACCCGCTCCGTCGCGGGGATCTTGCGGGCCATGGCCGTCGACGCGAAGCCGATCCGGGGGCGAAGCTCGAACAAGTCGGTGCCGCCCAGGGGCTCCTCGAGCACCTCGACCTTGCCGCTCGAGGGGTGCATCATGGCCGCGGCCATCTGCAGCAGCGTGGTCTTGCCGGCGCCGTTCGGGCCCAGGATGACCCAGCGCTGGTCGTCTTCAACACTCCAGTTCACTGAGTCGAGGATGGCAGTGCCACCTCGGACAACGGACACATCGGTGAGCTGAAGAACGTTGACCATGGCTCCATGCTATCCGCCGCGGTGGGGCCTCGGCACCCACCGCGCACCCGCCGGGGGTCCGGCTACAGCAGGGACGCGTAGATCTCCCGGGTGCGGACGGCGATGGTGTCCCAGCTGAACTTTCGCTCCGCCCGGACACGTCCGGCTCGGCCCATTTCCGCCGCGCGTACCGGGTCGCTCAGCACTTCGGTGAGGGTCCTGGCGAGGTCGGCGACGAAGAGATCGGGGTCGAGCGGGGTGCCGGTGCCGTCCGTCGCCTGGTCGATCGGGACCAGCCGGCCCGTCTCTCCGTCGGCCACGACCTCCGGGATGCCGCCGGTGGCGGTGCCCACGACGGGCAGGCCGCAGGCCATCGCTTCGAGGTTGACTATTCCGAGCGGTTCGTAGACGGAGGGGCAGACGAAGACCGTTCCGGCAGTGAGCACGGCCGACAGCTCGTGCTGCGGCAGGAGCCGGTCGATCCAGACCACGCCGGAGCGCTGCTCCTGGAGCGCGCGCACTCCCGCGGTCACCTCCGCCATGATGCCCGGGGTGTCCGGTGCGCCGGCGCAGAGCACAAGCTGCACGTCCTCCGGCAGGGCTGCGGCCGCCCGCAACAGGTAGGGCAGGCCCTTCTGCCGGGTGATGCGCCCCACGAACACGACGGAGGGTCGATCGGGGTCGATGCCGAGCGCCCGAACGGTGTCGTGGTCGGTGGTCGGCTTCCAGCGTTCGAGGTCGATGCCGTTGTAGACGACCTGCACCCGAGACTCGTCGAGGGCCGGGTAGCTGCGGAGGATGTCCCGGCGCATGCCGTCGCTCACGGCGATCACGGCATCCGCTGCTTCGAATGCGGTCTTCTCGATCCAGCTCGACACTCGGTAGCCGCCGCCGAGCTGCTCGGCCTTCCACGGACGGAGCGGCTCCAGGCTGTGCGCCGTGACGACGTGCGGCACGCCGTGGAGGAGCTTGGCGATGTGCCCTGCCCCATTCGCGTACCAGGTGTGGGAGTGCACGAGATCCGCGCCCTGCACGTCCTGGGCCATCCTCAGGTCGACCCCGAGCGTGGCGAGGGTCGCGTTCGCGTCGGCGAGCTCCGCCGGAACTCCGTACGCGTGTGTCGAGGGCGCGTCACGGTCGCCGCCGAAGCAGCGCACCACGACGTCGATGTCGTGACGGAGCGCTCGGACGAGCTCGGCCACGTGCACACCCGCCCCCCCATAGATTTCGGGCGGGTATTCCTTGGTCAGCAGATCGACTCGCATGGAGTAAAACTAGCGCAGCGCCGAGGGTCACACACCACAGTCCGGGTGGTCGAGGCGAGCGGATGCCCCTACTGTGGGAACCATGGAGTCGAAGAAGAAGATCTTTGGAATCGTTCTCGCCGGCGGAGAAGGAAAGCGGCTCATGCCCCTGACCGAGGACCGTGCCAAGCCCGCCGTGCCTTTCGGCGGCCACTACCGCTTGATCGACTTCGCCCTGTCCAACCTGATCAACTCCGGGCTCACCCAGATCGTCGTGTTGACGCAGTACAAGTCGCACAGCCTGGACCGCCACGTCTCGCAGACGTGGCACGTGACCGGCGGCCTGTTCAACTCGTACATTGCCTCGGTTCCCGCCCAGCAGCGCCTCGGCAAGCGGTGGTTCAGCGGATCCGCCGACGCGATCCTGCAGAGCCTCAACCTGATCCACGATGAGAAGCCCGACATCGTCGTCGTCGTCGGAGCCGACCACGTGTACCGGATGGACTTCAGCCAGATGATCGCAGCGCACATCGCATCCGGCGCCCAGGCCACGGTCGCCGCCATCCGCCAGCCGATCGGCCTGGCCGACCAGTTCGGCGTGATCGAGGTCGACGCTGCGAGCCCCGACCGGATCAGGGACTTCCGCGAGAAGCCGAAGGATGCCGTCGGCCTGGCGGACAACCCCGACGAAGTGTTCGCCTCGATGGGCAACTACGTCTTCAACACGGATGCCCTGATCGAAGCGGTGCTGCGCGACGGCGAGAAGACCGACTCGAGCCACGACATGGGCGGGGACATCATCCCCGACTTCGTCTCCCGCGGCGAGGCCGGCGTCTACGACCTCAAGCTCAACGACGTGCCCGGCTCAACCGACCGCGACCGGTACTACTGGCGCGACGTCGGAACGATTGACTCGTTCTTCGAGGCCCACCAGGATCTCATCTCCGCGTTGCCCGTGTTCAACCTGTACAACCAGGCATGGCCGATCTTCAGCCAGCAGCTCAACTCCCCGCCGGCCAAGTTCGTTCGCGATGCGCGCGGCGCACTGGGAACGATGATCGACTCGATCGTGTCGCTCGGCAGCGTCATCTCCGGCGCGCACATCGAACGCAGCGTCCTGGGGCCGTGGGCCGCCGTCGATTCCGGCGCCGAGGTGGTCGATTCGATCGTCTTCGAACGCACGCAGATCAAGCCGGGCGCGACCGTTCGCCGGGCGATCCTCGACAAGGAAGTGATCGTCGAGGCGGGAGCCAGCGTCGGCGTCGACCGCGACCGGGACCTGGCCCGCGGCTTCAGCGTGACCAACTCGGGAATCACCGTCGTCGGCAAGGGCGTGCACGTTCACCCGTGACAACAAGGTTCCTGGTCGTTCTCGACGCCGACTCCACCCTGATCGAAGACGAAGTCATCGAGTTGCTGGCGGATGCCGCGGGCTCGCGCCCCGAAGTTCAGGCGGTCACCGAGCGCGCCATGCGTGGGGAGCTCGACTTCGCCGAAAGCCTGATCGCGCGGGTGAAAACCCTCGCGGGGCTGCCGACCAGCGTCTTCGCGGACGTCGGCCGGCTCATCCGCCCGACCCCGGGCGTGCACGAACTGATCGCCGGCCTGCATGCGCACGGCAGCCGCGTCGGCGTGGTCTCGGGCGGGTTCCACGAACTGCTCGACCCGCTGGCCGGCCTGCTCGGCCTGGACCACTGGCGTGCCAACCGGCTGGAGGTGGCGGACGGCCGGCTCACCGGCGGCCTCGTCGGCCCGATCATCGACGCCGAGGCGAAGGCCGCTGCCCTGCGGGAGTGGGCTGCCGCCGACGGCATCGCGCTCTCCCGCACGGTCGCGGTGGGCGACGGTGCCAACGACCTGCGGATGATGGACCCGGCCGGGCTGTCCATCGCCTTCAACGCGAAGCCGCTGGTGAAGGCCGGGGCCGACGTCGTGATCGATGTATGCGACCTCAGCCAGGTGCTCCCCCTGCTCGGCCTGCGCGGCTGAGCCTCGCCCACCCGCGGTGGGTCAGTGGCCCATTCCGAGGCCGCCGTCGACGGGGATGACCGCTCCGGAGATGTAGGAGGAGTCGTCGCCGGCGAGCCAGGTGACGACGCGAGCCACCTCGGTCGGGGTCGCGAACCGGCCGGCGGGGATGTTGCGCTTGTATTCGGCCTGCTGCGCCTCGGGAAGTTCGGCGGTCATGTCCGTCTCGATGAACCCGGGGGCGACGACGTTGGCGGTGATGCCGCGGGCGCCCAGCTCACGGGTCACCGACCGGGCCAGGCCGATCAGCCCGCTCTTGGACGCCGCGTAGTTGACCTGCCCGGCCGACCCGTAGAGGCCGACGACGCTGGAAATGAGCACGATCCGGCCGAAGCGGGCCTTGAGCATGCCCTTCGAGGCGCGCTTGACCACGCGGAAGGCGCCGCTGAGGTTGGTGTCGATGACCGAGGTGAAGTCGTCATCGGACATGCGCATGAGGAGCGTGTCCCTGGTGATGCCGGCGTTGGCGACGACAACTTCCACCGGGCCGAGCGCGGCTTCGATTTCGCGGAAGGCGGTGTCGATCGACGCGGAGTCGGTCACGTCGGCGCGCACGGTGAGGCTGCCGTCGGGTCCCGTGCCCGAGCGGGCGGTCACGGCCACGCGGTGGCCCTGAGCGACGAATTCCTCGGCGATGGCGAAACCGATCCCGCGGTTTCCTCCGGTGACCAGTACAGTTCGAGCCGTCGTCATGCGGTGATCCAATCTCCTGCCGGGCGAATGAAGAGGCGACCGGGGGGTTTCAGCTTAGAGCGTCAGCGCCTTCGCCCAACGAGACGTAGGCTGGAAAGGGCAGAACGTCCTCTGGCCGGAAGCGATGACATCCATGAAACAGCAGTCGATCACCTCACTGCCCCTCTCCCCTGAGGAAGAGCGGCGAAGCCGCATGGTCAAGTACTCGATCACCATGGGCATCCGGATCGTCTGCATCGTCCTGATGTTCTTCGTGCAGGGCTGGTGGCTGCTGGTCTGCGCCGTCGGCGCGATCGTGCTGCCGTACATCGCCGTTGTCATTGCCAACGTCCACGCCGATCCGCGGGGCTCACAGGTGCTGCGCCCGGGCGGAGTCGAGGTCTTCACACGCGACCGCCCCGAGGACGGCAAATGATCGGGTTCGGCACGCCCCCTGAACAGACCAGCTGTTCCCGGGCCGGATGCCGGACCGGGGCGACCTGGCGCCTGGACTGGCGCAACCCCCGCATCCACGCCGCCGGCCGGGTCAAGACCTGGCTCGCCTGCGACGAGCACGTCGACTACCTGCGCGAGTTCCTGGCCGCGCGTGACTTTCCGCTCACGGTCGAGCCGTTGACCGCCGACCCGTTGGCTGCCGACCCGTTGACTGTCGAAGCGCCGGCCGTCGCCCGGCAGCCGGAGGCGGGTGCGGAGTGAGCGGCTGGTCCTTCCTGCTCAGCCGGCGCTGGGCGGGCTATCTCGCCCTGACGATCGTTTTTGCTCTCGTGTCGAGCGGGCTGGGTGTCTGGCAGTTCGCACGCCGGGCCGAGGCGCTCACCGAGATCTCCAAGATCGATGCGAACTACGATGCCTCGCCCGTGCCCCTGGCCGATGCGTTGCCGGACCTCGACTCGTTCGCGGAGACGCAGAAATGGCTCCCGGTGACCGTCACGGGCACCTATCTCGTCGAAGACCAGCTGCTCGTGCGCAACCGTCCACTGAACATCAACCCGGGATTCGAGGTGCTCACGCCGCTCCGGCAGGACGATGGGACCGTCTTCGTCGTCAACCGCGGCTGGCTGCCGACCGGGCAGAACCAGGATGCCCCCGACGCCGTGCCCGAGCCTCCCGTCGGCCAGGTCACGGTCGTCGCCCGGCTCAAGGCCGGCGAGCCGACCCTGACCGGGCGCACGGCCAGCGGCGACCAGATCGCCACGATCAACCTCGACGACGTCGCGGAGCGGCTGGACGCGCCCACGTACACTGGCGCCTACGGGCTGCTGGACACCGAGGACCCACCCGCCGCCGAGCGCCCGACCGCGGTGGTGCGCCCGATCCGGGACGAGGGTCCGCACCTGTCCTACGCCCTGCAGTGGTTCGTCTTCGCCCTGCTCGGATTCCTCGGTCTGGGCTGGGCCGCCCGCCAGGAGTTCCGCACGGTCAACATCGACGACCCGGCCGAGCGGGAACGCGCGAAGACACGCGCCCGTCGCGAGGCAGCGAAGCCGCGCGGCGACGGGGAGATCGAGGATGCCCTCCTCGACGGCACGCACTCACCGCTCTGACCTGGGCTGAACCCGCCTGACCGCCCATCCGAGGGTGATCAGGCGAGCGGGATCAGGCGAGGGTGATCAGGTCCAGGTAGTCCTTGTTCCAGTGGTCCTCGACACCGTCGGGCATGATCAACACCCGCTCGGGGTTGAGAGACTCGACAGCGCCCTCGTCGTGGCTGACCAGGACCACAGCGCCGGCGTAGTTGGCCAGCGCGTCCAGGATCTCGGCGCGGCTGGCCGGGTCCAGGTTGTTCGTGGGCTCGTCGAGGAGCAGCACGTTGGCGCCGGAGACGACGATCATGGCCAGCGCGAGCCGGGTCTTCTCGCCGCCGGAGAGAACCCCGGCCGCCTTGTGCGAGTCGTCGCCGGTGAACAGGAAGGAGCCGAGCACCTTGCGGGCTTCCATCTCGGTGATGCTGGGCGAGGAGGAAACCATGTTCTCGAGCACGCTGCGCTTGATGTCGATGGTCTCGTGTTCCTGGGCGTAGTAGCCGATCCGCAGGCCGTGGCCGGGTTCGATCTGACCGGTGTCGGGCTTGTCGACGCCGGCGAGCATGCGCAGCAGGGTCGTCTTGCCGGCGCCGTTGAGGCCGAGGATGACGACCTTCGACCCGCGGTCGATGGCCAGGTCGACGGCGGCGAAGATCTCCAGGGAGCCGTAGCTCTTGGACAGGTTCGTCGCCATCAGCGGGGTGCGACCGCACGGCGCGGGCTCCGGAAAGCGCAGCTTGGCGACCCGGTCGACGGCGCGCACGGCATCGAGGCCGGAGAGCAGCTTCTCGGCGCGGGCCACCATCTGGTGGGCGGATGCCGCCTTGCTGGCCTTGGCCCCGAATTTGGCGGCCTGCATTTGCAGCGTCGACGCCTTCTTCTCGGCGTTGGCGCGTTCCTTCTTGCGGCGCTCGGCGTCGGCCTCGCGCTGACGCTGGTAATTCTTCCAGTTCATGTTGTAGATGTCGATCGCCATGCGGTTGGCGTCAAGGTAGAAGACCCGGTTGACCGTGTCGCCGACGAGTTCGATGTCGTGGCTGATGATGATGCATCCGCCGCGGTAGTTCTTCACGAACTCGCGCAGCCAGACGACGGAATCGGCGTCGAGGTGGTTGGTGGGCTCGTCGAGGATCATCGTCTCGGCCGCGGAGAAGAGGATGCGCGCGAGCTCGATCCGGCGGCGCTGGCCTCCGGAGAGCGTCTTGAGTTGCTGGTCGAGGATGCGGTCGGGCAGGTTCAGGTTGCTGGCGATCGACGCGGCCTCTGCCTCGGCGGCGTAGCCGCCGAGGGCGTTGAACTGGTCGGTCAGGGTGCCGTAGGTGCGCATGGCCGCGGCGCTGACCTTCTCGTCATCGCTGGCCATGTCGAGGCTCGACTGGAGCATGCCGAGGGAGATGGTGCCGAGCCCGCGGGCGTCGAGGATGCGGGTGCGGGCGAGCATCTCCGGGTCGCCGGAGCGCGGGTCCTGCGGGAGGTAGCCGATCTCGCCGGAGCGTTCGATCTGCCCCTTCGTGGGCAGGGTCTCCCCCGCCAGGGTCTTGGTCAGCGTGGTCTTGCCGGCACCGTTTCGACCGACGAGGCCGATCTTGTCTCCGTTGGAAACGCGGAAGCTGACGTCCTCCATGAGCACGCGCGCCCCCACACGGATCTCGAGATCTTGCACGTTGAGCACAGCAATAGTCCGTTCAGAGGGGGGTAAAAAGTCGCCGGCCCAGTCGGGCCAACTATCCAGTATATTTGCTTGCCGCGTCCGCCTCGTACCCGACAGCTACGACAGGGTGGCTTTGAGGGTCTTTCCGAGCCATTCCCGGTAGGCCGAGGCCGACCAGCCGAGGTCGGTCACGAAGGACTCGTACACCTGCGGGTGGCCGAGGGCCCAGATCGCCGCGGCGGCCTCGTGGTCGCTCAGCCCGGCCCGTAGCCCGCGCCGGGCCCGGAGGGCCGACGCGGCCTCACCGTAATGGTGCAGCCGGCCGGCGGCGCGCCGGAGTTCGAGTTTCGCGACCTCCGGATCAACGGCGGTGGCCTGGCCGATCACGCGGAAGACGCCCGACGTTCGCGCATGCAACTCGGTGAACCAGTCCGCGAGAATCCGGATGATCTCCGGTGCGCTCACGGCGGCGGCCACCCGCCGGCGCATCACATCGGGGAGAAGGGCAGGGGCGTCCGGTCCGGCGGCGGCGAGATCGAGCACCGCGGAGAGCACCTCGGCCTTGTTGCCGATCGAGTTGTAGATCGTCTGGACCGCGACGCCGGCCTCGTCGGCGATCGCGCCGATCGAGGTGGCGACATAGCCGCGCTCGAGCATCAATCGGTGCGCGGCCAGGGTGATCGCCGCTCGAGTGGCCGTGGCCTGCACGGATCGGCGGATTTGCGCGGGAGTCGACGGTGCTGGCATGACACTTAGAGTACCGTTCTACTAGGTGTAAACCCATTCCACTCGGCGCCTCAGCCGCGACGGTGGCCGATCCAGGACGCAGAACGGCCCCGATGCGCGAACGCATCGGGGCCGTGAGGAACGGCGGGCGGGTGACGCCGGGCTAGACCGAGAAGCCGAGGGCGCGCATCATGTCGCGACCGTCGTCGGTGATCTTTTCGGGACCCCACGGCGGCATCCAGACCCAGTTGATCCGGAACTGGTCGACGACGCCGTCCAGGGCCTCGGCGGTCTGTTCCTCGAGCACGTCGGTCAGCGGGCAGCCGGCCGAGGTCAGGGTCATGTGGATGATGAGTGCGTCGTTCTCGTCATCCCAGCCGAGGTCGTAGATCAGCCCGAGGTCGACGACATTGATGCCGAGCTCCGGGTCCATGACGTCTTTGAGCGCCTCTTCGATTTCATCGAAGCGCGCAGGACTCAATGTGGAAGACATGCCCCTAGTTTACGTTCGTGTCGACGAGATAGCGATCGTAGCCCTCGTCTTCGAGGCGGTCGGCCAGCTCGGGACCGCCCTGCTCGGCGATGCGGCCGTTCACGAACACATGCACGAAGTCCGGCTTGATGTAGCGCAGGATCCGCGTGTAGTGGGTGATCAGCAGGATGCCCAGGCCGGTGTTCTCCTTGGCCCGGTTCACGCCCTCCGACACGATCTTGAGCGCGTCGACGTCGAGTCCGGAGTCGGTCTCGTCGAGCACGGCGAACTTGGGCCTCAGCAGTTCGAGCTGCAGGATTTCGTTGCGCTTCTTCTCGCCGCCCGAGAAGCCCTCGTTGACGTTGCGCTCGGCGAAGCTCTTGTCCATCCGCAGCCGGCTCATCGACTCGCGGACATCCTTGATCCAGGTGCGGATGGGCGGCGCCGTCCCGTCGATCGCCGTCTTGGCGGTGCGGAGGAAGTTCGTGACCGACACCCCGGGGATCTCGACGGGATACTGCATCGCGAGGAAGAGGCCGGCGCGGGCGCGGGCGTCGACGGTCATGGCGAGGACGTCTTCGCCGTCGAGCTGGATCGTGCCGCTCTCCACGTGATACTTCGGGTGGCCGGCGATCGTGTAGGCCAGGGTGGACTTGCCCGAGCCGTTGGGGCCCATGATCGCGTGGATCTCGCCCTCGTTGATGGTCAGGTTGACGCCCCGCAGGATCTGCGTGGTGCCCTGGTCGGTCTCGACGCTGACGTGCAGGTCTTTTATCTCAAGTACAGACATGAATTCTCTTTCGTTTTCCGGCGTTGCCGCCGGCAAGTCGGGGTGGCTAGACGGCCAGGATGACGGCGGGGTCGATGAAGACGAAACCGTCAACGAGTTCGACCTTGTAGACGGGAACCGGGTCGTAGGCCGGGAGGGTGAGCGCCTTGCCTGTCTTCAGGGAAAACAGGGAGCCGTGCGCCCAGCACTCGATGGATTCTCCCTCGACGAAACCTTCCGAGAGGGAAATGTCGCCGTGGGTGCAGGTGTCGCCGATCGCGAACACCGAGCCGGCAGAGTCGCGAACGACGGCGATGGGGATGCCGTCGATGTCGACCTTGACGGCCTGGTTCGGTTCGAGGTCGTCGAAGGCGCAGATCTGGGTGGACGCCATGGTCAGTTCCCCTCCGAGACGGCCAGCTCGGCCTCGATGGCCGCGTGCAGCCGATCCTCGAGCGGTTTGGATCCGAGCTTCTGCACGATTTCGCTGAGGAAGCCGCGCACCACGAGCCGGCGGGCTTCGTCCTCGGTGATGCCGCGCGACTGCAGGTAGAACAACTGCTCGTCGTCGAAGCGTCCGGTGGCGCTGGCGTGACCGGCACCCAGGATGTCGCCGGTTTCGATCTCGAGGTTCGGCACGGAGTCGGCACGAGTACCCTCGCTCAGCACGAGGTTGCGGTTCTGCTCGTAGCTGTCGGTTCCGCTGGCGCCCGGGCCGATGAGCACGTCGCCGATCCACACGGTGCGCGCGGCCTTGCCCTGCAGTGCGCCCTTGTAGGTCACCCGGCTCCGGGTGTGCGGCGCGATGTGGTCGACGTAGACCTGCTGCTCGAGGTGCTGGCCGGCGTCGGCGAAGTACAGGCCCAGGAGCTCGGTGTCCGAGCCGGATCCGGCCAGGTGCACGGCCGGGTTGACCCGCACGATGCTTCCGCCGAGCGAGACCACGATGTGCTTGAGGCGCGCGTCGCGTCCGATGGTCGCGAAGTGGCTGGCCAGCTGGACCGCGTCGGCGTTCCACTCCTGCACGGTGATGACGGTGAGGTTCGCCGAGTCGCCGAGGATGATCTCGACGTTCTCGGTGATCCGGGCGTCGCCGCTGTTTTGCAGGATGACGGTGGCGTGGCTGAACGGCCTGGCCTCGATGATCGTGTGGGCCGCCCGCGGAGCGGAGCCGAGGTTCTCACGGGTGAGCGTGAGAACCTTCTCGTCCTCACCGGTGACGGTGATCGCGAGGGCGCGCTCGAAGCTCGTCCAGGCGTTGGCCGAGGCACGTTCCTCCGGCAAGCCGGCGGTGCCGATCCGGGGGTCGCCGCGATCGACCCAGTCGACGGTCACGCCGGGCGCATCCGTGACGGAGTAGTCGTAGACCGACCCGTCGAGCTCGCCGGCGGTGAGGTCAGTGAACCTGGCAACGGGCGAGAACTTCCAGACCGCCTCGCGGCCGGTGACGGCTGCGAAGTCGGCGACGTTCACACTCTTGAACCGCGCGGAGCGGGTCTGCACCGGCACATAGCCGAACCGGCCGTCCGAGTGTTCCTTGATTCCGTGCTGTTCGGCTGTGGGCATTGCGGGTGAAACGGGATTCAGTTTTGCAGAGGCGACGGACATCTAACCGACGGATCCTTCCATGCCCATTTCAATGAGCTTGTTGAGTTCAAGGGCGTACTCCATCGGGAGTTCCCTGGCGATGGGTTCGATGAAACCGCGCACGATCATGGCCATGGCCTCGTCTTCGGGCATGCCGCGGCTCATCAGGTAGAACAACTGCTCTTCGCTGACCTTGGAGACGGTGGCCTCGTGCCCGAGCTGCACGTCGTCGACGCGGATGTCGATGGCCGGGTAGGTGTCGGAGCGGGACTTCGTGTCGACCAGGAGCGCGTCGCAGCGCACCGTGTTGGCCGAGTGGTGCGCGCGCACGTCGACCTTCACCTCGCCGCGGTAGGCCGAGCGGCCACCGCCGCGGGCGACCGACTTGGACACGATGGAGGACTGCGTGTACGGCGCCATGTGGATCATCTTGGCGCCGGCATCCTGATGCTGGCCGGGGCCGGCGAAGGCGACGGACAGGGTCTCGCCCTTGGCGTGCTCCCCCATCAGGTAGATCGACGGGTACTTCATGGTGACCTTGGAGCCGATGTTGCCGTCGATCCACTCCATGGTGGCGCCGGCGGCCGCTGTGGCACGCTTGGTGACCAGGTTGTAGACGTTGTTCGACCAGTTCTGGATCGTCGTGTAGCGGACGCGGGCGTCCTTCTTCACGATGATCTCCACCACGGCGGAGTGCAGCGAGTCCGAGGTATAGATGGGCGCGGTGCACCCCTCGATGTAGTGCACGTAGCTGCCCTCGTCGGCGATGATCAGCGTGCGCTCGAACTGGCCCATGTTCTCCGTGTTGATCCGGAAGTAGGCCTGCAGCGGGATCTCGACGTGGACACCGGGCGGAACGTAGACGAACGACCCGCCGGACCAGGCCGCGGTGTTCAGCGCGGCGAACTTGTTGTCGCCGGAGGGAATGACCGTGCCGAAGTACTCCTCGAAGATCTCCGGGTGCTCCTTGAGCGCGGTGTCGGTGTCCATGAAGATGACGCCCTGGGCGGCGAGGTCCTCGTTGATCTGGTGGTAGACCACTTCCGACTCGTACTGGGCGGCGACACCCGAGACGAGGCGTGAGCGCTCGGCCTCCGGGATGCCCAACTTCTCGTAGGTGTTCTTGATGTCGTCGGGCAGGTCTTCCCAGGTCTGGGCCTGCCTCTCCGTGGACCGCACGAAGTACTTGATGTTGTCGAAGTCGATCCCCGAGAGGTCCGCGCCCCAGGTGGGCATGGGCTTGCGTTCGAAGAGCTCCAGCGCCTTGAGGCGCCGCTTCAGCATCCACTCGGGTTCGCTCTTGATGTTCGAGATGTCGGTGACGACTTCAGGCGAAATGCCGCGCCGGGCGGATGCGCCCGCGGCGTCGGAGTCAGCCCATCCGAACTCGTAAGTGCCGATCCCCTCGAGGTCGGGTCGGTCTAGCAGAACGTCAGACATTTTTACCTCTTCTCCCATTCACAACAACCCGGATATCAGTCCGGTCATTCCCGGACACGCCTCCAGAGGAGGCCCTGTCGGGGAATGGGTTGTGTGGACGGCTACGTTGCGTACCTAAGATATTCAAGACCCTCGCCACGCTGCTTTGCCGCTTTACGGGCAACACGAGTGAATCCATGAAACCCTGATTCTACAGCGTTCGGGTGGCATTTCCAGTGACTACCGGCGTTTACACATGAGCCGACAAACCGAAAGCTGACCCACGTGAGCCGAATTTCCGCCTGGCTGCCCACCCGCGTTGACGGGCGCATCCGCTTCTTCGCGTGGCTGAGCCTCGTCACCGAGATCGTGATCGTCGGAACGGGCGGCGCGGTGCGGCTGACCGCATCGGGGCTGGGCTGTCCGACCTGGCCGACCTGCACCGCCCAATCCCTCGTACCGACGCCGGAGATGGGCGTCCACGGCGTGATCGAGTTCGCGAACCGCCTGATGACGGGCGTCGTGGGCCTCGTCGCGATCGCCACCTTCGTGCTGCTGTGGCGCATCCGCCGGGAGCGGCGCGATCTGTTCGTGCTCGCCCTCGTGCTGGCCCTCGGGGTGCTCGTCCAGGCCCTCCTCGGCGGAGTCACCGTGCTCACCGGCCTGAACCCGTTCATCGTCGGCCTGCACTTCATCGTGTCGTTGTTGATGGTGTGTGTCGCGACGGTGCTGGTCTACCGCACGACGACGACGCCCGGACCGCGTCGGCGCGTCGTGCCGACCTGGTTCGCGCGGCTGGCCCACGCCACCAGCGCGGTGGTGGCGATCACGATCGTGGTGGGCGTGGTCACCACCGCATCCGGGCCGCACTCCGGGGACTCCGACGCGGTCCGGTCCGGATTCGACGCCGAGCTGTTCGAGCACCTCCATGCCTGGCCGGCCTACGTCACGCTGCTGCTGACGGTGACGCTGCTCGCGGCGGCGGTCATCCGGGGTCTGCCGGTCGCCGGCTGGGCCGTTGGGCTGCTCGGGATCGAGGCGATGCAGATCATCATCGGGCTGGTCCAGGCCCGGACCGGCCTGCCCCCGGTGCTCGTCGGCAGCCACATGGTGCTGGCCTGCGTCCTCGCCGCGGTGATGACGGCGCTGATCCTGCACCTGAGGGCCCCTGTCGCCGAGACGGATGCCTCCCCGGCGTCGGCCACGGCATCCGCTGCCGGCACCGCGCGCAGCTAACGGTTCCCGCTGGCCCGCGCGCGGCCGGAGCGACGGCGGCTAGAAGGGCAGCAGCGGGTCGACGCCGACGGCGACGAAGAGCAGCGTGAGGTACGCGATCGAGCCGTGGAAGACGCGCATCGGAGAGACGTGCTCGTGCCGGATCGCCAGGTTGTAGAGGCGGTGGGTCTCGTAGATGAACCAGCCGCCGGTCACCAGCGCGACGAAGGCGTAGAGCAGGCCCATGTCCGCGACGGGGATGAGCAGCAGAGAGCAGGCGACCGTCGCCCAGGCGTAGAGGATGACCTGCAGGCCGACCTGGGCGCGCCCGCGCACCACGGCGAGCATGGGCACGCCGGCGGCCTGGTAGTCGGCGCGGTACTTCATCGACAGCGGCCAATAGTGCGGCGGGGTCCAGAGGAAGATCACCGCGAACAGGATGAACGGCGGCCACGACAGGTCGCCGGTCACGGCGGCCCAGCCGATCAGCACGGGCATGCAGCCGGCCACGCCGCCCCAGATGATGTTCTGGGCCGTGCGGCGCTTGAGGATGATCGTGTAGAACACGACATAGAGCAGGATGGCCGCCAGCGAGAGCACCGCAGCCAGCCAGTTGGTGAACGCCCAGAGCCAGACGATGGAGGCCGCGCCCAGCACCCAGGCGAGGATGAGCGCCTCACGGTCGCTGACCTCCCCGGTCACCAGCGGCCGATCCTTCGTGCGCTTCATCAGCCGGTCGATGTCACGGTCGAGGTAGCAGTTGAACACGCCGGCCGAACCGGCGCTCAGCGCGCCACCGATCAGCGTCGCGAGCACCAGCCACAGGCTGGGGATGCCGCCGGCCGCCAGGATCATGGTGGGCGCGGTGACGACGAGCAGGAGCTCGATGATCCGAGGCTTGGTCAGGGCGACATATGCCTTCAGGGTGCGGCGGATGGTGCGCGGTCCGCTCTCGCGGCGGGTTTCTACGGCGACGTCCATTGCTCCTCTTACGGTTCTGCTGGCTCGGTCAATTCTAGGCCATGCCGGACGGCCGGGCGGGAGCGTCCGCGCCCCGCCCGGCGGCCGGGGCTGCCGTCATCCCACGACACACGGGAATGCCGCATCCCTATACTGAACATGCCCGCCAGTCACGGCGATTGTCCGCGTGGATCGGCCCCGCCGAACCACACGCGCACGCGTGAGGCCGATGAAGTCCACGGGCGCGCCAACCTCAGCAGGAGCGGGTCCGTGACGACCTGCCCTCGTCGCTTCCAGAAGGGTCCTTTCAAAGTGGCAGCATTGCAGTGGAATTCCATCGACAACACGGCCATCGACACGGCCCGTCTGCTTGCCGCGGACGCCGTGGAGAAGGTCGGCAACGGGCATCCGGGCACCGCCATGAGCCTGGCCCCGGCAGCATACCTCCTGTTCCAGAAGGTCATGCGGCGCGACCCGGCCGACAACGCCTGGCTCGGCCGCGACCGCTTCGTGCTCTCCGCCGGCCACAGCTCGCTCACCCAGTACGTCCAGCTCTACCTGGGCGGTTACGGCCTCGAGCTCGATGACCTCAAGGCGCTCCGCACCTGGGGCTCGAAGACTCCCGGCCACCCGGAATACGGCCACACCGACGGCGTCGAGATCACGACCGGCCCGCTCGGGCAGGGCCTGGCCTCCGCCGTGGGCTTCGCCTACTCCGCGCGGTTCGAGCGCGGCCTGTTCGATCCGGATGCCGCGGACGGCACGAGCCCGTTCGACCACTTCGTGTATGTCATCGCCGGCGACGGCGACCTGCAGGAGGGCGTCACCGCCGAGGCATCCTCGCTCGCCGGCCACCAGCAGCTCGGCAACCTGATCACCATCTACGACAGCAACCAGATCTCGATCGAAGACGACACGAACATCGCGTTCACGGAAGACGTCGCGGCGCGCTACGCCGCCTACAACTGGCACGTGCAGACCGTCGACTGGAAGAAGACCGGTTCGTACGTCGAGGACGTCGCCGAGCTCCACTCCGCGATCGAGGCGGCCCAGGGCGTGACCGACCAGCCGTCGCTGATCATCCTGAAGACGATCATCGGCTGGCCCAGCCCGAAGAAGCAGAACACCGGCAAGATTCACGGATCCGCGCTGGGCGCCGAGGAACTCGCCGGTGTCAAGACGGTGCTGGGATTCAACCCGGACAAGAACTTCGAGGTCGCGGACGACGTGATCGAGCACACCCGCAAGGCCCTCGTCCGCGGTGCGGACCAGCACGCCGAGTGGAACACGCGCTTCGACGCCTGGTCGGCGGCGAACCCCGAACGGAAGCAGCTGCTGGACCGCCTGCTCACCGGCGAACTGCCCGACGGGCTCGACGAGGCGCTCCCGGTCTTCCCGGCCGGCACCGAGGTCTCCACCCGGGCCGCATCCGGCAAGGTGCTCGGCGCCCTCGGCTCGGTCATCCCCGAGCTCTGGGGCGGCTCCGCCGACCTCGCCGAATCGAACAACACCACGATCGAGGGCGCCGCGTCGTTCGTTCCGAGCGAGCACAGCACCGGCGCGTGGACCGGCAACAAGTACGGCCGCGTGCTGCACTTCGGCATTCGCGAGCACGCGATGGCCGCCATCCTGAACGGCATCGTGTTGCACGGCAACACTCGCCCGTTCGGCGGGACCTTCCTGATCTTCAGCGACTACATGCGCCCGGCGATCCGCCTCGCGGCGCTGATGAAGGCGCCGTCGATCTTCGTCTGGACGCACGACTCCGTCGCTCTCGGTGAAGACGGCCCCACCCACCAGCCGATTGAGCAGCTCGCGACGCTCCGCGCCATTCCGGGCCTCGACGTCGTGCGTCCGGGCGACGCCAACGAGGTGAGCTGGGCCTGGAAGACGATCCTCGAACGTCGAGGCGGTCCGGCCGGCATCGTGCTGACCCGCCAGAACATCCCCGTGTTCGAGCGCGGCGACGGCGACGCATCCGGAGACACCTTCGCGTCGGCCGCGAACGTGGCCCGGGGCGCCTACGTCCTGGCCGAGGCCCCCGGCGGCACCCCCGACGTGATCCTGATCGGGACCGGCTCGGAGGTGCAGCTGGCCGTCAACGCCCGCGAGGCGCTCAAGGCCGACGGCATCAACGCCCGGGTCGTGTCGGCGCCCAGCCTCGAATGGTTCGAGGAGCAGACCGCCGAATACCGCGAGTCGGTGCTGCCGAAGTCCGTGACCGCGCGGGTATCGGTTGAGGCCGGAATCGCGCTGACCTGGGGCAGGTACGTCGGCGACCGCGGCCGCAGCGTCTCCATCGAGCACTTCGGTGCCTCGGCGGACTACAAGACCCTGTTCCGCGAATTCGGCATCACCACGGATGCCGTGGTCGCCGCCGCCAGGGAATCCCTCGCAGCGCTCTGAGCGCGCCCCGAAACCTACATCTGAATCACAGGAGAAAAACATGACTGAGACAACTCCCCTCGCCCAGCTTTCCGCTGCCGGCGTCAGCATCTGGCTGGACGACCTGTCCCGCGAGCGCATCACCTCCGGCGGACTGAAGAATCTGATCGCCGAGAAGAACGTCGTCGGCGTCACGACGAACCCGACGATCTTCGCCGGCGCCCTGAGCAAGGGCGAGGCGTACACCGAGCAGGTTGCGCTCCTCGCCGCGGCCGGCACCGGCGTTCACGACGCCGTCTTCGAGATCACCACCGACGACGTCGCCGCGGCCAGCGACCTGTTCCGCCCGGTCTACGACCGCACGAACGGTCTCGACGGCCGGGTCTCGATCGAGGTCGAGCCGACCCTCGCCCACGACGCGGCCGGAACCATCGCCGCGGCCCGCCAACTCTGGGCAAAGGTCGACCGGCCCAACGCCCTGATCAAGATCCCGGCGACCATCGAAGGCCTCGAGGCGATCACGGAGACCATCGCGGCCGGCATCAGCGTCAACGTCACGCTCATCTTCAGCCTCGAACGCCACCGCCAGGTCATCAACGCCTACCTGACCGGGCTGGAAAAGGCCCGGGCCGCCGGAATCGACATCTCCACCATCCACTCGGTCGCGTCGTTCTTCGTGTCGCGCGTGGACACCGAAATCGACAAGCGCTTGGAAGCCGTCGGCACGGCCGAGGCGCTCGCCCTCAAGAGCAAGGCCGGCGTCGCCAACGCGCGCCTGGCCTACCAGGTCTACGAGCAGGCCTTCGACAGCGAGCGGGCCAGGGTGCTCATCGGAGCCGGGGCGAACAAGCAGCGCCCGTTGTGGGCCTCGACCGGCGTCAAGGACCCGAGCCTGCCCGACACCCTCTACGTGACCGAGCTGGTCGCGCCCGAGGTCGTCAACACCATGCCGGAGAAGACCCTCGACGCGACGTTCGACCACGGCGTCATCGCCGGGGACACGATCACCGGCAACTACGACGACGCCAACGCCGTGCTCGACGCGCTGGCCGCCCAGGGCATCTCCTACGACGACGTCACCCGGGTGCTCGAGGCCGAGGGCGTCTCCAAGTTCATCGTGTCCTGGAACGAGTTGCTGGACACGGTCACGGCCGCGCTCGAGGCCGCCCGGGCCCGCCGGTGAGCTTCCGAATTTCGGTGAGCGGCGGCGCGGCCGAGGCCGTCCGCACCGCGGTGCCCATCCTCGTCGACGACCTGGTCGCGTCGAGCATCACGGCCCTCGACCCTGCGCTCTGGGGCCCGGAGGCCGAGGATGAGGCGTCGAAGCGTCTCGGCTGGACCGAGTCGGTCGCGGTCTCGCGTCCGCTCGTCGCCGAGATCCTGGCGCTGCGCGACACGCTTCGCGCCGACGGCGTCACCCGGATCGCCCTCGCGGGCATGGGCGGCTCGTCGCTGGCGCCCGAGGTCATCACCCGCACCGCCGGGGTGGCCCTCACCGTGCTGGACTCGACCGATCCCGGCCAGGTTCTTGCCGCACTGCACGACGACCTCGAAGCCACGGCCCTCGTGGTCTCGTCCAAGTCGGGTTCCACCGTCGAAACCGACAGCCAGCGCCGGGTGTTCGAGCGCGCGTTCCGCGCGGCCGGCATCGACCCGGCCGAGCGGATCATCGTCGTGACCGATCCCGGCTCGCCGCTGGAGGCATCCGCCCGCGCCGCCGGCTACCGCGTTTTCACCGCCGACCCGACCGTCGGCGGACGCTACTCGGCCCTCACGGCGTTCGGCCTGGTGCCGTCCGGCCTGGCCGGGGTCGACATCGGTCAGCTCCTGGACGAAGCCGACGCGATCAGCCTCGCGCTGGCCGTGGACTCCCCCGAGAACCCGGGCCTCGTGCTCGGTGCGGCCATCGCCGCGACCAGCCCGCTGCGGGACAAGCTCGCCCTCCTGGCCGACGGGACCCACATCGTGGGCCTGCCCGACTGGATCGAGCAGCTCGTCGCGGAATCGACCGGCAAGAAGGGCACCGGGCTCCTGCCCGTCGTGCTCGAACCGGGCGCGCCCGAGCTGTCCGCGAACCTGCCCGACCTGCAGCTGGTGCGCCTCGTCGACGACGCCGGCCTCGAGGTCTTCGGTGCCGACGACGGCGGCGGCGAGATCCGGGTGAGCGGAACGCTGGGCGCCCAGTTCCTGGTCTGGGAATACGCCACGGTGGTCGCCGGACGGCTGCTGGGCATCAACCCGTTCGACCAGCCGGACGTGGAGTCCGCCAAGATCGCCAGCCGCGGGCTGCTGGACGCCAGGCCCGAGCCCGAGCCGGCCGCCTTCATCTCCGACGGCATCGAGGTGCGCGGCACGCCGCACGTCATCGGCGCCGCCAGCGACCTGGCCTCGGCCGTCGACGCCCTGCTCGAGGAACTCGGACCGGACGGCTATGTCGCCGTGCAGGCGTACGTCAACCGCCTGGACCTCCCGGAACTGGCCGAGGTCCGCGACCTGCTCGCCCGGCTGTCCAAGCGGCCGGTCACCTTCGGCTGGGGTCCGCGATTCCTGCACTCCACGGGCCAGTTCCACAAGGGCGGGCCGGCCACCGGTGTGTTCCTCCAGATCCTGGCCGTCCCGGCCGAGGACCTCGACATTCCGGAACGGCCGTTCACGTTCGGTGAACTCATCCAGGCCCAGGCCAGCGGTGACGCGAGCGTGCTTGCCGAACATGGTCGCCCGGTCCTCACCCTCACCCTCACCCAGCCTGCTGCGAACATCTCAACCCTGTTCGCCGCCCTGCGCTGACGCCTGTCCCTCAAAGGAGCTGCATGTCCCCGGTGGAGATCACCCCGGAGTTCAATCCGCTGCGATCAGCGTCCGACTACCGCCTGAACCGGATCGCGGGGCCCAGCAGCCTCGTCATCTTCGGCGTGACGGGCGACTTGTCGCGGAAGAAACTCATGCCCGCCGTCTACGACCTGGCGAATCGGGGGCTGCTGCCGCCGGGCTTCGCGCTCGTCGGTTTCGCCCGGCGCGACTGGGACAACGAGGATTTCATGCAGGTCGTGCACGACGCCGTGAAGCAGTATGCGCGCACCGAGTTCCACGAGGATGTCTGGGCGCAGCTGGCCGAGGGCATCCGTTTCGTGCCGGGTACGTTTGACGACGACGCGGCGTTCGAACAGCTCAAGGAGACCATCCAGGAACTCGATGAGAAGCGCGGCACGATGGGCAACCATGCGTTCTACCTCTCGATCCCGCCGAAGGCGTTCCCGCAGGTCACGGAGCAGCTGCGTCGCTCTGGTCTCGCGGAGCAGAAGGAGGGCCAGTGGCGCCGCGTCGTCATTGAGAAGCCCTTCGGCAGCGACCTGAAGACGGCTCGGGAGCTCAACGACGTCGTCGAGTCGGTCTTCCCGGCCGATTCGGTCTTCCGGATCGACCACTACCTGGGCAAGGAAACGGTGCAGAACATTCTGGCCCTTCGCTTCGCCAACCAGCTGTACGAACCGATCTGGAACGCCAACTACGTCGACCACGTGCAGATCACCATGGCCGAAGACATCGGAGTGGGCGGCCGCGCCGGCTACTACGACGGCATCGGCGCCGCCCGCGACGTGATCCAGAACCACCTGCTGCAGCTCCTCGCCCTGACGGCGATGGAGGAGCCGATCTCCTTTGCGGCGGAAGACCTCCGCACCGAGAAGGAGAAGGTGCTGGCCTCCGTCCGTTTGCCCGACGACCTCGCCACCGGCACCGCCCGCGGGCAGTACTCGGGGGGTTGGCAGGGCGGCGAGAAGGTCCTCGGCTTCCTCGACGAAGACGGGATGAACCCGGAGTCCCTCACCGAAACCTACGCCGCGCTCAGGCTCACCATCGAAACCCGGCGCTGGTCGGGAGTCCCGTTTTATCTCCGCGCCGGGAAGCGGCTGGGCCGACGGGTCACCGAGATCGCCGTCGTGTTCAAACGCGCCCCGCAGTCCCTGTTCGAGGAGGGCCACACGGCGACGCTCGGCCAGAACGCGCTCGTCATCCGGGTGCAGCCCGACGAGGGGGTCACCATCCGTTTCGGCTCGAAGGTTCCCGGCGTCGGAATGCAGGTGCGCGACGTCACGATGGACTTCGGCTACGGACACGCCTTCACCGAGGCGAGCCCGGAGGCCTACGAGCGTCTCATCCTCGACGTGCTCCTCGGCGACCCGCCGTTGTTCCCCCGCCACGAGGAGGTCGAGCTGTCCTGGAAGATCCTCGACCCGATCGAAGAGTTCTGGGCCGAACAGGGCCAGCCGGAGCAGTACCGGCCGGGAACGTGGGGTCCCGATTCCGCCGACGAATTGCTGTCTCGCGACGGCCGGAAGTGGAGGCGACCGTGATCGTCGACCTGCCTGACACCACGACGTCCAAGATCTCCAAGGCGCTGGTGCGCATCCGGGAAGAGGGCGGCGCCGTGGCTCTCGGCCGCGTGCTGACGCTCATCATCGCGTCGACGCTCGGCCACGAAGAGGAGGCCATCGAGGCGGCCAATGACGCCTCACGGGAGCACCCCATGCGCGTCATCGTGGTCTCCACCCGGGAATCCGACGGCACGCACAGCGCCGTCGCGGCCCGGGTCGACGCCGAGATCCGCGTCGGCGGGGACGCCGGGGCGAGCGAGGTCATCGTGCTCCGCGCCTACGGCGATGCCGCCAGCGACCCGGAGAGCCTCGTGATGGGTCTGCTCCTGCCGGACGCGCCCGTCGTCGCCTGGTGGCCGGGAGAGGCCCCCGACGTGCCCGCGGAGTCCCCCCTCGGGCGGATCGCGTACCGCCGGGTGACGGATGCGTCGGCGCAGGCCGACCCGCAGGCCGCCCTGCACCGTCTCTGCACCAGCTACCGACCCGGCGACACCGACTTCGCCTGGACCCGGCTCACCCTCTGGCGGGCCCAGCTCGCCGCCGTGCTCGACCAGCCGCCGTACGAGGCGATCACGGCGGTCCAGGTCGAGGGCGCGGCCGATTCACCCTCGACGGCGCTGCTGGCCGCCTGGCTGCAGATGCAGCTGCAGGTGCCGGTCGAATACGAGCTCACCTCGGGCCCGCTGGCCCACGGAATCCGCGGGGTTCACCTCACCCGGGCATCCGGCGTCATCTCGCTCGAACGGGACATTCCGGAAATCGCGACCCTGACCCAGCCCGGCCGCCCGCAGCAGGATCTCACCCTCAAACGCCGCAGCCTGCGCGACTGCCTCTCCGATGAGCTGCGACGCCTCGACCCGGATGAGTTATATGGTGAAGTGATCACGCGCGGCCTGCCGCAACTCGACGACGTGGTCGCAGAACAGACCGGAGCACACTTGTGACGAATGAACGGCGCGTATTAGTCCACCTCAACAAGGAGTCGTTGTCGGCTTCGGTGGCGGCGCGGTTCATCACGAAGACCGTCGACATCCTTGACGACCAGGATGCTGCGAATGTCGTGCTGACCGGCGGTTCGGTCGGCATCGCCGTGCTGGCGGCCATCAACTCGTCGCCGGCCAGGGACACGATCGACTGGGGCCGGGTCTCGTTCTGGTGGGGCGACGAACGCTGGGTGCCCAAGGGCCACCCCAACCGCAACGAGCTGCAGGCGCGGGAAGCCCTGCTGGATCACATCTCGGTGCCGGAGCAGAACGTGCACCCGTTCCCCGCCTCGGACGAGGGCGACGACCTCGAGGCCGCCGCCGCTCGCTACGCGGCCGAGCTGGCCCTCGCCGCCCCATCCGGGGCCGCGCTGCCCCGCTTCGACATCACCTTCCTCGGCGTCGGGCCCGACGGCCACGTCGCCTCGCTCTTCCCGCACCAGTCCGGCATCCGGGAATCGCAGGCCAGCGTCATCCCGATCCTGAACGCGCCCAAGCCGCCGGCCGAGCGTTTGAGCCTCACCCGCCCCGCCCTGAACTCGTCGGAACGGGTCTGGCTGGTCCTGGCCGGCTCGGACAAGGCCTCCGCCCTCGGGCTGGCGCTGGCCGGGGCGAGCCGCGACGAGGTACCGGTCGCGGGCATCAAGGGACGCAAGCGCACGGTCTTCTTCGTGGACAGTGAGGCCGCGGCCGAGGTGCCAGAGAACCTCATCGCCCCCATCTACTAAAAACACCGCGAACCCGCAGTTGTGCGTGTTATGAGGGCCTCATAACGTGCACAACTGCGGGTTCGCGGTATGTGGTGGGTGCTAGTTGGTGGCGGTCAGCTTGCCACGGCGCACGCGCAACTGCTGGAGCGCCTCCTCGAGGAGCGACTCCGCTTCCTCTTCGGTGCGGCGTTCCTTGACGTAGGCCAGGTGCGTCTTGTACGGCTCGAGCTTGATCACCGACGGCGGGTTCGCCTTGTCGCGGCCGGCCGGCAGGCCGGAGGACGGGCAGTCGATGGTGACGGGGATTTCCTCGTCGGGAAGGTTGGCCGCGAAGTAGCGGACGGTTTCGTTGCCGAGGGCGTCCCAATAGGACACCTTGATGCGGTCGGCGTGGAAACCACGGTCCTGCTCCCCCATGGGCCCCGCTCCGACACGAGAACCCCGAATTGCGCTGCCACCAGATGCCATGATGTTTCTCCCCTTGTGCTGATTAGTCGGTATAGCCGCAGTCCAGGGGACTGCGATCGTGCAAAATCTGCCTAAGCACCGGTGTCGAACTTGGTGATCAGGCCGAGCACCACGATGCAGGAAATCCACAGCAGCCCGAGAATGATGGTGATTCGGTTGAGGTTGCGCTCGGCAACCCCGGATGCGCCGAGGTTCGAAGTGACGCCGCCGCCGAACATGTCGGACAGCCCGCCCCCTCGTCCCTTGTGCAACAGAATGAGCATGGTGAGCAGGAGGCTCGTAATGCCGAGCAGTACCTGCAACACAACCTGGAGAATGTCCACGAAAACCTTTCACAATGCGGTGGGCGCGCGCGCACCACCAAGACACTGGTAATTATAGCCTGACGGCCAAGCCCACCCGCGGTTGCCCCTCCGGACAACCGCGTTGGGTCTAGATTCCGACGTGCTTCTGGTACCGAACGATGCCGGAGAATTCATCGATGTCGAGGCTCGCCCCGCCGACGAGCGCGCCGTCGACGTTGGGTTCGCGCATGAACCCGGCGATGTTGACGGCCTTGACCGACCCGCCGTAGAGGATGCGGGTCTTGTCGGCCACGTCCTGGCCGAGCGTCTCGTTCAGCACGGCACGCAGCGCGGCAGCGACCTGTTCGGCCTGCTCCGGCGTCGCGGCCTGTCCGGAGCCGATCGCCCAGACCGGCTCGTACGCCACAACGATGTCCGCGGCCCTGGTGACCCCGGCGAGGGCCGCGCGAAGCTGCGCGACCGGGACGGCGCTCGGGCCGTGCAATTCGAGGTCCGCGGCGGTCTCGCCGACGCAGATGATCGGGACCAGGTTGTGCCTGAGCGCGGCCACGACCTTCGCGGCCACCTGCTCGTCGGTCTCGGCGTGCAGGGTGCGGCGCTCGGAGTGGCCGATGATCACGTACTGGCATTCGAGCTGGGCCAGGAATGCGCCGGAGATCTCCCCGGTGTAGGCGCCGGAGTCGTGCTCGGAGAGGTCCTGCGCGCCGAAGGCGAGCGGGAGCTTGTCCGCGGCGACCAGGGTCTGCACGGATCGCAGGTCGGTGAACGGCGGGAAGACGGCAACCTCGACGGCGGTGAAGTCGTGCCGCGCGTCCTTGAGGCTCCAGGCGAGCTTCTGCACGAAGGCGATGGCCTGGAGGTGGTCCAGGTTCATCTTCCAGTTGCCCGCAATCAGGGGCGTGCGCCGCGGGTTGTTGTTCACTGCCATCCGAGGACCTCCAGTCCAGGCAGGCGCTTACCCTCGAGGAACTCGAGGCTGGCGCCACCGCCGGTAGATATATGACCGAATTGGTCGTCGTGGAAACCGAGAATTCTTACGGCCGCCGCGGAATCTCCCCCGCCGACGACGCTGAGGCCGTCGACCTCGGTGAGTGCGGCCGCGACCGTGCGCGTGCCTTCGGCGAATGCGGCAAGCTCGAACACGCCCATGGGGCCGTTCCAGAAGACCGTCTTCGACGCGCGGATGATGGCGGCGAACGCCTGGGCGGAGTCCGGACCGATGTCCAGGCCCAGCCCGGATGCGCCGAACGGGGTGTCTTCGATCGCGTCGGCCGGGGTGACCTGGTGTTCGGCGTCCCCGCCGAACTTCGACGCCACGACGATGTCCGTGGGGAGCACGATCTTCACGCCAAGGCGCTCGGCTTCGGCGAGGTAGCCGCGGACGGTGTCGAGCTGGTCGCTCTCGAGCAGGCTTGATCCGACCTTGTGGCCCTGGGCCGCGAGGAAGGTGAACACCATCCCGCCGCCGATCAGCAGCGAGTTGATCCTGGGCAGGAGGTGGCCGATGACGCCGAGCTTGTCCGAGACCTTCGAGCCGCCGAGGACGACCGTGTACGGCGCCTCGGGCTTCTCGGTCAGACGGTCGAGGACGTCAAGCTCCGTGGCGATCAGCAGGCCGGCGGCGCTCGGCAGGAGCGTCGCCAGTTCGAACACGCTGGCCTGCTTGCGGTGGACCACGCCGAAGCCGTCCGACACGAGCACGTCGCCCAGCGCCGCGAGGCGGGCCGCGAAGGCGGCCCGCTCCGCGTCGACCTTGCTGGTCTCCCCCGCGTTGAAACGCAGGTTCTCGAGCACGACGACGCCGCCGTCGGTGAGCTGCGCGACGGCATCCGTCGCCGAATCCCCGACGGTGTCGGTGGAGAAGGCGACTCCGGTTCCGAGCAACTCGCCGAGACGGCCGGCGACCGGGGCCAGGCTGTATTTCGCGTCGGGAGCCCCGTCGGGGCGGCCGAGGTGAGACACGATGACGACCCGGGCGCCCTGGGCGATCAGGGCCCGGATCGTGGGCAGCGAGGCCCTGATCCGGCCGTCGTCGGTGATCCGTCCGCGCTCAAGCGGGACGTTCAGGTCACAGCGGACGATGACTCTTGTGCCCTGGAGCGAACCCAGCGACTCGATGGTGCGCAACAAACCGCGGTCCCGGTTACAGGCGCTCGGCGACGAACTCGGTCAGGTCGACCAGTCGGTTCGAGTAACCCCACTCGTTGTCGTACCACGAGGCAACCTTGACCTGGTCGCCGATGACCTTGGTGAGCCCGGCATCGAAGATCGAGGAGTGCGGGTCGCCGACGATGTCGCTGGAGACGATCGGGTCCTCGGTGTAGCTGAGGATGCCCTTGAGGGGTCCCTCGGCCGCAGCCTTGTACGCGGCGTTGACTTCCTCGACGGTGACCGGGCGTGAAGCGGTGATGGTGAGGTCGGTGATCGAGCCGGTCGGGACCGGAACGCGCAGTGCGTAGCCGTCGAGCTTGCCGACGAGCGCGGGGATGACGAGGCCGAGGGCCTTGGCGGCGCCGGTCGAGGTCGGGATGATGTTCACGGCGGCGGCGCGGGCGCGGCGGAGATCGCTGTGCGGGCCGTCCTGAAGGTTCTGGTCGGCCGTGTACGCGTGCACCGTGGTCATCAGGCCGCGTTCGATCCCGAAGTTGTCCAGGAACACCTTGGCGAGGGGGGCGAGGCAGTTCGTGGTGCAGGACGCGTTGGAGATGACGTCGTGCACGGCGGGGTCGTAGATGCCCTCGTTCACGCCGAGAACGATGGTCGCCACGTTGTCGCCCGTCGCGGGTGCGGAGACGAGGACCTTCTTGGCGCCGGCAGCGATGTGCTTGCGCGCGGCCTCCGCCTTGGTGAAGAAACCGGTCGACTCGATCACGACGTCGACGCCGAGCGCGGCCCACGGGAGGTTCGCGGGGTCGCGCTCGGCCAGTACCTTGATCGCCTTGCCGTTGACGACGATGGAGTCGCCGACGACCTCCACCGTCGCGTCCAGGCGGCCGTTGGTCGTGTCGTACTTCAGCAGGTGAGCGAGCGTCTTCGTGTCGGTGAGGTCGTTGACCGCGACGATGTCGAGTTCGCTGCCCTTGGCCAAAGCCGCTCGGAAGTAGTTACGGCCGATCCGGCCGAATCCGTTGATGCCGATCTTTACAGACACGAATGACTCCTGTTACTGAGGCGCCGACGGCGCAGATGGGGGTGATCAAAGTACGGACGGCGGTGTCCTGTTAGGGCATAGTCACCATAACGCTATGACAGTAGCAGCAGGCCGGCGGTCTTCTCACGGGCCGTTACGAACCGCGTCTGCACGTTCGACCAGTCGACGATGTTCCAGAATGCCTTGACGTAGTCCGCGCGTACGTTGCGGTAGTCGAGGTAGTAGGCGTGCTCCCAGACGTCGAGCATGAGCACGGGGACCGTGCCGGCGGCGAAGTTGGACTGCTGGTCGAAGAACTGCTGGATGATCAGGCGCTGCCCGATGGAGTCCCAGGCGAGGACGGCCCAGCCGGAGCCCTGCACGCCGAGCGCGACGGCCGCGAAGTGGGCCTGGAACTTGTCGAAGGAGCCGAAGTTGTCATCGATCGCCGCGGCGAGTTCACCGGTGGGCTTGTCTCCGCCGTCCGGGGACATGTTGGTCCAGAACACGGAGTGGTTGACGTGGCCGCCCAGGTTGAAGGCGAGGTCCTTCTCGAGCTTGTTGACGTAGGCGAGGTTGCCGGCGTCGCGGGCCTCGGCCAGCTGTGCCAGGGCGGTGTTCGCGCCGGTCACGTATGCCTGGTGGTGCTTGCCGTGGTGGAGTTCCATGATGGTGCCGCTGATGCTGGGCGCGAGGGCCGAGTAGTCGTAGGGCAGGTCAGGCAGGGTGTATTCAGCCATGTGCTTTCTCCTCTGGGTGTTGCCGGATGAGTAGCCGGTGCGGAGGACTCCGCCGCCGGCCGGTGGGCGACCATGACAGTCTAGTCAGGCGTGCCGGTGAGGCTCGGGACGTGTCCTCAGACGTCGTCGAGATCTGGCGGCAGGTTGGCGTCGGTACCGGGAATCCCCAGGTCAACGGCCTTTTTATCGGCCATGGCGAGGAGTCGTCTGATGCGCCCGGCGACGGCATCCTTGGTCATGGGCGGGTCGGCGTGGTGGCCGAGTTCGTCGAGGCTGGAATCCCGGAAGCTCAGTCGCAGCTCGCCGGCGTAGCGCAGGTGCTTGGGGATGTCGTCGCCGAGGATCTCCATGGCCCGGTCGACCCGGGCGCAGGCGGCGACGGCGGCCTGGGCTGACCGGCGCAGGTTCGCGTCGTCGAAGTTGACCAGGCGGTTGGCTGTGGCCCTGACCTCCCGGCGCTGGCGCAGTTCCTCCCAGTTGAGCACGGTGTCCTTGGCGCCCATGTGCACGAGCATGGAGCCGATCGCGTCACCGTCACGGATGACGACCCGGTGCACGCCGCGCACCTCGCGGGCCTTGGCGACGATTCCGAGGCGTCCGGCGGCGCCCACGAGCGCCATGGCCGCCTCGTTGCCGGGGCAGGTCACTTCCAGGGCCGCGGACCGGCCGGGATCGGTGAGCGAGCCATTCGCGAGGAACGCCCCCCTCCAGACCGCGGCGACTTCTTCCTTGGACCCCGTGGTCAGGCGGTTCGGAAGGCCGCGGATCGGGCGACGTCGGGCGTCGAGCAGGCCGGTCTGCCGGGCCAGGGTCTCTCCGCCTTCGACCACGCGCACGAGGTAGTGGTTGGTGCGGCGAAGCCCGGATGCCGGCACGACCGACACCTCGCTGCGCACGCCATAGAGCTCGGCGAGATCCTTGCGCACCCTTCGTGCGAGCAGCGCGGTGTCGAGCTCGGATTCGACGGCGATGCGTCCGGAGATCATGTGCAGTCCCCCGGAGAACCGGAGGATTGTCGCTAACTCGGCGGCCCGCACCGTGGTCTTGGAGACCTCGATGCGGGAAAGCTCGTCTTTAACGTCGGCGGTGAGTGCCAATCGTATGTTCCATTCTGTTTGTCCGGGCCAGGGTCTTGTGAACCGTTGGCCGTGGTTATTCTCGACCCAGGTCGCGGTGCTTGACGTTGACCGCGACGCCGGGGAATCCTTGGATGAGAGTGGCGAGTTCCCTGGCCATGGCCACGGAGCGGTGCTTGCCGCCCGTGCAACCGATGGCGATCGTCGCATGACGCTTGTTCTCGCGTTGGTAGCCGGCCAGAACCGGCTCGAGGGCCGCCGAGTAGCTGGCGATGAATTCACGTGCGCCCGGCTGGGCGAGCACGAACTCGCTGACCTGGGCGTCCTGGCCGGTGAATTGACGCAGCTCGGGGATCCAGAACGGGTTGGGCAGGAAACGGGCGTCGGCGACCATGTCGACGTCGGTGGGAAGCCCGTACTTGAAGCCGAAGCTGAGGATGGTGACCTGCAGCCCGGCCGCGTCTTCGGCTGCGAAGCGCTCGGTGATGGTGGTGGCCAGCTGGTGGATGTTCAGGTCGGACGTGTCGATCACGATGTCGCACACCTCGCGGACGGCGGCGAGCCGGGTGCGTTCGGCCGTGATCCCGTCGAGGAGGGTCCCGTCGCCCTGCAACGGATGCGGGCGGCGCACGGACTCGAAGCGGCGAACGAGCACGTCGTCCCGCGCCTCGAGGAAGATGACTCTCACCTGGGTGCCGCTGCGCAGCGACTGCACGATCTCCTGGAAGTCACTGAAGAACTCGCGGCCTCGGATGTCCACCACGGCCGCGATCTTCGGCAGGGTGCTTCCGGCCCGTTCGACCAGGTCGACCAGGGGCCGGAGCATCTGCGGGGGCAGGTTGTCGACGACGTACCAGTCGAGGTCCTCGAGGGCGTTCGCCACCGTCGACCGACCAGCACCGGACATTCCCGTGACGATCAGCACTTCCTGCTTCTCGATCTCCGCTGTCATTCTGGGCTGCGCCTTTGGTCGTGGTGGGGTGGTTTGTCCAGCCTACCTACCGGCGCGGGCGTTCAGGCGCGTAAATGCTGATGAATCGCGCCCGCGAGGGTCGGGCCGATGCCCCGCACGTCGCCGATGGCCTCCTCGGGGGCTTCCTTCAGCCGGGCCACCGAGCCGAAGTGCGCCAGCAGCACCTTCACCCGGGCCGGGCCGAGGCCGGGGATCTCGGCGAGCACCGTCGAGATGTCGCGCTTGCGCCTGGACCGCTGGTGAGCGATCGCGAACCGGTGGGCCTCGTCCCTGATCCGCTGGATCAGGAACAGGGCGTCGCTGTTGCGCGGCAGGATCACCGGGTAGTCCGAGTCCGGCAGCCAGATTTCCTCCAGCCGCTTGGCGATGCCGCAGAGCGCGATCCCCGTGATCCCCGCGTCGGCCAGCGCCCGGGCGGCCGCGGCCACCTGGGGCTGGCCGCCGTCGACGATGAGGAGGTTGGGACGGTAGCGGAACTTCTTCCGTTTCTGCTCGGCGGACTCGGCCAGGGCGGGGTCGCCGCCGGGCGGGTCGTCGCGGGCCGGATCGTCGACGGGCACGAGGTAGGCCAGTCGCCGGGACAGCGTGCGGTAGATGGAGTCGGTGTCGTCGGTCGACTCGGGAATCGTGAACCGGCGGTACTCGTCTTTGCGGGGCAGGCCGTCCTCGAACACCACCATGGACGCCACGATGTTCGTGCCGCTCAGGTGGGAGACGTCGTAGCACTCCATCCGGAGCGGCGCCTCCGCCATCCCCAGCGCCTCCTGGATGTCTTCGAGCGCCTTCGACCGGGCAACGAAGTCGGAGCTCCGCCGGGTCTTGTAGAGCATGAGGGCGTGCCGGGCGTTCTGGGTCGCCGTGGCCAGCAGCGCGGCCTTCTCCCCGCGCTGGGCCGCGACGAGGCGCACCTTTCGGTTCGCCAGCCCGGCCAGCAGCGTCGCCAGCGCCTCGGCGTCGTCAGGGAGCTGCGGCACGACGATCTCGCGCGGCGGCGGGCTGTCGGCACTGTACGCGGTCTGCATGATCGAGTCGATCAGTTCCCCGGTCGTCACGTCGAGTTCCTTGTCGACCATCCAGCCGCGCACACCACGGATGCGCCCGCCCCGCACGATGAACAGTTGCACCGCGGCCGCCAGCTCGTCTTCGTCGATGCCGAAGAGGTCGATGTCGACGCTGTCCCGCAGCACGACGGCGCTCTTTTCGAGCACGGCGTTCAGCGCCATCACCTGGTCGCGCCGTTTGGCGGCGAGCTCGTAGTCCTGGGCTCCCGCGGCGACCTTCATCTCGGCCGTCAGCCTGTTGATCAGCTTCTTGTCCTGGCTGCCCATGAAGCTGACGAACTCGTCGACCCGGGTGCGGTGTTCCTCGACGCTCACCGTTCCGGAACACGGACCGAAGCAGCGGCCGATCTGGCCGGCGAAGCAGGGTTTGCCCGACTGCATGGCCCGCTTGTAGTTGGCGTTGTTGCAGGTGCGGATCGGGAAGGCCTTGAGCATCAGCTCGATCGTCTCGTACACCGCCCAGACCTTGGGGTACGGGCCGAAATACCGGGCGCCGCGGATGCCGGTGGTGCGGGTGACGAGTGCGCGCGGCGCCTCGTCGGCGAGCGTCACCGCCAGGTAGGGGTAGGACTTGTCGTCCTTGAACTGCACGTTGAAGGGCGGATCGAACTCGTTGATCCAGGTCCACTCGAGTTGCAGCGCCTCCACCTCGGTGCCCACGACGGTCCATTCGACGCCGGTGGCGGTCGTGACCATGCGCCGTGTGCGCTCGTGCAGGCTGCTGAGCGGGGCGAAGTAGTTGCTCAGCCGGGCGCGCAGGTTCTTGGCCTTGCCGACATAGAGAACCCGCCCGGAGGCATCCCGGAACCGGTACACCCCCGGGCTGGTGGGAATTTCGCCCGTTTTCGGGCGGTAGCTCAGTGCGTCAGACATCGGCTCTTTCGGCGGCGGTCATCGCGGGCGGCGGTCATCGCGTGGCAACAGTCATCGCGCGTCGAGGATCTCCTTGAGGAAGGTGCCGGTGTGACTGCGCTTGACGGTGGCCAGGTGTTCCGGCGTGCCGCTGGCGAGCACGCGGCCTCCCCCGGAGCCGCCCTCCGGTCCCATGTCGATCACCCAGTCGGCCGATTTGATGACGTCGAGGTTGTGTTCGATGACGACGACGGTGTTGCCCTTGTCGACGAGGCTGTTCAGCACGAGCAGGAGCTTGCGGACGTCCTCGAAGTGCAGGCCGGTGGTCGGTTCGTCGAGCACGTACACGCTCCGCCCGTTCGACCGGCGCTGCAGCTCGGTCGCGAGCTTCACCCGCTGCGCCTCGCCGCCGGAGAGGGTCGTCGCACTCTGGCCGAGACGCACGTAGCCGAGCCCCACCTCGACGAGGGTCTTCAGGAAACGGTGGATCGCGGAGATCGGTTCGAAGAACTCGGCGGCGTCGCTGATGGGCATGTCCAGCACCTCGGCGATGTTCTTGCCCTTGTAGTGCACGGTCAGCGTGTCGCGGTTGTAGCGCGCTCCCCCGCACACCTCGCAGGCGACATAGACGTCGGGCAGGAAGTTCATTTCGATCTTGATCGTGCCGTCGCCCGAGCAGGCCTCGCAGCGTCCGCCCTTGACGTTGAAGCTGAACCGGCCGGGGAGGTAGCCACGGGCCTTGGCCTCCATCGTCTCGGAGAACAGCGTGCGGATCTTGTCGAAGACGCCGGTGTAGGTGGCCGGGTTGGAGCGCGGCGTGCGCCCGATCGGCGCCTGGTCGACATGGATGACCTTGTCGAGGTGGTCGAGGCCGGTCACCCGCGTGTGCTTGCCCGGGAGCTTGCGGGCGCCGTTGAGCTTGTTGGCGAGCACGCGATAGAGGATGTCGTTGACCAGCGAGGACTTGCCGGAGCCGCTGACCCCGGTTACCGCGGTGAACGTGCCGAGTGGGAAACTCGCGGTCACCTTGCGCAGGTTGTTGGCCTCGGCGCCGGTGACGACAATCTGCCGCTCCGGGTCGACTTCGCGCCGCGTGGTCGGCGTCGGGATCGACTTGCGCCCCGCGAGGTAGTCGCCGGTGAGCGACTTCTTGTTGGCGAGCAGCGATTCGTAGGATCCGGAGTGCACGACGTGTCCGCCGTTCACGCCGGCGCCGGGCCCGATGTCGACGATCCAGTCGGCGGTGCGGATGGTGTCCTCGTCGTGCTCGACCACGATCAGGGTGTTGCCGAGGTCGCGCAGGGCGACCAGGGTCTCGATCAGGCGGCGGTTGTCCCGCTGGTGCAGGCCGATGCTCGGCTCGTCGAGCACGTAGAGCACCCCGGTCAGGCCGGAGCCGATCTGGGTGGCCAGGCGGATGCGCTGGGCCTCGCCGCCGGACAGGGTCGCCGCGGCGCGGGCCAGGTTGAGGTAGTTGAGGCCGACCCGGATGAGGAAGTCCAGGCGCACCTTGATCTCCCGCAGTACCTGGGCCGCGATGGTCTGTTCCCGCTCGGTCAGGTCGAGCTTGTTCATGAACGCGCGCGCGTCGCTGAGGCTGAGCTCGCAGACATCCGCGATGCTCGCGTCGTGCACCTTCACCGCGAGCACCTCTGGCTTCAGCCGGGTGCCGTCGCAGACCGGGCAGGGCACTTCGCGCAGGTATTCGCCCCAGCGCTGGCGCTGGGTGTCGGTCTCGGCCTGGAGGTACTGGCGTTCGATGTACGGGACGACCCCTTCGAAGCCGGAGGTGTAGCTCATCTCCCGGCCGTAGCGGTTCTTCCACTTCACCCGCACCTCGAAGTTATCGCCGCGGAGCACCGCGTTCTGCACCTCGCTGCTGAGGTCTGCCCAGGGCGTGTCGAGGGAGAAGTCGAGGTCCCTGGCCAGGCCGGCGAGGAGCTTCTCGTAGTACTGGAACAACCCCTTGCCCTGCGTGGTCCAGGGCAGCACGACGCCTTCGGCGATGCTGAGCTCCGGGTCGCCGAGCAGCAGGTCGGCGTCCACCGACATCCGGGTGCCGAGTCCGGAACACTCGGGGCAGGCGCCGAAGGGGGCGTTGAACGAGAAGGTGCGTGGTTCGATCTCGGTCAGCTGTACCGGGTGGTTGTTCGGGCAGGAGAGCTTCTCGGAGAAGCTCCGCCAGGCGGCGTCGCCCTCCAGGTCGATGAAGTTGATCTGCACGAGCCCGGAGGTGAGCTTGAGCGCGGTCTCGAGCGAGTCGGTCAGGCGGCTGAGCAGCTCGGGGCCGGCGACGAGCCGGTCGACGACCACAGAGATGTCGTGCTTGAGCTGCTTCTTCAGGGTGGGCGGTTCACTCAGCTGGATCTGGACGCCGTCGACGATCGCGCGCGAGTAGCCGCCGGCCGCGAGTTCCTTGAACAGGTCGACGAACTCGCCCTTTTTCTGGGAGATGACCGGGCTGAGCACCTGGTACCGGGTGCCGGCCTCCAGTTCCATCAGCTGGTCGGCGATCTGCTGCACGGTCTGCGAACGGATGACCTCGCCGCAGATCGCGCAGTGCGGCACGCCGATCCGCGCCCAGAGCAGGCGCATGTAGTCGTAGACCTCGGTGATGGTGCCGACCGTCGACCGCGGGTTGCGGTTCGTGGACTTCTGGTCGATCGAGACGGCGGGGCTCAGCCCCTCGATGAAGTCGACGTCGGGCCGGTCGACCTGGCCCAGGAACTGGCGGGCGTAGGCGGACAGCGACTCCACGTACCGCCGCTGGCCCTCGGCGAAGATCGTGTCGAAGGCGAGCGAGGATTTGCCGGATCCGGACAGGCCGGTGAAAACGACCAGCGAGTCCCGCGGGATCTCCAGGTCCACATTGTGGAGGTTGTGAACGCGCGCACCGCGGACGCTCAGCACGGGCCCGGACTCTACCTTGGTAATTGACACCCATTGAGTCTATTCAGTGCCGCTGACAGCTCGGTGACACCGGTGAGACCCCGGAGTCAGTCCAGATGCCCGGCCTTCTCCATATTCCGCAGTTCCCGCTTGAGCTCGGACAGTTCGTCACGCAGCCGCGCGGCGAGTTCGAACTTGAGTTCGCCGGCGGCCTCGAGCATCTGCCCGTTCAGGTCGGCGATGATCGATTCGAGGTCGTTCGCGCCGTTGGCGGCCAGGCCGACCCGCTTCCCGCCGGGAGTCGGCGTGCGGCGGCGGGCATCCCGGCCGGACAGGAGCTCGGCCGTGTCGGCTTCCTCACGCGCCAGGACGTCGGTGATGTCGGCGATCCGTTTGCGCAGCGGGGTCGGGTCGATCCCGTGCAGGGTGTTGTATTCGACCTGCTTCTCGCGCCGGCGGTCGGTTTCGTCGATGGCCCGGGCCATCGAGGGGGTGAGCCGGTCGGCGTACATGTGCACCTGGCCGGACACGTTGCGGGCGGCCCGGCCGATGGTCTGGATGAGCGACGTCGCGGACCGGAGGAAGCCCTCCTTGTCGGCGTCGAGGATGGCGACGAGCGACACCTCCGGCAGGTCGAGGCCTTCCCGGAGCAGGTTGATTCCCACGAGCACGTCGTACAGGCCGGAGCGCAGTTCGGTGAGCAGCTCGACCCGGCGCAGCGTGTCGACGTCGGAGTGCAGGTAGCGCACCCGCACCCCGGCCTCGGTGAGGAAATCGGTGAGCTCTTCGGCCATCTTCTTGGTCAGGGTGGTCACGAGCACGCGTTCGTTGCGTTCGACCCGGAGCCTGATCTGCTCGAGCAGGTCGTCGATCTGTCCGGCGCTGGGCTTGACGATCACCTCGGGGTCGATCAGGCCCGTCGGGCGGATGATCTGCTCGACGATCCCGTCGGCGATCCCCATCTCGTACTTGCCGGGGGTGGCCGAGAGGTACACGGTCTGGCCGACCCGGTTCTTGAATTCGTCGAACTTGAGCGGCCGGTTGTCGAGCGCGCTCGGAAGCCGGAAGCCGTGCTCGACGAGCGTGCGCTTGCGCGACGAGTCGCCCTCGTACATCGCGCCGATCTGGGGCACGGTGACGTGGGATTCGTCGATCACCATGAGGAAGTCATCCGGGAAGTAGTCGAGCAGGCAGTGCGGCGCTTCGCCCGGGTTGCGGGCGTCGATGTGCCGGGAGTAGTTCTCGATGCCGGAGCAGAACCCGATCTGCTCCATCATCTCGAGGTCGAAGGTGGTGCGCATGCGGAGGCGCTGGGCCTCCAGCAGTTTGCCTTCGCGCTCCAGCTGCTCGAGCCGTTCGGCCAGCTCCTCCTTGATCGTGCCGATGGCGCGGTGCATGACATCCGTGCTGGCGACGTAGTGCGAGCCGGGGAAGACCGACACGGCGTCGAGCTTGCGCACGATGTCGCCGGTGAGCGGGTGCAGGCTGTAGAGCGCCTCGATCTCGTCGCCGAACATTTCGATCCGGATCGCCAGTTCCTCGTACATCGGGATGATCTCGATCGTGTCCCCGCGCACCCGGAAGTGGCCGCGGGAGAAGTCGATGTCGTTGCGCTGGTACTGCATCGCCACGAACTTGCGGATCAGCCAGTCGCGGGAGACCTGCTGCCCGACCTGCAGCGCGACCATCGCCTGGAGGTAGCCCTCGGGCGTGCCCAGGCCGTAGATGCAGGACACGGTGGACACCACGATGACGTCCCGCCGGCTGAGCAGCGCGTTCGTCGTCGAGTGGCGCAGCCGTTCCACCTCGGCGTTGATCGACGAGTCCTTCTCAATGAAGGTGTCGGTCTGCGGGACGTAGGCCTCCGGCTGGTAGTAGTCGTAGTAGGAGACGAAGTATTCGACCGCGTTGTTGGGCATGAGCTCGCGGAACTCGTTGACCAGCTGGGCGGCGAGGGTCTTGTTGTGGGCGAGCACGAGCGTCGGACGCTGCACCTGCTCGATCAGCCAGGCGGTCGTGGCGGACTTGCCGGTGCCGGTCGCGCCGAGCAGGACGACATCCGTTTCGCCCGCGTTGATGCGGCCGGCCAGCTCGGCAATGGCGGTCGGCTGGTCGCCACTGGGCGTGTACTCGCTGACCACCTCGAAGGGATGCACCGAGCGCGTGGGTTCCATACCCCCAGTCTAGGGAACGCCCCTGACAGTTACCGATCGAGCGCGGCGCGCACGCGCTCGTAGAGCGCGTCGACCTGCTGCAGCGTGTGCGCCAGGGTGCCGTCCGTGTCGATGACGACGTTTGCGACGGCAAGGCGGTCGGCGTCGCTGGCCTGGGAGCCGATCCGGCGGGCGGCATCCGTTTCGTCCATGCCGCGCAGGTCGACCATCCGGCGCGTCCGGGTCTCCTCGTCGGCGTGCGCGACGACGATGAGGTCGAACGGATGGTCGACGGCGGCCTCGACGAGCAGGGGCACGTCGTAGACGACGACGGCGTCCGGGTCGGCCTGCTCGGCGTCTCGGATCAGCTCGTTCGCCAGCGCACGGACGGCGGGGTGCACGATGGCATTGAGCTGGGCGAGGGAGGCCGGGTCGCAGAAGACCCGGCTGCCCAGGGCTGCTCGGTTGAGGCTGCCGTCGGCGTTCAGCACCTCGTCGCCGAAGGTCGCCCGGATCCGGGCGAGGGCGTCCGTGCCGGGCTCGACAACGACCCGGGCCAGGTGGTCGGCGTCGATGTGCACCGCTCCGTGCTCCACCAGGCGCCTGGCCACGGTGCTTTTACCGGATGCGATCCCGCCGGTCAACCCAATCACGTACACGCCTGCCATGCTATCCGCCCCTCCTCGCCGAACTGTGAGTTTGGCACCTTCCCGGGGCACCGGAAGGTGCCAAACTCACAGTTCGGCGGAGGGGGTGGCGGGGAGGGTGGGCGAAAAGACGAAGCAGGCCGCACCCCGAGGGGTGCGGCCTGCTTTCTGTGCGGCCCGGCTACTTGTTGCTGGAGAGCTTTTCGCGAAGTGCTGCGAGTGCCTCGTCGTCCGCGAGGGTGCCGGCGCCGGCAGCCTCGGTGGAGAAGGAGGAGCCTGCGGCGGGCGCGACATCGCCGACGGCGATGATCTCGTCGTTCGCGGATGCAACCTGCTTCTTGTGGGCTTCCCAGCGAGCCTGGGCCGCAGCGTAGTCCTGCTCCCACTTCTCGCGCTGGGTTTCGAAGCCCTCGCGCCACTCGTTGGTCTCCGGGTCGAAGCCCTCGGGGTACTTGTAGTTGCCCTTGTCGTCGTACTCGGTGAGCATGCCGTACAGCGCCGGGTCGAACTCGGTGCCTTCGGGGTCGACGTTCTCGTTGGCCTGCTTGAGGCTCAGCGAGATGCGGCGACGCTCGAGGTCGATGTCGATGACCTTGACGAAGACCTCGTCGCCGACGGAGACAACCTGCTCGGCCAGCTCGACGTGCTTGCCGGAGAGCTCGGAGATGTGAACCAGGCCCTCGATGCCCTCGGCAACGCGAACGAACGCGCCGAACGGAACGAGCTTGGTGACCTTACCCGGTGCAACCTGGCCGATGGCGTGGGTGCGGGCGAAGACCTGCCACGGGTCTTCCTGCGTGGCCTTGAGCGACAGGGACACGCGTTCGCGCTCCAGGTCGACCTCGAGGATCTCGACGGTGACTTCCTGGCCAACCTCGACGACCTCGCTGGCGTGCTCGATGTGCTTCCAGCTGAGCTCGGAAACGTGAACCAGGCCATCGACCCCGCCCAGGTCGACGAACGCACCGAAGTTGACGATCGAGGAGACGACGCCCTTGCGGACCTGTCCCTTCTGGAGGTTGTTGAGGAACGTGGTGCGGCTCTCCGACTGAGTCTGCTCGAGCAGGGCACGACGCGACAGCACAACGTTGTTGCGGTTCTTGTCGAGCTCGAGGATCTTCGCTTCGATCTCCTGGCCCAGGTACGGGGTCAGGTCGCGAACGCGACGCAGCTCGATGAGCGAGGCCGGCAGGAAGCCGCGGAGGCCGATGTCGACGATGAGGCCACCCTTGACGACCTCGATGACCGAACCGGTGACGACGCCGTCCGACTCCTTGATCTTTTCCACATCGCCCCACGCACGCTCGTACTGTGCGCGCTTCTTGGACAGGATGAGGCGGCCTTCTTTGTCTTCTTTCTGAAGGACAAGTGCCTCGACCAGGTCGCCGACCTTGACAACCTCGGAGGGGTCAACGTCGTGCTTGATGGAAAGTTCGCGGGAGGGAATGACACCCTCGGTCTTGTAGCCCACGTCGAGGAGAACCTCGTCGCGGTCGATCTTCACTACGGTTCCTTCGATGAGGTCGCCGTCGTTGAAGAATTTCAGAGTCTTTTCGACCGCGGCAAGGAAGTCTTCAGCAGATCCGATGTCGTTGATGGCGACCTGCTTGGGTGCCCGTTCGGTCGTTGCGATTGTCATGTAGTAGTTGCTCCAGGATGGACATAATTAGGCCACGCGCAGAAAGAGTGATCTTTTTTTGCTCCGCGCATGGCAACGGATAGGACGTCACAAACGTGACGTTCAAGCTTAGCTGTTTGCGGAGGCGTGCGGCAACCTCGCGGATGAGCGCTACTTCAGCAGCGCGGACCGGAGAGTGTCGAGGCCGACGCCGCCGAGGTCGAGGGCCTTGCGGTGGAATTCCTTGATCGAGAAGGCGTCGCCCTCGCGTTCCTTGTACGTGTCCCGCAGCTGCTCCCAGATGCGCTGCCCCACCTTGTAGGACGGGGCCTGCCCGGGCCAGCCGAGGTAGCGGTTCACCTCGAACTTGACGAAGCCCTCGTTCATGTTGACGTTCTTGCCCATGAAGTCGAGGGCGTAGTCGGCGTTCCAGGTGCCGGACCCGTCGGGCAGCGGCTTTCCGAGGTGCACGCCGATGTCGAGGACCACGCGGGCGGCGCGCATCCGCTGCCCGTCGAGCATGCCGAGCCGGTCGGCGGGGTCGTCGAGGTAGCCCAGCTGCTCCATCAGGCGTTCCGCGTAGAGCGCCCAGCCCTCGGCGTGTCCCGAGGTGCCGGCGAGCTGGCGGCGCCAGGTGTTGAGTTTCGCGCGGTTGTAGACGGCCTGGCCGATCTGCAGGTGGTGCCCAGGGACGCCCTCGTGGTAGACCGTGGTGAGTTCGCGCCAGGTGTCGAACTCGGTGACGCCGGCCGGAACGGACCACCACATCCGGCCGGGGCGGGAGAAGTCGTCCGTGGGGCCGGTGTAGTAGATGCCGCCCTCCTGGGTGGGGGCGATCATGCACTCGAGTTTCTTGATCTCGTCGGGGATGTCGAACTGGGTCTCCGAGAGCTCGGCGACGGCGCGGTCGCTGGTCTCCTGCATCCACTTCTGCAGGGCGTCGGTGCCGTGCAGTTTGCGGCTGGGGTCGGTGTCGAGGAACGCGATGGCCTCGAGCACGCTGGCGCCGGGCTTGATCTGGTCGGCGATGCTTTCCTGTTCGGCGACCATCCGGGCGAGTTCCTCCCGGCCCCACTCGTAGGTTTCGTCGAGGTCGATTTTCGCGCCGAGGAACCGGCGCGAGGCCAGGGCGTAGAGTTCGCGGCCGATCGCATCCTTCTCGGTGGCGGCGGGCTGGAGCTCGTCGGCGAGGAAGGCGGCCAGCTTGCCGTACGCGGCTGCGGAGCTCTGGGCGGCTGTGCCCAGGTCCCTGGCCAGGCTGGCGGGCAGGCTGCCCTCGGCGAGCGTGGCGTCCGAGGTGAAGTGCGTGAAGAAGCCGTCGTTGGCCGCGTGGCGCTTGGCCTGCAGGAACACCTCCTGCACCTGGCGGCGGGCCGGCGTGATCCCGCGCTCGATGCCGAGGCGGAGCGTCTCGATGTAGCCGTCGATCGCGGCCG
The DNA here is from genome assembly GCF_900101115.1 of Cryobacterium psychrotolerans. Taxonomy (GTDB): domain Bacteria; phylum Actinomycetota; class Actinomycetes; order Actinomycetales; family Microbacteriaceae; genus Cryobacterium; species Cryobacterium psychrotolerans. The sequence continues at coordinate 199,090 of NZ_FNFU01000003.1, forward strand.
GCAGGCTGCCGAGGCGCGAGGAGATGTTCTCCCAGTCGCCGACCGTGTCGGTGGGCATGAGGTCGAAGATCTCCCGGATGCCCTGGGCCGGGGAGGCGATCACGTTCAGGTCGCGCAGCTGCAGCTGGGCCTCGGAGCTCTCGACCTCGAGGGCGAGGTCGCTGCGCAGGTCCGTCTGGGTCACCTCGTCGACGTCGTCGACGGCCGTGGCGGCATCCAGCCGGGCGATGACCCGCTTGGCCGCCTCGATCGTGCGTTCGTGGCCGGCCGGCGAATAGTCGCCGAAGCGGCCGTTGCCCTCGGTGCGCCCGATGTAGGTGCCGACGGTGGGGTCGATTTCGACGAGGGTGTCTACCCACTCTTCGGCAATCCGGTCGATTGCCGTCGGGGTGCGCTGGATGTCATGAGTCATGGGCACGAGCCTAGGACACGCAGTGCGCCGAGAGCGGGAGCCTCACGCGGAGGCGCGCCGGGGCGCCGGGGCGCCGAGCTCGACCGTTCCGGTCGAGTTTGCCCTGCAGACCAGTCAAGGTCGACCGGAAGTGCCAAACTCGGCGAACCGCGACCCGATCAGTGCGCCGCCTCGTCCCAGTTCCGGCCGCGGCCGATCTGCACGTCCAGGGGCACCAGCAGGTCCGCCGCGGTCGACATCCGGAGGGTGACCACCGAGCGAAGCGCCTCGAATTCGCCGGGGGCCACGTCGAAGACGAGTTCGTCATGAACCTGGAGCAGCATCCGAGACTCCATCGCCGCCTCGCTGAGGTCTTCGGCGATGCCGATCATCGCGAGCTTCATGATGTCGGCGGCGGAGCCCTGGATCGGCGCGTTCAGGGCGGCGCGCTCGGCGTTTTCCCGCAGCACCCGGTTGGGGCTGTGCAGTTCGGGGAAGGGGCGCCGGCGGCCGAAGATCGTCTCGGTGTAGCCGTCGATTTTCGCCTGTTCGACGACGTGGCGGAGGTAGTCGCGCACGGCGCCGAAGCGGGAGAAATAGTCGGTCATCAGCTGCTTGGCCTCGCTGCTCTGGATGCGCAACTGCTTCGACAGCCCGAACGCGCTCAGGCCGTAGGCGAGACCGTAGGACATGGCCTTCACCCGGGAGCGCATTTGCGGGGTGACCTCGTCGGGGGCGACGCCGAAGATCCGCGATCCCACGAACCGGTGCAGGTCCTCGCCGGCGTTGAACGCCTCGATCAGCCCGGCGTCGCCGGAGAGGTGCGCCATGATCCGCATCTCGATCTGCGAATAGTCGGCGGTGAGCAGGCACTCCGCGCCCTCGCCGGCCTGGAACGCGGCCCGGATCCGGCGGCCCTCCTCGGTGCGGATGGGGATGTTCTGCAGGTTCGGGTCGTTCGAGGAGATCCGTCCGGTGGCCGTGCCGATCTGCACGTAGTTGGTGTGGATCCGCCCGGTCTCGTCGATCGCCTTGTCCAGCGTTTCCACGATCTGGCGCAGCTTGGTGGCGTCGCGGTGCTTCAGCAGGAGGTCCAGGAACGGATGCGGGTTGCTGGCCTGGAGATCGGCGAGGGCGCCGGCATCCGTCGTGAACCCGGTCTTGTTCGCCCGGGTGCGCGGCATTCCCAGCTGGTCGAAGAGCACCTCCTGCAGTTGCTTGGGCGAGCCGAGGTTCACCTCGCGGCCGATCTCGGCGTACGCGCCCGCGGCCAGGTGCGCCGCCGTGTCCCCCAGCTCGGCGGAGAGCACCGCGAGCTGGTCGTGCGAGACAGAGATCCCGGCGAGCTCCATCTCGGCCAGTGCCCGCAGGGTGGGCATCTCAATCGCGGTAAGCACGTGGCGCGAGCCGGGGTCGAGCCTGTCCAGCACGGCCGTGGACAGGCGCAGGGTGTACCAGGCCTGCTGGGGTACTCCCCCGTCGGCGGACTCGTCCGGCACGAGCTGGTTGGGGTCGTGGACCGGGAGGACCTCGTCGAGGTACCGGGAGACCAGGTCGGCCAGGGTCTTGTCGGGGCCGCCGGGTCGCAGCAGCCAGCCGGCGACGAGGGTGTCGACGGCGAGCCCGCCGAGGACCAGGTTGCTGCGGCTGATCGCCTTGGCCTGGTGCTTGGCGTCGTGCATGATCTTGGGAGCATCGCTGGCCAGCCAGGCCTCGAAGGGCGCGTAGTCGGCGCGGTCGGGCTGCCACGGAAGGTTGAGAGCGTCGGTCCGGCTGGCCAGTCCGAATCCGATCGCCACGCCGCCCTGCACCTCGACGGTCAGCCCGAGCCCGTCCGGGCAGGCTGCGGTCGCGCGGGTGATCCACGCTTCCAGTTCCTCGTCGAGCAGGTCGTGGGCGCGCGGCGCGACCGGCAGGTCGGCGCGCGGCTCGGCCGGAGCGGCCACGGTCGCGGCAGCCGCGGTGTCCCCGCCCTCCAGCTTGATCACGCGTTCGAGCAGGCTCTTGAACTCGAGGCGGCCGAAGACCTCGCGCACGGCCTCCTGGTTGATCGGCGCGCGCCCGAGGTCGGTGATCTCGACCGGCAGGTCGAGGTCGGTGACCAGGTGGTTGAGGCGGCGGTTGCGGATCGCGTTGTCCTTCTGTTCGCGCAGATTGTTTCCGACGACGCCCTTGATCTCGTCGGCGTGCTCGAGGATGCCGTCCAGGCTGCCGTAGAGGCCCAGCCACTTCACCGCGGTCTTCTCGCCGACCTTGGAGATGCCGATCAGGTTGTCGCTGGTTTCGCCGACCAGGGCTGCGACATCCGGGTACTGGCCCGGGTCGACGCCGTAGCGTTCGCGCACGCGGTCGGGGTCGTACCGGGTCAGGGCGGAGACGCCCTGGCTGGCCGGGTAGAGCAGCGTCACGTTCTCGTTGACGAGCTGGATGGTGTCCCGGTCCCCGGACACGACGAGCACGTGGTATCCCTCTGTGGTGCCGCGCACCGACAGCGTCGCGAGGATGTCGTCGGCCTCGTAGTCGGCTTTGGTGAGGGTGGTGATGTTCATCGCCGCGAGGGCCTGCTCGAGCAGCGGCACCTGGCCGATGAACTCCGACGGCGTCGCGCCGCGGGTGCCCTTGTATTCCGGGTACTCCCTCGTGCGGAAGGAGGCTCGGGAGATGTCGAAAGCGACCGCGATGTGGGTCGGCTTCTCCGTGCGCAGGAGGCTGAGCAGCATCGACAGGAACCCATGGATGGCGTTGGTGTGCTGCCCGTCATGGGTTTGGAAACTGTCCAGCGGCAGGGCGTGAAACGCTCGGAACGCCAGGGAATGGCCGTCAATGATCATGAGGGTAGGCTTTTCGGAGTCCAACACACTCCCAGCCTACAAGCGTCCTCCGCCCGGGCCGGGCCAGCGATCAAAGGTGAACATGACCAATCAGACCCAGGATTCGCTCGCGTGGGTGCAGGAGCGCGGCGCGGGAGCCCTCGCCGAGAAGATGGGCATTGAGTTCCTGGAGTTCACCGCCCGGCGGGCCGTTGCCCGGATGCCGGTCGAGGGCAACACCCAGCCGGCGATGCTCATGCACGGCGGGGCATACGTCGTTCTGGGCGAGTCGCTCGGATCCATGGCCGCGAACCTGCACGCCGGTCAGGGGAAGCTGGCCGTCGGTATCGAAATCAATGCCACGCACACCGGGTCGGCCACCTCCGGCCATGTGACCGGGGTCTGCACCGCGATCCACCTGGGCCGGACGCTGACCACGCACGAGATCGTCGTCACCGACGACCGCGGACGCCGGTGCTCGACCATCCGGATCACGAACCTGATCAAGGACCTGCCGGGCGCGTCCTGACCGGGCGCTGGTGCCCCAGCCGGTGCCGGCTGGGCTGGGGCGGTCACCGTGACGGTTGTTGCCTGACGTCTATTTCTTGGCGGAGAGCTGCTCGATGATCGCCTGGGCGACGTCGTGCATGGTGAGGCGCCGGTCCATGGAGGCCTTCTGGATCCAGCGGAACGCCTCGGGCTCGGTGAGGCCCATCTTCTCGTTGAGCAGGCCCTTGGCCCGGTCGACGAGCTTGCGGGTCTCGAAGCGCTCGACCAGGTCGGCAACCTCGGCCTCGAGCGTGATGATCTGGCTGTAGCGCGAGAGGGCGATCTCGATCGCGGGCAGCAGGTCGTTGGGGGTGAACGGCTTCACGACGTAGGCGAGCGCACCGGCCTCGGTCGCACGCTCGACGAGCTCCTTCTGGCTGAACGCGGTCAGCAGCACGACCGGGGCGATGTGCGCCTTGGTGATGCGTTCGGCGGCGGAAATTCCGTCGAGGTGGGGCATCTTCACGTCCATGATGACCAGGTCCGGCCGGAGTTCCATGGCCAGGGCCACTGCCGTCTCGCCGTCGCCGGCCTCGCCGACGACCTCGAAGCCGTTGTCACGGAGAATCTCGACGATGTCAAGACGGATGAGGGATTCATCCTCCGCAACGACAACGCGGCGGGGAGGAGTGGGGGGAGTCTCTTGGTCGGTCACAGGCAAAAGCCTACGGTATTCTGGGGCAGGCGATGTGAGCCGGTGTGGCGGAATGGCAGACGCGGAGCACTCAAAATGCTTTGTTCGAAAGGACGTGTGGGTTCGAGTCCCACCACCGGTACCACTCACACCCTGATTGTCGCCGCCCACGCGCACCCAGCGCGGAACGCGCGCTGAGTCGCGGACAAAGTACCTTCCCGTGCGAATTGAAGGTGCTTTCTCCGCAACTCAGGCGCGCGCGGGCTGAGCGTCGCGAGCGGCCCACCAGGCGAACGCGTCGTCGACCACGTCGTCGATCCAGTCGAAACGGTCCAGGGCGGAGATCTCCGCCCTGGTGAACCAGCCCAGCTGCGACACTTCCTCCTGCTCGAGCCACTGCACGCCGGAGTTCAGCCGGCACGCGTACACGGTCGTGACATAGGACACCTGGTCGCCGTTCGGGTACGTGGTGGCCAGCCGTTGGCCACCGTAGCTCCCGACGACCCCGAGCACGTTTCCGTCGGCGCCCGTTTCCTCCATCAGTTCCCGGCGCACGGCATCCAGCGGTTCCTCGAATGGTTCGATGCCGCCGCCGATGAATCCCCATCTGTCGCCGGCGACGTGGCGGGCGAGCAGGAGACGGTCGTCGTCGTCGAACACCGCGGCGGTGACGCCGGGGAGGAGCACGAGGTCGTGCCCGATGTGGCGACGCAGGTGTGAGACGTAATCCGAGGCAGGCATGCGCCCCACCCTACGTCGGCGGCCGCCGAGTTGCGGACAAAGTACCTTCGCGCGCGAAAGGAAGGTGCTTTGTCCGCGACTCAGCCCCGCGGAGGGTCCCATGCAGCGCCCACTCATGGGGCGAACGTCAGGTCGGGGCGAACGTCAGGTGCGGGCGTACGCCGGAGCGACCTCGTTGTGGGCGTCGCCGACGCGGTGCACGCGGATGTCGTTGGTGGAACCGACGATTCCGGGAGGGGAACCGGAGATGACCACGACGGTGTCGCCGATTTCGGCCAGGCCCTCGCCGAGCAGCATGTCGTCGACCTGCCCGAACATGGCGTCCGTGTGGGTCACCCGGTCGACCAGGTAGGTCTGGATGCCCCAGGTCAGCGCCAGGCGGCGACGGATGCCGGGCTCCGGCGTGAAGGCCAGCATCGGGATCTTGGACCGCAGGCGGGACATCCGCCTCGCCGAGTCGCCGGATTCGGTGAAGATGCAGAGGTATTTCGCCTCGACGAATTCGGCCACTTCGATGGCGGCGAGGGTGATCGCGCCGCCCTGGGTGCGCGGCTTGTTCGTCAGCGGCTGGATGCGCTCCAGGCCGTGTTCCTCGGTGGACATGATGATCCGGGCCATGGTCTGCACGGTCACGACCGGGTACTCGCCGACGCTGGTCTCGCCGCTGAGCATCACGGCGTCCGCGCCGTCGAGCACGGCGTTGGCGACGTCGGAGGTTTCCGCGCGGGTCGGAACCGGGGAGTGGATCATCGACTCGAGCATCTGGGTGGCGACGATGACCGGCTTCGCCATACGGCGGGCGATCTCGACGGCGCGCTTCTGCACGATCGGCACGGCCTCGAGCGGGAGCTCGACGCCGAGGTCGCCGCGGGCGACCATGATGGCGTCGAAGGCATCGATGATCTCCTCGAGGTTTTCGACGGCCTGGGGCTTCTCGATCTTCGCGATCACGGGAACGCGACGGCCCTCCTCGGCCATGATGTTGTGCACCCGGGTGACGTCGGCGGCGTCGCGCACGAACGACAGGGCGATCAGGTCGGCGCCGAGGCGCAGGCCCCAGCGCAGGTCGGCCTCGTCCTTCTCGGACAGCGCGGGGACGTTGACGGCGACGCCGGGCAGGTTGATGCCCTTGTTGTTCGAGACGGGACCGGCGACGATCACGCGGGTGGTGACGACGATGCCATCCGTCGCCTCAACCTGAACCTTGACCTTGCCGTCGTCGATGAGTAGGAAGTCACCCGGCTGCACGTCGAGGGGCAGGCCCTTGTAGGTCGTTCCGGAGAGTTCCTTCGTGCCCACGACGTCCTGGGTCGTGATCTTGAAGGTGTCCCCGACCGCGAGCTCGTAGGGGCCGTCTTCGAACTTGCCGAGGCGGATCTTCGGTCCCTGGAGGTCGACCATCACGGCTACGGCGCGGCCGGAGTCGTTGGCGGCCTTGCGCACATTGGCGTAGATGCCCTCGTGGATGTCGTACGTTCCGTGACTCAGGTTCATCCGGCAGACGTCGACGCCCGCATCGATGATCGCCCGGATCTGCTCATACGTGGATGCTGCCGGCCCGAGGGTGGCGACGATTTTAGCGCGTCTCATACTGGTGGAGCTCCGATTTCCGCGCTGTCAGGGCGCATTGGGACTTGCGTAAGTTAGATCCCCCGGGGGGAAGTCTAGTTAGAGGGAGAACGGGCGGGCGGTCGGTGTGACCGGCGACGGCAGCTGGGTGTCGCCTTCGAGGAAGCGATCGACGGCCGCGGCGGCCGCCCGCCCCTCGGCGATCGCCCAGACGATGAGGGACTGGCCTCGTCCGGCGTCGCCGGCGACGAAGATGCCCTCGTGGCTGGTCTGGTAGTCGCCGTCGCGCCCCACGGCGCCGCGCTCGTCGAACGGCAGGCCGAGCTGGTGGCTGAGCTCCTGCGATTCGGGACCGGTGAAGCCGAGCGCGAGGAGCACGAGGTCGGCGGGGATTTCCCGCTCCGACCCGGCCCGGGGCACGCGTCGGCCGTCCATGTACTCGGTCTCGGCGACCCGGATGGCCCGGACCTCGCCCACCTCGTTGGCCAGGAATTCGACCGTCGAGGCGAGGAACTGCCTCGTGCCGCCCTCTTCATGCGCGCTCGACACCTCGAACAGGGTCGGCGACATCGGCCAGGGCTGGTGGTCGGGGCGGTCCTCGCCCGGCTGCCGGCCGATGGCCAGGTTCGTGACGGATGCGGCGAGCTGGCGGTGCGCCGTGCCGATGCAATCCGCACCGGTGTCTCCGCCGCCGAGCACGACCACATGCTTGCCCGCGGCGTCGATCTGCGCCTCGACGGTGTCGCCGGCGCCCGCCCGGTTCTGCTGCACGAGGTATTCCATCGCGAAGTGCACGCCGGGCAGGTCGCGGCCCGGGATCGGCAGATCGCGCGGGACGAGGGCGCCGGTGGCGATCACCACGGCGTCATAGCGGGTGCGCAGGGCATCCCAGGTGATGTCGACCCCGATGTTCACGCCCGCGCGGAACCGCGTGCCCTCCGCCGTCATCTGGGCCAGGCGCAGCTCGAGGTGCTTTTTCTCCATCTTGAAGTCCGGGATGCCGTAGCGCAGCAGTCCGCCGATGCGGTCGTCGCGTTCGAACACGGCGACGGTGTGCCCGGCGCGGGTGAGCTGCTGCGCGGCGGCCAGGCCGGCCGGTCCGGAGCCGACGACGGCGACGGTCTTGCCGGTGAGGCGGCCCGGCGGCTGCGGCTGAACCCAGCCGCTGGCGAATGCCTGGTCGATGATCGACACCTCGACCTGCTTGATCGTCACGGCCGGCTGGTTGATGCTGAGCACGCAGGATGATTCGCACGGTGCCGGGCAGAGTCGTCCGGTGAACTCGGGGAAGTTATTGGTCGAGTGCAGGCGTTCGATCGCCTGGCGCCCCTCGTCTCGCCAGACGAGGTCGTTCCACTCGGGGATCAGGTTGCCGAGCGGGCAGCCCTGGTGGCAGAACGGCACTCCACAGTCCATGCAGCGCCCGGCCTGGCGCTTCAGCACGGCCGCGTCCCCCTGCTCGTAGACCTCTTTCCAGTCCATCAGCCGCACCGACACGGGGCGCCGCGGGGGGAGCTCCCGCTCCGTGGTCTTGAGGAAACCCTTCGGGTCAGCCATTGGTTGCCTCCAAAATGCGGTTCCAGACCACGACGCCGTCAGGGTCGAGACCCTCGTCGACGGCGCCTTGCCTGGTTTCCAGTACGGCCGCGTAGTCGCGCGGCAACACCTTGACGAAGGTCGACAGGGTGGTTTCGAGATCGGCCAGGAGCCGGCTTGCCAGCTCGGAGTCGGTCTGGTCGCGGTGCTGCTCGAGCAGGTCCCGGACGATTTCCCGGTCGGCGCCGCCGAGCGGGGTCAGCACGAGTTCGCCCGACTCAAGGGCCTCGCGGTTGACCAGTTCGGTGCGCAGACCGTGCACATACGCGGTCCCACCGGACATTCCCGCCCCGAGGTTGCGCCCGGTGCCGCCGAGGATGACGGCCAGGCCGCCGGTCATGTACTCGAGTGCGTGGTCGCCCACACCCTCGACGACCGCGATGGCCCCGGAGTTGCGCACCAGGAACCGCTCCCCCACGATCCCGCGGATGAACATGCTGCCCTGGGTGGCGCCGTAACCGATGACGTTTCCGGCGATCACATTCTCCTCGGCCGGGAACGAGCTGGCTCGGTCGGGGCGCACGACGATCTGGCCTCCGGAGAGCCCCTTGCCGACGTAGTCGTTCGAGTCGCCCTCGAGCCGGAGTGTGATGCCGCTGGGCAGGAAGGCGCCGAAGGACTGGCCGGCCGATCCGGTCAGGGTGACTTCGATGGATCCGGCCGGGAGCCCGTTCTCGCCATGGCGGAGGGTGACCTCGTGGCCGAGCATGGTTCCGACGGCGCGTTCGGTGTTGCGGATGGGGAGTGCGATCTGCACGTTCCCGCCGTGCTCGAGCACGCTCGCGCTGCGGCGGATCAGCTCGTTGTCGAAGTGCAGGTCCAGCTCGTGTTCCTGCGGCCGGCCGTACTGGCGCGGCTCGGAGTCGGGGAAGTCCGGACCGACCAGGATCGGCGCCAGGTCGAGCCCCGACGCCTTCCAGTGCCGCACCGCGCCGTTCATGTCGAGCAGCTCGCGGCGGCCGACGGCCTCCTCGAGGCTGCGGAAGCCGAGCTCGGCCAGGTACTCCCGCACCTCCTGCGCGATGAACTCGAAGAAGTTCACGACGTGGTCGGCCTTGCCGGTGAAACGCGCCCGCAGTTCGGGGTTCTGGGTTGCGACGCCCACCGGGCAGGTGTCGAGGTGGCAGACCCGCATCATGATGCACCCCTCGACCACGAGGGGCGCGGTGGCGAACCCGAACTCCTCGGCGCCGAGCAGCGCGCCGATGATGACATCCCGGCCGGTCTTCAGCTGGCCGTCAACCTGCAGCACGACCCGGTCGCGCATGCCGTTGAGCATGAGCGTCTGCTGGGTTTCGGCCAGGCCCAGTTCCCAGGGCGTCCCGGCGTGTTTGAGCGAGTTGAGCGGGCTGGCCCCTGTCCCCCCGTCGTGGCCCGACACGAGGATGACGTCGGAGAGCGCCTTGGCGACCCCGGCCGCGACCGCGCCGATACCGGACTGGCTGACCAGCTTGGTGTGGATCCGGGCCTTCGGGTTGGCTCGTTTGAGGTCGAAGATGAGCTGTTTGAGGTCTTCGATGGAGTAGATGTCGTGGTGCGGCGGAGGCGAGATCAGGCCGACCCCGGCCGTGGCGTGCCGGGTGCGGGCGATCCACGGGTACACCTTGGTCGGCGGCAGCTGGCCGCCCTCGCCGGGCTTGGCTCCCTGCGCGAGCTTGATCTGGATGTCGTCGGCGTGGGTCAGGTACATGCTCGTGACGCCGAACCGGCCGGAGGCCACCTGCTTCACGGCGCTGCGGCGCTCGGGGTCGAGCAGGCGGTCGAGGTCTTCGCCACCCTCACCGGTGTTGGACTTGCCGCCCAGCCGGTTCATCGCGATCGCGAGGGTCTCGTGGGCTTCCTGGGAAATGGAGCCGTAGCTCATGGCGCCGGTGGAGAACCGTTTCACGATCGACTCGACCGACTCGACCTCGTCGAGCGGCACGGCCTGGCGCTGCCCGGTGTTCAGCGCGAACATCCCGCGCAGCGTCATCAGGTTCTCCGCCTGGTCGTCGACGAGTTTCGTGTACTCGCGGAAGACGTCGTAGCGGCGCGTGCGGGTGGAGTGCTGCAGGCGGAAGATCGTCTCCGGGTTGAAGAGGTGCGGCGACCCGTCCCTGCGCCACTGGTATTCGCCGCCGGTCGACAAGCGCTCGTGCGCCGTCACGGCGGCGTCCGCCGGGTACGCCATGCCGTGCCGGCGGTCGTTCTCGGCCGCGATCACGTCGATGCCGACGCCGCCGAGCTTGCTCGTCGTGCCGGTGAAGTACTGGTCGACGAACGCCTGGCTCAGCCCGACCGCTTCGAAGGCCTGCGCGCCGGCGTAGGAGGAGACGGTGGAGATGCCCATCTTGGACATGATTTTGAGCACGCCCTTGCCCAGCGCGGTGATCACGTTGCGCACGGCCTTCTCGGGCGTGACGGTGGTGATGAATCCGCTGCGAACGAGGTCTTCGCAGGTTTCCATGGCCAGGTAGGGATTGACCGCCGAGGCGCCGTAGCCGATCAACAGCGCGACGTGGTGAACCTCGCGCACGTCGCCCGCTTCAACGACGATGCCGACCTTCATCCGGTTCTGCGCGCGGATCAGGTGGTGGTGCACACCGGCGATCATCAGCAGCGAGGGAATCGGGGCGAGATCCTTGGTCGAATCGCGGTCGGAGAGAACGATGAAGTGGGCGCCGTCCTCGATGGCCTCGTCGACCTCGTCGCACATCTCGGCAATTCGCGCGGACAGCGCGTCGGGGCCGTCGTCGAAGCGGTACAGCCCGCGGATTGTCGTCGTGGTCCGGCTCCCGGGCGAGGCGGCGATGTGCTGGATCTTGGCCAGCTCGTCGTTGTCGATCACCGGGAAATCGAGCACAACCTGCCGGGCGTGCTCCGGTCCGGCGGACAGGAGGTTGCGCTCCGGACCCAGTCCCAGCTTCAGGGAGGTGACGACGGCCTCGCGGATGGAGTCGAGCGGGGGGTTGGTCACCTGCGCGAACTGCTGGGTGAAGTAGTCGAAGAGCAGGCGCGGGCGTTCGCTCAGCACCGCGATGGGGGTGTCGGAGCCCATCGCGCCGAGTGGTTCGGCGCCGGTGCGGGCCATCGGTGCGAGCAGGATCCGCACCTCTTCCTCGGTGTAGCCGAACGTGCGCTGCCGCCGTACGACGGATGCCGGCGGGTGCACGATGTGCTCCCGGTCGGGCAGGTCCTTGAGGTTGATCCGGCCGGCGTCCAGCCACTGGCCCCAGGGTTCGCTGGCGGCGAGTTCCGACTTGATCTCGTCGTCCTCGATCAGCCGGCCGGCCTCGGTGTCGACGAGGAACATCTTGCCCGGGCGCAGGCGCCCCTTGCGCACGATCCGGGCCGGATCGATGTCGAGCACGCCGATTTCGCTGGCGAGCACCACGAGGCCGTCATCCGTGATCAGGTACCGGCCGGGGCGCAGCCCGTTGCGGTCGAGGGTGGCGCCGACGAGGGAGCCGTCGGTGAACACGATCGCGGCGGGGCCGTCCCACGGCTCCATCGACATCGAGTGGTACTCGTAGAACGCGCGGCGTTCCTCGTCCAGGTCGGTCTGGTTCTCCCACGCCTCGGGCACCATCATCATCACGGCGTGCGGCAGCGAGCGGCCGGACAGGCTGAGCAGCTCGACGACCTCGTCGAAGGAGGCGGAGTCGCTGCCGCCCGGCGTGACGATCGGCAGCAGCGGTGCGAGGTCACCCAGCAGCTCGGATTGGAGCTGCGACTGGCGCGCACTCATCCAGTTGCGGTTGCCCTGCACGGTGTTGATCTCGCCGTTGTGGGCGATCATCCGGAACGGCTGGGCCAGCGGCCACGACGGGAAGGTGTTGGTGGAGTAGCGGGAGTGCACGAGCGCGAGCTTCGAGACGAAGCGCGGGTCGGAGAGGTCAGGGTAAAAGGGCTCGAGCTGCAGCGTCGTGACCATCCCCTTGTAGACGAGCGTGCGGCAGGACAGGGAGGCGAAGTAGATCTCGAGTTCGCGTTCGGCGCGCTTCCGCAGTCGCACGGCCTGGCGGTCCAGGTCGATGCCGCCGAGCGTTTCGCCGGACTCGGTCGTGCGGGCGCTCTGCACGTACAGCTGCTGGATTGCGGGCATCGCGGCGCGGGCCAGGGAGCCCACCTCGTTCGGGCGCACGGGGACCTCACGCCAGCCGAGGATGGTGAGGTTCTCCTCCTGGGCGATGCGGGCGATCTGGCGCTTGATGCTGCTGCGGAGCGTCGGGTCGGTGGGCAGGAAGACGTTGCCCACCGCGTAGCGGCCGGCAGGGGGCAGGGCGAAATCGGCGACCTCGCGCAGGAAGGCATCCGGGATCTGGGTGATGATGCCGGCTCCGTCACCGGTGCCGGCATCCGAGCCCACCGCTCCGCGGTGCTCGAGATTGCGGAGCGCGTCCAGCGCGAGGGTGATGATGTCGTGCCCGGCCGTGCCGCGCAACGTTGCGACCATGGCGAGGCCGCAGGCGTCACGCTCCTCGGCGGGGTTGTACAGGCCCTGCGGCTCGGGCGGGCTGCCGAAGCGGGAAAAGGGTGATGTCTGGGCCATGGGACCGTCCTCACGAAGTAACTGGCAAGTAGGGACGACTTTGGCCCGTGGGAGGGTGAGACTTGCACGCCGGCCCGTCATACCGGGACCGGCCGTGGACCGCGTGGGTGGTTACCGGTCCTGGGGAGGCGAGTCGCGGGTGCTTGTGGCGGCGACGTCACCCGATTCGATGGGTTCGCCGGCTTCGTCGCCGTGATCCTCTGATTCAAAATCGTTGTCCTCAGATTCTACCTCAGCGTCCGGACGCTTCCATTCGCGCCCCGGAACATAGACCGAGATCGGAACGCCGGTGTGACGGTACCGCTGCACGAGGATGATGACAATGCCGAGCACGACGGCGGCGATCGAGGCCCACACGTTCGTGCGGAGGCCGAGGATGATCTCGCTGGGGTCGACGCGGATGCTCTCGAACACGCTGCGGCCGGCGCCGTACCAGATGAGGTACACGCCGAAGGCCTTGCCCCAGCGCAGGTTGATCCGGCGCTCGAGCAGGATGATGACGGCCACGCCGACCAGGTTCCAGATGATCTCGTAGAGGAAGGTGGGGTGGAACAGCGTCCCGGGCGGCAGGCCGAGCGGGTAGGCGGCGTTGGTCGACTCGATCTCCAGCCCCCACGGCAACGTGGTCGGCAGCCCGAACAACTCGTGGTTGAACCAGTTGCCGAGGCGCCCCATCGCCTGCGCGAGCAGCATGCCGGGCGCCACGGCGTCGAGGAACGACCAGAAGCGGATTCCGGACAGCCGGCAGCCGATGTACGCACCGACGGCGCCGCCGATCAACGACCCGAAGATCGCGTTGCCGCCCTTCCAGATCGCGAACACGTCCCACAGGTTGGCGCCCTCGTAGAAGTAGTCGCCGGGGTGGGTGAGGACGTGGTAAATCCTGGCCCCGATAATGCCCAGCGGGACGGCCCAGAGGATGATGTCGAGCACGACGCCCGGCTCGCCGCCGCGCCTGGTCAGGCGCCGCGAGGTCAGTATGGTTGCGGCGATGATGCCGGCGAGGATGCACAGCGCGTAAGCGTGAATGCGGAACGGGCCGAGGTCGAAGAAGCTCCACTCGGGGCTCGGGATGCTCAGGGGCATAAACACTGGTGTACAGCCTTTCATCGTGGTGCATGCGTCACTCGGCGGCGGATTCGCGTCCGCCTCGATCAATTCAGCCTAGTTGGCGGGCCGGATGTCCCGTGTTGCGGATGTCCTGTGTTCCGGCGGCGAGTCGCTTCGCGAGTGCTGCGACGGCGTCGACTCCCCCGTCGGACAGCGCCTTCACCAGGGCGGAACCCACGATTGCGCCGTCGGCGTAGCCGAGGATCTCGCGCACCTGCTCCGGAGTGGAGATGCCGACTCCGACGCAGGTGCTGGTCGAACCGGCCGCGTGCAGCCGGTCGACGAGGATGCGAGCGGCAGCGTCGACATCGGCCCTGGCGCCGGTGATCCCCATGGTGGAGACGGCGTAGACGAACCCGCGGCTCGCGGCGACGGCCTGGGCGAGCCGGGCGTCGGAGGACGACGGTGCGGCCAGGAAGACCCGGTCGAGGCCGGTTCGTTCGCTGGCGGCCATCCACTCGGCTGCTTCGTCGGGGATGAGGTCCGGGGTGATCAGGCCGGCGCCGCCGGCGGCGAGCAGGTCGTCCGCGAACAGGTCGACGCCGTACTGCAGCACGGGGTTCCAGTAGGTCATCACGAGCACGGGCGCGTCGACCTGCGCGGTGATGGCCTTGACGGCCTCGAAACCGTGGCGCAGCCGGAATCCGCCCGCCAGCGCCTGCTGGGTTGCGGCCTGGATGACCGGGCCGTCCATGACCGGGTCGGAGTAGGGCAGTCCGAGTTCGAGGATGTCGACGCCGTTATTGACGATCGCGACGGCGGCGTCGATGCTCTCGCGCAGGGTCGGGAATCCGACCGGCAGGTACCCGATCAGGGCGCCGCTGCCGGCCTCGCGGCGGAGGGCAATGGTCTTCTCGACCGCGCTGGTGATGGCGCCTGTGCCAGAGCCTGTGCCGGTGCCGCTCATGACTGTGCCGCCTCTGCGTCGAGCAGGTCGAAGTAGCGGCCGGCGGTCTCCATGTCCTTGTCGCCGCGGCCGCTGAGGTTGACGAGAATGGTCGCGTCCGGGCCGAGTTCACGGCCGAGCTCGAGCGTGCCGGCGAGGGCGTGGGCCGATTCGATCGCGGGGATGATTCCCTCCGTGCGGCTGAGCAGGCGGAGCGCGTCCATGGCCTGGGCGTCGGTGACGGGCAGGTACGAGGCACGGCCGATGGACGCCAGCCAGGCGTGCTCCGGCCCGACGCCCGGGTAGTCGAGGCCGGCGGAGATGGAGTGCGACTCGATGGTCTGGCCGTCCGCGTCCTGCAGCATGAGGCTGCGTGCCCCGTGCAGCACACCCGGGCTGCCCTTGGTGATGGTGGCGGCGTGACGGGGCGTGTCAACGCCCTCCCCGGCCGCCTCATAGCCGTAGAGGGCCACCTCGGTGTCGTCGAGGAAGGCGTGGAAGATGCCCATCGCGTTCGACCCGCCGCCGACGCACGCGGTGACGGCGTCGGGCAGGCGGCCGGTGAGGTCGAGGACCTGCTGGCGCGCCTCCTCGCCGATGATCTTCTGGAAATCCCGCACCATGGCCGGGAACGGGTGCGGCCCCGCGACGGTGCCGAAGATGTAGTTGGTGTTGCCGACGTTGGTCACCCAGTCGCGCATGGCGTCGTTGATGGCGTCCTTGAGGGTGCGGGAGCCGGACTTCACGGCGACGACCTCGGCGCCGAGGAGACGCATCCGGGCCACGTTCAGGGCCTGGCGCTGGGTGTCGACCTCGCCCATGTACACGACGCAGTCCAGGCCAAACAGGGCGGCGGCGGTCGCCGTGGCCACGCCGTGCTGGCCGGCGCCGGTTTCGGCGATCACCCGGGTCTTGCCGATCCGCTTGGTGAGCAGCGCCTGGCCGAGCACGTTGTTGATCTTGTGCGAGCCGGTGTGGTTGAGGTCTTCCCGCTTGAGGATGACGCGGGCGCCGCCGGCGTGGGCGGCGAAACGCGGCACCTCCGTGATGATCGAGGGCCGGCCCGTGTAGGTGCGGTGCAGTTCCATCAGCTCCGCGGCGAAGGCGGGATCCTCGCGGGCGAGGGCGTATTCGGCGCTGAGTTCGTCGAGGGCGGCCATGAGCGATTCGGGCACCCAGCGGCCGCCGAAGTCGCCGAAGTAGGGGCCGGATTCTGTGCGTAAAGACATGTATTAAACCGCCAGGAACTCGGTGAGGGTACGGATGGGATCGTTCGTGACGAGGGCCTCGCCGACGAGCACGACGTCGGCGCCGGCCGCGCGGTAATGGGCGACGTCGGCCGCCGTCTTGACCGCGGACTCAGCGACGCGCACGACGCCGGACGGGATGCGGTCGGCGAGCGTTCCGAACAGGTTCTGGTCGAGCTCGAACGTCGACAGGTCTCGGGCGTTCACCCCGACGAGGCTGGCGCCGATGTCGAGAGCCCGGTGCACCTCGTCGGCGCTGTGCGTTTCGACCAGCGCGGTCATGCCCAGTTCGCGCACGAGGTCGTGCAGGGACTGGAGGGTTCCCTGGTCCAGCGCGGCGACGATGAGGAGCACGAGGTCGGCTCCGGCGGCCCTGGCCTCGAAGACCTGGTACGGGTCACCGATGAAGTCCTTGCGCAGCACGGGGATGCTCACGGCGGCCCGCACCTGCTCCAGGTCGTTCAGCGACCCCTTGAACCGTCGGCCTTCGGTGAGCACGCTGATGGCGCTGGCCCCGCCGAACTCGTAGGACACGGCGAGGGCGGCCGGGTCGGGGATCTCGGCGAGCCGGCCCCTGGAGGGGCTGGCGCGCTTCACCTCGGCGATGATCTTGACGCGTTCGGCCGGCGCGAGGGCGGACAGGGCGTCTAGCGCCGGGGCGCGGACGAGGGCCGCCGCCTCGACCTCGGCGTACGGCCGGACGGCCCGGCGCGCTTCGGCGTCGGCCACGGCACCGGCAAGGAGCTCGATCAGCACTCGGTCAATGACTCTCTGGCGCGAACCGGGAACCGCCGACGCCGTAGCCGACCTTCGCCATGACCCACCCGACGATGGCGCCGACGAGCAGGAGGCCGGCGGAGGCCCAGACGAGCCACGCCAGGTCGAAGAAGAACGCGACGGTTCCGATGGTGAAAGCGAGAAGCATAATCGTGACGGCGGTCCACGCCGCCGTCGAATGGCCGTGACCGGGGTCCGACTCGAAGCTCATGGTTCTCCTCTTATGCGTTGATATTGGGGTAATGATTTTGGTGCCCTGACGGGCGAAACAAGTCTAGCGGCCCAGCGCCTGCCGGGCGGTCAGCGGGACCGACCGGTGGTCGGGTCGTCGCCGCGGCTCAATTCGTCCCAGTCGTCGACGGCGTCGCGGGGCGGCGCCTCCGCGGTGTCGTCGGCGCCGGTCGGACGCGCGGGCTCGAGCCGGACGCTCTGGTAGCGGGTCGTCGGGCCCGGCCAGCGGCGGGCCGTGACGACGATGCCGACACCGACCAGGGCCATGAAGACCCCCGAGGCCAGGGCAACGAACGGCCAGGCGGACACGGTCGGATCGACCAGTGCGACGACGATCGATTCCTTGCCGGAGATGCCCGTGGCATCCGTGACCGCCGCGGCGCTCGCCCCCGCGGGGTCGCGCAGCGCCAGGAAGGCGCCGAGGAAGACGGAGGCCCCGAGGAGCACCTCGAGCAGGCCGAGAACCACGCGGATGATCGGCCCGGCGATGGTGAGGGCGGCGCCCAGGGCGAGGCCGGCCAGGGCCAGCGCGGTCAGCGCCGGTGAGGCCGTCGTCCCGGTCACCTCGAGGTGTTCCTGGGCCGAGCCGCTCGTCGCGACGCCCGCCACAATCCAGACCTGGGTCCAGGAGAGGAGGGCGAGCCCGCTGGCGGCGAGCACGCCGAGGATGAGCCCGAGTTTCAGGCGCCGGCCGCCGGGCATCAGGACACCCGTTTCATCGCGTTGGCCACGGCGACCGCCCGGAGGGGCGCAGCGGCCTTGTTCTGCGATTCCTGGTACTCCGACGCCGGGTCGGAGTCGGCGACGAGGCCTCCGCCGGCCTGCACCCGGGCCACCCCGTCCATGATCAGGGCGGTGCGGATGGCGATGGCCAGGTCCGCGTCGCCGGCGAACCCGAAGTAGCCGACCACTCCCCCGTAGACGCCGCGCTGGGCGGGCTCGAGCGAGTCGATGATCTCCAGCGCGCGCGGCTTCGGAGCGCCGGACAGCGTGCCGGCCGGGAACGTCGCCCGGAAGACATCCAGGGCCGTCTTCGTCGGCAGCAGGTTGCCCTCCACCGACGACACGAGGTGCATGATGTGGCTGAAGCGCTCGACCCGCATGAACTCGGTCACCTCGACCGATCCGGGGGCGCAGACCTTGAGCAGGTCGTTCCGGGCGAGGTCGACGAGCATGAGGTGCTCGGCACCCTCCTTCTCGTCGGCCGCGAGTTCGGCCTCGAGGTCGGCATCCTCCTCCGGCGTCGCCCCGCGAGGCTTGGAGCCCGCGATGGGGTGCGTGAAGACGCGGTCGTTCTGCACCTTCACCAGCGCCTCCGGGGAGGAGCCGACGATCCAGTAGGGCTCGCCGGCGGGCGAGAGCATGCTGAGCAGGTACATGTACGGGCTCGGGTTGAGGCTGCGGAGCACCCGGTACACGTCGATCGGATGCGCGGTGCAGTCCTGGTCGAACCGCTGCGAAATGACGACCTGGAACACGTCCCCGTCACGGATGTGCTGCTTCGCCGTGTCGACGGAGGCGAGGAAATCGGCTCGTTCGGTGCGGTTCGTCGGGTTCGGCAGGGTGGTCAGGTCCACCTCGGCGAGCCAGGCCTCGTTCGGCCGGGCCAGCCGGGCCTGCAGCGCGTCGAGGCGGGCCTGGGCGCCGGCCCACAGTGAGGCTTCGGTCTCGTGGCCGTCGTTGAGCACGTTGGCGATCAGCTGGACCGTGCCGAACTTGTGGTCGATCACGACGAGGTCGGCCACGAAGCTGAAGGCCTGGCCGGGAACGTCATAGTCGGCCGGGGGCTGGTCCGGCAGCCGTTCGATCTGGCGGATGGCCTCCCAGCCGATGAAGCCCACCAGGCCGCCGGTGAGCGGCGGGTGGCCCAGCAGCCGCGGGGTCTGCCACCGTTCGTACAGGTGGGCGAGGGCGGCCAGCGGGCCGAGACCGGCTGCGTCGCCGAGGGCTCGCTCCTCCGACAGTCCGTAGTCGAGCCAGTGCGACTCGTCGCCCTGCTGTGTGAGGACGCCGAACGAGGACACTCCGACGAAGGAGAACCGCGACCAGATGCCGCCCTGCTCGGCCGATTCGAGCAGGAAGCTGCCCGGTTTTCCGTCGGCCAGCTTGCGGAAGATGCCCACGGGCGTCTCGCCGTCGGCGAACAGCTCGCGCATGACCGGGATCACCCGGTGATCGGCCGTGAGCTCGGCGAATTCGGCGGGGGTGGTGGTGCCGGTGGGGCTCACTCCGCGGCCCCCGACGGTGCTCCCGGCGACTGCGGGTCACCGACGAGCACCTCGAGGCCGCGACCGTCGAAGCAGGTGCGGGTGCCGGTGTGGCAGGCCACGCCGATCTGGTCGACCGTGACGAGGAGGGTGTCCGCATCGCAGTCGAGTGCGGCCGAGCGCACATACTGCGCGTGCCCGGACGTGTCACCCTTGCGCCAGTACTCCTGGCGGCTGCGGGACCAGAACGTGACCCGGCCCTCGGTGAGCGTGCGCCGCAGCGCCTCCCGGTCCATCCACCCGAGCATGAGCACCTCCAGCGTGTCCCACTGCTGGATCACGGCCGGCAGCAGGCCGTCGGAAGTGAAGGCGGCCTTCTCCAGTCCGTCCTCGATGCTCATCAGGGGGCTCATCAGCGCACCAGCATTCCGGCGTTCGCGAGCTCGCGCTTCACGTCGCCTATCGTGAGTTCACCGCTGTGGAACACGGATGCCGCGAGCACGGCGTCTGCGCCGGCGGTGATGGCGGGCGGGAAGTGTTCGAGCCGGCCGGCCCCGCCGGAGGCGATGAGCGGCACCGTGCTCAGCTCACGCATCAGCGTGATCAGTTCCAGGTCGAAGCCCTGCCGGGTGCCGTCGGCGTCCATCGAGTTCACCAGCAGCTCGCCGGCACCCAGGCCGATGGCGGTGCGGGCCCAGGCGAGGGCATCCAGGTCGGTTTCGGTGCGGCCGCCGTGGGTGGTGACGACGAAGCCGGATTCGGTGCGCTCGCTCCGTTTCACGTCCAGCGAAAGCACGAGCACCTGGGAACCGAACCGGTCGGCGATCTCGGCGATCAGCGCCGGACGGGCGATCGCGGCGCTGTTGATCCCGACCTTGTCGGCCCCGTTCGCCTGCAAACGGGACACGTCCTCGACGCTGCGTATGCCGCCCCCGACAGTCAGCGGGATGAACACCTGCTCCGCCGTGGCGCGCACGACGTCGTAGGTGGTCGAGCGGTTGTCCACGGTCGCGGTCACGTCGAGGAAGGTGAGCTCGTCGGCGCCCTGCTCGTAGTACCGGCGGGCAAGCTCGACCGGGTCACCGGCATCCCGGAGGTTCTGGAAGTTGACGCCCTTGACGACGCGTCCGTTGGCCACGTCGAGGCACGGGATCACACGCACCGACAGGGTCATGTTTTGCGCTCCACAGTCATATTCTCCACCGGAACCCGCGTTACAGGCGTGCGTTGTGGATCGTGCTGACGAGGATGGCCCGGGCGCCGAGCTCGTACAGCGCGTCCATCACGTGGTTGGTGTCGACCCGCGGGATCATCACGCGCACAGCGACCCAGTCCGGGTCGCGCAGCGACGAGACCGTGGGCGACTCGATGCCGCTGGCCAGCCGGCAGGCCGCATCCAGCTTGTCGAGGGGAACGTCATAGTCCACGAGCACATACTGGCGGGCAACGAGCACGCCCTGCAGCCGGCGGAGCAGGGTCGCGACGCCCGGATTCTCGTTCTCTGAGCTGATCAGCACGGCGGTGGACTCGAGGATGACCGGGCCGAAGATTTCCAGGCCGGCCTTGCGCAGGGTCGAGCCGGTGGAGACGACGTCGGCGACGGCATCCGCGACACCGAGCTGCACGGCGGATTCGACGGCGCCGTCGAGGGTGACCAGGTCGACGCTGACGCCGTGGCCGGCCAGGAACTTCTCGACCAGGCCGGGGTAGCTCGTGGCGACGCGGAGCCCGGCCATGTCGGAGAGCGTGGTGAACCGGCCGGCGGGTCCGGCGAAGCGGAAGGTGGAGTCGCCGAAGTCGAGGCTGGCGATCTCCCGCGCCGGGGAGTGCGAGTCGAGCAGGAGGTCGCGGCCGGTGATTCCGACGTCCAGGGCACCGGAGCCGACATAGGTGGCGATGTCGCGCGGGCGGAGGTAGAAGAACTCGACCCCGTTGCGCGGGTCGGCGACCACGAGGTCGCGGGGGTCCCGGCGGCCGGTGTAGCCGGCCTCGAGGAGCATCTGGGCGGCGGTTTCGGACAACGAGCCCTTGTTGGGCACGGCAATTCTCAGCATGTCAGTACTCTCTGTGCGCGCTTCCGCGCCGCGGCCTTCTGCGGCGGGGGTGGTGGTCGACGTCGTCATCGTGGGTGGCGGGATCCGGTCACAGGTGTCGGTGTCACAGGTGTCGGTGTCACTGGTGTCGGTGTCACTGGTGTC
>NZ_FNFU01000003.1:220611-292068 GCF_900101115.1 Cryobacterium psychrotolerans
GTGTCACTGGTGTCCGTGTCACTGGTGTCCGTGTCACTGGTGTCCGTGTCACTGGTGTCCGTGTCACAGATGTCGGTAGACGTCGGCCGGGGACAGACCCTTGGCCAGCATGAGAACCTGCAGGTGGTACAGAAGCTGCGAAATTTCTTCCGCGGTTTCATCGTCGCTCTGGTATTCGGCCGCCATCCAGACCTCGGCGGCTTCCTCGACGATCTTCTTGCCAATGGCGTGGACGCCGGCATCCAGCTCGCGCACCGTCCCGGAGCCCTCTGGCCTGGTCAGTGCCTTGTCGCTGAGCTCAGCGAAGAGGTCGTCGAAAGTCTTCACCCTTACAGGGTACTAGTGCGCGTGGGTGTGTTCGTCCGCCGCGGCCCGCAGGCGGGCGATCTGCTCGGCCGGATCCGCGGCGTTGAAGACGCTGGAGCCGGCCACGAACGTGTTGGCGCCGGCCTCGGCGGCGATCACGATGGTCTCCTCTGTGATGCCGCCGTCGACTTGCAGCCAGACGTCCAGGCCGCTGGAGCGCACGGCCTCCGCGAGCCGGCTGAGCTTGGGCATCGTCGACGCCATGAAGCTCTGGCCGCCGAAGCCGGGCTCCACGGTCATCACGAGCACCTGGTCGAATTCGGCCAAAAGCTCGAGGTAGGGCTCCACGTCCGTTCCCGGCTTCAGGGCGATCCCGGCGCGCGCGCCGATCGAGCGCAGCCGCCGGGCGAGGGCGACCGGATCGGGGCTCGCTTCGGCGTGGAAGGTCACCGAGAAGGCGCCGGCCTCCGCGTAGCCCGGAGCCCAGCGCTCGGGGTTCTCGATCATCAGGTGCACATCGAAGGGCAGCGGCGACACCTGCAGCAGACGTTCGACCACGGGCGGGCCGAAGGTCAGGTTCGGCACGAAATGGTTGTCCATGATGTCCACGTGCACGAGGTCGGCGGACGCGATGCGCCCGAGCTCCCGCTCGAGGTTGGCGAAGTCGGCGGCGAGGATGCTCGGATTGATCCGTGTCGGCATGCCTCAACCCTATCCACCCGTTCCCCCGCCCCCCCATCCCCCGCGCTCCCCCCTCGCCGAACTGTGAGTTTGGCACCTTCCCGGAGTCCGGGAAGGTGCCAAACTCACAGTTCGGCGGGGGGATGGCGAGTCGGTTCAGGCGGTGCGCTCCAGCAGGGTGATGAACATGGCGTCGGTGCCGTGCCGGTGCGGCCAGAGCTGCACGCTCGTTTCGGGCCCGGCGAGGTCGAGCGGCGAGCGACTCAGGCCCTGCACCACGGCGGCGGTGTCGAGGGCGGTCACCCTGCCGGCCCACTTCTTGAGCGCGGTCGCCACGATCCCCCGGGTCTCGGCGGTGTGCGGGGAGCAGGTGACGTAGGCGAGGATGCCGCCGGGCTTCAGTGCCCCGAGCGCAGCCTCGATCAGGCCCGACTGCAGATCGGAGAGCTCGGCGACATCCCTGGGCTGTTTGCGCCAGCGTGCCTCCGGGCGGCGGCGGAGCGCGCCGAGTCCGGTGCACGGCGCGTCGAGGAGGATGCGGTCGAAGGAATCCGGGTGCGTGTCGGCGAACGCGGTGCCGTCCTGCTCCCACACGGGCACAGCGGCCGGGACGGCCTGCAGCGCCTTCCGCACGAGGGTGGCCCGGGCCGGGACGAGTTCGTTGGCGACGAGCTCGGCGCCGGCGGCGATGGCCTCGGCGGCCAGCAGGGCCGCCTTGCCGCCGGGGCCGGCGCAGAGGTCGAGCCAGCGTTCGCCCGCCTGCACGGGCCGCGCGCGGCTGAGGGCGAGGGCGGCCAGTTGGGAGCCCTCGTCCTGCACCCGGATGCGTCCCTCGTGGTCGTTCATGATGTGCACGGGGTCTCCCCCGGCCAGCACGAATCCGGTGGGCGAGAAGGCGTCCGGAACGCCCAGCCCCGCGGTGTCCTCCGCGGTGGTGAGGCCGGGCAGCGCGACCATGTTCACCCGCGGCGGAGCGTTGTCGGCGGCCAGCAGTTCCTCGAGCTCGCTCTCGCGGCCCTCGGCCTTGAGCGATTGCCGGAAGGCACGGACCACCCAGGCCGGGTGGGAGTACTCGGCGGCGAGGCGATCATCCGCGCTCGTCGACTGGGCGAGGATGCGTTCGCGCCATTCCTCGGCGCTGGTGCGCGAGATCGTGCGCAGCACGCCGTTGCAGAAGCCGGTCGCGGCGCGGGACCCCACCTGGCGGGCCTGCTCGACGGACTCGTTGACGGCAGCGTGGGTGGCGACCCGGGTGGCGAGGAGCTGGTGGGCGCCGAGGCGGAGCACGTCCAGGATGGCGGGGTCGATGGCGCTGACCGGCCGGCCGGCGGCCTCGGAGATCACCCGGTCGTAGAACCCCTGCATGCGCAGGGTGCCGTAGGTGAGCTCGGTGGCCAGCGCCGCATCCGCCGTGTTCAGCGCGGCCCTTTTGATCCGCGTGGGCAGCAGCAGGTTGGCGTAGGCGTCGGATTCGCGCACGGCGGCGATGACCTCGTAGGCCACGCGCCTGGCCGGCTGAACGAAGCCGGACTGGGCCCGGGGCCGCTCGGGGCGATCTGCGCCGCTCATGAGGCGACCACCTCCGTCGCCGCTACGCCACGCCACCAGTCGATTGCCTTCATTGCCGTCTTTCCCGCCGGTTGCACGGTGACGAGCTCGAGCGGCTCGGTCCCCGTTCCCACCAGCACGTGCTTGTCGATGTCGCGGATCACGCCGGCCGCCTGCGGCTGGGCGCCGTAGCTGGGCGCGACCGCGAGGAGTTTCAGCCGGGCGCCGTTCACGATCGTGAACGCGCCGGGTTCCGGCGTCACCCCGCGCACGCGGTTGTACACCGAGGCGGCGGGAGCCGACCAGTCGATCTGCGCGTCCTCGAGGGTCAGTTTGGGGGCGAGGGTGACCTCGCCGTGCTGCTCGGCCGCCCGCGCCGTGCCGGCGGCGAGCTCGTTCACGACCGTGCGCAGGAGCCGGGCCCCGCTGAAGCTCAGGGACTCGAGCAGGCCCCCGGCGGTCGTGTGCCGGCCGATGGGCTCGGCGAGCGTGCGGAAGACGGGTCCGGCGTCGAGTTCGCGGACGAGCTGGAAGACGGCGGCGCCGGTCTCGTCGTCGCCGGCCATCACGGCGCGTTGCACGGGGGCGGCTCCGCGCCAGCGCGGCAGCAGGGAGAAGTGCAGGTTGATCCAGCCGAGACGGGGCACGGAGAGCAGAGGTTCCCGCACCAGGCCGCCGTAGGCCACGATCACGCCGAGGTCGGGCCGCAGGGCTGCGATCTCGGTCGTGGCCGCGTCGCCCAGCCGGTTGGCCTTGATCAGCGGGATGCCGAGCGCGGCAGCGGCAGCGGCCGTCGGCGAGGGGGTGAGCACGCGCTTCCGCCCGAGCGGGGCATCCTCCCGGGTGATCACCGCGGCGATCTCGTGCCCGGAGTCGGCCAGGGCGGTCAGGCTGGGGACGGCGACCTGCGGGGTGCCCGCGAAGACGAGTTTCATTTAGAGCAGCTCCGGGTCGTCGAATCGTACTTTGAGTGTAGGCGCCGCGCGGAAGGCGGCGCCCTTCGGACGGCGGCGCCTGGCGGCGTTGCGCACCACCTGGGCCTTGAGCGCACCGGCCACGTCGTCACCGCTGGAGTAGGCGAAGCGCACGATCGCGCGCACCAGGGGCGGCTCCGTGCCGACCGGTCCGAGCACGTCAACGCCCGGGATCTCGGCCAGTTCGGCCAGCGCCGCGTCCACATCGGCGGCGGCGCCGGTGACGGATGCCGCGCGCACCGCCGGCGGGAACCGCAGTTGCCGCCGGTCGGCCAGCTCGGAGGCCGCGAAGCCCTCCGGCTGCCAGGTGCTCATCGCCCGGGCGAGTGCCCCGCCCACCTCGGCGAGCATCACGGCGGCGCCGGGCGCGGCGAGGGCCGCGGCGTTGGACCACCAGCGCAGAGCGTCTTCACCCACCCGCAGGGACTCCCGGGCCAGCATCCGTTGCCCGTCGAGGAGCAGCACGGCCCGGTAGCCGCCTGCGGGGATCGGTTCGGCGCCCCTGGTCGCGATCACCAGGGCCGGTTCGGCGCCGAGGTGCTGGATGGGGTGGTCGCCGTCGGCGATGATGATGCGCACGCCGGGGAAGGCCCGGCCGAGCTCCTCCGCGGTCCTCCCCGCGCCGATCGTGGCGATGCGGAAGATGCGGCCCGTGCAGTGCACGCAGGTCCAGTCGGCGGCGAGTGCGCCGCACAGGCGGCAGGACGGGGTCGCGCCGACCGAGGCCAGGCCGAGCGGGCCCTGGCACCGGGTGCACCGGGCCGCTTTCTGGCAGCCCTGGCAGGCGAGCATGGGCGCGTAGCCGGGGCTGGCCACCTGCACGAGCACGGGGCCCTGCTTGAGCGCCTGACGGGCCGTGTGCCAGGCGGCGGACGGGATGCGGGCGGCCCGGGCGTACTGGTCGTCGGCGGCCTGGAATTCGGTCGGGATGACGTGGGGGTGCCGGCCCGTCGCCGGATGGACCTCGGCCAGCCAGCCCAGCTCGACGAGGCGCTGGGCCTCGACGCTGCGCGAGTGGCCGAGCAGCACGAGGGCGCAGCCGGACTGCTCCTGGCGCACGAGGGCCGCATCGCGGGAGTGCGCGTACGGGCTGAGCGGCTCGGAGTGCAGCGGGTCGCCGTCGTCCCAGAGCGCGATCAGCCCCAGGTCGGCGGCGGGCGCGTAGACGGCGGAGCGGTTGCCGAGGATGATCCGCGGCGCGGCGCCGAGGCAGGCCAGGAAGGCGCGGTACCGGTCGGGATTCGGCTGGCGGGCATCCACCCGGCTGACCGAGCCGGCCGGGGCGAGCAGGTCGAGCGCCGCCTGCACCTGGTCCTGGTCGCGGTAGTCCGGCAGGACCAGGATGGCGGTTCGGCCGGTCTCGAGGGTGGCGACGGCCAGTTCCGCCAGGGTCTGCGCCCAGTGCCCGATCGACGGGCCCGCCGGCAGGGCGACCAGACTCGGCACCGCGGCGACAGCGAGGCGGCGGCTCTCTGCGATGGCCTCCTCCAGCACGCCGGCCCCGTACTCGGAGAAGCGCGCGTCGGCCGGGCGCGACGGGACGTCCGACGGCCCGGCCGGCTCGGGGTTCGCCGGCCCGGGGTTCGCCTCGGCGGCCGGCGCCTGCGCGGCCAGCCACGCCTTCTCCACCCGCACCTGCCGGGGCGGGCAGGCCAGTCGGATGACGTCGCTCGCGTTCCCGGCGGAGCGGTCGGCGATCCGCCGGGCGAGCTTCCAGACCTCGGGCGTGAGCACCGGCACCGACGAGACGACGGCCTCGATGGGGCTGAGCTTGCCGTGGAAGTCCGCGTCGGAGCCGCCCGTGTCGGGCGCCGCCGCGTCGATGACCTCGATCAGGTACCCGTCGGCCACCCGGCCGGATGAGCGAAACGGCACCTTGACCCGCACGCCGGCCACCGCATCCGCGGCGAGCTCGGCCGGGATGCTGTAGTCGAAGAGGTGGTCAAGTTGCGGGAGTGGAGAGTCGATCAGCACCCGCGCCACGAGGCCGGTGCGTGTCACCGAATGCCCTGCGCTGCCCTGTCCGCCCTGCCCCTGACCAGTCAGAGCCGTGCTGCGCTTCTCAGGTCGTCGACGCGGTCGAGCCGCTCCCAGGTGAAGTCGGGCAGCTCCCGGCCGAAGTGGCCGTAGGTCGCCGTCTGGGCGTAGATCGGCCGGAGCAGGTCGAGCGAGGCGATGATGGCACCGGGGCGCAGGTCGAAAACCTCACGGATGGCGGCGGTGATGTCTTTGTCGGGCAAGGCGCCGGTACCGAACGTTTCCACGTACAGTCCCACCGGCGAGGCCTTGCCGATCGCGTAGGCGACCTGGATTTCCAGGCGCTCGGCCAGGCCGGCCGCGACGGCGTTCTTCGCTACCCAGCGCATGGCGTAGGCCGCCGAACGATCCACCTTGGACGGGTCCTTGCCACTGAAGGCTCCCCCGCCGTGCCGGCTCGAGCCACCGTAGGTGTCGATGATGATCTTGCGCCCGGTCAGCCCGGCGTCTCCCTGGGGGCCGCCGATTTCGAACCGGCCGGTCGGGTTGATCAGGGTGGTGAGATCGGAGGAGTCGAGTTCGACGCGGGCCAGCACGGGCCGGATGACGAGTTCCTCGACCTCGGCGCGAAGCACCTCCGTCGACACGGACGGGGAGTGCTGGGTGGAGAGCACCACGGTCTCCACCGTGCGCGGGATGATGCCGTCGTAGCCGATGGTGACCTGGGTCTTGCCGTCGGGACGCAGGTACTCGAGCTCGCCGGACTTGCGCACGGCCGCCAGCTGTTCGGCGAGGCGGTGGGCGATCCAGATCGGGATCGGCATCAGCTCGGGGGTTTCCCGGGTGGCATAGCCGAACATGATGCCCTGGTCACCGGCGCCCTGGCGGTCGTAGTCGTCGAGGCTGGACTGCTCACGGCGCTCGAAGGCCTCGTCGACGCCCTGGGCGATGTCCGGGGACTGTCCGCCGATGGAAATCTCCACACCGCAGGACCGACCGTCGAACCAGACGTCCGACGAGTCGTAGCCGATATCGGTGATGCATTTGCGCACGATCGACGGGATCTCGACGTAGGCCTCGGTCGTCACCTCGCCGGCAACGTGCACGAGTCCCGTCGTGACCAGGGTTTCGACGGCGACGCGGCTGTGCGGGTCTTCGGTCAGGAGCGCATCGAGGATGCTGTCGGAGATCTGGTCGCAGATCTTGTCCGGGTGGCCCTCGGTGACCGACTCGGAGGTGAAGAGGCGAAGATCGCTCATCGGGCCCGTCTCTGTTTCAGGAGAGCCGTGCTCTCGTCAATCGGAAGAATGGTGATCCGGCGTGCCTGCCCGGACGATCACGTCAAGAATGGAATTGGCCACCGACAATTTCGTGCCGGAAGCCTCATTCACTATATCTCCGCGCCGATCGAGCACGACGATGTCGTTACTCTCCGTGGCGATCCCCTGCGACCAGCCGACCCTGTTGAGGACAAGGTAGTCGCAGCCCTTCCGGGCGATCTTGTGCCGTCCCAGCGCGAGCAGCGCTGCCGGGTCGGCCTCGGTTTCGGCGGCGAATCCGACGATGACGGCCGGCCTGGGCGTTGCCGCGGAGAGGCCGGCGAGGATGTCGGGGTTCTTGACCAGGTCGAGCCGCAGCGTGTCGCCGGTCTCGTCCTTCTTGATCTTGTCGGTTCGGAGCTCGGCCGGCCGGTAATCGGCGACGGCGGCCGCCATGATCACGACGTCGGCCGTCCGTGCGGCGTCCTGGACCGCAGCCTGGAGCTCGAGCGCAGTGCTGACCGAGCGCAGGTCGACACCGGCGGGCGGCGGAACCTCGAGGTGGGCCGCGACGAGAGTCACGGATGCCCCGCGGGCCCAGGCCGCCTCAGCGAGGGCGACGCCCTGGCGGCCGCTGGATCGGTTGCCGAGGAAACGCACCGGGTCGAGGGGTTCCCGGGTGCCGCCGGCGCTGATCACGATGCGTCGGCCGGCGAGGTCCCGGGGGCCGAGCAGGGCCAGGCCCTCCCGCACGATGGCGTCCGGCTCGTCCATCCGCCCGGCACCGGTATCGGTGCCGGTGAGCCGGCCCACGCCGGGCCCGACGATCACGACACCGCGCTCGCGCAGGGTCTTCACATTGGCGACCGTGGCGGGGTTGTTCCACATCTCGGTGTGCATGGCCGGCGCGATCACGAGCGGCGCCGTGCTGGCCAGGATGGTGTTGCCCAGGAGGTCGTCGGCCAGGCCGGCGGCGAGCTTCGCGATGGTGTTCGCGGTGGCCGGCGCGACGACGATGAGGTCTGCCGACTGACCGATGGCAACGTGCCGCACCTCGGCGACGCCCTCGTAGAGGTCGGTGTGCACGGGGTTGCGGGAGATGGCCTCGAGCGTCGGCTTCCCGACGAATCGGAGGGCGGCCTCGGTCGCGACCACGTGCACGGAGTGCCCGGCCAACACGAAAGCGCGCACGACGTTGACGGCTTTATACGCAGCGATGCCGCCGGTTATACCGACGACGATCGTGCGAGCTGACGACATCCTGCGCGCTCGAGCGTGGCGGAGCGGTTATTCGACGATCGGACGGGAGGTGAGCTTGTCCTCGTTGATTTCGCGCAGGGCGACGGAGAGCGGCTTGTCGTCGACGGTCGAGTCGACGAGCGGTCCGACGTTGTCGAACAGGCTGCCTTCGTGCAGGTCCGCGTAGTAGTCGTTGATCTGGCGGGCACGCTTGGACGCGAAGATCACGAGGGCGTACTTGGAGTCGACCTTGGTGAGGAGGTCGTCGATGGGCGGGTCAATGATGCCTGTTAGCTTGGTGGCCATTGGGTCACACTCCTTTAGAGCTTTTCGTGCAGCGAAATGACTGCGTGCGCATCAGTTCTGACGCGAGGAAACGACGTGAGACGGGCGCTAAGAAACCGACTGCGCCCTGCGAGTCTGCATCAAGTCTACGACCTCGCGGGCCGCTTCGGCCACGTCGGTGTTCACAACGCTGTAATCGAACTCCCCCTGGGCGGCCAGTTCGAGCTTCGCGGTCTCCAGCCTGCGGGCCTGTTCGGCGGAATCCTCGGTGTCGCGCCCGATCAGCCGACGCACCAGTTCCTCCCAGGTTGGCGGGAGCAGGAAGACCAGGCGGGCCTCCGGCATGGCGCGGCGCACGGACCGGGCACCCTGGAGGTCGATCTCCAGGAGCACGCTGCGGCCGACCGCGATGGCCTCGTCGACGGGCCCGCGCGGCGTGCCGTACCGGTAAGCGTTGTGCACCTTCGCCCATTCGAGAAGGTCGCCCTCCTCCACCATCCGGTCGAATTCGGCGTCGTCGACGAAGTAGTAGCTGACGCCCTCGACTTCGCCCGGGCGCGGCTTGCGGGTCGTCGCCGACACGGACAGCAGCACCTCGGGGTAGTGCTCCCGGATGTAACCGGCCACCGTGCCCTTACCGACCGCGGTGGGACCGGCGAGCACGACGAGCCGCGAATCGGCGGCGCCGCGACGTCCGGTCGGTTTCGTGGAGAGGAAGTCCCGCAGGCGCTCGCGCTGGTGCGTGCCGAGGCCGCCGAGGCGCTTCGACGGCGAAATCTCGAGCCTGTCCATCAGGCGGCGCATCTTGGTGACTCCGATCGACGGGATGCTGACCAGCAGCTCCGTGACGCGCAGTCGGCCTTCGACTCCGGTCGGGTCCTTCACCGCGGCGGCGAGCACCTCGAGGGCGGTGCGTTCACCGGCCGCGACCTGGGACTTGACGGCCGCTCGGGCACGACGGGCCGCGACGGCGGCGCGGGATGCCGCCACTCGGTCGACTTCGGGTGGGATGGGGCGATTCTCAGCCACGGGCCGCTCCTGTTTCAGCTACTCGGCGCACGATCGCCTCGACGAGCCGGTCGGGACCGGCTCCGAGCACGCTGCGCGATTCACTCACGATAACGCCTTGAGCGTACCCGCCATACAGCGCGTTGATATTGGCGACGTCGGCGCCCTGGTGGCCGAAGCCCGGCGCGAGCACCGGGGTGAGCGCCACCAGCGGAGCGGCCGCCACGTCGATGCCGAATCCGGCGAGGTCCAGGGTCGCGCCGAGGACGACGCCGATCGAGCCGAGCGGGCCCTTCGTGGCGGCGATATTGCGCTCCTCCACCTCGTCCAGGATCGCCCGGGCGACGCTCCGGCCTGCCCGCGGCCCGTCGGCGACGATGGCACGCTGGATCAGCGCGGCCTCGGGATTTGACGTGGCCGAGAGCACGAACATGCCCTTCCCGCCCTCGGCCGCCCGGTCGATGGCGGCGTCCAGGGAGCCGACTCCCATGTAGGCGCTGACCGTGATGGCGTCGACTTCGAGTGGGGACCCGACGGCCAGCCAGGCCTGGGCGTACGCTTCGACGCTGGTGCCGAGGTCCCCCCGCTTGACGTCTGCGATGACGAGCAGGCCGGCCGCACGGGCATCCGCGAGGATGCGCTCGAGTGCCGCGAACCCCGCGGAACCGAAGCGCTCGAAGAACGCGACCTGCGGTTTGATGATCCCGACGCGGCCGGCGGCGGCCTCGACGACCGTGCGACCGAACGCCTCCACCCCGGCGGCGGAGTCGGGCAGGTCCCAGTCGGAGAGCAGCCAGGAGTGCGGGTCGATGCCCACGCAGAGCTGCCCGTGCGCGTCGAAGGCACGCCGTAGACGGTCGCCGAACGGGACCACCCCGTCGGTCACCGGCGTCGGGCTCGCCGGGGCTGGGATCACAGCGCCGCCGCCTGCAGAGCCGCCGCGCGGGTGCCGGCGTAGTCCTGCAGCGAGGTCACCTCGAAGCCGTCCCGGATCGCGTCGATCGAGCCGACCGCCGCGCTGAGTTCGGCGATCGTGGTGAACAGGGGCAGGTCGCCGGCCACGGCGGCGGCCCGGATCTCGTAGCCGTCGGCGCGGGCGGAGCGTCCGCTCGGGGTGTTGATGACGATGTCCACCTCTTCGCGCTGGATCAGCTCCACGATCGAGACGTCGTCTTCGCCCTTTTCGCTGACCTTGGACACGACGCGGGCCCGGATGCCGTTGCGCTGGAGCACCTCGGCGGTTCCCTCGGTAGCCATGATCTCGAAGCCGAGCTGCTGGAACCGCAGCATGGGCAGGATGATGGCGCGCTTGTCCCGGTCGGAGACCGACACGAACACGGTCCCGCTGAGCGGGATCCCGCCGTACGCCGCCAGCTGGCTCTTGGCGAAGGCGCGGGGGAAGTCGCGGTCGATGCCCATGACCTCGCCGGTCGAGCGCATCTCCGGGCCGAGCACGGAGTCGACGACGGTCCCGTCGTGGGTGCGGAACCGGTTGAACGGCAGCACGGCTTCCTTCACCGCGACCGGCGAGTCCATCGGCACCCGGGAACCATCGATCAGCGGCAGCTTGCCCTCGGCCTTGAGCTCGGCAATGGTCCTGCCGACCATGATCAGGGCGGCGGCCTTGGCCAGGGTGATGCCGAGCGCCTTGGCCACGAACGGCACGGTGCGGGAGGCGCGGGGGTTCGCCTCGAGCACGTAGAGCACGCCGGCTCCGATCGCGAACTGCACGTTGAGCAGGCCGCGAACGCCGATGCCCTCGGCGATGGCGAGGGTGGCCACGCGCACGCGGTCGATTTCGGCCCGGCCGAGCGTCACCGGCGGAAGGGTGCAGCTCGAGTCGCCGGAGTGGATCCCGGCCTCCTCGATGTGCTCCATCACGCCGCCGATGTACAGCTCGTGGCCGTCGTAGATGGCGTCGACGTCGATTTCGATCGCGTCGTCGAGGAACCGGTCGACGAGCAGCGGATGCGATGGGCCGATGATGCCCTGCCCCTCCATCCGGGTGAAGTAGTCGGCCAGCGAGAGGCTGTCGTAGACGATCTCCATGCCGCGTCCGCCGAGCACGTAACTCGGGCGCACGAGCACCGGGTAACCGATCTCCTCGGCGACCACGACGGCCCCGGCGTAGTCGATCGCCGTGCCGTTGCGGGGGGCGAGCAGGTTCGCGGCGGCGAGGATCCCGGAGAACAGGCCCCGCTCTTCCGCGAGGTCGATGGCATCCGGAGTGGTGCCGAGGATCGGGATGCCCTCCGCCTGGAGGCCCTTGGCCAGGCCCAGCGCGGTCTGGCCGCCGAGCTGCACGACGACCCCGACCAGTTCGCCGCTCTGGCTTTCGGCGTGGATGATCTCGAGCACGTCTTCGAGCGTCAGCGGCTCGAAGTACAGGCGGTCGGAGGTGTCGTAGTCGGTGGACACGGTCTCCGGGTTGCAGTTGATCATGATGGTCTCGTAGCCGGCCTCGGACAGCGCGAAGGAGGCGTGCACGCAGGAGTAGTCGAACTCGACTCCCTGGCCGATCCGGTTCGGCCCGGAGCCGAGGATGACGACCTTTTTGCGGTCGCTGGGCACGACCTCGGTCTCCTCGTCGTAGCTGGAGTAGTGGTACGGGGTGAGCGCGGGGAACTCGCCGGCGCAGGTGTCGACGGTCTTGAATACCGGGCGCACGCCGAGGATGTGACGCACCTTACGCACGTCGGCCTCGCCGAAGCCGCGGAGTTCGCCGATCTGGGCGTCGGAGAAGCCGTGGTCCTTGGCGGTGCGCAGGATGTCTGTGTCGAGCCGGTCCGCGGCGGCGACCTCGTCGGCGACCTCGTTGATCAGCACGATCTGGTCGATGAACCAGGGGTCGATCTTGGTGGCCTCGAAGACCTGCTCCATGCTGGCGCCCTTGCGGAGCGCCTGCTGCACCGTGACGATGCGCCCGTCGGTGGGGATCTCCGCGGCGACGAGCAGTTCCTCGAGCGTGCGGGGCTCGGGGCCCCAGTGGAACGAGGAGCCGCGCTTCTCCAGCGAGCGGAGCGCCTTCTGCAGTGCGCTGGCGTAGTTGCGGCCTATGGCCATGGCCTCGCCGACCGATTTCATGGTGGTGGTCAGGCGCTGGTCGGCGGCGGGGAACTTCTCGAACGCGAAGCGCGGAACCTTGACCACGACGTAGTCGAGCGTCGGTTCGAAACTGGCCGGGGTGACCTTCGTGATGTCGTTCGGAATCTCGTCGAGACGGTAGCCGAGGGCGAGCTTGGCCGCGATCTTCGCGATCGGGAAACCGGTCGCCTTGCTGGCCAGGGCCGAGGACCGTGACACCCGCGGGTTCATCTCGATCACGATCACGCGGCCGGTGGCCGGGTCGACCGCGAACTGGATGTTGCAGCCGCCGGTGTCGACGCCGACGGCGCGGATGATGTCGATGCTGATGTCGCGCAGGTGCTGGTACTCGCGGTCGGTCAGGGTGAGCGCCGGCGCGACGGTGATCGAGTCGCCGGTGTGCACTCCGACCGGGTCGACGTTCTCGATCGAGCAGACGACGACGGTGTTGTCGGCCGTGTCGCGCATCATTTCGAGTTCGTATTCCTTCCAGCCGAGGATGGACTCCTCCAGGAGCACCTCGCTGGTGGGGCTGTGGTGCAGGCCGTCGCCGACGTACCGGCGCAGTTCCACCTCGTCGTAGGCGAAGCCGGAGCCGAGGCCGCCCATGGTGAACGAGGGGCGAACGACGAGCGGGTAACCGAGGTCGGCGGCGAAGCCGACGGCCTCCTCGATCGTGTGGGCGATGTGTGAGCGGGCGACGTCCGCGCCGGCGTCGAGCACGAGCTGCTTGAAGACCTGGCGGTCCTCGCCCTTCTGGATCGCCTCGAAGCTCGCGCCGATCAGTTCGACGTTGTACTTCTCCAGGATGCCGCGTTCGTGCAGCTGGATGGCGGCGTTGAGGGCCGTTTGCCCGCCGAGGGTCGGGAGGATGGCATCCGGACGCTCCTTGGCGATGATCGTCTCGAGGATCTCCGGGGTGATCGGCTCGATGTAGGTGGCGTCGGCGAAGTCGGGGTCGGTCATGATCGTGGCCGGGTTGGAGTTGACCAGGATCACCCGCACGCCCTCCTCGCGGAGCACGCGGCAGGCCTGGGTGCCGGAGTAGTCGAACTCGCAGGCCTGGCCGATCACGATCGGGCCGGAGCCGATGACAAGGACGCTGTTGATGTCGTCGCGCTTGGGCATTATTTGGTTTCTCCTGCTCCGGCGGCCTTGTGGTGGGCAAGCACCACATCCCTGAACCGATCGAAAAGGTAGTTTGCATCGTGCGGGCCGGAGGCGGCCTCCGGGTGGTACTGCACCGAGAACGCGGGGATGTCCAGGCAACGGATGCCTTCGACCACGTTGTCGTTGAGGCTGTAGTGGCTCACTTCCACCCGGCCGAAGCCGGTGCGGGACTCGTGCACACCCTCGGTGGGCATGTCGACGGCGAAGCCGTGGTTCTGCGAGGTGATCTCGACCCGCCGGGTGGTTTTGTCGAGCACGGGCTGGTTGATCCCGCGGTGGCCGAAGGGCAGCTTGTAGGTTCCGAAGCCGAGGGCGCGGCCGAGCAGCTGGTTGCCGAAGCAGATACCGAAGTACGGGACGCCGGCCCGGAGCACCTCCTGCAGCAGCCGCACGTGCGCGTCCGAGGCGGCGGGGTCGCCGGGTCCGTTCGAGAAGAACAGGGCGGAGGGCTTGAGCGAGAGCACGTGCTCCGAGGTGACCGACTGCGGCAGCACGAGCACCTCGAAGCCGCGTTCGGCCAGGAAGGTGAGGGTGGAGGTCTTCACGCCGAGGTCGAGCACCGCGACCGACCCGATCCGCTCCCCCACGGCCGGGATCGAGTAGGGCTCGACCGTGGACACCTCGTCGGAGAGGTTGCGGCCGCGCATCGAAGGTGCCTGGCGCACCAGGTCGAGCTGTTCGCCGTCGGAGAGCGAGAAGTCCTCGCCGGAGAAGATGCCTGAGCGCATCGCGCCCTCAGAGCGGATGTGCCGGGTGATCGCACGCGTGTCGATGCCGCTGATGCCGACCACGCCGCCGGACTCGAGATCGTCGTCGAGGCTCCGCTGGGAGCGGAAGTTCGAGCTGACCCGGGAGGGCTCCCGCACGATGAAGCCCGACACCCAGATCTTCCGGGACTCCATGTCTTCGTCGTTGGCGCCGGTGTTGCCGATGTGCGGCGCCGTCATCAATACGATCTGACCGGCGTAGGACGGGTCGGTCAGGGTCTCCTGGTACCCCGTCATCCCGGTGGCGAACACGACCTCACCGAGGGTCCGGCCCCGGCTGCCGTAGGCGCGGCCGACGTAGCGCCGGCCGTCTTCGAGCACGAGCACCGCGGGCGCCTTCGCGGCGCGCGCCCGGTCGGCTGTTTCTGCTGGGTTGGCCACGTCAGGCCTCACTTTCGTCGCGTGCAGCCGGGCCGGCGGCGCCGGCTGCGATGGATCGGATCGCATCAGTGATGCGGTCTCGATCGATGGGGTCGGGGATGCGGAAGTAGCTGTCGACGGAGACGACCTCGTCGGCCTCCGGCGCGGGCGCGGTCTCGGGCCGGTGCAGGCGCCAGCCCAGCAGGAGCAGGCCGTCGGTCTCGACCACGCGGTCGATGGTCAGGGTGGCAGGGGTGAGCAGGTCGATGGCAGCGGCCGGGATGAACACCGGCTCCTCGCCGGCCAGGCTGAGGTCCACGCCGGCGGCGGTGACCGTGAGGCGGGCCCGGGCCCGGAAGCCGAGTCCCCGGATCGCGAGCCGTTCGAGCGGGCGGGAGCGCGGCGTGGTCGCCACGTACAGCACCGGCGCCGCGGCGAGCTCGGCCTCGTCGGCGCCGGTGCCCGGGTGGCCGGCCGCCAGTGCGGCATCCCGCCGGGTGCGCGTGCGCCAGCTTCGCCACATCAGCGTGACCAGGCCGAGCAGCACGGCCACGATGATGACGGTGGGGACGAGCCTATCCATGGCGGCGCTCCCACTGAGTCTGTGCGAGTCGAGCGGCCGCAATCTCCGCCGCCGGGCGCAGGGCGCCGTCCAGTACCGTCGGGTGGCCGTGGTGGAACGTGGCCTGCACGCGGCCGGGCAGGGTCATCGACAGGTAGGGCGAGTTCACGCCCTTGCCGGACAGGTCTGCGGTACCGAAGACGCGGCTGGCCGCCGGGTCGTAGAGCGTGAGTTCGGCCGGGGCGCCCACCTCGGTGCGCCTGCCCTGGCCGGCGAGACGGCCGATCCGGGCGGGGGTGTGCGAGAGCACCCTGGCCACGTCGGCCCAGTCGAGGTGGCCGCCCGCCACCACGGAGGCGTGCACCACGGAGAGGGCGGACTCGAGGCCGACCATGCCGTTGGCCGCCGCGTCCCATTCGCAGTCCTTCGCCTCGACCGGGTGCGGCGCGTGGTCGGTGGCGACGATGTCGATGGTGCCGTCGGCGAGGCCGGCGCGCAGCGCCTCCACGTCTTCCCGGCGCCGCAGCGGCGGGTTGACCTTGAAGCGGGCGTCGTAGCCGACGACGAGCTCCTCGGTGAGCAGGAGGTGGTGCGGGGTGACTTCGGCGGTCACGTCGATGCCGCGGGCCTTCGCCCAGCGGATGACGTCGACGGATCCGGCGGTCGAGACGTGGCAGACGTGCAGGCGCGACCCGACGTGTTCGGCGAGGAGCACGTCGCGGGCGATGATCGACTCCTCCGCGACGGCGGGCCAGCCGGTGAGTCCGAGTTCGGCCGACAGGGCCCCCTCGTTCATTTGCGCCTTCTCGGTGAGGCGAGGTTCCTGGGCGTGCTGGGCGATCACGCCGTCGAACGCCTTCACGTATTCGAGGGCGCGGCGCATGATCAGCGGATCGGCCACGCAGAATCCGTCATCGGAGAAGACCCGCACCCGGGCGCGGCTGGCTGCCATGGCGCCGAGCTCGGCCAGTCGTTCGCCGGCCAGTCCCACGGTGACCGCCCCGATCGGTTGGACGGTGACGTAGCCGGCCTGCTCGCCGAGGGCGAGCACCTGCTCGACGACCCCGGCCGTGTCCTGCACCGGGGAGGTGTTTGCCATCGCGAACACGCTGGTGAAACCGCCGCGGGCGGCGGCCTGGCTGCCTGTGAGCACGGTTTCACTCTGCTCGGAGCCGGGCTCGCGCAGGTGGGTGTGCAGGTCGACGAGGCCCGGCAGGGCGATCAGCCCGTCGGCGTCGACCGTCGCCGCCCCCGCCCGGGACAGGCCGGACCCGAGTTCGGCGATGCGGCCGCCGGCCAGCACGATGTCGGTGCGGGAACCGTCCGGCAGGGTCGCCCCTCGGATCAGGTATTCCTGCCTGGCCGCGTTTTCCTTCGGCATCTACGAATCCTCCCGGTCGCCGGACAAAAGCAGGTACAGCGCGGCCATCCGCACTGACACGCCGTTGGCGACCTGTTCGAGCACGGTCGACCGGGCCGAATCGGCCGCGGCAGACGATATTTCCAGGCCGCGATTCATCGGGCCGGGGTGCATGACAATGCTATCCGCCCGGAGCCGGGCGAACCTCTCGTCGTTGAGACCCCAGCCGCGGGCGTACTCCCGAGGGCTGGGGAAGAAGGACGCGCTCATCCGTTCGGCCTGGATGCGCAGCATCATGACCACATCCGGACCGGCATCGATCGCGGTGTCGAGGTCGAAGCCGAAGGTCGCCGGCCAGGCGGACGTGTCCGCCGGCAGGAGCGTCGGCGGAGCGACGAAACTGACCCGGGCCCCGAGGGTGGTCAGCAGCCACAGGTTC
Source organism: Cryobacterium psychrotolerans (assembly GCF_900101115.1). Lineage (GTDB taxonomy): Bacteria > Actinomycetota > Actinomycetes > Actinomycetales > Microbacteriaceae > Cryobacterium > Cryobacterium psychrotolerans. Next base: position 237,631 of record NZ_FNFU01000003.1, read on the forward strand.
GAGCGGGCGACGCGGGAATGCAGGATGTCCCCGACGATGGTCACGGTGACGCCGTCGAGGTCCTTGCCGCGCGAAGCGGTCCCGTGCAGGCGACGGCGGATGGTGAACGCGTCCAGCAGCGCCTGGGTGGGATGTTCGTGGGTGCCGTCGCCGGCGTTGATGATGCCGGCGTCGATCCAGCCGCTCTGGGCCAGCACCAGCGGCGCCCCGGAGGCGTGGTGGCGGATGACGACGGCGTCGGCGCCCATCGCGGAGAGGGTCTGCGCGGTGTCTTTCAGGCTCTCGCCCTTCGACACGCTCGATCCTTTGGCACTGAAGTTGATCACATCGGCGCTGAGCCTCTTCGCGGCCGCCTCGAACGAGATCCGGGTGCGGGTCGAGTCCTCGAAGAAGAGGTTGACGACCGTCTTGCCGCGCAGGGTCGGGAGCTTCTTGACTTCGCGGCCTGCGACATCCGCCATGTCTTCGGCGATGTCGAGGAGCGCGATGGCCTCGTCCCGGGTGATCGTCTTCGTCGACAGGAGGTGCCTCATGCTTCGTCGCCCCCTTCGATGCTCACGAACTCGTCGCCGTCGGTTTCGGCCAGGTGCAGGTTGATCCGCTCCTCGGTCGAGCTGGGCAGGTTCTTGCCCACGAAGTCGGCCCTGATCGGCAGCTCCCGGTGGCCCCGGTCGACGAGCACGGCCAGGCGAACGATGCTGGGCCGCCCGTGGTCGCCGAGCGCGTCGAGCGCGGCGCGGATGGTGCGGCCCGAGTAGAGCACGTCGTCGACGAGCACCACGGTCCTGCCGTCGATGCTGCCGGGAACCTGGGTCGGCGCCGGGGTGCGCGTGCGAGTGCGGGTGAGGTCGTCGCGGTACAGGGTGACGTCGAGGGAGCCGACGCGGACATCCTTAGCACTGGGTTCGATCCGCTGGATTGTCTCGAAGATGCGGCGGGCGAGCACGACCCCGCGGGTGGGGATGCCGAGGATGACGAGATTGTCAGGCCCACGATTGGACTCCAGGATCTCGTGTGAGATCCGAGTCAACGCTCGGGTGATGTCAGCCTGGGTGAGCACGGTGCGTGCCATCAAACCGACCTCCTTCCCCGTCTCACAGGACGGCTGTTAAAGGATGTCTCTTTCCGCCCATGAGCCTAGCACCTCGCCGCCTCGCCCTAGCCGGTGCGGCGGCCCGAGGTTAAGCTGCCGGCATCGACGTGCACACCCTTTGCGGTTGAGGTGCAGGAAGCAGGCGCATTATGTCGACATCGGATCACGAAGACCGGGGGCCGTCACCGGTCGCCTCTGAGGTGGGCGCCCCGGCCGGCCCGATCAGCTTCGGCGGCGCGAGATCGATGAGGTCCACCGCGAGCTCGAGCTCCCGGGCCCCGATTCCCTGCCGACGCCGGAGGCCATCGCGAAATACAGGGACGCGATCTTCCATCAGTTCTTCCGGGAGCGGCCGGAGTTCACCCTGGCCTGGCCGGACAGTCTCTACATCCCGTCGGAGGCCAACTACAAGAACTACTGGATCGCCGCCCCGCCGGCCAGCCACCGCTATCGGTACCACTGGGTGAACTCGACTGATGACCGGCCCGCCGTCAGTGCGGCGTCGGAGGCGACCGGCCACCTGTTCAGCTGGGTCAACGTCTCCGGCCTGAACCCGAGCTATATCGGCTTCGCGGGGACGGGCGTCAGCCTCGTGCCCCAGGCGACCCTGTCCTACGTGAAAGTGAGCGCGGACATCGACGCACAGTTATGCGATCGGGGTGGCGTTCGAGGTCGAGATCACCTTCGACTGCCGCGACCGGATCGGCCGACCGTACAAGAAACAGCCCGGCGACGACATCAAGCTGTGGGCGTCGATCGCCGGCAACGTCGCCAGCATCACCGTGTCGACCTGAGACGCCGCGAGTGTTGGCCCGCGGCTCGTCCTATGCGGGGCTCGTCCTACGCGGAGGGTGCGGTCTGCGCGATCCGGCCGAGGAGTCCGTTGACGAACCCGGCGGAGTCATCCGTCGACAGCACCTTCGCGGCTTCGACGGCCTCGTCGATGGCGACCGCGTGCGGCACGGCGTCGTTGTAGAGGATTTCCCAGATGCCGATCCGCAGGATGGCCCGGTCGATGATCGGCATGCGCGACAGGGTCCAGCCCTGCGAGTAGGTCTCGATCAGTTCGTCGATCTCTTCGCGGTGGTCGACGATGCCGTCGACGATCTCCCGGGCGTAGAGCCAGGAAGCCTGCCGTGCCGGCTCGCTGACCGCGCGCTCCGCCTCGGCCGCGAGGGATTCCGCGATAGAGATCTGACGCACATCGGCGACGTAGAGGATGTCGATGGCGCGCTTGCGCGCTTTGGTGCGAGCGCTCACTAGTTGACGCGACCGAGGTAGTCACCCGTGCGGGTGTCGACCTTGACCTTGGTGCCCTGCTCGAGGAACAGCGGAACCTGGATCTGGTAGCCGGTCTCGACGGTGGCGTTCTTGGTGCCGCCGGTCGACCGGTCGCCCTGGAGGCCGGGCTCGGTGTAGGTGATTTCCAGCACGACGGATGCCGGCAGCTCGACGTAGAGCGGGTTGCCGTTGTGCAGGGCGATCGTGACGTTCTGGTTCTCGAGCATGAAGTTGACGGCGTCGCCGACGACCGCGGCCGGAACGTGGATCTGGTCGTAGTCGGAGACGTCCATGAAGACGTAGGAGTCGCCGTCGGCGTACAAGTACTGGAAGTCCTGGCGGTCGACGTTCTCGGTCTCGATCTTGGCGCCGGCGTTGAAGGTACGGTCCACGGTCTTGCCGCTGACGACGTTCTTCATCTTGGTGCGAACGAATGCACCACCCTTGCCCGGCTTGACGTGCTGGAACTCGATGACGGCCCAGAGCTGGCCATCGATGTTGAGGACGACGCCATTCTTGATGTCGGCGGTAGATGCCATGGGGAGGGTAATCCGTTCAATTGGGAAGGTGCGCGGCCGATTCGACCTCAAACGAGCATAGTTGCCCATCCTGAAAGCGCCAAAGGCGCCCCCGCGTTCCCCGCCCCGACTCCCGCGAAACCGCAGTTGTGCGCGCTAAAACGCCCTCATAACGCGCACGAGTGCGGTTTCGCGGGGGGTCGGCGAGGGGTTAGCGAGGGGTGGTGAGGTAGTTGAGGGCGAGGCGGTAGGAGTCGAAGCCGAGGCCGGCGATCACTCCGGTGGCGACGGCGCTGACGACGCTCGTGTGCCGGAATGTCTCCCGGGCGTGCGGGTTGGAAATGTGCACCTCGATCAGCGGAACGCCGGCCTTTGTCACCAGGGCGGCGGCATCCCTCAGCGCGTAGCTGTAATGGGTGAAAGCCGCCGGGTTCAGGATGACGGGCGTGCCGGCGTCGACGGCCTCGTACAGCCAGTGAATGAGCTCGGCCTCGTCGTCGGTCTGGCGCAGGTCGACCGTGACGCCGGCGGGGGCGGATGCGCGGAGCAGCGCTCGCAGTTCGTCAAGGTCAGCCGACCCGTAGACATCGGGTTCACGGCTGCCGAGGCGCCCGAGGTTCGGGCCGTTCAGAACGAGGACTGTGCTCATTCCCACAGCCTAGAGCAGCACGCGGCGGGGCAGCACGGCGGGGCGCTGCGGCAGGACGGCGCCGGGGGTACTGTGTGCTCCACCAAACGAAGGAGACCACCATGGCCGGACTTGCACGCCGAGAAAAATTTGACCTGCCGGAGCCCTTCCGGCGTTTCCTTGAGGGCGACTGGGACACCACGTCGATGAAGGTGGAGGAGTTCCGGGACGGCAACACGCTCGTGGTCAGGGCGGAGGTTCCCGGCATCGACCCGGAGAAGAACGTCGACATCTCGGTGAGTGACGGGGTGCTTCACATCCAGGCCGAGCGCGAGGAGAAGAGCGAGCAGAAGCTCAAGGACGGCTACCGTACGGAGTTCCGTTACGGGTCCTTCACCCGGGACATCCCCCTGCCCGTTGGCTGCAAGGAGGAGGACGTGAAGGCGACCTACCGTGACGGGGTGCTCGAGGTCCGGATTCCCGTTCCGGAGAAGAGCACGACGTCGTCGAAGATCCCGATCTCCAGGGCCTGAGCGACCCCGGCCGGCTCAGTCGAACGAACTCATCAACCGGGACCGGATCAGGAAACGCACCCCGCGCGGGGCCTCGGCGGAGAATCCGCTCCCCCGGCCGGCGACGACGTCGACGGTGAGGAAGGTGTGGCTCCAGTACTCGAACTGCTCGGCCGACATCCAGAAGTCGATCGACTGTGACTCGCTTCCCGGCGGGGCGATGTCGAGCCGGCCGAGCAGCACGTCCCGGTCGGAGGTGATGAACTCACCGGCCGGGAAGCACATCGGCGAACTGCCGTCGCAGCATCCGCCCGACTGGTGGAACATCAGCGGCCCGTGCTCATCCCACAGGCTGCGGAGCAGCAGGGCGGTGGCGGGCGTGAACTCGACCCGTGGGCGGGTCTCGCCGGTGATGGTGACGGATGCCGTGACGACGGGCTGGGACATGTGCGTGACCCTCCTCGGATCGACCGGCGGGCTGCCGGCGACGAGCGTCGCCGGCAGCCCGCCGGGGTGCGGCCAGGGGCCTAGAAGAAGCCCAGGGCGTTCTCGGAATACGACACCAGCAGGTTCTTCGTCTGCTGGTAGTGGCCCAGGGCGAGTTTGTTGTTCTCGCGCCCGATCCCCGAACTCTTGTAGCCGCCGAAGGCCGCCCCGGCCGGGTAGGCGTGGTAGTTGTTGACCCACACCCGGCCCGCCTGGATGTCCCGCCCGGCCCGATAGGCGATGTTGCCGTTGCGCGACCACACGCCGGCGCCGAGGCCGTACAGGGTGTCGTTGGCGATCGAGATGGCGTCGTCGTAGTCCGTGAAGCTGGTCACCGCGAGCACCGGGCCGAATATCTCCTCCTGGAACAGGCGCATCTTGTTGTGCCCCTCGAAGATGGTCGGCTGCACGTAGTAGCCGCCGCTGAGGTCGCCGCCGAGGTCGACCCGCTCGCCGCCGAGCGCCAGCTTCGCGCCCTCCTGCTTGCCGATGTCGATGTAGGAGAGGATCTTCTCGAGCTGGTCGTTGCTCGACTGCGCGCCGACCTGGGTGTCGGTGTCGAGCGGGTTGCCCTGCACCGCCTTGCGGGTGCGCTCGACCGCATCGGCGAGGAAGCTGTCGTAGATGGGCTTCTGCAGCAGCGCACGGCTGGGCGCCGTGCAGACCTCACCCTGATTGAACGCGAAGAGCACGAATCCTTCCTGCGCCTTGTCGTAGAACGCGTCCTGCTCCTGGGCGACGTCGCTGAAGAAGATGTTGGGGCTCTTGCCGCCGAGCTCGAGGGTCGAGGGGATGATGTTGGCGCTGGCGTACTGCATGATCAGGCGACCGGTCGAGGTCTCCCCCGTGAAGGCGATCTTGCGGATCCGGTTCGACGAGGCGAGCGGCTTGCCCGCCTCGATGCCGAACCCGTTGACCACGTCGACGACCCCGGCGGGCAGCACGTCACCGATCAGTTCGAGCAGCACGAGAATCGACACCGGCGTCTGCTCGGCGGGCTTGAGTACAACAGTGTTGCCGGCGGCCAGCGCGGGGGCCAGTTTCCAGACGGCCATCAGGATCGGGAAGTTCCACGGGATGATCTGCCCGACGACGCCGAGTGGCTCGTGGAACTGGTACGAGACCATGTCGCCGTCCAGTTCGGCGTGGTCGCCGTCCTGGGCCCGGATCGCGGAGGCAAAGTAGCGGAAGTGGTCGGAGGCGAGCGGGACGTCCGCGTTCAGCGTCTCGCGCACGGGCTTGCCGTTGTCCCAGGTCTCGGCGACGGCGAGCAGCTCGAGGTTGGCGTCGATGATGTCGGCGATCTTGTTGAGCACCGCGGCGCGGGTCGTGGCCGAGGTCTTTCCCCAGGCCGGCGCGGCCTTGTGGGCGGCATCCAGGGCCAGTTCGATGTCCTCGGCGGTGCCACGGGCGACCTCGGCGAAGGCCTTGCCGGTGACCGGCGAGATGTCTTCGAAGTACTGTCCCTTGACCGGCATGACCCATTCACCGCCGATCCAATTCTCGTAGCGGGGCTTGAAGGTGACCTTCGAGTCGGGTGTTCCGGGGGCTGAATAGACGGTCATGGCGCTCCTTTGTCGACGACGGTGTCGATGCACGCAGCGTCAGCTGCGGCTCTCCTCGGAGCCTAGGGAGGGCAAGGTTGCCACAGGGTTGCGAAAAGTTGCGGGGTTGCGAATGGTCGCGCGCCTACCCGAGCTCGGCGTCGATCCGCTTGAGCCGGGCGACGACGGTGGCCCGCTTGGGCGACCGGGCCGGCAACAGTTCGAGGCAGGCACGCCAGACTTCGGTGTCGTAGGTGGCCTCCTCGGTGCGCGCGTACTCGAGCAGCAGCTCCGCGGAGGCGTCGCTGAGCATGGCCTCGCGGAGCCGCGCGCTGACCTCGGCCCGGATCGCGGCCACGCCCGGCGCCGTGGAACTGGGCAGCACCGGCCCGCGGTAGGCCCCGAGTGCCACCCGGTGGGCGCCGCGCTCGAGGAAGGCGAGCACGCGCTGGGCATCCAGTTCGATCGATGCATCGAGCCGGTAGGGCCGGGAGCGGATGGTGAATGCCCGGCCGAGCGGATCGAGCGCCTTCCGCAGCCGCACCATTTCGGCGCGGAGGGTGTCGACGCCGCCGGCCTGGTCGCTGAGCAGGAGCGCCAGGCGCTCGGCGGAGAGGCCCTCCCGGTGCCAGGCGAGCAGGGTCAGCATCTCGGCGTGCCGGGGGCTGACCTCGAGGTTGGCGCCGCCGACGTCCAGCTGGCCGTGGTCCCGTCCGAGCACCTGCAGTCCCGCCGGAGCGGCCTTTCGGGGCGGGGGCGGCGTCAGGGCCACCTGGAAGCGCGCGGTGGCGCCGCGCTCCGGCGGAAGTCCGAGGCGCTGGATCCGCAGCTCGGCCTCGACCGCGGCCACGGCGGCCTCGACGAGGGGCAGGGTCTGCGGGGCGACCGCGTCGTCGCCGCCGGTGATGTCGATGACCCCGAGAAGGGCACCCGAATCCGGGTCGTGGATCGGCACGGCCGTGCAGCTCCAGGGATGCGCCAGCTGGTTGAAGTGCTCGGCCCGCTGGATCTGGATCCCATGGTTGAGTGCCAGCGCGGTCCCCGGGGCGCTGGTCCCGACCCGGCGTTCGGACCAGTCGGCGCCCTCGACGAAGAGCATCGACTCGGCCTTCTGCCTCAGCACGTGGTCGCCGTCAATCCACAGCAGGCGCCCCGATTCGTCGCCGACGGCCACGATCAGGCCGGCCTCGAAGGCATGCCGGATGAGCAGGTTGTGCACGACGGGAAGAACCGACGCCAGCGGATGCCGGCGGCGAAGATCCCGAAGCTGCTCAGCGGTCAGTTCCGGCTCGGCGCCGGCCAGCGACGGGTCGACCCGGTGGGAGAGCGAACGCTGCCAGGACTCCTGCACGAGTTTCCGCACCCCGGTGAGGGTGGCACGGTCCGAGACGGCGGCCTCGTGCGCCCGCGCCAGCAGCGCGAAGGACTCCCGTTCGGACTCGCCGGGGGCGCGGACCGTCCATGGACTGGTCATCACCCTCCGATCCACGCTGGTCGTCGGCGAGGAGGGCTGCGGCCATCGCTCGGGATCCCCATCGTATGTCACGAATCCGGCCGCGCAGATTCGCCGAACTCTGAGTTTGGCACCTTCCCGAGCACAACCAAGGTGCCAAACTCACAGTTCGGCGAAGGGAAGGAGGGAGGGAAGAGGGCGGGGGTTAGGAGCCGATTTCCTGGTAGGCCGCGAAGAGCAGCGACGCGTCGGGGGCCTCGAGCACCGTCGGCTTGCCGATGTCGTCGAGCACGATGAAGCGCAACATGCCGCTGCGGGTCTTCTTGTCCCGCTGCATGGTCGCCAGGAGCGTGCTCCACCGACCGACCGGGTAGCTGACGGGGAGGGTGAGGGATTCGAGGATGCGCCGGTGCCGATCGGCGGCCTCGTCCGAGAGACGCCCGCTCAGCCGGGCGAGTTCCGCGGCGAACATCATGCCGACGGCGACGGCCGCCCCGTGCCGCCAGCCGTACCGTTCGGCGTGTTCGACGGCGTGGCCGAGGGTGTGGCCGTAGTTGAGGATCTCGCGCCGGCCCGACTCCCGGAAGTCCTCCCCCGTGATCCGCGCCTTCATCTCGATGGCGAGTTCGACCACCCGGCGGAACTGCGGGGTGTGCGGGTCGGTCACGGCTGCGACATCGTCTTCGATGATGTCGAGGATCTCGGGAACCTGGATGAACCCGGCCTTCACGATCTCGGCAAACCCGGCGAGGATCTCATTCCGCGGCAGGTCGTCGAGCACGTCGAGGTCGCAGAGAACGGCCGCGGGCGCGTAGAAGGTTCCGACCAGGTTCTTTCCCTCGGCCGTGTTGATGCCGTTCTTGCCGCCGATGGCGGCGTCGACCATGCCGAGCACGCTGGTGGGCACCTGCACCAGGCGCACTCCCCGCAGCCAGGTCGCGGCAACGAAGCCGGCCAGGTCGGTCACGGCGCCGCCGCCGAAGCCGATCACGGCATCCGTGCGGCTGAAGTCGGCCTGCCCCATCACCTGCCAGCAGAAGGCGGCCACCTCGACCCGCTTGGCGGCCTCGGCATCGGGCACCTCGGCGATCAGCACCTCGTAGCGATCGAGGAGGCTTTCGCGCAGCGCGACGGCACGCGCTCCGAGTGTGGAGGTGTAGACGATGAGCACCTTGCGCACCTCGGCGCCGAGCTGGTCGGCGACGCCGGCGACGAGCCCGCGCCCGATCAGCACGGGGTACGGGTCCGCGCCGCTGACGGTGATCACGGTGGTGTCGGAGTCTGCCGCCGGGACGGTTGGTTCTGGAGTTGTTGTGTCGGTCACGGTTTCTCTCTGGTCCAGGTCACGATGTCATCGGCGATGTCGCCGACCGAACGGGTCGATGTGTCGAAGTGGATGTCGGCCAGTGACTCGTACACCGGGCGGCGCTCGTCGAAGATGCGCTGCCAGTCCTCGATGCCGTTGGCGATGAGCGGGCGCTTGCGTCCGCGGATCCGCTTCGCCGCCGCGGCCGCGTCAACGCTGAGGTACACGACACTGCACCGGGCCAGGTCGGCCCGGGACTCGGCGTCGAGCACTGCTCCCCCGCCGAGCGAGACGACGGCCTCTTCGGCCAGGGCCTCGGCGACGACCTCACGTTCGATCACCCGGAAGTACTCTTCACCCTCGCGCGCGAAGATCTCGGCGATCGGACCGTACCGGTCGACGATGCGCTGGTCGGTGTCGATGAACGGCACATTCAGGGCGCGGGCGACGCGGCGCGCGATCTTCGTCTTGCCCGCGGCCATCGGGCCGATGAAGGCAAGCGGGAACAGCTGCCCGACGGATGCGCCCATGGCTAGAGCGACGCGTCGCTGGACGCGCCGGTCTTCAAGTTGGCCGGGATGTTCGCGAGGTAGCCGTCGAGGTTGCGCCTGGTCTCGCCGATGGAGTCTCCGCCGAATTTCTCGAGCACGGAGTTGGCCAGCACCAGGGCGACCATAGCCTCGGCGACCACGCCCGCCGCGGGAACCGCGCACACGTCGGAACGCTGGTGGTGCGCGGGGGCGGCCTCGCTGGTGGCGACGTCGACGGTGCGGAGGGCCCGGGGAATGGTGGAGATCGGCTTCATGCCGGCGCGAACCCGCAGCACGGTGCCCGTGCTCATGCCTCCCTCGGTGCCGCCGGCCTTGTCGCCGGCCCGCTGGATGACGCCGTCGGCCTGGACGAGCTCGTCGTGGGCGGTGGACCCGCGGCGCGTGGTGGTGAGGAAGCCGTCGCCGACCTCGACGGCCTTGATCGCCTGGATGCCCATCAGCGCCGCGGCGAGCTGGGAATCGAGCCGGCGGTCCCAGTGCACGAAGGAACCGAGGCCGGGAGGGAGGTTGTAGGCGAGCACCTCGACAATGCCGCCCAGAGTGTCACCGTCCTTGTGCGCCGCATCCACCTCGGCCACCATCAGCGCGGATGTCTCCGGGTGGAAGCAGCGCAGCGGGTCCGCGTCGAGGGCGTCGACGTCGCCGGGGTGCGGCAGCGGGGCATCCTCGGGGACCCGGACCGGCCCGATCGAGAGGGTGTGGCTGACCAGGGTGATCCCCAGCTCGGCGAGGAAGGCCCGGGCGACCGCGCCCAGGGCGACCCGGGCGGCGGTTTCGCGGGCGCTGGCCCGCTCGAGCACGGGACGGGCCTCGTCGAAGTCGTACTTCTGCATGCCGACGAGGTCGGCATGGCCGGGCCTCGGCCGGGTGAGGGGCGATCCGCGGCCGCGGGTCAGGGTGGCGGGGTCGACCGGTTCCGGGCTCATCACCTCTGACCATTTGGGCCACTCGGTGTTGCCGATGCGCAGCGCGACCGGGCCCCCCATGGTGAGCCCGTGGCGCACCCCGCCGGACAGGGTGAGCTCGTCCTGCTCGAATTTCATCCGGGCGCCCCGGCCGTAGCCGAGTTTGCGGCGTGCGAGGTCGAGGCGGATATCGGTGAGGGAGACCGGGATCCCAGCGGGCAAACCCTCGACAATGGCGATGAGTTCGGGGCCGTGGGACTCTCCGGCTGTGAGCCAACGAAGCATGACTCCTATCCTCCCACAGGCTCCTCAGCCAAAGCGCCGCGCATCGCCTGCAAAACCTCGTCTTCCCGGGGCAGCGGTTCGAACGGATCGCCGCTGACGAAGATGCGCACCTGGATGAGTGCCTGGTGCAACAGCATCCCGAGGCCCGAGCACACGGTGCCCCCCGCGGCCTGCCAGGACCGGGCCAGCGAGCTCGGCCACGGGGAGTAGCTCACGTCGAACAAGACGGCCCGGCTCCGAAGTTCCGCCGGGAACTCGGCCGCCAGCACCGGCCCGCCCGGCAGGGTGCTGATCACGAGGTCGCTCTGCCGCTCCGGGCTGCCGAGGCTGGTCAGGTTCGCCACCGTGACGGCCACGCCGACGCCGTGGCCCAGCTCGATGAGGGGACCGGCCTTGGACGGGGTGCGCACGACGACGTCGACGGATTCCGCGCCGAGCTCTGCGGCGGCCACGAGCGCCGAGGCCGCGGTCGCCCCCGCCCCCAGCAGGGTGACGTGGGTCGCGCGGGTGAGACCGGCGTCGGCCAGGGCGCGGACCAGCCCCGTGACATCCGTGTTGAACCCGGTCAGGGTGGGGCCGGCGTCCGAGCGGCCGAGGAGCACCGTGTTCGCCGCGCCGGTGAGGGTCGCCATCCGATCGAGGCCGGTCAGGAGCGGCATGACCTCCTGCTTGAGCGGCATGGTCAGGGACAGGCCGTGCCACTCCGCGCCGAGGCCGGCGAGGAAGTCATCGAGCTCCCCGGCGCGCACTTCGATGGCGTCATACTGCCAGTCGAGGCCCAGGGTGGCGTAGGCGGCCCGGTGGAGCGCCGGGGACTGGGAGTGCGCGATCGGAGATCCCAGCACGGCGAGGCGCTGCACGGGCCGGTTCGGCAGTTCGTTAGCCATACTCGGGGTGGTCCTTCATCCAGGCCAGCCATTTGGCGACGGCGACTTCGTGATCCTTGAGCGTGGACGAGAAGATCGTCTCGCCCGTGTCGAGGTTCCAGGACACGAAGTATAGCCAGGGCCCGTCGGCGGGGTGCAGGGCCGCGTCGATGGCCAGGTCCCCGGGGTTCGAGATCGGCCCGGCCGGGAGGCCCGGGTGCACATAGGTGTTGTACGGGTTGCTCGCGTCGGCGCGCTCGGCGTCCGTCGTGGTCGCAACGTCGGTGTTTCCCGTTCGGTACGTCACGGTCGCGTCTGACTGGAGCAGCCCGCTCGGCCACAGCTGGGGGTTGAGCCGGTTGTAGAAGACCCGCGAGACCTTGAAGTAGTCCTCGCGGAGCCCCGCCTCGCGCTGGATCAAAGCGGCCATGGTGATGGTCGTCCATCGCTTGTCCTCGGTCACCCCGGCATCGTCGAGAGCCTTGAACTGGCGGTCGACGAGGGTCTTGATGGCATCATGGGCGGTCACGCCGGGCGTGAAGTTGTAGGTCGCCGGGAAGAGGAATCCTTCCAGGCTGGTCGCCTCGGCGGGAAGTCCGAAGGAGGCGACACTCTTCGCCGCAGCCTCGATGTCGGCCAACGGAACATCCGTCCCCTCCGCGAGCGACTCCAGGGCGACGGCAGCGGTGGTGCCCTCCGGGATGACGACGGTCTGCTCGAGCTTGTTCTTCTTGTCGAGCAGGGCGTCGAGCGCCGAGCGGGCGCTCATCTTCGCGGCCAGCTGGTACGCGCCCGGCTGGAATACGGGTGCGGGTGATTCGGCGAGCAGCAACTTGTAGAAGGCCTCATAGCTCTTGACGACTCCGGCTTCCGCGAGGGTGCCGGCGACATCTCCCCCGGTGTCTCCGTCGTGGATCATCACGACGAGCTTCTTCCCACCGGAGCCCTCGTAGTCGGGCGGCCCCTGGGTCGAGGCGTACAGCTGGGACAGCGGTCCCTGCAGGGCGAACGCCCCGGCCGCCAGAAGCAGGACGAACACGAGCAGCACGCTCACGCAGCCCCAGGCTCCCCGGCGGCTCCTGATGCCCGGTCGCGGCCCGTTCGAGGGATCGGCCCGCCCCCCGGATCGCGGGACGCGACCGCGCGACGCCCGGGCGGCCCGGCGCGAACCGCCCGTTTCCCCGGCTGCCGCCCCGGATGCCGTACCGGGCGTCGAGCCCGCTGCCGAGCCGGCCTCGCCGCCCTGGTGAGTCTCCGTCGCACCGGTCAGGAGCTCTTCCCAGCCACCGGCCGGATCATCGCGCGGCGAACCGCCGCCCGGCGTACCCTCGTTCGGCGAACCAACGGACTCCGGTGGGGTGTGCGACACGGTTTTACGGCCTTTCGGGCGGGTCGGCGGTCGGCTCTCTCGGTGGATCCACGAGCGTGCCGGGGGGCCTGCCCGAGGCTCGCTCGGCGTCCAGAGCGTGTTGCAGAATTATAGTAGCGGCCACCTGATCGATCACCGGGCGGTGGGTTTTCGCCTTGCGACCGGATGCCCGCAGCACCGACTGGGCGGCGACGGTGGACAGCCGCTCGTCAACGAGCCGCACGGGCACCGGGAGCGCCCGCTCGAGGGCCTCCGCGAAGCCCACCGCGTCGCCCGTCGAAGCCGTCGTCCTCCCCGAAAGCGCCAGCGGGAGCCCGACAATGACCTCCACCGCCTCGAGTTCCGCGACGATCCCGCGAATCCGGGCGATATCGACGACGCCGGCGCTGTCGCGGTTCACCGTTTCGACGGGCGTCGCGAGCATGCCGTGGGCGTCGCTGCGGGCGACTCCGATCCGGGCCGTTCCGACGTCGACACCGACCCGCACGCCGTGGCGCACGTCTTAGCGGACCACAGCCGTGCGAACGGCGTCGAGTGCGCTGGGAACGGCGGAGACGTCCGTGCCGCCGCCCTGCGCGAGGTCGTCCTTGCCGCCGCCGCCGCCGCCGAGGATTCCGGCGACCTGCTTGGCCAGGGCACCGGCCTTGTGGCCGGCGTCGCGGGCGGCCTGGTTGGTCGCGACGATCACGACCGGCTTCTCACCGACCGTTGCGGCCAGCGCCACGACGGCCGGCTCGCTGCCGAGCCGCTCACGGGTGGCGGTGACGAGCATCCGCACGTCGTCGGCGGATGCCAGGGTGCCCAGGTTCTCGGCAACGAGCATGACCGACCCGGCCCGGGACGCCGTCGCCAGGAGGGCCGGAACGCGATCGGAGAGGGCGCGCGCCTCGTAGGCGGCGATCTTCTTCTCCGCCGCCTTGAGGTTCTGGAGCAGGTCGTTGATGCGCTCCGGGAGCGCCTCCTTGGGCGTTTTGAGGTTCGCGGTGAGCTGCGACACGATCGCGCGCTCTGCCGCCAGGTCGCGGAACGCTTCCAGGCCGACAAGCGACTCGACGCGCCGGTTCGTCGAACCGACGGAGGCCTCGCTGACCAGGTTGATCATGCCGATTTCCGCACTCGTCGACACGTGGGTTCCGGCGCAGAGTTCGCGCGACCAGGGCCCGCCGATATCGACGACACGCACGCGGTCGCCGTACTTCTCGCTGAAAAGGGCCATGGCGCCCAGGGCCTTGGCCTCGGTGAGATTCATTTCCCGGGTGACGACCTCGAGGTTGTCCCGGATGGCGTTGTTGGCGATCTCCTCGATCTCGCTGCGCGTCGCCGGCGAGAGCGCCTGGTTCCAGGAGAAGTCAAAGCGGAGGAACCCGGCCTTGTTGTACGAGCCGGACTGGTGCGCGTTCGGGCCGAGCACCTGGCGGAGGGCCGCATGGAGGATGTGCGTCCCGGAATGGGCCTGGCGTGCCCCGCGGCGCCAGTCGGCGTCGACCACGCTGGTCGCGCTGTCGCCCACCCCGACCTCACCGCTTCGCACCTGCACCTTGTGGCTGATCAGTCCCGCCACCGGCTTCTGCACGTCGAGCACTTCGAGTTCGTAACCGGGGCCGACGATGAGGCCGGCGTCGGCCTCCTGGCCGCCGGATTCCGCGTAGAGCGAGGTCTCCGAGAGGATGACCTCGGCGATCTCCCCGGCGACGGCGTTCGTCACCGAGGCGCCCTCGACGATGAGGCCGAGGATGGACGACTCGGTCTGCAGGGTGTCGTGGCCGGTGAAGACCGTCGCGCCCTGGGCGCGGAACGCGCTGTAGACGGACAGGTCGGCCAGGGTGGTCTTCTTCGCTTTCGCGTCGGCCTTGGCCATGGCGCGCTGCTTGGACATCAGGGCGTCGAAGGCCTCGCGGTTGACGCTGAGCCCGGCTTCCTCCGCCATCTCGAGGGTCAGTTCGATCGGGAAGCCGTAGGTGTCGTGAAGCAGGAACGCGGTGTCCCCCGGCAGTTCGGCCCCGGCCGCCTTCTTCGTTTTGGCCACGGCGACATCCAGCACGGCGCTGCCGCTGGTCAGCGTGCGGAGGAACGTCTCCTCCTCGGCGTACGCGGCCTGGCTGATCCGGTCGTAGTCGGACTTGACCTCCGGGTAGGCGTCGCTCATCGCGTCGCGCGACGCGGGGAACAGCTCGGGGAAGGTCGCGCCCTCGACACCGAGGAGGCGCATCGCACGCACGGTGCGGCGCATCAGGCGGCGCAGGATGTACCCACGGCCTTCGTTGGACGGCATGACGCCGTCGCTCATCAGCATCAGCGAGGAGCGCACGTGGTCGGCCACGATGCGCATCCGCACGTCGTCCTCATGGTCGGCGCCGTAGGCACGCCGGGAGAGCGCTGCGGCGCGGTCGAGGACCGGGCGGACCTGGTCGATCTCGTACATGTTCTCGACGCCCTGTTTGAGGAAGGCGACGCGCTCCAGGCCCATGCCGGTGTCGATGTTCTTCTTCGGCAGGTCGCCGAGGATTTCAAAGTCGTCCTTGCCTGAACCCTCCCCGCGCAGGTACTGCATGAAGACGAGGTTCCAGATCTCGACATACCGGTCGTCGTCGGTGGCCGGGCCGCCGTCGGCGCCGTAGGCGGGGCCGCGGTCGAAGAAAATCTCCGAACACGGACCGGCGGGCCCTGACTGGCCGGTCGACCAGTAGTTGGATTCCTTGCCGAGACGCTGGATGCGGTCGGCGGGCACGCCGATCGCCCGCCAATAGCCGAAAGCCTCATCGTCGTCGAGGTAGATCGTGACCCAGAGGTCCTTCTCGAGGAAGCCGTAGCCGCCTGCCGACTCCGGCGTGGTGAGGAGCTCCCAGGCGTACTGGATCGCCTGCTCCTTGAAGTAGTCGCCGAACGAGAAGTTTCCGGCCATCTGGAAGAAGGTGCCGTGGCGAGGAGTCTTGCCGACCTCTTCGATGTCGTTGGTACGGATGCACTTCTGCACGCTGGTGGCCCGCGGGTAGGGCGGCGGCACCAGGCCGGTCAGGTACGGCACGAACGGGACCATGCCGGCCACGGTGAAGAGGAGGGTGGGGTCGTCGCTGACGAGGGACGCCGACGGCACGACCGTGTGTCCACGATCGGCGAAGAAGGCGAGCCAGCGCCCGCGAATTTCAGCAGTCTGCATGGGTTCCGTTGCTTGAAGAGAGGGCGAAAAAAGTGGAGGGGGTGCTGCCTACGGCTTCGTCACGCCGTCGAGGGCCTTGTCGACGGCCGTGTCGACGTCGCCGAGGGCGGCGCGCAGTTCGGCCTCCCGCTCGCGGTAGCCATCCGAAATGGCTTCACCGAACTCGCGGGCCTTCGCGTCGAGGTCGTTGAAGAACTGCTTGCCCTGCTGGGTCTTGTTCGCCTCGTGCGCGAGGACGAAACCGACTGCTACGCCAACGGCCAGCCAGATGACATTCTTCATTTCGGTACTCCCTGATGTGTGTTGCGACTGTTCGGCGACTCGCGGCGGAGACGCAACGATCTGAATCCAGCGTAGCGGTCTAGGCTCGCCGGCGGCGGGCGCCGCCGGGGCGGCCGGCCCGGAACGCCGCACGCACACCGGCCGAGAAGCCGGCCAGCTTGATCAGCGGGCCACCCACCGTTGACGCGAACAGGGCGACGAGGGCGGAGGCGTTGCCGGTGGCATCCGCGATATTGCTGGTGATGGTGTCGACCCTGGCAAGCTGCTGGTTCGTTTCCCGGATGGTCGTCGTGCCTTCCTGGAGCAGGGGCGCGACCTCGCGGCTCAGCTCGCGGATGGCCAGGGTGGTCTCGTCGAAAACGCGCCCGAGCTTGACCAGCGGCAGGGCGAGGACGCCCACCAGGACCGCGAAAACTCCTGCGGCGATCAATCCGGCGATATCTCCACCTGACATTGACAACACCTTCCATTCCGGAATCGGCATGCATTGGTCGCGAAATACGCGAAGGGCGGGCCACCCATTGGGTGACCCGCCCTCAAGCGTAGTTCAGACGCGGCACCCCAGGGGGGTGCCCGGTGAGCTAACGCGCTGCGTAGTACTCGACGACGAGCTGGACTTCACACGTCACGGGGATTTCGATGCGCTTGGGGCGACGCACGAGGCGGGCCTGCAGCTTGTCGAGTTCGACCTCGAGGTAGACCGGGAGCTTGGGGAGCAGGTCGACGTGGCCGCCGGCGGCTGCAACCTGGAACGGCTCCATGCCCTCGCTCTTGGGCTTGACGTGCATGAGCTGACCCGGCTTCACGCGGAAGGACGGACGGTCGACCAGCTGGCCGTCGACGAGGATGTGACGGTGCACGATCATCTGACGGGCCTGGGCGGTCGTGCGGGCGATGGCCGAGCGCACGAGGAGAGCGTCGAGACGGGTCTCGAGGATCTCGACCAGGTTCTCACCGGTCAGGCCCTGGGCGCGACGCGCTTCCTGGAAGGCGATCTTGAGCTGAGCCTCGCGGATGCCGTACTGGGCACGCAACCGCTGCTTTTCGCGCAGGCGCACGGCGTAGTCCGAGTCGGTCTTGCGCTTGGTACGGCCGTGCTCGCCCGGAGCGTACGGACGCTTCTCGAGGTACTTGGCCGCCTTCGGGGTCAGGGCGATGCCCAGTGCACGAGAGAGGCGGGTCTTGCTGCGGGTACGTGACTTGGTAGACACGGGTTCCTTTCGATGGAGACTCAAACACAGGGAAGCCAGGGCGCACGCGCTACAAACACACGGGCGTCATGGGAGATCAGAGGGGTGGTGCCACGGGCCGCTCGGCTACAGAGCGAATCCCATCCAAACCGGAGTTGGGCGCAGCCGCACGCCAAAACCAGTTGTAGGCAGCCTTCAGACTAACACAGCGTCTACCCGCCGCGGATGATCCGGCGCAGCTTCGCGAGGCGCGACGAGACCTCGCGCTCATGGCCGTGTTCGGTGGGTTCGTAATAACGCACGGTCTTGAGCTCGTTCGGCGGATACTGCTGGGCGAGCACGCCGAGCGCGTCGTCGTGCGGGTACTTGTAGCCCTTGCCGTGGCCGAGTCGCTTGGCGCCCGGGTAGTGCCCGTCGCGCAGGTGCTTGGGCACCCGGCCGGTCTTGCCCGCCCGCACGTCGGCGATGGCGGCATCCAGCGCCAGGTAGGCGGCGTTGGACTTGGGGGCCGTCGCGAGGTGCACCACGGCCTGGGCGAGCGGAATCCTGCCCTCGGGCATGCCGATGTACTGCACGGCGTCCGCGGCGGCGATCGCGATCACGAGCGACTGCGGGTCCGCCATCCCGATGTCTTCCGAGGCGAGAACGATGATGCGACGGCAGATGAAGCGCGGGTCTTCCCCGGCCTCGATCATGCGGGCCAGGTAGTGCAGCGACGCGTCGACGTCGGAGCCGCGCACCGACTTGATGAACGCGCTGATCACGTCGTAGTGCTCATCGCCATTGCGGTCATAACGGAGCAGCGCGCGGTCGACGGCGAGCGAGACGATCTCCGTGGTGATCACGGGCCTGGTGTCGGTGCCCTCATCGGTGGTCGTGGCGGCACTGGCCGTGGCGGCACTGGTTGTGGCGGCACTGACGGAAGCCGCCTCGAGCGCGGTGAGCGCGCGCCGGGCGTCTCCGGACGCGAGCCGGATGATCGCCGCGCGCGCCTCGCCGTCGAGCACGAACTTGTCGGCGAGACCCCGGGGATCCACGACGGCGCGGTCGACCACGATGGCGAGGTCGTCGTCGCTGAGCGTTTCGAGGGTCAGCAGGAGCGACCGGGACAGCAGCGGCGAGATGACCGAGAAGGAGGGATTCTCGGTGGTCGCCGCCACGAGGATGATCACCCCGTTCTCCACGCCCGGAAGCAGGGCATCCTGCTGGGCCTTGCTGAAACGGTGGATCTCGTCGAGGAAGAGCACCGTCGACAGCCCGTAGAGGTCGCGGCTGGAGCGTGCCTCCTCCATCACCTGGCGGACATCGCGCACACCGGCGGAGACGGCCGAGAGTTCGACGAAGCGGCGGCCGGAGCTGTGGGCGATGGCCTGGGCCAGGGTCGTCTTGCCCGTCCCGGGCGGGCCCCAGAGGATGACCGAAACCGAGCCCCGCTCCCCCGTCTTGTCACTGGCCAGGCTGACCAGCGGCGAGCCGGGGGTCAGCAGGTGCCGCTGACCGGCGACCTCGTCGAGGCTTTTCGGGCGCATCCGCACGGCGAGGGGGGTTGCGCCACTGCGCAGTCCCGGTTGGGCATCCGACATGACTCCAGCGTAGTTTGTGCCGCCGACCGCGGCTGCCCGGTCCCGCGCGGCACTCTGCCCGCTTCCGCCGGGTTGCGTAGAATTCAAGCGGCGGCACCGCTGCCCCCTTTTTGCCTACCCGCCCGGTGGCGGCCCCTGGAGGATTGACGTGGTTCCGAGCACCAGGCAAGACCGTGTGTCCCGCGAGGCCAGGGCCAGGGCGCGCGCCTACCAGGCGCGGCAGGCCGTGCACGAACACCAGCAGAAGCGCCGGAAGCGCGACAACGTGCTCGCCTGGAGCGCGCTCGGCCTGGTGCTGATCCTCGCCGTGGGCGCGCAGCTGCTCTTCTTCACCGGCGGGCCGGGCACCCCGGCCCCGAGCGCGGGCGCGACGCCCACGCCCAGCTCGTCGGCCCCGGCGGGGGCGAACTCGGGCGACGTCCCGCCCAGCAGCCTGGCCGAGGGCCGCACCTGGACGGGCTCACTCACCCTCAACGACTCGGCTCTCGGTTTCGAACTCGACGGCAAACTGGCCCCGCAGGCCGTGTCGTCAACGGTCGACCTAATCAGGACCGGCTTCTACGACGACGTTTCCTGCCACCGGCTCACCACCGGCGGCTTTTTCGTGCTGCAGTGCGGCGACCCCGAC
Organism: Cryobacterium psychrotolerans; assembly: GCF_900101115.1. Lineage (GTDB taxonomy): Bacteria > Actinomycetota > Actinomycetes > Actinomycetales > Microbacteriaceae > Cryobacterium > Cryobacterium psychrotolerans. Next base: position 257,268 of record NZ_FNFU01000003.1, read on the forward strand.
GGCACGGGCTCGGGCGGCCCCGGCTACAGCTACGGTCCGGTTGAGAACGCCCCGGCGGACGACGTGTACCCGGCGGGCACGATCGCCATGGCCCGCCAGGGCGGCAACGCGTACAGCATGGGCAGCCAGTTCTTCATCGTCTACGAGGACACGACCATCCCGGCCGACGCGGCCGGCGGATACACCGTGCTGGGCAAGATCACGAGCGGCCTCGATGAGTTGAAAGCAAAAATCACGGATGCCGGGACCAAGGACGGCAAAACGGACGGCGCGCCGAAGGTCCCGACCGCGATCACGGCGATAACAGTTCAGTAGTTTCAGGCGAGCGACGCGCGGGCTTGCAATAGGCTGGGTGCAGTATTGCCCCGTTCGGGGCCACGCAACTACTCAGCACGCAACTATTCAGCAAGGTGAGGCTCTTGACTCCGACAGATCAGCAACCATGGGGTCGCGTAGACGAAACCGGCACGGTCTACGTGCGCGAAGCGGCGGGCGAACGCGCCGTCGGCCAGTACCCGGACGCCACCCCCGAAGAGGCCCTGGCCTACTTCGAACGCAAATACGTCGAACTGAACGGGCAGGTCACCCTGCTTGAGCAGCGCGCCAAGGGTGGCGCTCCGGCCGCGGACATCGCCAAGACCGTCGCCAACCTGACCGCGACGGTGGCCACCGCCAACGCCGTCGGCAACCTCGCCGCCCTCGCCGAGCGGCTCGCCGCCCTCGGCGGCGCCGTGACCGAGCTCACCGAGCAGCAGGGCGCCGAGGCGCAGGCCGCGGCCGGTGCCGCGATCGCCGAACGCGCCGCGATCGTCGAAGAGGCCGAACGCCTCGCCGCCGAAGACCCCGCCAAGACGCAGTGGAAGCAGGCCAGCGCGGCGCTGGACGAGCTGTTCACCAAGTGGCAGGACCACCAGCACGACGCGCCCCGCATCCCCAAGGGTGAGGCCAACGAACTGTGGAAGCGATTCCGCGCGGCCCGCACCACCATCGAACAGAACCGCAAGGCGTTCTTCGCCGACCTCGACAGCGCCCACAAGGACGTCCGCAACCGCAAGCAGCAGCTGATCGAGAAGGCCGAGGCCCTCGCGCCCAAGGGCGCCGACGGCATCCCGGCCTACCGGGGCCTGTTGGAGGACTGGAAGAACGCGGGCCGCTCCGGCAAGAAGCAGGACGACGCCATGTGGGCGAAGTTCAAGGCGGCCGGTGACGTGCTGTACGGCGCCAAGGGCGAAATCGACGCCCAGGACAATGAGGAATTCGCCGGCAACCTCACCACGAAGCTCGAACTCCTGACCGAGGCCGAGGCGCTCCTGACCGAAACCGACCGCACCAGGGCGCGCGAGACGCTCACGTCGATCCAGCGTCGCTGGGACGCCATCGGCAAGGTTCCCCGCGACCAGGTCAAGGTCGTCGACGAGCGCCTGCGCAAGGTGGAAGCCGCCATGCGCAAGCTCGACGACGACCACTGGAAGCGCAACAACCCCGAGACGAAGGCGCGCGCCGAAGGTCTCGCCGGCCAGTTGAACGACGCCATCGCGAAGCTCGAAGCCGAGCTCGTCACGGCTCAGGAGAGCAAGGACGCCCAGGCGATCGCCGAGGCCACGGAGGCGCTCGAAACCCGCAAGGCGTGGCTGAAGGCCATCGGCCAGTAGTATCCACGCTGTCGAGTCCGGTGATCTGTCCACAGATCACCGGATCCGTCGGTTAACGGCACGATTGGCCCGCACTCTGGTCGGATGACCGGCATCCTTGCCCCGGTGCTCACTCCGGATGACCTTCCCCTCGCCGAACTGTGCGGCGCCCGTCTCGACGGCGAGGTCTACGCTCTCGGCGATTCCTGGTGCCCGGTCGACGAAGCGGACGGGCCCGTCGCCCGCGCCCTCGCCGCCGGCCTGCTCGTCCCCGGCCGGGCGATCGCCGAGCGGATGACCGCCGCCTGGGTCTATGGTCTCGCGCCCGAGCCGCACCGGCACCACTTCTGCGTCGATCTCGGCGCGCGCACCCACGTGCCGCCGTCACCGCGCCTTCAGCTGCGAGAGGTGCGCTGCCGGCCGGACGAGACCCTGGTGATCGCCGGGCTCCGGGTGACGACTCCCCTGCGCACCGTCATCGACCTGGCCCGGTCGCCGGGCCCCGACGTGTCGCGTCGCGACTGGTCCGACCCCGACGCCACCGGCCCAGTCTCGTCCGGCACCGACTCGGAACGGGGGCTCGTCGCGCTGCTGGCGGCACTCCTCCGGCTCGGCGGTTTCGCCGACGCCCACGCCGCGGAGCAGCTGTGCCGGCGCCAGAACCTGCCGCATAAGGTGATCGCGCTGGCGAGGCTGGAACGCGCCTCACAGCTGCTCGCCGCCGCGGCCGGCGAACGCGGCCCTCGAGTCTCGGCCCTGAGTTGACCCGTTGCGGTCGAGTTTGACTGGCACACCAGCCAACCTCGACCGGAACCGTCAAGGTCGGCGCAGGGCCGAACGGGCAGAGGGGAACGGACGGACTAGCCGTCACTGACGCGGTACACGTCGTACACGGTGTCGATCCGGCGCACCGCGTTCAGCACCCGGTCCAGGTGGGTCACATCGCCCATCTCGAAGACGAACCGGCTGAGGGCCAGCCGGTCGCTCGAGGTGTTCACCGTGGCGGAGAGGATGTTGACGTGGTGCTCGGACAGCACCCGCGTCACGTCCGAGAGCAGACCGGACCGGTCGAGGGCCTCGATCTGGATGTGCACGAGGAAGAGGCTCTTGGAGGTGGGCGCCCATTCCACGTCGATCATGCGCTCGGGCTCCTTGAGCAGCGAGTGCACGTTGTGGCACGCGGCCTGGTGCACCGACACCCCGGACCCGCGGGTGATGAAGCCGACGATCTTGTCACCCGGAACCGGGGTGCAGCAGCGGGCGAGCTTGACGAGGATGTCCGGGGCGCCCCGCACGAGCACCCCGGAGTCGCTGTTGCGCAGGGTCTGTGTGCGGCCACGAGGGGCGACGGGGAGGTCGGTGCTGTCGCTTTCTTCGACGCTTTGCAGCGAAGCCACGACCTTCTCGAGCACCGACTGGGTCGAGACATGGCCCTCGCCGACGGCGGCATACAGCGCCGAGACGTCCTCGTACTTCATCATCGCCGCGACTTCGGCGAAGGAATCCTGGTTCATCAGCTTCTGCAGCGGCAGGTTCTGCTTGCGCATCGCCCGGGCGATCGAGTCGCGACCCTGTTCGATGGCCTCGTCGCGGCGTTCCTTGGTGAACCACTGCCGGATCTTGTTCCGCGCCCGGGGGCTCTTGACGAAGTTCAGCCAGTCCTTGCTGGGGCCTGAGTCGGGGTTCTTCGACGTGAACACCTCGACCACGTCGCCGGTCTCGAGGGTGCTCTCAAGCGGCACGAGCCGCCCGTTGACCTTGGAACCCATGGTGCGGTGACCGACCTCGGTGTGCACGGCATAGGCGAAGTCGACCGGGGTCGCGCCGGCCGGCAGGCCGATGACGCGACCCTTCGGCGTGAACACGTACACCTCTTTGGCGCCGATCTCGAACCGGAGGGAGTCCAGGAACTCGCCGGGGTCTGCGGTCTCGGCCTGCCAGTCGGAGATGTGCGCCAGCCAGGCCATGTCGGTGTCGCTCTGCGGGCCGGGCCCGGTGCTCTTGCCGGTGGTCTGGTCCTTGTACTTCCAGTGCGCCGCGACGCCGAATTCGGCGCGCTGGTGCATCTCCTGGGTGCGGATCTGGATCTCGACCGGGCGACCGTTCGGCCCCAGGACCGTCGTGTGCAGCGACTGGTAGAGGTTGAACTTGGGCGTGGCTATGTAGTCCTTGAAGCGGCCCGGCAGCGGCGTCCACCTCGCGTGGATCGCGCCCAGCACGGCGTAGCAGTCGCGCACCGAGTTAACCAGCACACGGATGCCCACCAGATCGTAGATCTCGTCGAACTCGCGGCCGCGCACGACCATTTTCTGGTAGATCGAGTAGTACTGCTTCGGACGTCCGGCGACCTTGCCGCGGATCCGGGCCGCCTTGAGGTCGTCGTTGATCGACTCGATGATCTGCTGGACGAATTCCTCACGCTGCGGCGTGCGCTGTTTGACCAGGCTCTCGATCTCCGCGTAGAGCTTGGGGTAGAGCACGGCGAAGGAGAGGTCTTCGAGCTCCCACTTGATCGTCTGGATACCCAGGCGGTGGGCCAGCGGCGCGTAAATCTCCAGCGTCTCCGTCGCCTTCCGCGTGGCGGATTCGGCCGGCACGAAGCCCCAGGTGCGCGCGTTGTGCAGGCGGTCGGCGAGTTTGATGATCAGCACGCGGATGTCCTTGGACATCGCGACGATCATCTTGCGCACCGTCTCGGCCTGCGTACTGTCGCCGTACTTGACCTTGTCGAGCTTGGTGACGCCGTCGACAAGCATCGCGATCTCGTCGCCGAAGTCGACCCTCAGGGCATCGAGCGTGTAGGCGGTGTCCTCGACGGTGTCGTGCAGCACCGCGGCGGCAATGGTCTTCGGCCCGATGCCGAGGTCGGCCAGGATCTGGGCGACGGCCACCGGGTGGGTGATGTACGGTTCCCCGCTCCGGCGAACCTGGCCCTCGTGGGCACGTTCGGCAGCGGTGTACGCACGCTCGATCACACCGAGATCGGCCTTGGGATGATGCATCCGCACGGTCTTCAGCAGGGTGTCGACGGCCCCGACCGGCTGGGCGCGGGAAAAGATGCGCGGTACCAGGCGGCGCAGTGAAGCGGTGGATGGCGTTGTTGTCTCCGTCATCGCTTCACCTCACTCTCCTCGGCCTATTATCGCTGATCCAGCCGAGAACATCGCCCGGGATCCCCTCCGGCCAGTATTGGCGGCCGGGACGAGGCGGCTGGCCTCCGGCGCGCCCGGCGAGGCATCCACCTCGGCCTACGCGTCCGGAGACCGGATCATACGGTCAGGTTCTCCTGCCTCGGCGCGGCCACGCCCGCCTTGGCGCGGAGGGCGAGCGCCTTCTTGTCGCGCTTGCGAACCTCCGGCTCCGCGGTACGGAGCTGTGCGTAGAGCGGAGCAGCAACGAAGATCGTCGAGTACGTGCCGACGAAGATGCCGATCAGGAGCGCCAGGGCGATGTCGCGCAGGGTTCCGGCCCCGAGGACGAAGGCGCCGATGAACAGAATGGACGCAACCGGGAGCATGGCCACCACCGAGGTGTTGATCGAGCGCACCAGGGTCTGGTTCACGGCCAGGTTGACCGACTCCGCGAACGTGCGGCGGGATTCGGGTCCATCCTCCGCGGTGTTCTCCCTGATCTTGTCGAAGACCACCACGGTGTCGTACAGCGAGTAACCCAGGATCGTGAGGAAGCCGATGACGGCCGCCGGCGTGATCTCGAAGCCGGTCAGGCCGTAGAAGCCGGCCGTGAGGATGAGGTCGTGCAGCAGGGCGACCATGGCGGCCAGGGACATCTTCCAGGTTCGGAAGTACAACGCCATGACGACGGAGGCGAGCACGAGGAACACCAGCAGGCCGCGGAGCGCCTGACCGGTGATGTCCGCGCCCCACGACGGGCCGATGAAGGACGATGTCACCTGGGTCTCCGGGACCGCGTAGGCCTCGGCCAGCGCAGCGCGCACCTCGCGGGACGCCCCAGGCTCCAGCTGATCCGTCTGCACCCGGACGCCCGAGTTGCTGACCGAAGAGATCTTCGGCACGGCCGCCGGGTCCACGCTGGCGACGGCTTCGGCTGCCGGAGCCTGGTCCTGCGTCTTGGCGTCGGACACGACGAACTCGGAACCGCCCGTGAACTCGATGCCGAAGACGAAGCCGCCGCGCAGCAGCGGTCCGACGACAGCGATGACAATCATCACCGCGGCGATCAGGTACCAGAGCTTGCGGCGGCCGACGATGTCGAAGGAACGCTTGCCGGTGTAGAGGTCGTTGCCGAACTGGGCAAAGCTGGCCATTAGGAATCCTTCCCGTCGGTCGACCGATTCGTGCTGGAACCGACCTTTTCTGTCGCCTTGCGTTCGGCGATGGTCTGGCGTTTCGCGGCCTCACGGCTCGACGCGGCAGACTTCGAGGAGGCAACCTGCGGGGCGGGCAAGAACTTGGCCCGGCCCCGATAGACGGCACCCAGGGCCCGCGGGTCGAGCCCGCTGAACCGGTGGCCCTCGGCGAAGAATCTCGTCCGTGCGAGGAGCTGCAGCATCGGGTGCGTGAACAGCATGACCACGATGAGGTCGACGATGGTGGTGAGGCCGAGGGTGAACGCGAATCCGCGCACGTTGCCGACGGCGAGGATGAACAGGACCGCGGCGGCGAGGAAGTTGACCGCGTCGGAGGCGATGATCGTGCGGATGGCCCGCCTCCAGCCGCTCTCGACCGCGGACTCGAGTCCGCGACCGTCCCGCAGCTCGTCCCGAACACGTTCGAAGTACACGATGAACGAGTCGGCGGTGATACCGATAGCCACGATCAACCCCGCGACACCGGCGAGGGACAATCGGTAGCCTTCCCGCCAGGACAGGATCGTGATCAGAAGGTAGGTGATCACCGCGGCCACGACGAGTGACGCGACGGTGACGAGCCCGAGCAGCCGGTATTGCGCGATCGAGTACAGCACGACCAGGACGAGCCCGATCAGGCCGGCGATCAGACCGCTGGTCAGCTGGGCGGTTCCGAGAGTCGCCGAAATCGTGTCCTGGCTCTGCACGGCGAAGCTCAGTGGCAGCGCGCCGAATTTGAGCTGGTCGGCCAGTGACTTGGACGTCACCTGGGTGAAGTTTCCGGTGATCTGCGGCTTGCCGTCGGTTATCACCGCGAGCGTGCGCGGCGCGGAGATGACCGAGCCGTCGAGCACGATCGCGAACTGGTTCTGCACACCCTGCAGCCCGCTCAGGCGGGTCGTGACGGTCGCGAAGTCCTTGGTGCCTGCGGCGTCGAAGACCATGTTCACGGCCCACTCGCCGGTGGTGGCTCCGGACTGTGTGGTCACCTGGCCGTTGGTCGCGTCCGCAATGTTGGAACCGCTGACTTCGACCGGGCCGAGCACGTACTTGACGGAGCCATCGGCCTCACAGGTGACGAGCGGCTTGTCGGCCGGGGCGACGACGGCGTTGTCGATCTTGCTGCAGTCGAAAGCGTCGTACTGCGCCTGGAGCGCCGGGGTGACGTAGTTGAGGTCGCTGGCGTTGGTGGGCTTGACGCTGGGCGTGCTCGGGAGGCTGCCCGGGTCGACGCTGGGCGTCGGAGTGGGCGTCGCCGCAGCGCCGTCCCCGCCGACGCTGTCTCCGGAGGGAGCCCCGGCCAGGAGCACCGGCCGGAACTCGAGCTTGGCCGAAGATTCGATCCGGTTGATCGTCGCGTCATCGGGAGTGCCCGGGATCGACACGACAATGTTCTTGCCACCCTGGGTGTTGATCTCCGACTCGGACACACCGGCGGAGTTGATGCGCTCCCGGATGATCGACACGGCCTGGTTCAGCTGCTCGGGCGAGACGGACTGGCCCGACTCGAGCTTGGGAGCCAGGATGATCTGAGTGCCGCCCTCGAGGTCGAGCGCAAGCTTGGGCGCCCAGGAACCGCTACCGCCCATGACACCGGCCGCATTGAGGGCGAACAGGCCGACGATAATCACGCCTAACCAGGACAGGGAACGCCAGGCCTTCTTGACCGGGGTCGACTTTGCCACCTGTGAACTCAGCTTTCTATGCTCGTGCCCGCGCCCGTGAGGGCGCGGGCACGGGAGAGGGTTGTGTTACGCGTCGCCCTTGGCGCGCGTGCTGCCATCGATGCCGTCTTCGCCTGCTGCGCGCTGGCCGAACTCCGGCTCACCCATGACGGTGCCGCTGTCCTGGTTGAGCTCGGCGACGGGAGCCTCGTCGGCCTCGACGACGGTCGGCTCGACGACGCGGGCGATCGTCTGGCGGTGGATGTTGACCACGGTGCCCGGTGCGATCTCGAGCGCAACCTTGTTCTCGGCCTCGTCGATCGACACGATGGTGCCGTACATGCCGAAGTTGGTCATGACCTCGGCGCCGGCGACCATCTTGGACTGGAGGGCCTCGAGGTCCGCCTTGCGCTTGCGCCCGTTGCGGAACATGAAGAACACGAGGACCGCCAGGACGGCGAGCATGAGGATGGTGGTGATGTCTGGCATGAAACTTTTGGACCTTCCGATTGCGGTACGACGACCGCTACAGGTGAGTGCGGATCGCGGCGAACCAACTTGAATTATAGGGGATCGAGGTTCAGGCCGGCCTGAGGGCTGCTGAGACCGAAGTGTTGCCACGCCGCGGGTGTTGCCACCCGCCCCCTCGGGGTGCGCGTGAGGAAGCCTATCCGCACCAGGAAGGGCTCGACGACCGCTTCGATGGTTTCAGACTCCTCGCCGACGGAAACCGCCAGTGTATTCAGGCCAACCGGGCCTCCCCCAAAACGGGTCAGGATGATCCGCATGACTTCACGGTCGAGCCGATCCAGGCCGATCGGGTCGACGTCGTACAGCTCGAGCGCCGCATGGACGGCGGCCAGGTCGGCCTCTCCCCCGTGCACGAGTGCGTAGTCGCGCACGCGCCGGAGGAGCCGGTTCGCGATGCGCGGCGTTCCCCGGCAACGGCCCGCGATCTCGGCGAGGGCGTCGCGGCCGATCTGCAGTTCGAGCAGTTTCGCCGCCCGGCCGAGCACCTGTTCCAGCTCGGCCTCGGAGTAGAACTCGAGGTGGGCGGTGAAGCCGAATCGGTCCCGGAGGGGGTTGGGCAGCAGTCCGGAGCGGGTGGTCGCCCCGACGAGCGTGAAGGGCGCCAGTTCCAGCGGCACGGAGGTCGCCCCCGCGCCCTTGCCCACCATGATGTCGATGCGGAAGTCTTCCATCGCCAGGTAGAGCATCTCTTCTGCCGAGCGCGCCATCCGGTGGATTTCGTCGATGAAGAGCACTTCGCCGGGCACGAGCGAGGAGAGCACCGCCGCGAGGTCGCCGGCGTGCTGGATGGCGGGCCCGCTGGACATGCGCAGCGGACGGTTGCCCTCGAAGGCCACGATCATGGCCAGCGTGGTCTTGCCGAGCCCCGGCGGGCCGGCCAGCAGGATGTGGTCGGGGGTGCGGCTCTGCATCGTCGCCGCGGTGAGCAGGAGCTGCAGCTGGCCGCGCACCTTCTGCTGGCCGACGAACTCGGCCATGCTGCGGGGCCGGAGGGCGCCTTCGAACGCGAGCTCGGCATCCCCTTCAAGCACCGGGTTCGTCACTTCGACACCCGGATCGTTGGCCAGTCCCTGGCCGGTCATGACCGGCGCTCCGACGACTGGTGAGCGGGGCTCTGGTGTGCGGGGCCCAGCCGGGCCAGGGCCAGGCGCAGCACGGTCGCGACGCCGGGATCCGCGCCGGATGCCTCGGCCAGCGTTTCATCGACGGCCTGCGCCGCCACTCGTTCCGACCAGCCCAGGCCGATCAGGGCGGCCTGCACGTTCGCGGCGACCGTGGCGGAACCGGCCGGACGCGGGTTCGCGGGCGCCCCGCTGGTCACCTGCACCTTGCCGGCCAGCGACAGGACGATCAGCTTGGCGGTCTTGGGTCCGATGCCGCTGACCTTGCGGAACGCCGCGTCGTCCTCGGCCTGGACGGCCAGGGCGATCTGGTTCGGGGTGAGCACCGCGAGCACGCCGAGGGCGGACTTCGGGCCGACACCGGTGACGCCGACGAGCAGCTCGAACACCGCAAGCTCCGGTGCGGTCGGGAAGCCGTAGAGGGTGAGGGAGTCTTCGCGCACGACCAGCGTCGTCGCGAGCCGGGCCTCGGCGCCGACGCGCACGGACAGCGCGGTCGTCGGGGTGACCTGCAGGGCGAGGCCGACTCCGCCGACCTCGATCACGACGGTCGAGCCCAGGGCGGACAGGACGGGGCCACGTACGGAGGAGATCACCGCTTAAGACTACGCGGCGGCACCGACGCTGCCGCGCTACGCTCCGCGGCGAGCCATGCCTTCTGGGCTGGGGTCTGGGCGGGGGTCTGGCCGCCCGGGGCGAGCGAAGCGGCCGTGGGCAGCGTTCCGCCGGAGGCCCCGGTGCGCCAGGCGTGGCAGATGGCCAGGGCGAGCGCGTCGGCGGCATCGGCCGGCTTGGGGATTTCGGCGAGGCCGAGGATGCGCGCGACCATCGTGCCGACCTGTTTCTTGTCGGCCGAGCCGTACCCGGTGATGGCCGCCTTGACCTCGCTCGGCGTGTGCAGCGACACCGGCAGGCCCCGCCGGGCGGCGAGCATCAGGGCGACGCCGCTGATCTGCGCGGTGCCCATGACCGTGCTCACGTTGTGCTGGGCGAACACGCGCTCGATGGCCACGAACGCGGGCTGGTGACGGTCGAGCATGTCTTCGATGCCGTCGCTGATCAGCAGCAGCCGGCGCTCGAGGGCCAGGCCGGGGTCGCTCCGCAGCACGGTGACGTCGACGAGGGTCGCCGAGCGGTTGCCGGAGACGTCGACGACGCCCACGCCGCAGCGAGTGAGGCCAGGGTCGATCCCGAGCACCCTGACCGGCATCGCGGCGTTACGCTGACTCGGCCTGGAGCTCCGCCTGCACCTCGGGCGACAGGTCGTAGTTGCTGTAGATGTTCTGCACGTCGTCGAGTTCCTCGAGGGCGTCGATGAGGTGGAAGACCTTGCGGGCGGTCTCGGCATCCACCTCGACCTTGAGCGACGGCACGAACGCGATGTCGGCGGAGTCGTAATCGATGCCCGCGTCCTGCAGCGCGGTGCGGGTGGCGACGAGGTCGTGGGCCTCGCTGAAGACCTCGAACTTGTCGCCGTCGTCGACCACCTCTTCTGCGCCGGCGTCGAGAACGGCGAGGAGAACGTCATCCTCGGTGAGGCCGTCGCTCTTGGGAACGACGACGATGCCCTTGCGGTGGAAGTTGTAGGCGACGCTGCCCGGGTCGGCCATGTTGCCGCCGTTGCGGGTGACCGTGGTGCGCACTTCGGCTGCCGCACGGTTCTTGTTGTCGGTGAGGCACTCGATCATGATGGCCACTCCGTGGGCGGCGTAGCCCTCGTACATGATCGTCGTGTAGTCGACGGCGTCGCCGGTCAGGCCGGCGCCGCGCTTGACGGCGCGGTCGATGTTGTCGTTCGGAACGGAGGTCTTCTTGGCCTTCTGGATGGCGTCGACCAGGGTCGGGTTACCGGAGAGGTCTGCGCCGCCCATGCGGGCCGCGACCTCGATGTTCTTGATCAGCTTTGCGAAGGCCTTGGCGCGCCGCGAATCGGTGATCGCCTTCTGGTGCTTCGTTGTCGCCCATTTGGAATGCCCGGACATACATCTCCCGTTTGTTTCACTCGTGTGCTGCCGCTGGTGTGTTGCAGCTGCCGCGTTGCAGCGCTGCTGTGTTGCAGAGCCTGTGCGGCGATCTGGCGCCGCCATGCGTGGTCGTCGCACCCGCCGGGTGCCCGCCCATTCTAACCCGGGGCGCCCCGAACCGGCCGGAAGCCCCGGCCAACACGGCTCAGGCGATGAGCTTGTGCAGGGTGCGCAGGTTCCTGGTCGTTGTGCTCGAGCGGTATCTCGTCTTGCCGCTGAGTTTGCTGAACGGGCTCTTCACCCCGACCGCCCGCCGGACCTCCCAGTAGAGCACCCCGTCGCCGGCGGTGACCCGCTCGTCGCCCGGGTCGAGTCCGTCGGCACCGGCCAGGAGCTCGGTCAGGGCCGAGGGATCAGACGAGAAAACGACATACGGATGCCAGCCCTCGCGATTCGGGTCGAAGGGGTAGGCGTCGACGATCCGGCCGAGGGTCTCGACGCCCTGCAGCACGATCCAGGCCTCGTAGTCGTAGGCCTCGGACAGGGCGGCTTCGATCCGCGCCTTGAGCGCCGAAGCGTCGCTCTCCCCCGGCCCGGTCTCGAAGAGCACGTTCCCACTGGCCAGGACGGTCTGCACGCCGGCGAAGCCGAGCCCGCGGAACAGGTCCCGGAGCGACGACATGGTGATCGTGATGCCGTTCACGTTGATGCCCCGCAACAGGGCGACGTATGCGGTCACGACGCTGCGCCGGTCATGACGCTGCGCCGCGGAACTTCGCGTCGGACACCATCCGGAGGAAGTGCTCGTGGAACCGGTGCTCCCCCGTGATTTCGGGGTGGAACGAGGTGCCGAGCAGGTTGCCCTGCTGCACGGCGACGCAGCGGCCGTCCGCGAGCCTGGCCAGCGCGGTCGCGCGGGGCCCGACCACCTCCACCACCGGGGCGCGGATGAACACGGCGTGCACCGGAGGCGCGCCGAGCACCGGCACGTCCAGCTCCGTCTCGAAAGACTCCGCCTGCGAGCCGAACGCGTTGCGGCGCACCGAGATGTCGAGTCCGCCGATGCTCTGCTGGCCGGCGATGCCGTCGAGCACGGTGTCGGCCAGCATGATCAGCCCGGCGCAGGTGCCGTAGACCGGCAGGCCGGCGTGCACGGCGTCCCGGAGCGGCTCGGCCAGACCGAACGCGCGGGAGAGCTTGTCCATGACGCTGGACTCGCCGCCCGGGATCACCAGGCCGCTGACGCGGGCCAGTTCCTCCGGGCGACGAACGAGTTCCACTTCCGCGCCGAGCGCTGCGAGGACCGCGGCGTGCTCACGAAAGTCGCCCTGCAGGGCGAGAACTCCAACGGTCATCTTGGGTGCTGTTACCAGCCGCGCTCGGACAGGCGGTGCGGCGCGGCCAGGTCGGACACGTTGATGCCGACCATGGCCTCGCCCAGCCCGCGGGACACGGCAGCGACGACGCTCGGGTCGTCGTAGAACGTGACGGCCTTGACGATCGCGTTGGCGCGGGCCTGCGGGTTGCCCGATTTGAAGATGCCGGAGCCGACGAAGACGCCGTCGGCGCCGAGCTGCATCATCATGGCGGCGTCGGCGGGCGTGGACACGCCACCGGCGACGAACAAGACGACGGGGAGCTTGCCGGTCGCGGCGATCTCGGCGACCAGTTCGTAGGGCGCCTGCAGTTCCTTGGCGGCGACGTACAGTTCGTCCTTGCTCAAAGCGGACAGGCGGGCGATCTCGCCCCTGATCGTGCGGATGTGCTTGGTGGCCTCCGAGACGTCGCCGGTGCCGGCCTCGCCCTTGGACCGGATCATGGCCGCGCCCTCGGTGATGCGGCGAAGCGCTTCACCCAGGTTGGTCGCGCCACAGACGAACGGCGTCTGGAAGTTCCACTTGTCGATGTGGTTGACGTAGTCGGCCGGGCTCAGCACCTCGGACTCGTCGATGTAGTCGACCTTGAGGGCCTCCAGCACCTGCGCCTCGACGAAGTGGCCGATCCGGGCCTTCGCCATGACCGGGATGGACACCTCGGCGATGATGCTGTCGATCAGGTCGGGGTCGCTCATCCGGGCGACACCACCCTGGGAACGGATGTCGGCGGGCACGCGCTCGAGGGCCATGACGGCAACCGCGCCGGCGTCCTCTGCGATTCGTGCCTGCTCTGCGGTGACGACGTCCATGATGACGCCGCCCTTCAGCATCTCGGCGAGTCCGCGCTTGACGCGGCTCGAGCCAAACTGCTCGGCGGAAGTGGTCTCAGTCATTTCTTGATTCTATTCCTTGCGTGGTGGGGCACTGGCGCAGCGGTCCGCTGCCTGGACGGGGAGAAAGGATGGAGGAAACAGCTAGTCGCCGGCCGGCCAGCCGGCGGCCACCTCGCGGCGCACGTCGCCCAGCAGGCGGGGAATCGCCTTCGTGCCGGCGATGATCGGGAAGAAGTTCGAGTCGAGGGCCCAGCGCGGCACGATGTGCTGGTGGAGGTGCTCCGCGATGCCGGCGCCGGCGATCCGTCCCTGGTTCATCCCGATGTTGAAGCCGTCGCAGTGCGAAACGTTTTTGAGCACGCGCATGGCAACCTGGGTCAGGCTGCCGATCTCGGCGATCTCTTCCGGGGTGGCCTCGTCATAGGTCGCCACGTGGCGGTACGGGCAGACGAGCAGGTGGCCGCTGTTGTAGGGGAACAGGTTGAGCAGCACGTAGGCGTGCGTGCCGCGGGCGACGATGAGCGCCTTCTCGTCGTCCATGCTGGGCGCCAGGCAGAACGGGCACTCGTCGATATGCGGCTGCTGGCCCTCCTGGATGTAGACCAGGCGATGCGGCGTCCAGAGTCGTTGGAAGGCGTCGGGCACGGCCGCGAAGTCGGACGAGTGCTCGACCCCTGTGTTTTCGTCACCGATCTCGGCCATGTCAGATCTGCCCCTGGCCGGTCACCTGTGCCCGAGAGCGGATGGATTCCACGATGCGGCTGACGGCGTCATCCACCGGTACGCCGTTCTCCTGCGTGCCGTCGCGGAAGCGGAAGCTCACCGAGCGATTGGAGCGGTCTTCTTCGCCGACGATGAGCTGGAACGGCACCTTCGCCTTGGTGTGCGTGCGAATCTTCTTCTGCATCCGGTCGTCGGAGTTGTCCACCTCGGCGCGCACGCCGGCCGCCTTCAGCCGGGCGATGATCTCGTCCAGGTACGGGCCGTACTGCTCGGCCACCGGGATGCCGACGACCTGCACCGGGGACAGCCAGACCGGGAACGCCCCGGCGTAGTGCTCGGTGAGCACGGCGAAGAAGCGTTCGATCGACCCGAACAGGGCGCGGTGGATCATGACCGGCCGCTGGCGAGTGCCGTCGGAGGCCGTGTATTCGAGGTCGAAGCGCTCCGGCAGGTTGAAGTCCAGCTGGATCGTGGACATCTGCCAGGTGCGGCCGATCGCGTCGCGAGCCTGCACCGAGATCTTCGGGCCGTAGAACGCGGCTCCACCCGGGTCGGAGACGAGTTCGAGACCGGATGCCTCGGCGACCTCGGCGAGGGTCTGCGTCGCCTCGTCCCATGCCTCGTCGCTGCCGACGAACTTCTTCGGGTCCTTGGTGGAGAGCTCGAGGTAGTAGTCCTCGAGACCGTAGTCGGCGAGCAGCTGCAGCACGAAGTTGAGCGTGTTGGTCAGCTCCTCCTTCATGTTCTCGCGGGTCGTGTAAATGTGGGCGTCGTCCTGCGTCATGCCGCGCACCCGGGTGAGGCCGTGCACCACGCCCGACTTCTCGTAGCGGTAGACCGAGCCGAATTCGAACAGGCGCATCGGCAGGTCGCGGTAGCTGCGGCCGCTCGAGCGGAAGATCAGGTTGTGGAACGGGCAGTTCATCGGCTTGAGGTAGTAGTCGACGCCCTGGCGGGTGACGTGGCCGTCGGCGTCGCGCTCCTCGTCGAGGTGCATCGGCGGGAACATCCCGTCGGCGTACCAGTCGAGGTGGCCGGACGTCTCGAACAGGTTCGACTTGGTGATGTGCGGTGAGTAGACGAAGTCGTAGCCGGCCTCGGTGTGGCGCTTGCGGGAGTAGTTCTCCATCTCCTGGCGGATGATGCCGCCCCTGGGGTGGAAGACGGGCAGGCCGGAGCCGATTTCCTCTGGAAAGCTGAACAGGTCCAGCTCGGCGCCGAGCTTGCGGTGGTCGCGCTTGGCGGCCTCTTCCTGGCGGGCCTGGTACGCGCGGAGTTCGTCCTTGCTGGGCCAGGCGGTGCCGTAGATGCGCTGCAGCTGCGGATTCTTCTCCGAGCCGCGCCAGTACGCCGCGGCCAGGCGGGTGAGCGAGTAGCCGTTGCCGATCATGCGGGTGTTGGGCAGGTGCGGGCCGCGGCAGAGGTCCTTCCAGACCGTCTCCCCCGTCTTCGGGTCGACATTGTCGTAGATGGTGAGCTCGGCGCCGCCGACCTCGACCGACTCGTTGTCGCCGCCCTGGGCCGCGGCACCCTTGATCCCGATCAACTCGAGCTTGTACGGCTCGTCCGCGAGTTCGGCGCGGGCCTCGTCGTCGGTGACGACGCGACGCACGAAGCGCTGCCCGGAGCGGATGATCCGGTCCATGGCCTTCTCGAGCGCCTTGACGTCTTCGGGGGTGAAGGGCTCCGCCACGTCGAAGTCGTAGTAGAAACCGTCGGTGACGGGCGGACCGATGCCGAGCTTCGCCTCCGGGTTGATCGTCTGCACCGCCTGCGCGAGCACGTGTGCCGCCGAGTGGCGGAGGATGTTCAGTCCGTCGGTCGAATCGATGGTGACGGCTTCGACGGCATCCGTCGGCGTCACCGTCGTCGCCAGGTCCCTGAGCTCGCCGTTGACGCGCATTGCGACAACGGACCGGTCGGTGAATAGCTCAAAGCCGTCAACCACGTGTATGACTCCCTAGTTTTGCGAACCCTTCAACTTTAGTGGCGCGCGGGGAGTCTGGCGGCGTCCGCTGCGACCGGGCCTAACTTGCCAGGTCGAGGGGTGCGATCAGCGCGGCTCCCGGACGCTTCCGCAGAAGGTGGCGCACGAGTTCGGGCGAGGCGGCCAGCACCTTGACGCCGCCGGGCCGTCCGGCCGTGACGGAGTCGAAGGCGATCGAAATCGCCTCGAGCCTCATGCCGGTGTCGAGCAGCCTGGACAAGCCCGCGGCGGTCCTTCGGTTGAGGTATCCGACGGGGCGGCCTGCGGCGGCATGCACGGCGATGGCGTTGCCGTCGTGGGCGTTGTCGGGTTCGCGGACGAGTGACACCGGGGATCCGGGCTGCAGCAGGCCTTCGCGCACCGCGGTCTTGCGTGCGTCCACTCCGCCGAGGTCGACGGTCCAGATCCCCATCCGCCGGAGGTGATGGTTGCCGACGGCAACGAGCTTTCCGGTGGTGGGTTCGGTCAGCCGCAATTCGCCGGTGTGCATCTGCAGGTACAGGGTCGGCAAACCATCGCCGTCCGTGACGAGGAGTTCCTCCCAGTCTTCACTCGGCAGGTAGTGCGAAACGCCGGGCGTGCCCACCGGGGCGACGCGGTCATCCGGGGGCGCGGGCGCGGGTTCGATGCTCCGGTTCGGCGCCGATGTTGCCGTGGGCGCGCTCCTGGACCGTTTCGGAAGGGACAGTTTCGGAAGTCGGAACATACCGGTGGCGCGACGAGCGGCATCGAGCAAGTAGTCCATCTGTGAACCTCCTCCTCGAGAATGGCGCAGGGCCCGATCGGGGCGGTATCCCCAGTACGGTTGACACGGATTCCGTCGATCCTGGCCCATGAGGGGTCGCAAATCGACCTTCCCCGGCCAAACGAAGGTCGATTTGCGACCCCTCACGCGTGGCGCATTTCGCAGAATCCCTATCGCTCGTGGGGTGCGCTGGGCTACGTTGTGCGAATGATTACTCAGACCTGCCCCGAATGCGGTTCCGGCGATGTCACCTTCGGAGCGTTGTCACATCGGGAATTCGGGTCGATGCAGTGGACGGATGCCTGCACAAACGACTCGTGCGACTGGGAACACACCGGCATCGAGGTGTAGCGGCATCGAGGTTTAGCGTCGTCGAGGTTTAGCGACCCGGACCAGCTGGCAACAAAAAAACCCCCGAGTTATCGGGGGTTTTGCTTGTGGGCGATACTGGGATCGAACCAGTGACCTCTTCCGTGTCAGGGAAGCGCGCTACCGCTGCGCCAATCGCCCATTTCTCTGGAACATCTTCCACAGAATGGAGGTGGATACGGGATTCGAACCCGTGTATACGGCTTTGCAGGCCGCTGCCTCGCCTCTCGGCCAATCCACCCTGGGTTCACCACCAAAGAGAATCGGCCTTTCGGCCGATTCAATTCGAGCGGATGACGAGATTCGAACTCGCGACCCTCACCTTGGCAAGGTGATGCGCTACCACTGCGCCACATCCGCAACTTGTCGGCATTTCTGCTGACTTGAAGACTCTAGCCGATACTTCGGCCGAGGTCCAAACCGAGCAAACGCGGCGTGTTGCGCCCGTCTCGATGTGGTCCGGCCGCCCCGTCTGGTCTAGTATCGTGAGTCGCGGTTGAACTTGTTTCACCGCACAGTTGGGCGATTGGCGCAGTTGGTAGCGCGCTTCCTTCACACGGAAGAGGTCATCGGTTCGAGTCCGGTATCGCCCACCGAATAAGCCCCGGCCCACCGGGGCTTTTTTGCTGCCCCGAGCCGCCCCGGGACCGGCGGATCCGGACCGATTCGGCGCAGCCGTCAACTAGCCTGAGAGTCTTGCGGAGAACCGCGCGTTGGAGAACCGGGCGCTGCGGAGAACCGCGCAGACGCTTGAGGAGCGATGACGATGAACTCGGCAGCCGGAAGCAGCACCCCACTCGAAGAGCTCTATATGGACCTGCATCAGAACCCGGAACTCTCGTTCTCCGAGCACCGGACTTCGGCACTCATCGCCGAACGCCTGCTCGCGCTCGGACTCGATGTGACGACCGGGATCGGCGGCACCGGAGTGGTCGGTGTGCTGACGACCGGTGAGGGTCCCGTCGTCATGCTGCGGGCCGACATGGACGCCTTGCCGGTGAAGGAAGACACCGGGTTGCCGTACTCGAGCACCGCGCGCGGCATCGACGGCAACGGCACTGACGTGCCCGTCATGCATGCCTGCGGGCACGATATCCACATGGCCGCCCTCCTGGGGGCGCTCGAGCAGCTGGTCGCCACGCGAAGCCAGTGGTCCGGAACCCTCATCGCCCTCTTCCAGCCGGCAGAGGAGAACGGGGGCGGCGCGCAGGTCATGGTCGACGACGGCCTGTACACGAAGATTCCCCTGCCGGATGTCGTTCTCGGCCAGCACGTCTTCCCCTTCCCCGCGGGGAAGCTCGGCGCTCACCCCGGCCCGGCGATGGCCGCGGTGGACAGTCTCAACGTCAGGATGTTCGGCCGAGGGGGCCACGGCTCGGAGCCCGAGACCACCATTGACCCTGTGGTCATGGCCGCTGCGACGGTCATGCGCCTGCAGGGGGTCGTGGCCCGCGAGGTGGGCGCGCAGGAGGTGGCAGTTGTCTCGATCGGCAGCCTGCATGTCGGCGCCACGAGCAACATCATCTCGGACGAGGCTCGACTGGGGATCAGCATCCGCAGTTTCGATGAGGGCGTGCGGGCCCGGGTGATTGACGCCGTCGAACGAATCGTCACGGCCGAAGCGATGGCATCCGGCGCCACGACGCCGCCTGAATTCAGCTACGCCGAGCGGTATCCGGTCACGGTGAATGATCCCGTCGCCTCCGAACGCACGATGGCGGCGTTCCGGGCGGCCTTCGGCGAGGCACGCATGTTCGATCCGGGGGCGCTCACCGGCAGCGAAGACGTGGGAAACCTGGCATCGGCTGCCGGCGCTCCCCTCGTCTATTGGATGCTCGGCGGGTCCGATCCCGAGGAATACGCGGCGGCGGAGTCGGCGGGGACCATCCGCAGTGACATCCCGACCAACCATTCGCCGCACTACGCGCCCGTGATGCAACCGACACTCGCGACCGGCGTTGAGGCGCTCGTCGTCGCAGCACGAGAATGGCTGGGCAGCGCGGCCCGGTGACCGTGCGCGGGGCACGCGCCACTGACCTGATTGACCTGATCTGGTTCAGCGCACCTGATTCACGCCCGGGTCTGCCCTGCCGGCACTGGTGCACCCCCGCGCTCGGGACGATGATGTCCGCATGCCCCGCGCACCTGGGCGCGGGGCCCCACTTGGGAGGTGCAGGGCCGTGGTCGTGTTTTCTGACAGGGTGGCTGCCGGCAGGCAGCTGGCGGCACGACTGGAATACCTGCGCGGCGAGGATGTGGTCGTGCTGGGCCTCCCCCGCGGCGGCGTTCCCGTGGCGTTCGAAGTCGCCGAGGCCCTGAACGCCCCCCTCGACGTCATCGTCGTGCGCAAACTCGGCGTCCCCTTCCAGCCCGAGCTCGCCATGGGGGCCATCGGCGAGGGCGGAGCCCGGGTTCTCAACGACCGCGTGCTGCGGCAGATCCCGGTCACCGAACAGGAAATGCGTGCGGTGGAGGAACGCGAACGGGCGCTGCTGAACAGCCGCGTGGCGAGTTTTCGCGGCACACGCGAGCGCATCGCCCTGACCGGTCGCACCGCGGTCATCGTCGACGACGGCATTGCGACGGGGGCCACGGCGCGGGTCGCCTGCGAAGTCGCACGCCACCTCGGCGCCGCGAAGGTCGTCCTGGCGGTGCCGGTGGCGCCTGCGGACACCATCCGCACGTTCCCCGAGGCCGACGAAATCGTATGCATTTCGACGCCGGAATTCTTCGGCGCGGTGGGCGCCTTCTATCGCGACTTCTCGGCCACCGGCGACGATGAGGTCGTCTCCCTGCTCGAGGCCGCAGACCAGCGGATGCGCCGCACCCGGACCGACGCGCCCGATTTCGACGGCGACGTGCAGATCCCGCTCGGCGCCTTCGCCCTGGAGGGCCACCTCCACCTCCCCGAGCCCGCGACGGGCGTGGTGCTGTTCGCCCACGGCAGCGGCAGCAGCCGGCACAGTCCCCGAAACCGGTTCGTCGCCGAGGTGCTGCAGCAGGCCGGTCTGGGCACGCTGTTGCTCGACCTGCTCACGCCCGACGAGGAACTGGACCGGGCGAACGTGTTCGACATCGAACTGCTCGCACACCGGCTCGCCGCGGCGACACGGTGGCTGAAGAGCCGGCCGGATGCCGCGTCGTGCCGCATCGGCTACTTCGGGGCAAGCACGGGCGCCGGCGCCGCACTCTGGGCCGCAGCCGACGAGGGCGCCCAGATCTCGGCGGTCGTCTCGCGCGGCGGGAGGCCGGACCTCGCCGCGCCTCGGCTGGCCCAGGTGCAGGCTCCCACCCTGCTGATCGTCGGGAGCTTCGATCACACGGTTCTCGAACTCAACCGCTGGGCCCAGGCCCAGCTCACCTGCCCGAACGAACTGGAGGTCGTCGAGGGCGCCACCCACCTGTTCGAAGAGCCTGGTACCCTCAGCCAGGCTGCCTCCCTCGCCCGCGACTGGTTCGTGCGGCACCTCCTGCCCGGCGACGAGCCGACATGACGCTCGGCGCGCATCCGGGTGAGTCCGATGCGGCCCGGGAGATTCGGTCCCTGGCCCGCCCGCTCGCCGGAACCGACGACCTCGACCCGCTGGTCGAGCGGATCGGCGGCGCGCGCTTCGTCGGCATCGGCGAGGCCTCGCACGGCACCCACGAGTACTACCGGTGGCGATGCCGCCTGGCCCGGCGGCTGATCGAGGAGCACGGTTTCACCTGGATCGGTGTCGAAGGCGACTGGCCCGACTGCTGGCGGATCAACCGCTGGGTGCGTGGACAGGACGACCGGGACCAGGACGCGGACGGGCTGCTGTCCCGCTTCGAGCGCTGGCCGACCTGGCTGTGGGCCAATCAGGACGTCGCCGAATTCCTCACCTGGCTGCGCGGATGGAACGCCACCAGGCCTCCCGCGGAGGCCGTCGGTTTCTACGGGCTCGACGTGTACTCGCTCTGGGACTCGCTGAGCGAGATCATCTCGTGGCTGGAGGTGCACGAACCCGACGCGGTGCACACCGCCCGGCTGGCCTGGCGCTGTTTCATGCCCTACCGGCACAACCCGCACAACTACGCCTGGAGCACCCGCCTGGTGCCCGAGTCGTGCGAGCCCGACGTCGTCGCCCTCCTCGCCGAGGTGCGGCAGCGCACCCGGCACGGCGACGAGGACGCCTTCGCCGCGGCGCAGAACGCCGAGGTCGCCGCCAACGCCGAACGCTATTACCGGGTCATGATTCGCGGTGACCGCGAATCGTGGAACGTCCGGGACATCCACATGGCGGACACCATCGACCGGCTGGCCGAGCACCACGGGCCGCGATCGAAGGGCATGATCTGGGAGCACAACACGCACGTCGGCGATGCCAGGGCCACCGACATGACCCGCGACGGACTCGTCAACGTCGGCCAGCTCCTGCGCGAGCGCCACGCCGACGAGGGGGTGGCGCTGGTGGGCTTCGCCTCGCACCGGGGCTCGGTGCTCGCAGCCGGCGCGTGGGGCTCGCCGGAACAGGTGCTGACGGTTCCGGATGCCGGCCCGTCCAGCCACGAGGGCCTCCTGCACAACGTGCTCGGCACGGATGCCCTGCTCCTGTTCCCCGACGCCCGCGCCGGCCCCTGGCTCGGCGCGTGGCTGCCCCACCGGGCCATCGGCGTCGTCTACCAGCCCGGCCGGGAGGCCGGAAACTACGTGCCGACCCGGATGGGCAGCCGCTACGACGCGCTGATCTGGCTCGAGGAGACCACCGCGCTGGTTCCCCTGCACCATGAACCGCGTCAGGAAGAGCCCGAGTACGAAACGGAACCCACCGGATTCTAGGAGGCACGGGATGCTGATCGCCCTCGTCGGGGATGTCATGCTCGGGCGACTGGTCAATGACGCCCTGGCAGACGCCGAGTTCACCGGCGTCGGGCCCGCGTACCCCTGGGGCTCCACCCTCCCCCTGCTCGCAAGTGCGGACATCCGGGTCGGCAATCTCGAGTTCGTGCTGTCCGACGACGGCACCGCCTGGCCCGCGAAGGTCTTTCGCTTCCGTTCGGACACCCGGAACGTGGACAGCCTCCGGGCGGCCGGTTTCACCGTCGTCTCGCTGGCCAACAACCACGTGCTCGACTACGGCGCGGATGCCCTGCGCGAGATGCTCGACACGCTGGACGCGCACGGGATCCTGCACTCGGGCGCCGGGGTCGACCTCGAGCACGCCCGCCGGCCGGCCATCTGCCAGGCGGACACGCTCAGCGTGGGCTTCCTGGCCGTGACCGACAACGAGCCGGGATGGGAAGCCGAGGCGGCGGCACCGGGAGTTCACTACGTGCCGATCGATGTCGACGACGCCCGGGCTCGGGAGCTGCTGGACCTCGTGCGGCACACCCGCAGCCGGGTCGACCTTCTCATCGTCTCCGCCCACTGGGGCGGGAACTGGGGCTTCGACGTGCCCGGCGATCACCGCACGTTCGCGCATGCCCTGATCGACGCCGGCGCGGGCGTCGTGTACGGGCATTCGCCGCACATCGTTCGCGGCGTGGAGGTCTACCGGGACCGGCCGATCATCTACAGCGCGGGCGACTTCATCGATGACTATGCCGTCGACGAATTCGCGCGGAACGACCAGTCCTTCGTCTTCCTTCTGGAGACCGACGCCGGCATCCCCCGGGAGCTGCGCCTGTACCCCACGATCATCATCGACTTCCAGGCCCGCCTCGCCCGGGGCAGTGCGCGGGCGATCGCCCAGCGGATGCAGACGCTCTGCGGTGAACTCGGAACGCATGCTGCCTGGTCGGATGCCCGAACCTGCCTCGTGATCCCGCTCGGCGGCACGGCCTGACCCGGCCGGGAACCGGCCGGGCCGTGGCCGGATCCCGGGTCAGGACAGGATGTCCTTGGTCACGAACCGGCCGTAGGCGAGGGCACCGAAGACCGCCGCGTAGCCGGCCTGCAGCAGGGCGTTGTCGCCGAACGAGGTCCAGGCGATCGGCTGGCGCAGCAGGTCGGCGAAGTCGAGCCAGTAGTGGCTGAACAGCCAGGGGTGCAGCCACTCGAACTGGGGCAGGGCGCCGAGCACCTGGGCCACGACCGACAGCACGATGGTGGCGGCCATGGCGCCCACCGGTACGACGGTCAGGGTGGAGATGAACAGCCCGATGGCCGAGAGTCCGAGCAGGGACACGGTGACGTAGCCGGCCACCAGGAGCGATCTCAGGATGCTCTCGCCCACGCTGATCGTGTCGCCGGAAAGCAGGGTGACGGGCCCGACCGGGAAGAGCGCGGCGCCGATGAGCGCACCCGATGCCACGACCGTCAGGGTTGCGGCCAGGCAGAACGCCGCCGCTCCGGCGAACTTGACCAGGAGGAGCCGCACCCGCCCTGCCGGGACGACGAGGAGGTACCGCAGGGTGCCGAGGTTCGCCTCGCCGGCGATCGTGTCGCCGGCGACGACCCCCACGGTCAGCGGCAGGAACAACGGGATGCAGACGACGAGCGCGGTGATGCTCACGAAGAGCCCGTTCTGGGTGACGCGGTCGAGGAACGGCGGCCCTCGTCCGGGCTCAGGCGGCGACGACGACAACCGCACGGCCACGGCGATCAGCACCGGGACCGCCGCCAGCGCGAGCAGCATCGCCCAGGTCCGCCGGCGGCGGAACAACACGGCAAGTTCCGAGGCGAAGAGCGCCCAGCCCACGGACGGACGGGCACGCCGGATGCCCCCACCCACGTCCCTCGGACCACTCACCACACTGGGTCTCTCACTGGGCAATGTCGAACCCCTCCCCCGTGAGAGCGACGAATCGGTCCTCGAGGCTCGCCCGTTCGACCGTGAAGCCCCGCACCCGCACGCCGCCGGCGACCAGGGCCGCGACGATCGCCTCGGCCGGCCGGCTGTCCGGCGCGAGCGGCGCGCTGACCACCCCGTCGTCGTGGCTGTCGTCGTTGCCGTCGCCGCCGGCCCGCCCGGGCGGTTCCGTCTGCTCCGGCGCGAGCCCGAGCGCGGCGAGCACGCGGAGCGCGGCGGCGATGTCGGGGGTGCGCACGCGCACGCGCGACTCGCCCGCCCGCCGCAGCTCGTCGAGGGTGCCCTGGGCGACCAGGCTACCGACACTCATCACCGCGATGTGCGAGCACATCTGCTCCACCTCCGCGAGCAGGTGGCTGGACACGAAAACCGTCGTGCCCTCGGCCGCGAGCGACCGCACGAGGTTGCGCACCTCGCGGGTGCCCTGCGGGTCGAGCCCGTTGGTCGGCTCGTCCAGCACCAGCAGCTCGCGCGGCATCAGGAGGGCGTTGGCCAGCCCGAGCCGCTGCTTCATCCCGAGCGAATACGCGCCCACCTTCTTACCGGCCGCGTGGCCGAGGCCGACCCGGTCGAGCGCACGGTGAACGCGTGCTCGCCGGGTGGCCGAGGGGGCGTACCGGTCGGCCGAGTCGAGGCGGTGCAGGTTCGCCGCGCCGGAGAGGAACGGGTAGAAGCCGGGGCCTTCGACCAGCGCTCCGACGCGCGGCAGAACATCTTTCAGCCGGCCGGGCATCGTCTGGCCGAGCACGCTGACCTGCCCGCTGGTGGCCGCGGCCAGGCCGAGGGCCAGCCGGATCGTGGTGGTCTTCCCGGAGCCGTTCGGCCCGAGGAATCCGAACACCGACCCTCGAGGCACGGCGAGGTCGACGGCGTTGACGGCCGTCTGGTGGCCGAACCGCTTGGTCAGTCCACGGGTCTCGATCGCCAGTTCGACGGCGGGGTTCGGTTGCTCACCCACCGGCGGCTGCCGACTGCAGCCGTTCGACCGGGACCGATCCGACGTACACACGCCCGTCGTCGGTGATGAGAATGTTCAGCAGTGTGGTGGACAGCACCGCTCCCTCGTCCACGGCCTCCGTGGCCTGGGCGAACATAGGCGACTCGGTGAGCTCGGCGGGGGCAGATCCAGCGGGCAGCTCGATCACGGTGTCCCAGCCGCTTCCGCTGACCTCCCCCGGGAAGTCATCGTGGTCACCGTCGGTCTTTCCGTCCTTCGACGGGTGCTCGGGCAGCTCCTTCTCCTTCACCGTGGCACCAGGCGGCGGCTCGAACTCGAAGATGTCGGCATCCGGCGTCTCCAGGCTCAGCTCCGTGAACTCGAGCAGGAACGCCGGCTCGGTCTCGCCCTGGGCCGTGACCTGCACGCGCAGCGGCAGGCCGGTCTCCGAGTCGACCGCGATCGAGACGGATCCGACCAGGGTGTCCTCGGAACTGCGCGGGGTGAGCACGAGGTCGTAGGCCGTGCGTCCGGCCACCTCCGTGTCGTCATCGACGGTCACCTCGGTGGCTGGGTCGACCGCTTCGAGGAACTTCTCGGCCAGTTCAGCCGGCGTCGGTGTGTCGCCCGGCTTCGGGAAGTCCCCCTTGTCGTGCGGCGGGACGGCCACATGGGTGGCCGTGTTCTCCTTGGAATCCCAGAGCCACACGTCGTAGCCGTTGATGATCAGATCGCGCTCGGCCATCCGGTCCATCACCTGCACGCGTTTCTTGTCGTGGCCGTCGACGTAGACCCTCGCCGTGTGGTCTCCGGTGAGCAGCTCGAGCGCGGAGGCCGCCTCGTCGCCCCCTGCTGATCCGCCCGCTGATCCGCCCGCTGAGAGGTCGGGCAGGCCCAAATTGGAGGTCTGTTCGATCGTGCCGGAGAGCGAGTCCTTCGTGCTGTCGCCGATCAGCTCCAGGACTTCCTGCGGGGTCTTGTCGGGCAGGTCGACGGACGCGCCCGCCTGGAGCGGAACGGCCAGCGCGCCGGCAGTGATCACGGCGGTGACGACCGCGGCCGGAACCCAGCGGAGATACACGCGGGTCATGACATCCCCCCTCGACGAAAGCTACACATGCACACAGATTACGCCTGCCGCTCGCGGATGCCACGCCTTTCCTGCCGACTCTCAGCGTGAGGCGCAGGTCAGGCCACCACGCCGAACCGCGTGGTCACGCCCGGTGAGTAGAGCACGGATTCCGGTGGCCGCGAGGCCAGGCCGGGGAAGCCGGCGGCGGCGAGCAGGGTGTCGTCCAGGCTGGCCAGCTCGGCTGTGTGAAGCTCCCACGGTTCGTGGTGGTTGCGGAGCCGGACGGTGCGTCCGCCGACTCGAGTGAAGAGCGACCACCGTGCGGTGAGAAAGTCGGCCAGGAGGTCTCCCTCGACGCGCGTATCCCGCGGGCGAACGACAATGTCGGAGTGCAGCGATCCGGCCAGGTGCCTGCGCGCGCTGTAGTGGAACTCCCCCGCCGAGACGTCGACGCTCGTTCGGGACCACCGGTACGGCAGCGAAAACAACGCCCGGGCGGCGAGGACAGCCGCGAGGCGGGAGGCCTCGAGCGAGACAAAGACGACCCCGCGCCGGCCCAGCGCATCGACCGCGTAGAGTCGCACGTTCACCTCGACGAAGGAACCGAAGTAGGGCACCGGCGGGCTGCCGAACACCGTCGCCCGGTCCAGGACGAACGGGATCAGGCCAACCCAGCTCGTGCCCTCGAATTCGTCGGGGCGCAGGCCGGGCGGCAACAGCGGTGCCACGGCCGCCGCGTCCACCCTCCAGTGCAGGAACGCGACGTGGGACCAGCGCTGCGTCGCGGATGCCCGTCCGAGGAGCGGCGCGGCGATAGACGAGACGGGTTCAGCGGCGGCATCGGCCATGGTTACTTGCGCAGTCCGATGCTGACGTAATAGACCTGCCCGTCGTCCAGCCTGACGCCAATACCGTAGTAGTTGCCGCCGGCGGGTGTCTTCCAGTTGTAGATGTACTGGGTTCCGTCGACCCGGAATACCAGTCCGGTGTCGGCCGTGATGGCGTAGACGGTCTCGTCGATCGCCATGGTCATCGCCGCGCCCTTGACCGGGGTGAGCCAGACCGGCGCCGTGTTCGAGAGCACCGGGGTTCCGTCCGCCTTGCGCAGCTGGAACTTTGCCGGAATGGTGCTGCCGCCCTTGAAGACGCTGGTCGTGAGACCGACCTGGTGCGCGGTGTCGTTGATCGGCTGCAGGAACCCGTCGAAGCGATAGATCACCTGGTAGGTCCCGGTCGTCGTCACGGTATTGCCGGCGGCGTCGGTGGCAGTGGCGGTCCAGATGAACGTGCCGACACCGTTCGGGCGTCCGCCGGTCACCGTCACCGTGCAGGTTCCGGCGAGACCGGAGACCGCATCGGTGGCCGTGCAGGTCGCGGCAGGGGCCGCGCCGAGCAGGTAGAACCCGCTGGCCAAGTTGACGTTGGTGATGGTCGGCGCGGAGGAGTCGATCCTGATTCCTGACAGCGTGGCGGCGGCTGTGTTGCCCGCGTTGTCGGCCACCGTACGGGTGACCGTGTTGGTCCCGTTGTCGGTCAGCGTCACGTCGGCCGGGCAGGCGGCGATGCCGGAGAGGGCGTCGGCGCAGGCGAACCGCACCGTGACCGGCCCGGTGTACCAGCCGTTCGTGCCCTGGCTGCCGCTGACGATCGCGGCAGTGATGGTCGGCGCCGTCTTGTCCAGTTTCACCGTGGCCGAATCCCTGCCGATGTTCCCGGCGGTGTCGGTGGCCTGGCCCTGGATGGTGAGCCCGGTCACGAGAGTCTCGGTGCCGACGGTCACCGGGGCGGTCACAGACCCTGCCACGAGGCCGGAGCCGGCGTCGTCGTCCCGGGCCGAGAACGTGACCGTGACGTCGCTCTTGTTCCAGTCGTTGCCGTTCGGCAGCGGCGAGAGCAGATGGGAAACCGTCGGGGCGATATTGTCCCACTTGAGGGCGACTCCGCCGGCCGTCTCCCGGTTGCCGGCGTTGTCGACGGCGAAGTAGCTCACGGTGCCCGTGCCGCTTCCGGCCAGCGGCACACTGAGCGTCACGCTCGCGCCGGGCGCGACCTGCGGGTCGCCGCCGTCGACCGTGTAGTGGATCTCCCGGACCCCGGACAGCCCCGCCTGGTCGACGGCGCTGAGCACGACCGTCGCGTGGTCGCCGGTGCAGTAGTCGTTGGTCTTGCTGCACTGGTTGTCGGCCGTGGTGTCGGGGGCCAGGCCATCGATGTTGATGCCGCCGACGGTCAGGGCCGCACTGTCGTTGCCGGCCTTGTCGGTGGCCGGGCCGCTGGTGACGCTCTGCCCGGCTCCATTGCCGCTGACCACCCGGCTTGTCGGGCACGCGGCGATTCCGGACAGGGCGTCGGTGCAGGTGTAGCCCACGGTGACCTGGCCCTGGTACCAGCCGGCGTCACCGGGCTGAGTGGTCGCCTGGCCCTCGAGCACCGGGGCGGTGCGGTCGATCCGGATGCCCGTCACGATCGCGTGCTTCTCGTTCCCGGCACGGTCGGCCACGTCCGCCGAGGAGCCGAGGTCCGCTCCCTCGCCGAGGATCAGGCTGTCCGCGGGCTGCTGGGCGATCCCGGACAGGCCGTCGACGCCGGTCCAGTCGATTGTCACGTCGCCGCGGTACCAGCCGGCGCCGTTCGGGCCGGTCGTGGGGATGCCGGAAAGGGTCGGCGCGGTCTTGTCGATGCTGATCGGACCGACCGTGGCCGAGTTCGTGTTGCCGGCGACATCGGCCGTCGTGCCGGAGACCAGCTGGCCGGCTCCCTCGTTGGCGACGGTGCTGTTCGGTCCGCAGCCGGCGATCCCGGAGTCGGCGTCGTCGCAGAGGAAGGTCACGTCCACGTCTGTGTTGTTCCAGCCGAAGTCGTTGGCGACGGGCCTGGCCGAGCTGGCGATGGTCGGCTTCACGGCGTCCACGTCCACGGACAGGTCCCGCTTCGCCTCGGTGTTGCCGGCCTGGTCGACGCTCCAGTAGGTGATCGTGTGACGGCCGGTGGCCAGGTCGGTCAGCAGGGGCTGGCCGTAGGTGACGGCGGGGCCATCGTCGATCGTGAAGTAGGTTCCGGCGACGCCGGACCCGGAGTCAGTCGCCGAGAGTTCGACGGGAACGGCGCCGGTCAGGAACCAGCCGGACGCGGGGGCATCCGGGTTGATCACTGTGGTGACGGGAGCGACGCGGTCCACCTGGAAGGTGAGCGTGTTCACGCTCTCGACGTTGCCGGCGAGGTCGGTGCTCCAGAACGTCACGGTGTGCGTGCCCTGGCTGCCGACGGAGAGCGGGGCGGTGTATTCCGCCGCGTCCTGGCCGTCGAGGCTGTAGCGCGTCGTGTCGATTTGGGATACGTCGTCGTGGCCCTCGAGGGTCACCGACACGAGACCGGTGTACCAGCCGTTGGGGTTGGTGCCGGACACGTGGGCGCTCGTACTCGGCATTTCCTGGTCGATGCGGATGCCGGGCACGGTGCCGTAGGCGGTGTTGCCCGCGATGTCGGTTGCCGTGCCGCCCGCCGTGTTGGTCCCGTTGTCGGTGAGCGTCACGTCGCCGGGGCAGGCTGCGACGCCAGAGAGGGCGTCGGTGCAGTCGAAGTGCACCGACACCGGGCCCAGGTACCAGCCGTTGGCACCGGCGGTCCCGGAGGCGATCCCGCCGATGATGCGCGGCGCCGTCTTGTCGAGCCGGACCGTGACAGCGTCGGTGCCCACGTTGCCGGCGGTGTCCTCCGCGGAGCCGGAAACGAGGAGCCCCGCCAGCGGGGTCTCGGCGTCGACGGTCACCGGGGCCGTCACGCTTGCCACGCCGGATCCGGGATCGTGGTCCGTCGCGGTGAAGGTCACCGTGACGTCGCTCCTGTTCCAGGTGCTCGCGTTCGGCATGGGCGAGAGGGTGTGGGACACCGTCGGGGCGATGTTGTCCCATTTGAGGTCGACGGTGTTCGCGGCTTCGGCGTTGCCGGCGTTGTCGACGGCCCAGTAGCTCACGCTGCCCGACCCGCTGCCGGTGAGGGGAACCGTGACGGTCGCGGCAGACCCGGCGGCCACCTGCACGGCGGCGTTGCCGATCGCGTAGTGGATCTCCCGGACGCCGGAGAGCCCGGGCTGGTCGTCGGCGCTGAGCACGACCGTGGCCGTCTGGCCCTTGCACCAGCCGTTCACCGCGGAGCACAGGTTGTCGGCGGTGGTGCTCGGGGCAATGCCGTCGATGTTGATGTCGCCGACGGTCAGCCCGGGGTTGTCGTTGCCGGCCTGGTCGGTGGCCGGGCCGCTGGTGGCGCTCTGGTGGGGGCCGTTGCCGCTGACCAGTTCGCTGGTGGGGCAAACCGCCACCCCGGACAGCAGGTCGCTGCAGGTGAAGTCGACGGTTACCTGGCCCCGGTACCAGCCGGCGGCATTGGGCAAGGTGGTCGCCTGTCCCTCGATGACCGGGGCGGTGCGGTCGATCTTCACGCCGCTCACCGTTGCGGACGCCTCGTTCCCGGCACGGTCGGACACGATCGCGGAGGCGCCGAGGTCGGCGCCCTCGCCGGTGATGACGCTGTCGGCCGCCTGGTCCTCGATGCCGGACAGAAGGTCGGCTCCGGTCCAGTCGATGGTCACGTCGCCCCGGTACCAGCCGGCACCGTTGGCGGCGGTCGTGGCCGCACCGGAGAGCGTCGGCGCGGTCTTGTCGATGCTGATCGGGCCGACCGTGGCCGAGTTGGTGTTGCCGGCGACATCCGCCGTGACGCCCTCCGCGACCTGGTCCGCGCCCTCGGCGTCGAGGGTGACGTCGGGGCCGCAGTCGACGGCCGGGTTGATGCCGGAGACGGTATCCGTGCAGGTGAACGTGACGTTCACATCGGTGTTGTTCCAGCCGAAGCCGTTGGCGGCCGGGGAGGCCTCGCCGGTGATCGTCGGGCGGACCGTGTCGACCCAGACGGTCGTCGACCGGACAGTCTCGGCGTTGCCCGCGACGTCCACGCTCCAGTAGGCGATCGAGTGAGAGCCGACCGACAGTACGGCCTCAAACTCGTCGCCGCCGTAGGTGTAGGTGGGTCCGTTGTCGATGGAATACTGCGTCGCGGCGACGCCGGAGTGGTCGTCCGTCGCGGAGAAGGCGACCGGGATGCCGCTCGTCACGAACCAGCCGCTGGCCGGCGAGATCGGGTTGATCACCGTGGTGACCGGGGGCGCGACGTCGATACGGAGCGTGATCTCGCCGGTCGCCGCCTCGAGGTTGCCCGCAACATCCGTGCTCCAGAAGGCAATGGTGTGGGTTCCCGCTGTAGTGAACGTGAAGGGGGCGCCGTAGCCCTGCGTTGCTCCGCCATCGACGCTGTAGAAGGTGTCGTCAATGCCGGAGAGGGAGTCCTGACCGGCCAGGCTGACCAGGACGCCTGCGGTGTACCAGCCGCTGGCCGGGGCGACCGGGACGCTGGCGCTGGTCGTCGGGGCGGTGCGGTCGATGGTGATCCCGCTGACGGTCTTCGTGGCCGTGTTGCCGGCCACATCGGTGCAGGAGCGGGTGGAGCCAAGGTCGTTCCCTTCGCCGTCCACCACGTCGTCCGTGGGCGGCGTCGCGACCCCGGAGAGCGCGTCGGTGCAGGTCCAGTCGACGGCCACATCAGCGGTGTGCCAGCCGGCCGGGAAGGAGGCCGTGAGAACGGGCGCGGTCTTGTCGACGTTGATGCCGGTGAGCTCGGCGCTCGCGCTGTTGCCCGCGGCGTCGGTGGCCGTGCCGGAGGCCGACTGGTTCTCCCCCTCGCCCAGGATTCGGGCGGCAGGAGAGCTCGCGATTCCGGAGAGGGCGTCTGCGGCTTCGAAGGACACCGTGACGTCGTCGCGGTACCAGGCCGCGCCGTTCGGTGCGCGGTCGGCGCCGGCGGTGACCGTCGGCGGCGTCTTGTCGATGCTGACGACGGCGGTGTTTCCGGCGGAGTTGCCGGCGTTGTCGGTGGCGGTTCCGACAACCTGCTGCGACGCCCCCTCGGTGCTCATCGTGGCCGGTGCGGTGCAGGCGGCGATGCCGGATCCCGAGTCGGTGCAGAGGAAGGTCACCGTGACGTTCGCGTTCGTCCAGGCGCCGTCGCTGTAGCCGACCGGGGTGAAGGTGTGGCCGATGCTGGGTGCGGTCTTGTCGATCTTGACGTGCGCGGTGCGCGTCTCCTCGACGTTCCCGGCGAGGTCGGTGCTGTGGAAGGTCACGGTGTGGTCGCCCTCGGCGGCCAATGTGAAGCCGGTGCCGCTCTGTTCCGGGCCTCCATCGACGGCATACGAGGTGGATGCGACGCCGGAGAGGTTGTCACCCGGCGAGAAGGACACGGTGACGGTTCCGTTGGTCCAGGTGTTCGAGGTTCCGCTGATGCCGGTCGTCGGCGGCGTCCGGTCGATCCTGACGGCCGGGCTCGTGGCGTTGCGCGTGTTGCCGGCCAGGTCGCCCACGCTGGCGCCGACGGTGAGTCCCGTTCCCTCGCCCGAGATCGTGCTGGACGCGGGGGCGGCGCCGGCGATGCCGGACAGCGCGTCGGTAGCGGTCCAGTCGATGGAGACGTCTCCGCGGTACCAGCCGGCGACGTTGGGCTGGGTGGTTGGGGCGCCCGTCAGGGACGGCGCCGTCTTGTCGATGTTGATGCCGGTCACGCCCGAGGTGTTGGTGTTGTCGGCGTTGTCGACGGCGGTCCCGGGGACGGACTGGTTCGCGCCCTCGGCGGAGAGGACGACGGACCCGCCGCCGGTGCAGGACTTTATTCCGGAAAGTGTGTCAGCGCAGGTGAATCCGACGGTGACGTTGGTGTTGTTCCAGCCGGCACCGTTGGCCGCCGGGCTGCGGTTGGCGTCGATGGATGGCTGGGTCTTGTCGAGCCTGACCGTGACGGTTCCGCTTCCAGGGTTGCCCAGCCGGTCGGCTGCGGTGGCTGTCTTGACGGTGCCGGTGACTGCCGTGTTCGCGTTGACGGAGTCCGTCGAGGGCGTGGGTGCCGATGACATGCCGGAGCCGGCGTCGCTCGCGGACCAGGTGATTCCGACGTTCGCCTTGTTCCAGCCGGCCGCATTGGGTGCCGGGGCAAGGGTACCGGTGACGGTCGGACCGGTGTTGTCGAGTGTGTACGAGCCCTGGGCCGAACTCGACGGGCCGGTGCATTTGCCTTGCGCGTTGACGTTTGGTGAGGCGGCGGCGGTCACCGTTTGGCTTCCGTTTCCCGCACCGGCGGTCGTGGTGAACGTCCAGCTTGTCTTCCCTGTCGCCGACACGTCGCCGGCGGCGAACGCGCCGACGACCTCGACGCATTTCGTGTCGCTGCTCGTGGTGACGGTCAGTGTCAGCGCGCCGCCCTGCCTGGCGTAGAGGACTCCCCCGACCGACACCGTCCCGGTGCCGCCCGAGAAGACAGCACTGTTCGCGGTCGACGCGAACGCTGGCGGGGCGCCCAGCAGCCCGAGCACCAGCGCGAGCGTGGCGATGACGGCGAGCCGGGCACGAGTGCGGCCCCCGGAGAAAAAGCGTGCACGAATGGGGCTGCCGCCTGAAACCTGCATGGGGTCCTCCGGGTATGGCAGGCTTCGGGTCCCTGCCAAGGCCCACAGTCTCTTGGCGGAGTTGTCACCCGGTCAAGGGGGGTCAAACCCCCCATGCAGGGGGTGCCCGTGTCCCCCTTAGGGGGTAGACATCATGCCGGGGTGTGAGATTTGCTCATGCGGCTTCGACGTCGACTGCGACGACCCTCAGGGACCCTCCTGGGCCCAACTGCCCCCTCTACTCCTCGCTGGCCGGGCCGTCGGGCGCGTCGACTTTACGTCGGAGTTCGGCGCTGATGGCGGTGCCGATGATGGTTTCGGATTCGGTCACGTAGGTGTGGCCGGTCGGGGTTGTCCAGGTGAGGGTGCCGGTTCCGTCCTTGGCCTGGCTGACTTTCCAGCCGGCCTCGTGTTTGAGGGCGTGGCTGGCGGGGCAGAGGTGGGCGAGGTTGTTGTGGTCGGTTCGTCCGCCGAATGCCCAGTCGAGGCCGTGGTCGATGTCCGAGCGGCTGGCCGCCCGGCTGCACCCGGGGTGCCGGCAGGTGCCGTCCCGCACCTGAAGCATCGTGCGGAGCGACGCGGGGATCGTGTACCGGTCCCGGCCGACCGAGAGCACCGCGCCGGTCTCCGGGTGGGTCAGGATCCGCACCGCGCTCGGACACTTCGCCGCCAGCGCCCTGGCCGTGTCCGGATCGATCGGCCCGTACCCGTCGAGGCTGCCGGGCTCCTCGGTCACGCCGAGGAGGGTGAGCATCGGGACCGTCACGATCAGGTTCGGCCGGAGCCCGCCCAGGCTGCCGGCCGCCCCGGCCGTCTCCGTGCAGCCGGGCTCCGTGCCGCCGGCCTCCGTGCAGCCGGCCTCCGTGCAGCCGGCTTCCGTGCAGCCAGTCTCCGCGCAGCCGGTCTGCAGGAGCAGGTCGCGGAACACGTCCGCGCGCAGCTGGGTGAGCGTGCGCGGCTCGTCCGGCCCCTGCAGGGCGATCGCCCGGTCCGTCACCTGGCCGTAAACGCCGAGAGCGTCCGACGCCGGCAGGTAGGCGCTGAGCCAGCCCATCCCGTCGCGGGCCGGGTCGAACCTGAGCGCCCGGTCGGCCACGCTCCGCACATGCCGGGCCGTGATCGACTCCGGATCGATCCTCTCCCGCAGCTTCCTCGTCTTCCTCTCGAACTGCGACGCCGTCAACCGGCCGGCCGACGGCAACGCCTCCTGCTCCAGCTGCCGGGCCGCCGCCTCCGGAAGTCCCGCGGTTTCGTTGACGAGG
>NZ_FNFU01000007.1 GCF_900101115.1 Cryobacterium psychrotolerans
ACGGAGGCGTTGTCGATCACCCGGTTGATCACCATCTCGGTGACCTCCGGGGTCACCTCTACCGGATCGGTTGCCACCTCGGCGATCTTCCAGGCCAGCTGGCTTCCCCTGGCGAGATTCTCGTCGCTGCGGTGTACTCGTACGTTGTGGAGCTGCACGATGAATCCTTTCGGTCAGTCGGCCCGGTTGGCCGTCTCCTCATCAATCGCCGCGAGGACGCTGGTGAGGCTCTGGTGGAGATGGACATGGGTCGCGTGGGCGGCCAGGTTGGCGTCGCCGGCGATGATCGCGTCGATGATCAGGAGGTGTTCGGTCGCGGCCGCCCGCAGGCGGGCCTGGTTGCCCCTGGCCAGTCGGCGGATGCGGGAAAGGTGGGTGCGTACGGCATCGAGGGCGCCGACCAGGTACGGGTTGGCGCCGGCCGTGTCGATGGCCCGCTCGAGGTCGTCGATCAGGTCGTAGTAGCGGTGGATGCCGTCCTCGCCCTGGAGGAGCAGCTCGGGAGCCGACACGAACTGTTCGCGGAGGGCCCGGAAGACGGCGGGGTCGCGGCGCAGTGCCGCGAGCCGGGCGGCCTGCTCTTCGAGCGCCTGGCGCAGCTCGTACAGCTCGCGGATCCGCTCGATCGAGATCTCGGTGACCACAAACCCCCGACCGCTGCGCCCGGCCACGAGTCCGTCCGAAATGAGCCGGGCCACAGCCGCCCGCAGCGGGGTGCGCGAGACGCCGATGCGCGCGGCCTGCTCCACCTCGAGCAGGCCCGTACCGGGCGGGAGGTCCCCATCGAGAATCTCGACGCGCAGCTGCCGGTAGGCCCGTTCGCTGGCGGTGAGCGGCTCGCTCGCGGTGACAGGCTCGCGGACCCCAGAATCGGTTTGTGTATACACAACGGTCATACTATGCGCTTCAGGCGTCAATTGTGCAATACTTCGAGCATCCTTTGTATACAGAGGGCTCAATGGAGAGGTTCAACATGACGGGCGAACCACACGCCGGCTACCGCGAGACCTGGGCGCGGAGCATCGAATCGCCGGGCGAGTTCTGGCTCGATGCCGCGCGCGGAATCGACTGGGTCACTCCCCCGACCGTCGCCCTGGACGAGCGCGCCCCCGGCGCCGCGCACTGGTTTCCCGACGGGGAGCTGAACACGAGCTACAACGCCCTCGACCGGCATGTGCTCGCCGGCCGCGGCGACCAGGCCGCCCTGATCTACGACTCGGCCATGACCGGCACGAGGCTGTCGCTCAGCTACAGCGAGCTGCTCGAGCGCGTGGCCCGGTTCGCCGGAGTGCTCCGCGCCAACGGCGTGGACAAAGGCGACCGCGTGATCATCTACCTGCCGATGATCCCGGAGGCCATCGTCGCCATGCTGGCCTGCGCCCGCATCGGTGCCATTCACTCCGTCGTCTTCGGCGGCTTTGCCGCCAACGAACTGGCCGTGCGCATCGACGACGCCGGCCCCGGCGTCATCGTCACCGCCTCCGGCGGCCTCGAACCGGGTCGTGCGGTCGAATACCTCCCGCTCGTGCAGCGCGCCCTGAAGCTCAGCGCCGGATCGGTGAAGACCGTCATCGTGCGTGGCCGTGACGCGGTTCCCGGCAGCGCAGCCGACTACACCGACGACACCCACGCCACCTGGCTGGACTGGGCCGACGAGGAGGCGACGGCCACCCCGGCCGGGCCGGTCAGCCTGCGCTCAGGCGACCCGCTGTACATCCTCTACACCTCAGGAACCACCGGCAGCCCCAAGGGGATCGTGCGCGACAACGGCGGGCACGCCGTCGC
The DNA here is from genome assembly GCF_900101115.1 of Cryobacterium psychrotolerans. Classification (GTDB taxonomy): domain Bacteria; phylum Actinomycetota; class Actinomycetes; order Actinomycetales; family Microbacteriaceae; genus Cryobacterium; species Cryobacterium psychrotolerans. The sequence continues at coordinate 1,786 of NZ_FNFU01000007.1, forward strand.
CCTGGCCTGGTCGATGCGCAACATTTACGACGTCGGTCCCGGCGACGTGTACTGGGCCGCCTCCGACGTCGGCTGGGTGGTCGGCCACTCCTACATCGTTTACGCCCCGCTTCTGGTCGGCGCCACCACGGTGATCTACGAGGGCAAGCCGATCGGCACACCGGATGCCGGGGCCTTCTGGCGTGTCGTCGAGGACTACAAGGTCAAGGTGCTGTTCACCGCCCCGACCGCGATCCGCGCCATCCGGCGGGTCGACCCGGGGCTGCGCGAGCTGGCGAAGCACGACGTGTCCAGCCTGGACAGCCTGTTCCTGGCCGGTGAGCGCCTCGACCCGGAAACGTTCCACTGGGCCAACAACGGCCTGCACTGCCCGGTCGTCGACCACTGGTGGCAGACCGAGACGGGCTGGGCGATCTGCGCGAACCCGCGCGGCATCGAGGCCCTCCCGACCAGGCCCGGGTCGGCCACCGTGCCCGTGCCCGGTTACGACATCGAGATCCTCGACTCGAAGGGCAAGCCGGTCAAGCGGGGGAAAGAAGGCAACATCGCCATCCGCCTGCCCCTGCCGCCGGGCACCCTGATGGGGGTCTGGGGCAGCGAGGACCGGTACACGAGCGCCTACCTGTCGGCCTTCCCTGGCTACTACGCGACCGGGGACTCCGGCCACTTCGACGAGGACGGTTACCTGTACGTGATGGGCCGCACTGACGATGTGATCAACGTGGCCGGCCACCGTTTGTCGACCGGCTCCCTCGAGGAGGTGCTCACCCTGCATCCGGCCGTCGCGGAGTGCGCGGTCCTCGGCGTGCACGACGCGCTCAAGGGGCAGCGCGCTGCCGGTTTTGTCACGCTGAAGGCCGGCGAGCAGATCGACCACGACACCCTCGCCGCCGAACTCATCGGGCTGGTCAGGGAGCACGTCGGCCCGGTCGCGGCCTTCCGCGACGTGACCATCCTGGAACGGCTGCCGAAGACCCGCTCAGGCAAGATCCTGCGCAAGACGATCCGGCAGATCGTGGACGGCGAGCCGTACACGGTTCCGCCGACCATCGAGGATCCGACCGTGCTCGACGACCTGCAACGGGCCGTCCACGGCGCCGGCGAAGGCAGCTGACAGCAGTCCTGGGTCGGTCAGTCCCGCATCCGCAGTTCGCCCCGGCCTTCGTCCACCCTCCGCGAGGGTGAGCTGGGTCCCACGACATGGTCCTGTGTCGGTGCGAGGGCTAGGTTGAACCTGTTGAGAGGCACATGCCGGTCACGCAGGGGCGAGGACTCCGGGCCAACGGGGCGGGAGGTGGCGATGATGAGCGGTCTGCGCGCCAGGAAGGCCACCAGTGCCGTGGCGTGGAGGCTCGCCGGGATCGTGCTGACGTTCCTCGGTCTCGCCGTGATCGGGTACTGCTCCCTCTACCTCGTCAGGCACTTCACGACCGGCTGGAATCCCGAGGGAACCGACTTCGCGAACACCACGACGTCCTTGTGGTTGGCACTGTTTGTGTTCGGCGTGGGACCCACCGCCTATGGCTTGAATGTGGTGATCTCGGGGACACGAACCGGTGAACCGCCCCCGGTTGAGGCATCGGCGAGGCTGATACGCACCCTTGCTCCCGGTGGCTCGTCCTCGGTGGCTGTGACGCCCGACGGGGCGTGCGCCCTGGGCTGCGGGAGCAACGGGCCAACCACGGTCTGGGACCTGTCAACGGGGCGCCCGCTTCGGACGCTTGACGCGCACGCCATGGTGTTCGCGCTCGCGGTGACACCCGATGGACAATCCGTTGTGTCAGGGTCCTCCGACACGACGGTGCGGGTGTGGGATCTGACGTCCGGGCGCCTGCTTCACACCCTGGCGGGCCACAAGAAGCCAGTGCGCACGGTGGTTGTGACTCCCGACGGGCGCTGGGCTGTTTCCGGCTCCGAGGATTGGACGCTTCGAGTCTGGGATCTGGCATCGGGGGCGGCGGTGAGCACCTTGCCGGGCAACCGCTTTGTTGGGGGCGTCGCCGTGAGCCCCGACGGGCGCCTGGTTCTCTCCGGCTGCACCGACAGGACAGTGCGGGTGCTTGAGCTGGCCTCCGGGGCGACGGTGCAAACCCTGAAGGGTCACGCAGGTCCGGTCTGGGCGCTCGCTGTGACTCCCGACGGGCGAAGGGTTGTGTCCGGATCGTCCGACAAGACCCTGCGGGTGTGGGATCTGGCATCCGGGCGCCCAGTGCAGACCCTGGCGGGCCACACCAAGAAGGTCTCGGCCATTGCGGTGACTCCCGACGGGCGCAGGGTAGTGTCCGGGTCCTCCGACAAGACCCTGCGGGTGTGGGACCTGGCCTCCGGGCGCCTGCTCCACACCCTGGAAGGCCACCTCACCGCTGTCCAGGCCGTTGCAATCACCCCTGACGGCCGCTTCGCCGTCTCCGGCTCCTCCGACGGAACGCTCCGGGTCTGGGACATTGCTGACTGAGCCCGGATCCGGGGTCGGTCAGTCCCGCATCCGCAGTTCGCCCCGGGCGATCCTCGTCGGCGCCGCCTGGGCGACCGGTTTGATCGTGATCAGGTCGAGGTTGACGTGTGCCGGGCGCTCCACGCTCGAGACGATCGTCTCGGCGATGTCCTCCGCAGTGAGCGGGTTCGGAATGTTCTCGTACGCCGCGACCGCCTTCTCCGCGTCGCCGCCGAAGCGCACGAGGCCGAATTCGTCGGTCTTGACCATGCCGGGGGCGATCTCGATCACCCGGATGGGTTCGCCGTTCAGTTCAAGGCGAAGCACCTCCGTCATCGCGTGCGCGGCGGACTTTGCCGCGTTGTAGCCGCCGCCGCCGAGGTAATTGACGTGGCCGGCGATCGAGGTGATGGTCACGATGTCGGCCGAGCCGCCGCCCGACGAGATTCCGGCACGCAGGAGGGGCAGCAGGGCGCTGGTCACCCGTTTCACGGCGAGCACGTTGATCTCGAACATCCAGGCCCAGTCCTCGATCTTCGAGTTCTCGACGCTGTCCAGGCCCAGGGCGCCGCCGGCGTTGTTGACCAGGGCGTGCACCGGGCCGGTCGCGGCCAGGAAATCGCGCAGCGCGTCGACGTCGGCCTGCCGGGTCAGGTCGGCCGTGAAGACCTGTGCGCCGGTCTCCTCGGCGAGCGCCGCGAGACGGTCGGCACGCCGCGCGACCCCGACGACGTCCCACCCTCGAAGCCGGAACAGGCGCACGCTGGCCGCCCCGATTCCCGAACTTGCACCGGTTACGACCACTCTGCGTGTACCCATTCTTCTATTCTGCAGGGAGAATGGGGCTAATGAGCACCACAGGCGCAGCCGCAACGACAGCCCAGAAGAGGCGGGTCCCGATCTGGGACAACGCCCGCTGGATCGCGATCACCCTCATGGTGATGGGTCACGCCATCCTCAAACTCATTGCCGAGTCGGATGTCGCCTACGAGGCGTACCTGTTCATCTACGCGTTCCACGTGCCCCTGTTCGTGGCCGTGAGCGGGTATTTCGCCAAGTCGGGGCCGCCCGGCACCCGGCAGTTGCACCGGCTGCTGACCGACATCGTCTTCCCGTACCTGATCTTCGAAACGATCTGGACGCTCGTGCGCTGGCTGCTCGGCGGCAACTTCTGGCTCGATTACGCGACTGCCTCCTGGACGCTGTGGTTCCTGATCGCGATCGCGATCTGGCGGATCTCGCTGCCCTACCTGGTGTTGCTCCGCTATCCGCTGCTGATCAGCATCCTCATCTCCGTCGGCGCCGGCTACATCGAGTCGCTCGACGCGACCTTCACCCTCACCCGAACCCTGGGCCTGCTGCCCTTCTTCGTCTTCGGCTGGCACCTGCGCCAGCGCCAGCTCACCGGCCGCTGGCTGGCCCTCGGCCCCCGGGTGGTGTGGCGCTGGCGCGCGGCCGCCCTGGCCCTGTTCACCGCCCTGGCGGTCGTCATCGTGCTGAGCATCGACCGGCTGCGCGAGCTGAAGGTTCGCCGCTTCCTGCTCTATGACGAGTCGTACGGCACGATCGGATACGACCAGGTCTGGGCCGGCGTCATCCGTCTCTGCCTCATCCTGCTCGCCTTCGGCCTGATCGTGGCGTTCCTGGTGCTCGTGCCCCGACGCCTCACCTGGTTCAGCAAGCTGGGCGCCGCCACCATGTACATTTACCTGCTGCACAGCTTCGTCTTGTTCCCGTTCCGCGAGTCGGGCGTGCTGGACGGCCCACAGCCGGCCTGGGTGCTCCCCGCCATGATGCTGCTCAGCGTGGGGATCTCGGTCCTGCTCTCGCAGGGCGTCGTGCGGAGGGTGTTCCGGCCGCTCGTCGAACCGCGTGCGCGCTGGCTGTTCCGCAGGGAACCGGCCACCCTCACCGGGACAATCGTGCTCCCCCCGGGCGAACCGCGCTGATCGCAGCGGCGTCCGCCCCGGCAAATCGGTCGGTCCGGCGCAGATGTGACGCCGTGTTTCGGGCACCGTTGCCGGTGTGGACCTGCGTGTTTAGGCTCGCTGCAGAGCGATGGACGGTCCACGCCCGCCCCGGACCCAAGGGAGACCCACCTCATGAGCGATAACACTTCAGCCTGGAAGTTCGAAACCAAGCAGGTTCACTCCGGCGCCAGGCCCGACCCGGTCACCAACGCGCGGGCCACGCCGATCTACCAGACCACCTCGTACGTGTTCAACTCCGCGCAGCACGCCCAGAACCTGTTCGCGCTGGCCGAGTTCGGCAACATTTACACGCGCATCCAGAACCCCACGCAGGCGGTCGTCGAAGAGCGCGTCGCGGCCCTCGAGGGCGGCACCGCTGCGCTGCTGCTGGCGTCCGGCCAGTCGGCGACGACGTTCGCGGTGCTCAACATCGCCCAGGCCGGCGACCACATCGTGTCGTCCAGCTCGATCTACGGCGGCACCTACAACCTCTTCAAGTACACGCTCGCCAAGCTCGGCATCGAGACGACGTTCGTGGAGAACCAGGACGACGCCGACGAGTGGCGCCGCGCGGTTCGCCCCAACACCAAGCTCTTCTTCGCGGAGACCATCGGCAACCCGAAGATCAACGTGCTCGACATCTCCCTCGTGGCCGATGTCGCCCACGAATCGGGCGTGCCGCTGATCGTCGACAACACGATCGCCACCCCGTACCTGATCCGCCCGTTCGAGCATGGCGCGGACATCATCGTGCACTCCGCCACGAAGTTCCTCGGCGGGCACGGCGCGGTCATCGGCGGCATCGTCGTCGACGGCGGAAAGTTCGCCTGGTCGAAGAACGTGGAGAAGTTCCCCGGACTCACCGAGCCCGACCCGTCGTACCACGGCGCCAGCTACACGGGCGCGGTCGGCGACGGGATCGCGTACATCATCAAGGCGCGCGTGCAGCTGCTGCGCGACCTCGGCGCCGCGATCGCGCCGGCCAGCGCCTGGCAGCTCATCCAGGGCATCGAGACCCTCAGCCTCCGGGTAGAGCGCCACACGCAGAACGCCCAGGAGATCGCCGAGTGGCTCGAGAACCACGCCGCGGCGTTCGGGCGTGTACACACTGGAACCGGCGAGCGAATCCACCCTCGGCAACACGCTCGAGTCGGTCAAACAGCGCTTCGGCCGGATGGGGCTGGAGGTGGACTGGCACGGCAGCGGGCAGGTCCTGCTGCCCAGCACGGTCCTCGATTCCTTCCTGCTCGCCCTCGGCGAGTGCCTGGAGAACGTGCGTCGCCACTCCGGCGTCAAACGTGCCGATGTGACGATCACGGATGACGACACCACCGTCCGCGCGATGGTCACCGACGCCGGGGTCGGCTTCGACCTCGACGGAGTCGGCAGCGAACGCCTGGGCTTCACCGAGTCGGTCGTGGCCAGGCTCCGGGACGTCGGCGGCAACGCCCGCCTGTTCTCGTCGCCCGGGTCGGGCACGACGGTTGTGCTCGAGGTGCCCAAGTGAGCCGCCCGACCGTGGAACCGGGCGCGGTCATTCCGGGCGCGGTCGCTCCGGGCGCGGTCAGCCGTGCCGCCGTGACCCCCGGCGCCGCAGGCCAGGCCCCAGCGAGTCCCGGCGCCACACGCCCGGACGCGCGCCGGAGCCTGCGCCGGACGGGCCGCATCGTCAAGGCCGCCCGCGCCGACCCGAACGGCCTCGGCGGCCGGCACCTGGGTGTCGGACTGGTCTTCAGCGGCGGATCGATCGCCGTCTTCCTGTTCTGGCGCTTCGTGGTGCAACTGCCCGGCACGCCGAGCCCGCTGCCGAGCCTGGCCGCCTGGCTGATCCTGCTCATCGCTACGGTCTTCACGGTCGCGGTCGTGCAGAGGTCGTCCACGCGGATGCCGCCCTGGCTGTTCACGTTCGCGCTCATCACCGGCGCGGTTGTCGTCATCCTCGACCTGGCCGGGTCGGCCGGCCGGTCCTACGCCGACGTCTACCCCACCGCTGCCCCGGCCGTCGGGGCGTTGCTCACCGGCCTGGTCACCCTGCGCGAGCCCCGCGATGTGCTCGCGGCAACGGGGGTGCTCGGTGTGCTGACGGCCGGTGCGGCACTCCTCGAGGACCGCGCCAGCCTGCTCACCCTGGCCCCCGAAATCCTCAGCATCGCCCTCGGCATCGTCCCGCCGGTGCTCGGCGTGATCATCGTGCGGTCGTTTCGGCGGATGGTGGAGCTGGAACTGGACCTGGTCCTGGTGCAGAGCACCGTCTCCCAGCCCCGCTACGCCGTCGGCATGCTCGCCTCGGAGGAGCTGGCCCGGCTCGACCTGGACGCCGAGACGCTCCTCGACGACGTCGCGCAGGGGCGCACTCCCCTGCCGCTGGCACCGGAGACCTCATCCACTGCGGCTTCCCTCGCGACGCAGCTGCGGCTCCACCTCATCAACGGCCGCACCGAGACCTGGCTGCACCACGCCGTCACCGAATCGGAGTTCCTCGGCCCGTCCGTGACGGTGCAGGACCCATCCGGGCTCGCCGGGCTGCTGGCGCCGAGCCAGCGCGATGCCCTCCTGCTCACGATCTGGCTGTTGATCAGCGACACCGCCCGGACCGCGTCGACGGTTTCGCTCACTTTGGGGCCGATATCGCCGACCCATGGCACGGTTTCTCGCAAGAAGGTCCGATTCCCGATCGAATTGATGACGACAGGTGTGCCACGCCGCCGAGTAGACCCCGAGACGTGGCAAGCTATCCGAATAGTCGGCCCTCACGTCGATACCATTCGGGACGGAAGTCTTCGAGTGGATATCGAATGCAGTGTCGACAATCCCGCGGACGCCTAGGATTCCCAAGTGGCCTACCGGGCTCAGAGGCAGTTGGAGGAAGCAGTGACGCACAGCAACGGTCCCATCCGCTTGGCCCTGGTCGACGACCACCGAATGCTCCTGGGTGCCCTCACCGAGTGGATCCGCGGCGCTGCCGACGACATCGACATGGTGGCCGCCGTGACGACCTGGCCGGAGCTGCTCACCCACCCCGAGTTCCCGGTCGATGTCGTGCTGCTCGACCTCGACCTCAAGGACAACATCCCCGTGTCGCTGAAGATCTCGACACTGAAGACGACGGGCGTCAAGACCGTGCTCATGAGCACCTACTCCGAGCCGGCCCTGGTGCGGGAGGCACTCGCCGCCGGCGCGCTCGGCTACCTCGTCAAGAGCGAAGAGGCCGGCATGATCGTCGAGGCGATCCGCGCGGCCTACAACGGCGAATCGTACATCTCGGCCGAACTCGACCTCGCCCTCAACGCCGGCTCAGACGGGGACTCCCCTCGCCTGAGCGCGCAGGAGCGCCGCGTGATGGCACTCTACGGCGCCGGTGAGCCCGTGAAGGCCGTGGCCTACCAGCTGGGCATCTCCGAGGAAACGGCCAAGTCGTACCTCAAGCGCATCCGGGAGAAGTACCGCCTGGCCGGCCACGACGTCGGCACGAAGGTCGCCCTGCGCAAGCGCGCCATCCGCGACGGAATCCTGCTCCAGACCGACTAACCGCCCGGCAAGTGTGCCCGTAACCAGGTGGCCGGCACGACCGTGATCGCCGCGGTTCCGTAGGGCACGTGCACGCCCAACCGCCGGCGTGAACGGTCGATGGCGAAGGTCACGACCGCGAGCAGGATGCCGAGCCCGCTGAGCCCAAGCCCGATCCACACCGGGGCGACGTACCCCAGGCCGGCCGCGATGGCGACGCCGCCGAGGTAGGCACCGAGGGCGTTTCCGACGTTGAGCGCCGAGTGGTGCAGTGCCGCGGCGATCGACTGGCTGTCGTGCGCGACATCCATCAGCCGGGTCTGGATCGTCGGCCCCAGGGCCGCAGCCGCCGCGCCGACCAGGAACACGCCCGCCAGCAGCCCGGCCAGGAATCGCGCGGAGAGCGCCAGCGCGGAGAGCGCGACCACCAGGACGCCGAAGGCTCCGTACATCGTGCGCCGCACGCTGCGGTCGGCGAGCACGCCGCCGACCAGGTTGCCGATGGTCATGCCGGCGCCGATAACGACGAGCACGATCGGCACGGCCCAAGCGGCCAGGCCGGTGACGTCCATCACCAGCGGGGAGACGTAGGTGTACACGGCGAAGAGGCCGCCGAAACCGATGGCGCCGATCAGGAGCGCCAGCCAGACCTGCCGCCGGCCGAGCGCGCGCAGTTCTCTCCGGATGCTGCTGTGCGGGTTCCCTGGCTGGAAGGGGACGACCAGGGCGACGGCCAGGAAGGTGAGCGCGAAGATGCCCGCCACGGCGAGGTACGCCACGCGCCATCCGGCGACCTGGCCCAGCCAGGTGATCGCAGGGACGCCGATCACGTTGGCGATGGTCAGGCCGGAGAGCACCACGGCGATGCCCCTGGCCCGTTTGCCCGGCCCCATCAGGTCGGCCGCGACGAGGGAGGCGATACCGAAGTAGGCGCCGTGCGGGAGCGCCGCGACGAACCGAGCCGCGAGCACCAGCCCGAAGCTCGGCAGCAGGGCGGAGGCGATGGTCCCGAGCGTGAAAGCGACGAGCAGGGCGAGCAGCAGTTTCTTCCGCGGCCAGCGGGTTGCGGCCGCGGCGATGGTCGGCGCCCCGACGACGACGCCCAGCGCGTAAGCGGTGATGAGCCAGCCCGCCTGCGCGTTGGCGACATCCGGCTGCGCCGCGTGAAGCCCCGGCAGCAGGTCCGCGGCGAGGTTGGGCAGCAGGCCCATGGCCACGAACTCGGTCGAGCCGATCGCGAAGCCGCCCAGGGCCAGGGCGAAGAGGGCAAGACGAATACGGGCCGGCGACAGCTGCGTCGGCCCGTGGGTGGAGGGGGGCATGCCTCCAGCCTACGGCGTGGTGTCCCGGCCTTCCCTGAGCGCGGCTTCCAGGCGCTCGACCTTGCCGGTCAGCTCGCCGGTTCGGCCGGTTCGGATGTCTGCCTTGAGCACGAGGGACACCCTCGGCCCCCAGGCTGCGACGGCCTCGGTCGCGGCCTTGACTACCGCGAACACCTCGTCCCACTCCCCCTCGATCGTCGTGAACATCGAGTCGGTGTGGTTGGGCAGGCCGGATTCGCGCACCACGCGCACCGCCGCGGCGACGGCGCTGTGCACCGATCCCTCCGCGTCGTTGGCACCGGACGGGGCTACTGAGAATGCGACCAACATGGTTACTCCTTCGGATCGGGGGTGAGCCGGCGTGCGCCGGTCCGGTAGTCGGGACGTGGGGATCGCCAGATCTCCCGGATCGCCCAGCCGAGCAGGACGACCTCGAGCAGGTTCCGCAGCGTGAGCAGCAGGACCATGGCGGGGTGCGCCAGAAGCAGCCAGTCGTAGAGGTGCGGGTAGATCAGCTGGGTCAGGCCGGCCAGGACGGCGACCAGCACAGCGGGCGTCCGCCAGGCGCCGGGGCGCACCAGCAGCCCGAAAATGACGGGGGCGACCAGCCAGCCCATGAACTGCGGCGACCCCACCTTGTTGAAGACGATCAGGGTCAGCACGAGGGCCAGCAGCAGCGGCGGATAGAGGCGGTCGAAACCGGCACCGTCCCGCATGGCGCGCCAGCCGAGCAGCAGCACGGCGACGACGGCGAGCGCCAGGAGGGGCGTCATCAGCACGATGGCGAGATCGATGCCGGGCCCGGTCACCTGGTAGGTCAGGATCTCGTGGTCGTAGTAGAGGAAACTGCCCGGCAGCCCGGCGGCAGCCTGCCACATCCAGGCGAGCCCCACCGATGATTCGATCTGGATGCCGCGACCGGTCTGCTCGGTGACGAAGCTGAACACGGTGAGGCCGCTGCCGAGGATGAGGGCGATCAGCACGATCACGGCGCTCGTTCCGGCGGCGGTTCCCAGCACCCGGCCGCGGTCCCTCGACGCGACGACCAGGGCGGCGACCGCCGCGAACGGCCACACCTTCACCCAGGTTGCGATCGTGAGCAGCGCCGCCCCCCAGAGCGGGCGCGATTCGAGCAGGAGCAGGGCCACGATCACGATCGGCACGGTGACCGAGTCGATCCGGGCCAGGGCGACGGGCCCGAGCAGGAGCAGGAAGCCGAGCCACCACCAGGCCGCACGGGTCGCGGCCTCCCCCGGGCGACGGAGCAGCAGCGCGAAGGCGGCGGCATCCAGCAGCGTGACGATACCGAGCCAGGTGGCCGCGTACAGCGCCGGTCCGAAGGCGAGAGCGAGGATGATCGGCCCGAACGCCAGGATCGGGTAGACGAAGGGCGTGTCGATACCGACCTGGAAGCGCCCCGACGCGGCCCCTTCGGCCCAGGACCGGTACACCTGCTCCACGTCACCGAGCGGCCAGCCCGGGCTGACGAAACAGAGCAGGATCAGCAGCGCGTGCACGAGCCCGAATGCGCTCCAGAGCGCGGTCCGCCTCGCGCCGAAGGGCCGGCCGCGAACGACGGCGGCCGGGGCGTCCGGGGCGGTCACGTTCACTCTCCCCCGCGCGCGCCCAGCAGCTCCGCGATCGCCCCGGGCACCGCCTCGGCCACATCGAGGGCGGCGATCGGCCCGCCGGCCGAGGCCCGGTCGGCGGCCAGCGCCTGGATCAGCGCTGCGGTCGCGGCCAGCGCGGCGATCGATTCGGCATCAGCCGCGATCCGGTCGGAGTGGGTCGCGAGCAGGGCTCCGAGGATGCCCCCGAGCACGTCGCCGGATCCGGCCGTCGCCAGCCAGGCCGGCGCGGTCGAGACGGTCAGGAGCGCGCCGGAGGGCGAGGCGACGTGGGTCACGGCGCCCTTGAGCAGCACCGTCACCCGCAGCGCCTCAGCCGCGCGGATGGCCCACTCGCCGGGGGCGGTCGCGATCTCGGCGGCGGTCACCGGGCTTCCGCCCGCGGTGAGCAGGCCGGCCAGTTCGCGGAAGTGCGGGGTGATCACCGTCGGCCCGGTCGCCCGGCCGGCCAGGGCCAGGGCCCCGGCGTCGCAGACGGTGGGCAGCCCCTCGGCGAGGGCGCGCTCGAGCGCCGCAGTGGCCCCGGCACCGCGCTCCCTGGGGTTCATGCCGGAGCCCAGCAGCCAGGCCTGAACCCGGCCCGGGACGGTGACGACCTCCGGCCGACGCTGGAGCACGAGGGTCGATGCGCGTTCGGGGCCGAGGTAGCGCACGAGGCCGACGCCGGTGCGCAGCGCCGCCTCGACGCCGAGGACCGCCGCGCCCGGGTAGTCATCGGAGCCCGTGTGAATCCCCAGGACCCCGCGGGAGTACTTGTCGTCGGTGCGCCCCGGCACGGCGATCCAGTCCCGAGCCTGCTCGGCTTCCCATTCCAGCCATCCCCGCCGTTTTGCCATGCCCCCACGATAGGTTGTTTCGAGATCGATTGGTCAGTCGCGCCCTGCGCCCGACCGTCACCCGCGCCCCCCAAGGATCCCAGTGACCACTGCCGCCCTGTTCGAACCGCTGAGCGTGCGCGGAGTCACCTTCCGAAATCGCCTGTGGGTCGCCCCGATGTGCCAGTACGCCATTGCCAAAAAGGACGGCGTCCCCGGAGACTGGCACCTGGTGCACCTCGGCTCGATGGCCGCCGGCGGCGCCGGCCTCGTCATTGCGGAGGCGAGCGCGGTCAGCCCCGAGGGTCGCATCTCCGACGTCGACACCGGCCTCTGGAACGACGCGCAGGCCGAGGCCTGGACCCGGATCGTGCGCTTCATCCACTCGCAGGGAGCGGCAGCGGGCATCCAGCTCGCCCACGCCGGCCGTAAGGCATCGGTCTGGCCCGCGTGGGGCGCGGATCGACACGGGACGATGGCGGAGGAGGACGGCGGCTGGCAGACCGTGTCGGCCACGGCTGTGCCGTTCCCCGGATACGACGCCCCGGTTGCCCTGGACGCGGCCGGGATCGACGCCGTCATCCGCGATTTCGCTGCCGCCGCCCGTCGAGCGGTGGGCGCCGGCTTCGACGTCGTCGAGATCCATGCCGCGCACGGCTACCTGCTGCACCAGTTCCTCTCCCCCCTGAGCAACCACCGCACCGACGAGTTCGGCGGGTCGCTGGAGAACCGCGCCCGGCTGCTCCTCAGCGTGGTCGAGGCGGTGCGCTCCGCGATCGCGGACACCGTTCCCCTGCTGGTGCGGTTCTCCGCGACCGACTACGCGCCGGGCGGATGGGACGAGCGGCAGACCGCCACGGTGGCCGGCTGGGCGGCCGCGGCCGGGGCCGACTTCTTCGACATCTCCTCCGGAGGCAACGTCTCGGGCGTGCGCATCCCGCTCTCGCCCGGCTACCAGGTGCCGCTTGCGGCATCCGTCAAGGCCGAGGCGGATGTCAGGGTCAGCGCGGTCGGACTCATCACGACCGCGGCCCAGGCCGAACTGATCGTGGCGTCGGGCCAGGCCGACGCGGTGATGCTCGGCCGCGAGCTGATGCGCGACCCGCACTTCCCCCTGCGGGCCGCGCACGAACTCGGCGTCACCCTCGACTACTGGCCGCCGCAGTACCTTCGCGCCCAGTGGCCGGAACCGGAGGACCGGGCTACGTCTGCTGCGTGAGGCAGAGGGTGTTGCCCTCACTGTCGATGAACCAGGAGCCGCGCTCGCCGTCCATCGTCGCGACCCCGTTCTCCGTCTTCAGCCCGGGCAGGTCGTACTCCTCGAAGACGACTCCGCGACCGCGCAACTCCGCCATCTCGGCCTCGATATCGGCAGTTGTCCAGCACATCTGGGTGTTCCTGGCCGTGCCCGCGTTACTCGTTTCGTAGAGCAGGAACGCGGCCCCGGACGCCATCCGGTAGACGAGGCCGCCGGGAGTCTCCTCCGCAACCTCCAGTCCCAGCTTGTCGCGGTAGTACTCCCTGGCGCGTCCCAGGTCCTTGGCCGGGAGCACCGCGATGAGCTCAGAATTCTTCAGCATGATTTGCCTCCTTCTTCAACCCCAGCGCACAGGCTACGCCGGGGTCGCGCCCGGCGCGAGGGGCCCGTTACTCTCGGCGGGTGGCATCCTGGACTTCGCCGACGAGCTCCTCGATGATGTCCTCGAGGAAGAGCACCCCGGTCGTCTCGCCGGCCGAGGTGAACGTCCTGGCCACGTGCGCCCCGGTGCGACGCATGGTCGCCAGCGCGTCCTCGAGTTCGGTGCCCTCGAAGATCGAGGCCAGCTGCCGGACGCGCTTGGCCGGGATCGGTTCGGCGTAGCTTCCCTGGCCGGCGCCGGCGGAGGCGTCGCCGTCGAGGTCGATGACGTCCTTGAGGTGGATGTACCCGGTGAGCTCCCGGCTCGGGTTGACCAGGACGTACCGGGAGAACCCGTGCTTGGAGACCGCCCTCTCCACGTCGGCGGGGCTGACCGGTTCCGGCAGGCTGACCAGCTTGGCCAGCGGCACCGCGACATCCTTCACCGTGCGGTTGGTGAATTCGAATGCGGCGCTGAGCGCGCCGCTGCCGTCGAACAGGAGGCCTTCCCTGGTCGACTGGCTGACGATGGTTGCGACCTCGTCCAGCGTGTAGGTGCTGGTCGCCTCGTCCTTGGGCTGCACGCCGAACAGTCGCAGCACCCCGTTCGCGGCCCAGTTGAGCGCGACGATCACAGGCTTCACGAGCCGCCCGAACAGCACGAGCGGCGGGGCGAAGATGAGCACGGCACGGTCCGGCACCGAGAACGACAGGTTCTTCGGCACCATCTCGCCCAGCACGACGTGCAGGTACGAGACCACCAGGAGCGTGATCGCGAAGGCGATCACCCCGATGGCCTCCTCCGGCAGCCCGGTCAGGGCAAGCGGGCCCTCGAGCAGGTGGTGGATCGCCGGCTCGGAGACGTTCAGGATCAGCAGCGAGCAGATCGTGATTCCCAGCTGCGTGGTGGCCAGCATCAGGGTGGCATTCTCCATCGCCCAGAGCGCGGTCTTGGCGCTCCGTTTCCCGGCTTCGGCGAGCGGTTCGATCTGGGATCGGCGCGCGGAGATCACGGCGAACTCGGCCGCGACGAAGAAGGCGTTGGCGGCGAGGAGCACCACCAGCCAGACGATTCCTGCCCAGTCGCTCATGCCTTGCCCCCCGCGCGCTCGGTCTCGGTTGGTGCCCGGCCGTCCGGTGTGAACCGGAGCCGGTCTATTCGGCGCCCGTCGAGGCGTTCCACGGTCAACTCTCCCCCTGGGATCAGCACGGTGTCGCCGACCACGGGCAGCCGGCCGAGTTCGCTCATCACGAAGCCGGCGACGGTTTCGTACGGCCCGTCCTCGGGCACGACGATGGCGGTGCGCTCGACCAGTTCGTCCGGGCGGAGCATGCCGGGGAAGGTGAGCGAATCCGGCGACCTGACCACCCCGGCGCGGGTGCGGTCGTGCTCGTCCGCCACCTCGCCGATGAGTTCTTCGACCAGGTCTTCGAGCGTGGCGACGCCGGCGGTGCCGCCGTATTCGTCGACCACGACCGCCATCTGGTAGCCGCGGCCCCGCAACTCGGCGAGGAGCCCGTCGAGTTTCATCGTCTCGGGCACGCGGAGGGCATCCGACTGCAGCGCGGAGACGGGGACATCCGCCCGGCGTCGCCTGGGCACGGCCACGGCCTGCTTGACGTGAACGATGCCGATCACGTCATCGACGCTCTCGTCGACGACCGGGAAGCGGGAGTAGCCGGTCTGCTTCGTCAGGTCGATGACGGCCTGGGCCGATGCGGTCCGCTGGATGCTGGCGACCCGCGGCCTCGGGGTCATCACGTCGGAGGCCGTGTGGCTCGAGAAGAGCAGGGTGCGGTGCAGCAGGGTCGCCGTGTCCTTCTTCAGCAGCCCGGCGCTGGCCGAACGGCGCAGCAGCGAGGACAGTTCCTCCGCCGTGCGCGCCCCGGAGAGCTCCTCCTTGGGTTCGATGCCGACCATCCGCAGCAGGCCGTTCGCGCTGCCGTTGAGAAGGACCACGGCCGGCTTGAACACGGTCGTGAACACCGTCTGGAACGGAATCACCAGCTTCGCGGTGTGGATCGGCAGGGCCAGGGCGAAGTTCTTCGGAACGAGCTCACCGATGATCATCGAGACCAGGGTGGCGATGACGATCGCGATGGTCGTCGCGATGACGGGCACGGTGGCCTCGGCGAAGCCCAGGCCGGTCAGCGGCGGGGTGAGCAGCGAGCTGAGGGCGGGTTCCATGGTGAAACCGGTCAGCAGCGTGGTGAGCGTGATGCCCAGCTGCGCGCTGGAGAGGTGGGTCGACGTGATCTTGAGCGCCGAGATGGTCAGGCCCAGACGCGTCTCGCCGCGGTCGCGCCTCGCCTCGAGCTCGGAGCGGTCGAGGTTGACCAGGGCGAACTCGCTGGCCACGAACAGGCCGGTGCCGACGGTCAGGAGCAGGCCGACGCCGAGCATCAGCCACTCAAACATGGCTTCCACCGCACGTCAAGTGGGAAAGCCCGGCCCGCGAACGCGCGGGGTGAGGGGGTAACGGACAGGGGCTGGGCGAAGCTGCAGGGTGGGGGTCGTCCATTATCTTTCAACTATACCGGCCGGGCACGAGCGGAGGTCGGCGCGCTCACCACGACACGTGCAGAGCCTTGCCCTCCTCGTAACCGGCCGCCGACTGCACCCCGACGCGGGCCCGTTCGTGGAACTCCTCGATCGTCGTCGCCCCCGCGTAGGTGAACGAGCTGCGCACGCCGGAGGTGATCATGTCGAGCAGGTCCTCGACCGATGGGCGGAGCGGGTCGAGGTAGATCTTCGAGCTGGAGATCCCCTCGGCGAACAGAGTCTTGCGGGCCAGCTCATAGGCGTCGAGGCGGTCGAAGCGCTGGCGGACGGCCTTGGTGGAGGCCATGCCCCAGCTTTCCTTGAACAGGGCTCCCGTGGCATCCGCGGACAGGGTGCCGGGCGCCTCGATCGTGCCGGCGAACCAGGAGCCGATCATGACGGATGCCGCCCCGGCCGCCAGCGCCAGGGCGACATCGCGGGGATAGCGCACCCCGCCGTCCGCCCAGACGTGGGCGCCGAGCTCCCGCGCGGCGGCGGCGGTCTCGAGCACCGCGGAGAACTGCGGGCGGCCGACCGCCGTCATCATGCGCGTCGTGCACATGGCCCCGGGACCGACACCCACCTTGACGATGCTGGCGCCGGCCTTGACCAGGTCGACCACGCCTTCGGCGGTGACGACGTTGCCCGCCACGATCGGAATGCCG
The DNA here is from genome assembly GCF_900101115.1 of Cryobacterium psychrotolerans. Classification (GTDB taxonomy): domain Bacteria; phylum Actinomycetota; class Actinomycetes; order Actinomycetales; family Microbacteriaceae; genus Cryobacterium; species Cryobacterium psychrotolerans. The sequence continues at coordinate 18,287 of NZ_FNFU01000007.1, forward strand.
AGGTCCAGGTCCGCGACGGTCCGGATGGCCGTGACCATCCCGGCCTGGTGGCCGTGCGCGGTGTCGATCACGATCACGTCGACGCCGGCCGCGGCGAGCGCACGGGCCTTGGCCGCGATGTCGCCGTTGAGGCCGAGCGCGGCGGCCACCCGCAGGCGGCCCTGGGCGTCGACAGCGGGCTCGTAGAGGGTGGCGCGCAGTGCACTCTTGCGGCTGAGCGTGCCGACGATCTCACCGTGATGCAGCACGGGCGCGAAGTCGAGGTCGGCGGCCGTCATCAGGTCGAACGCGCCCCGCGGGCCGTCGAGGTCGTCGGCGTCGAGGGAGGCCAGCGCACCGTGCAGGAGGTCGCCGAGGCGCGCATCCGGCAACGCGGTCGCCAGCCGGGAAGCGACGATGCAGCCGACGTAGCCGCCCTGCGCGTCGTGGATCAGGATTCCCTGCCCGTCCGCCGGCGGCACCTGGCGCAGCGCCATCGCCACGGTGTCTTCCGGGGCGAAAACGAAGGGTGTGTCGAACCGCACCGACTGCGCCTTGACCCAGCGGATGGCGGCATCGAGGTCCTGCAGGGGCATGTCCTGGGGCAGCACCCCGAGCCCGCCGCGGCGAGCGAGCGTGGCGGCCAGGCGCGGTCCGGTGACGGAGTTCATGTTCGCGGCGACGATGGGCAGGGTGGCGCCCGTCCCGTCTCCCGGAGCGAGGGAGACGTCGAGGCGACTCCTGACCTCCGATTGGCTCGGCACGAGGAAGACATCGGAGTAGGTCAGGTCGTTGCTCGGAAACGCTCCATAGAACTGCATGGAAATAAAGCTAGCCCTCCACGCCGATGAACGCAGCCGCTCCCGAGGGGATTAGGCTGGACAGACAGCTTGACCCGGCGATTTTGTGATCGTGCGGGGGCATTCAGAATCAACGAAGAGAGTGGGCGATCGGCTTGTCTAGCCAGTTGACCGGTGGTGGATCCGACGAGACTACGTCGGGTGAATTCGGAGCGAATGAGTGGCTCGTGGACGAGCTGTACGAAAGGTACCTCGTCGACAAGTCCCTCGTCGACGAGTCGTGGTGGCCGGTCCTGGAGAGCTACCACCAGACCGCGACCGGCGCAGGTGCGCAGACCGCGGCCGAGCCCGCGGCCGAGACACCCGCTGCAGCGGCACCGGCACGGGCCGCGGAGAGCGCCCCGCCCGCCGCCGCTCCCGGCTCGCAGCCTCAGGCGCGCACCACATCCCTCGCCGCCAGGCCGCTCCCGGTCCCCGCCGACGCGCCGATCACGAGCCCTCAGGCCATCATCACCGACGGTGAAGCGGCGGAAGCCAAGGACGTCGTCACGCCCCTCCGCGGCATGTCGAAGAGCCTGGCCGCGAACATGGCCACCAGCCTCACCGTGCCGACGGCGACGAGCGTGCGCACCATTCCCGCCAAGCTTCTGATCGACAACCGCATCGTCATGAACAACCACATGAAGCGAGCCCGCGGCGGCAAGGTCTCCTTCACCCACCTCATCGGCTGGGCCCTGATCCGGGCGCTCAAGATGTTCCCGAGCCAGAACGTGTTTTACGACGAGGTCGACGGCAAGCCGTCGGTCGTCGCCCCGGCCCACGTCGGCCTCGGCATCGCCATCGACCTGCCGAAGCCCGACGGCACCCGGTCACTGATGGTCCCCGCGGTCAAGCGTGCGGACACGATGACCTTCGGCGAGTACCTCTCCGCCTACGAGGACCTCGTCACCCGGGCCCGCAAGGGCAAGCTGACCGCCGACGACTTCTCCGGCGCCACCGTGTCGCTCACCAACCCGGGCGGTATCGGCACCGTGCACTCCGTGCCCCGCCTGATGAAGGGCCAGGGCTGCATCATCGGGGCCGGCGCCCTCGACTACCCGGCGGAGTTCCAGGGCGCGAGCGTCAAGACCCTCACCGGCCTGGCCATCTCCAAGACCATCACGCTGACCAGCACCTACGACCACCGGGTCATCCAGGGTGCCGGCTCCGGCGAGTTCCTCAAGATCGTGCACGAGCTCCTGACCGGCCAGCACAACTTCTACGAGGACATCTTCTCGGCGCTGCGCATCCCGTACGACCCGATCCATTGGGCCCCGGACATCAGCGTCGACCTGGCCAGCGCCGTCGACAAGACCGCCCGGGTGCAGGAACTCATCAACGCCTACCGGGTCCGCGGCCACCTGATGGCCGACATCGACCCGCTGGAGTACAAGCAGCGCAGCCACCCCGACCTGGACATCGCCAACCACGGGCTCACCTTCTGGGACCTGGACCGCGAATTCGTCACCGGCGGTTTCGGTGACAAGCGCCTGATGCTCCTCCGCGACATCCTCGGCGTGCTCCGCGACTCCTACTGCCGCACGACCGGCATCGAGTACATGCACATCCAGGATCCCGGCCAGCGCAAGTGGGTCCAGGAGAAGATGGAGAAGTCCTACGTCAAGCCCACCCACGACGAGCAGATGCGCATCCTGGGCAAGCTGAACGAAGCAGAGGCCTTCGAGACCTTCCTCCAGACGAAGTACGTCGGCCAGAAGCGGTTCAGCCTCGAGGGCGGTGAATCGACCATCGCGCTGCTCGACTCGATCCTGCAGGGTGCGGCCGACCACAAGCTCGACGAGGTCGCGATCGGCATGGCCCACCGCGGCCGGCTGAACGTGCTGACCAACATCGCCGGCAAGACCTACGGCGAGATCTTCCGCGAGTTCGAGGGCACCCAGGACCCCCGCACCGTCCAGGGCTCCGGCGACGTGAAGTACCACCTGGGCACCCAGGGTGTGTTCCGCGGCGCGGACGGCGAGGAGATCTCGGTCTACCTGGCCGCGAACCCGTCGCACCTCGAGGCCGTCGACGGCGTGCTCGAGGGCATTGTGCGGGCCAAGCAGGACCGCAAGCCCATCGGCACGTTCTCCACGCTCCCGGTCCTCATCCACGGCGACGCCGCGATGGCCGGCCAGGGTGTCGTGCTGGAAACCCTCCAGATGTCGCAGCTGCGCGGATACCGCACCGGCGGCACGATCCACCTCGTCGTCAACAACCAGGTCGGCTTCACCACGCCTCCCGGCGAGGGACGCACCTCGGTGTACTCGACGGACGTCGCCAAGACCATCCAGGCGCCGATCTTCCACGTCAACGGGGATGACCCGGAGGCCGTGGTCCGGGTCGCGGAGCTCGCCTTCGATTACCGCCAGGAATTCAAGCGCGACGTCATCATCGACCTGGTCTGCTACCGCCGACGCGGCCACAACGAGGGCGACGACCCGTCGATGACCCAGCCGCTGATGTACAACCTGATCGAGGCCAAGCGCTCGGTCCGGAAGCTGTACACGGAGGGCCTCGTCGGCCGTGGCGACATCACCCAGGAGGAGTACGAGGCCGCGCACCGCGACTTCCAGGACCGGCTCGAGCGCGCGTTCATGGAAACGCACGCCGCCCAGACGTCCTCGACGCCCATCCTCCCCGGAGGCTCGGATGCCGGCGCGCTCGGCGTGCCGGACGACTCGGCCGGAGAGCCGGAGAAGACCGGGGTCCCCGAGGGTGTCGTGCACCTGATCGGTGACGCGTTCAACAACAAGCCCGCCGGATTCACGGTGCACAACAAACTGCAGCAGCTGCTGCAGAAGCGCCTCGACATGAGCCGCAACGGCAACATCGACTGGAGCTTCGGCGAGCTGCTCGCCCTCGGCTCCCTGCTGCTGGAGGGCACCCCGGTGCGCTTCGCCGGCCAGGATGCCCGCCGAGGCACGTTCGTCCAGCGCCATGCGGTGCTGCACGACCGGGTCAACGGCCAGGAGTGGCTGCCGCTGGCCAACCTGAGCGAGAACCAGGGACAGTTCTGGATCTACGACTCCCTGCTCAGCGAATACGCGACCATGGGCTTCGAATACGGCTACTCGGTCGAGCGCGCGGACGCCCTCGTGCTCTGGGAGGCCCAGTTCGGCGACTTCGCCAACGGCGCCCAGACGATCATCGACGAGTTCATCTCGTCGGCCGAGCAGAAGTGGGGACAGCGTTCCTCCGTCGTGCTCCTGCTTCCGCACGGCTACGAGGGCCAGGGACCCGACCACTCCTCGGCGCGGATCGAGCGTTTCCTGCAGCTGTGCGCGGAGAACAACATGACCGTGGCCCGGCCGTCGACCCCGGCGTCGTACTTCCACCTGCTGCGCCGCCAGGCGTATATGCGTCCGCGCCGCCCGCTGATCGTGTTCACGCCGAAGTCGATGCTGAGACTGCGCGGCGCCACCAGCGGCGTGGCCGACTTCACCAACGGCAAGTTCGAACCGGTCATCGACGATGCGCGCATCACCGACCGCAACGCGGTCAAGCGGGTGCTCTTCATGGCGGGCAAGCTCTACTACGACCTGCTGAACGAGCTGGAGAAGAACCCCAACCCCGAGATCGCACTGGTGCGGCTGGAGCAGTTCTACCCGCTGCCCTCCGTCGAACTCAAGCACGTGGCCGAGTTGTACCCGAATGCCGAGCTGGCGTGGGTGCAGGACGAGCCGGAGAACCAGGGCGCGTGGCCGTTCTTCTACCTCGAGACGAACAAGCTCGGCCCGCGGGCCATGCGGCTCTTCTCCCGGGCGGCATCCGCGTCACCCGCGGCCGGGTCGGCCAAGCGCCACGCCGCCGAGCAGGCCGACCTGCTGCGCCAGGCGCTGACGCTCTAACCGCTTCTCGCCGAGAGTCGCCGTTCCTGCCGAGAGTCGCCACTGGAACGGCGGTTCTCGGCAGTTTCGGCGATTGTCGACGGCCGGGTGCGGCGGCGGCGCTGCGCTACGGGCGCCGAGCCAGCTTGCCGGGCCACCAGATCGCCGGGCCGATGTCGTAGGCGAGCGCCGGCACAAGCAGCGACCGCACCAGGAACGTGTCGAGCAGCACCCCGAACGCCACGATGAACGAGATCTGGGCGAGGAAGAGGATCGGCAGCACCCCCAGGGCCGCGAACGTCGCCGCGAGCACGATCCCGGCCGAGGTGATCACCCCGCCGGTGGCCACGAGCCCGCGCAGGATGCCCGGCCTGGTGCCGTGCAGGATGGACTCCTCCCGCACCCGCGTCATCAGGAAGATGTTGTAGTCGATTCCGAGCGCCACCAGGAAGACGAACCCGAACAGCGGCACCGACGGATCGGCCCCGGGGAAACCCAACAGGTCGTTGAACACCCAGGCCGACACACCGAGCGCCGCCCCGAATGAGAGCACGACCGTGAGGACGAGCAGCACCGGCGCCAGGATCGAACGCAGCAGCATCATCAGGATGAGCAGGATCACTCCGAGGATGACCGGGATGATCAGCGTGCGGTCGTGGATCGCGGTGTCGTTCGTGTCCACCGCGATCGCCGTCGTCCCGCCGACGAGCACGCCGGCGTCGACGTCGGCCAGGGCCGTGCGCAGCTCGCGCACGGTGGACTCGGCCGCCGCGGAATCCCCGACGTCGTCGAGCGTCGCCTGGAGCATCACGCGGCCGTCGATGACGGTCGGCTCGCCGACGGGGGTTCCGGGCGGCCCGACCGGCGCCAGCCCCTCCGTCGTGACCGGCAGCGAGCCGCTCACCGAATCCGCTGAGACAACGGCGACCGAGTCGACCCCCGCCGTGCCCAGGATGACGTCGGCCAGGTTCTGCAGCTCGCCCTCCGGCCCGATCACGATCGTCGGCGTTCCGGACCCGCCGGGGAAGTGTTCGGCGAGCACGGCCTGCCCGTCGCGGGCCTCCGACGCTCCGAGCACGAAGTCGCTTTGCGGCACGCCGTCGGCCTTGAACTGGAGCACGCCGATCGACGCCACCGCGAGCAGCAGGGTGGAGGCGACCCAGACGAGGCGGGTGCGCCGGCTGACCAGGCGGGCGACCGCGGGCCAGAGCCCGCGGCCCGCGCCGGCGAGGTTCGGGTGGGCCGAGCCGACGGCCGGACGGAGGGGCCAGAACGCGGTGCGCCCGGCCCAGAGGAGCAGCGCGGGCAGCAGAGTCAGCGCCGCGAGCACGGCGAAGGCGATCCCGATCGCGGAGACCGGGCCGAGGGCCTTGTTGGAGTTCAGGTCGCTGAGCAGGAGGCAGAGCAGCCCTGCGATCACGGTCCCGCCGGAGGCGAGCACGGGCTCGAGCGATCCGCGCAGCGCCACCAGCGTCGCGTCCCACTTGCGCTCGTGGTCGCGCAGCGCCTCGCGATACCGCGACACGTAGAGCAGGGAGTAGTCGGTCGCCGCGCCGATCACCAGGATGAACAGGATGCCCTGGGTCTGCCCGGTCAGGATCAGCACGTCCGCCCCGGCGAGCGCCACGACGACGAGCACCGACGCGCAGAGCGCGGCGAGGCTCGTGCCGAGCACGATCAGCGGCAACAACGGCGACCGGTACACAATGATCAGGATCAGCAGCACGGCGGCGAGCGCGGTGAGCAGCAGGATGCCGTCGATGCCGGCGAAGGCGCCGGACAGGTCCGCGATCAGCCCGGCCGGACCGGTGGCGTACACGTCGACCCCGTCGATCGGGTGGGCGGCGAGGTAGTCGCGGATTTCGCCAACGGATTCGGCCGGCTTCACCGCGGTGTCGAGGGGCAGGAAGACCTCCGCGGCCTGACCGTCGTCAGAGACGATGACCGGGGAGACGGAACCCGGCACCACCCCGTCGATGGTGGCGAGCTCTGCGACCTGGGCCTCGATGTCGGCCAGGTCCGCCTCGGTGAGGGCGCCGTCGCTCTGGTACACGAGCACGCCGGGCAGGGTGTCGCCGCCGCGGAACTCCGATTGCAGCGCCTGCACCCGGGTGGCATCCGCGCTGGCCGGCAGCTGCTGCGCCTGGTCGTTTGTGGCGACCTCGCTGATCTTGCCGAAGGAGGCGCCCCCAGCGCCGAACAGCCCGAACCAGACCAGGATGAGCGCAACCGGGATGAGGACGCGCAACCAGGTGGGCACTCCGGAGTCCGTCTTCCGGCTGGGGTCTTTCAGGGGCGCAGTCGCAGCAGTTTTGGTCACGGTACCGAGATTATCGACCCCGTTGCCCGCTCCGCGTCGTCCAAAAGGTTGAAACGGTCGCTGCGAATCGCTGCGGAAGGGTCAGTGCGGAACGGTCAGTGGCCGGACTGGATCGTGCGGAGCCGGAGGAGCACCTGGTCCCGGAGATCCTCTGGCGCGATTTCCGTGCAGGCGCGCTGCACGGCCTCGGTGAGCGTCTTGCCCACCAGGTGCTCGTAGCTGCAGTCATCGCAGGCGGCGAGATGGTCGCGAATATCTGTCGCGTCTTCCCCGCAGAGTTCGTTGTGCAGGTATTCCTCGAGTTCGGCCTTGGCCTTCTCGCATCCACAGTCGGTCATTTGATGCTCCCGGATTCCTTCCGGCTCCCTGTCACGGATTGCTGCGCGGCCTGGCCGGCGTCGAGACCCTGCTCGATCGCATAGCCGGTCAGGAGCTCACGGAGAAGTCGCCTGCCACGGTGCAGGCGGCTCATGACGGTGCCAATCGGTGTTTTCATGATGTCGGCGATCTCCTGGTAGGAGAACCCCTCGACGTCGGCGAAGTAGACGGCCAGCCGGAAATCCTCCGGGATGGACTGCAACGCGTCTTTGACGGCGCTGTCCGGCAGGTGGTCGATGGCCTCGGCCTCGGCCGACCTGCTCGACATCGCGGTCGTCGATTCCGCGCCGCCGAGCTGCCAGTCCTCGAGTTCGTCGATGGTTCCCTGGTAGGGCTCGCGCTGCTTCTTGCGGTAGGTATTGATGAAGGTATTGGTCAGGATGCGGTACAGCCAGGCCTTGAGGTTGGTGCCCTGCTCGAATTGCTTGAAGGCCGCGAACGCCTTCACGAACGTTTCCTGGACCAGGTCCTGTGCGTCGGACGGGTTGCGGGTCATCCGCATCGCCGCCGCGTAAAGCTGGTCGATGAACGGCAGGGCCTGCTCTTCGAAAAGGTCCCGCTTCTCAGCACCGGCTGTCGCATCTGTTGTCATCACCGGCAATCCTAAGCCGTGGACCTCTGGGTTGACCGGTCGGGTCATCACCGGCCGGGTCATCAGCGCTGCGCCTGCCACTCGGACCTCCCTCGACTTCGTACCGACTATTCTGATAACCGATGCTGATCTCGAGATATTCCAAGCCGGAGTTCGATCCGTACGGCGACACCGCGCCGGCGGACGCTGAAGGCGCGTGGCCCGCCCCCACCGCGACCGGTCCGCTCGCCGCCACGCTGTCGCTTCCGGGCTCGAAATCGCTCACCAACCGCGAGCTGGTGTTGTCCGCGCTGGCCGATTCGCCCTCTCTCCTGCGCTCTCCGCTGCACTCCCGCGACAGCGACCTGATGGTCGCAGCGCTCCGCCAGCTGGGCACCACGATCGAGTCCGTCGACGGCGGCGGGGACTACGGAACCGACCTCAGGGTGACCCCGGGCGAGCTGCTCGGCTCGACCACGATCGACTGCGGCCTGGCCGGCACCGTGATGCGGTTCCTCCCGCCGGTCGCCGCCCTCGCGCTCGGCCCGACGACATTCGACGGCGACGCCGGCGCCCGGCGCCGGCCGATGGCGACCACGATCACCTCGCTGCGTGCCCTCGGCGCCGACATCAACGATGACGGCCGCCTCGCGCTGCCCTTCACCGTGCACGGCACGGGCAGCCTCGCCGGCGGGGAGATCACCATCGACGCGTCGACCTCGAGCCAGTTCGTCTCCGGGCTGCTCCTGGCCGCGCCGCGCTTCGAGCACGGGCTGCACCTTCGCCACTCCGGCGAGCGCCTGCCGAGCCTGCCGCACATCGAGATGACGATCGCGACCCTCGCCGGTCGCGGCGTGCGCGTCGAGAGCCCGGCCGCAGGCGTTTGGGTCGTCCGCCCCGGGCCGATCGGGGGCGCCGACGCCGACATCGAACCCGACCTGTCCAACGCCGCCCCGTTCCTCTGCGCCGCGCTGGTGGCCGGCGGCAGCGTGACCATCACCGGCTGGCCGGCGCAGACCACCCAGGTCGGCGCGCACCTGGCCGAGCTTCTGCCGCTGTTCGGGGCGACCGTCAGCCGCGACGGCGACCGCCTCACCGTCACGGCCGGCGAGGGCATCCACGGCGTAGACCTCGACCTGTCGACCGGCGGTGAGCTCGTCCCGGCCCTCGTCGCCCTGGCCGCGCTCGCAGATTCTCCGAGCACGTTCATCGGGATCGGCCACATCCGCCACCACGAGACGGACCGCCTCGCCGCCCTCGCCGCCGAGATCAACGGCCTCGGCGGCGCCGTCACGGAACTCGAGGACGGACTGCGCGTCGACCCGCGGCCGCTGCACGGGGGCCCGTGGAAGAGCTACGAGGACCACCGGATGGCCACCGCCGGCGCTATCATCGGCCTCGCCGTGCCCGGCGTCGAAATCGAGAACATCGGCACGACCGCCAAGACGCTCCCCCAGTTCCCCGAGCTGTGGCACGGCCTCCTCGCCGGGGCAGCGCACTAGATGACCACCTGGTGGTCGACCCCCGAGGACGACGAACCGGAGTTCGACGAATCCAGCGTGCGCGTGCGCCCGAACCGCAAGGGGAACAAGCCCCGCACCAAGACACGGCCGGGCCACGAGGATGCCCTGACCGGGCGCATCCTCTCGGTCGACCGCGGCCGGTACACCGTCATGCTCGACGAGAACCTGCCCACCGAGCGCCGGGTGACAGCGGCCCGGGCGAGCGAGCTGCGCAAACACGCCGTCGTCACCGGCGACCGGGTCGACATCGTCGGCGACACGACCGGCGCCGAGGGCAGCCTGGCCCGGATCGTGCGGATCGTGCCGCGCACGACCCTGCTGCGCCGCAGCGCCGACGACACGGACGCGGTGGAGCGCGTGATCGTCGCCAACGCCGACCAGATGCTCATCGTGGTGGCGGCGGCCAACCCGGAACCCCGGATCCGCCTGGTCGACCGGTACCTCGTGGCCGCCTACGACGCCGGCGTCTCGCCCATCCTCTGCATCACCAAAACCGACCTGGCCGACCCCGCCGTGTTCCTCAGCAACTTCGCCGGCCTCGACCTGCCCGTCTTCCAGAGCCGCGACGACGCGATGCCGCTCGAAGCGATCTCCGAGGCCCTGGTCGGGCACGACACGGTCTTTGTGGGGCACTCCGGCGTCGGCAAGTCCACCCTGGTCAATGCGCTGGTGCCCGACGCGAAACGCGCCGTCGGCGTCGTCAACCTGGTGACCGGCCGAGGCCGGCACACGTCGTCGTCGACGATCTCGCTCCGGCTGGAAACGGACGCCGGGCGGGGCTGGGTCATCGACACCCCCGGCGTGCGCTCGTTCGGCCTCGGGCACATCAACACCGACAACATCCTCAAGGCGTTCACCGACCTCGCCACCGTGGCGGAGAAATGCCCGAGGGGCTGCACGCACCTGCCGGACTCCCCCGATTGCGCGATCATCGAGACGGTCGAGGCCGGCAAACTCGGCGACACCGGCAAGGCGCGACTTGACTCGCTGCAGCGCCTGCTCGCCACGTTCGCCGCCGCCCCCTCCCACTGACCGGGGTCGGGCGGGGCGGGGAGCCGCTAGCGTGAGGGGATGACCGATTCCACGCGCCTCGCCGCGGGCGACACCGCCCCGCAGTTCACCCTGACCGACCAGGACGGCAAAGCCGTCTCGCTCGCCGACTACGCCGGGCGCAAGGTCGTCGTCTACTTCTACCCGGCCGCCATGACGCCGGGCTGCACCACCCAGGCCTGCGACTTCCGCGACAACCTCGGCTCGCTCGCGGCGGCCGGCTATCAGGTGCTGGGCCTGTCGAAGGATGCCCCGGCCAGGCTCAAGACCTTCCAGGAGCACGACGCCGTGAACTTCCCGCTGCTGAGCGATGAGAGCCTCGACGTGCACAAGGCCTACGGCGCCTGGGGAGAGAAGAACCTGTACGGCAAGACCGTCACGGGCGTGCTCCGGTCGACGTTCGTGATCGACGAGTCGGGCCTGATCCAGCTGGCGCTCTACAACGTGAAGGCGACCGGCCACGTCGCCGGCCTGCGGAAGAAGCTCGGCCTGGACGCCTAGACCGCCGCGACGGCGCATCCGCTCGGCCGGGCTAGACGGGCCTCGTCGCCGCCAGCACGCGCGGGGTGAAGAGCAGCACGATCACGGCGATCGAGGGCAGCAGCAGCGCCCAGCCGAGGTCAGGGCGGGCGTAGAGGCCCTGGAAGCAGCCGATGGCGACGAAGACCTGCAACAGCTGCCAGGTGAGGGCTGCGCCGCGGATCCACGGCCGCCCCTGCAGCGCGCCCCGGGCGATCGCGCTCACCCAGAGCGCAGCGATCAGGACGAGCACGAGGATGGCGACGGCGCTGGCCACGGACGCCGGCGTCTCCGTGAGCAGCTCGAACACGAGCCATCCGGCGGCCACCCAGAGAAGCAGCGCTTCGGCCGCCAGGAGGGCCGTGAGGGCCAGCAGGGAGGGCGGTCGCCGGGTCCCCGAAGGCTCGCTCGCGCCCTCCCGGCTCTGATCTGCGTGCTCGTTCACAGGACTATCCCATACAAAACTATTGATTTGACTCCACCATTATGCGACCATATTTGAGGCCCGGTTGACGCTCACAGGGCGGTGAGCCGATCTCTATGCGTAGATCCGTACTTTTCCTGCGATCGGGCCCTGCATCTTCGGCCGATCTGGCCAGGCATCCCCATCTGCAATAAAGGAGCACCCCTATGGACTGGCGCGACAAAGCTGCCTGCCTCACCGCCGACCCGGAACTTTTCTTCCCCGTTGGCAACACTGGCCCCGCCGTGGACCAGATCGAGAAGGCGAAGGCCGTCTGCGGCCGTTGCACCGTCACCGAGGTGTGCCTCCAGTACGCACTGGAGACCGGTCAGGACTCCGGAGTCTGGGGTGGCCTCAGCGAAGACGAGCGCCGCGCCCTCAAGCGCCGCGCCGCTCGCGCCCGCCGCGCTTCCTAAGCGCCGCGCTTCGGCACAGAAAGCCGGGACCGCTCCTCAGGAGCGGTCCTGGCTTTCTTTCATGAAGCGCAGCGGAATCTCGATCGTCACTTCGGTTCCGCTGCCCATCATGGTGTGCCAGTCGATGGTGCCGCTGAGTTCCCCCTGGATCAGGGTGCGCACAATCTGCGTTCCCAGCCCGGAGCCGACCTTGCCCTCCGGCATTCCGGCGCCATTGTCGCGCACGGTCACGGTGAGGGTCTCCTCGCTCCGCTCCGCCTGGATGGACACCTCACCCTCGCGCCCGGCGAGGCCGTGCTCGACCGCGTTCGTGACCAGTTCGGTCAGGGCCAGGGCCAGCGGTGTCGCGTAGGCACTCGGCAGGGTGCCGAAACTCCCGGATGATTTCGGATGCGCCGTCGTGTTGTGCGCGGAGGCGACCTCCGCGATGAGCAGCAGCACCCGGTCGAACACCGCGTCGAAGTCGACGATCTGGTTCAGCCCTTCCGACAGGGTGTCGTGCACGACGGCGATGGCCGCAACGCGGCGCATCGCCTGGTTGAGCGCCTCGCGGGCCGTGTCCGAGTGGGTTCGGCGGGCCTGGATGCGCAGCAGGGACGCCACCGTCTGCAGGTTGTTCTTCACCCGGTGGTGGATCTCCCGGATGGTGGCATCCTTCGTGATCAGCTCGCGCTCCTGGTGCCGCAGCTCCGTCACGTCTCGGCAGAGAACCATGGCGCCGATCCGCTCGCCGCGGTTGCGGATCGGTATGGCGCGAAGCGAGACCGTGACCCCGCGCGCCTCGACGTCGGTGCGCCACGGCGCCCGGCCGGTCACAACCAGCGGCAGCGACTCGTCGACGACGGCCGTTCCCGTGAGCAGGCGGGCCGTCACTTCGGCGAGGGACTCGCCTTCCAGCTCGTCGTCGAAGCCCATCCGGTTGAAGGCGGACAGTGCGTTGGGGCTGGCGAAGGTGGTCATCCCATCCACGTCGAGCCTGATCAGCCCGTCCGAGGCACGCGGGGCCCCGCGGCGCGGGCCCGTCGGCGCACCGAGGTCGGGGAAGTCCCCGGAGGCGATCATGGCGAAGAGGTCGTTGGCACAGTCGTTGAAGGTGAGCTCCTGGCGGCTGGGGCTGCGCGCCTCGCTCAGGTTGGTGTGCCGGGTGAGCACGGCGATCGGCGTGTCGGTGACCTGGGAACCGGTCGAGCTGAGCCGCCGCATGACCGGGATGGCCCGGACCCGGGTGGGGGTCTCCTCGTACCAGTCGGGGGCCGTGGTGTCGATGATCCTGGCCGTCTCGAACGCCTCCGTCACCTGTTTGCGCCACTCCCCCTTGATCTCCTGGCCGACGAAGTCGCGGTAGAACAGGGTCGCGGCGCTCGACGGCCGCTGGTGGGCGACCGCCACGAAGCTGCCGGTCGTCGTGGGCACCCAGGCGACCAGGTCGGCGAAGGCGAGGTCGGCGAGGAGCTGGCCGTCAGCGACGAGCATGTGGAGCCAGTCCACATCCTCCGCGCTGCTGCGGCCCTGGGCAAGTACGAGATCACTGAGCGTCGACACCGTCATAGCCTACGGCCGACGACGCGCTCGGCCGGAATCATAGGCGGCAGGGGCGGAATCCGCCATGATGTGCACTATGAACGCATCGGAATCGGTCCGACCCGACCGCACACTCCTGATCATCCTGTCCGTCATCGGCGTCCTGGTGATTGTCGCCCTGGCGGTCGTGTTCTCGCGCGGCGAACCCAGGCTCCTCGACGAGTCGACTCCGGCGGGTGTCGTGCAGCGGTATTCCGCGGCGGTCATCGCCGGCGATGAGTCCGCTGCCGTCGAGTACCTCACCCCCGAGGCGCGGGAGGCGTGCGAGAGGTTCGAGAACGCATCCACCGACAACGTCAGGGTCACCCTGGTCTCGACGACCGAACGGGAGGACTCGGCCGACGTGAAGGTCTCCCTCGTCACCTCCTATGAGGGCGGAGGCCCGTTCGACTCCTCGGAGTTCGAGACCGAGGAGGTCTTCGACCTCGTGAAGTCTGACGGAAAATGGCTGATCGACCAGACCCCGTGGTCACTCACCGTCTGCACAAACACGGCGGTGAAGTGATGAGCGACACCGCCACACCGCAGGCCCCGACCGCGGGCGGCGCCCAGCGCACCGTGCGTCGCCTGATCGTCTACGTGCTGCTGTTCGCCCTGGTGGCGATCGGCGCCACCGGCCTGAGCGGCCTGCTCTCGCGACTCCTCGAGGCGGGAACGGCGCTGGCGTCCGACGACGTCGCCGGCCTGGCGCGCTCGCTGGCCTTCACCCTGATCGGCGGACCGCTCGCGGCGCTCCTCTGGTGGGCGGTCTGGCGGAGGCTCGCCGACCCGGCCGAGCGGTCTTCCCTGGCGTGGGGCCTGTACCTGGCCGGCATGTACACGGTGGCCCTCATGCTTTCCGCCTCCGCCCTGCTGGGGGCTGCGCTGCAACTCATCGACGGCACCTGGCAGCCCTCCGACTTCTCCACCGGCCTGGTCTGGGCCGGCGTCTGGGCCTGGCACCGGTGGATGTGGCGACACGCGGCCAAGCGACCGGTGCGCCTGGCCACCCTGCCGATCGTCCTCGGGGCCCTCTACGGCCTGGTGATCGGAGTCGGCGGCGCCGTGAACGCCCTCGGCTCACTCCTCGACACCGCCATCCGCGCATCCGACCAGGCGTCGGTGGGCGAACCCTGGTGGGAGTCCCCGCTGCAGGCTCTGCTCTGGGCCGTTGTGGGCGCGGCGATCTGGTGGTGGCACTGGATCCACGACGATGCCCGCCGGTTGAAGACCGGGTTCGCCAATGTGGCGCTCGTCGTCATCGGAATCCTCGGTGCGGGCGTCCTGACCCTCGGCGGGATCGGCGCGACCCTGTTCGTTCTTCTGCGACTGGCCTTCGACCGCGCCGACCCGATCGGCGACCTCCTGGACCCGCTGGGCGAGGCGATCGCCTCGGCGGCCATCGGCGCACTGGTCTGGTACTACCACGCGCTCATCTCCCGGGGCCGTCCGCACGACACTCGGCAGGCCGGCACCCTGGTCACCTCCGGGGTCGGCCTGGTGGCCGCAGCCACCGGCATCGGCATCATCGTGAACTCCCTCCTGGCGACCCTGAGCAGCCCGCTCGCGGGCGCGGACACCCGCACGCTGCTGCTCGGCGGCATCAGCGCCCTGGTGGTCGGCGGCCCGGTCTGGTGGCTGGTGTGGAAGCCCGCCGCCCCGGTCGCGGAGGCCGAGATGGCCTCCACCGGCCGCCGGGTGTACCTCATCGCGGTCTTCGGCCTCAGCGCGATAGTGGCGCTGGTCGCCCTGCTGGTGGTCGGCAACGGGATCTTCGAGTTCGCCCTCGAATCGGCGTCGGCCGGGAGCCTGGTCGAGAAAATCCGCGCCCCGCTCGGGCTGCTCGTTGCGACCGCTCTGGTCTCCGCTTACCACTTCAGTGTCTGGCGGCGTGACCGTGCGGTCGTCGGAGCCCTGGCCCCGGCCGCCCGTGAACGACGCATCTCCCGCGTCTTCCTGGTCACCGGAGCGGACCCAGAGCCGCAGTCTCAGGCCATCGAGGCTGCCACCGGCGCCTCGGTGACCGTGTGGCCCCGCGCGGACACCGGCGAAGGGCCGGTCCCCGCGCCCGACGCCGCGCAGCTCGCCGCTGCCCTGGCCGGCGTGGCCGGCAAGCGCGTGCTGGTGGTCACCGGACCGGGCAACCGCATCGACGTGATTCCCCTGGCCGACTGAGCCGTCCGCCCGGGCGTGTGTCAGCCGGGGATCAGCTTCCGCCACCGGAACCCGGCGCGGGGTTCCGGGACGGGCAGCAGCTCCGTGCACACGAAACGACGGATGCTCGTCCGAGCCGGTGACTTCGGCGCGGCATCGCGGAGCGTGCGCCCGGTCAGCACGGCCGCATCCACCCCCTGTTGGTCGTGCGGCACGAGGATCGGCGACTCGATGCCGCCGAAGCGCAGAAGCGCCTGGGTGACCTGGCCGGCGGGGTCCAGCCCGACCGCGCTCGCGCGCACCCGGTTCATCACCACGCTCACCCGGTCGGTCGTGAGCAGGTCCGCCAGTTCGACCCAGGCGCGCAGGAACCTGGCCATCCCGACCGGGTCGGCGAGGCCGCAGGCCACAACCCGGTCGGCTGACCGGAGCGCCGTCAGCGTCGCGGCGTTGCGCCTGGGAGCGAACAGGTCGCTGGAGATTTCCTCGTCGCTCTCCAGGTTGAAGCCGGTGTCGAGCACGACGTAGTCCACCCACTGGCGCAGCGCGTCGATCGTGCGAGACACACGCTCGGAAGACAGTTCGGGCCAGCGGGAGGGCCGTCCGATGCCGGTGAGCACCCAGAACGCGCCCTGCGGCGAGTTGTACCGTTGCGCGATCCGCTCGAGCTCGGACTGGGTGAGGCTGTCCGACCCGGCCAGCCGGCATCCGGCAGCGAACCCGGGGGCCTCGTCGAGCATGCCCAGGCTCGGCGCGACCGACCCGCTGTAGGTGTCGACGTCGGCCAGCACGACGGTGTGCCCGGCGGCCGCGATCTCGGCGGCGATATTGATCGCCAGGGTCGTGCGTCCCGGCGCCCCGGCGGGACCCCAGACGGCGATGACCGAGCCTGCACTCAGGGCGCCGCCGGCGCCCGCCCGGCCGCCGATCCGCAACGGCACGACGATCCCGGCGACGAGCAGGGTCTCGACCTCGCTCCAGTCCGCTCCCGCATCCACCACCTCGTAGAGGCCGAGCGAGGCCGCGTGGCGCCGGTCGAGGTCGGATGCCGCGAGCGCGATCAACCGGATGCCGCGCCCGTCGCACGCCGCGATCAGCTCAGCGGTGAGCGTCGCCCGGCCGGCACCGACCACCACGGCCTCCGGCGGGCGCACGTCCAGCGCGACCAGGAGGTCCCGTGCGGTGCCGACCCGGGCGACGATGGAGTGCCCGTACTCCACGATGTCGGCCAGGAGCCGGTCTTCGGTGTCCCGGTCGAGGGCGAGCGCGAGCGTGGCCACGGCTACTCCCCCAGCGCCGTGTTGACCGGCACGATGGCGACCGCGTCTCCGTTGGCGACGGACTCAAGCACGGCGGCGATCTTTGATTTGGGCACGAGGATCTCCACCGACATCCCGCCGTCGGAGGCCATGAAGCCGACCGGTTCGATGAGTCGCACAATCGCCGCCTGCCCGACGAGCACGGCCGGGGGGCCGAAGACGCCGCGGTCGGTCTGCCGGGATGACCAGACATCCACGACCGATCCCGGCCCGATCGCAGCGGCCGGCTTGCCGCTGAGCTCGACGACGATGTTCGTCACCGACTGCCCGGCCCTCGTGCCCACGGCGGAGGCGGGTACCAGTTCGCCTGCGGCGATGGTGCGCGTGACAATCATCCCGTCGGGCGGCAGTCCGCCCGGCGTGACGTACAGGTCGCCGGCGGAGCCGAGCCTGACCTGGGTCGTCAGCAGGTCGGATCCGTCGATGTGGTCGCCGACCGCCAGCGCGACCCTGGCCGTGTAGACGGCGGTGGTGCGGTCCGCATTCGTGACGATCGCGGACACACCCCCGACGGAGGCCGCCACGAGCGCCACGCCGATCGCGAACCGCGGATCGAATCTGAATCGGCGCCGGGAACCAGGCGCCCGGGTGCCTCGGGTGGGGGTGTCCTGTGTTTTCGCCGCCGTGCGTGCCATCCGCCCACCTCGCTGCCCGTGAAAGCCCTGACCCACTATCGTCGTCCCCCGGCGGCCCGGGCGCGGAAGTTATCCACAGCCGCAGCCCGGCAGCCCCCGCGCCGGGGCCGAGGACGGATAATCGATTCATGACGGATTCCGTGTCCTCCAACTCCGTAGGCCGATTCCTGACCCTCGCCGACACGGCCGAGATCCTCAACATCCCGGCCGCCGAGGCGCTCGAACTCGTTCGCGGCGGTGAGCTTCCCGCCATCAAAATCGGCGCCCGCGGCGCCTGGCGGATCGAGCGGATCGTACTCGAGTCCTATATCGAAGCGCGCTACGAGGAAGCCCGGCGGATGTCGCTCTGGCAGCAGTCCGACTTCGCGAACATCCCCGAAATCTCCGGAAGCACGATCATCCGCCCGGAGACCTGAGACAAGACGCGCCCAGCGCCCGCCTGCCCAGCACCCGCCGAGCTGACGCACGCGCACGGCACTCCCAATTGACGTGCGGAGTAACTGACTTGCGGAGAAACAACCTTCGTTGCGAAATTGAAGGGACTTTGTCCGCAAGTCAACTTGTGAGACGCCCCTGCGGCGGCGGGAAACACGAGGCTCCGAGACCCGTCCGCCGTCAGCCATCAGTCCAGCTGCACCAGCTGGATCTGGGCGAGCGGGACGATTCGGTAGTGCTGAACCTCATTGGCGCGTCGTAGGGTTCCGGCCTCGTGCACGGCAACATCGATGTGGTCGCGGCCGACCCGGTCGATCGTGCCGGTGATCAGGCCGGCCGGGGTGTGGAGCAGGAGACTCTTCCGGCGCCGGCAGAGGTCGCGCAGCACGAAGGGCAGCCCGATACGGTCGACGACCCTGGCCGCCGATTCGGACTCGGCGGCGAGGGAGACGGCCACCTGGTCGTGGTGCAGGATCACGCCCGCTATCGCCGCGAGGGGAAGGACGCACTGGGCTCCGAAACGGCCGCCGTTCCGGTGGTCGGCGGCGCTGCGGTCGGCGGACAAGTGGTCGGCGGAGAGGAGGTCGGCGGCCAGCCAGTCCCGGCCGAAGGTGGTCGGTCGGATGGTGATCGTCTCACCGGTTACCAGCGCAACCCTCAGGATTCCCGCCCCCACCGGGGCCGGCGCCCTGGTCAGGCTGACGAGCCGACTGCGCAGGGACAGCCGACCGAGGCGCAGCCGTTCCTCCTCCGCGCGGAGGTCGATTTCTTCGGCCTGGAGTTCATGCTCGAGCTGCCCCTCGAGGTCGTCGAACAGGTTGTCCCACCGCACACCCCGAAACTAGTCGGCCCAGCCGGGGTTCGCTCGTGTTATCCACAGGCCCTATAAGCGCTAGACAGGGCCGCCCGTCCCCTGATTGAGTCTCTGCCACGGGCTCCCCCCGAACAGGGGCGGCCCCGTGATCCACCCGAACGCCAAGCACCCGTCGACGCGCCATCGGAATCACGCACATCGGAGGAGCCATGAGCACCCCTCTCACCCCCGAAGAAGACTCGAGCGCCGAAGAGGAACGCAGCGGGTTCCAGTCGGAAGACTTCTTCGGGCACCAGCCCAGTCCGCGCAACCAGCTCCCCGATCCGGAACCGCTTGTGATCAACCTCACGCGCTGTGTCATCGAGGTGCTCGCCGGCGCCCGGGAACTCGACCAGCTCGCGCGCTGGGTCACCGACGACGTCTACCGGCACCTGCTCAAGCGCGTGGTGCTCTCAGCGCGTGCGCGCGCGGTAAAAGGGCAGCGAGCCCAGAGGCCGACCATCACGATCGGGCGGGTCATCATTTCCGAGCCGCGCGACGGTGTCGTCGAGGCCGTCGTGATCGTGCACAGCCGGGTGCGGGTGCGCGCGGTGGCCCTCCGGCTGGAGGGCCTCGACCGTCGATGGCGGGCCAGCGCCATCAATGTTCTCTGAGCAAGCACGGTTCTCAGCGCCCGCAATGTTCTCTGAGCGGTGGATGCCGTCGTCGACCGATGCAGGGCGATTCACGCTCCGGGAGCAGCCGGGCTGAGCGGCAGACTGGTCGACCTGCGGGGTGAGATCGTGCGCGACCGCGCCTAGGAGACCGCCCCGGCGACCAGGCTCACGCCGCCGACGAGCGAGATCACCAACACGACGGTGCGGAGCACCCGAGCCGACATCCGCCCGGACAGGAGAAGCCCGCAGATGGTGCCCGCGGCGAGCGCGGAGAGCTGCCACAACCCCGGCAGCACCACCCCGAGGATGAGCGCGGTCACAACGTTCTGGATGATGAAGAAACTGTGCATGTTGGCCCGCGTGGCCACCGGCGACCAGCCGGCATTCGCCGCGTAGATTCCGATCGGCGGCCCACCCACTCCCCCGACCACGTTCAGCAGTGCACTGGTCGCCCCCGTCGCCACCGCCCCCAGCGGATGCCCCAGCCACCCCCAGCGCACCCCACTGGCCAGGATCCCCACCGCCAGAATCACCCCTGCCCCCGCGCCCAAAGCCAGCCAGCGGGTGTCGATGCCCTGCAGCGCCCACGCGATGACCGGCGTGCACAGGAGGGTGGGGATCAGCAGTCGCGCCACCGCGCCCGGCTGGGCGTGGCGCCCGTCACGGATCAGCGGCACCACCGGCGACAACGCCGCAAGCACCACCGCCGCGCCGACACCCTCCCGCGGGCCGAGCGCCAGGATGAGCAGCGGCGCGGCCACGAGCGAGAATCCCATGCCCGTGGCCGCCTGAACAAGCGCGCCCACCGCAATGCCGCCCAGCGAGAGCGCGACAACCAGGTCCATCAGGAGACAGGGTCCCGGCGCATCAGGAGGCTGTCCCGGCGCATCAGGATGCGGTGTCCCGGTCCAGTCGGCAGCGCGCCTGGAACGCGATCGCCCCCACCATGAGCACCGCGGGCACCACGGTGATGCCGACGACCAGCGCCGTCTGAGCGAACCCCGACTGCACCACATCTTGCCCCGCGGTCGTCGACACAAAGCCGCCGATCGCGAGCACCGCCGAGTATAGGTACGGGCCGATCGCCGTGCCGGTCGCCTCCGTCGCCGTCCACACGCCCGTGTACGCGCCCGCGCGGGACGTACCGCCGCGCTCGGCGACCGCCACCGCATCCGGCAGCATCGAGAACGCGAACAGTTGCAGGCCGGCGAACGACGTGCCGAGCAGCACGATGACGGCGGTGGTGATCGCAATCCCGAGGGTGCCGCCGGCGGCGAGCGCGAGGGACCCGACGATGAAAATCAGCTGCGACAGCAACAGCCCGCGCTGCTTGCCGAGCCGGCGCGAAACGGCGAGCCACATCGGCCCAGCGAAGACCGCCGGGGCCAGGAACGCCCCCATGAACAGGGAGGTGAGTCCGGGGGCGCCGAACACGTACTGCGTGTAGAACGGCACCGCCGCGAGGAACAGGTGCGTGGTGGTGCCCGTGAACAGGTAGGAGAGCACCAGCAGGCGGAAGTTGCGGTCGCGCCACGCGATCTTCAGGTCGCCGAGGAAGGTGTGCTCGCGATCATCCGGGGCACGGAAACCGCTGTGCTCGGTGAGCCGGCGCACGCCCACGATGCCGGCGAACCCAGTGACCACCATCACCCCCGAGAGGATGAGCGCCATCTGCGAATAGTCGCCGCGAGCCCCGGATGCCACCAGCGCGGGGGCCGCGACGCCGGCGCCGAGCAGGCCGATGGTGAGCAGCAGCAGCCGGAACATGAACACGCGGGTGCGTTCGTGGTAGCCGATCTTCAGGTCGGACGGCGTGGTCAGGTAGGGCACCTGGAAGCAGGCGAAGAGCATATTTCCGGCGATGTACCAGCCGGCGATCCACAGCGCCGCGCCGCCACCGGTGAGCCCGGCCGGCACACTGAACATGGCCGTCATGGCGACGGCCAGCAGCAGGCCCCACCACAGCAGGCCGCGCCGGTGCCCCGAACGGCGGGCGTGCCGGTCGCTGATGGTGCCCAGCAGCGGATGCACCACGGCGTCCAGGATCTTCGGCAGCAGCAGGGTGAGTCCGGCCAGCAACGGGGTGACGCCGAGCACGTGGGTCATGAAGTAGAGCAGCAGCAGGCCGGGGACGGTGACCCACACACCCATGCCGAGGGACCCGCTCGAGTAGGCGAGCAGGTCACTCATGCGGGCGCGCAGGGTGGGGGCGCCGTCGCCGGATGCCCGGGGGGCGCCGTCGCTGGTCGGCACGGCGCTGCCGGTGGCCCTGCTCATCGGGCTGCCCCGGAGACGACGGCCTCGTGGCGGGCGACGACGCCGGCGGCCAGCGGGGCGCCGGCGAAGGCCCCGGAACCGGCACGGCCGGCGAGAGTGCGGGCGACGATGCGGTCGGTGAGGGCCGGCACATGGCGCGCCAGGAAGAACTCCAGCGCACCCCGCGCTGAGGTGGGCAGGTCCCGCCGCGGACGACGGCTGAGGGCGGCGCGCATCACCGCATCGACGACGCCGTCGAGCGGCTCGTACCGGCTCATGCCCTCGAGCGAGAGCCCGGCCGCCGTGGTCGAGCTGTGGATGGGGCTGCGCACCGACGACGGGTACACGCAGGTGACGCCCACGTGGGTGCCCAGTTCCATCCGGAGGGCGTCGGCGTACGCGACGAGGGCCCGCTTCGACGCCCCGTAGGCGGCGGCGAGCGGCAGCTGCAGGAGCGCCATGCGGGAGGCGAGCATGACGATGCGGCCGCGGGAGGCGACGAGGGCGTCCACGCAGGCCGCCGTCACCCGCCACGTCCCCAGCAGGTTCACCTCGAGCTGTCGGCGCACCTCTGCGCCGGGGGCGAACTCGGCCGGGGCCGGCCCGCCGATGCCCGCGTTGTTGATGAGGATGTCGAGGCCGCCGAGCATCCGGATGGCCTGGGCCACCGCATCTGTCACCTGCTCGTCGCTGGTGATGTCACACGCCAGGATGTCGGCGCCCGGGTCGGCGTTCACGTCGAGCCCCACGACGACGGCGCCCTGCGCCTGCAGCCGGGCGGTGAAGGCCCGCCCGAAGGTTCCGGATGCCCCGGTGATGATGACCCTGAGGCCGTGTGCGTTTCGCAGGCTCATGCGGTGACTCCCTCGTGTGCGATGCTGAATGGTTTCGCGCCCCGGCGCAGGCGTTCCCGCCCGGCGGCGATCTCTTTGGGCAGCGCGGCGACGTACCCATCGAAGTCGATGCGCATGCGGGGCCGACGGTCGCCACCCCACCGGGCGGCGGAGTAGGCGAGATGTCTCGCCACGGCTTTCTGCTGGTCTTCTGCGCCGGGCAGGGCGTACCCGCCGGACAGGTGGGCGGCCACGAGTTTCGCCTGCACCTCGAGAACGGGCAGCGCCGCACCGGTGGACTGGATGAGTCCGATGAAGCTCAGGCTGGGGTCCTGCAGGTGGAACACGCGCTGGTAGAGGGGAAGTTCTTCGGCGTCCTCCCCCAGCCAGGCCGACGTGAGGAACGGGATGTTCACCCGGTACCCGGTCGCCCAGACGATCACGTCGACCGTCTCGGTGCTGCCGTCGGTGAATTCAACGCGGTCGCCGTCGAAGCGCGCGATGCCGGGCCTGGCCACCACCTCACCGTGGGTGAGCCGGTGCATGATGGTGTCGCTGATGGTGGGGTGGTTCTGGAACAACCCGCCGGCCGGCGCCGGCAGGCCATAGTCTTCCGGGCTGCCGACGGCGAGCCGCAGCAGGGTCTGGGCGATCGTCTGCCTGGCACGCCAGGGCAGCACCGAGAGGATGCCGTTCATCTTGTCGGAGGGTCGCCCGAAAATGTATTTGGGCACGATGTGCACGCCGTGCCGGGACGACAGCAGCACCGGGCCGCGCGACACGTAGGAGGCGTCGACGGTGATGTCCATGGCGGAGTTGCCCATGCCCACCACCAGTACCCGTTTGTCGCGGAACACCTCGGCGGTGCGGTAGTCGTGGGCGTGCATCGTGGTGCCGGTGAACGTGCCGAGGTAGGCGGGGCTGGGCCAGCGCGGGTCCCAGTTGTGCCCGTTGGCCACGACGACCGCGTCGTAGCGTTCGCTGCTGCCGTCGTCAGCGCCGACGATCCAGCCCGCTCCGGCGGGCTCGGCTCCGCGCTCGCTGTCGCCGTCGCCTTCACGTTCGACGGAGGTGACCCCCGTGGAGAAGCGGATGTGCGGCGTCAGAGCGAACGCGGTGGCGTAGTCGGCCAGGTAGCCTGCGACATGGTCGGCAGACGGGTAGTCGGGCCAGTCCGCGGGCATGGGGTAGTCGGCGAATTCGGTGCGGCCCTTGCTCGTGTTGAGGTGGAGCGAGACGTAGGCGGGTGACAGCCCGCTGCTGTTGTCGCGGGCCCAGAGCCCGCCGGGTCGGTCGCCCTTCTCGTAGGTGACGACGTCGACCCCGGCATCGATCAGCGCCTTGGTAGCGGCGAGTCCGGCTGCGCCGGCGCCGATCACGGCGACGCGGGTGGGACCGGTCATGATGTCTCTCCGTGCAGCGTGCGGTCCGTCACGGCGCGGTTCTTCGGCGTGCGGTTCTTCGGCGCGCGATTCATCAGGGCCCGATTCATCAGATACCCGAATCCGCGGGGCGAGATGCGGTGGCCCCACCAGGCGAGCTTCGCGGTCCTGCCGACCAGCACGAGGTCGCGGCGGCGGCGCACGGCGCGCACGGCGGCCCTGGCGACGTCGTCCTGGCTGATCTCGGACCCGGTGGTGGTGCGCACGCTCAGATCGGTGCCGGACGCCTGCCCCATTCCGCCGGTCACGAAGGTGGGGTGAACCATGGTGACGGTGACCCCGGATGCGGCAAGCTCGTACCGCAGTGCGGTGAACAGGCCGGTGACGGCGTGCTTCGCGGCGACGTAGGCGGGGCGCCCGACGGTGGGGGCGAATCCGGTGACGGAGCTGGTGACGACGATGCGGCCCCGGGTGCGGTTGAGGGCGGGCAGTGCCGCCCTGGTGCAGATCAGCGCCCCGATGTAGTTGACCTCCATGACGCGGCGGTAGACGGATACGTCATGGTCGAGGAGGGCGCCGACGGCGGAGAGTCCGGCGTTGTTGACGAGCACGTCGATGCGGCCGTACCGGGCGACAATCCCCTCGAAGACGGCGTTCACCTGGGCCTCATCGGTGATGTCGCAGACCCGGTAGGAGGGGTCGTCCGGCGGGCAGGCTTCCGGCAGGTCAAGGCCGACGACCGTGTGGCCTGCCTCAGAGAAACGCAGCATCATCGCGCGGCCGATCCCCCCGGCTGCGCCGGTGATGACGGTTACCCCCTGCATGTGACTCCCCCTCATCGCGGCACCTCGTCGAGCCGGGCACAACGTTGTGCCAGAATCCAACCTAGACGACGGATGCCCGGCTCGCGGTGGCCGGATTCACCGAATTTCTGCCCCGGGTTGTGCTGGCACACAATCACGGGAAGACTGTGCCGGTGAGATCCAGCGCAGAGTGGGCCCCCGTCGTCTCCCTGATCGACCAGATCGCCGCCGACGAGCACCTGCTGCGCGGCGTCGTGGCTTCGGTGCGCACCCTGGTGCGCGAGTCCGCCGCCCTGACGACGGCCGACATCGTCGGCCACACCCGAGCGCTCATTTTCGCAGCGACGCGGGCCCTCGCCGACCGGCGCGGGCCCAGCGAAACCGAATTGTCGTTCGTCGAGGACTTCGCCGCCACCCGGGCCCGCCAGGGGGTGCCGCTCGAATCGGTGCTCGGGGCGGTGCACGTGTCGGAGCGCACCATCTGGGCCCGCGCGCGGGAACTGGCCGGGCCGTCCGGGGTCAGCGCGGAGCTCTTGTTCGACGTCAGGGAGCTCTACGACGACTGGGCCGAGACGGTGCGGGCGCGGCTGATCGTGGCGCACCGCGCCGCGTCGGCCGGGCCGTCGCCCTCCGCCCAGGACCTGGACGCGTCGATGCTGCGTCGGCTGTTCGAGGGCGGCGGCGTCGCGGCGCTGGCGGCGAGCGAGGCCGGGCTGCCGGTCGACCGGGGGCTGTGGGTGGTGGTCGGCCACGCCGAGGACGCCGCGGAATGGCAACGTGAGCTGGCGGTTTCCGGGCCGGGCGCTTCCGGTCGGGTCGTTTCCGCCCGGGTCGACGGGTGGTTCTGGGCCGTCACCAGCGGAGAGCCGAGCGGCGGCTTCGCGGGCCGGGCCGACAGGCTCGGACCCGCGGGCGGATACGCGGGACCCACCGACCCCGAGGGGCTGGCGGCAGCGCGACGCCTGGCGTCCGCCGCGCTTGGCGCCGCCCAGTCGATGGGGCGCCCGGGCCTCGTGCACGTCGCCGAGGTGGCCACACAGGCCGCCATGAGCGACCGGCACGACATCGCCGCGATGCTCGCCAACCACTACGCCCCCGCGTGGCGGGAGCTCGGCACCAGCGCGGAACCCGTCGCCCGGGCGGTCGTCGCCTGGCTCGACGCCGGCCAAGACGTCACGACGGCGGCCGCACACCTGTTCGTGCACCCCAACACGGTGCGCAATCGCCTGGCGCGATTCGCGGAGGCCACCGGAATCGACCCCGCGTCGGCGTTCGGCGCCCCCGACGCGTGGTGGCTGTGCACGACGTGGCTGGCGCTCTGACCCGACACGCGGATGCCGGCACCCCGGACACGATCTACACCGGGACGTCGACGACCGCGGCCGGGTCGGCGGGCTACTTCTTCTTTCCGCCCTGGGAGCGACGCTCGGCGCGATTCACCGGGGTGGCCGGCTGGCCGAAGGCTCCGCGCTGGGCGGGTTCTTCCGGGGCGTCCGGCGCCTCGTCGGTTACCGCGGCCTTGCGGGCGCGGTCCGTTGCCGCCTGCTGGATCTGGCCGCGCTGGTTGCGCACCTCGACTCCGCCCGAATCGCTCGGGGCGGTGTAGCTGAGCTTTTCCTCGCCGGTGGAGCTGGGCGTCAGGCCCTTGGCTTCGACGATGGGGCCGGCGACGGAGCCCGGAGCCTGGCTGACTTCGACTTCGAGGTTGAACAGGAAGCCGACGGTTTCCTCGCGGATCTGGCCCATCATCTGCTGGAACATGGCGAAGCCCTCGCGCTGGTATTCCACCAGCGGGTCGCGCTGCGCCATGGCGCGCA
Source organism: Cryobacterium psychrotolerans (assembly GCF_900101115.1). Taxonomy (GTDB): domain Bacteria; phylum Actinomycetota; class Actinomycetes; order Actinomycetales; family Microbacteriaceae; genus Cryobacterium; species Cryobacterium psychrotolerans. The sequence continues at coordinate 44,839 of NZ_FNFU01000007.1, forward strand.
GGCCGATGCCGTCCTTGAGGTAGTCCATCTCGTAGAGGTGGTCGCGCCAGCGACGGTCGATGACCGAGAGCACGACGCGGCGTTCGAGCTCACGCATGGCCGGGGCGCCGAGGGATTCCTCGCGGCGCTGGTAGGCGAGCTTCGCGTCCGAGATGATTTCGCGGCGCATGAACTCGCGGTTGATCTTGCCCTTGTTGCCGGCCTCGGCGACGACCTCGTCGATCGTCAGGCCGACCGGGTAGAGCGTCTTCAGCTCGGTCCACAGGGCATCGAAGTCCCAGTCGTCGCCGTTGCCCTCGCCGGTGTGCACCTCGAGCACCTCGTCGATGACATCTTCGAGGAACTTCTGGGTGCGCTCGTGCAGGTCGTCGCCCTCGAGGATGTGGCGGCGGTCGCTGTAGATCGCCTCGCGCTGGCGGTTCAGCACGTCGTCGTACTTGAGCACGTTCTTGCGGATCTCGGCGTTGCGTCCTTCGACCTGCGCCTGGGCGCTGCGGATGGCGCGGCTGACGATCTTCGACTCGATGGCCATGTCGTCCGGCACACCCTGTCGGCCCATCAGGCTCTCCGCGGCGCCGGCGTTGAACAGGCGCATCAGGTCGTCGGTGAGCGAGAGGTAGAACCGGCTTTCGCCCGGGTCGCCCTGGCGGCCGCTGCGACCGCGCAGCTGGTTGTCGATCCGGCGCGATTCGTGGCGTTCGGTGCCGAGCACGTAGAGGCCGCCGACGGCGATGACCTTCTCGGCTTCTTCGGTCACGTTCGCCTTGACGTTCTCGAACACGTCATCCCACGCGGCTTCGTACTCGTCGGGGGTTTCCACCGGGCTGAGGCCCTTGGCGTTCATCTCGGCTACGGCGAGGAATTCGGCGTTGCCGCCGAGCATCACGTCGGTGCCTCGGCCGGCCATGTTGGTGGCGACGGTGACCGAGCCGAGCCGGCCGGCCTGCGCGACGATCGCGGCCTCACGGGCGTGGTTCTTCGCGTTGAGCACCTCGTGGCGCACGCCCTTCCTGGCGAGCAGGCGGGAGAGGTACTCGCTCTTCTCGACGCTCGTCGTACCGACCAGGACCGGCTGGCCCTTCTCGTGGCGTTCGAGGATGTCTTCGACGACCTGGCTGAACTTGGCCTCTTCGTTCTTGTAGACGAGGTCGGCCTGGTCGATCCGCGTCATCGGCTTGTTGGTCGGGATGAGCACGACACCGAGCTTGTACGTGCTCATGAACTCGGCGGCCTCGGTCTCGGCCGTACCGGTCATCCCGGACAGCTTCGAGTAGAGGCGGAAGTAGTTCTGCAGGGTGACGGTCGCGAGGGTCTGGTTCTCGGCCTTGACCGCGACGCCCTCCTTGGCCTCGATCGCCTGGTGGATGCCCTCGTTGTACCGGCGTCCCATCAGGATGCGCCCGGTGTGCTCGTCGACGATGAGCACTTCGCCGTTCATGACGACGTAGTCCTTGTCCTTCTTGAACAGGGCGTTCGCCTTGATCGAATTGTTCAGGAAGGAGATGAGCGGGGTGTTCGCCGACTCGTACAGGTTGTCGATGCCGAGGTAGTCCTCGACCTTTTCGATCCCGGGTTCGAGCACGCCGACCGTGCGCTTCTTCTCGTCCACCTCGAAGTCGACGTTCGGGACGAGTCGCTTGGCGAGGCTGGCGAACTCGTTGAACCACCGGTTGGCCTCGCCGGAGGCGGGGCCGGAGATGATCAGCGGGGTGCGGGCCTCGTCGATGAGGATCGAGTCGACCTCGTCGACGATCGCGTAGTAGTGGCCGCGCTGGACCATGTCGGAGGCCTGCCAGGCCATGTTGTCGCGCAGGTAGTCGAAGCCGAACTCGTTGTTCGTGCCGTAGGTGATGTCCGCCTGGTACTGGTCGCGGCGCTGCTCGGGCGTCTGGCCGGAGAGGATGCAGCCGGTGGTCATCCCGAGCGCTCGGAAGACGCGTCCCATGAGCTCGCTCTGGTAGCTGGCGAGGTAGTCGTTCACGGTGATGACGTGGACGCCGCGGCTGGTGATCGCGTTGAGGTACGCGGCCGTCGTCGCGACGAGGGTCTTGCCCTCACCGGTCTTCATCTCCGCGATGTTGCCGAGGTGCAGGGCCGCCCCGCCCATCAGCTGCACGTCGAAGTGGCGCATACCCAGGGTGCGGGTGGATGCCTCGCGCACCGCGGCGAACGCCTCGGGCAGCAGGTCGTCCAGCGATTCGCCGTTCGAGTACCGCTCGCGCAGCTGCACGGTCTCGTTCTTCAGCTCCTCGTCGGTGAGGTGTCGGAAGTCTTCTTCCAGCGCGTTGATCGCCTTCGCATAGTTCTCGAGGCGGCGCAGAACGCGCCCCTCGCCTACACGAAGAACCTTTTCCAGAATTGAGGCCACGAATGCACTCCACTAGTCGTCACGGCGCGCGGACGCGCCTGTCGTCCGGTCGGACGCACGTAGCGCCGACCCAGCCGGCAACTATAGCAATGCTAGTTGGTCACAGGCTGGGTCGGCTGGCAGCGGCCTACGCCTCGCGCAATTCTTCCGCTTTGTCGTCAAGTTCGATGACGCCGTAGTCCCAGCCCTTGCGCCGGTAGACGACGCTCGGACGCTTGGTTTCCGCGTCCTGGAAGAGGTAGAAGTCGTGGCCGACGAGCTCCATGAAGTAGAGGGCGTCGTCCACGGTCATCGGCGCCGCGGCGAAGACCTTGCGCCTGATCACGACCGGGCAGTACTCCTCTTCGGCCGGCTCGGCCGGGTGTTCCTCGGTGACGATCGGGATCCCTCCCGTGCGCACGCGTTCGAGCGTTTCCACATCCGCCGGGGTGATGTCGACGACGCTGAAGCCCCCGGCGGTGGCCTCCTGCAGCGAGGTGGGGCGGTGGGCGCCGCCGCGGTGCACCTTTTTACGGTCCTTCGCCCGGCGGACGCGCTCCAGGAGCCGGCCGAGGGCGACGTCGAACGCCGCGTACTTGTCGGAGCCGTCGGCCTCGGCACGCACGATGGGCCCCTTGCCGATCAGGGTCAGTTCGACTCGGTCCTTGCCGGCGGCACCGGTGCGCTCGTTCTTCTCGCGATGGCGGCTCACCCTGATCTCGAGGGCGAGGGCCTTGTCGGCGAGGGCCGCGATCTTCTCGGACTTGTCGAGGGCGTATTGCCGGAACCGATCTGTGATGCCCAGGTTACGTCCAACGATATTAGTTTCCATGACGACCTCCAGATCCGGCGGACCGCCCTGATTCTGGGCGATCGTTGCGCGCCGTTAACAACACCGTAGCCCGGTGTGCGGGATAAGTCACCCGTTTCACCTGCCAGTTCCCGGGGAGTGTCCAGCGGCCGGGAAAAGCCGCCGCGTTTCCGCGAGGGTGGCCAGTCCGAGCACCTCGCCGCCCGCCTCGAGCACGGCGCGCCGGGCCTCCAGGATCGTCGCGCCGGTGGTCAGGATGTCGTCGACGACGACGCAGCGGAAGCCCCCCAGCGGCCTCCGCGCGAGCAACGAGCCGTGCCTGTTCCGGGCGCGGGCCTCGCGTCCGAGACCGACCTGGTCCGTGGTGCCGCCGACCTGCCGGAGCACGGGCGTCCCGGCGAGGCCGGCCCTGGCCAGCAGCAGTTCGACGGGATGGAAGCCCCGGGCTCGCCAGGCCTTCCGGGACGCCGGGATGGTCACCAGGTGCACGCCGCGGTCGTCCGGAACACGGCCGCCCGCGGCGGATGCCGCGAGCGCGGCTGCGACGGCCAGCCGGAGGGGCACCGCGAGCGTGGCCGCCGCGTCGGTGCGGCCGCCGTCCTTGAATGCGCCCAGGACTCGCCTGGCCACCCCGGAGTAGTCCAGGCCCGACCAGACCGGCACGTCGTCCCGGCTGCACGGGTGCACCGCGGGGCGGAGCGCCATGCGGCATTCCTCGCAGAGCGACCGGTCGGGCGCTCCGCAGCCGCTGCACTCGGTGGGGAGCACCACGCCCCAGGCGTCGAGTCCGGCGCGGCGGACGGCGTCGAGGTGGCTCATGCGGCCATCCTGCGCTCGGCCGGCCCCCCGGCCACAGGCGAAGCCCCGGTCGGTGCGGTCCCTTCGCCAGATCGTGCTGTTCAGGATTGGCCGCAGCGCGCGCATCCCCGGCGTCGTCCGGTTGAGTTGCGGACAACGAACCTTCCTCGTGAAGCTGAGGGTGCTTTGTCCGCATCTCAGCCTGGACGAGCGCGTGCCAGGAGGGAGGCATCTCGGGAGGGAGGCCCTAGCCGGCAATACCCTGCTGCGTGGCGATGAGCACGACCTCGTCGATGCGCTCCTGCCAGCCGACCCCCCGCTGCACCTGGAGGGCTCCCCCCGCCGACAGGGCGCGCAGCTCCCGCACGGTGTTGCTTCCGGCGATGGAGACGCTGCCGGGCGCCGACTCGAGCACAGTGGTCCCGCCGCCGATCTGCTGGGCGACGATGCGTTCCTCCCCGCTGGGCAACCGGATGAGCGACCCCACGGTCAGCTCGTCGATCCAGGTCGCGTCGAGCGGGAGGCCCGCGCCCGAAGACAGCACGACGGGCTCGCCGAGGCCGACCGGAACCGCGTTGTTGTCGCGCTTGATCGCCGCGACGACGAAAAGGGAGTCTGTCCCCGATCGCAACAGGGCCAGCAGCCGGGTACCGTCGCGGGACACGTCCAGCGACACGATCGACGAGGCCTCCTGCCAGGGCGCCGGAACGGCGATCGCCTTGCCGGCGAGGGTGTACACGAACAGTTCGCCGGGCCGCGCCGACGGCACCGACCAGACGTAGCCGTCGGAGTCGATGGAGGGAGCGATCAGGCCCGAGCGGGGATCGAGTCGCACCGGGTCGTCGCCGACCCGGACGCCGTACACGCCGGCATCCGTCAGCACGGCGGCCATGGCCTGGCCGGGAGAGAGCGTGACGGCCCTCGGCTTCAGGGCGGCGACCGGCTCCGAGATACCGGCAATCGGCGTGAGGGCTGCCCCGCTGGCCGCCAGGAATCCGAACTTCCCGTCCCGCAGCAGCAGGGCCCGGGCGTCGACGCGTGGATTCGCGATCGGGGCGTTCGAGCCCATCTCGCCGATGTCCTGTGAGTTCTGGTTGATGGTGATCGTTGCGGTCAGACCGGGTGGGAGGCTGCGGGAAAGCTGCGCCTCCATGCGTTGCAGGGAGACCCGATCGGCGTTCAGGGCCTCGCTGTTGAGGTCGACCTTGGCGTCCCGGGCCACCACCCGCACCGCGTCCGCGGTGAGTTTCGTTCCCTCGGGAAACGCCGTCGCAACCGCACCGGAGAGCCAGGGGCTGGGACCGGCGAGCACTCCCTTGACGATCTTCGTGGGGGCCGAAGCCCCGCGCGGGAACCACCTCAGGTCCGGCACCAGGTATCGGAAGCTCGGATCGAAGAAGTACAGCGCCTGCGCACTGAACACCTCGCGGAACGTGTTGCGGTCGATCACCGTGCCGTCGGGCGCCTCGCTGATCCGCCACTGCCCGCCGACCCGTGCGAATTCGTAGCGCAGGGGCACCGGGGAGGAGGAATCAACGGTGCTGTACTGGCCCCTGGCATCGACCTCGGCGACCGGCGTGACCGAGAACTGCATCGTGGTCTCGTCGACGACCGTCGTGCTGCGCCCGGACCCGTCGTCGACCGTGACGCCCGCGTCGGGCTCCCAGGTGCTGCTGTAGTCCGGGGTCAGGAACTCCCGGGCGATGGCGTAGTTGCCCTCCGGGCTTGACGCCGCCTCGATGAAGCCACGCAGGATGGCATCCGTGCTGCCGTCCTTGAGCGGCTTGGACGGCAGGAACACGGGCGCCGGGTTGTCGTCCGGCAGGGCGGACTGACCGGCCTCCACTGCCCCGTCTCGCGGGATTCCCGAGCAGCCCGTGAGCAGGACGGCGGCGGCCGCGAGCACCGCCAGGGCGCCGGAGCCGATCCGGTGGCGGCATCTCCGGTTACGCATAGTGGCCCTCCGTTGTGCCGGGGGCGAAGCCGGCGACGACGGGGTGGGCATCCGCGGGCGGCAGTGGCAGCGGCGAACTCACGAGTTCTCCGTTCGTGCCCCGCGGCAGCGTCAGCCGGAAGCAGGACCCCTGGCCCGGCGCGGACCAGACCTGCAGCAGACCGCGGTGCGCGGTCGCATCCTCGAGCGAGATCGCCAGCCCCAGGCCGGTCCCGCCGATCGTGCGCCGGCGCGACGGGTCGGCCCGCCAGAACCGGTCGAACACATGCGCGACCTCCGCCTCCGTCATCCCCAGGCCGTAGTCCCGCACCGACAGGGCGACCGCACCGGCGTTGCTGTCGACCGACACGACGACGGGTTTCCCCTCGCCATGCTCGATCGCGTTGCCGATCAGGTTGTTCAGGATGCGACGGATCCGGCGCGGGTCGACGTCGGCGTCGAGGTGGCCGCCCGGCGCGACGAGCCGGAGGTCGGTGCCCTTGGACTCGCCGAGGGAGCGCATCCCCTCGATCGTGTCCTGAACGAGGTGCACGAGGTTCGTCGGCTCCGACTCGAGTTGGACGGATCCGGCGTCGTACCGGCTGATCTCCAGCAGGTCGCTGAGCAGGAGCTCGAACCGCTCGACCTGGGTGTGCAGCAGCTCCGCGGTGCGCTCGGTCGCCGGAGGGAAGCTCGCACGCTGGTCGTACAGCACGTCGCCGGCCAGCCTGATCGTCGTCAGCGGGGTGCGGAGCTCATGCGACACGTCGGAGACGAACCGCTGCTGCATCTCCGAGAGGTCGGCGAGCTCCTTGATCTGGCTCTGCAGGCTGTCCGCCATTCCGTTGAACGACCGGGCCAGGGTGGCGATGACATCCTCGCCCTTCTCCGGGATCCGAACGGCGAGGTCGCCGGAGGCCAGCTTCTGGCTCGTTTCCGCGGCGACCCGGAGCGGGGTGACGACGAAACGCACGACGATCCAGGTGACGGCGCCGATCAACAGCATCAGCGCAATTCCCGCCACGCCGAGGGTCTGCTGCACGAACAGCAGGGTGGCCTCCGCGTCCTGGAAGCTGTAGCCGATGTAGAGCTCGTACTGGCCGGCGACGGGCACGGTGAGCTGGGAGCCGACGACGACGCCGGGGAACTGCATGCCCTCATCCGTCGAGAGCGTCACGGACTGCCAGAACTGTTCGCCGGAGTTGCCTCGCACCGCCCCGCGCAGGTCGCTGGAGATGACACCGGTCGAGGCACCGAAGGTCGAGAAGTCCTGCGGAGCCACCGTCGACGCCTCCTGCCCCGGCACGCGGAACACGGCAATCAGGCGGCTCGACGAGGCTGCGGTCACCTGCGTGCGCGCGGAGCCGAGCAGGGTCTGCACCTGCACCCGGTCGGCGGCGTCGGAGGAATTCAGGATGCCCTGGGCCGCGGTGGTCGCCCGGTTCGACTCGAGCAGCACCTGGTTCAGCCTGGACTGGAACAGGTCATTGCCGATACTGACGGACATGTACACGCCGACCAGGGCGATGGCCACGCCGGAGAGCAGCACCGTGATGCCCACCGTGCGGAATTGCAGGGATGAGCGCCACGTGGAGACGATCTGGCGGGGCCAGGACCGCCAGGACCGCCAGCCGAAGCCGGTCACGCCCGACCGAGCAGCCACGAGGGACCTACCCCGCCGCGCCGGCCCGGTAGCCCACGCCGCGCACCGTCATCACGATGCGAGGGTTGTCCGGGTCGTCTTCCACCTTGGCGCGCAGTCGCTGCACGTGCACGTTGACGAGACGCGTGTCGGCCTTGTAGTGGTAGCCCCACACCTGCTCCAGGAGCATCTCCCGGGTGAACACCTGCTGCGGTTTCGACGCGAGCGCGAGGAGCAGGTCGAATTCGAGCGGGGTGAGGTTGATCCGTTGTTCGCCGCGCCTGACCTCGTGGCCGGCCGCATCCACGACGAGGTCGCCGATCTGCAGGCTGCCCGAGGCGCCCGCCGGGGTCGGGCGGAGGCGCGTCTTGATCCGGGCCACCAGCTCTTTCGGATTGAAGGGCTTGACCATGTAGTCGTCGGCGCCCGACTCGAGGCCCTTGACGACGTCGGTCGTGTCGGACTTGGCGGTCAGCATGATGATGGGAGTGCCGGATTCGGCGCGGATGAGACGGCACACCTCGATTCCGTCGAGACCCGGCAGCATCAGGTCAAGCAGAACAAGGTCGGGCTTGCCGTCATGGAACGCGTCGAGCGCCAGGGCGCCGTCGGCACAGAACGAGGGCTCGAAACCCTCGCCGTGCAGCACGATGCCAATCATCTCGGCCAGCGCAATGTCGTCATCGACGACCAAAATGCGTGCGTTCATACGTCCGTTCCGCTCAGCTCGCCCGTGGATTCCAGGCCGAGTCGTACAATCTCTGGCACAAGAGTAGCGGAGGGTGCCGCAAGTAGCCTGATCCTCGTGATTTCGGCGGCCGGGTATGCCAGCATGATGGGGTGACGGACCCCCAGAACTGGCTCCCCCCGACGAACGCCGACCGTCCGGCGCCGCCCTTCGGTGCGTACGGCCCGCCCCAGCCCGGCGGCGGACCGCCGTCCGGCTGGACTCCCCCGCCGAAGCCCGGTCTCATCCCGCTGCGTCCGCTCGGCTTCGGCACACTGCTCTGGGCGCCGTTCCAGGTGCTGCGCCGGAACCCTCGCGCCACCTTCGGCAGCGCCCTGATCGTGCAGGCCGTCATCACCCTGGTCACCCTGGTGGTCGTCGGCGTCGTCACGTTCCTCGCCCTCGGCCGGATTGAGAGCGCGTCCCTGGCCGAGCGCGATGCGGTCGAGGCGGGCTCTGCCGTGGCGATCGTGCTGTCGGCCATCGTGCCCATCGCGCTGTCGGTGATCGCATCCGCCCTGCTGCAGGGCATCATCGTGGTCGAGGTGGCCAGGGGGACGCTCGGTGAGAAACTCCGCCTCGGCCGGCTCTGGCGGGCGGCCGGCGGCCGCCTGTGGCCGCTCGTTCTCTGGGCCGTCCTGCTCAGCACCGCGGCGCTCCTGGCCGGGGGCGTCATGGTCGCCGGCGTTGCGCTCCTCGTCACGCTGGGCGGGGCGTGGGTGGCGCTGGGGGTGGCCCTCGGCGTCGTGGGCGGCCTGGCCCTGCTGGCGCTGGGCACCTGGCTGTTCACGAAGACCTCGCTCGTGCCGAGCCTGATCGTGCTCGAACGGCTCGGAATCCGGGCGGCGGCGCGCAGGTCCTGGTCGTTGACCGACGGCTATTTCTGGCGCACCCTCGGGGTGCAGTTCCTGGTCGCCACGATGGTCAACGTCGTCGCCCAGATCGTGACCACCCCCCTGGGCATCCTGTTCGGAGTCGCCGTTTCCCTGGTCGATCCGAACGACGCGTTCGAGGCCTGGATTCCGTCCATCGTCTTGTACGTGCTGATCATTTTCACCGCGCTGGTGCTCGGCGCCGTGACCGCGGTCATCCAATCCGCCACAACCGCCCTGATCTACATCGACCTGCGGATGCGCAAGGAGGGCCTGGACCTGGACCTTCAGCGCTTCGTCGAATCGGCCGGGGCGGATGACCCGTACCTCGTGGCACCCGGCCGGGACACGGGCGCCCCCCGGGCATGATCGATCCCGACGCGCCGGAAGCCCGGCAGTGGCTGCGCGAAGAGCTGGCGAAGGGCGCCTACCAGGCCGCCAGGCCGACCTGGTTCGACCGGCTGTCGAAGGCCGTCCTCGACTGGTTCGGCTCGCTCACCGCCCCCTCCGACAGCCTGTTGGCACCCTGGGTTCCGCTCGTCCTGACGGTGCTGCTCGGGGCGGCCCTGGTGGCCGCGTACCTCATTTTCGGCCCGCCGCGGCGGGCTCGGCGCAGCACCACCGCCGCGGAACTGTTCGGCGCGGACGACCGGCGCAGCTCCGAAGACCTCCGCCGTGCGGCCGCCGCCGCGGCCGCCGGCGGGGACTGGACCCTCGCGGCCCAGGAAACGTTCCGGGCCCTGGCCCGGGGGCTCATCGAGCGCTCCGTGCTGCTGGTGACGCCCGGCACGACCGCGCACGCCTTCGCCGACCGCGCGGCAGGAGCCTTCCCGGAGCACGCCGCGGGCCTGGCCGAGGCCGCCCGGCGCTTCGACCGCCTGCGCTATCTCGGCGACCAGGGAACGGAGCCCGACTACCTGCAGGTCCGGGCCCTGGAACTGGCCCTGCGCGCCGCGCGCCCGCGCCGCCTGGACGTTCTGTTCGAGTCGGCAGCGCCGTGACGGCCACGCTGCGGGAGCGGCCGGACGGCACGAACGCGCCCGCGCTGACCCCGACCCTCGGGGTTTCGGCTCGGCGGTGGCTGTTCTGGATCCTGGCCGGGGCCGGCGCCATCCTCGTCTCGGTCGCTGCCGCGCTGCTGGCCGGCGGCAGCACGGCCGGCGGGACACCGCTCGCCGCCGACAACGCGGGCGAGGCGGGCGGCCGCGCCCTGGTCGAGGTGCTGCGCGACCGGGGCGTGAGCGTGACCCTGGCCGACACCCTCGGCCAGGCCCGCCGCGCGACCCGGTCGGCGGCCGACCCGACCGTGTTCTTCTCGGATGCCGCGGGCTACCTGGACGCCGCCGGGCTCGCGGAGATGGCGGCGCTCGCGCCGCGTACCGTCCTGACCGATCCGCACTTCGCCGCCCTGCAGGCGCTGGCGCCAGGCGTCGGGTTCGGCGGCGTCTCCGGGGCGGACTCCCTCCCGGCCGAATGCGACCTGACGGCCGCGGTGAAGGCGGGCGAACTCTCCCCCGGCGGCACCACCCTCACGCTCATCGGGCAGGACGGGCCGGGCCGGGCGACGCTCACCGGCTGCTTCCCCAGCGACGGGGACCGGTATTCGCTGATCGAGCGCACTGTGGGCGACCATGCGCTCACCCTGCTCGCCGACGGCTCGAAGCTGAGCAATGGATCGATCGGCACCTTCGGCAACGCGGCGCTCGCGCTGAACCTGCTCGGCCAGGGCGACACGGTCGTCTGGTACCTGCCCACGCTCGCCGACGTCGCCGAAACCGGACCGCCCTCGCTCGGCGAGCTGACCCCGGGCTGGGTCACGCCGACACTCGTCCTCGGTGCGCTCACCGCCCTGGCCGCCTTCGTCTGGCGTGGCCGCCGGTTCGGCCCCCTGGTCGCCGAGAACCTGCCCGTGACGGTTCGGGCCAGGGAAACCATGGAGGGCAGGGCGCGGCTGTACGCGCGCGGTGACGCCCGCCTGCACGCCATCGACGCCCTGCGAATGGGCGCGCTCCAGCGACTGGCCACCCGCCTCGGCCTGCCCCGGACCGCCGGGGCCGACGAGATCGTGCTCGCCGTCGCGGCGATCACCGGCCGGCCGACGGACCAGGTCGGAACGGTCCTGATCGGGGCGATTCCGGCCAGCGACCGCGAGCTCGTCAGGCTGTCCGACCAGATCGAAGATCTCGAACGCCGGGCGATCCGCCAGGCCACGCCCCCGTCACACGGAAGAATGAGCCCATGACGACTCCCGCCCCGGCCATCGACACGCTGCGCCAGTCCCTCGCCCAGGTGCGAACCGAAGTCGGCAAGGCCGTCGTCGGCCAGGACGGCGCCGTGACCGGACTGATCATCGCGTTGCTCGCCCGGGGCCACGTGCTGCTCGAGGGGGTGCCCGGCGTCGCCAAGACGCTGCTCGTGCGCGCGCTGAGTCATGCCCTGAGCCTGGACACGAAGCGCGTGCAGTTCACACCCGACCTGATGCCCGGCGACGTCACCGGGTCACTCGTATACGACACCGCCGAGGGGGAGTTCGAGTTCCGCCGGGGCCCGGTGTTCACGAACATCCTGCTCGCCGACGAGATCAACCGCACCCCGCCGAAGACCCAGTCGGCCCTGCTCGAGGCGATGGAGGAGCGACAGGTCAGCGTCGACGGCGTCTCCCTGCCGCTCCCGGAGCCGTTCATCGTGGCCGCGACGATGAACCCGATCGAATACGAGGGCACGTACACGCTGCCGGAGGCGCAGCTGGACCGCTTCCTGCTCAAACTCGTGCTCGATATCCCCGAACGAGACGCCGAATTCGAGGTGCTGCGCCGGCACGCCACCGGCTTCAACCCGCGCGACCTGGCCGGGGCCGGGGTCACCGCCGTGCTCGGGTCGGACGGGCTGGCCGCGGCGCAGGCGTCCGTGGCCTCCGTCGGTTCCAGCCCGGATGTCCTCGCCTACATCGTGGACCTGGCCCGTGCGACGCGGAGCAGCCCGTCCGTGCGGCTGGGCGTGAGCCCGCGCGGGACGACGGCCCTCCTCGCCTCCGCGAAGGCGTGGGCCTGGCTGGGCGGGTACGACTCGATCACCCCGGACCACGTGCAGGCGATGGTGCTGCCCGTCTGGCGGCACCGGATCCAGCTGCGGCCGGAGGCCGAGCTCGAGGGCGTCTCCGTCGACGCCATCCTGCGCGGAATCGTGCAGCAGATCCAGGTACCGATCTAACCCGTCGATGGCCCTCACCGGACGGTTCGTCGCACTCGTCGCCCTCGGCGCCGTGCCGATCGTGCTGTTCGGCCGGACCGCGCCGGAGGCCCTCGGCGTGCTCGGGTGGTGGCTCGGGGTGGTGCTCGCGCTCGGCCTGCTCGACCTGACCCTGGCGGCCTCCCCCCGGAGCGTCTCGCTCGAGCGAGGCCTCCCCGGCCGGGTGCGGCTGGGCGAATCGGCGACCAGCCGCCTCGCCCTGACCAACACCGGCCGGCGCACGCTGCACGGCGTCGTGCGGGATGCCTGGCAGCCGTCCGCGGGAGCCGGCAACAACCGCACTCCGGTCACCATCCCGCCCGGGGAGCGCCGCCTGGTCTCCCTCACGCTGACGCCGTTCCGCCGCGGCGAGCGCCGGGCCCTGCACGTGACCGTGCGGTCGTTCGGGCCGCTCGGCCTGTGGGCGCGTCAGGCGACCCTGGACGCGCCGGGGCGCATCCGGGTGCTGCCGCCGTTCGCCTCCGCCAAGCACCTGCCGTCCCGGCTGACCCGGTTGAAGGAACTCGACGGGCGGACCAGCCTGCTCGTGCGCGGGCAGGGCACGGAATTCGATTCCCTGCGCGAGTACGTCCGCGGCGACGACGTGCGATCCATCGACTGGCGTGCGACGGCCCGCCGGAACGATGTGATGGTGCGCACCTGGCGGCCGGAGCGTGACCGCCGGGTGGTCATCGTCATCGACACCGGGCGCACATCGGCGGCGCGCGTCGACACCGAGCCGCGCCTCGACACCGCCTTCGAGGCCGCACTGCTGCTGGCCGCGCTGGCCTCGCGGGCCGGCGACCGCGTCGACGTGCTCGCGTGGGACCGGCGCGTTCGGGGCCGGGTGCACGGGGCCCAGGGCGCGGAGCTGCTCTCCCGGATGGTCGACGCCATGGCGCTGATCGAGCCGGAGCTGATCGAGGTGGACTGGGCGGCGGTGCCCGGGCAGGTTCGTGCGCTGACCAGCCAGCGTGCCCTCGTCGTGCTGCTCACCTCGATCGATGCGGCCGGGGCGACGTCGGGCCTGCTGTCGGTGCTGCCCGAGCTGACCCGGCGGCACACCGTGCTGGTCGCCTCCGTCACCGACCCGGCCGTGGCCGAAGCCGTGGGGGAACGCGGCAACCGCGAAGCGGTGTACCGCGCTGCGGCGGCCGAGCGGGCGCTCCTGGACATCGGACGCGTCTCCGCGGCGATCCGCCAGCTGGGCGCCGACGTCGTCACGGGCTCCCCCGCGGCGCTGCCTCCCGCCCTGGCCGACCGCTACATCGCCCTCAAGGCGGCCGGCCGGCTCTAGCCCGCGGTATTGCGGGCCTGTTCCGCCCGGCGCGTTCGGACCCGGCCTACCCGCGGATGAGCTCGAGGACCTCGTCGCGCACCCGGGCCATCACGGCGGGGGTCGCCGCCTCGACGTTCAGGCGCAGCAGCGGCTCGGTGTTCGACGGGCGGACGCTGAACCACCAGAACGGTTCATCCGTGCTGGTCATGCCGGTGACGGTGAGCCCGTCGAACTCGTCGAAATCGGCCTTGCCGGTGTAGGCCTTGACGATGCGCGAGTACGCGGCCGGCACGTCCTCGACGGTCGAGTTGATTTCGCCGGACAACGCATACGGCGTGAAACGGGCCGACAGCTCCGACAACGGGCGGTCCTGGTGCCCGTACTCGGCGAGCACGTGCATCGCGGCGAGCATGCCGTTGTCGGCGCCCCAGAAGTCCCGGAAGTAGTAGTGGGCGGAGTGCTCTCCGCCGAAGATCGCCCCGGTCTCACGCATTTCGTCCTTGATCAGCGAGTGGCCGACCCGCGTGCGCACCGGGATGGCACCGGCCGCCGCGATCGTCTCCTCGACGATGCGGGAGGTGATCAGGTTGTGGATGACGAAGATCTCCCCGTCCGGCTGGGCTGCGCGGACGCGGGTGATCTCGCGCAGGGCCACAATCGCGGCGACGGCGGAGGGGTTGACCGCCTGGCCGGTCTCGTCGACGACGAAGCAGCGGTCGGCGTCGCCGTCGAATGCGAGGCCGAGGTCGGCCCCGTGCAGGACGACGGCCTTCTGCAGGTCGACGATGTTCGCCGGGTCGAGGGGGTTGGCCTCGTGGTTGGGGAACGTGCCGTCGAGCTCGAAGAAGAGGGGAATGATCTCGATCGGTAGTTTCGCCAGGCCGACGGCCTCGCCGAGCACGGCCGGGACGGTCAGCCCGCCCATCCCGTTGCCGGCGTCGACCACGATCTTGATCGGCCGGATGCCGGTCAGGTCGACGAGCCGGCGCAGGTACGCCGCGTAGTCGGCGAGCACGTCGAGGTCGCGGCTGCCGCCGGGCACGGCCACCTCCGGGATGCCCTCGGCCAGGTAGACCGCCGCCCGGTCGCGGATGGCGCCGAGCCCGGTGTCCATGCTGATGCCCTGCGCGCCGGCACGGGAGAACTTGATGCCGTTGTACTCGGCCGGGTTGTGGCTGGCGGTGAACATGGCTGCGGGTGCATTCAGGCTGCCGGAGGCGAAGTAGCTTTCATCGGTGGAGCAGAGGCCGATCGAGACGACCGTGGCTCCGCGGGCCCGGGCGCCGCGGGCGAAGGCGGCCGCGAACCCAGGGGAGGAATCGCGCATATCGTGCCCGACGACGACCTCGGTCCCGGCCGCGCCGACCTCGTCGACGAACCCGGCCGCCAGGGCGGCGACGATGTCGGCGGTCAGCGTGCTGCCGACCAGGCCGCGAACGTCATACGCCTTGACGATGGTGTTGAGGTGGGCAATGGCATCGTCGTTCAGGGCGGAACTCATGCCCCAAAATCTACCTCACCCCGCCGCGTCCCCCATCACGCGGTGGCGCACGACCTGCCAGCCCTTTGGCGCGGAGGTGCGGGCGGCGTGCCGCTCGCAGAGGTCATAGGCGTGCGGTTCGTGCGCGGCCGAGAGGGGACCGAGCACGGCCATGGAGTCGGCGTAGACGAAGGTCAACGTGGCCACGGCCGGATCGCCGCAGGTGATTCGGGAACACGGCCGGTTTGACATAGTGCTTCAGGCTACCGCCGGCGGAGCCGGAAGTAGGATGGCAACATGCCCCGATCACGCCGTTCCGCAGAACCGGCACCGGCGCCCACCGCTCGCGGGCGCGGCCGGGACCGGCACGGACGCGGAATCCGCAGCTCCGCGACCGGGCCGTACCTGCCCCCGCTGCGCACGCGCATCGACCTGTTCGATATGACCATCGCCTCCTCCGTGGACTACCTGCGCGGCGTCTGGCCCGAGTTGGCCGACGTGGTCTTCGAGGTCGCCGCCGGTCCGCGCTCCGTCATCCCGGGGGTCGGCGTCGAGCGCTGGTGGGTGAACGCCGCGGAGCGCCGCATCGTCTTCTACCGCCTGCCGATCCAGCGACTGACCCGGCTGCACCGCAATGACGAATTCCACCAGCGGATGGTGATCGAGAGTTGCGTGTTCCGCGCCATCGCCGAGCTTCTCGGCAAGGACCCCTGGGACCTCGCGCCCGACCGGTTCCGCCACCTCTGACCCGGATGCTGCGGCGCCGGCGACTCAGCGCGGGTAGACCCGGATCGGTGTCGCCAGCGGCCCGGAGGGGTTGAGCGGGAAACCGGACAGCATCCCGGCTCCCGCATAGCTCACCGAGGCCACCAGCGATGTGCCTCCGGAGACCACGTAGCGCTCACCGCCGGCCAGCCGCCGGGCCGCCGTAGCGCCGGGGCCGACCATGAGGGTGGTTGATTTGCCGGTGTCGTCCGTGAGCGTCGCCTCGGCCTCGCCCTGGCCGGTGTTCACCAGGTGCAGGGTGGGTGCCGGGCCGCGCGCGACGCTGACCATGAAGTCGCCGGGGAACGGGGCCGAGGCCGCGAACCAGGCGAAGTCTTTGCCGTCGGCGCCGTCCGCCGAGGCGCGCGCGGCGATCACGACGGGCCGGTCGGAAACGAGTCGTACGGCGTAGTTGCCGGCGGCCAGGCCCGGCAGCGGGATCTCGGCGACGATGCCCGGCTGCACGTCGACCTTGATCGGGGCGCCCGGCCCGTCGGAGCCGATGACGACGACCTCCACCTGCGCCGACTCCTCGCCGGGCGCGAGAATGCGCACGGAGGGGATCTCGTCGGACACGTGGTCGGCGTCGGTCTCCGCGGCCGGCGGCGCTTGCGTCGTGACGACCAGCCCGGAGATGACCTGGGTGAGGGACGGGGCGGCCGACGGTGCGATCAGTTCGACGCCGGACGGCTCGATTCCCTGGATGAGACTCTGCTCGAGGGATGCGACGACCTGCCCGCCATGTGCCTCGACGTGCACGACGGGCGACTGGAGGTTCGGGGCAAGGCCGGCCAGCGAGACGATCCGTTGCGCGCCGGGCTGCACCAGGATTCCGTTTGCGCCGGGCGCATCCACGATGCCGGTCTCGCCGATGACGGTCAGGTCCACGCTCGCGACCACGGTGGTCGGGTTGCTCAGCAGCACGAGGCTGGTGCGCCCGACGTCGGTCGATCCGCCCACGAGCCACGCGTCGGCGCCGGCCTCGCCGCAGGCGGCGGCCGCAAACCCGCCGACGGATTCGCCCCGGGCGGTCTGCGACTGGCTTCCGGCCACGAGCGAGGGCACCGTGGCGCCCTCGGGCGCGGGAACGCGCAGGAGCAAGGGGCCGCCGTCGCGTTCGCTGCGCGGGTTGTCGGCGGCGGCGAGCTCGGTGACATCGTCGATGTCCGTGGGCGCATTCGCCCCGTAGGTGCTCCCGTAGACGGCGGACGCCCGGCCGACGGATGTCGCCGCCTGCGCCTGGCCCGAGTCCTCGGCGAGGGTCAGCAGCGGGCCGGGGCACACCCTCAGCTGCTCGGCCGGGATGGGCGCGACCAGGGCGGAGGGCGGGGTGCGGGTCGCGGTCGGCCAGGGGATGATCGCCGCTGCACCCGCGGCGCTGACGGCCAGGGTGAGGCCGAGGAGGCCGGCGGCGATTCGGGAGCCCGTTTGGACTGCGCGATTACCGGTCACGGTCGTCCTCCTGCTGCTGGGTCGGGGCGTCGGCCGGCGTGGGTGTGACGGCCGGATCTGGAGTTTCGGCCGGCGTGGGTGTTACGGCCGGCGTGGGGGCGCCGCCCCGAGCCCTTTGGGCGCCCGGTTTTGCCCCGCGGACGGATCTGCCGGCGCGCGCAGCCCTCGGCGCCCGCTCCGGCCTGGCCCTGGCCCTGGCGAGGCGCTTCTGCTTGGTTTTCTCCCTCGCCGTGCGCCGGATCGCGTCGCGGTTGGCCTGGCGGACGGCCTCGGGTCCCGCTCCGGTGGGGATGGACAGCAGCACGGTCGCTCCGATGACCACCGCCGCGACGAGGAAGGCGATCAGGCCCAGCGCTCCCCCGGCGTTCGCCGGAATCGCCACGTCGCCCAGGGCATCCGCCGGGGCGTCGTGCCGCCACAGGCGGCCGAAGGTCGTGTCGCCCACCGGCGCCAGGGCTGCGTTGCCGTCGAGCGCCGTCGTCGTTCGAGTGAGCGTCTCCGCGGCCACCGGGGTGACCGGGGCGACGCGCGCCGTGCCGATCGGAGTGACCGCGGCCGGGCGCAGCAGCACGAAGCGGATCCCGAATTCGTTCAGGCCCGCCGAAGCGTCCAGGCCGCTGCGGGAGACGAGGTTGCCGGCCAGCGCGGCCAGTTCGCGCTCGTGCGCGTCCAGGCTCCGGTCGGTGCTCGACAGTGTGGATTGCTTGTCGAGGGTGACGCCGGCACCGCGAACCACCGTGGCCCGGATGCCGCCGTCGGGCTGCGGGGTGATCTGCAGCGTGCCCTGACGCGCGTTCGTCTGCGCCTCTGCGGTGACGATTGCGGGCTGGGTGCGGTCGCCGCCCGCGGAAACGACGGACGAGCCGAGGTAGAGCGACCCCACCAGCGGTGCGACCACGATGAGCAGGGCGATGCCTGCCGTCACCGCCGGCGCGATGGCGTACATCCGCAGGCCGCGAAGGGCGCAGAGGACGGCTCCGGCAAGACCCAGCCAATAGAGGCTGAGCCCGGGCCCTGCCCACACGCCCACCGGCTGCGCCCCGAGCGAAGCGAAGAAGAGCTGGCCGGCCCAGATGGCGGTCGCCAGCCCGAGGACGGCGGTGAGCACGGAGAAGCCGGCCGCCCTGGCCCCGTGCAGGAACAGCGAGACCGCGGCCAGGACGGCCAGCGGCGCGAGCAGGATCGGCACGAGCAGCTCGGCGTCGACGCCGGGGATCCCGAGGGTGTCGAGGAGGGGGGTCCAGCCGCCGAATTCGCCGGAGGGGAAGCCCAGGACCAGCTGCCATCCGGATACCGGGTGGCTCGGGAGCGGGACCCCGGGGTCGGCGAGCAGCGACAGCCAGGCGCCGCGGAGCCCCTGGTCCCAGATCAGGGGCGCGGCCAGGGCGAGGGCGGGGAGCGGGATGCCGATGAAGCGCGTGACGCTGCGTCCGCTCACCGCGACCGACACGATCCAGCCGATCAGCAGTGCCGGAGCGAGGGAGGGAGCGCAGGCGACGACGGCCGCGAAGAGGAGGGCGGCCGACGCCGAGGCCGACCATGAGCGGGCCGCGGCGTAACCGGCGAAGAAGAGCCACGGCAGGAGCAGGTGCACGAGGATGGCGGCGGGGCGTCCGGCCGCCAGTGCGGTCAGGAAGGGGGGTGACAAAACCCAGAGTGCGGCCGTGACCGCGCGCAGCGATCCGCGTTCGGTCAGGCGCGATGCGGCCATCCAGGCGCCGAAGGCGGCGAGCGGAAGCGCGAGGAAGTACAGGGCGACGAGGGCGAAGGACGGCGCCCAGAAGAAGATCGACCCGAGCATGGCGAGGACGGCGGCGAACGGGTCGGCGGCGCCGACGAACCCGAGGCCGATGTCGCGCCATCCGTAGCCTGTGGCGCCCCAGAGGTCGGCAGGGGTGTTCGACAGGGGCAGGAGGCCGCCGCCGGTGAGCGTGCGCGCGCCCAGCACCGGAGCGAGGGCCGTGATGCCCACCACCGCCGCCGCGAGCACCGTCCAGCCGCCGCCCGACGCCAGGAAGCGGATCTCCGGCCGGTCGCCGCGCACGCCGGTCAGGCTGGCCTCGCGTCGGAGCGCCCGGCGGCGGCGCACCTCGACGGTGGGCACGCGCAGGCCGGCGATCGAGGCCCAGCCGAGCTTGCGTGTCGCGGCGAACCGGCGGCGGGCGCGCAGCACGCGCATCCCGTGGACTGCCGCACCGAACGCGGCCGAGAACTCGCCCAGGATCGCGCCCGGCTCCTTCCGCAGCAGCTGGAAGATGGAGCGCAGGAAGGCGAGGGGAACGAGCGACAGCCAGTGGAACGGCAGGGCCCAGGCCGGTGCGTAGACCAGGCGGCGGTGCAGCCCGGCGGCACGCTCCATCCGCAGGCGTTTGCGGCGGGGGCGCCCCCGCGAGGATCCGTCCGGGCCGGCGACGCCGTCACCGGCGGAGGCGACGCGGGCCGCGGCGACGACGGAGACGCGGTAGCCGGCCATCCGCACCCGCACGCAGAAGTCGAGGGAGTCGTCGATGGCGGGGAGGGCCGGGTCGAAGCCGCCGAGCTCGTTCCACACGGTGTGCCGCACGAGCATCCCGCCGGCGCCGACGGCGAGCACATCGCTCATGCCGTCGCGCTGTCCCTGGTCGAGTTCGCTCTCGACCAGGGTCACGGTGGCGCCGAAGGACGTCATCGACTCGCCGAAATCGTGGATGTAGTCTCCGGCGTCCCATTCCATGACCTTCGGTCCGGCTACGGCAACGGATGGCGCGATCTCCAGCCCGCCGAGGAGCGCCTCCAGGGCGCCCGGCGCCGGGGCGCTGTCCTGGGCGAGCAGCCAGAGCATTTCGTGGCTGGACTCCGGCGGGGCCGTGACCTTCACACCGGCGGCGATCGCCTGCCCGAACGTGAGGTCGTGTTCGGCGGAGATGAAGTGGGTGGGGCCGAATGCGGCCAGAAGCGACGCCGTGGCATCCGTCGACCCGCAGTCGACCGTGACCACGACGTCGGGCCGGCGGGTCTGCGAGGCGAGGGCCTCGAGAGTTCGCTCAAGGTGATTCGCGCCGTTACGGGCGACAAGGATGGCGGTGACTCGCGGTTGCATATCGGGAACAGCCTAGGTCGGGGAGCGCCCCGCGCCCCGGAGCGTGGGGGGCGCGCCCTAAATCCGACCGGCCGCCGCGACCTCAGTCGCGCTGCGTTCAGGCGCGCTTGCGCAGTTTGCGGCGCTCGCGCTCCGACAGTCCGCCCCAAATCCCGAATCGCTCGTCGTTGGCGAGCGCGTACTGCAGGCACTGCGTGCGAACCTCGCAGGATCCGCAGATCTTCTTCGCATCGCGGGTCGAGCCGCCCTTCTCAGGGAAGAACGCCTCCGGATCGGTCTGGGCGCAGAGCGAATCCGTCTGCCACGCCAGGGGATTGTCATCTCCCGTTTCCTTGCGCACTCCGGGCACTCCCAAGCGGACTGGATCGACAAACCAATCCTCAGGAACCCCGGCACGATACCCAGATATTGACATATCGTCTCCCACCCCTTGTGCGACGCGCATTCATTGCGTGTCTTGAACTAATTACATCGGTGTAGTTCCCCCCACGTCAAGTCGCAAAGAGTAAACCCTCGATATTGGCTCTAGGGTTTCGACTCGCCCAAGGATCGGAAACATGTCACCCGTTCGGGGCGGCGACGGCCCGGTGGGATTCCCAGGCGCTCCGCACCATGTCGTCCAGGCTGTGGCGCATGCTCCAGGAGAGGTCCCGCGCCGCGAGTTCGCCGGACGCGACGATGCGATCGGGGTCTCCCGGACGACGCGGCTCATGCGCCGGCGCGAAGTCGATTCCGGTGACGGCGGCCACCGTCGCCATGATTTCCCCGACCGAGACGCCCTCCCCGCTGCCGAGGTTGTACACGGGCTCGATCGGCTCACCGGCATCCAGACGACCGGCCGCGGCAACGTGGGAGACCGCCAGGTCGGACACGTGGATGTAGTCGCGCACGCAGGTTCCGTCCGGCGTCGCATAGTCGTCGCCGAAGATCCGCGGGGTGCGTCCGGCGGCGAGCGCCTCGAAGACGAGGGGGAAGAGATTGTGCGGGCTGGTGTCGCGCAAGTCGGTCGCGCCGGAACCGACAACGTTGAAGTAGCGCAGGGACGTGTGGCGGAGGCCGGTCGCCACCGCCTGGTCGCGCAGCAGCCATTCGCCGACGAGCTTGGACTCCCCGTAGGGCGATTCGGGGTTCTTGGGAGTGTCCTCGGTGACGAGGTCGGTGCGCGGGGTGCCGTAGACGGCGGCGCTGGAGGAGAAGACGATCCGGTCGACCCCGGCCTCCTGCATGGCGGCCAGCAGGGTCACCGTTGCGGTGACGTTCTGCTCGTAGGTGTGCAGGGGGCGCTGCACGGACACACCGGCGTACTTGTAGCCGGCGACGTGCACGACGCCGCTCAGGTCGTGTTCGGCGAAGGTGCGGCGCAGGAGCTCGACGTCCAGGATGCTGCCGCGAACGAACGGCACGCCCTCCGGGACGAACTCGGCATGGCCGCTGGAGAGGTCGTCGATCACGACGACCTCGATGCCCTCGGCGAGGAACGCGCGAACAACATGGGCGCCGATGTAACCGGCTCCCCCGGTGACTAACCAAGCCATGTGCGCCCCTCACTGCTCCGGCGGCAACCGCGTGCTGCCACCGGGGACAGCCTAACCGGAGGGCGTGGACTGCCCCGGGGATGTCCCCGTTCGAGTTCGGGGTCATCTGCGAGGTCTTCGGAATCGACCGGAGCGAGCACGGCGGCCCGGTCTTCGATTTCCACGTCACCGCCGCGGAGCCGGGCCCGATCCGCACCAAGCTCGGCTTCGACATCCTGGTACACGAGGATCTCTCCGCGGCCGCAGACGCCGACCTGATCGCGATCCCCGCCTACGAGGCCGGCGCCCCGATCCACCCGGAGATCCTGCGGGTCGTGCGGGATGCGGAGGCACGCGGCGCCTGGGTGCTCAGCGTCTGCAGCGGGGCGTTCGTGCTCGCCGAGGCGGGCATCCTGAACGGGCGACGCAGCACAACGCACTGGATGTATGCGGCGGACCTCGCCCGGGCCTACCCGGAGACCGACGTGGACCCCGATGTGCTGTTCGTCGAGAACTGCCGGGTCGTGACCGGGGCAGGCACCGCCGCCGGGATCGACGCCGCGCTGCACATAGTGCGCAAGGAACTCGGCGCGGCCGCGGCGAACATCATCGCGCGCCGCATGGTCGTCGCTCCCCAGCGCGACGGCGGGCAGTCGCAATTCATCGCGTCGCCCGTGGTGGAGAGCCGGAGCGATTCCTTCGCCGTCGTCACCGAGTGGATGATGCAGAACCTCGACCGGGAACTCACGGTGGAGCAGCTCGCGCGGAAGTCATTGATGTCGCCCCGCACCTTTGCGCGCCGCTTCCGCGCGGACCTCGGCACGACGCCGACCGCCTGGCTCAACCGCCAGCGGCTGCTCCGGGCCCAGCAACTGCTCGAGGAGACCGAGTGGAGCCTGGAGGCCATCGCCGGCGACACCGGCTTCGGCGCGGCGGCCGTCATGCGCCACCACTTCCTCGAGGTGCTGCAGACGACCCCGACGGCCTACCGCCGCACCTTCGGCAGCCGCCGCGCCGGCTGACGCGTGCGCTCCAGCCCCGTGCCGAGAGTTGAATTGCGGACAACGCACCTTCGTTCGGCCGGGGAAGGTACTTTGTCCGCATCTCAGCGACGTCCGGCCAGGGACTAGGGCGTGTTGGTGGTGGCGAGGAAGACCTCGCCGGCGCCGGCGAAGGTGATGGTGCCCTCGTCGGGGGTGACAAAGACCGCGTCGCCGCGCTTGACGCGTGCGGATGACGCGGCGCCGGCCACGAGGAACCCGCCCGCCGTGCAGATGGCGATCGCCGGCCCGGCCAGGGTGACCTGCCGCATGGGCACATCGCCCGGGCCGGCGGCATCCGCGTCAACCCGCACGAGCCGGAAGTCCGGCACGTCGGGACGGTACACGGACACCCCGGGGCCATCGGCGGACGGGGGCAGATACGGCACCGGGAGCGGGGTGAAGTCGAGCACGTCGAGCAGCTCGTCGATGTCGATGTGCTTGGGAGTCAGCCCCCCGCGGAGCACGTTGTCCGAGGCGGCCATCACCTCGACCCCGAGTCCGGAGAGATAGGCGTGGATGTTGCCGGCCGGCAGGTAGAGCACCTCGCCTCGGCGCAGGGTCACGTGGTTGAGCAGCAGGGAGAGCACGATGCCCGGGTCGCCGGGGTAGGCCTCGGCCAGGTCCCGCACGGTGGCGAGTTCCGCCGCGAAGCCGATCACGGCCCCGCCCTCGGCCAGGTACGCGGCCTGCCGGGCCAGTGCGACCACGCGCTCGACGAGCCAGGCGACCTCGCCGGTGTCGCCGCCGCGCCCGTCGCGCAGCAACCAGTCGACGACGTCGTGGAGCGCGTCCGGCCCGAGGAGCCGGCTCTCGAACGCGTCGAGCGCTCCCGCCTGCGGCTCGTCGCTCGCGGCGTCCAGGGCTCGGAGCTCCGCCAGGATCCGCCGGATTTCGCCCAGGTCGCGGAATCCGCAGAGCGCATCGAAGGTCTCGCTGAGCGCGTAGATGAGTTCGGGCTTGTGGAACGGGTCGCGGTAGTTCCGGCCGGCCGCGTCGACCGGGATGCCGGCCTCGTTCTCCAGGGCGAACCCGGCGCGGGCTTGCTCAGGCGAGGGGTGCGCCTGCAGGGAGAGGGGGCTGCCGGCCGCCAGGATCTTCATCAGGAACGGCAGCCGTGGCGGTGCGGAGGAACCCGCCAGCCGGGCGCCGAGCGCCCGCTCCGGTGACGCGGCTATCCACTCGGCCAGGTTCGTTGCCCCGCCCGCGACGCCCGGGTCGACAATGGTCGACGGCGAGCCGGCGTGCGCGCCGAGCCACAACTCTGCCTCCGGCTTGCCGGAGCGCTCACGCCCGAGCAGGGTCGCAATGGCGGTCGGTGAACCCCATGCGTAATCCCGCGGTGTGTTGGAAATGCCCACAAACATGGCTGGCTCCTGCCTGGCTCCGTCGACCCAAACTAGCAAGCATGCCGCGGCGAGGCCGCATCCGCCTGAGCCGGCGCCACTACCCTTAGTCACATGCCCCCCGTCCGCAGCCGTTTCGTCGTCCGCACCTTTGCGACGTTCGTGCTGTTCACGCTTGTCGCCGGACAGTTCTGGCGCAACCTGCTCGACTGGTGGGGGTGGGGCGCGATCGCGCTGGTGCTCCTCGTCGGCAGCATCGTCGGCCTGGTCAGGCTGAGGCCCGACTGGATGTGGCGCGCCTTCCCGAAATCCCTGGTCGCCTTCCTCGGGCTCGCGACCCTCTCGCTGGCCTGGTCCTTCTATCCCGGAGCGAGCGCGATCGGCATCGCCCTGCAGTGGGCGACCACGCTGCCCGCGGTCTTCCTGGCGCTGGCGCTGACCTGGGCCGAACTCCTGCGCGCGTTCTCGGTCGCCCTGCGCTGGGTGCTGGGCCTCTCCCTGCTTTTCGAGCTCTGGGTCGGAATATTCGTGCGCCACGCGGTGCTGCCGTTCTGGGTCGACTACGGCACCGACACGGTGCCGCAGGCGTTCTACTGGTCCCGCGGCCTGCTGCTTCAGGGCGGACCGATCGAAGGCATCGTGGCCAGCCGAAACCTGCTCGGCTTCCTCGCCCTCCTCGCCGTCATCGTCTTCGCGGTGCAGCTGGCCGCCGGCACGGTGCGGCGCGGCTGGGGGATCGCCTGGCTGTCCCTCGCCGTGCTGATGCTCGTACTCACCCGTTCGGCGACCGTCACCCTGGCCGCCGCCGCGGTGGGTCTGACCCTGGTGTTCGCCCTGTGGGCGCGCCGGGCGGGCGCCGACGGACGCCGGCCGGTCTACCTGACGGCCGGGGCATCCGTTCTCGCCGCCGCGGGGGCCCTGATCGCGTTCACCCCGCAGCTTCTCGGCCTGTTCGGCAAGAGCTCCGACCTGACCGGCCGATTCGACATCTGGGCGAGCGTGACCGGGCTGGCCGCCCAGCGCCCGGTGCAGGGCTGGGGCTGGGTGAGCTACTGGGCGCCGTGGGTGGAGCCCTTCGACGGGCTCGCCGTGCGGAAGGGAGTCGTCTACCTGCAGGCGCACAACGCGTGGCTCGACGTCTGGCTGCAGCTGGGCATCATCGGTCTCATCGTGTTCTCCGCGCTCGTGCTGTCCACGCTCTGGCGGTCCTGGTTCCTCGCGGTCGACCGCCCGCGCCATGGCCTGGCCGACAAGTCCCCCTACACGGCGTCCGCGCTGCTGCCGCTGCTGCTGCTGGCCGCACTGCTGGCCCAGAGCGTGGCCGAGAGCCGGATGCTCGTCGAATTCGGCTGGGTCATCCTCTGCGTGCTTGCCCTGATGACGAAACGTCAGCAGGCCTCCGCCGCACCGATGCCGTAGACGGTAGCGTGGAATCGTCATGATCCCCCGTGCGCACAATTCCGCCGTCCCGTCGGCTCTGGCACGCATCCTCGCTTCGCCCCGGTTCGCGACCTCGCTCACCCACGTGGCACTGGGCGTGGCCTTCTCGATCTCGCTTCTGAAGAGCGTGATGGGCTGGGCGGGGCTCGCCGCCGTGCTGGTCGGCCTCGTGGCCCTGGCCGCGTTCTCGCTCTCCGCCCGCCGCGCGAGCATCGAATGGCACGGGCTGCTGCCGATCTCGATCCTCGTCTTCCTGGGCTGGTCCACCCTCACCCTGGTCTGGAGCGGCTACACCGTGGCCACCCTCACCGGGGTCGGCTACCAACTGACCTTCGCGTTCCTGGCCGTGTACATCGCCCTGGCCCGGGACACCATTCAGATTGTGCGCGCCACCGGCGACGTGCTCCGCGTGCTGCTGGGGGTCTCCCTCGCACTCGAGGTGGTCTCCGGCCTGCTGCTCGACCTGCCGATCGCCTTCCTCGGAATCCAGGGGAACCTGGCCCGGTTGGGGCCGATCCAGGGCATCTTCGGTTCGCGGAACGTGCTCGGGCTGGTCGCGCTCCTCGCGTTCATCACCTTCGCGGTCGAACTTCGGTCGCGGTCGCTGCGCCGGGGCCCGGCGATCGGGTCGCTCGTGCTGGCCGGGCTGTGCATCCTTCTCGCCGGTTCCCCGGTGATCATGCTCGTCGCCCTGTTCGTCGGCGTCGCTGCCCTCGCCCTGTACTGGCTGCGGCGCACGCCTGCCGAAGGACGATGGATGCTGCAGCTCGGCCTCCTGGGCGCGACCGTGATCGCCCTGATCGGCGCGTGGATTGCCCGCGGCCGGCTCATCGAACTGCTCAACGCCGGCAGCGAATTCGAGGTGCGCTACACGCTGTGGCGCGAAATGTGGCGCCTGATCGCCCTGCATCCCCTCGAAGGCTGGGGCTGGGCCGGGTACTGGCCGAACAACGTCACCCCGTACGGCTGGCTCGACTTCGTCACCGGCCGCGACCAGTCATCCGGTCTCAACGCGTTCCTCGACGTCTATTTCCAGGCCGGCCTGGTCGGCTTCCTCGCCTTCGTCGCCCTGGTCGGGCTCGCCTTCGTGCGTTCCTGGCTGCTCGCCTCGAACAAGCGCACCTTCGTGCACGTCTGGCCGGCGCTGACCCTCGTCGCCCTGCTGGTCGCGTCGGCCGCGGAAAGCACCATCCTGGTCGAGTTCGGCTGGCTGCTCCTCGTCGTCTGCGCGATGAAGGCATCGCAGGGCATGAGCTGGCGGAGCGCCCTGGCGCGGCATCCGCGGCGGTTCGAGGACTAGCGTGAATCGTCGTCTGCTGAGGTTCACCGGCGGCTACGGCATCTCGGTCCTGCTGAGCGGTGTGATCAGCATCGCCGTCATCCCGGCCGTGATCATCTTCGCCGGGAAGGACGCCTGGGCGACGATCGCCGTCGCGCAGGCCGTGGCGGGGTTCGCGTTCGTCATCGCCGTGTTCGGCTGGGGTGTCACCGGTCCGACCACGGTGGCCACGCTGGACGACGGGGAGCGCGGGCGCTTCTACCTCGATTCGCTGATGAGCCGCATCTGGCTCTGCGTGCCGATCCTGCCGGTGGCGATCGTGATTGCGATTCCGCTCTCGCGCGGCGACGGGATGCTCGCGGCCGTCACGGTCGCCACCGGCGTGCTGGCCGCCCTCGGCGGCGGCTGGTTCTACGTCGGGGAGTCCAGCCCCATCCGCTTCCTGCTGCTCGACACGCTCCCCCGCAACGTGGGGACGGTTCTCGGCGCGCTGATCCTGATGGCGACCGGGAATCCGCTGTGGTTCGTCGCCTTGCAGGGTCTCGGCGTCGTCGTCGCGACGGTGGTCACCACCCGGGACATCCTGCGTCGGTACCCCGGCTGGACGCTCTTCCTCTCGCCCCGGCCCGCCGTGGGTAACCTGCGCGGGCACTCGGCATCCGTCACGATGTCCGTCACGTCGTCGCTGTACGTGAACGTTCCGGTCATCCTGGTCGGCATTTTCATCCCACAGGCGACCGCCGCCTACGCCCTCGCCGAGCGGATCGTGCGGCTCGCGCTGTACTCGACGCGGCCGATCGTGCAGGTGGCGCAGGGTTACGTCCCCTCCCGCAGCCTGGACGTCCAGGTCTTCCGGGCCCGGAGGGTGCTCTGGATCGCGCTGCTGCTGGGCGGGGTCGGCGCGCTGGGCTACACGCTGCTCGGCCCCTGGGCCGGCTCCATCCTCTCGGGCGGGACCCTGACGATCCCGTTCAGCCTGGCGCTGGCGATGGGGATCAACCTCGGCGCCCTTCTGGCCTCCCAGCTGACCGGATTCGCCTGCATGAACGCCTTCGGGCTGACCAAGGCGCTGGCCGTCAGCACGATTGTCGGCGCGGTCGTGGGAAGCGCGCTGATGATTCCGTTGACGCTCTGGTTCGGGGTCTCCGGGCTCGCGTTCGGGCTCGCCGCCGCGGAAGTGAGCGTCCTGGCCGTGCAACTCGTCGTGCTGCGTCCGTTCCTGCGTGTCCCCCGCGCCTGATCGGGCGGCGGGGCAGGCGCGGGCGGCGCCCGCAGTCGCGGGCAGGAGGCATCCCGGCGCCGGACGGTAGGGTCGTAGGTGGACGTGACGTCCGGCGCAGCTGAACGGAGTACGAACGATTGACTGACTGGACAACGATTCAGAACGTGGTTTTCCCGCTGGAGAACGACCCGGATGTGCTGTCGCTGTATCTTGACGCCGACACCTGGGCCCGATTCGGCGACACCGAGACCCGGGTGAGCGACAACGCGCACATCGATGACCTGATCTCGAGGGAGAGCATCCGGATCGGCGCCACCGCGCGCGTCTCCTTCGCCAGCTACTTCAACGCGTTCCCCGCGTCTTACTGGCAGCACTGGACCACGGTGCGCTCGATCCGCCTGAACCTGCAGACGGAGGGCGCCGGGACGCTGATGATCTACCGCTCGACCGCGCACGGCATCGCCCAGCGCGTCGAGTCGCACGCCCTGGCCGGAACGATGAGCACCAGCGTCGACCTCCCCGTCGTCACCTTCGGCGACGGCGGCTGGTACTGGTTCGACATCGTCGCCGGGACCGAGCCTCTCGTGCTCCGCGGCGGCAGCTGGGCCACCCCCGACGAGCCCGCCCGGACGGGCAAGGTCTGCCTCGGGATCACCACCTTCAACAAGCCCGACTACTGCGTCGAAACGCTGGACGCCCTCGCCGGCAGCGGCGCGCTGCTGGGCGAGATCGACCGGGTCTTTCTCGTCGACCAGGGCAACGACAAGGTCAAGGCGCAGGGCGCCTACCCGGCCGTCGCGGCCAGGCTCGGCGACCAGCTCCAGGTCATCGAGCAGCCCAACCTTGGCGGCTCGGGGGGCTTCGCCCGCTCAATGGCGGAAACACTCGACCGACCAGAGAGCGACTTCGTGCTGCTGCTTGACGACGACGTCAAGGTCGAGCCCGAAAGCATCTTCCGCGCGCTGCAATTCGGCCGGTTCAGCCGGCGCCCCGTACTCGTCGGCGGGCACATGTTCGACCTGCTCGACCGCCCGGTGCTGCACGCCTTCGCCGAGACCGTCGACCTCAAGCCGTTCGTCTGGCACTCCGAACCGCACGACAAGGTTCCCCACGACTTCCGGTTCAGCAACCTGCGCCAGACCCGCTGGATGCATGCCCGGATGGACGCGGACTACAACGGCTGGTGGTTCTGCCTCATCCCGACCGAGGCACTCCGGTCCGTCGGCCTGTCCCTCCCCGCCTTCATCAAGTGGGACGACGCGGAGTACTGCCTCCGCGCCGGAGCGGCCGGATTCGCGACCGTCAGCCTGCCCGGCGCCGCGCTCTGGCATGTGTCCTGGCTGGACAAGGACGACTCCATCGACTGGCAGGCGTATTTCCACGCCCGCAACCGGTTCGTGGCCGCGCTGCTGCACTCGCCGTTCAAGGGCGGCGGGGATCTCCTGCGCGACAGCCGCATCTGGGACATCAAGCACCTGCTGTCGATGCAGTACTACCCGGTTGCCCTGCGCCAGCAGGCCCTGCGCGACGTGCTGAGCGGCCCCGCGCACATGCACGCGACGCTGCCGACCAAGCTCGCCGAGCTCCGGGCCCAGGCCGCGGACTTCCGCGAGAAGCGCGTGCTGAAATCGGATGCCGAAACCCCCGTGACCAATGAAGGCAAACGGGTGTACCCGATCCCGGCCGGCACCCAGCAGGCCAGGGGACCTCGCGGACTGGCGCTGATCCTCTTCACCGCGCAGATGGTGGCCCGGCACTGGCTGGTCAAACCGGCCGCGGCCAATGTCGAGCGCCCGCAGGTGGAGCTGTCCAAGCGCGACGGCGTCTGGTTCCGGCTGCCGTATTTCGACAGCGCGCTCGTCTCGACCGCCGACGGCGCCGGGAAGACCTGGTATTCCCGGGACCGCCGCCAGTTCCGGCGGATGCTGCGCGAGAGCTGGCGCCTGCACCGGGAGATCGGTCGCCGCTGGCCCGAACTCGCCCGCCAGTACCGGGACGCGCTGCCCGAGATCACCTCGGTCAAGGAGTGGGACAAGACGCTCGGCCGCTGAGCCGCCCGCTCGCGAGATTCGCCGGCCCGCTCGCCGGCCGCGAGAGTCGCCGATTGTGCCGAGAGTCCCCGCTGCAACGGCGACACTGGGCAGAAACGGCGAGTCTCGGCGCAACCTTCGCCGAGATTGACAGGTGCGGTCGAGCTTGCCCGGCACACCAGGGCAACTCGACCGGAACAGTCAAGGTCGGCGCACAGGCCGGTCCCACCGGCCGCCGCCGCCGCGGTCGCCCGCCGCGAGAGTCGCCGATTGTGCCGAGAGTCCCCGCTGCACCGGCGACTCTCGGCAGAAACGGCGAGCCTCGGCGCTGGGGTGCACGGCTCGCGCCGCGCGGGGGCGGGGGCGGGGGGCGGGGGCGGGGGGCTAGTGCTGGAGGAGCGCGGCGATCACACGGGTGGCGGCGTGGCCGTCGCCGTAGGGCGCGGCATCCGTGGCGGCCGGCCAGGGCCGGGTGACCCCGGCGGCGATCTGCTCGCGCGAGGTTGCCAGCACGTTCCAGCCGAGGTCGATCGTCTCGACCCACTCGGTCTCCGTGCGCACGGTCGTGCACGGCACGCGCAGCAGGAACGCTTCCTTCTGCAGGCCGCCCGAGTCGGTCACCACGCCCGCGCTGGCCATGACGGCCGCAATGAGTTCCGAGTAGCCGAGCGGCTGATGCGGGATGAGCGTGCCCGTGGCCAGGTCGATGCCGAACTCCGCCGCCTTGGCGATCAGGCGCGGGTGGGCGAGCAGCACGACCGGGCGGTCGAGGGAGGACAGGCTGTCGACGATCTCGGCCAGGCGGGCGGGGTCATCCGTGTTGTCGGCCCGGTGGAGCGTCGCGAGGTAGAAGCCGCCGTGCTCGAGGGAGAGGGACTCGAGCAGCTGGGAGGGCCCGCCCGCGGCGGCGTCGCGAACCTGGTAGAGCACGTCGGCCATGACGTCTCCGACGACGATGGAGCGGTCGGCGAGCCCCTCCGCGGTGAGGTGCGCGAGCGCCACCTCGGTGGGCGGGAGCAGCAGGTCGGCGGCGTGGTCGGTGAGCACCCGGTTGTGTTCCTCCGGCATCCGCCGGTTGAAGGAACGCAGCCCGGCCTCCAGGTGCGCGACCTTGTAGTGCAGCTTCACGGCGCTCAGCGCGGCGGCGACGGTGGAGTTCGTGTCCCCGTAGACGAGGACCCAGTCGGGGTTGTGCTCGGTGAGCACGGCGTCGAGGGCACCGAGCATCGCTCCGGTCTGCACGCCGTGGCTGCCGGAGCCGACGCCGAGGTGCACGGTCGGCGCGGGGATGCTGAGTTCCTCGAAGAAGACATCGGAGAGCAGCGGGTCGTAGTGCTGACCGGTGTGCACGATGATGTGCTCCACCCCGGCCTCTGCCGCCGCCCGGGCGATCGGGGCAAGCTTGACGAATTGCGGTCTGGCACCTACGACACTCAGTAACTTCACACGGGCAATCCTAGGCGAGCGTGCCTGAGCGGCGTCTTCAGGCGCCCGTCGAGAGGAAGTGGGCGGCCAGGATGCGCGCGGAATAGCGGCCGTCGTGCACCTCGCCGACGAAGCGGGGACCCGCCTCGGCGACCTGCCGGTAGTGGCCGGGATCGGCCACGACCCGGCGGATGGCCTCGGCCAGTTCGGCGGCGGTCGCCTGGACGATCGGCAGGGCCAGGCCCGTGGCCGCCTCCACCTCCGCGCGCACCTGCTCCGAGACATCCGAGACCACGAGCCGCCCGGATGCCAGCGCCTCGCACGCCGCCACCCCATAGCTGCCGATCCGGAACTGGTCGACCACGATGTCCGCCGAACCGTACAGTTCGGGCATGTCTCCCGAGGGGACGCCCTCGACCCGGCGGTAGTCGATCAGGCCGTCGTCATGCAGCGCCGTCAGAATCGGGTCGACGAGGTCGGTGCCCTTGATGATCGCCTTGCTCGGAATGTGGACGACAACCGGGCGCGGGCCCGTCAGTGCCGGATTGGAGCGCTTCCACCGCTCGAGGTCGACGACGACCGGGAGCCAGAGGCCCTGCGCGACATCGAGCAGGAGGTCGGGAGTGGAGACGAAGACGGGGAGCCCGCACCGGTCGAGCACCCGCCGGTTCTCCCGGGCGCGCCGTTCCAGCTCGGGCGTCTGCGCGAGCAGGCCGTCGCGGTAGGGAGAGAACGGATTCGTCCGGGCGTGGCGGCTGGGCAGCCGGATGTCGGTTCCGTGGCAGACGAAGGCGGCCCGGACCCCGCTCCGTGCCAGGGCCGCCACCTCGCGCTCGACCGAGCCGAGGAAGGTGCCGAACAGCGGGCGCTCGGCCTCGATCAGCACGTGGGTGAAGCCCCGGCTGACCGCCCGGAGCTGGCGCCGCTGCCAGGATCCGGAGTACAGGTACACGTCTTTGTCGACCGGGTAGTCGGCCCGGAAGCCGAACGCGCCGGCGCCCTGGAAGCCCATGCTCACCGCCCCGGCGCCGGGCACATGCCGGGAGACCGCGCGGGCCCACTGGCCGCCCTGGCCGGCGAAATTGGCCGGGGCAACGTACAAGCGGATGTCCGTGTCGGGTGCCTGCGCCGGGCCGGGGATGCGGGCGCCGCCGCCCAGGACGGCCCGGTCGAGCCCCCGGAGCACCCGATCCGGCGCCCGGGACAGGAGACCGTCCGCGACCGCGTTGAGCCGGTCCGGCCAGGAGTGCCGCGAGCGCCAGATGCCCTGCAGCACCCGGCGCACGGCGTTGGTCAGGGGTTTCGGCACACCTTGAAGCTAGCAGCATCGGCAAACCGGAAGACGGTCATTCCCGCTGAGCAAACTAGGATGAGTCGGATGCGCTCACTGCCGCAAGTCCAGCGCTCACTGCCGCAAGTCCAGGGAGGACCGCCCCCGCAATGACCTTGTACACAATTGTCCGAAACCTGCTCAATGCGCTTCCCGCCGGTTCGAAACGCTTCCTCGTGCGGTACACCGGCGCGACGATGGCCCTCTCGGTGCTCGACATCGTCTCCCTCGGCCTCCTCGCCGTCGTGCTCCCCGGGATGATCTCGAACGAGCCCACGACGATCCCGGTGCTCGGCGTCACCATCTCGGAGGTCGGCCAGTACACGGTCATCCTCGCGATCATCGCCGGCGCCATCGTGCTGAAGTCCCTGCTGAACATGCTCGTCGTGCGGATCGGCACTCGGCGCTTCGCGAACCACGAGGTCGCCATCGGCGACAAGCTGTTCGCCGCGTACATGAGCACGCCGTGGGTCGAGCGGCTCCGGATGAACTCGGCCGACATCGTGCGTTCGGTCGACGCCGGGGTCAACACGACCGTCTACGGTGTGCTCATCCCGGCGAGCAGCCTGGCCGGCGAGATCGTGTCCACGGCCGCGGTGCTGCTGGTGCTGACCATCGCCCAGCCGTCGACGGCCGCGCTCACGATCGTCTACCTCGGCCTGATCGCCCTGTTCCTCTCCCGGGTGATCACCCGGAAGGCCGTGCTGCACGGACGGCGCAACCGCGAGTACTCGTTCTACACCTCCCGCCTGATCACCGAAGCGGTCGCGACGCTCAAGGAGATCACGCTCCGCGGCGCCACGGCCGGCATCGGCCAGGCCGTCCACGGCAACCGGCTGGAGGCCTCGCGGTCGCGTGCCACCCTGTCCTTCCTGAGCGTGGTCCCGCGTTACATCCTCGAATCGGCACTGATCGTCGGCTTCATCCTCGTCGGCGGCATGGGCTGGATCACCGGCGGCCAGACCGGCGCGGTCAGCGCGATCGCCCTGTTCGCCGTTGCCGGTTTCCGCATCGTCCCCTCGCTCACCCGGTTCCAGGCGATCCTGTCCCAGATGCACTCGAACGCGTCGTTCGCCGAACTGGTGCTGGACGAGATCGCCAAGGCGGAACAGCGCAAGATCGAGATCACCCCGGACGACACCGCCGTCCTCCCCCCGGCGTCGGAGCGCGACATCACGCTGAACGAGGTGAGCTTCAGCTTCCCCGATGCGGATTCCCCCGCACTGGACCGGGTGAGCATGAACATCCCGGCCGGATCCCATGTCGCCATCGTCGGCGCCTCCGGCGCGGGAAAGTCGACGCTGGTCGACATCCTGCTCGGCCTGTTGATCCCGACGTCGGGCACCATCACGGTCGGTCAGCAGCCGCTCACCTCGGTGCTCAACGCCTGGCGCGCCTCAATCGGCTACGTGCCGCAGGAGGTTGCCCTCTTCGACGCGTCGATCGCCCAGAACGTGGCCCTCAGCTGGGACCCGGCGCACGTCGAGCCCGCGCGCGTGGTGACCGCCCTGGACCGCGCCCAGCTCAGTTCCATGGTCGACGCCAGGGAGGGCGGAGTCGAAGCCCCCATCGGCGAGCGCGGCATGGCCCTCTCCGGCGGCCAGCGGCAGCGGCTCGGCATCGCCAGGGCCCTCTACCCCGACCCCGGCGTGCTGGTCATGGATGAGGCCACCAGCGCCCTCGACACCGCGACCGAGGCCGCCGTCACCCAGGCGATCAAGGCCCTCGTCGGGCACCTCACCGTGATCACCGTCGCCCACCGGCTGGCGACGATCCGGCACGCCGACATCGTCTTCTTCTTCAAGGACGGCCGGCTCGAGGCCAGCGGCACCTTCCAGGAAGTCGTCAACGCCGTTCCCGACTTCGCCGCGCAGGCCGCCCTGGCCGGACTCTCCCCGGAGGCCCAGTCGTGAAGAAGGACCTGACGGTCACCCACCTCTTCGATGCGGCCGACGTCGGCAAGCTGCTCGCGGCGAAGGGCCGCGAGGCGGGTCTCGACTGGCGCTACCGCAACGTGCGCGACCTGAGCCACGATTCGAACCCCGTGCGCAAGTACGCCGGCGCCCTGGCCTGGCATGCGGGCCGGATCATCGACCTGCTCCCCTCCGACCTGATCCACCTGCACTACGGCAGGCGCACCTCGTACCTGCAGCTGTGGCCTCGTCGGCCGTACGTGCTGCACTTCCACGGCACCGACATCCGTCACCATTTCCACCAGCCCTACGCGCACGACGTGATGCTGAGCGCCTCCGCCACCGCGCAGGCCGTGCTCTACTCGACGCCGGACCTCAGGGAACACGCCATCCAGGCGCGCGCGGATGCCGTCTACTTCCCGATCCCGGTTGACGTGCCGGCGCTGCCCGCCTGGCGTCCGGCCGAAACACCGACAATCGTGTTCGCCTCCCGCTGGGACGGCTCCAAGAACGCCGACTTCCAGCTCGACATCGCCCGCGGCCTCGTCGCGCGGGCGGGCGGCGCCGTTCGCGTGCAGGGGCTGGACTGGGGAGACTCCGCCGGCGCCGCGCGCGAGGCCGGGGTGGAAATCATGCCCCGGATGCCCAAGCCCGAGTACCTCCGCTGGCTTGCCGGCGCGCATGTGGTCGCCGGCCAGGCCGCGGGCGTCGTGGCCACCAGCGAACTCGAGGCCATCGGCATCGGGGTGCCCGTCGTCATGCCGCTGCACCCGGCCTACGACACCACCACCCCCGTGATCACGGCGGAAACCTCCGTGGAGCTCGTTACCGCGGCCCTGGCCGCGCTCGAACAACCCCAGGATGCCTCGCGGGCCCTCGGCGGGCCGGCCTGGATGCTGGGCACCCACGACGCTTCGATGCTCGCCGCCCGGCTGGCGGACATGTACCGCGGCCTGCCGCTGTGACCCGATCGGCGGGCGACCAGGTGCAACACGCGAACGGACAGGACAGATGACCAAGCAGGACGCGCCTCACCTTCTCTACGTCGCCTGGGGATACCCTCCCTGCCGCGGCGGAGGGGTCTACCGTGCCCTCGCGACGGCGAACGCCTTCGCGGAGAAGGGCTGGCGGGTCACCGTGCTGACGGCCAACCGCGAGACCTTCACGATGGGCACCGGGATCGACAGCACGCTGGAGGCCCAGATCCACCCGTCGATCACCGTCGTGCGCGTGCCGTTCACCAGCGGCGCCTACCAGACCGACATCCGCACCTGGTCCTTCTGGAGGGCCCACGCCCCGGAGCTGTGGAACGGGTACCGCGCACGCAAGGACATCCGCTCGTTCCCCGAGGGGACCTACGGCGGCTGGCTCACTCCCCTCGAGGAGGCGGCCGTGCGCATCCACCGGGCCAACCCGGTCGGCCTCACCATCGGCACGGCCAACCCGCACGTCGACTTCACCCCCGGCCTCCGGCTGCACAAGGACTTCGGTGTTCCGTACGTCATGGACTACCGCGACGCCTGGCAGCTCGACGTGTTCTCCGGCCGGCGACTGACCCCTCCCGGGAGCCCGCAGGACACCTGGGAGACCGAACTGGTCGAGAGCGCCAGGGAGGTCTGGTTCGTCAACGAACCCATCCGCGCCTGGCACGCGAAGATCTACCCGGCGCACGCCGAAAAAATGCACGTCGTGGCCAACGGGTACGACGCCGACATGGCGAAGTTCTCCGACCAGCCCCGCCCCGGCCGGGAGCAGGGGCTCGTGCTCGGCTACATCGGCACGATTTCCGCCCACGTGCCCATGCGGGAGCTCTTCGACGGCTGGGCCCTGGCCCGGAGCCGGTCCCCGCTGCTGGCCTCCTCCCGGATCGACATCTACGGCTACCTCGACCACTCCGGGATCCCGAACGATCGAATCCTCGCCCTCCTCTCCGAGTTCCGTGAGCAGGGCATCCGGTACCTGGGCCCGGTCGGCAAGTCCGAGATCGCGGACACCTACCATTCCTTCGACGCCCTCCTGCTCGTGCTCGGCACCGGCAAGTACGTGACGAGCGGGAAGGTCTTCGAGTACTGCGCCACCGGCCTTCCGGTCGCGTCCATCCACGACCCGGGCAATGCCGCCACCGAGATCCTTGAGGACTCCGCGGCCTGGATCGCGACACCGGATCTCAGCGCCGAGGCGATCGCGGCCACGCTCATCGCCCTGGCCGAACGCGCCGTGAACCAGACGAGCAGCGAACGCCACGCCGTGCAGGACTGGGCCGCGCAGTACGAACGGTCCAACCAGCTGCTGCCCCGCATCCGGGCCCTCGGCGCCCCGCACGACACCACCGCGTCCGAAAGTGAGGCCCCGCGATGAACCGCGTCGTACTCGTGAGCCCCTCCGGTTCGATCTTCAAGAGCCTGGCCGAACTGGGCCTCGACGACCTGCCCGCCGATGCGCGACCCGAACTCACGGTGCTCTGCTGGGAGGCGGGAGCCGGCGAGGCGCCCAGCATCGCCGTGGGCCATGACGATTCGGGCACCCTCTCCGGGCGGCTCCGCCTTAGCGTGCAGCGCGCCCTGTCCGGGTCGGCGGCCGGCCGCAACCTCTTCCGGCTCACCCCGTGGGACGGCGGCAGCCGCATGTGGCGTGCGGTGCGACGGAGCCCCGCGGCCCGCCAGGCGCTGCGGGAGGCCGGGCTGATCGTCGCCGTCGAACGCGACTCGATCCTCACCGCCTGGAAGAGCGTGCACTCCTCCCTCGCGCGGGACGCGGCCGCCGTGTACGGCCTGCCCTCCGCGCGCACCGTGCTCAAGGATTCCCGCCCGCATGGCTAGCCCGGGCGTGCCGGCACACGCGCAGCAGACCCTGCTGGTGCTGCCCGCTTTCAATGAAGAGGGTTCGGTCGGGGAGGTGCTCCGCGAGATCGCGGAGGTGCTTCCCGGCATCCGCTGCCTCGTCGTCAACGACGGTTCGACCGACGCC
Source organism: Cryobacterium psychrotolerans (assembly GCF_900101115.1). GTDB lineage: Bacteria > Actinomycetota > Actinomycetes > Actinomycetales > Microbacteriaceae > Cryobacterium > Cryobacterium psychrotolerans. Next base: position 82,758 of record NZ_FNFU01000007.1, read on the forward strand.
ACCCGGCAGCGCGCCCTCGACGCGGGCGCGACGGTTCTCGACCTGCCCTTCAACCTGGGCGTCGGAGGCGCGATGCGCGCCGGGTTCAAGTTCGCTGTCGCCCACGGATACCGCAACGTCGTTCAAATCGACGCCGACGGCCAGCACGACCCGCGCAATGTGCTCTCCCTGATCGACAAGCTCGACTCCAACGACATCGTGATCGGCGCGCGTTTCGCGGGCACCGGGGACTACGACGCCCGCGGCCCCCGGCTCTGGGCGATGGTCGTGCTGGCCAGGATCATCAGCCGGATCAGCCGTGTTCCGCTCACCGACGTGACCAGCGGCTTCAAGGCCAACGGCCCGCGCGCCGTCGCGCTGTTCGCCGAGCACTTCCCGGCCGAGTACCTCGGTGACACGCTCGAGGCCCTGGTGATCGCCGCCGGCGCCAAACTGCGGATCAGCCAGGTTCCCGTCTCCATGCGCCCGCGCCAGGCCGGCAATCCCTCGCACCATCCGTTCAAGGCGGCCGTCTACCTGGGGCGAGCGTGCATCGCGCTCCTCTTCGCGTTGATGCGCCCGCATGTGAAGGTCCCGCCGGAGGTCACCACGTGAGCACAGCAACCTACATCCTGGGGATCGTCTCCGCCCTGATCGCCCTGTTCACCGTCGTGGAGCTGCTCCGCCGGCGGCGCCTGCGCGAGCGCCACGCGGTGTGGTGGTTCGTCGCGGCGCTCCTCGCCCTGGTCCTCGGCATCTTCCCGGCCACCCTCACCGCCCTGGCCGACCTGCTCGGGGTCGAGGTGCCGACCAACCTGGTGTTCTTCGTGAGCATCGTGATTCTCTTCCTGGTGAGCCTGCAGCACAGCTCCGAACTGACCGGGCTGGAAGACAAGACCCGGGTGCTGGCAGAAGAGTCCGCGCTGCAAAAGGTAAGGTTGGAGCGGCTCGAAGGCCTCCAGGAACGACCTTCCGGCGATTTTCGCCCCGAGCCGTGACGCTCGGCGCCTCAAAAAAACCAGTGAACGGTGCCGCGAAAGCGCCGTGAAAGGATTCCTCTCCGTGACTACCATTGCCGCAACCGCTGATGTCGCCGACAACGCCGTCCTCGGCGAGGAGTGCAAGGTCTGGCACCTGGCCCAGGTGCGCGCAGACGTTCGGATGGGCGACAACTGCATCGTCGGACGCGGCGCCTACATCGGCACCGGCGTGACCATGGGCGACAACTGCAAGGTGCAGAACTACGCACTGGTGTACGAGCCCGCGACCCTGGCCGACGGCGTGTTCATCGGCCCGGCCGTCGTGCTCACCAACGACACCTACCCGCGGGCGATCAGCCCCGACGGGTCGCTCAAGAGCGCCCACGACTGGACCCCGGTCGGGGTCACCATCGAGGAGGGGGCCTCGATCGGCGCCCGCGCGGTCTGTGTGGCCCCGGTCACCATCGGCCGCTGGGCCACCGTCGCCGCCGGCGCGGTCGTCACCAGGGACGTCCCGGCGTTCGCGCTGGTCGCCGGTGTCCCGGCGCGGCGCATCCGCTGGGTCGGCAAGGCGGGGGTTCCGCTCGTCCAGGACGCCGACGCGTGGGTCTGCCCGGAGACCGGCACCCGCTACATCGAAGAGAACAACGTATTGCGAGAGGCACTGTCATGACCGAATTCATCCCGGCCGCACGCCCGATCATCGGCGACGAGGAGCGCGCCGCGGTCGACGCCGTGCTGCTTTCCGGCATGCTCGCCCAGGGCACCGAGGTAGCCGAATTCGAACGCGAGTTCTCTGACGTGCTCCTCGACGGCCGCGCCGCGGTCGCCGTGAACTCCGGCACCTCCGGGCTGCACCTCGGCCTCCTCGCCGCCGGCGTCGGCCCCGGCGACGAGGTCATCGTGCCCTCCTTCACCTTCGCGGCCACCGCCAACTCGGTCGCCCTGACCGGTGCCACCCCCGTTTTCGCGGACATCGAACCCGATCACTTCTGCCTGGACCCGAAGGACGTGGCGCGGAAGATCACCTCCCGCACCGTGGGCATCATGCCGGTGCACCTGTACGGGCACCCGGCCGACGTCGCCGCCCTCGGCGACCTCGCCACCGAACACGGCCTCGGCCTGTTCGAAGACGCCGCGCAGGCGCACGGCGCCGCCGTCGACGGCCGGAAGGTCGGCACCTTCGGCACGTTCGGGATGTTCAGCCTCTACCCGACGAAGAACATGACCAGCGGCGAGGGCGGCATGGTCTCGACCGGCGACCCCGAGGTCGAACGGCGCCTGCGGCTGCTCCGCAACCAGGGCATGGAGAAGCAGTACGAGAACGAACTCGTCGGCTTCAACGCGCGGATGACGAACATCCACGCCGCCATCGGCCGCGTGCAGCTGCGCAAGGTGCTCGGCTGGACCGCGACCCGGCAGCGGAACGCCGCGTTCCTCGACGCGAACCTCGAGGGTGTGAAGACTCCCCTCGTCGGGCCCGGCATCACGCACGTCTACCACCAGTACACGATCCGGGTCACCGACGACCGTGACGGATTCGCCGCCGCGCTGCGCGAGGAATTCAACATCGGATCCGGGGTGTACTACCCGATCCCGAACCACCGCCTGCCCTCGTTCAACCTCGTCTGCGATCTGCCCGAGACCGAGCGGGCCTCCCGCGAGGTGCTCTCCCTGCCGGTGCATCCGTCGCTGTCCGAAGACGACCTGGAGCGCATCGTCACCGCCGTCAACTCACTTGCGAAGGCAGGATCATAATGGCCAACCTCCGCATCGGACTCATCGGCCTCGGCATGATGGGCCGCCACCACGCCCGCGTCATCCGGGAGCTCGACGGCGTCGACCTGGTCGCCATCGCCGACCCCCAGGGTGACCCGCACGGCGTCGGCGGCAGCCTCGCCGTGCTGCCCACGGTCACCGAACTCATCGCCGCGGGCATCGACGCCGCGGTCGTGGCCGTGCCGACCGGCTACCACGAAGCCGTCGCGCTCGAACTGGCGGACGCCGGGGTGCACACCCTGGTCGAGAAGCCGATCGCGAGCACCGGCGACGCCGGGGAACGCATCGCCGCCGCGTTCGAGCAGCGCGGGCTGGTCGGTGCCGTCGGCCACATCGAGCGCTTCAACCCCGCCCTGCAGGACCTGCGCCGCCGCCTGGCCGCCGGCGAGCTCGGCGACATCTACCAGATCGCCACCCGCAGGCAGGGCCCCTTCCCGGCCCGCATCGCCGACGTGGGCGTGGTCAAGGACCTCGGCACGCACGACATCGACCTGACCGCCTGGCTCGCGCAGTCGCCGTACCGCAGCGTGTCCGCCCACACCACGACGCGCAGCGGCCGCCCGCACGAGGACATGGTGTCCGCGATCGGCCAGCTCGCCAACGGCATCATCACCAACCACGTCGTCAACTGGCTCTCCCCTCTCAAGGAGCGAGTCACCGTGGTCACGGGCGAGCGCGGATCGTTCGTCGCCGACACCCTCAGCGCCGACCTCACGTTCTTCGCGAACGGCACCATCAACACCGAGTGGGAGTCCGTCGCGGCGTTCCGCGGCGTCACGGAGGGGTCGATGACCCGCTTCGCCCTGACCAAGCGGGAGCCGCTCCGCTCCGAACACGAGGCGTTCCGCGACGCGATCCTCGGCATCTCCCAGAACATCGTCACCATGCGCGAGGGTCTCGCGACGCTGCGCGTGGCCGAAGCGGTCGTCGAGTCGGCGATCACGGGAGAAACTCGTCTGCTGACGGACTGAGCCATGGCGAAACCTACACGTGTGGTCATCGCCACGCGGCTGTTCCCGCCGGAGGTCAGTGCGGGCGCATTCCGCCTGAACGAACTTGCCTCGGGATTCCTTCGCCGCTCCTGCCGGGTGCGCGTCATCACGACGACCCCGCCGGCCACGGCCCCGACCGCGGCCGCTGACCGCGACGACCTCGAACTGTCGCGCTTCCCCGTGCTGCGCGACGCCGGCGGCAACGTGCGCGGGTACCTGCAGTACCTGAGCTTCGACATCCCGCTCGTGCTGCGGTTGCTCGTGTCCCGGTACGACATCGCCGTGTCGGAGGCGCCCCCGACAACGGGAGCGGTCGTGTCCGTGATCAGCAGGCTCAAGCGCCGCCCGTACGCGTACTACGCGGCGGACATCTGGACCGATGGCCTGACCGCGCTCAAGTCGCCGCGACTGGTCATTTCCCTGATGCGCGCCTTCGAGGGCCATGTGATGCGCCACGCCTCCACGGTGCTGTCGATCTCCGACGAGGTCACCGTGCGGATCCGCGAGTTCGGCGTCGACGCCGCGAAGATCGCCACCGTCGGCAATGGCGTCGACACCACGGTCTTCACCCTCGACGGACCCGTCGCCGAGAGCACACACCCCTACCTGATCTACACCGGCACGATGTCGGAATGGCAGGGCGCGGACATCTTCGTGCGCGCGATGCCGCGGGTGCTCGCGCGGTTCCCCGACGCTCAGCTGCGCTTCTTCGGCCAGGGCGCGTCCGAGGCCGAGCTGCGCCGGCGAGCCGCCGAACTCGCGCCGGGAAGCGTGTTCTTCGGCGGTGTGATCGCGCCGAGCGAGGCGGCCACCTGGCTCCGCGGGGCCGCCGCGGCCCTGGTGAGCATCGCCCCGGGCCTGGGTTATGACTTCGCCCGGCCCACCAAGACGTACGCCGCGGCCGCCTGCGGCACCGCCGTCGTTTTCGCCGGCGTGGGCAGCGGCGCCGCCCTGGTGCGCGACAACGGGCTGGGCGAACACGCCGAGTTCACGGTCGACGCCGTCGGCGACGCGATGATCCGCGCCCTCGAAGCGCACCAGTCCGGGGAAGCCGCCCGCCTGCGCGCGCACCGCGTGGCCTGGACCGAACAGAACGCCTCCCTCCGCGCCGTCGGCAACCTGGCCGCCGAAGCCGTGCTCACCGGGGGCGGGCTGTCGTGACCATTCAGGCATTCCCCACGCGCCCGCCACGTATCCTGTAATGTCCCCCGATCCATGGAGAGTCTTGTGAATACCGACCTCGTCGTCGTCGGGTCCGGCTTCTTCGGCCTCACCATCGCCGAACGCTGTGCCCGCGAATTCGGCCTGAACGTCACCGTCATCGACCGGCGCAGCCACATCGGCGGCAATGCGTACAGCGAGAACGAGCCCCAGACCGGCATCGAGGTGCACCGCTACGGCTCGCACCTCTTCCACACCTCCAACGAGCGGGTGTGGGAGTACGTGAACCGGTTCACCGCCTTCACGAACTACCAGCACAAGGTGTACACGAGCCACAAGGGCGAGGTGTACCCGATGCCGATCAACCTCGGCACGATCAACCAGTTCTTCCGCTCGTCCTACGGCCCGGACGAGGCGCGCGCGCTCATCCGGGAGCAGTCGGCCGAGTTCGCCAGCACCAACCCGGAGAACCTCAACGACAAGGGCATCTCACTGATCGGGCGTCCCCTCTACGAGGCGTTCATCAAGAACTACACGGCGAAGCAGTGGCAGACCGACCCCAAGGACCTGCCGGCCGAGATCATCTCCCGGCTGCCGGTGCGCTACACTTACGACAACCGCTACTTCAACGACACGCACGAAGGCCTCCCGGTCGACGGCTACACCGCCTGGCTCGAGCGGATGGCCGACCACCCGAAGATCGATGTGAGGCTCGACACGGACTTCTTCGACGACTCGCAGGAGTTCAGCAAGAACAACGTCGCCGGCCAGGTTCCCGTCGTCTACACCGGCCCGATCGACCGTTACTTCGACTTCTCCGAGGGCGAGCTGTCCTGGCGCACCCTCGACTTCGAAGAGGAGGTGCTGCCGACCGGAGACTTCCAGGGCACCAGCGTGATGAACTACCCCGACCTCGACGTGCCGTACACGCGCATCCACGAGTTCCGGCACTTCCACCCCGAACGCGACTACCCGCGCGACGCGACCGTGATCATGCGCGAGTTCTCTCGTTTCGCCCAGAGCGGCGACGAACCGTACTACCCGATCAACACCACGGAGGACCGCGAGCGGCTCCTGGCCTACCGCCCCGCGATCAAGGCCGAGAAGGATGTGCTCTTCGGCGGCCGCCTGGGCACCTACAAGTACCTCGACATGCACATGGCCATCGGGTCGGCCCTGACGATGTTCGAGAACAAGCTTCGCCCGCATTTCGCGGGAACGGCGGCGCTGCAGTCCGGTTCGGCCGGCGACGACGAGTGACCCGGCGCGGCCGGAGGCGTGACTCGTGAGCTGGTTTGAGGCGATCCCCGCGCTGACCGTGGCCGTGCTGACGGTCGTGCTGATCGGCGCGCCGTTCGCGTGGGCGGTCGGCGCGCGGGGCATCACGTTCCTCGGCCTGAGCGTCGCGAGCTCCGTGTCGGCGGTGGCGCTCTCCTCGGTCGTTGCGCCCCTGGTCGGGATGCCCTGGAACCTCCTGGCCCCGTTCCTGGTCTCCCTGCCGCTGGCCGCGATCGGGTTCGCGCTGCGCCGCTTCTTCGTGCTGCCGCCGCTCCCAGGGCCCCGGGAGTGGGGCTCGGTCTTCGGCTGGAGCCTGGCAGCCGTCGCCCTCGGCGGCACCCTGGTCGCCTTCTCGGTGCTGCCCGCCATCGTTCAGGCGGACACCCCGTCGCAAACCTACGACGCGATCTTCCACCTCAATGCGGTGCAGTGGGTGCTCGACACCGGGGACGCGTCACCGATCAACATGACGATGTCGACCCCCGGTTCGAGCGGTTCCTTCTACCCGACGCCGTGGCACGCCATCGTCGCCCTCGTGGTGCAGCTCACCGGCGCCGGGGTCGTGGTGGCCACGAACGCCGTCGCCGTGGCCACTGCGGCGTTCGTCTGGCCTGTGGCCTGCATCTTCCTGGCCAGGGCGCTCTTCGGCCCTGGGCACCTCGCCCTGGTGCTGACCGGGGCCATGAGCGCGGCCTTCGCGTCGTTCCCGATCGTGCTGCTGGGCTTCGGGGTGCTCTACCCCAACCTGCTCGCGGTCGCGCTGGTCCCGATCGCTCTCGGGCTCCTGGTCATGGCGCTGAGGCAGGACTCGGCCGCCACGCTGAAGCCGGTGGCGCTGTGGCTGCTCACCGCCTGGGTGGTGCTGGGGATGAGCATCGCCCACCCGAACGCCCTGTTCAGTCTCTTCGCCCTGAGCGCGCCGCTGCTCGTGCAGGCCTGCGTCGTCTTCGTGCGTCGCCGTCGCCGGGAACCCCGCTCCGGCGGCCCGATCGCGGCTGCCGTCGTTGCCCTGGCGGCCGCATTCGCCCTCGAAGCCTTCCTCTGGACCCGGGTCGCGACCAGCGACAACGCCTGGCTGCCCGACCGGCCGTTCCTGGTCTCGATCGCCGAGGCCGCCCTGGCCGGTCCCGGCAACCTGACCCTCGGCTTCGCCGCGTCCATCGTCGTGCTCACCGGCGTGGTCATCACCCTGTTCCGTCGACGCCTCCTCTGGCTCAGCGCCTCCTGGGCCGTCGCCGTGCTGCTGTTCGCCGTCGCGAACGGCGGCCCCGAGGGCGCTCTCCGCGACGCGATCACCGGTCTCTGGTACAACGACTCCTTCCGCCTCGCCGCGCTCCTGCCCATTGTGGCGGTGCCCCTGGCCGTGCAGGGACTGCTCGCGATCATCCGCTTCGCGCAGCGCGGGGCGGATCGTATACTGCCCGGAAGCCGGACCCCGGCCGCCACCCGCGGCGTCTCGGCCGCCGTGGCCGTCGCCCTGGTGGCCATCGCGGTGGCCGGCACCCAGCTCGGCAACATCCAGGCCGCGCGCTCCAACCTGGCGGCGACCTACCGGATGAGCGACACGAGTCCCCTGCTCGGCACCGCGGAACGGGATTTCCTCGCCGAGGTCGGCCGGATCGTGCCCGAGGGCGGCGTCATCGCCGGCAACCCGTGGAACGGCAGTTCGCTGGTCTACGCGTACACCGGCCGCGCCGCCCTCTTCCCGCACGTCGGCGGCAGCTACCCCCAGTCGTACCGCGACCTCGCCGAAGGCCTGGCCCAGGGCACCCCGGCCGCCTGTGCCGCCGCCGCCGCCCTCGGCGTCGACTACGTGCTCGACTTCGGTGACCGGTACGTCTTCGCCGAAGACGAGCGGGCCGACCAGTACGGTGGCATCACCGCCGTCGAAGACTCCAGCGTGCTCACGGTTGTCGCCGAGGACGCTGGCTTGAAACTGTACGAAGTAACCGGTTGTGCTGCCCCGTAGCCCGGGACAGTGAGAGAAGAAGAGAGAATTCCTGTGAAGATCGCCGTCATCGCGCTGGGCAAGATCGGCCTGCCCCTCGCCGTCCAGTTCGCGTCCAAGGGCCACGAGGTGGTCGGGGTCGACGTCAACCCCCGCACCGTCGAACTCGTCAACGCCGCCCAGGAGCCGTTCCCCGGCGAGGCGCACCTCCAGGAGCTTCTCTCCGAGCTGGTCCCCGCCGGCCGGCTCCGGGCCACGACCGACTATGCGGATGCCGTCACCGGCGCCGACGCCGTCGTGCTCGTCGTTCCCCTCTTCGTGGACGCCGACGCGCGCCCCGACTTCGGCTGGATGGACGCCGCAACCCGCTCGCTCGGCGAGCACCTGACGCCGGGAACCCTGGTCGCCTACGAAACCACCCTCCCCGTCGGCACGACCCGCAACCGCTGGAAGCCCATGCTCGAGGAAATCTCCGGCCTCACCGAGGGCAGCGACTTCCACCTCGTGTTCTCCCCGGAGCGCGTGCTGACCGGCCGGATCTTCGAGGACCTCCGCAAGTACCCGAAGCTCATCGGCGGCCTGTCCGACGCCGGCACGGCCAGGGCGATCGAGTTCTACGAAGCGGTGCTCGACTTCGACCCGCGCCCCGAGCTCCCCCGCCCGAACGGTGTCTGGGACCTCGGCTCCGCCGAGGCATCCGAGCTGGCCAAGCTCGCCGAAACCACGTACCGCGACGTGAACATCGGCCTGGCCAACCAGTTCGCCCGCTTCGCCCAGAAGTCCGGGATCGACATCTACAAGGTGATCGAAGCCTCCAACTCGCAGCCGTTCAGCCACATCCACCAGCCCGGCATCGCCGTCGGCGGACACTGCATCCCCGTGTACCCGCGCCTCTACCTCTGGAACGACCCGGATGCCACGGTCGTGCGGGCCGCACGCGAGGCGAACCTGGCCATGCCCGAGTACACCATCGGCCTGCTCGAGGGCGCCTACGGCGACGTGCGCGGCGCTCGCGTGGTCGTGCTGGGAGCCGCCTACCGCGGCGGCGTGAAGGAGACCGCCTTCTCCGGTGTGTTCGACACCGTGAAGGCCCTCGAGTCCCGCGGCGCCGAGGTGCTCGTGCACGACCCCCTCTACGACGACTCCGAGCTCGTGTCCCTCGGGTTCACCCCGTACCACCTCGGCGAGCCCGTCGACGCCGCCGTGGTGCAGGCGGACCACGCGGAGTACCGCACGCTCGGCGCCGCCGACCTGCCCGGAATCACCGCGTTCATCGACGGCCGGCGGGTCAGCTCGGCCGAGGCCTGGGCCGGCGTGACCTACCGGGTCATCGGACGGCCGTAACCGTGGGCGCGGCCCAGCCGAAGGTGCGCGTGCTCTACGTGAACGATGCCGCGTTCACGGGGCAGCGCATCCTCGAGCGCGCCGCGCGCGACGGCCAGCCCTGGCGTTTCTTCCCCAGGGCGGTCGCCGACCCGGGGTGGTCGGGCCCGATCGGCCGCCTCCGCTTCGCCGCGCGCGGGGCGGCCTGGGTGGCCCGGCTGGCCCTGGCGGCGGCCCGGGTGGACCTGCTCCACGTGCACTCGGGGGCGATGCTCAAGCACACCCGGTTCGTGCCCAAGCCGTTCGTGCTGCACCTGCACGGGACCGACATCCGCACCCTGCAGTACGACCCGGCCTGGCGCGATTCCATCCTCTGGGGGGTGCGAAAGGCGCGGGCCGTGGTCTACTCGACGCCCGACCTGGCCGAGCACATCCTGCCGCACCGCCCCGACGCGATCTACCTCCCGGTGCCCGTGACCCTCTCGGCGCTGCCCGCACCGGCCGAGGCCCCCGAGCGCCGGGTCTTCTTCTGCTCCCGCTGGGAAGACGTCAAGGGGCTCGAGTATGCCCTCGCCATCGCCCGGGAGCTCGTGCGCGGCCTCCCGCCGGGGTACGAGGTCACCGGCCTCGACTGGGGTCCCGGCGCAGCTGCGGCCCGCGCGGCCGGCGTGCGCCTGGTGCCGCGGATGCCGCACGATCGGTACCTCGACTTCATCGCCGCGTCCACGGCCGTGGTCGGCCAGAGCGCCGGCATGATCGGGTCGAGCGAGCTCGAGGCCCTCGGCATCGGCGTGCCGGTCTACGTTCCGCTCCGGCCCGGGCTCTACCCGGACGCCCCGCCCGTCGGCGGAGGCGCCGACGCGTTCGAGCACCCCGAAGCCGTGGCCGCCGCGCTGGTCTCGGACCTCGCCGCGGGCATCCGGGACACGAAGGCGGGCCCCGCCTGGATTGCCCGCACCCACGAGACCGAGCTCGCCTACCGGCGGCTGGCCGCGCTCTATCCGACCCTGGTCATCAGTGCACGGGGGCGAGCAGCTCGGTAAGGATCTGCTCCTGGGCCCGCTCGTCTTCGCGCGAGTTGAGCACCTCGGCCGCACGATGCGCGTTCGCCTTGTACCGGGCGACGTCCTGCTCGGTCAGGTCGCACAGCACGGCAACGAGGTCGTCGACGCTGAAGCCCGCCGTCAGACGGCCGAGGTCGTGTTCGCGGAGCAGGACATCCGTCTCGACCGCGGGGCTGAAGACCAGGGCCAGCCGCGCCTGCACGAAGTCGAAGAACTTGTTCGGCAGCATCAGCCTGTGGTTGGTGGTGCGCGGTGGCAGTACGAAGACGCCCACGTCGTAGGCGTTGAGCACGCGCGGCAGGTCGGCGGGCGCCACCGGGTCGTGCACGCGCACGCGGTCCGACTCGGAGGCCAGGGCGACGAGCGAGTCCCAGTAGCTGTCGCTGCCGCGCGCCTTCACCAGGTAGAGGTCGAGGGTGAAGCGGTCGTCAAGGCGTTTGGTGGCCTCGATCAGGGTTTCGATGCTCCGCCCTGGCACGGCGCCGCCGCTGTGCACCAGGCGGATGCGCCCCTCCTGCATCGGGGACGGCGACAGGTCCTGGAACCCGATGGCGTTCCTCACGATGCGCGATTGCACGCCGAATTGCTCCTCGTAGAGCTTCGCGATCGAGCCGTTGATCGTCGACACGACCGTCGTGCCCGGCAGGTACCGGGCGCAGACCCAGGTCATGAACGGGGCCACGAGCAGACGCCAGGACAGCACGTGGGTACGTTCCTCCGGAGCCCATTCGTGCATATCGCCCCAGACCGGTGCGCCCTGGGCTATCCGATGCGCCAGCGGAAGCGCCCGCGCCTCGTTGGCGACAACCAGGTCGAACTCCCGCCCAGCGAGCAGCTTCAGAGCGCTCTGCATCGCCGGGGCGTCCAACACGACCGAGCGGTAGGCCCTGACGGCGAGCTTGAGCACCCCCAGCGGGGTCTGCGGCAGGGACGGCAGTGCGGAGTCGACCCGGATGTGCTCGGCGACGCCGGGCGGGGCCTCGCCGTACCCGATCGTCGTCACCGAACCGAATTTCCGCAGGACCTCCAGCTGCCGGAGCACGCGGGAGTCGGCAAGGAAATTCGAGAACGAAATGCAGAGGATGCGGGGTGGAGTGGACACCCCGCCCATCCTATGCCGCCGTCCGATCAACTCAGAACGTGACCGCTCCTCCTGCCGTCGTCCACCGGACGCGTCCACCCTGGAACGCCTGCTCGAGCACCCCGGGCGAGACGACCCTGGTGCTCTCGAGCGGATAGCCCAGCTTGCCGGCCGGCCCGCCGTTGGAGTAGTAGTACTCGCCGATTTCGCGGGCGACCCGGTCGATGCTGGTCGCGGACGACCAGACCAGCCAGCCGTTGGCGAACTCCTGGCTCGTCCCGCCCTTTGCGTCGACCTTGCCGGCCGCGGCCGGGTAACCGAGCACACCACTCGGCCCGCCGAGGGCGGAGTACGACGCGCCGACAATGCCGGTCACGGCGTCGAGCCCGCTCGCGGCCCCGTAGTACAGCCAGCCGCCCACGAACCGCTGGCCGTTCCCGCCGTCCTTGTAGACCGTCGTGCTGCTGATCGGGTGACCGAATTTGCCGCCGACCCCGCCGACCGTGAGGTACTGGTCGGCCATCGGCTTCAGCACGTAGTGGATGCCCCGCGTGGGCGACCAGTACAGGGTGCCCTTCTGGAAGGTCTGGCTGAGCCCGTTTCCGGGTTCCGCCTTCTGCGCCGCCAGCGGATAGCCGAGGCGACCGCCGGGGCCGCCGAGCGCCGCGTAGGAGTAGCCGATCCTGCCGACCACGGCGTCGAGCCCGGTCGCCGCCCCGTAGTAGAGCCAGCCCCCCACGAAGGCCTGGCCGTTCCCGCCGTCGGGGTAGACCGTCGTGCTGCTGGTCGGGTGACCCCACCTGCCACCGACGCCGCCGACCTTGAGGTACTGGTCGGCCATGGGCTTCAGCACATAGTGGATGCCGCGCGTGGGCGACCAGTACAGCGTGCCCTTCTCGAACGCCTGGCTGAGCCCGCTGCCGGGTTCCGACTTCTGCGCCGCCAGCGGGTAACCGAGGCGCCCGCCGGGGCCGCCGAGCGCCGCGTAGGAGTAGCCGATCTTGCCGACGACGGCGTCGAGCCCGGTCGCCTCCCCATAGTAGAGCCAGCCGCCCACGAAGCGCTGGCCGCTCCCGCCGTCCTTGTAGACCGTGGTGCTGCTGATCGGGTGGCCGAACGTGCCGCCGACGCCGCCGACCGTGAGGTACTCGTCGGCCATGGGCTTCAGCACATAGTGGATGCCGCGCGTCGGCGACCAGTACAGCGTGCCCTTCTGGAACGCCTGGCTGAGCCCGCTGCCCGGTTCATTCTTCTGCGCCGCCAGCGGGTAACCGAGGCGCCCGCCGGGGCCGCCCAGCGCCCGGTAGGAGTTGTCGATGAGGCCGACCGTCGCATCGAGCCCGGTCCCCGCGGACCAGAACAGCGACCCGTTCAGGAAGCGCTGGCCCTGTCCGCCATCCAGGTAGACCGTCGTGTTGCTGATCGGGTGGCCGTACTTCCCCGCGACGCCGCCGACCGTGAGGTACTGGTCGGCCATCGTTGCGAGCAGGTAGTAGCCGCCCTGCGTCGGAGACCAGTAGAGCGTGCCCTTCTGGAAGGCCTGGCTGAATCCATCGTTCGGCTCGGTCTTCTGCGGCGCCACCGGGTAGCCCAGGGGCCCGACGGGGCCGCCCGACTTCGCATAGGTCTCGCCGATCTTGCCGATCGTCGCGTCGAGCCCGGTGGCCGTCGACAGGTAGAGCCAGCCCTTCTGGAAGCGCTGCCCCTGTCCGCCATCCGGGTACGTGGTCGTGTTCTCGGCCGGGGGCCCGTAGGTTCCTGCGGCGCCGCCCAGCTTGGCGTATTCGCCACCCAGCGCGGTCAGGACATACTTCGTGCCGAGGGTCGGCGAGGAGTACAGGGTTCCCTTTTGGAACAGCTGGCTGCTGGTGCCGGAGGAATCGACGACCTGGGCCGCCAGGGGGTACCCGAGCACGCCGGCCGGACCGCCGAGGGAGCTGTACGCCGTGGCGATTGCCCCGGAGAGCCGGTGGATGCTCGTGGTCGGCGACCAGTACAGGGCACCCTTCTGGAAGTTCTGGCTCGCTCCCCCGCCCGGCTCGACCTTCGCTGCCGCGATCGGGAAGCCGAGCACGCCGGCGGGACCGTCCAGGGTGGCGTACGACCGGCCGACCGGGCCGGAGACCAGATGGATGCTCGTCGTCGGCGAGTAGTACAGCCAGCCCTTCTGGAAGGCCTGGCTCGCACCGGAACCCGGCTCGGTCTTCGGGTTGGTGGTTGGGTAGCCCAGGATGCCGTTGGGTCCCTTCAGGGCGATGTAGGAGCGGCCCACGTTAGCCGTGGTGCGGAACGCGCCGGTCGCGCTGTGCCAGTAGGCCCATCCGTACTGGAAGGCCTGGCCGATGCCGCCGTCGGGGTATGTGATCGGCTGGGACGTGGCCGTGCCCAGCAGGCCGATGGTGGTCGAGTCGAGGCTGGCCAGCGAGGACGAGGTGGCGTAGCCGCCCGTGGTCGACCCGAACCAGTCGGTGAACAGCCGCCAGAAGTTGCGGTTGCCGTAGGCGGAGCAGGAGTTGCCGGTGCCGTACATGTTCGCGAGCGCCGCGGCGTTGGGGCGGTACGGGGTGTAGATGTAGAGTCCGGCGGTGGCCTGGTTCTGGATGTACACGGAGGAACTGCCGCAGGCGGAGTTGGGGTTCCAGAGGATGGTGTTGTACCGGCCGGCGACGTACCCGCGGGACGCGGGTCGGGCCTGGTACTTCTTGAACATGTAGGCGGCCTGGTACACCTGGTTGAAGAAGCCGTAATACAGCGAGTCGCAGACGGAGGTGTCGGGGCAGCCGAAGCCGGTGGCCTTGCGGTAGATGCTGGCGGTAGGGTGTGTCCCCGTGACCAGCCCCTGCTCCTTCTCGAGCAGCACGAGGAGGGCCTTCGGGTTGATGCCGCAGGCCATCCCGACCTTGGCGATGATGGAGGCGGCGGTTTCGTTCAGCTGGCCGGCGTAGGCCGCGCAGCCTTCGCTCTTGGCGCTCTGGCTCGTCGTCGACTCGCGGTAGCTCTTCAGGCAGGTGTAGCCGCTCCGGCAGGTGGGAACCTTCCCGTTCAGGAAGGTCTGCACCTGGGCCGCGGTCATGGTCCGGCCGTTATAGAAGATCGCGTCGCTGATGATCATGCCGGGGTTGAAATCGGCGCCGTTGGCCGCTTCCGCGGGCTGCGCGGGGGTGGCCACGAGGCCGATGGAGACCAGCAATGACACCGCGACAACGAGGCCGATCGACTTGGCCGCGACGCGTCGCAGTGTGGTTCGCATGATGGACGATTCCCCCCGAAGGTCGATTGCCGCAGGGTTGCGCGCAATGACTGATCCTATGAAGCATCACAGAGATCGGCAGGATTGCCCCGCCCGGGGGCCAAATAGAGGGGGTCAGGGTCTACCCCCAATTCGGGGAGAACGCTGTTTATTCGCTGAGAGCGCCGCCGCGGGCGATGAATTTGCGATACGCGAAGCGGCGCACCGGCTCCGGCACATACCGGTAGAGGCCGCGCACGGCGACGTTGCGCAGATACTGGCCGCGAGTGGTGAAACGGATGCGCCGAAGCGCCTTCTGCAGCATGAGCTCACTGTCCCATTGAGCGCGGCCGCCGCGTCGGGCGTAGGCCCCGTCGCCCACGCGGTACATCACCAGCGGGTCCGGGATGTTGTCGACGAGGGCGCCGGCCGCGATCATCCGGGCGAACAGCCAGTAGTCCTCCATCATGCCAAGGCTCTGGTAGCCGCCCGCCGCCGAGACCGCCGAGCGGCGGTAGACCACGGTGGGGTGGCTGAACGGATCGTGGAACCGCGCGTACCGCTCGATCTCGGCCTGTCCGGTTCTCGGCACCCGGCGGCCGACGATCCGGCCGGCCTCGTCGAGGAACTCCAGCATCCCGGTGCCGACCAGGTCGAGCCCGCCGTCGATGAGGGGAACCTGCGCGGCAAACCTGCCGGGCAGGGAGATGTCGTCGGCGTCCATCCGCGCGACGATGTCGTGCGCGCAGAGCGCGAGGCCCTCGGTGAGCGCCTTCGCCAGCCCGACGTTGCGCTCGAGCACGTGGTGCACGACCGGCACCGGGCTTGCCGCCACGACGCGGCCGATCTCCGCGGCGAGGGCGGCGTCGATCGGGCCGTCCTGCACGATCACGACCTCACTCGGCGGCAGCGTCTGTCCCTGCACGCTGGTGGTGAACGCCTTCAGGAAATGCGCCGCCGTGTCTCCGCGGTAGACGGGCAGCAGGAGCGAAAAGGATGCGCCGGGCACGGGGGTGCCGGTCGGGTGCGCGCCGGTCAGGGGGCCATCAGTCATGGGGCCCCTCGAGGGCACGCACGGCATCCGTCACCGGGCCGAGCCCGGCCAGGGAGACCGCGTTGTGGCGCGGTCGGGTGCGCAGGCCGTCGGCGAGTCCGCGCGAGAGCCCGTCCCTGAGCACGGCGCGGTCGGCTGAGCGGATGAAGGTGCGGACCCACCTGCGCAGCGTCGACGCTCCGTACAGGAGCTTCTCTCCCGGGTTGAGGCTCCGGGACGCGCGCTGCATCCAGAGCTTGTTGCGCACCTCGTAGTAGAAGCGGGGGCCGGGGTCGATGTCGGTGGAGGCCAGCGCCCTGGTCTTGTGCACGACGACGCTGCCGGGCACGAAGACGCCCCGGCGGCCTCGCAGCAGCCGGGTCGAATATTCGAAGTCGTCGTTCCAGATGAAGTAGTCGGCCAGGGGCAGGCCCTCCGCGCGCACGATGTCGGCGCGCACCAGCATGGAGACGAAGGAGCTGCTGCGCACGGCGAGCAGGCCCCGGTCGGCCGCGGCCTTGCGCTCCGCCCCGGACACGAACGGTTTTTCGCGGGGCGTGTTCATCGGGTGGTCGGTGCCGTCGGTCCAGATCACGCGGGACCCGGCCACGACCGCGTCCGTTCCGGACACGGCGGCCAGCAGCTCGGTCAGCGCCGACGCGGTCGGAATCGTGTCGTCGTCCATCATCCAGACCCAGACCGGTGCGTGCCGTTCGAGTGCGACGGCCAGGCCCGCTGCGAACCCGCCGGCGCCGCCGGTGTTCCGCTCGAGCACGACCAGGTCGACGAGGGGCCCTGCCGCCGCGGCGACGGCGGCGGAATCATCCGTTGACGCGTTGTCGATGACGACGATCCTGCCCAGCGCCGTGTCCTGCCGCGCAAGGGCGTCGAGCACTTCGAGGAGCAGGTCGCGCCGGTTATAGGCGACGACGACCGCGACGACGCGCGGCGGTGTGGGTGCTGGAGGCATGTGCTCTCGGGGTGGGACTCGGGGCGGGGACCCCTCTATCTTGCCGTGCAATGCTGTGTGCGCGCTCCCCCGCGCTCCGCGAGCGCTACGATTTGTCGATGGATGCCGGGCCGCACCGCCCCAGCCACGAGATCACCGGACAGGATTCAGCATCTCCACACCACCCCGCACAGACAGCGCACTCCGCACGGTAGCCGTGATCCTGGCCGGCGGAATCGGCGTGCGCGCCGGGCTGGGCATGCCCAAGCAGCTGGCCCGGATCGCCGGCAAGACGATCATCGAGCACACCATCGGGGCCGTGCACGGTTCGCCCCTGGTCGACGAGATCATCGTCATGATGGAACCCGACCACCTCGGCGCCGTCCGCGACCTCACCGTCACCGGCAAATACCCGAAGCTGACGACGATTCTGCCCGGCGGCGCCACGCGCAACGAGACCAGCCAGCTGGCCCTTGCCCACTTGGGCGACGCCGAGCTCAAGGTGTTGTTCCACGACGCGGTTCGCCCGTTCGTGAACCACCGCATCCTCCAGGATTGCGTCGAAGCCCTCGACAGCTATGCCGCGGTTGACACCGCGATCCCCTCCGCCGACACGATCATCGAGGTGGCCCACGGAGGTGACGTCATCACCGACGTGCCGGTGCGCGACCACCTGCGCCGCGGCCAGACGCCGCAGGGGTTCCTGCTCTCCACGATTCGCCGGGCGTATGCCGCCGCCAATACCGACCCCGACTTCGTCGCGACCGACGACTGCAGCGTCGTGCTGCGCTACGCCCCGGATGTGCCGATCTTCGTCGTGGCCGGCGCGGACGAGAACATGAAGATCACCCAGGGCATCGACGTGTTCATCGCCGACAAGCTCTTCCAGCTCAAGTCCGCCGATCCCGCGGGTTTCGAGGCCGCGGACCGGGAGAAGGCGATGCTGGGCAAGACCGTCGTCGTGTTCGGTGGCAACAGCGGCATCGGCCTGAGCATCTTCGAAGCCGCGCAGCTCTACGGCGCAGACGTCTTCGCGTTCAGCCGGTCGACCACGGACACGCACGTGGAGAAGCACGAGGACGTCGAGTTCGCCCTGAGCGAGGTGTACCGGCAGTCCGGCCGAATCGACTACGTCGTGAACTCGGCCGGGATCCTCGAAATCGGCAACGTCGAGGACTTCACGCAGGAGGCGGTGGAGAACATGCTCGATGTGAACCTCCTCGGCCCGATCATCATCGCCCGGGCGGCACTGCCCTACCTGAAGGAATCCCGGGGCCAGCTGCTCTACTTCGCGTCGAGCTCGTACACCCGCGGACGGGCCAACTACGGCATGTACTCGGCCACGAAGGCCGCGACCGTCAACCTCACCCAGTCGCTGGCCGAGGAGTGGCAGGAGCACGGCGTGCGCGTGAACTGCATCAACCCGGAGCGCACCAAGACCGCCATGCGGGTTCAGGCCTTCGGCGCGGAGCCCGACGACACCCTGCTCACGCCCGAACAGGTCGCCCTGGCCTCCATCGACGCCCTCATCACCGACATCACCGGGCAGGTCATCGACGTGCGCCGGCGACGCGGCTAGCTGCTAACCGGCGCTTCCGACTTCAACCGCTCGAACACGAGGTCGTACAGTTCGGCGATGCGCAGGCTGTCCATTCGGAGCTCATCGACCTCCCGGCGAAGCTCCAGCACCTCGGCTTCGCAGACCACCAGTCGTCGGCTCAGGTCCGCGTTGTCGGCGCCGCGCACCTTGGTGGAACGCGGAGCGAGGCGGGCGAGAATCCGGCCGAAATAATTGTCCATTAGTTATCCTTCTTACCTTGTGCTGAGGGAGCGGCGAGTCGAAGCACGACCGTTGCGGTGCGGCGGCGCCCGTGCTTCGTGCGGCGGGATGACGTAGAGGCGATCTCGACGCTGAGCTTCTGTCTGCCTGCCTCGGCCCGCAGCCAGTCCACGGGAAGATGCCAGGTTTCCGGGTTGTCGGCGCTATAGCGCCACGCCGCATAGCTGGTGTCGAAGGTGGCCACGGCGACCGCGCCCTCGCGCAGAACCATGCGCAGCAGGAGGAAGACGTTCTCGCGACCCTCCCGGGTGAGTCCGGCCAGCACCTGGCCGAGGTTCACGTGCCACACGCGGCCGGATTGCACGAGCTCGGCACCGAATTCGAGCATCCGGCGTCGGTCGTACAGGTTGAGGTAGCGCAGGTCGACCGTGTCCGGCGCGATCGATCCACGGGCGAGCGCGAGCGCCCGGAAGCTGTAGTCCACGCCGATGACGTCGCGCCCCTGCGCTGCGATCGCTTCGGTGTTGATGCCGCTTCCGCAGCCCAGGTCCACGACCGGGGCGCCGACAGGCAGCAGGCGGGCCAGCTCGGCCACGTGCAGCGCGTCGCCGCCGGCTCGCCGGCGATCAGCCGCTCGGCCGTGTGCCTCTTCCCAGTAGACGCGGTTCATGTCCTGGCTGCCGAACCAGCTGTCGAACCGGCGACGCGTGGCGGGTGGTGTGGCGAACCGGAACGAGGGGTCCGGCGTCTCCCAGTTGGGACCGTAGCAACTGGCGAGCCAGTCCTCCGGCACGGCCGGAACGGGGAAGGACACGCCGCCCAGCTCCCGCGACCCCACCGGGGTGATCGACGTGCGGGGCACGTTGGACCGCACGTGGAACGGCTGGCAGAACTCCTCGTCGCTCCGGAAGAAGGCGCTGAAGATGTCGACGTAGCAGTCGATCTCTCCGTTGTCGTGCAGGAAGGTCACCTGCAGATGCGCGTTGCTGTGCCGCACGACGATGTAGCCGAGATCGCCGAGCTGGTCCTCCAGGCGGTAGCTGTCGAGGGAGAGGTCGGAGGGATGCGAGTTGGTCAGCAGCACGGACAGGTCGATGTCGTCGTCGTTGGCCAGGATGTCCCCCAGGCGCACGGCTCCGAGCAGAGTTCCCCCGGTGATGCAGGCGACGTAGCCGAGGTGTTCGAGCTGGTCAACGAGCACCTTCGACCGGGTGAGCAGCCGCCCGCGGATTCCCGAGTCGTCGCCTTCGAACGATGTGCCCATGCGTTGCCACTTGTTGACGGCCAGCCAGTGCCCCTGGTCGTTGGCCACAACCAGTGGCGAGGTCGATCGCCCGATCTGTCCGACGGCGCCGGCGATCGTCTCTCCGGTGCCGGAATCCTGCACCGAGATCGTGGCGCGGCCCTTCATGTACGGCACCAGGGCCGCAGGCCAGTGCAGGCGGATGCGCCCGTACACATCCGGGTCGGTCGGCGTCGTCGACCAGACGCGGTGCCCGTCGATGAGGATGTCGACGCTGCCGGAAGGTGGGGCGCCGTCGACGGCGAAGGTCACCGACCTTCTGGTCGCAACGAGACTTCCACCCGAGACACTCATTTGCTTCAGCTTAAGGCTTGCCGGGGACACTAGTGGCTTCCGCGCGTTCGGCGCGGCCCCACCCGCCCGAAGTCGAACAGCCCTAACCGGCCAGCGTCCTGCGTATACGATCCGTCAAATAGGGGGAAAGCGTTTCGCCGTAGGTTCCGGTAATGTGGCCCGCGGTATCGCGATATGCGATCACGTGCCCCACAATGACCGGGCAGGCGCCGTCGCTGCAGAAGTAGTCCGGTTGAACACGAGCGGCCGGGAGGTTCACTCAACCCGCCTGGCTGCATCTGCCAGCGGTTCACCGATGCCCGGCCCCTCAGGGAAGGAACGAGCCCCACCGGTCACCGCGCACAGGGCGTATCGGTTTTCCACGTCCGTGACGCTTGACCACACCCGATGCCCGTCCGTCAATGAAGACTGTCGACGCCACCGACGGTCGTTACCCCGTCGACACCGAAACTCCCCAAGTTCGTAGTTGTCGGATTGTCCTCGCGACGATCCGCGCAATCAGGCTGCAATGCGAGCCCCTCGTCAGGATTTTCCCAACTATCCGCCGCCGCCGGCTTCGAGCCTCTGGCAAAAGACACCGGCCGGTTCAAGTCACTGATCGCCTTGAACACGCGTTCGGAGTTCCTTCCATCACGAACCGGGAACGTTCGTTTCGCCCGATCGGCGTAGCCTCCGGCAAATTCACGATCGTTCCACAAGGATCTGAGCCCGCCCATGACGCCGTTTACATCCGGTACCACCGGGCCGAAGCCGTGGGTCGGATAGTCGTAATACCCCTTGCCCTCGATGTGTTCGGCTTCATAGCGCGCAGTGTCGAACTGGTAGTAGACGACGGGCCGGTACAGGTACGCCATGTTGAATGCGATGGATGAGAAGTCGGTGATCATCACTGCGGACCTCGATACGACATCCTGCACATCGATGTTCCCGTACAGTTTTGTCTCGACCCAGTGGGGGATCGCGAATTCGCCAAGGTGGGGCTGGATATTCGGGTGGGGCATGAAGACGATCTTGAGGCCATTGCCTGCCGCGAATTGCCGAAGCTCCTCCGACTGCACCAGCTCCTGCCAAGCCTGCGCGTATTCGCTCTGCATGAACTCAGTGTTTGCTTCCCGCACCGACGAATCTGCGCCGAGAACGCGACCCGCCAGGTATTTCCGCCACGTAGGTGCGATCAGAATTTGGGTGACCTCACTATCGCGGAGCGCACCGCTCTTGGCCAACAATGCGTCGTGTCGAGGCAGGCCCGTCAACCGCACCTCCTTCGGCCCGAACTTGTAAACCGACTCCCCCGAAATGTACCGATACTCGTCCTCCGTTGAGGTTACGAAGACATCGATGTTCTTCGTGTTCAGCCAAGGAGAAATGTCCCCCTTTATGATTCCGTGCTGCAAGAAGGTGAGCTTCCATTGCGGCCGTCCATAGCGTTGGGACGGCAATGGGTTGGAGATGTATGCGTCGATGTGACTCGACACGACATGCTCGGCGAGGAGCATGAGCACCTTCCAGCGGTAGGAACCGTAGTCGACGAGCTTGAACCCATCACCTTTCAGGCGCGCCCAATCTGCAGTACCTTTCCGCAGGACGAAACGGAGTTTCACCTGGGGCTTGTTGGCGCGGACCCACCGGTAGAGCTCCTCGGCGCTGTCGTTCGCTTGGAATTCCCTATCGAGGAGCGCCCAGGCGCCTGCGTAGGCTCGCCTGACCGGCATCAACCGCAGGATGGCCCCGAGGAGAACGTCCTGCCTGTGGGCCTTGCGGAGCGCCCTCTTGCGGACGCTCAACCACCCCTTGACGCGCTCGAGCATCAGTGTGCTCATGCGGCCTTCAACTTGTCGGAACCGCATGGGGATCCCGCTCGTTTTCCGGAATCGTTCCGCCCGCAGAATCTGTTCGCGACGGAACTTGTGGGCGCTGTTGCTTGATTCGCTGGTGATGAATGGCTGCAACTTGCCGTCAAGCTCAAATCGGATGGCCCCCAGAGATGAAACCCACAGCTTCCGTTCACGGAGCACGGTCCGACCGAGGACATCCAACGGTTGCGTCTTTGCGTGGTGCGCCTGCACCTTCTTGCCCTTGACCCAAATAGTCTCAGCCCGCTCGTGGCCACTGAATCGATAGCAGATCTGAATGAGATCGCGCGCGGCGTCGGTCGGGCCGATGTACACCGGTCCGACGTAATCCAGCTCCGAGTATCCGAAGGCAAGGGCTTCCCGCATCCAGCGAGGCACGGCCATCATGTCGAATCCGAGGACCGATTCCGGTTCGATGTACGTCATGATTTCAGCAACAGACCGGTGGAAGGCGGAGAGCACTTCTGGCGCCAGAGCGCGAGTCGGCTCCTTCGCGGCGAGGTCGGCCTTGAACATCCATACGATGTCGTAAATGATGAACCATTGGAGCCATCGAGGCACTTCCCCGCGGAGTTCCTGGGCGAGCTTCAGCACATACAGGTGCCCGAACTGCGGAACATCGACGTAGGAGCGCGCATCGGAGTGGCTACCTTGCAGCGTCGACGATCCGTCTGAACGTCTGCGATAGAAGTATCGTGAGTCCTTCACCAACCCGAGGATCGGTTTGTCGAACACGAGTAGATACTCCGCGATGAAGCCGGCGTCCTCAAATCGTGTCCGCAGCCGCTCATCGAATCGGAGCCCGGACGCCACGATTACCTCGCGTTTGAACGCGCTGACGGTGGCGTTCCCATGGATGAAGTTCGGCTTTGCGGTGAGGTCGGTTGTCGAATTGCCGAATCTGAATCGAAAGCTGGTCGGATGGCTGTCGCTCCGCTTACCCGTGGCTTCATCCCAGATGATCACGCGCCCAGCGAAGAGCGCGGTTTCTGCGCTCCCTGGCTCCTTCATATAGTCGCGCATCGACTCAAAGTAGTTTGGGCTGAGGACGTCATCGGGATCGGGGAAGCAGACCCACGGCGCGGTGGCCAGAATGATGCCTGCGTTTCGCGCGGATGCCTGGCCGCCGTTTTCCTTATGGACGACGCGCACATTATGCGGGTACCGCGCGGCGAAGGACTGAAGCAGCTCAAGCGAATCGTCCGTTGAGCCGTCATCCACGAGAATGACCTCCAGATTCTCGATGCCAATCGTCTGATTCTCCAGGGACTGGCAGTATTCCTCGAGGTACCTCCCGACGTTATAGACCGGGGAAATTACCGAAAATAGCGGCGCCGTCACAGGGGGGTTCCTATCGTTCATTGAGTTCGCATTCTTCCTGAGGCGGACGTCGTCCGCAGCGTTAGAGTCCGCCCTTTGGCGCGCTCGGCCACGATGGCCGTGCTCTCCACACAGGTCGGCAGAGCCAGAAGGGCCGCTTGACCGAGTACCACCGGAATTCGTGTGGAGTGACCAGACTCATGCCGGCTGCACGCGTCGACCGCGATCGCAAACGCGTTCACGGCCCGCGCCCTGGCAGAGTTGACCTCGGCTAAGGCGACGCGGATGTCCGCCGCGTCAGGGACGGACCCTATGGTGGAGGATGCCATCAGCTCGCCACCATCGACCGAGTGCAGGGCACAATCGTCAGGCAACACGGCAGCGCCCGAGAGAACGAGTTCGCCTGGCGCGGTGCTGATACCGGTCACGAAGAAGCAACCCCGCGGATATTCCTCCAGTTTGAGGTTGCCGGTCGCGGAGCCGTAGGCGCGCAGCGTTCCCGTGCCGAGCGGGGGGCCGTGCTTGCGGCCCTCTGCCCAGCTGAGCGGCACTCGCTTGCCGGCTGAATCCTCAACGCGTACTGTCCAGGAAACCGCCGACGGAACGGATCCGTCGTGCTCGTCGACCACGGAGATGCGCGCGGCGACCTCGAAGCTTCCGTCGGCTTGTTCGGACACCGGGATGACCTGACTGATCGGCAGCCCAGCGGCCTGCAGGTGAAGTCTCACGAAGCGACGCTCGCCGGTTGATCTGAAGGAGACGGCGAGGTCCCTCCCACGCAGTGCGACATGGTCGACCAGCGCGGCGGGCTTCTCCAGCAAGATTCGAACAGCCACATGCCGGTTGGTCTGGCTCGCCACACGGGCCCGCACGTCGCCGTCGGACACGCAGCAGGCCGTCTCGGTCAGGCCCCCTTTGGACGAGAGATTGCGTAATGGCTCCGTGACCTTGAACGGCCCGGAGGACACTCTGATCGAGAGGTCCCAATGCGCGGGCACGACCGACTGGCCCCGCAGCGAGGCAAGGGCGAACTCGGCTACATAGGCTGAGCCTTCGTATTCGGCCAGATCGCCCGGCCGCGACGGGTGCAGCACCGAGTCGTTGGACCGCTGCACCCGGGCATGGGCGATCTCGCCGGTTGCCCGGTTCGTTGCAAAGACCTCGATGTGTGACGCAGTGACGCTCAGGTCAAGGGTAGGGATAAAGGCGTGACCGGCCAGTTGGAGCCTTGTCTCTGCCCCTTCGCCAACCCAACCGCCTCGGAGCACCTGTTGCCCCAGGGCCATGGAGGATTCCGGGGTGAGGAGCACCTCATCAGGAAGGCTTGCCAGCGCGTCTGCGGTCAGGGGCAACTCGTGCAGCAGGCCCGCCGCCGTTACACGGCTCGGGAATCTGCCGAGGTCGTATCCGCCAGCATTCCTGAACGCCAGGAAGTCCGCGTGCCTGCCTGTTGCGAGCAGGAGGATTGCGACGCGCTTCTCGGGCGAGGTGTTCCTCAGAACACCCTCTGGCTCTCGGCCTCGGAGGCGGCGGACGACGGATACGAGGAGTTGCCAGTACTCGCCATCGGAGATCGAATCGTTGTCGAGGTACCAGTGCAGGTGGGTGCCGTAGATGGTGTCGTACCAGCCGGCCACAACCGGTGCGGCAGCCTCGTCAAGCAGTGTGCTGAGGCTCAGGTTCCAGGCCGCGATGCGGTCGCGTAGATCCGCGATCTCTTCCGGTCGCTGGCTGATCGATGAACGGTCTTCGCGCCTGCGATAGTCGTAGGTGATCTCCGTCAGCACATTGATCGACCGCGCCCGGGAGTACATCTGCGCTATCAGCGGTTGATCCTCGTATATCACTCCGCGACGGAAGGCGAGGTCGTGCGAGTTCCAGAACGCGCGGCGGAAGACCTTTCCCACCGGGTAGTTATTGCGAAGCAGCCCCGGGAGTTCGATCAGGCGAATCCCCTGCGCCGGACAGGAGTGGACACCCTTCACCCATTCCGGAAGCCAGACGCGATTGGAATCGAATCTCCTGATGGCGCCGACGACGATGTCGGCGTCATTCGTCATCGCCGAGCGCACGAGTGTGTCGAGGGCGCCGGCGGGGAGCCGATCGTCCGAATCAACGAAGGTCAGGTAGGCACCGGACGCGCGGGCTACGCCGACATTGCGAGCGGCGCCGGGGCCCGCGTTCGCCTGGGTCAACACTTGGACGCGTGAGTCCCGGGCGGCAATGTCGGCCGCGATCCGAGCAGAGCCGTCCGTGGATCCGTCGTCAACGAGTATCACTTCTAGGGAGGTTAGCGTTTGGGCGAGGATGGAGTCAACGCTCTGACCCAGATATGACTCCACGTTGTAGAAGGGGACAACCACACTCACCAGGGGCACTTCGCGAGTGCTCGCATTGGCCCCCTGCCGCGCGATTCGCACGAGCTGCTTCACTCTCCCCAGCACGCCCATGCGCTTGTCACTCCAGACCTCACCGGATTCCGAGGAACCACCGACCATCCCCCGTCACATCCTTGCATACGAGTCGTCGCCGACCGGACAGCGCGGAAGCGCATACCAGCGCGTCGAGTGTCGGCGCTCTTGGGCCATTCGATGACAAACCGTCTGATACCGTGACGAAGTAGATCTATCTGTGGTTCGAACCCACAGTCGCCGGAGGTACGTGAGTTGTTGACCGAGGTACTGCTCCCCACCCCCGCACCGCTCAACAGCGAACCACCACACCCATGAGCACCGCGCCCGTCAGGGGATCCTTCACTGGGCGCTTCGTCACCGCCGCCGGCGACGGCCTTCTGGCCGACCTGCTCGCCGTCGCCGCCCTGTGCGCGGCTCTCGCCGGTGCTTGGCCCTGGCTGACGCTCACCTTGGCGACTCTCGGCTTCGCCGCCACAATCGTGTTCAACTTTCGCTTCGCGCCCGAGCTCGCGCGGTCGGTGAGGCCGACGGGATCCTTCATCATCGCCCGAACGCTCGTCGTCTTCGCGGTCGCGACGGTGTTCGCGGCCGGGGACGTGCAGTGGTGGCCGGGCTGGCTCGCCGCCGCCGTCCTCGCCGGGCTCGTCGTGGGGGAAGGCACCGCGGAAAGGGTCGCCCGCGGTGCGATCCCGTTTTCGGCGCACCTCCCCGGTGCCGCAATCAGGAACACTCCCCTGTTCAGCGCTGGATTCATCTTCCCGATCAACGCCCTGGCGATCATCGTGTTCGCTGCGCTGGCCGCCCTCGGTTCCCCCGCGGGCTGGCTGGTGCTCGTCGCCCTCGCAGCGGCCGTGCCGACCCTCGCAGTCCTCATCGACGGCGTGCTGAGGATTCGCGCCCGGCGCGGCGCCGAACGCGTCGTCACGAAAGTTCTCCAGGCGCGCAAGCCGGTCTTCGCGGTGCACTGGGACGCGCCGCACGGCACCGAGTACCAGCTGGCCATGTGGCTGCCCTACCTTGAGCGGCTCGACGCCAGCTTCTTTGTGATCGTGCGCAATCAGGGCACATTCGACAGTGTGGCGAGGCTCACCACGGCCCCGGTGCTGCTGCGCAAGGAGATGGCCGACATGGACGCGATGATCGTTCCGTCGCTCAAGACCGTCTTCTACATGAACAACGCCGTGCGCAACTCCCATTTCGTGCGCTACCCGCACCTCACCCACATCCAGCTCAATCACGGCGACAGCGACAAGGCCCCCAGCTACAACCCGGTGTTTCGCATGTTCGACAAGAACTTCGTCGCCGGCCAGGCCGCCATCGACCGGTTCGCCTCGCACGGAGTGCACGTGCCGGCCGAGGTGTTCTCCATCGTCGGGCGACCGCAGGTCGAAGGCATCGCGGTCGGGGCGCGAGCGCAGGCCGCGCCGGGAGCCCCCACGGTCTTGTACGCGCCGACCTGGGCCGGCCACAACGCGGACTCCGACTACTCATCGCTGCCGATCGGCTACGAGATCGTGCGCGGGCTGCTGGCGCGCAACTGCACGGTCATCTACCGACCGCACCCCTACACCGACCGGAACCCGGCGCACGCCGCGCAGTCGGAGCGGATCAAGGCCATGCTCAGGCAGGATGCGGTCGCATCGAGCCGAGCGCACATGTGGGGCGAGGCGGCCGAACGGACCCTGAGCATCACCGACTGCTTCAACGCCGCGGATGCGCTCGTCTCCGACGTCTCGAGCGTCGTGCCCGACTTCCTCTACTCAGAGAAGCCGTTCGCCATGGCGGTGATGAACGTCCCGGTCAAGAGATTCCTCACGGACTTCCCGATCGCGAAGGCGGCGTATCTGATCGACTCGGGGCTCACCAGCGTCGACGCCGGCCTCGACGCCCTGATCGGGCCGGACCCGCTGCGGGAGACCCGGCACGCGCTGAAGACCTACTACCTGGGTGACATTCCGGCGGACGGCTACGCCGACGCCTTCCTGAGCGAAGCGCGACGGTTCCTGCGCTGACGCTGGGCGTCTCGCTGGACGGATCATCGTTCCAGGGCCGCGGTGATGGGGGCGTCCATATAGGGAGCCATTGTCTCTGCGAACGTCGCGGAGAAGTGAGAGCCGTCTGAGTACGCGATGACGGACCCGATGATGGCCGGGCACACGTCATCCGGACAGTAGTACTCGTCCATGTTCAACGTGGTGATCCTCGGCAGCGCCAGCTCTTCTGCCGCAAACCGCAGGGCATCTATTTTGTGCCAGGTCTCCATCGTTCCCGAGCAGAGATCTGCCCGGCCCGGGTTTCGTGAGAGACAGCTTGGAATCGACACGCGCGCTTGCCACGGATAGGGCGAGTCAGTGATCACCAGGACGTTCGTGTCCGCCTCATTCCACGTGGTCAAGTAAGACTTGTAGCCCTGCACTGCGGAGTCGCGAGTGGTAGCGAGCGTCTCACCCTTCACGGGGACCGATTGCCTCTCGGAGGTTATGACGAGGTCATATGTATCGCCTTTCGTCTCGTCCATGACCCACTTTCCCCAGGCAAGGCAGTTGTCCGTTTTCTCCACCGTGTTGAACCCCAGTGCGGCATCGGTTGGATTGCACTGCTCAATGAGAAAGGTGGTAATCGTCCAATTACGATGTCTGGCAAGGGCCTGCAGGGCAGGCAGCCATTGGTCAGCATGCGAGTTGCCCACTAAGGCCATGTGAGTTTCACCCTGGCCGTAGGTGCAGACCTTCCGATCGGTGAAGGGCATCAGCGCCCAGCAGTCGTCCGAGTATGCGTCGGACTTGTCATCCATCGCCAGCAATGGATCGGCATCGCCGGCAGACCCGGCATTCTCGGGGCACTCCTCCGGCCCCTTCGCGATCGCCCCCGCGCCAAGACATGGGCCGAGCTCGTCCTGAATTGCCAACAGCCTCTCCGCAGCGACACTGGCGCGCACGGAAACCTCCGCCAGTTGGGCGAATCCAATCAGGGTTACTACCGCCATTCCGGCAGCTGCCACACGGTACACCGGCACGCGCGCCCGATCATTTCGAGCTGTTCGGTACCTGTCCTCGACATAGGTCTTGGTTGCTGCAGCCAGCACGAGCGTAATGACGAGGATGATCACTTTGTCTAGTCGGCCCAGCGCGCCACCGCTGACATAGGGGAGCAGGGCAATCAGCGGCCAGTGCCAGAGGTACACCGAGTAGGACGCGTTCCCCAGCCATTGAATCGGACGAAAGCTGAGAACCGCCGACGGCGACAACCTGTGCTGTGACCCAGCAAGAATGACCAGCGCGGTCCCTGCGACCGGCAGGATCGCCGCGTATCCAGGAAATGGCGTTGCCTCCGTGAAGGCCAGGCCGGCTGCAACGACGCCCCCGAGCCCGACCCAGGCCATGAGCCCTGGTACGGCGCGGTGAAGTCCGAGGGCCGTCAGGGGCGGCATGGTGGCGACCAGGCCGCCGACGGCGAGTTCCCAGATACGCGTGGGCGTAACGAAATACGCCATGTTGGGTTCCGAGGCAGTGACGATGATGGACGTCAGCAGTGACAGCGCGATGACAACAAGAATCATGGTGCGGACCGCCCCCAGTGCCCCGCGCTTGTAGCGCGAGGCAAACCAGAAAGCAGCCAGGACGAGGAGGGGCCAAACCAGGTAGAACTGCTCCTCGAGCGAGAGCGACCAGAAGTGCTGTGTTGGGATCGGTACGTCCGTCGCTGCCAGGTAGTCGACAGAGCTCCGGGCCAACGCCCAGTTTTGAACATACAGCGCCGAGGAGATCACGCCGTTTGCGATCGAACCCCACTGCGTCGGCGGCGCCACCAGCCGAGCCGCGACGGCCGTCGCGGCCAGCACGAGCAGCGATGCCGGCAGAAGGCGGCGGATCCGGCGCTCCCAGAATCGCGCCAGACCACGAAGGTCACGGGGAGGCGATTTGAGGAGATGCGAGGTGATGAGGTAGCCGGATATGACGAAAAAAACGTCAACGCCCACATACCCGCCGGTCAGGCGGTTCGGCCACAGATGATAAGCGACGACCATGCCCACCGCTATTGCACGCAGCCCCTGGATGTCGTACCGAAAACCCGGAATCATCGTGGAGAGGGAGTGTCGCGGTGCCGTACCTATGGTGTGCTCCTGATGCTAAACGGACAAGCGAACATGGCGGAAACCACGGCACGGCCAGTGAATCGGCTATCGTCCTGCTGAATCGGAACGGTTGGCTCCATTCTGTCCTAGCACTGTCCCCGTTCTCGGCAGGGCGCGATCGTGGTGTCGCACTCCGCTCCGCCCCACTGGACCTCGGCTTCACCGCCATCGGATTCGTCATTGCCCGCCCCGCCACATAAGTTGAGACCATGAGTGAGAATTCGGTGGCTTTGCGGGATCCCTTCCTCGACAACGCCAAAGGACTGCTGATCGTCCTGGTCGTGCTGGGGCACCTGCTCGAGACGATTCCCATCGACGCCGCGGATGCCCTCTACAAGTGGATCTACGCGTTCCACATGCCGGCGTTCGTCCTGGTCTCGGGCTACCTGTCGCGCAACTTCCGGGGGACCCCGCGTCAGAATCGGGGCCTGGTCACCCTGCTCCTCATTCCCTACGTGGTGGTGCAACTGCTCCTGGCCCTCGAGCGGATGATCTTCAACGGGGCAGATTTCAGCCTGAACCTTTTCATCCCCGGCTTCGCCATCTGGTACCTGCTCGCCCTCGTGGTCTGGCGGCTGATGACCCCGCTGCTGCTGAGCATCCCGCACCCGCTGCTGATCTCGATTGCCGTGTCCATCCTGTCCGTGACCTACGGCGGTGTGTCGGGCGAGCTCGCCGGGGCGAGGATCCTGTCGTTCCTGCCGTTCTTCACCCTCGGCCTGCTCGTCACCCCCGCGCACGTCGAGTCGTTCAAGCGGCTGACCTCGCGCCTCTGGCTGCGCGTGTCGGTGGCCGCCTTCCTCGTGGTCGCCCTGTTCGCAATCTTCCTGCTGCAGGACCGCATCGCCCGGGCCTGGCTGTACATGTACGGCAAGGTCGACAAGTTCGGCCTGAGCAACGTGGAGAACGTCCTCGTCCGGGTCCTGGTGCTCGCCGTGGCGACGGTGCTCATGTTCGCTTTCCTCGCGATCGTGCCGCGCACCCGCACCATCTTCACGCCGCTCGGCGAGGGGACCATCTACGTCTACGTGCTGCAGATCCTCATCCTGTACCCCCTGCTGCCGATCATCGGGGCGTGGCCGCACTGGAACGTGGCCGCCGTGGCCGCACTCCTGCTGGGCGGAATCGCGCTGGCACTGCTCCTGGGCACGAGGCCCGTTCAGCGGGCGACCCGCTGGCTGATCGACCCGGTGGGTTTCTGGACGCCACTGGTGCGCCGGCCCGTGACCCGAGAGGCAGAAGCGCCGTCACCGCGCTGAACCGCAGTGGTGCGGACCTACTTGATACCGATGTCCGCCCATTGCAGGTTGTGATCTGAGCCCTGGTAGGCAGGGTCGAACTTGCCGTTGACGAGCACCAGCTGGTTCCGGTAGGCGAGCGCACCCGGGGAGTTCTTGACCAGGATGTAGTCGATACGGGGAGCCGCGTACTGGTACAGGTACGGCGTGTACGGGTACCCGACGACTGTCTTGTTGTCGACCTGGTTCGTGATGTTCGCCGTGGGGTAGCGCGGGTTTGCCTTCTGCACCGCGGAACTCGCGTCGTAGTACCCGGCCCGGGTGAACGTGGTCTGGGGCCCGTCGGGCAATGCCGCAAAGCTCGAGTTGAGGTCACCCATGACCACGATCGGGAGGGTCCCGGCCTTGGCTGTGAGGTACTTGTCGATCGCTGCAGCCTCGCGCACGCGGAGAGTGGCGTAGCTGCTGCCCGCCGGAAGGTGCACGGAGGCGGCGAAGAACGGTTTGCCGGTGCTCTTCATCGTGAATTTGGCCCAGGACAGGTACCGGTCGGTCAGCCCGGCCGGCCAGCTGGCCGGGTAGTAGAGGTTCGTGACGTCCTTCCCGGAGACGATTCCGGAGCTGACCACACTGACCACGGTGGGGTCGTAGAACAAATGCGCGCCCTTGGTCGCACCCGTGCCGGCCCCGCCGACGTTGTCATTGGCGATCCGGTACCCGCCGTACCCGGGCTGCGCCAGCAGGTCGCGCAGGTCTTCCCACTGCGTCTTTCCGTTGCCCGCGGCCGCGGTCGTCAGCTCCACGGCGGCGAGCAGATCCGCCCCGGACACCTTGATGGAGGCGGCCACCTTCAACCGGCGCTGGGCCCAGGTGCGGCCACTGAGCTTCGCCGATGCCGCGACACTCTGCACGTTGTACTCGGCCACGCGGAGGGCCTTGGTCGTCGTCGTGGCCGCAGCCCAGCTGTACTTGCCGGCGAGCGAGAGCCGGTAGGCATTCGTGACGCTCGCCACCCGCGGGAAGGTCGTGCCGGCGGTGAGGGAGTTGTAGGTGGCCACCTTCACGAAGATCGGGTTGCCGGATCCGGTTCCGAGCTGGGCGCGCAGGGCGGCCGGGACGGTCAGCGTGATGGAGGATGTGGTTGCCGGGTACCAGGCGGACTGGAACGGATGTTTGGTCAGGCTCCCCTCGGAGCCCGCGATGACGGCGACCTTCGTGTTGCGGCCCTGGCCGGTCCAGCTCACCCTGACCTGGTCCTTCCCGGCCGGAACCACGGTCACGGTCAGAGCGGTCGGGTTACCGGCCGCGGGAATCCCCGATGCGATGGGGCTGACGGAGCTGCAGAGGGGGTCGGCGGCCACAGCCTTGATCTGGGCGTAGTAGCGGCTGCCGTTGGTCAGGCCCGTGAGCATCCGGCTCGACCCGCTCGTCATGCGCTTGGCGCTCGGCTTCGCCATGTTCGAACTGAAGCTGTACAGGATGTCGTACGCTACCGCTCCCGGCACGGTCGACCACGCCACGGTGATTGATCGGTCGCCGTAGGCCAGCTTGATCGTGGGCTTGGCCAGCGGAGCGCAGGCGGTCAGTGCCTTCACCTGGCCGGCGCGGGGCGCCGCCTGGGCCGGCGCGGCGGAAACTCCGGCGAACGCGGCCAGAACGGCGCAGGAAACCAGCAGACTCAATACCCGACGCATCCCGAACCGCCCCTTCGAATCGTGAGAGATTATCGAAGCCTAGCGGACACCGCGAGCCGCGCTTGACCCCCTTACGGGTGTTTGAGCACCTCGACGGCCTCGGCAACCGGGCCGTCGAAGACCTTCACGCCCTTCTTGATCACGATGCCGCGGTCGCAGAGGTCCTGCACGGTCTTGGTGTCGTGGCTGACGACGACCATCGTCTTGCCCTGCTCCACCAGTTCCCGGATCTTCAGGCGGCACTTCTCCCGGAAGGGGGCGTCGCCCACGGCCAGGATCTCGTCAACGAGGAGGATGTCGAGGTCGACGTGGATGGCGACCGAGAAGGCGAGGCGCAGGAACATGCCCGACGAATAGTGCTTGACTTCGCTGTCGATGAACTCCTCGATCTCGGAGAACGCGACGATGTCGTCGAAGCGCGCGTCGATCTCGGCCTTGTTCATGCCGAGGATGGCGGCGTTCAGGTAGACGTTTTCCCGCCCGGACAGGTCCGGGTGGAAGCCCGCTCCCACCTCGATCAGGCCGGCGACGCGACCGCGGGTGAGGATCTTGCCCCCGTCGGGCTCGAGCACGCCGGCGATGAGCTTGAGCAGCGTGGACTTGCCGGAGCCGTTGTAGCCGAGGATGGCGACCGACTCACCCTGGTCGATGGTGAAGGTGATGTCCTGCAGCGCCTGGAACGAGGTGGAGATCTTCTTCTTCTTGATCCGGGCGATGAACGCCTCCTTGAAGGAGTGCGTGTGGCGGAGCAGGAAGGTCTTCTGCACGTTCTCGACGATGATGCTCGGCCGGGTCTTCGTGACGATCGTTGTGGTGTCCATTTAGAGGTCCTGCGCAAACCGACGCTCGAACCGGCGGAAGACCAGCTGGCCGATGGCCGTGATGGCGAGCACAATCAGCAGGCCGATCAGCGAGTCACGCACCAGGTTGGGCGGAGGCTGGAGGCCGCCGTCGGTCGTGGAAAACCAGAATCCGTAGTGGAAGAGCTCGACCGCCGAGGTGAGCGGATTCATCATGTAGAGCGTCTGGAGCCAATCCGGCAGGACCCGGGCGATCAGGTCGTAGCTGTAGAGCACCGGGGAGCCCCAGGTCGCGAGCATCTTGATGATCTCGACGAGGTTCTGCGCGTCCCGGTAGGAGACGTTGACCGCGCCGAAGATCAGGCCCAGGCCGGTGGCGAACAGGATGACGATCAGCGCCCCGAGCAGGATCGCGCCGAGTTCCAGCAGGCTCGGTACCCAGCCGACAAGGCTCGACACGACCACGAGCACGGCCACCTGCGGGAGGAAATGAACGAAGGCGACGATGACGGCCGCGATCGGGAACATCTCCCGGGGCAGATAGATCTTCTTGACCAGCGCCTTGTTGTCGACGATCGATTTGGTCGCGTTCGAGAACGCCTCGTTGAACAGGTTGACCACGATGATGCCGGAGAGCAGGTACACGGCGAAGTTGTCGATGCCGTTGTTGCGGCCGAGCACGATGCCCATGACGAAGAAGTAGATGAAGTACTGGGTGAGCGGCTTGACGTACGACCAGCCCCAGCCGAGCGCCGAATTGCGGTAACGGGTCGACACGCCCTTGCGCACGAGCAGGCGCAGCAGGTAACGACGTCGGAATACATCGAGGATGCCGTTGCCCCGCCCGGGAACGGAGAAGCCGGTCAAATCGACCGGA
This sequence comes from Cryobacterium psychrotolerans, assembly GCF_900101115.1. Lineage (GTDB taxonomy): Bacteria > Actinomycetota > Actinomycetes > Actinomycetales > Microbacteriaceae > Cryobacterium > Cryobacterium psychrotolerans. The sequence goes on from NZ_FNFU01000007.1 coordinate 117,262, forward strand.
TCGGTTTTCGTCAACACGTGGCTCTCTCTCGGGGCATGCGGGCAAGCAAAAACCATCGTAGCCGGTGGTCAGGGCGGGCAGGTCAGACCCGCGGCGCCCGGCCCGCGTCACGCAACGGATGAACAGGCTGGAAGTCCAGCCACTGGCGAGCCGCCTCGATCCGCGCGCAACTGTAGCTGGCCTCGGACCGGGTGAGCGTGTAGTTCTGCTCGGCGATCCCCAGTTCTCGCACCAGGTCGCGGTTGCTCGTTGCGATTCCGGATCCGATGTTGAAGACCGAATGCTGCTGCGGGAGGGGCGCCGCCAGCGCCGAGACGATCGCCGCCGTCACGTCGTCAATGTGAACGTAGTCTCGGACGAAGTTGTCGGGTCCGCGAAGGGGAACCGGCCGATCCGGGGTCGCCTCGAGCAAGCGGGTGACCAGGGAGTTCGGTGTTCCCGGACCGAACATGTTGAACACCCTCAGGCTGACGCTGTCGCCGGTTGTCGCCGCGGCGAGCGCCTGTTCGGCCCGGTGTTTGCTGCTCGCGTAGCTGGTGCCGAGGCGGAGCGGCGCGGATTCGTCGGCCGGCCGGTCGTACTGGTCGCCGTACACGGCCGACGTCGAGACGAACACGATGCGGCCGATTCCCGCGTCGCGCTGGGCCTCGGCCAGCGTCACGGCGGAGCCCACATTGACGGCCTCGGTCAGCTCCGGGTCGATGTCGCAGGCCGCCCCGGTCAGTGCCGCCAGGTGCACGACGGCGTCGGGCCGCACGTCGGCCAGGACGGCCCGGAAGGCGAACGGATCGCCGACGTCCACGGCGACCTGGCCGGGCCTCCCGCCCGCCCGGGGCGAGACCAGGGAAACGGGGCTGAATCCGGGGCGCTGCCCCAGCGCCGCGACGAGCCGTCGGCCGATGGCACCGTGTGCACCTGTCACGAGCACCCTCATCGGAGCGCGAATCCCATCCGCTTCAGGAAGTCGACGGCCAGGTCCGGCTTGATCGTGTACGCCCTGGTCTGGTCGAGGAACTCGTCCAGGGAGCGGATGAACGCCGACTCGTCGAAATCGATCTCGTCGCGGACGACGAAGATCTTGGGATTCTTAGTCGTGCCCACGTTGTCGGGTTCGTAGGTGAGTTCCTCGAACATCTTCTCGCCCGGCCGGAGCCCGGTGATCTCGATCGTGAGACTCGGATCGACGACCTTGACGAGGCTGCGCGCCAGATCGAGGATCTTCACGGGCTCACCCATGTCGAGCACGAAGATGTCGCTGTCGCTGCCCATCATTGCCGACTGGATGATGAGCTGGCTGGCTTCGTCGATGGTCATGAAGAAGCGGGTGACATCGGCATGCGTCACCGTGAGCGGGGCCTTCCGGGAAATCTGCTTCCGGAAGATCTGCATGACCGATCCGTTGCTCTGGATGACATTGCCGAAGCGCACGGCGTTGAACGTCGTGCCGTGCGACCCCTTGGCGAGAGCCTCCATCGTCATCTCGCCCAGTCGTTTCGTCGCACCCATCACATTGACCGGGTTGACGGCCTTGTCGGTCGACACGTAGACGAAGTTGGGAACGGCGTGCGCGATGGCCAGCCGCATGAGGTTGAGGGTGCCCCACACGTTGTTGTTGATGGCTTCCAGCGGGTTCGCCTGCATCAGCGGCACGTGCTTGTACGCGGCGGCGTGGAAGATGATGTCCGGCCTGAAATCACCGATGATGGCGTCGAGGAGCGGTTCGTTCTTGACGTCGGCGATGTGGTATTCGATGTTCTCCTGTGCGGCGAGGTCCTGGCCGAGGAAGAACATGCCGTTTTCCCACCAGTCGACGCAGGCAATCGCCTCGGCGTTCATCCCGGCGATCTGCCGCACCAGCTGGGAGCCGATCGACCCGGCCGCCCCGGTCACCAGGACGCGTTTGCCGGCAATGAACTGGCGGGAGGACTCCAGATCGTGCTTGACCGGCTCCCGGCCGACGAGGTCGAGCACATCGACGTCGGTGAGGTCCTCGATGTCGACGGTCTCGCGGGTCAGCGTGCTGTACGTGCGTGGGACGATCGCGAATTCGATGTCGTCCGTTGCGATGCTGTTGATGAAGTCACGCACGGTCTTCGACCCCACCGAGGGGATCGCGAAGTACACCGTCGCAATGCGGTGTTCGGCGATGACATCGTTGACGTCGCGCAGCGTGCCGAGAACCTCGGGCGCGGTGGACGAGTCATCCAGGTAGCCCACGACGTTGCCGCCGCGCAGGGCGATATTCCGGGCCAGTGCCGTGCCCGCAGTCCCGTGACCGATGATCAGGATGGGACTGTCGCTGTTCTGCAAAGTACTCACTGCGCAACTCTACAAGCACCCGCTGGGCGCCTCCCGGGGAGGGGGCCGGGACAGCCGGTCGGGCAGTCTACGACTCTGGGCAGGTTGCGCCGGTGGCCCTAGCCAACATATCCGGAGAGCCTGGCCGCGACGGCGTTGCTGACCGACCCGGGGCCGCCGAGCACGACGATACTGGCCGGATTGAGCCGGTCGAGTTCCGTCGCAATCGACGCCGGGATGCTGCCGGCCTCGACCAGCAGGATCGGCGCGCGCTTGCCTGCCGCCACCGGGGCGCCCGACAGCGCGTCCGGGAAGTTGCGCCCGTTTGCGATGTAGACCACGGTCCCGCCGGGAGCGAAGTTCGCCCGGGAGATGGCCGCCGACGCCGAGAACCGGTCCGGGCCGTACAGCCTGGTGACCGTGCCGGCCGTGTACTTCTTGAGCGTCGTCGCGACGGCGCCCGACACCGAACCCGGTCCGCCGAGCACGACGATCTTGCCGGGCTTGAGCCTGGCGAGTTCCTTCGCGATCGACGACGGGATGCTGCCGGGCTCGACCAGCAGGATGGGCGCGCCCTTGCCGGCCGCCACCGGGGCACCCGACAGGGCATCCGGGAAGTTCCGTCCGCTAGCGATGTAGACGACGGGCCGCCCGACAGCGAAGTTCGCCCGGGAGATCGCGGCCGACGCCGAGAACCGGTCGGCTCCCCACAACCGGGTGACCGTGCCGGCCGTGTACGACGTCAGTTTGGTGGCGACGGCGGACGACACCGATCCCGATCCGCCTAGCACGACGATCCTCCCCGGCTTGAGCCGGGCAAGTTCCGTCGCGATCGACGACGGGATGCTGCCGGCCTCGACCAGCAGGATGGGCGCGGCCTTGCCGGCCGCAACCGGGGCGCCCGACAGGGCATCCGGGAAGTTGCGTCCGCTGGCGATGTACGCCACCTCGACCCCCACCGGGAAGTTCTTTTTGGAGATGTCCGCCGACGCCGAGAAGCGGTCGGCGCCCCACAGGCGCGCGACCGGCGTCGACAGGGTGACCGTCACCGACGCCAGCCCCCCGGCGATGGACTGCACGCTCACGCGCAGGCCGCCGGACCGGGTGGCGAGGCTCTGCCCCGGCTTGAGGTAGAGCTTGCTGCTGACGGCGTCCAGCTCGGGGGCGGGGTTGAGGAGCACGACCGAGGTCTGGTCGGCGCGCCGGGTGAGCACCCGCACGCCATTGTCGACGCCGAGGAAATTCATGTAGCCGGTTTCGTAGAGCGACCCGGCGTCAGCACCGCCGCCGCCGCGGAAATCGATGTAGTACACCTGGCCGGTGAGCGGGTCGGTGGCCTTGAGCGCCCGCCTGCCGCTGGCTGCGCCGGTGGACGCGAGCGTCGTCCGGGTGTCCTGGATGGCCGTGCCGGCCGGCAGCGTGATGCCCTGCACCTCCCCCGTGACCAGCGCGCCGAGCCGTTCCTTCTGCGTGACGTTGAGCGCGGTCGGCCGCGTGTTGGTGTAGAGCGTTCCGTCCCAGTTCATGGAGTTGGCGGAGCTCATCACGTCGTAGAAGTCCCCGTACTCCTCGTCCGAGCAGCCGTCGGAGTACGTGTTGTCCGCCTTCGAGTAGATCCCCTCGATGACCGAGGGGTCAGGGCACACGTGCGTGTTCGAGTGCTCCAGCCCCAGGTTGTGGCCGAACTCGTGGGCGACGATGTCGAGGGTGGTCGGGCCGGTGAGCTGGGCCCACATGGCCCCGCCGTTCGCCGTGCTCACCGCCGCGTCGAAACTTCCGATGGTGCCGACTCCGGCGCCGCCGCAGCCTTCCGGCACGAGCACCAGCAGGTGGTGCCCCTGCGCCGCCACGTAGTACTCGCCATCGCGGCCGAAGAGCTTTGCCGCCTCGTCCCAGAGCCATCCGGGGTCGTCGTTGCAGCTGTAGTCGCTCGCGTAGCGCCGGATGGCGGCGTTGGGCGTCAGGGAGAGAACCTGCTTATTGCTCTGCGCCTTCCAGTACGCGCCCGTCTTCGCCACCAGGTCGCGCACCCCGGCGTCAGCCAGCAGCGGCGCCGGCGGGTTCGAGTCGCTCGGCGTCACGACGGCGACGTCGACCGTGTGCGCGCCCTGCGAGTATCCGGCCACCGGGATGTCGGATGGTGCGCCCCGGCGGGCCACAGGCGCCGCACCCAGGAAGTCCGTGGGGCTGACGGTGTCGTCGCCGGCCAGGGTCGTAAGCGAGTCCTCGGCCGCAGGCGGCGCGGCCGGGGCTGCGGCGAGCGCGGCGGGCGCGGTCGGGATCAACCCGAGTCCCAGGATCGCCATGGTCAGGATCGCGACGTGGCGCCGCGCGGCTGGTCTGCGCATCATCGGTACTGCTCCCCCTGGGTGAGCAGCACCTGCTGCACTCCCAGAAGTAAATCAGTAAACGCCCAGCTGGCGATAGCGCCCGTTCTGGTGTCATCAGGTTGCCGCCGAACCGGCCAGCTAGAATCGACAGAGCCCTTGTCCCGAAAGAGAAACATGATCACCCTCCGCGTCCTCGTCGACCAGATGATCGCGCCGGTTCCCGGCGGCATCGGTCGCTACACCGAGGAACTCACCCGGCAGCTGATCGCGACCGCGCCTGCCGACTGCTTCGTCGAGGGCATCGTCTCGTCGTCTTCCAGCGACCAGTACGAGTACGTCGAACGGACGCTGCCCGGCCTGTCCGGGCTGTACAAGACGACCCTCGCCCGCCGCGAGCTGGCGGCCGCCTGGCAGCTCGGAATGACCACCTCGCCCGGGCCGGGCCTGATCCACGCGACGGGCCTCCTCGCCCCGCTCCGCCGGCACGACCTGGCCGACGGCACCCAGCTGGCCGTGACCGTCCACGACGTGCTCGCCTGGACGCATCCGGAGGCGCTCACGCCGACGACCGTCGCCTGGACGAAGGCGATGCTGAAGCGCGCCCGCAAGCACGCCGACGCGGTCGTCGTGCCGAGCCACGCGGTCGCCGACCAGTTGTCGGAGATCGCCGACTTCGGGGACCGGGTGCGCGTGATCGGCGGCGCCGTGGCCAGCGGGCTCCGGCTTCCCACCGACTACCTCGTCTCCGGCACGCTCTCCTCGGGGGTGGCGGCCACCGAGGCTCTCGGGCTCCCGGCGGAATACATCCTCGCGGCGGGCACCCTCGAGCCGCGCAAGGCGATCACCGCGCTGATCACCGCCCTCGGGCTGCCCGGCGCGCCCGATCTGCCCCTCATCGTGCTCGGGCCGGATTCCTGGGGTGAGCTCGATATCGCCTCGGTGGCCGACGAGGCGGGCCTCGCGCCGGGCCGCGTGCGGGCGATGACCGGGCTGAGCGACGAGGAGCTCGCGGTCGTGATCTCCCGCGCCTCGGTCTTCGTCTTCCCGAGCCTGGAGGAGGGCTTCTCCACCCCGATCATCCAGGCCTTCCACTTCGGCACCCCGGTCGTGCATTCGGATGCCCCCGCCAACGTCGAAGCGGCCGGTGACGCCGGGTTCGTCGTCGAGCGGCAGGACGCGGCCGGCTACCCCGAACGGCTCGCCGCCGCGGTGTCCCGGGTGCTCGGCGACGCCGAGCTCGCCCGCAGGCTGAGCATCGCCGGCAGCGATCGGGCCAGGGCGTTCAGCTGGCGAGACTCGGCCGAGCGCGTCTGGCAGCTGCACGCCGACCTGTAGCCCGCCGCCTCGCGCACGGTAACCTAAAGCCTATGCATTCGTCCCCGACCGAGGTCCCGCGCGCCCGGCGCCTGGACTCCCTGACCGGACTGCGCTGGTGGGCCGCCTTCGGCGTCTTCCTGTTCCACATGAACAACCTGGCGCCACTTCCGATCTTTCCGATCCTTCGGTTCGGCAACTACGGGGTCATGTTCTTCTTCCTGCTCTCCGGGTTCGTCCTGACCTGGTCCGCCAACGCGAAGGTCTCCCCGACGACGTTCTGGTGGCGCCGCTTCGCACGGATCTACCCCGCCTACCTCGTGGCGCTGATCATCGCGATCCCGGTGTTCTACAGCTTCGCCCCCGACCCCGCGGACTGGTGGGTCAAGCCGGTCGACGTGGGCATCCTGCTGCTGTCGGTCGTGCTGCTGCAGGGCTGGTCGAAGGATCCCGTGGTGCTGTTCTCGGGCAACCCGGCCGGCTGGACGCTGACGTTCGAGTCCTTCTTCTATGCCCTGCACCCGGCCCTGAACACGTTCCTGCGGATGCTGCGGCTGCGTGGAACGCTGATCGCGGCGCTGGCCATCGTCGTGCTCAGCTTCGGCTACCGGGCCGCGAGCCTGGCCTGGCCGGGAACGTTCGTGACCGACATCCCGTGGCCGGTCGTGCGGCTGAGCGAGTTCGCGCTCGGCATGACCGCCGCGCACGCCATGCGCCTCGGCTGGACCACACGGCTCTCCCCCATCGTCATGTACCTCGCCGGCGGCTTGTTCATTGCCTGGTACGTGCTTCCGCCCATCCTGCTCAGTCCCGCGAACGCCGAGATCGTCGGCGGCGGGGCCATCGGCCTGGCCGTGCGCAGCAGCACCAACGAGTGGATGCTGCTGCTCTGCGCCCTGCTCGTGGTGACGGTCGCGTCCCGGGACGTCCGCGGCGGCCGGTCGATCCTGCGCAGCAAGCCCCTGGTGAAGCTCGGCGAGTGGTCGTACACGTTTTACCTCGTGCACGCCACCGGGATCTACATTGTGCTTGCCCAGGTCGGCCCGCAGCCCTACAGCCGGTGGAGCATCCTGTGGTACGTGGGAATGCTCGCCCTGGCGCTGATGATGTCGGCGGCCCTGCACTACGCCGTCGAGAAGCCCTGCGAACGGTTCCTGCGCAGCCGCTGGGATGCCCGGCTCGCCCGCCGCGAGGCAGCCCGGGTGGCCGCCCTCGCCCCCGATCCCGTCACCACCTGACCCGCGAAACCGCAGTTGTGCGCGTTATTCGCGTGTTTTAGCGCGCACAACTGCGGTTTCGCGGGGACTTGCGGGGGCGTTAGGGGGCGGGCGTGGGAGAGGCGGGGGGCGCGAGGGCTTTGTCGATCAGAGAACGGATGTAGTCGTAGTCGGGATCTTCCGGGTTGACGTCGTTCTCCGGCACGAGCTCGACCGAGTTGATCGGCTGCTTCTTCGTCTTCGAGGCCAGGTCGACGAAGTAGCCCAGCATGCCCTGCGGGACATCCGTCTTCACGACCTGGGCGCCGGCCGTGGCGACGGCCTGGAACTTGGTCAGCACGTTGGCCGGGTTGAACTGCTTGAGGATCGCCTCCTGGAGCACCCGCTGGCGGGCCATCCGGTCGTAGTCGCTCGTGCCGTGGCGGGCCCGGCCGTACCAGAGCGCGGTGTACCCGTCCATGTGCTGCTGCCCGGCCTCGACCCAGCCGTCGACGTTGTTGAACTGCTCGTCGCCGCCGATCGGCAGGCGCTCCTTGACATTGATGTCCACGCCGCCGAGCGCGTCGATGAGGTCGGTGAAGCCCTGCATGTCGATCAGCACGTAGTACTGGATGCTCAGGCCGGTGACGCCCTGGGCGGCGTCCCGCATGGCCTCGATGCCGGGCGAGCTGGCCTGGGCGGCCGCGTCGGGGTACAGCTCTGGGCGCTTGAGTTCCATCTCGGTGTAGATGGAGTTGAGCATGCAGGCGGAGACGTCGCATCCGTCGATGGCGCCGTAGCCCTCCGGGTAGATGTCCGCGAGCGGGGAGTCGGCCGGGAAGGGCACGTTCTCGAGGTCCCGGGGCAGGCCGATCATGGTGGCCTGGCCGGTCTTGGCATCGATGCTGACCACGGAAATGCTGTCGGGGCGCAGGCCATCGCGGCCGGGTCCGGCGTCGCCGCCGAGCAGCAGGATGTTGTACCGGCCGTCGACGGGCGGCTCCGACGGCCCGGCGGAGAACACGGACGACAGGAAACCGCTCGCCGTGGTCGCCACATAGGCGCCGTAGGCGGCGGTGCCGCTGGTGAACGCCATCAGAACGACCGCCAGGCCGGCGATGATCGGCCGGGCCTTCGGAGAGGTGCGCACGAGGCGGGCCAGCCGGATGGTGTCGATGCTGAGCACCGCCCAGGCGACCGCGCAGAAGGCGAGCGCCAGCGCGGCGACCCACAGGCCGATCGTGCTCGTGAAGACCGTGAGCACGACCTGCGGCCAGAGCACCCAGGCGACGCCGGCAATGATGCCCAGGATGAGCACAGTCAGGGTCAGGCGCAGGCCGAAGCGGCCGAGTTTTCGGTTTCCGGCCAGCACCTGCGGCGAACCGGGCAGCACCGTGTTGAGCACGACGAGCCACCAGGCTCGCTTGGTCATCACGGGCGCGGATCGGGCATCCGGGTAGCGGATCGGGCTTCGGGCGCTGCTCATAGCCTGGCTTGCAGGTCCCGGTTCTTCTGCTCGACCTGTGCGGCGAGCGCCTCCGCGTAGCCGGCCAGCTTGAGTCGGAGGGAGTCATCGGCGGTGGCGAGGATCTTGACCGCGATCAGCCCGGCGTTGCGCGCGCCGCCGATCGACACGGTCGCGACGGGGACGCCGGCCGGCATCTGCACGATGGAGAGCAGGGAATCGAGGCCGTCGAGCCGGCCCAGCGGCACGGGCACGCCCACGACGGGCAGGGTGGTGACCGAGGCGAGCATGCCGGGCAGGTGCGCGGCGCCCCCGGCCCCGGCGATGATGACCTTCAGTCCGCGCTCATGGGCGCTCTTGCCGTAGGCGATCATCTTCTCCGGGGTGCGGTGCGCGGAAACGACCTGCACCTCGTGCGGCACTCCGAAGTCGCGCAGCAGCTGGGCCGCGTCGCTCATCACCGGCCAATCCGAATCGGAGCCCATGACGACCCCGACCAGGGGCGCACCGGCGCTGCCGAACGGGGAGGTCTCATTCACGGGGTTCTCTGGCACGCAGACGATCTTAGGCGTCAGTCCTGAAAGAGCGCCGCAGTGGCACGCGCCTGGTAGGCGACTTCGTCCAAATCGTGACCGCTCGCGGTGACGTGGCCGACCTTGCGTCCGGGCCGCGGATCCTTGCCGTAGTTGTGCATCTTCACGCCCGGATGCGCCGCGAAGGCCGCCTCGTACCGGTCGTCGAGCGAGCCCGTCGCCGGGCCGCCGAGGATGTTCACCATGACCGACCACGGTTCGCGGGACTCGGTGGCGCCGAGCGGGAGGTCGAGCACGGCCCGGAGGTGCTGCTCGAACTGGCTCGTCGTCGAGCCCTCCATCGACCAGTGACCGCTGTTGTGCGGGCGCATGGCCAGTTCATTGATCAGCACCCGCTCATCCGTCGTCTCGAACAGTTCGACGGCGAGCACGCCCGTCACGCCGAGTCCGTTCGCGACGGCCATGCCGATCTCGGCCGCCACCTCGATGAGCCGCCCGGGTGCCTGCGGGGCCGGGGAGATGACCTCGGCGCAGACGCCGTCCCGCTGCACGGTCTCCACGACCGGCCAGGCCCGGGTCTCGCCGGACGGGCGCCTGGCCACCAGCTGGGCCAGTTCCCGGCGGAAGTCGACGAGCTCTTCGACGAGCAGCGCGCCGTCGTTGGCGTCTTCGGCGAGCGCCGCGAACCAGTCGTCGGCCTCGTGTTCGTGGGTGATCATCCGCACGCCCTTGCCGTCGTAGCCGCCGCGGGCGGTCTTGAGCACCGCGCGGCCGCCGTGCTCGGCCAGGAACGCGGCGAGCTGGTCGGTGTTCTCCACCCGCGCCCAGTCGGGCACCGGCAGCCCCAGCTCGGTCAGTCGTTCACGCATGAGCAGTTTGTCCTGCGCGTAGAGCAGGGCGTCCGGCCCGGGGTGCACGGCCACGCCGCGCTGCACGAGCTCCCGCAGGATCTCCTGCGGCACGTGCTCGTGGTCGAAGGTGATCACGTCGACGGTGTCGGCGAAGGCGAGCACGACGTCGCGGTCGCGGTAGTCGCCGATTTGGACCGCGGCCAGCCCGGCCGCCATGCCCTCGTTCTCGGCGAGCACGCGGATGTCGATCCCGAGGTTCACCGCGGCAGGGATCATCATCCGGGCCAGCTGGCCACCACCGATGACGCCAACAGTCCTAGCCATAATCTCCACCAATTCCTGTGCGAACCTTCATTCGGCCCGGAGTCAACTCTCAGCCTGTGATCCCGACCTCGCCATAGACTGCGGGTCGCGGAGTTCTATCCTCGCTCACAGATCCATCTTCCTATACCCAGCCCGGACGGACGCATGTCGACAAACGCGGTCACCAGGAGCCGCCTCGTGGCCTTCGCCGGCCAGCTCGGCAAGTTCGGGGCCGTCGGGCTCGTGGGATTCGTGGTGGACGTCACCGTGTTCAACCTGCTCCGCAGCACCGTTTTCGATCCGGAGATCGTGCATGCCGGACCGATCTACGCGAAGATCGTGTCCACCGTGCTGGCCATCCTCGCCAACTGGATCGGCAACCGCTACTGGACCTTCGGCACGTCCCGCCGGCCGCGGGCGTTGCGTGAGGGGCTCGAATTCTTCGCCGTCAGCCTGGTGGGCATGGGTATCGGGCTGTTCTGCCTGTGGCTCAGCCATTACGTGCTCGGCTACACCAGCATCATCGCCGACAACGTGTCCTCGAATGTGATCGGCCTCGGCCTGGGCGCCGTCTTCCGGTTCACGCTCTACCGTTATTGGGTCTTCGCCCCTGGCCGCGTCGACGCCGCGCCTGCCGCGCCTGCGGTCGATCGGCTAACGGCCGGCCCACGGGGGCTGGTCGGGGAGCGCTGACTGTTCCTGGCGTCGTGACCCGATCACGGTCTGCGACTCCTGCATCAGCTCGTGCAGCACCTGCTGCACCAGGTCGGCGCTCGGCACATCCTTCAGCACGAGCGGATGCTCCAGCCCCGAGTTGACGAGCACGTCGCCGGAGCGGAACGAGGCCTGCAGCCAGTTCTGGCGTACCGTCACGTCGTAGCCGCGACCGTGCAGCAGCTCCTGGCGGCTGCGCACGAAGAACCCGTGCCGAAAGATGATGCGCCGGGTGGTGATCGTGTACCGCCGGTTCAGCCACGAGGCCAGGGGCAGGAGCCAGAGCAACACGACGACCGCCGCGGCCAGCACGATGAGGCCGGTGTTCTGCCAGTCTTCGGGCAGGTTCCCGTAGAAGTATCCGGTGGCGCCGCAGACGAGCAGGAGCGCCACGGTCGGCCAGAAGAGACGCCGGGCGTGCGGGCGGAGCCGGGCGACGACTCGTTCGGCGGGCGAAGAGCCGGCGGGCGACGAGCCGGCGAGAGAGGAGCCGGAGGTGGCCGCGGCCGCCGGGGAGGGCGAGGACCCGCGCGTGGCGGACAGGGGTGTGGTCGCCCACTGCTCCGTCGATCCCGCCGCGGACGCAGCCCCTGCACTTTTCGTCATACCTCCATTAATACCGTAGGTGGGTCACATCGCCCGCGGCGACGGCCTGCAGCTCGCCATTCGCGTGGTCCTCGACGATCAACCGTCCGTGCGTGTCGAGGGCGATTGCGGTGCCGATCAGGTCGGTCCCGCCGGGCAGCTCCACCCTCACCGGGGAGCCGAGTGTTCCGCACAGTTCGGTGACCTGCTCGAGCAGGCCGCTGGCCACGGCATCCCCGCCGGCGGCGGTGAACGCGCCCGCGAGGTCCCGCAGCTCGGTGAGGTAGCGTGCGAGCACGGCATCCGGGCTCGGGCTGCTGCCCGTGACCAGCAGGAGCGAGGTCGAGGTGAGGGTGGGCAGGTCGTGTTCGTCAAGGCTCAGGTTCAGGCCGGTCCCGATGATGAGGCCGCGGGCATCCGGCAGGAGTTCGGACAGGACGCCGGACACCTTGTAGCCGTCGATGAGCACGTCGTTGGGCCATTTGAGGGTGACCTCGTGCCGGGGCGCGTCCTCGCCCGGCGCGTCGGAGGGCCGGGGCCGGGCGGCGCTGGCCTCGACGACGCCCCGCACGGCCCTGGTCATCGCCGCCCCGGCGAGCAGCGGGAACCAGCCGAGCTGGTCGGGCGGCAGGGGCTGGCCGCCGCGTGTCGTCGGGCGCAGGATCACCGAGATGGCGAGCGACTTGCCGGTCGGCGCGAGCCAGGTGCGGCCGAGCCGGCCGCGGCCGCGAGTCTGGTTGTCGGTGACGACCACCGACAGGTTGGGCCAGGCGGCGGCATCCGGCCCACTTGCGTGCCCGGCCATGACGTCGTTCGTCGAGCCGACCTCGGCCAGGTATTCCAGCCGCGGGGCGACCTTGCTGCTGAGTGGAAACTCCATGCGCACCTCTTCCCGGGGCTAACTCAGGCTATTCTGCCGAATCGGTGCCGAAAGACCGAGTTTCGGGCCCCAGTTCCCGGATTCTCCTGAGTTGACCCCGGGAGGGGAAGTGTTGGCCGCGGGAGGGGAAGGGGAACCGACCAGCGAAACGGGCGATCTTTGTGGAGAATCGTCAACGGGTGCCGCCACGGGCTGGCCGGTAGAGTGAACCGCGTGACTGAGAACTCGCCCGATTCGGGCCCCGACATGTACACGACCGCGGGAAAGCTCGCCGACCTCAAGGCGCGCTACCACGAGGCCGTGACCGCCAGCGGCGAGGCGGCCATCGAGAAGCAGCACTCCAAGGGCAAGATGACCGCCCGCGAGCGCGTCAACATGCTGCTCGACTCCGGCTCCTTCGTCGAGATGGACGAATTCGTGCGCCACCGCACCGTCGCCTTCGGCATGGAGAAGAAACGGCCCTACGGCGACGCCGTCGTCACCGGCACCGGCACCATCCACGGCCGCCAGGTCTGCGTCTACTCGCAGGACTTCACCATCTTCGGCGGCTCGCTCGGCGAGGTCGCCGGCGAGAAGATCATCAAGGTGATGGACCTCGCGCTGAAGACCGGCGTGCCGATCATCGGCATCCTCGATTCCGGCGGAGCGCGCATCCAGGAGGGCGTCGTCGCCCTCGGCAAGTACGGCGAGATCTTCCGGCGCAACACGGCGGCATCCGGCGTGATCCCGCAGATCTCGATCATCTGCGGCCCCGCCGCGGGCGGCGCGGTCTACTCCCCCGCCCTGACCGACTTCGTGATCATGGTCGACAAGACCAGCCAGATGTTCGTCACCGGCCCCGATGTGATCAAGACCGTCACCGGCGAGGATGTCGGCATGGAGGAGCTCGGCGGCGCGCTCACCCACAACACGGTGTCCGGCGTCTCGCACTACCTCGCCAGCGACGAGCCCGACGCCCTGGACTACGCGCGAACCCTGCTCAGCTTCCTGCCGGACAACAACCTGGCCGAGCTGCCGGTGTTCGACAGCGAGGCCGAGCTGGAGATCACCGACGCCGACCACAAGCTCAACACGATCATTCCCGACTCGCCGAACCAGCCGTACGACGTGAAGACGGTCATCGAGAGCCTCGTCGACCACGGCGACTTCCTCGAGACCCAGCCGCTGTTCGCGCCGAACATCGTCGTCGGCTTCGCCCGGATCGACGGCCGCTCGGTCGGCATCGTGGCCAACCAGCCGCTCGCCATGGCCGGAACCCTGAACATCCAGGCCGGCGAGAAGTCGGCCCGGTTCGTCCGGTTCTGCGACGCCTTCTCGATCCCGATCCTCACCCTCGTCGATGTGCCCGGCTTCCTGCCCGGCACCGACCAGGAATGGACCGGCGTCATCCGCCGCGGCGCGAAGCTGCTCTACGCCTACGCCGAGGCGACCGTTCCGCTGGTGACCGTCATCCTCCGGAAGGCCTACGGCGGCGCGTACATCGTGATGGGGTCCAAGCAGCTCGGCGCGGACATCAACCTCGCCTGGCCGACCGCGGAGATCGCGGTCATGGGCGGCCAGGGCGCCGTCAACATCCTCTACCGTGCCGAGATCAAGAAGGCGGAGGCAGCGAACGAGGATGTCGCCGCCGTGCGCACGCGCCTGGCCAACGAGTACACGTACAACGTGGCCAGCCCGTTCCTGGCGGCCGAGCGCGGCGAGCTGGACGGCGTCATCGAGCCGGCCGCGACCCGGGTCGCGATCACGAAGGCCCTGCGCGCGCTGCGCACCAAGCGGGCCAGCCTGCCGCCCAAGAAGCACGGGAACATTCCGCTGTAGCGGCGCCATGACTGCCTCAACGAATTCAGCCGATTTCGATCCGTCGGAGCTCGCCTTCGTGACCCGTCGGGTCACCGACGCCGAGGCATCCGCGGTGACCGCCGTGCTGCGCGGCGTGCTCCAGGAGGAGTCCGACGGCATCCGCGCGGCCCCCGAGCGCGGGCAGAGCGCCTGGCAGGTCAGCCAGCGCGGCATCCGCGGCCCGATGACGCCCGGCCACGGCCGCTGGCGCGGCTTCTCGGCCTGAGGCCGCCGCCGCGCACCCTCTCGGGGCCGCGCGGTAGACGCGGAATGTCCCCTAAAGTGCCGACTGTGCGGGGGCTCGCCGCTCCTCCAGGATGAGTATTGCCCGGTGCGCCTCTCGCAGGCACACCACCCACCGCTCGGCGACTAGGGTAAGTAACCGATTCGGCTGGGGGCCCGTCAGGGTGGCATTCGGGTTGTCGCTCTGGCCCAGAATGCGAAAGGGGACCAACCTCACGGCTGGTCCCCTTTCGCATTCCTCATCGCGCATCCATCGTCGCGCCGAACTGTGAGTTTGGCACCTTCCCGGGCGCCCGGAAGGTGCCAAACTCACAGTTCGGCGAAGGTCAGCGGCCCTGCGCGCGCGGGTCGGGCTGAGCGCGCGGGATTTCGAGCCAGAGGTAGACTTCCTCGCCGGGCGTGTCCTGGCCAAGCGCGCTGACGCTCGGGTCGGCGCTGCTCGTGTCTGCGCCGCTCAGGCCGACCACGGTGACCGCGGTGTCCGAGCCGTTCGCCGAGGTGCGAGCGATGATCTTGTCGGCCGTGGTGCGGCCGATCGCGTCCGCGAGCCGGTTGAGCACGCCGTCCAGTTCGCTCCCGCAGAGGTCGTCAATGGTGCCCTCGTCGAGCAGTGTGACGACCGCGCCGCGCCGCCTGGCGGCCATGACGTTCTGGCGCACGGCGTCATTGAGCAGCTTGCGGCCACGGATTTCATCGCGGACGGCAGCCTCCAGGTATCGGCATTCCTGCCGTTCCGCTTCGCTCAGTGCGCCGCCGACCTCGACGATCCGGCGCAACATCGGTGCCGCCAGTCGGATGGTGTGGGCGAGCCGAACCTGCCGTTCGTCGAGGTGAGCCTCCTGCGCTGCCTGCCACTCCGTCGCTTCGCGTTCCGCGAGGGCGTACTGCCGGGCGTCGCGGCCGGCTTTGGCGAGCGCCCGCGAGGTGAGGATTGCGACGACCACCCAGACCGCGCTCCCGATGACTCCCATTGACGCCAGGGCACCCGGGCCTGCCCAGACGATGGTGTGCACCATCAGGAAGATCACTCCGACGAGGGACGGGCCCTGCTGCTTCCGGGTGGCCGTGATCGTCATAAGCGTTCCGACGGCGGCCACGTACCAGGTAGCGTACCCGTTAGCCGAGGACGAGCCATCCAGCTGGCTGCCCACGAGCAGCGGCAGGGAGGCGCAGACCGCGACATTGAAGAGCGCCAGCGAGAGCGGCATCCGCACCGGGCCGGACGGCCACAGGCTCAGTGTGGTCGCGACGACGTACAGACCGATCGCGACGATCGCCGGGGCGGGGTGGTACGCCACGCCGAGCGAATAGATGCCGAGCACGACGTGGTAGGCCGAGAACAGGGCGGCCAGTCCAACGACGAGCCCTCGGGGGACGGTGATCATGCCGTCGGCCCCGCGTCGGTCGGTGCGGCATCCGCGAGGGGGAGCAGCGGAAGCTCCTCGGGCGGGACCAGCCCGACCAGGGGGTCGGCCGCCCCCGCCGACCGCGGCCAGTCAATGACGATCCTGGTCCCCCGGCCGACGCCCGTGCGTACGACGACCGAGCCCCCGGCGCTCGTGACGCGCTCCTGGATCGAGACGCGCAGGCCGAGGCGCTCGCCCGGCACCAGCGCGGGGTCGAACCCGACACCGGTGTCGGCGATCTCGATGGTGCATCCGCCCCGCGCGTTGGGGCCCATCGTGAGCGTCCGCGCAACGGCTGCCCCGGCCGTCCCGGCGTGCTCAAGACTGTTCACCATCGCCTGGACGCTCGCCGAATAAAGGGCTTCGGCCGCGTGAACGGGCACCGTCGCCGCGCCCAGGTCCTGCTCCGTCACGACGAACGAGCTGGCGATCGCGGCCGCCGCATCCCGGATGCGCCGACTGAGGACCTCGAACGGGATCACCGTCTCGTCGCTCACGGACGCCGAACCGGCTTCCTCCAGGCGGTCGAGCGAGTTCCGGGCCATCACCGCGGCCAGGCGGGCCGCCGTCGCGTTGCGGGCCCCCGCGGCGGACAGGAGGGTGGCGAGCACGGTGTCGTGCACGATCGAGTCGACCTCGACCCGTTCACTCTCGGTGGCGTGCTGGCGCACCGCGAGGGCGTACCGGTCGAGCGCATTCAGCTGCGCGGCATCCACCGCCGCCGCGGCCTGGCGAAGCATGGCGATGATGATCAGCACGACCAGGCCCAGCAGCATCGCGTACACCGCGTCGAGCGAGGCGAGCAGGCCGTCTGCGCCGCCGCCGGAGGGCGTCACCCGCAGGACGCCGTACAGGACCGGGATGGCCAGCGTGTACCCGGCCGCCCAGAACAGCGGGAAAGCGATCGCGGCGCACGAGGTGGCGACGGTGCAGAGGAACCAGAGCCAGGGCACCCCGTCGAGGACCTGCTCGGGATCGCGCATCAGGAACGGCCAGGCCATGAGGGCCAGCAGGTAGATCATGGCGACGGAGCCGGTGGCGGTCTTGATGCCCACCTTGAACGTCGTGGCGAGCACGACGAAGCCGAGGGCCACAGCGAGGATCACGGGCCCGATCACGCCCACCGCCGGCAGGCGAACCTGAAGCTGTTCGATCATGACCGGCAGCGCCTGCAGGGCGAAGACCACGCCGACCCCGGCCACCGACCGGGAGACAACCGTTTCGATCTGAGCGCGGCTGATCGGCTTGCGCGGTTGCCTGGCCTTGCCGAGAAGTTCCACCTCGAGCGGGTCCGCGCCGAAGGCCACTGACCGGACCGTGCCGCCGTCGCCCGGGGACGGCGCGGGCCTAGGCGCGCGCATCCCCGCCATCCGGGTCGAGCCCGGGGAGGATGCCGTCTTCCACGGCGCGCCGGAGCAGGTCCACCTTGGTGGGGGCCGGCCGGCCGACCTCGATGTACTTCACCCGGATGCGGTCGAGGTACTCGCGGGCGGTCGAATGCGCGATGCCGAGCTGCATGGCAACCATCTTGAGCGGCAGGCCGGAGGCGTACAGGTGCAGGACATCCCGTTCGCGGCGGCCAAGCTGTGCCTTGGCGAAATCGCTGTCGGCGTCGATGGCCGTGGCCCACTCGAGGTTGTTGAGCACATCGCCGCGCGCCACGGTGGCGACGGCGGCCATGACCGTCGCGGTCGCGGACGATTTCGGGATGACCCCGGCCGCGCCGGCGGCGAGCGCCTCACGCACGAGGGCGACCCGGTCCGCGATGCTGTGCACGAGCACCGACGAACCCGTGCTCTGGGCGAGTCGCACATTCTCGGTCACGACCGAACCATCGCCGAGGGAGAGGTCGAGCACGATCACGTCGCAGGTGCGGTCGCCCAGGCCCTCGACGAAGTCGCGGGCGGAGGCGGCCGTGTGGATGACCTCGTAGCCCACGTTCTCACAGGCCGCCTTGAGTCCCAGCCGAACCGATTCGTGGTCGTCGATGATGCCGACCCGGACGGCCGTGCTCCCCGGCAACGGGGCTGTGGCTTCTGGTGTTATCTGGGTCACGTGAGTGGTGTCCTTTGTTTCGGTGTCCGGGCTAAGGATATCTACCTGGACAGCACTGCGACGGATTCAACGTGGTGGGTATTCGGAAACAGGTCGAAGGCGCGCAGCGCGCGGAGCTCGTAGCCGTGGCCGGCGAAGAGGGCGACGTCGCGCGCCAGGGCCACCGGGTCGCAGGCCACGTAGACGATCCGGCGCGGTCCGAGCGCTCCGAGCTGGTCGACGACGGCCTTGCCCGCGCCGGCCCGGGGAGGGTCGAGCACGACGGTGGCCGCCTGCTGCCGGCCGCGCTCCAGCGCGCCGGCGTCACGCACGATGCCCTGCAGGTACCGGTCGACCCGGTCGGTCTGCGCGCGGGCGCCGATCCAGTCGCTGAGGTTCTCGGCCGCGAAATCGGTCGCCTGCGGGTCGCTCTCGACCGAGGTGATGCGCACGTCGGAGCCGAAACGGTCCCCGACCGCCGCGGCGAGCAGCCCGACGCCGCCGTACAGGTCGAGGTTCGACGCGCGCGGGTCGAAGTCGGCCTCGTCGATGCTGTCCTGCACGGCCCGGTACAGGGTCTCCGCCGCCCTGGAGTGGACCTGCCAGAAGCCCGCCGCGTCGAGACGGAACTCGCGGTCGCCCACGACCTCGCGAATGACCTTGCGCGGGGTCGGCATGCGCTTGCCCCTGGCATCCTTCTCGGCGACGAGTACCTGCACGTCGCCGACGCTCGGGGCGACGACGTCGACGGATGCGGCCCCCGGGAAGCGGGTGTCGAGCGGCGCGGCCGCCTCCACGGACCGTTCGGCCAGGGGAAGGTCGCCCACGGCGATCACCCGGTGCGACCTCGCCGCGTACGGGCCGATCGACCCGTCGTCGGCAACGTGCAGGCGGATGCGCGTGCGCCAGCCGGTGCCGTCCATCGCGTCACCGGGCGACGCGTTGCGGCCGACCGGGACAGCCTCGACGGTGACATCCGATTCGACGCCCGCCATGCGCTGGAGGGCGTCGGCGAGCACCTGCCGCTTGAGTTCGCGCTGGAAGCCGAGCTCGATGTGCCCGAACTCGGCCCCGCCGGCGCGGTCCTCGGGGGCGCGCTCGATCGCGGCGGCCGACCACACGTGCGGCTGGCGCTCCGGCGCAGCACTCAGCACCGCGATGGTCTCCGCCCGCCAGAAGCTCTTCTTGTTGGCGTCGGTCAGCCGCGCCCGGACTCGTTCGCCGGGCAGGGTGTCGCTCACGAACACCACGCGACCCTCGTGCCGGGCGACGAAGATTCCGCCGTGGGCTACGTTGGTGACGTCGAGTTCGAGCTCGGTGCCCACCTCGGGTGCCTGACCGCTCGAATCCGCTTGAATGTTATTGCTCGAAACCATTCATTGAGCATCCCACACCGCTCGACATTGTACGAAGGACCCCATGCGCCTCTACCTCGCCTCGACCTCGCCGGCGCGACTCACGCTGCTGCGTTCGGCCGGGATCGAACCGGTGACGCTGGCCCCCGACGTCGACGAGCACGCGGTCGCTGCGGAGGCAGCCCGGGTGCAGGGAGCCCCGCTGACCCCGCACCACGTGGTGGAGCTGCTGGCCCGGGCCAAGGCCGAGGCCGTGTCGCGGGCCGGGAACGGGTCGGCGGACGGGGCGGCGGACGGGGCGGCGCCCATCGACGGCCTCATCCTGGGCGGGGACTCCGTCTTCGTGATCGACGGGGTCATCTACGGCAAACCGCACACGCCGGAGAAGGCCCGTGAGCGCTGGCACAACCAGCGCGGCCGCACGGGGCAGCTGTATTCGGGCCACTGGCTGATCGAGCAGCTGGGCGGCGCGCCCGGGCGGGCGGTCGGCGCGGTCGCCGTCGCCGACGTCACCTTCGCCGACGACATCGGCGACGATGAACTCGACGCGTACATCGCCACCGGCGAGCCCCTCTTCGTGGCGGGCGCCTTCACGATCGACAGCCTCGGCGGGCCGTTCATCACCCGCATTTCCGGCGACCCCTCTACGGTCGTCGGGCTGTCCCTGCCGACGCTGCGCCGGCTGGTTTCGGGTCTCGGATACTCGTGGCCGAGCCTGTGGAACCGCGCCGGGGCCCTCTGAGCGCTCGGGCAATCGTTGTAGGGATCCGCACTCCTTACCGGCACCTTTTTGTATGACGGAACCAAAGCCCGGCTCACCGCGCCGCCTAAGCTAGGTCACTGTGTCGCTTATAACGAAGGTCCTCATCGCCAACCGGGGCGAGATCGCCGTCCGGGTGATCCGCGCCGCGAAGGACAGCGGCATCCTCTCCGTCGCCGTCTACGCCGACCAGGATCGCGACGCCCTGCACGCGCGGCTCGCCGACGAGGCCTACGGCCTCGAGGGGACCACCAGCGCTGAAACGTACCTCGTGATCGAGAAGATCCTCTCCATTGCCCGCCGCTCCGGCGCCGACGCGGTGCACCCCGGCTACGGCTTCCTCGCCGAAAACGCCGCCTTCGCCCGCGCCATCATCGACGCCGGCCTGATCTGGATCGGCCCATCGGCCGAGGCGATCGAGAAGCTCGGCGACAAGGTGTCCGCCCGGCACGTGGCCGAGAAGGTGCACGCCCCGATGGCCCCGGGCACCCTCAATCCGGTCGTCGATGCATCCGAGGTGCTCGACTTCGTCGACGTGCATGGGCTGCCCGTCGCGATCAAGGCCGCCTTCGGTGGCGGCGGACGCGGCCTCAAGGTCGCCCGCACCCGCGAAGAAATCCCCGAGCTCTTCGATTCGGCCACGCGCGAGGCCGTGGCCGCGTTCGGTCGGGGAGAATGCTTCGTCGAGAAGTACCTGGACAAGCCCCGCCACGTGGAGACGCAGTGCCTCGCCGACGTGCACGGCAACGTGGTCGTCGTCTCCACCCGGGACTGCTCGCTCCAGCGGCGCCACCAGAAGCTGGTCGAAGAAGCGCCGGCTCCGTTCCTCACCGAGGCGCAGACCACCGAGATGTATCGCGCCTCGAAGGCCATCCTCGCCGAGGTCGGCTACGTGGGCGCCGGCACCTGCGAGTTCCTGATCGGCCAGGACGGCACCGTCTCGTTCCTCGAGGTCAACACCCGCCTGCAGGTCGAGCACCCCGTCTCCGAGGAGGTCACCGGCATCGACCTCGTCCGCGAGCAGTTCCGGATGGCGGAGGGCGGAGAACTGACCTACGGTGACCCGGTTGCCGTCGGGCACTCCTTCGAATTCCGGATCAATGGCGAGGACGCCGGCCGCGGCTTCATGCCGGCACCGGGCCCCGTGCACGTCTTCAAGCCCGCCGGCGGCCCCGGCGTGCGCGTCGACAGTGGCGTGCAGGCCGGCGACGAGATCTCGGGGTCGTTCGACTCCCTGCTCGCCAAGCTCATCGTCACCGGCGCCACCCGCGAAGAGGCCCTCGAGCGCTCCCGGCGCGCCCTGGACGAGTTCGAAGTGGCCGGGCTGCCGACTGTGCTGCCGTTCCACCGTGCGATCGTGCGCGACCCCGCGTTCGCCCCGGCCGACGGCGCACCGTTCTCGGTGTACACCCGGTGGATCGAAACCGAGTTCGAGAACACCATCGAACCGTGGAGCGGCACCCTGGAGGAGACCGCCGGACCGCAGAAGCGGCACAGCGTGGTCGTCGAGGTCGAGGGCAGGCGCATCGAAGTGTCCCTCCCCACGCGTCTGCTGCCCGGCGGCGCGGCCCAGGCCACCGGCGGCCCGGCTCCCCGCCGTCGCGCGGGCGCCCACGCCATCGACACGGCCACCGGCGACGCCGTCAAGTCGCCCATGCAGGCCACCATCGTGAAGTTGCTCGTGGCCGTGGGCGACGCCGTCGTCAAGGGGGACCTGCTGCTGGTGCTCGAGGCGATGAAGATGGAGCAGCCGCTGATGGCGCACAAGGACGGCGTGATCGGCAGCGTTGGCGCCGAGGTCGGGACGACCGTGTCATCCGGCCATCTTCTGCTCACCGTCCTCGACGCTGCGTAGACCCCGCGAGTCTGCAGTTGTGCGCGTTATGAGCGCGTTTTAGCGCGCACAACTGCGGTTTCGCGGGGTATCGAGGGACGTTTGAAGAGGTTAGAGGACGACGTGCATGGCGCGGGCGGCATCCGTGATCGAGCCGGTGAGCGACGGGTAGACCGGGAACGCCTGCGCGACGTCGTCGACGGTGAGCCGGTGCTCCACCGCGAGGGCGAGCGGGAAGATCAGCTCGCTGGCCTTGGGGGCCACGATCACGCCGCCGATCACGGTGCCGCTGCCGGTGCGGGCGAACAGCTTCACGAAGCCGTCCTTGATGCCCATCATCTTGGCGCGGGGGTTCGAGGCGAGCGGCAGCTTGTAGATGTCGCCCTGCATGAGCCCCTCCTCGATCTGCTTCTGCGACCAGCCGACCGTCGCGATCTCCGGCTGGGTGAAGATGTTCGCGGCCACGTTGCGGATCTCGATCGGGTTGACCGCGTCGCCCATCGCGTGGAAGACGGCCGTGCGGCCCATCATCGACGCGACGGATGCCAGCGGCAGCTCGGTCGTGCAGTCCCCGGCCGCGTAGACGTTCGGCATCGACGTGCGGGCGACCCGGTTGACCCGGATGTGGCCGGAGTCGGCCAGCTGCACGCCCGCCTCCTCCAGGCCGATCCCCGCGGTGTTCGGCACGGAGCCGACCGCGATCAGGCAGTGGCTGCCCTCGACCGTGCGGCCGTCGGACAGGGTGGCGAGGACGCCGCCGGCCGTGCGCTCGACCGAGGACGCGCGTGACTTGGACAGCACGACCATGCCGTTGCGCTTGAACACGTTCTCGATCACGTGCGCGGCGTCGGCGTCCTCGCCGGGCAGCACCTGGTCGCGGCTGGAGATGAGGGTGACCTTCGCGCCGAGGGCGCGGTAGGCGGAGGCGAACTCGGCGCCGGTGACGCCGGACCCGACGACGATCAGGTGCTCCGGCACGGCGCGCAGGTTGTAGAGCTGGGTCCAGGTGAGGATGCGTTCGCCGTCCGGCAGCGCCGACGGCAGGATGCGCGGGCTCGCGCCGACCGACACGACGATGGTGTCTGCGTCGATCCGGTCGAAGTCGGTGCCCGATTCGCCGTCCGCCGTGGACACGATGACGCCGCTGGTGCCGTCGAGCCGGCCGTGGCCCTGCACGAGGCGCACGCCGGCGTGCATGAGCGTGGCCTTCATGTCTTCGGACTGCTGCCGTGCCATCGCCAGAAGACGCTTGTTGACCGCGGTCAGGTTGATCGCAACCTCCGGCCGGGACGGCTTTCCGGTGTCCCCGCGCACGAAGAACTGCACCCCGAGGTCGGTGGCTTCGCCGATGGAGTTGGAGGCCTCCGCCGTGGCGATCAGGGACTTGGACGGCACGACATCCGTGAGCACTGCGGATCCGCCGACACCGACTCGCTCGACCAGGGTGACATCGGCTCCCTGCTGGGCGCCGGCAAGAGCCGCCTCGTAGCCGCCGGGCCCTCCGCCGAGTACGGCGATGCGTTGCTTGCGTTCAAACTCGTAGGCCATTGCTCTATTCTCTCGCTCCACGGCACCCCTCGCCAAACCGCGCCCTCGTCGGAACGCCACGCCGCCCACATGTGAGCAATATGTCCGTCGAATTCGACAGGCAATTAGAGTGGTGGGATGCTCACGACCCCGACCAACCCGCTTGACCTGCCCGATGCCGATCCCTTTGAGATCGCCCGGATCGCAGCCCAGGAAATCGCCCACATCACCGGGGCCCCGCGGCACGACGTCGCCCTCACCCTCGGCAGCGGCTGGGGCAGCGCCGCCGGCCTGATCGGCGAGACCACGCACACGATTCCCGCGCAGGAGATCACCGGGTTCGGCGCCCCCGCGCTGGAAGGGCACGGCGGCATGCTCCGCTCGGTGCTGCTGCCGAGCGGCAAGCGCGCGCTCGTGATCGGCGCGCGCACGCACTACTACGAGGGCCACGGCGTGCGCCGGGTCGTGCACAGCGTGCGCACGGCCGCCGCCACCGGGGCGACCACGATGATCCTGACCAACGGGGCCGGCGGCATCCGCGAGACCTGGAAGCCGGGCACAGCCGTGCTGATCAGCGACCACATCAACCTCACCGCGGATTCACCGCTCGAGGGAGCGACCTTCGTCGACCTGACCGACCTGTACTCGAGCCGGCTGCGCGACCTGGCCCGCACCATCGAACCGACCCTCGACGAGGGCGTGTACTGCCAGTTCCGCGGCCCGCACTACGAGACGCCCGCCGAGGTGCAGATGGCGAAGGTCATCGGCGGCCACATCGTCGGGATGTCGACCGCGCTGGAGGCGATTGCCGCCCGGCAGTCCGGCATGGAGATCCTCGGCATGTCCCTGATCACGAACCTCGCCGCCGGCATCCAGAAGGAACCGCTCAGCCACGCCGAGGTGCTCGAGGCCGGCCGCGACGCCGAACCCGTGATCAGCGCCCTCCTCGCCCGGATCGTGGCCGCCCTGTGAGCCCGGAGAACGGCGCCGGCCCCGACGCGCGCGGGCGACACTCCGCACCGACTGCCGCGGATGCCGCCGATCCGGTCATCGCAGCGGCCCGGGCGTGGCTCGGCCAGGATCCCGACCCCGAAACCCAGGGCGAACTCCGTCCGCTCGTCTCGTCGGCGGCCGCCGGCGACCCCGAGGCCCTCGCCGAGCTGCATGCCCGCTTCGACGAACGGCTCGCCTTCGGCACCGCCGGGCTGCGCGGGGCGATCGCGGCCGGCTCGAACCGGATGAACCGCGTGCTCGTCGCCCAGGCCGCCGCCGGACTCGCCGCGTTCCTGGTCGCCCGCGCCCCGGAAGGCACCGTCCCGTCGGTCGTCGTGGGCTACGACGGACGCAAGAACTCCTCCGTGTTCGCCACCGACACGGCGGCGCTGATGGCGGGCGCCGGGGTGCGCGCCATCCTGCTCCCCCGTTTGCTGCCGACCCCGGTGCTCGCCTTCGCCGTGCGGCACCTCGGCGCCAGCGCGGGCGTCATGGTGACGGCCTCGCACAACCCGCCCAACGACAACGGCTACAAGGTCTACCTCGGCGGGGAGAACGAGGGCTCGCAGATCGTGTCCCCCGACGACGCGGGCATCGCCGCCGAAATCCTGCGCGTCGCGGCCGAGCGCCTCGTGCCGGAGCTGCCCCGGGCCGCCTACGAGACCGCCCCCGAGTCGGTCGTGCAGGCCTACATCGAGGCGACCGCGAGCCTGGCGGCGCCGCCGCGCGCGCAGGTGAACGCCGTCTACACGGCCCTGCACGGCGTCGGCTGGGACACCACCCGCCGGGTGCTCGAGGCCGCCGGCTTCGACCTGCCGACCCTCGTCGACGCGCAGATCGCCCCGGATGCCGCGTTCCCCACCGTCGCCTTCCCGAACCCCGAGGAGCCGGGAGCGATGGACCTCTCCTACGCCACCGCCCGGGAGGCCGGCGCCGAGCTGATCATCGCCAACGACCCCGACGCCGACCGTCTCGCCATCGCCATCCCCGACGCCGACTCCCCGGACGGCTACCGCCGCCTGAGCGGCAACGAGGTGGGCGCGATCCTGGGCTGGCGCGCGGCCGAGATCGCCGCGAACTCGCCGGAGGGCCCCACCGGGACCCTGGCCTGCTCGATCGTGTCCTCGCCGGCGCTGGCCTCCGTCGCCACGGCGTACGGCCTCGATTTCGTCGAGACCCTCACCGGTTTCAAGTGGGTTTCCCGCGCCCCGGCGCTGATCTTCGGCTACGAAGAGGCCCTCGGCTACCTCGTGAACCCCGCCGTGGTGCGCGACAAGGACGGCATCTCCGCCGCGCTCGCGTTCCTCGCCCTGGCCGGCGAGCTCAAGGCAGACGGCCTCACCGTCGCCGACCACCTCGACCGGTTCAGCGAGCGGTTCGGGCACTTCGCCTCCGGTCAGATCTCGGTGCGGGTCACCGACGTCGCGGAGATCCACCGGGTGATGGCGCGGCTGCGCGCGAATCCCCCCAAGCTCGTGGGCAGCATCCGGGTCGATTCCATCGACGACCTCAGCCAGGGCGTCGGCGGGCTCCCGCCCAGCGACGTGCTGCGGATCCGCCTCGCCGACGGGTCCCGGGTGATGGTGCGCCCGAGCGGCACCGAACCCAAGCTCAAGGTCTACCTCGACACGCGCTCCTCGATCGGCACGGTGCCCGAGCGCAAGGCCGCCGCCGAGGCCACCCTCGCGGACCTCGACCGCGGCATGCGCGCCCTGATCGCCTAGCGTTCGACAGGCCCGGCGCGCTGCCATACTGGCGGCATGAGCACTCCGGGGGGAACGGCGCGGTACGTCGGTGAGGCGTGGCTCGGGTTCGTCGCGGTCGCCACGGCCGGCCTCGGCCTCGCACTCGCACTCGGTCTCGGCGCGGCGGCGGACCCCGCACTGGCGATGGCGGGAACCGTGCTCGGCCTCGGCGCCGCGCCCGCCCTGCTCCTGGTCGTGCTCGCAAGCTGGGCCGTTCGGTCCCGCCTCGTGCCGGCCCGCCACGCGGTGACCGCCGCCCTGCTCGGCGTGGCGGCCTGCACCGCCGGCACACTCGCAGCGGCCTCCTGGGCGGTCGGCTTCGATCTGGCGGACGGCCACCGGCCGTCCACCCCCTCCGCCGAGCTGTTCGCCGACCTGTTCCTCGTCTTCCTCGGCACGAACTGGCCGCTGGGCGCGGCCGCGGTCTTCACCGCCCTCGACGTCTTCGTCCGCCGGACGAGCCTCTCGCGCCCGCGCCGCGGGATCGTGGCCTGCCTGATCGCCGTGTTCGCCGCGCCGGCCATCGGGATGTCGTTCGTCGCGCCGGTCACCCCCGTGCTGGCGAGCATCGCGGTCACCGTGCTCGTGCTCTTCGCCGGTGCGCCGCGCGCGGCCCCCCGTGCCGCCGATTCCCCGGCTGCGGCTGCGGAGCCGGAGGGACGCGCCCCGGTCGGCCGCGCCCCGGCGGGCTGGCCTGGCTCAGCGCCGGGCTCGGCGCGGGCGCCGTGGCCTTTGCGCTGTCGGGCAGCCACTGGCCGTGGCTCGGGCGCGGCCTCGACGGCACAACGGCAATGGGCTGGGGCATAGCGGCGGGGCTCGTCGGCGCGCTGCCGCTCCTGCTCGCCCTGGCGCTCGTGGCGGACCGGCGCCGGACGAGGCACGCGCCGCGGTGGGTCGCCTGGGCTCCGGCCGCGCTGCTGGCCGGCGCGCTCCTGGCCGCGGCGGCGTTCTCCGCCGACAACGTGCTGACCGCCGGCACGGGGTCATCCGTGGGCTGGATTCTCGCCGCCCTCGGCCTGCTCCTCTACGGGCTGGCGATCGCGGTGGGCGTGTTCGCCCGGCTGCCGCTGGTCGGACCGGGCCGGGCCTCCACCGCGGCCCTGATCGGCCTCGGCCTGACCGTGCTCACCGGCGCGGCTCTGCTCCTCGCAGCCTTCGCGTCTCCGGTGCTCGCCGTTGTGCTCGCAGCCGTTGTGTTCCCGCGGCTCAATCGGCCCAGGCGGGCCCTCGGCCCGGCGGCTCCGGGCGTCGCCTGAACTAGCCCAGGGCCGCTTCCAGCTTCGCGGTGAGCTCGTCCAGGTCGAAGTAGTTGTCGATCACGATGACGTCGGCGTTGGTCTTGCCGATCGCGTGCACGAGCTCCGGCGAGGTGAGGATGACCTGCGCGTCCGAGCCGGCCGCCTGCACGCCGGCGACGTCGGTGGCCGTCACGTCGGCGTCGATGTCGAGCCGTTCCAGCGCGCGCTCGGCGTTGACCTTGAGAATGGCGGACGTCCCGATTCCGACACCGCACATGACGACGATTTTCATTCCGGTTCCTTCGCGGGGTCGGTCATTCCGAGCAGGGAACGGATGGCCTCGGCATCCGTCGCCGCCGCGATCGCGGGGATCACCTGCGGATCGTTGAACACATTGGCGAGTTGGGCGACGACATGCAGGTGCTCGTCGCCGTTCCGGACGGCCAGGCCGACGATGACGCCGACCGGGTCGTTGTGCGGATGCCCGAACGCGACAGGTTCGGCCAGGGTGACGATGCTCAGGCCTTCGGTGATCACATCGGGCCCCGGCCGGGCGTGGGCCAGGGCCAGCCCGGGGGCGATCACGACGTAGGCACCGAATTCGTCGATGACGCGGATCATCCGTTCGGTGTAGCCGGCCTCGGTGGCGCCGGAGCGCTGCAGCGCGTCTCCCGCCGCGGTCACTGCGGCACGCCAGGTATCGGCATGCACGCCGATCTCGATCGCGTCGAGGGGAAGGGGCAGGAGCGTCATCGTGTCACGGTTCGCGCGGGCTCGACCGGAGCGGCCGATGCCTACTCGTTCTCGAATCCGGCGACGATGGCATCCGCCAGTTCCTCGCGTTCTTCGAGCGGGAGGAACGCCGCCGCGGCCGCGTTGAGCTGGAACACCTCGAGGTCGTCGATGTCGTAGCCGAAGGCGTCGCTGAGCAGCGCCATCTCCTTCGAGAGGGTGGTATTGCTCATCAGGCGGTTGTCGGTGTTGACGGTGACCCGGAAGCCGAGCTGGTAGAGCAGGTCGAACGGGTGGTCGAGCAGGTCCTTGCCCCAGGCCGCGATCGCGCCGGTCTGCAGGTTGGAGGACGGGCTCAGCTCCAGGGCGATCTCGCGGTCGCGCACCCACTGGGCGAGCGGGCCGAGCGTGACGAATGTGTTGTCGCCGTCGGCGCGGCCGATCTTCACGTCTTCGGCGAGGCGAACGCCGTGACCGAGGCGCAGGGCGCGACCGTCGAACAGGGCCCCGCGGATGCTCTCCAGCCCGTCGGCCTCGCCGGCGTGCACGGTGACCGGCATGAACTCGTGGGCGAGGTAGTCGAAGGCGGCCACGTGGTTGCGGGCCGGGAAACCCAGCTCCGCTCCGGCGATGTCGAAGCCGACGACGCCGTTCCCCCGGTGGCGAACGGCCAGTTCGGCGATCTCGAGGCTATGGTTCGCGTGCCGCATGGCCGTGACGAGCTGGCCGATGCGGATGTCGTGGCCGGCCTGTCCGACGTGCTCGACACCGGCGTCAAGACCCTCCTGCACCGCCTCGACGGCCTGGTCGAGGGTCAGTCCGCGGGTGAGGTGCTGTTCGGGGGCCCAGCGGACCTCGCCGTAGATCACGCCGTCGCGGGCCAGGTCTTCCACGAATTCGCGGGCGACGCGCACGAGCCCCTCGCGGGTCTGCATGACGGCGGTGGTCACGTCGAAGGTCTTGAGGTACTCGACCAGGGAGCCGGAGTTGGCCTGCCTGACGAACCAGGAGCCCAGGCTCGCGGCATCCGTCGTCGGCAGGTCGACGCCGGCGGAGTCGGCCAGCTCGACGATCGTCGCGGGGCGCAGCCCGCCGTCGAGGTGGTCGTGCAGGGAGATCTTGGGCAGGGCGTTGATGCTCGCTCCGCCGCCGGGCAGCAGGTATTCGTCTGGGCTCGTGTTCACCCCCCTAATCTACCGGCGGAGCGCCCCGCGAGCCTCCCTGTTTCCTGAATGCTCGCTGGGTGCCACGCCGAATCGCGGAGAAAGTACCTTCACAGTGCTGACGAAGGTACTTTCCCCGCAACTCAACCGGTCGCCCACTCGGGGCGGGCCACTAGCGACGCGCGGATAGATTGGGCACATGCCGACCAAAATCATCCTCGACTGCGACCCGGGCCACGACGACGCGATCGCGCTGCTGCTCGCGCACGGCAACCCCGACATCGACCTCGTCGCCGTCACCACCGTGATGGGCAACCAGACCCTCGACAAGGTCACCCGCAACGCGCTGTCCGTCGCGCGCGTGGCCGGCATCACCGGCGTGCCGTTCGCGGCCGGCTGCGCGCGTCCGCTCGTGCGCCGGATCGAGACGGCGCCGAGCATCCACGGCGAGTCCGGCCTCGACGGGCCGGTACTCCCCGAGCCCGTCATCCGGCTCGACCCCCGGCACGCCGTCGACCTCATCATCGACACGATCATGGCGCACGAGCCCGGCGAGATCACCCTCGTGCCCACCGGCGCGCTCACCAACATCGCCCTGGCCGTGCGCAAGGAACCCCGGATCGCCCAGCGGGTCAGGGAGGTCGTGCTGATGGGCGGCGGATACCACGTGGGCAACTGGTCGGCGACGGCCGAGTTCAACATCGTGATCGACCCGGAGGCCGCGCACATCGTCTTCAACGAGAAGTGGCCGCTCACCATGATCGGCCTCGACCTCACCCACCAGGCGCTCGCGACGCCCGCCGTGGCGGCGCGGATCGCCGCGGTCGGCACCGGGCCGGCCAGGTTCGTCGGGGAGCTTCTCGAGTTCTTCGCCGGGACCTACAAGGAGGCGCAGGGCTTCGACCACCCGCCGGTGCACGACCCGTGCGCGGTGGCCTACGTGATCGATCCCAGCGTGATGGCGGTGCGCCGCACCCCGCTCGATGTGGAACTTACCGGCACGCTCACCCTGGGCATGACCGTCGCCGACTTCCGAGCCCCCGCCCCGGCGGACTGCACCACGCAGGTCGCCGTCGACCTCGACCACGAGAAGTTCTGGTCGTTGATCGTCGACGCGCTCGAGCGAATCGGCGACCCGGAGTAGCAGACGGGTCAGTCGTCGGCGGTGATGCGCTCGGCGATCAGCGGGCCGCCGGTCAGCACCGGCTCACCCGGGTCGCCGATCCGCCAGGCGCCCTCAACCGACTCGAGCGCGCGCGGGAACCGGGCGGGCTCGTCGGCGCTCAGCGTGAACAGCGGCTGGCCCTTCGTGACGGCGTCCCCCGGCTTGGCGTGCAGGTCGACGCCGGCCGAGTGCTGCACCGGGTCCCCCTTGCGGGCGCGGCCGGCGCCGAGCCGCCAGGCTGCGATGCCGAACGGCAGGGCGTCCTGCTGCACGAGGATGCCGTCCCGGTCGGCGAGAACGACGTGGGTTTCGCGGGCGACCGGCAGCGCGGCATCCGGGTCGCCGCCCTGGGCGCGGATGGCCTGGCGCCACTTGTCCATCGCCCGGCCGTCCTTCAGGGCGGCCTCCACGTCGACGTCGGTCTTCCCGGCGAGGGCGAGCATCTCGCGCGCCAGCGTGATCGTGAGCTCGACGATGTCGGCCGGCCCGCCGCCCGCAAGCACCTCGACCGACTCGCGCACCTCGTTCGCGTTGCCGATGGCGAGGCCGAGCGGGACGTTCATGTTGGTGAGCAGCGCGGAGGTCGCGACCCCGGCATCGTGGCCGAGCGCGACCATGGTGCGGGCCAGTTCCCGGGACTGCTCGATGTTCTTCAGGAAGGCGCCGGAGCCGAACTTCACGTCGAGCACGAGCGCCTTGGTGCCCTCGGCGATCTTCTTCGACATGATCGAGGATGCGATCAGCGGGATCGCCTCGACGGTGCCGGTGATGTCGCGCAGGGCGTAGAGCTTGCCGTCGGCCGGGGCCAGGCCGCTGCCCGCGGCGCAGATCACGCCGCCGACCTCGCGCAGTTGGGCGATCATCTCCTCGTTGCTGAGGTTGGCGCGCCAGCCCGGGATGGATTCGAGCTTGTCGAGGGTGCCGCCGGTGTGGCCGAGGCCGCGGCCGGACAGCTGAGGCACGGCCACGCCGAACACCGCGACGAGGGGCATCAGCGGCAGGGTGATCTTGTCGCCGACGCCGCCGGTGGAGTGCTTGTCGGTGGTCGGCTTGCCGAGGCCTTCGAAGCTCATCCGTTCGCCGCTGTCGATCATCGCCATGGTCAGGTCGCGGATCTCCCGGCGGGTCATGCCGTTGAGGAAGATGGCCATGGTCATGGCGGCCATTTGCTCGTCGCCCACATAGCCGCGGGTGTACGCGTCGATCAGCCAGTCGATCTGCGGGGTGCTGAGTTCGCCGCGGTCGCGTTTGGCGTGGATGAGGTCGACGGTGTCGAACGCCTCGATGCTCCCGGCCGAACCGGCCGGAAGGGCGGCGGCGCTGGCGCCGGCACTGGAGTCCATGGTCATCCCCGTCATTCTCCCTGGTACTCGGCCAGCTGCCTGGGCCCGAAGGCATCCGGCAGCACCTCATCGATGGTGCGCAGGCCCGAGACCGTCTCCAGCAGCATGCCGGGCGCGGAGTGTTCGTAGAGCAGCTGGCGGCAGCGGCCGCACGGCATCAGCGCCTGCCCGTGGCCGTCGACGCAGGTGAACGCGACCAGCCGGCCGCCCCCGGTCATGTGCAGCGACGAGACGAGGGCGCATTCGGCGCAGAGCGTGAGCCCGTAGGACGCGTTCTCCACGTTGCAGCCGCTGATGATCCGCCCGTCGCTGACGAGTGCCGCCACCCCGACCGGGAAATTCGAGTACGGCACATAGGCCAGGGCCATCGCCGTCATGGCCGCTTCGCGCAGCGCATCCCAGTCAATGTCGCCCGCTGGTGGGGTCACGTCATCCGATCCTGAAGTCATCACTTGATATACGGCTTGCCGTCGGCGGCAGGCGGCCGGGACCGGCCGACGAGGCCGGCGACGGCGAAGATCGTCACGACGTACGGGAGCATGAGCATGAACTCGCTCGGCACCGGTGACCCGATGATGCTGAGCACGTTCTGCAGGTTGCTGGCGAAACCGAACAGAAGCGCCGCGAGGGTCGCCTTCAGCGGGTCCCACCGGCCGAAGATGACGGCGGCGAGGGCGATGAAGCCGAGGCCGGCTGTCATTTCCTTGTTGAATGCGCCGACGGATCCGAGGGTGAAGTACGCACCGCCGAAGCCGACGATGGCACCGGCCAGGGACACGTTCCAAAACCGGGTGCCGTTGACGTTGATGCCCACGGTGTCGGCGGCCTTGGGGTGCTCACCGACGGAGCGCAGCCGCAGTCCCCACTTCGTGTGGAACAGCCCGAAGTAGATCACGGCGACGGCGACATACATGAAGTAGACGATGAACGTCTGGCGGAAGAGCGCCGGGCCGAGGATCGGGATCTCGCTCAGCAGCGGGATGTTGATCCGGGGGAAACGCTCCGGTGTGTTGAGCGCCGCGGCATTGGGTGAGAGGAGCTGGGAGAAGAAGAAGCTCGTCAGCCCGATCACGAGCACGTTGAGCACGACACCGACGATGACCTGGTCGACGAGGTACTTGATCGAGAACGCGGCGAGCACGAACGAGACGAGCACGCCGGCGATCGCCGCGGCGACGAGCCCGAGGTACGGGTTGCCGGTGATCGAGGCGACGACGGCGGAGCTGAACGCCCCGGCGAGGAGCTGACCCTCGATGGCCACGTTCACGACCCCGGAACGTTCGGAGATCACACCGCCGAGCGCCCCGAAGATCAGCGGGACGCTGAGGGTGATGGTGCCCACGAAGAGCCCCGGGACGGGGATCGTCGAGCCTGCTGCCGCCCAGGTGAGGAACCCGATCATGAAGACCACCGCGAAGACCACGACGAGCCAGAGCGGCACCTTGCGGGAGTGAGTGGTGATCCAAATCGACCAGGCGGCCATGGCAAACAGCAGGATGCTGGAGACGACAGCGGTGACGAAGGTCGGCAGCACCAGGTCCGGGAGCTGGATAAGATCGCGCGACTGGGACAGCCGGAAGGTGCTCACCTGCCCCTGGGTGTCCACGCCGAGGAGGACGAAGATGAGCAGGCCGAGGACCGCGAAGATGCTGAGGGCGATCGCGGCCTTCCAGCTGCGGAGCACGACCGTGCTCAGGGCCGGCTGGCCCTGGCTCGGCTGGACGGTCTGGGTGATGGTGCTCATCCCGCCGTCACCTCCTTCTTCACGACGGTCGGTCGCGACCTGGGTTTGGTTCCCGGTGTCGGGAGCCGGAAGATCGCGCGCACCAGCGGCGGCGCCGCGATGAAGAGCACGATCAGGGACTGCACGACGAGGACGATGTCGATGGGGACGCCCTCGGCCGCCTGCATCGAGAAGCCCCCGGCCTTGAACGCGCCGAACAAAACGCCGGCGAAGAAGATCCCCCAGGGACGCGAACGGCCCAGCAGGGCCACCGTGATGGCGTCGAAGCCGATGTTCGCGTCGATCCCGGCGCCGAAACCGGTGGTCACGGTGCCGAGCACCTGGTTGATCCCGGCCAGGCCGACGAGCCCGCCGGAGATGAGCATCGCGCTCACATACACGCTCTGCACGTTGATTCCGGCGACTCGCGCGGCGTTCGGGTTCTCACCCACGGCCCGGAACTGGAACCCGAGGTTCGAGCGGCTGAGCAGCCACCAGACGAAGACCGTTGCGGCGACGACCGTGAGGAAGCCGGCGTGCAGGTTGTACGTCGGCCCCAGCAGGTCGGGGAAGACGGCGGTGGGTTTCATCGGCGGCGTTTGCGGGTTGCTTGACCCCGGTTCCTGCAGCAGCCCGGGGGTGCGCAGCAGGTACGAGACCAGGTACAGCGCCACGAAGTTGAGCATGATCGTGACGATGACCTCGTGTGCGCCGGTGCGGGCCTTGAGCAGGCCGACGATGCCGCCCCACAGCGCACCGCCGACGAGGCCGGCGAGCACGGCGACGATGAGGTGGATCCCGGCGGGCAGGTCGACGGCGAATGCCACCCAGCCGGCGCTGGCGGCGGCGATCAGCATCTGCCCGCGGCCACCGATGTTGAACATCCCGACCCGGAAGGCCAGGCCGACGCCGAGACCGGCAGCGATCAGCGGCGTGGCAAAGGTGAGGGTCTCGGTGAGCGGACGGATTCCGGCGGCGAATCCCGGCCGGCGGAAGTTGTAGATCGAGCCCTGAAAGAGCGCCGAGTAGGCGCCGGAGACGGAATCCCACACGGCGGCGAACATGTCCCCCGGCCGGGCGAAGAGATAGCCGGAGGCTTTCTGGACCGGCTCATCGGTGAGGGCGATCAGGATGGCGCCGACGACGAGGGCGAGGAACACGGCGAGCACCGAGATGGCGGCGCTCCCGCCCACGATGTCGCGCATGGCCTGCGACCAGCGCTCCGAGCCGGCGTCCTGCCCCCGGGGGGCGTCGGGGTGGTCGGCTGGCGCCGCCACGGCGCCGGCGGGCTCGGCGGGCGGCCGGGTGCTGTCGCTCATGCCACGGCCTCCGTTCCGGGGGCGGGTTCGCCCGTCATCATGAGTCCAAGGACGCTGCGTGGGGTGGTTCCGGGCACGATACCTACGATTCCTCCGCGGTACATGACCGCGATTCGATCCGCGAGTCCGACGACTTCGTCGAGTTCGGTGGAGACGACGATGACGGGGATGCCGGCGTCCCGGGTCGCGATGATGCGCTTGTGCACGAATTCGATCGAGCCGACGTCCAGGCCGCGGGTCGGCTGCGTCGCTACGAGCAGGTGCAGTTCCCGGCTGAGTTCGCGCGCGAGCACGACCTTCTGCTGGTTGCCGCCGGAGAGCTGGCCGGCGAGGGAGTCGATGCCCTGGGTGCGGATGTCGAACTCGGTCACCTTCTCCCGGGCGAAATCCGCGAGGAAGCCGCGCTGCAGGGTGCCCGCCTTGACGAACGGTGCTCCGGTGCTGCGGTCGAGCATGAGGTTCTCGGCGACGGTGAAGGCGGCGACCAGGCCGTCCTCGGTGCGGTCCTCCGGCACGAATCCGACGCCGGCGTCGAGGATCTTGCGCACGCTGAGGCCGCGCAGGGATGTGCCGTTGAGCTCGATCGTGCCCGTCACCCGGGGCTGCAGGCCCATCAGGGCCTCGATCAGCTCGGTCTGGCCGTTGCCCTGCACGCCGGCGATGACGAGCACTTCCCCGGCCTGGACCTCGAAGCTGACGTGGTTGACGACGAGCTGGTGGCGCGCGTCGATGACGCAGAGGTCCCGCACGACCAGGGCTTCGTGACCCAGCTTCGGTTCGTCCTTGTGCACGGTCAGTTCGACGGCCCGGCCCACCATGAGTGAGGCCAGCTCGGTGTTCGTCGCCGTCGGGGACGCTTCGCCGACGACCTTGCCGCGCCGGATCACCGTGATCCGGTCGGCGACCTCGCGCACCTCACGGAGCTTGTGGGTGATGAACACGATCGAGGTCCCGGCTTCCTTGAGCTGGCGCATGATGGCCATCAGCTCGTCGGTTTCCTGCGGGGTCAGCACGGCGGTCGGCTCGTCGAACACGAGCACGCGCGCCTCCCGGGACAGCGCCTTGATGATCTCGACCCGCTGCTGCACGCCGACGGGGAGGTCCTCGATGAGCGCATCCGGGTCGATATGGAAGCCGAATCGGTCGGAGATCTCCTTGACCTTTTTGCGGGCCGCGCCGAGATTGAGCCGGCCGAGGACGTTCGTCTCCTCATGGCCGAGCATGACGTTCTCGGCGACGGTGAACACGGGGATCAGCATGAAGTGCTGGTGCACCATGCCGATGCCGGCGTTCATCGCGTCACCGGGACCGGCGAACTTCTGCACCACTCCGTCGAGCACGATCTCACCGGCGTCGGCCTGGTAGAGGCCGTAGAGCACGTTCATCAGCGTTGACTTGCCGGCGCCGTTTTCTCCGAGCAGGGCGTGGATCTCTCCCGCCTCGACCGTGAGGTCGATGTGGTCGTTCGCGACCAGGGCACCGAACGTCTTCGTGATGCCGCGCAGTTCGAGCTTCATGTTCCCGATCCTAGGGTGGTTAACGATGTTGTGGGGAGGCCGGCCGGAGCCTGCCTCCCCACAGATCTACGTGCCGAAATTAGCCGGCGAGGTAGGACGTGACCTTGACGTCGCCGCTGATGATGTCTTCGCGCAGCTTGTCGAGTTCATCCTGCAGCTCGGCCGGGACCTTGTCGGCCCAGTCGTGGAATTCGGCCAGGCCGACGCCGTCGTTCTCGAGCGTGCCGACGAACGGCGTCACGTCGAACTCGTCGCGGCCGGCCTTGAGGACGGCTTCCTCCACGCCGACGTCGATGCCCTTGAGGACCGAGGTGAGCAGCAGGTCGGCGACGGACGGGTCGGTCACGAAGACGTCGGCGTCGACCCCGATCAGGGCGATCTCCTTGCCGGAGTCGCGGATGGCCGCAGCGGCGCTCTGGTAGATCGGGCCGCCGACGGGCAGCAGCACGTCCACGCCAGCGTCGATCAGGTTCTGCGCGTCGGTGAGGGGCTGGGTGCCGGCGCTGAAGGTACCGGAGAAGACACCCTTCTGCGTTTCGGTGTTCCAGCCGACGACCTCGACCTTGGCGCCCTTTTCCTTGTTGTAATGTGCGACGCCCTGGGCGAGACCGTCCATGAAGATCGTGACGGTCGGGAACTGCATTCCGCCGTAGGTGCCGACCTTGCCGGTCTCGGAGACGCCCGCCGAGAGGTAGCCGGCGAGGAACGCCGCCTGGGCGGTGTCGAAGACGATGGGCTTGACATTCGGAACGTCGGTCTTGCCGTCGAAGTCGAGGTCGATCGTGTCGTCGATGCTGACGTAGTTGATGTCCGGGTTGGCCTTGGCGGATTCCGCGGTGGCCTCGGCGAGGGCGAACCCGACGGTGATGATCAGGTTGCAGCCCTGGTCGACCAGGCTGGTCAGGTTCGGCTTGAAGTCGGTCGCCGTGGCGGACTCGACATGCTTTTCCTTGACGCCGAGTTCGTCGGCCGCCTTGACCAGGCCTTCGTAGCCCAGCTGGTTGAACGACTTGTCGTCGAACCCGCCGGCGTCGGAAACCATGCAGGGCAGGAAGTCGCTGACGACGGGGGCCTTTGTGTCCCCGCCTTCCTCCGGTGCCGGAGCACACCCGGCGAAGAGAGCGACGACACCCAGCGCGGCAAGGCCGCTCAGTGCGGGCTTACGGGATGTGATTCTCAAAGCGACCTCCAAGATGCGGCCCTGCGGTGGGCAGGGGCTATGTGGGTACAACTTAGCGAACAATTGCCTGCTCAGATGAGCAAACCGGAGTCGTGACCGAACAGTTACATAGCCGAACTAACTTGCTCAAATGAGCACCCCCCGAAGCCGGTTCGGGTTGAGTTGCGGAAAAGGAACCCTCAATTGCGAAACGAAGGTACTTTGTCCGAAACTCAGCCGGAAGAGACCGGTCAGCGGGGGGTGTTCGGGCCGGTTACTTCGAGGATCCCGGCGACGATGGCCGCGCGGAGCTCCTCGACGCCGGCGGCGAGTTCGCTGGAGACAAGCCCGGCCCGATCGTGGAACGGCGCGATGTCGACGCCGGAGTTCTCCAGGGTGCCCACGTACGGCTTGTTGGAGAAATCGCCCTTGAGGTCCGCGTCGATGATCGCCAGGACGGCATCCTGGGTGTTCTTCAGCACGCTGGTCAGCAGGATCGGCCGGAACTGGGCCGGCAGCGAGTCGTAGCCGTCGTTGTCGACCCAGATCAGCGAGGACTCGCCGTGCTCGAGGATGGCCGCTGCCGCGCCCTCGCCGACCTGCCCCGCGACGGGCATGATCACGTCGGCGCCCCGGTCGAGGAGCCTCTCGGTCGTCGTCTTGCCCTTCAGGGTGTCCTCGAAATCGCCGGTGAACACGCCGTCCTGCGTGGCCTTGTCCCAGCCGAGCACCCGCACCGCGGTTCCGCGCAGCTCGTTGTACTTGGCCACCCCGTCGACGAAGCCGTCCATGAAGAGGGTCACCGGCGGCTGGTTGCCGCCGCCGAACGTCGCGACGATCCCGGTGCGGCTGACCCCAGCGGCCAGGTAGCCGGCCAGGAAGGCGGCCTGGGCGGTATCGAAGACGACGGGCTTGATGTTCTCCCCCGCGACCTGCTCGTCGACGATCGAGAAGTGCACCTCCGGGTTCGCCAGCGCCGCGGCCGTGGTGGCGTCGGCGAGCTCGTACCCGACCGTCAGGATGAAGTCGCAGCCGGTGCCCACGGCCTGCTCGACGTTGGGCGCCAGGTCGGTCTCGGACGTGGAGACGATCGCGTCGACCTCGATGTCGAAGTCGGTGGCGGCCTGCTGGAGCCCCTCCCAACTCGACTGGTTGAAGGAGCGGTCCTCCAGGCCCCCGGAGTTGGTCACCATGCGCGCGCAATAGTCCGGCGCCGCCGTGCTGCTGGGCCGCGCGTCCTCCTCCGGCGCCGGCGCGCAGCCGGCGAGCAGCAGGGCGGAAACGGCGACGGCCGGGACGATGAAACCACGACGGGTCATGTGACGCTCCTTCACAGGGGTGGAACGAGTCTAGAGAACGTCGCTCGAGCCCGACAGCTTCAGCGCGTCGACGACGGCCTTGACCTTCTGGGCGTTGGCGCTCGTCGTGACGAGCAGAGCATCCGGGGTGTCGACGACGACGATGTCCTCGACGCCGATGAGGGCGATCATCCGCTTGGTGTGGCTGACGACGATGCCGCTCGACGAGTCGGCGAGCACGCGGGCGCCTTCCCCGAGGATGGCCAGGTCGTGCTTGCGCCCGCCGGAGTGGATCTTCGCGATCGAGGCGAAGTCGCCCACATCGTCCCAATCGAACAGGCCGGGAATGACGGCGAGCTTGCCGGTGGCGGCGACGGGTTCGGCGACCGAGTAGTCGATGGCGATCTTCTTCAGGCGCGGCCAGACCTGGTCGACGACGGCGCCTCGACGCGGGGTGTCCCACGCCTCGGCCAGTTCCAGCAGCCCGGCCAGCAGCTCGGGTTCTGACCGTCCGATTTCTTCGAGCAGGCGGTCGGCCCGGGCGATGAACATCCCGGCATTCCAGAGGTACCGGCCGTCGGCGAGGTAGCCCTCTGCCGTCTCGAGGCTCGGCTTCTCGACGAAGGTGTCGACCGCGAGGGCGCTGTGGGCCCCCGGGATGGCGAGCGGGCCGGCGCATTTGATGTAGCCGAACCCGACGGCCGGCTCGGTCGGCCGGATGCCGATGGTCACGATGTAGCCGGCGTCGGCGGCGGCCACGGCCTCGGTGACCGCATCGCGGAACTGGACGGAGCCCTTGATCACGTGGTCCGCGGCGAAGGAACCGATGATGACGCCCGGCTCGCGCTTCTGCAGGATCGCGGCAGCCAGCCCGATTGCGGCGGACGATTCGCGCGGCTCGCTCTCCAGCACCACGTTGTGGTCGGCCAGCTCCGGCAGCTGGTCTTCGACGGCGGCGCGGTGGGCCCGGCCGGTGACGACCATGACGCGCTGCTCGCCGCTGAGCGGGGCCAGGCGTTCCCAGGTGTCGCGCAGCAGCGTCTGGCCGGACCCGGTCAGGTCGTGCAGGAACTTGGGGGCGTCCGCGCGGGACAGCGGCCACAGCCGCGAGCCGATCCCGCCGGCCGGGATCACGCTGTAAAACCGCTCAATGGGGGTGCTGGTCTGAGGCATCTGGCCAGACTACCGCCGCCGCCCGGCCGGATACCCGCCATTCACCCGGCGGCTATCTCGCCTCCGTACGCTCGCCTCATGAGGGTCGCGGTCATCACGGAAAGCTTTCTGCCCACGATCAGCGGGGTCACCACGAGCGTGTGCCGGGTGCTCGAGCACCTCGCGCGACACGGGCACGACGCCATCGTCATCGCGCCGGCCGGGGCGCCGCCCGAGTACGCGGGGTTTCCGGTGCACACCGTGCCGGCCCTGGCCTACCGGCAATTCCCGGTGGGCCTGCCCAGCCCCTTTGTCTCCCGGCTACTGCAGGACTTCCGGCCCGACGTGCTGCACGCCGCGTCCCCGTTCCTGCTCGGCGCCCAGGGCATCGCCGCGGCCAACCGCCTGGACATCCCCACCGTCGCGATCTACCAGACGGATGTCGCCGGCTACGCCCGCCGGAACAACCTCGGCCAGGCCGCCGGCCTGGCCTGGCGCCTCGTCAAGTGGGTGCACGAGGGCGCGGACCTCACCCTCGTGCCCTCGACGGCGTCGATGGCCGACCTGCGTCGCATCGGCCTGCGCCGGCTGGAGCCCTGGGCCCGCGGAGTCGACCTCGTCGGTTACCACCCCAACCATCGGAGCGACCCGACGGCCAGGGCGCTCCGGGAGCGCCTCTCCCCCCGCGGCGAGGTCGTCGTCGGCTACGTCGGCCGGATCGCCCCGGAGAAGCAGGTGGAGCGGTTCCGGGCGCTGCGCGGGCTGGACGGCATCCGCCTGGCCCTCGTCGGCGACGGGCCGTCCTCCGACCTCGTTCGGCGTGAACTGGCCGGGATGCCCGTCACCTGGCTCGGCCGCCTGGCCGGCGCCGAGCTCTCGGCCGCCTACGCGAGCTTCGACCTGTTCCTGCACGCCGGCACGGAAGAGACCTTCGGCCAGACCATCCAGGAGGCCCACGCCGCAGGCCTCCCCGTGGTCGCCCCGCGCGCGGGCGGCCCGATCGACCTCATCTCGCACGAAGAGGACGGATACCTCTTCACCCCGAACGACGAACGGGACATGAGGCGTTGTGTGACGCGCCTGGCCGGAGACGGGGAGCTGCGCCGAAGGATGGGCGAGGCCGGGCGCCGCAGCGTGCTCGGCCGGTCGTGGGAGAACGTGTGCGGGACCCTCCTCGACTACTACGAACGAGCCATCGACGAGCGCGCCGCGGTCTGGGCGAGCACGCTCGTGCCGCTCTCGATGCGACGTTAGGCGGGCCCGTCCGCAAAAAAACTGAGCGCCGACACCTAGACTGGGAACACGCGCTCATGAGCGCGACTGCCTCGTCTCATCGAGGCCACATCTCAACCAGGGAGGGTTATTCATGCCACAGCAAACGGCAGGAACCCCGACATATCAGCAAAAGACGACCTCGCGTCGCCCCGCCGGAACCCTTTACCGGGGCCGAGAAGGCATGTGGTCGTGGGTCCTGCACCGCATCACGGGCGTGGCGATCTTCTTCTTCCTGCTGGTCCACATCCTCGACACCGCGCTCGTGCGGGTGAGCCCCGAGGCCTACAACGCGGTGATCGGCCAGTACCAGACGCCCATCATGGGCCTCGGTGAGACCGCCCTCGTCGCGGCCATCGTGTTCCACGCGTTCAACGGAATCCGGATCATCCTGATCGACTTCTGGAACGCGAAGTACCAGAAGGTGATGTTCTACGTCGTCATCGGCCTCTGGGTGGTCACGATGCTCGCCTTCGTGCCCCGCCACCTGACCAACGTGTTCAACCACTAGGAGGGGACGACATGTCAACCACCATCGAAGCCCCCCGCAGTCCCTACGCCCGTGCGCCCCGCAAGCGGGGCGTCAACTGGGAGAAGTGGGGCTGGATCTACATGCGCGTCTCCGGCGTCGTGCTGGTCGTGCTCATCTTCGGCCACCTCTTCGTCAACCTCTGGCTGGGCGAGGGTGTCAGCGCCCTCAACTTCGCGTTCGTCGCCGGCAAGCTGACCAACCCGTTCTGGATGACCTGGGACGTGCTGATGCTCTGGCTCGCCCTGATCCACGGCGGCAACGGCATGCGCACGCTGGTCAACGACTACGCAACCAAGCCGCTCATCCGCGGCATCCTCAAGTGGGCCATCTTCGCCAGCGTCGCGGTCCTCATCATTCTCGGCACCCTGGTCGTCTTCACCTTCGACCCCTGCCCGGCCGGCCAGCCCGCCGACCTTCTCCCCTCGTTCTGCTCGGCCCTTTAGGAGCTGCACACACCCATCATGACAACGCCTGCCTCTTCCACAGCGCCCACGGAGTCCACCGTCGTTGACGGCGTGCACTACCACCAGTTCGACATCGTGATCGTGGGAGCGGGTGGAGCCGGCATGCGTGCCGCCATCG
Source organism: Cryobacterium psychrotolerans (assembly GCF_900101115.1). GTDB lineage: Bacteria > Actinomycetota > Actinomycetes > Actinomycetales > Microbacteriaceae > Cryobacterium > Cryobacterium psychrotolerans. The sequence goes on from NZ_FNFU01000007.1 coordinate 159,662, forward strand.
AAGCCGGCCCCGGCGCCAGCACGGCGGTCATCTCCAAGCTCTACCCGACCCGGTCCCACACCGGCGCGGCCCAGGGTGGCATGGCCGCGGCCCTCGCAAACGTCGAGGAAGACAACTGGGAGTGGCACACCTTCGACACGGTCAAGGGCGGCGACTACCTCGTCGACCAGGATGCGGCGGAGATCCTCGCCAAGGAAGCCATCGACGCGGTCATCGACCTCGAGAACATGGGCCTCCCGTTCAACCGCACCCCCGAGGGCAAGATCGACCAGCGCCGCTTCGGCGGCCACACCAGCGACCACGGCAAGGCCCCGGTGCGCCGCGCCTGCTACGCCGCCGACCGCACCGGCCACATGATCCTGCAGACGCTGTACCAGAACTGTGTCAAGCGCGGCATCAACTTCTTCAACGAGTACTACGTGCTCGACCTGATCATGACCGAGGTCGACGGGGTCGAGCAGCCTTCGGGCGTCGTCGCCTACGACCTGTCCAGCGGCGAGCTGCACGTCTTCCAGGCCAAGGCCTTCATCTTCGCCACCGGCGGCTTCGGCAAGATCTACAAGACCACCTCGAACGCGCACACCCTCACCGGCGACGGCGTCGGCATCATCTGGCGCAAGGGCCTCCCGCTCGAGGACATGGAGTTCTTCCAGTTCCACCCGACCGGCCTCGCCGGGCTCGGCATCCTCCTCACCGAGGGCGCCCGAGGCGAGGGCGCGATCCTGCGCAACGCCAGCGGCGAGCGGTTCATGGAGAAGTACGCGCCGACCATCAAGGACCTCGCGCCGCGCGACATCATCGCCCGCTGCATGGTCAAGGAGGTCGCGGAGGGTCGCGGCGCCGGACCGAACAAGGACTACCTCTACCTCGACTGCACCCACCTGGGCGCCGAGGTGCTCGAGACCAAGCTCCCTGACATCACCGAGTTCGCCCGCACCTACCTCGGCGTCGATCCGGTCACCGAGCCGGTGCCGGTCATGCCGACCGCGCACTACGCGATGGGCGGCATCCCCACCAACGTGAACGCCGAGGTGCTGCGCAACAACACCACCGTCGTGCCCGGCCTCTACGCCGCCGGCGAATGCGCCTGCGTGTCGGTGCACGGCTCCAACCGCCTCGGCACCAACTCCCTGCTCGACATCAACGTGTTCGGCAAGCGCGCCGGCAACAACGCCGTCGCGTACGTCAAGACCGCCGAGTTCGTGCCGCTGCCCGCCGACCCGGCGAAGTTCGTCCGCGGACTGATCGAGGGCATCCGCAGCTCCACCGGCACCGAACGCATCGCCGTGCTCCGCAAGGAACTGCAGGAGACGATGGACGCCAAGGCCCAGGTGTTCCGCACCGACGAGTCGCTCAAGGACGTGACCGACACCATCCACTCGCTGCGCGAGCGCTACAAGAACATCGGCGTGCAGGACAAGGGACGCCGCTTCAACACCGACCTGCTCGAGGCCGTCGAACTCGGCTTCCTGCTCGACCTCGCCGAGGTCGTCGTCTTCTCCGCCCGCAACCGCAAGGAAAGCCGCGGCGGGCACATGCGCGACGACTTCCCCCTGCGCGACGACGAGAACTACCTGGTGCACACCATGGCCTACCTGACCGGGGACCCGCACTCCGCCGACGCGGCCGACCACATCGCGCTCGACTGGAAGCCGGTCACGATCACGCGCTACCAGCCGATGGAAAGGAAGTACTGACGGTGACCACCGCAACCATTACGCCGCCCGCCGTTCCCGAGGCGATCGAGTCGTACACCGTCACGCTGATGATCCGCCGGTTCAACCCGGAGGTCGACGCCGAGCCGCACTGGCAGGACTTCGACGTCGAGCTGTACGCGACCGACCGCGTGCTCGACGCCCTGCACAAGATCAAGTGGGAGCAGGACGGGACCCTGAGCTTCCGCCGCTCCTGCGCCCACGGCATCTGCGGTTCGGATGCGATGCGCATCAACGGCCGCAACCGCCTGGCCTGCAAGACCCTGATCAAGGACCTCGACATCACGAAGCCCGTCTACGTGGAGGCCATCAAGGGCCTGCCGCTGGAGAAGGACCTCATCGTCGACATGGAGCCCTTCTTCGAGTCGTTCAAGGCGGTGCAGCCGTTCCTCGTGTCGCAGCAGGCGCCCAAGGACGGCAAGGAGCGCATCCAGACGGTGGCCCAGCGTGAGCGTTTCGACGACACCACCAAGTGCATCCTCTGCGCCGCGTGCACGTCGAGCTGCCCGGTGTTCTGGACCGACGGGCAGTACTTCGGCCCGGCCGCGATCGTCAACGCGCACCGCTTCATCTTCGACTCACGCGACGACAACGCCGCCGTGCGCCTCGACATCCTCAACGACGAAGAGGGCGTGTGGCGCTGCCGCACGACCTTCAACTGCACCGAGGCGTGCCCCCGAGGCATTCAGGTCACCCAGGCCATCGCCGAGGTCAAGCAGGCCATGATGCGAGGCAAGCCGTAGCTTCCGCCTGATCGGTCTCGGCCGGGCGGTCTCGGCCGGGCGGTCTCGCCTAGTCGGAATCGTCGTTGCGGTTGCGTCGGCTGAGCACCCAGCCGGTACCGAGCACGGCCAGGCCGCTGCCCAGCGGGAGAAGCCAGACGAAGTCGAGCGCTCCGGGTCGAGCGGTCCTGTCCTGGGCGACTGGGGCCTCGGCTGCTGCGGCCTCGGCGACTCGGGCCGGAGCCGGTGGGGCCGCTTCGGGTCGCGGCGCCACCGGCCGGCCGACGCGATTCGCGTCTGCCTCGACCACAACCGCACCGTGCCCGGCCGGTCCGTCGGCGGCATACGCCGCCGGCGGGCCGGCACACGATAGGAGCGCGAAAGCCACCGCGGCGACCTGGGCAGCGCGCATCCGTCGACTCGGATGCCCGGAATCGGGTAGCCGAGGTTGCGGGTACGTCGGAGACATGGTCACCCTCCACGTTCGGGGGTATGGAGTGGCGGCTCGAGTGGTTCAGCAGTGGAATAGTCGCAGGACGAGGCAGCCTCCGCAAGAGGTGAGACTCGCTCACTTATGATTTGCGCCCCGAACTGGGGGTGCACCGCACCGCCGGGTACGCGCCTCGCTAGGCTGGTCAAGTGAAGATCACCGCGACTGTCAATCGGGTCCTGGCCTGGCGACCCGTGCGCGTGTTCACGCACTTCACGAACAGCGGTGGCGGCATCCTCGCCGGCGGCATGTCGTACCAGTCGATCTTCGCCATGTTCGCCGCGATCTGGGTCGGGTTCTCCATCGCCGGGCTGTGGCTCTACTCCAACCCCGCGCTGACCGAAGAACTCTTCGCCCTGATCAACCAGTCGATCCCCGGCCTGATCGGCACCGAGGGCATCATCGACCCCGCCGAACTCGCCAGCGCCGGCGTGCTCAGCTGGACCGGCGCCATCGCCCTCGTCGGCCTGCTCGTCACCGCACTCGGCTGGCTGTCGACGACAGCGACGGCCGTGCGAACCATCTTCGGCCTGCCTCACGACACGACATTCTTCGCCCTGGTCAAGCTCCGGGAGCTGGGCCTCGGCCTCCTCTTCGGGCTCGCCCTCGTCGTGTCGGCGCTCGTGTCCCTGGCCAGCACCTGGGCGCTCGGCGCAATCTTCGCGCTGGCCGGGATCCCGGAGGAGTCCTTCTGGTTCAGCGCGTCAGCGCGCACGGTCGGCCTGCTCCTCGTGCTGGTCATCGACACGGCCACGCTCGCCGTGCTCTTCCGGGTGCTCTCGCGGGTGCGCATCCCCCTCCGCCGCCTCCTCGTTGGCTCCCTGCTGGGCGGAGTGGCGCTCGGCGGGCTCAAGGTGCTCGGCGGGGCGCTCCTCGGCGGCGCCGGGCGAAACCCGTTGCTGGATACCTTCGCCGTCATCATCGGGCTGCTGATCTGGTTCAACCTGACGAACTCGGTCACCCTGCTGGCCGCCTCGTGGATCTCCGTCGGCATGCAGGACTCGGGGATCGACCCGCGGCGGCCGGGCGCCGCGGTCTCCGCGGCGGCCGCGGCGGAGCGTCTGCGCCAGGAGGCAGAGGCCGCACGCGCGGCAGTGCTCACCGAACTGCGCGAGGCCAGCCGCGCCCACAGGGAAGCCGCCTGGTACCGCAAATGGGGCACCTCCCGCCGCCTCCGCGCCGCTGTCGACCGCGCAGCGCGGGAAGGCGCAGCCGGTGCGGACCCGATCGCCAAACGGTAAGCGGCTGCGCCCAAACTAGACTTGATCCATGCCGTCTTCCCCCGCCACACCCGCCAAACCGCTCCGGATCGCCAGCATCAACGTGAACGGCGTGCGTGCCGCCTTCCGCAAGGGCATGGGCGACTGGCTCGCCGGCCGGGACGTCGACATCCTCGCCATCCAGGAGGTGCGGGCATCCACGGATGACCTCGAAGGCCTGCTCGGCCCGGAGTGGAGCGTAGTGCACGACGCGGCGACGGCCAAGGGCCGGGCCGGTGTCGCGATCGCGAGCCGATCGACGGCCACGATCCACCGGGTGCAGCTCGGCGCCGACGAATTCGACAGCGCCGGACGCTGGCTCGAGGCCGACTACGAGGTCAACGGCACCATCGTCACCGTCGTGAGCACCTATGTCCACTCCGGCGAGGCCGACACCCCGAAGCAGGTCGAGAAGTACACCTTCCTCGACGCCATGCTGGCGCGCCTGCCCGAGCTGGCCGCGCACAGCGACCGCGTCGTGGTGCTCGGCGACCTCAACGTCGGCCACCGCAGGTTCGACATCAAGAACTGGAAGGGAAACGTCAAGCGGGCCGGTTTCCTGCCCGAAGAGCGCGCCTACTTCGACCGGATCCTCGGCGCGGAAGACGACCCGGCGTACAACGCCGGGGCGGGCCTCGGCTGGGTGGATGTCGGCCGCAAGTGGGCGGGCGAGGTCGACGGGCCGTTCACCTGGTGGTCCTGGCGCGGGCAGGCCTTCGACAATGACACCGGCTGGCGGATCGACTACCAGCTCGCTACCCCGGCGCTGGCGGCATCCGTCACCAACTACGCCGTCGACCGCGCCGCCGCCTACGACCAGCGCTGGTCGGACCACACGCCCGTCGTCGTCGACTACGCCATCTGACCTTCCTGCCGCCCACGGCACACGCACGAGAGACCTGACCTCATGGACAAGCCCCGCCTCTACTCCGGCATGCAGCCCTCCGCAGAATCGCTGCAGATCGGCAACTACATCGGCGCCCTGCTCAACTGGAAGGCGCTGCAGCAGACGCACGACGCGTTCTTCTCCATCGTCGACCTGCACGCCATCACGGTCGCGCAGGACCCCGCCGCACTGCGGGAGAACACCCGGCGCACCGCGGCGCAGTACATCGCCGCCGGCATCGACCCCTCGGCGTCGACCCTGTACGTGCAGTCGCATGTCGCCGCTCACGCGCAGCTGGCCTGGGTGCTCAACACCATCACCGGCTTCGGCGAGGCCAGCCGGATGACCCAGTTCAAGGACAAGTCCGCCCGGCACGGACAGGACGCGACGACGGTCGGACTGTTCGCCTACCCGACGCTAATGGCCGCGGACATCCTGCTGTACCAGACCGAGATCGTGCCGGTCGGCGAAGACCAGCGGCAGCATGTCGAGCTCACCCGCGACCTGGCGGCACGCTTCAACTCGCGTTTCGGCTCGACCTTCACGGTGCCGGAGGTGGCCATCGTCAAGGAGACCGCGAAGATCTACGACCTGCAGAACCCGACCTCGAAGATGTCGAAGTCGGCCGAGTCGCACGCCGGGGTGATCTGGCTGCTCGACGAGCCGTCGGTGACGAAGAAGAAGATCATGCGTGCGGTCACCGACGCGGAGGGCGGCGTCGTCTTCGACCGGGAGAACAAGCCCGGCGTGGCGAACCTGCTCACGATCTATTCGGTGCTGGCGGGGGTCACGATCGGCTCTCTAGAGGACGAGTACGCGGGGCGCGGTTACGGCGACCTGAAGAAGGGCCTCGTCGAGGTCGTCGAGGGCACCTTCGGGCCGATCCGTTCGCGTGTGATCGAGCTGCTGGACGACCCGGCGGAGCTGGACCGCCTGCTGGCGCACAACGCCGACCGGGCCGCGGCCGTGGCCGACGTCACCCTGGCGCGGGCCTACGACGCCGTCGGCCTGCTGCCGAGGCGCTGATGGTGCGGCCCGTCACCCTGTCCTCGCCGCTCCTGCGGCTGGACCAGCTGCTCCCGGCCGATGCCGAGCGCGTCTACGAGTACTGCCAGGACCCGATTTTCGAGCGCTACCTGCACATCCCGTGGCCGTACCAGCGCTCCGACGCCGACTCATTCGTCTCCGGGTATATACCGGCGGCGTGGGCGGCGGACTCGGAGTACACCTGGGCGGTTCGCGACCCGGAGACCGCGCAATTGCTGGGGGTCATCGGCCTGCGGCTGCCGAGCGCCTCGATCGGCTACTGGCTCGGCGCCCCCCACCGCGGCCACGGCCACATCCCCGAGGCGCAGCGGCTGGTGATCGAGTGGGCGTTCGCGAACGGCGTGGTCGACACCATCAGCTGGCAATGCCTCGAGGGGAATATGGCGTCCGCGCGCAGCGCGCGAAATGCCGGGTTCACGTTCACCGGGGTCGGGCCGGCGATCCAGGCGCACCGCGACGGCACCTATCCCCCGTCCTGGCACGCCGTGCTCCGCTCCTCCGACACCCGGGAGCCGAAGGACGGCTGGCCCCTCGAGCAACCGCTTGGCGATCCCCCGCCCGGCGCCGACTCACCCGCCGGGTGTGGCTAACTCAGGAGAATTCGTATCCGGCGTTCTCCGGCCCCCGAAATGGCGGTTCAGGGCACCCGACGCATCCGGAATCTCCTGAGTTAGCCACCGCGAGGGACGCGCAGTCGCTCTGATGGAGGCCATCGGCACCGTCCGGGAGAGAGCCGCTCACACCTTCGGAAGAGGGCTGGCCACATTTCCGGGACCGGGCCGGTCACACATTTCCGGGGCCGGGCGGGTCACCTCCGGGAGCGGGCCGGCCAGGCGGCGGACGGCCCAGCTAGGCGAACGTGCGGCGGTAGTGGCGGCTTGCGTCGAGCAGGCCTGCGATTGCGGCGAGCACGCGCTCGGGGTGGAACATGATGTCGCGGTAGAGCACCCGAAGGGGCAGGTATCCGAGCATCGCCAGTTCGCAATCACGAGTCCGGTCGCGCGCGTGGGCGTCCCAGCCATCGTGAAACTGCCGGCTGTCCGCCTCGACGGCGATGCACCCTTCCACAATCATGTCGATTCGACCGACCCCGTCAATGCGCACCTGGATCTCGAATTCGTATCCGGCCTGCCCGACGATGAAGCGAAGCACGGTTTCCTGACCCGCTTCGCTGCGCGCATCGACGAGGCGCCTGAGATACAGGATTTCCCGCGGCACCGCGGCGAAGATCACAGAAAGCGCGGTCGGAGGCATCAGGCGCTGGTGCAGGGCACTGTCCAGGGAGGCCAGCGCGAACCTGGGCTCCTGGCAGCGAAGAATCTGCACCAACGCGTCGATGAGCCCGACTCGGTACTCGGAGCCGTCGTCAGGTTGGAGCAGTACGTTCCAGTGGAGCTCGACGCCGTGTCGGTTCTGGTCCGTGAGGAGCTGGAATCGGTCGTGAGGTGTGCGCAAACGGGAACCCGTGGGATCAATCTGGACATGCGCGAGCCTGCTGTCAAAGGCGAACACGCCCACGTCCGCCGCGGCGGAAACACATGTCAGCCGTCCGCCGACGCGCACGGCCTCCAGGATGTGGACGTCCGTATCCGGCAGTGCGTAGTGACCCCGCCGCACGCGGATCAGGTGTCCAGCGTCTACGGCGCCTCGAAGCGCTCGCCAGGTGGCACCGGCAGAGTTCAGGGCCGCGGTCTCGGCAATCTGCACTCGGTTGTCGCGGAAGTATTCGGCCCAGCTCATGGCCAGCAGCCTGACGACCCGCGGCCCGCGAATTCCGGCCTCCGATGGTTCTGGGGACAACGCCGGCCCACCCGCCCCTGTGGCGAACTCGTCCCTCCCGCCCGCGTCTCCACCGCCCCTCGTGTCCACCGCCGCTCGTGTCCACCGCCGCTCGTGGCTAACTCAGGAGATCCAGTGCGGCGAAGGGAAACGGCCGCACTGGTCCGCGGGCCCACCGGACGCAGATGCGAATTCTCCTGAGTTAGCCAAACCCGTCCCCGGGCAGAGCAGGCGTCGGATGCGGATGCCCCCAGGGCGGATGCGGCAGGGGGCGGATGCGGGCGGATGCGGGCGGATGCGGGCGGATGCGGGCGG
>NZ_FNFU01000001.1 GCF_900101115.1 Cryobacterium psychrotolerans
TGTTCCGGCCGAGCGCCTTCCCGATATCGGCATACGTCATCCCGTTCCGATGACCGATCTGGATCATCCCCCGCTCGAATTTGGTCAACGACCGATACCGCCGAGGGACCCCACCCTGCTCGACGGCGGGCCACTCGTCCGGGACGTGCTCCGAGGCATCAGGAGCGATCTTGAGGCGTGACCGGGCATGTCGAAGAGGCATTCCGACAGACTGCCGCCACCACACCGTCGCCGTGTTGACCGACGCGCCCACACTGGCGCCCGCTTCTCGCAAACCCACCCCCGCGCACACCAAGTCAACGAACTCATCACGAGCAGCCTGCGGAAACAACTTGACCATAAAACGCTCCACCAATCAGAGCGTTGCTTTGACCCTATGACTTTGCCCGCCCGGGAAGGTGCCGAACTCACAGTTCGGCGAGGGGAAGTGGGCGGGTCAGGCGCGGCAGCCTCGGGCGGCGAGGGCGGACCGCACCCGCCGCAGCAGCTCTCGGCCGCCGTCCCGCAGGTCGTCGTCGGTGATTCGGATGACGCGCCAGCCGGCGTCCTCGAGCCGCTCCCTGCGCGTGATGTCGCTGCGGAAGCGCAGGCGGTCCGTGCGGTGGATGTCGCCCTCGTACTCGATGCACAGCCGGAATTGCGGCCAGGCGAGGTCGACCCGCGCGATGACGCGACCCGCGGCATCAGTCACCTCGAAGTTGGCGACCGGCTCGGGGAGCCCCGTGTCGACAAGCAGCATCCGAACCTCGGTCTCCTTGGGGGAGTCGACCCGGGCCCGGGCGAGCGCGGCGGCCTCCCGCAGGGCTCGGCAGCCGCGGCGCCCCTTCAGGTGGGCGGCGGCCGCGCGGAGGTCCTGCGGCTCGTAGCGCGGCGTGGGGCCGGCGCAGAGGAAATCGGCGACCGCGACGAGTTCGCCCCGCGTCAGCAGGGGGCCGAGGTCGATCCAGGTCTGCAGGGGGGAGGTGACCGGCAGCAGGTCCAGAAGTTCGACATCCATCAGGACTGCCTGCAGCTCGTGCCCGACGATCCCCGCTACCTGCGGCGGCCGGTTCTTCGCCGGTACGGTCACGTGGAGCACGCGCTCGTGCACCAGCCGGCCGGGCAGCGGCATGCCGTGGAGCACGGCGGCCGTGCCGTGGCTGAACACGTGTGTGGGCGGCATCCGGGTCGCATAGGCGCGGCTGAGCTCAAGCACCGACGTCGGCGCGGGCGCGACTGTGCGCAGCCCGCGGTACGGTTTGTCGAGATCGGTGCCACCCAGGCGGCTCTTACCGAGCCCCAGTTCCCGGGCCCGGCGAACCGAGAACGGTTCGTCGGCGAGTTCGGGCGGGAGCACGATTCGGGCGGCCATGCCCATGATGATGACGGATGCGCGCGCCCTCGTCCGAAGTTGTCCACACCCCCTCGCCGAACTGTGAGTTTGGCACCTTCCCGACGCCCACGAAGGTGCCAAACTCACAGTTCGGCGTAGGGGGCGAGAAGGTGAAGGGAGGGCTAGGAGACCTGGATGGTGCGGATGGGCTCGGTGTCGGGGATCGGGCCCACGTCGCGTCCGCGCAGGTCGGGATGCCAGCGCCTGCCGACGGCCGGGATCAGCGTGCCCAGGGCGGCGAAGGCGGCGGCGGCGATGATCGCGGACGTGGGCCCGGAGTGGTCGATCAGGAAGCCGGCGACCGCGGAGCCGAGGGCGGCCCCGATCAGCTGGCCGGTGCCCACCCAGCCGTACGCCTCGGCGGTGTCGCTGAACTTGACGCTCGCCGAGACGATGCCGAACAGCACGGCGAAGGCGGGGGCGATGCCCACGCCGGCGAGCAGGAGGGTCACCGAGAGCCACCAGAAGCCCAGGCCGAAGGAGGCCAGCACCAGGCCGACCGTGACGATGAGCATGCGCCCGGCCAGCGCCCACGGCCCGATCGGGGCGTGACCGAGGGCGAGGCCGCCGATCAGTGACCCGATCGCGAAGATGCCCAGGACCCAGCCCGAGTCCGCGCTGCCGTGGCCGAAGGCGGCCACCACGCCGGCCTCAACCGCGGCGCATGCCGCGACGAGCATGAAGCCGACGATCGTGCTAAGCAGCACCTGCGGCTTCTTGAGCACGGCGCCGATGGTGCGCTTGCTGCGCGGGATGCGCACCCGGCCGACCTCCGGCAGCGAGACGAACCAGAGGCCGCCGCCGACGAGGAAGACCGCGGCCAGCAGGATGCCGGCCACGGCGCTGACCTGGATGGCGACGAACGTGGCGATCACGGGGCCGAGCACCCAGATGATCTCCTGCGCCGAGGCATCCAGCGAGAACAGCGGGGTGAGCTGGCGCGAGTTGACGATCTTGGGGTAGATGGTGCGCACGGCCGGCTGGATCGGCGGCATCGACAGCCCGGCGAGGAACCCGATCAGCATGACCCCGTAGACCGCCAGCGGCAGGAGGGCCATCAGCACGATCGAGATCGTGCAGACCGTCATCGTGACCAGGATGACCGGGCGGATGCCCCAGCGGCCCATCAGCCGGCTGGTCAGCGGGCCGGCGATGGCCTGGCCGATGCTCATCGCGCCGAGCACGAGGCCGGCCGCGCCGTACGAGTCGTAGACCTGCTCGAGGTGGATGAGGAAGGCGAGCGAGAGCATCCCGAACGGGAATCGTGCCGTCAGCTGGGCGCCGATGACTCGGGCAACGCCCGGCGTCTTCAGAAGGCTCCAGTAACTGCTCACAAGCCCTAAGTCTATTGGCGGAAGGCCCGCAGGAAACCGCCGTGCGGGAGCGGGAAGAGGCGCAGAACCGCCGCCGCGCGCGGTTTCCCTGTGTCGCCGCAGGGAAGGGCCGAACGGGTAGCCTTGGCCTGATGCGAACCCTGATTTCGGCCGAGGAGCTTGCCGCGGCACTGACCGGGAGCGGCGACATCCGGGTGCTGGATGTGCGCTGGCGGTTGGGCGGCCCGCCCGGACGGCCCGAGTACCTCGCCGGCCACGTCCCCGGCGCCGCGTACGTCGACCTGGACGAGGAGCTGGCCGGCCACGGCGCGCCGACCGACGGGCGGCATCCGCTGCCGTCCATCGACGCGCTGCAGGCGGCCGCCCGCCGGTGGGGCCTGAACGACGGCGACACGGTCGTCGTCTACGACGGCCTGGGCAACCTCTTCTCCGCCCGCGCCTGGTGGCTGTTGCGCCACGCCGGCGTGCGCGAGGTGCTGCTGCTCGATGGGGCGCTGGCGGCCTGGCGCGCCGCCGGCCTGCCGCTCGCCCGGGGCGAAGAGCCCGTCGCCCCCGGCACCGTCACGCTCGCCTACGGCCGCCTGCCCACGCTCGACGCGGATGCCGCAGCCGGTTTCCCCGGCACCGGCCTGCTGCTCGATGCCCGGGCCGCCGAACGCTACCGGGGCGACACGGAGCCGATCGACCCTCGTGCCGGCCACATCCCCGGCGCGATCAGCGCGCCGACGGCCGAGAACCTCGGCCCCGAGGGGCACTTCCTGCCGGCTGGTGAGCTCCGCGCCCGGTTCGAAGCGCTGGGGGCGACGGATGCCGCCGACGTCGGCGTCTACTGCGGCTCCGGTGTCACGGCCGCCCACCAGGCCGCGGCGCTCACCATCGCCGGTTTCCGGGCGGCGCTCTACCCCGGCTCCTGGTCGCAGTGGTCGAACCTGCCGGGACGGCCCGTGGAGACGGGCGATACCGGGAACTCGGGCGGACGAGCATAGCCGGACGCACAGTGGCAGCCGGCGACCGGTATGGCTACTCCAAAACGTTATCTGCGCCGGAATCCGCACGTGAAGGGTTGTATTAGGCTCATCCCTGTCGCAAACCCGAACGCGGATCAATGATGAACCCGCAGCACCGTCAACTACGAAGAAGGTCTTGCCATGCGCGCAAAATATGCACTCCCGGCCATTGCGGCCGTGGCCGTCCTCCTGCTCAGCGGCTGCGTCGACAACTCGACGCCCAGCCCCGGCGGATCCGCGGAGCCCACGACCAGCGTCACCAAGGATGACGACGCCGCCGCGCTGCTCCCCGCGAAGATCGCCGATTCCGGCACGCTCATCATCGGCACCGACCCGACCTACGCGCCGAACGAGTTCAAGGACGAGGCGGGCACACCGATCGGCTGGGGCATCGAGATCGCCGCCGCCGTCGCCGCCAAGCTCGGCCTCGAGCCGGAGTACCAGGTGTCGAAGTTCGACAACATCATCCCCAGCGTCACCGGCGGGAAGGTGAACATCGGAGTCTCCTCGTTCACCGACAACGTCGAGCGGGAGAAGGTGGTCGACTTCGTCAACTACTACACCGCGGGCATCCAGTGGGCCTCGGCCAAGGGCAATGACGTCGACCCCGACGATGCCTGCGGCCTGAAGGTCGCCGTGCAGGCCACCACCTACGAGCACACCGACGAGGTGCCGGCCAAGAGCGACGCCTGCGTCGCCGCCGGCAAGGCGCCGATCGACATCAAGCCGTTCGACACCCAGGATGCGGCCACCAACGCCGTCGTGCTCGGCCAGGTCGACGCGATGAGCGCCGACTCCCCGGTCACCCTGTACGCGATCTCGAAGACCGAGGGCGAGCTCCAGCTCGCCGGCGAGACGTTCGACGTCGCGCCTTACGGCATCGCGGTCGGCAAGGACTCCGGGCTGGCCGAGGCGATCCAGGCCGCGCTGCAGTCGATGGTCGACGACGGCTCCTACGCCGAGATCCTCGACGCGTGGGGCGTTTCCGATGGCGGCATCGACGAGATCACGATCAACGCAGCCGCGAACGGCTAACGCGTGAGCACCGAGAACAACAGCCGTCCGGCGGCGGGGGCCACCCCGCCGGCGGGCGGCGCGACGGAGTCGGAGCCGATCAAGGCGATCCGGCTCCGGCATCCGTGGCGCATCGTCTTCGCCGTCGTGCTCGTTATCGGCTTCGTGTTGTTCATCGTCGACGCTGCCGGGCGGGAAGCCTACAAGTGGGACTTCGTCGCGAAGTATGTCTTCGACCGCCGGATCAGCGAGGCCGCCCTCAACACGCTGCAGCTGACCGTCTACTCGATGGTGATCGCCATCATTCTCGGCGTGATCCTGGCCGTCATGCGGCTGACCCCGAACCCCGTGGTTAACAGCCTCGCCTGGTTCTACCTGTGGGTTTTCCGCGGAACCCCGGTGTACGTGCAGCTGGTGTTCTGGGGTCTGCTGTCGATCATCTACTCGTCGATCGACATCGGCATCCCGTTCATGGAGCCGTGGTTCTCCTTCGAGACCAATGCCGCGCTGAGCACGTTCACCCTGGCGATCATCGGGCTCGCGCTCAACGAGGCGGCCTACATGGCCGAAATCGTGCGGGCCGGACTGCTCTCGGTGGACAAGGGCCAGGACGAGGCCGCGACCGCGCTCGGCATGACCTGGTTCCAGACGATGTGGCGGGTCATCCTGCCGCAGTCGATGCGGGTGATCATCCCGCCGACCGGCAACGAGGTCATCTCGATGCTGAAGACGACCTCGCTCGTGACGGCCGTGCCCTACAGCTTCGACCTCTACACCCGCTCCCGCGACATCTCGGCGGAGACGTTCACCCCGATTCCGCTGCTGATCGTCGCCTCGATCTGGTACCTGTTCTTCACCTCGATCCTGATGGTGGGCCAGCACTTCCTGGAGAAGCGCTTCGCGCGTGGCGTGGGCGCACGTGAGGACCGCAAGATCGACACGATGTCGGGCACCCTCACCGGTGCCGTTCCGCTGGGCTCCGGCCAGCCCACCGTTGTGCGGCCGCCCGGCGACGGGCCACCACCGACCGAGCCTGGAGGACCGCGATGAGTGACGCGACCACGCCGAGCGCGGCAGCGCGGGCGCCCATGGTGCTGGCCGACCGCGTATCGAAGAGCTTCGGGTCGAACGAGGTGCTCAAGAGCATTTCGCTCGAGGTGAAGCACGGCGAGGTCATGTGCCTCGTCGGACCCAGCGGATCGGGCAAGTCCACGTTCCTGCGCTGCATCAACCACCTCGAGGTGGTCAATTCGGGCCGCCTGATGGTCGACGGCGACCTCATCGGTTACCGCGAGACCGGCGGCAGGCTCTACGAGCTGGCGCCCAAGGATGCGGCCAGGCAGCGCCGCGACATCGGCATGGTGTTCCAGCGCTTCAACCTGTTTCCGCACATGACGGCGCTGGAGAACGTGATGGAGGCTCCGCTGCGGGTCAAGAAGATGGCGAAGGCCAGAGTCGAGCAGGATGCCCGCGCCCTCCTGGCGAGGGTCGGCCTGGCCGACCGCGCGGACTACTACCCCGCGCACCTGTCCGGCGGCCAACAGCAGCGGGTGGCGATCGCCCGGGCGCTGGCGATGGAGCCCAAGCTGATGCTCTTCGACGAGCCGACCAGCGCGCTCGACCCCGAGCTCGTCGGTGAGGTGCTCGACGTGATGAAGGGGCTCGCCAAGGAGGGCATGACGATGATCGTCGTCACGCACGAGATGGGCTTCGCCCGCGAGGTCGCCGACTCGCTCGTGTTCATGGACGGCGGCGTGGTCGTCGAGTCCGGCGATCCCGACGAGGTGCTCTCCAACCCGCAGCACCGGCGCACCCAGGCCTTCCTCTCGAAGGTCCTCTAACCCCTAACCCCCCTTCCATCCCCGCCGCCCCCTCCCGCGAAACTGCAGTTGTGCGCGTCATTCGGGTGTTTTAGCGCGCACAACTGCGGTTTCGCGGAAGGGATGAGCCGGGGGCGGGGCTAGAGGATGGGGCGCATGCCGGTCCAGCTTGTGCCGATGCGCAGGGCCGTGCCGAGCGAGGTTCCCCGGCCGGGATAGCGGAACAACTCGCCGGTGGCGGACTTGATCGCGACGAGGTCGGTGAAGCCGTCGCGGTCGAAGTCGCCCACGCCGACCAGGTCGCGCATGGTGTTCCAGCTCGTGCCGATGCGGCTGCGCGCGCCCAGGACCGTGGCCGTGCCCGGGTAGAGCCAGAGCTCGCCGGTCGCGGTCGTCCGCGCGGCCAGGTCGATCCGGCCGTCGCGGGTGAAGTCGCCGAGGCCGACGAGCTCGCTCATGGCGTTCCAGCCGCAGCCAAGACGCACGCCGGGAAGGAGCGACGTGCCCCGCCCGCGGTAGTAGTACAGGCATCCCGTCGACTTCGCCACGGCGAACAGGTCCGGGTAGCCGTCGAGGTTGATGTCGCCGCTCGGGGTGATTTCGCGCATGCCGTTCCAGCCGGATCCGATCGTCAGCCGGGAGACGAACCCCGAGCCGGTGCCGCGGTAGAGCAGCAGGGCGCCGGTGACGGGATCGCGCGCCAGGACATCCTCCTTGCCGTCCCGGTTGAAGTCACCGAGCCGGCTGATCGAGTCCAGGCCGTTCCAGCCCGAACCGATCCGCGTGGGGGTGCCGAGCCCGGTGCCGTTGCCCGGGTAGAGGAACAGGTAGCCGGTGGCGGTCTGGCGGGAGATCAGATCCGACCAGCCGTTGCCGGTGAAGTCGCCGAAGGCAGTCGCGGGCACCGGGGTGACGTCGAGCTGGTTGCGGTCGACCTCGAGGGTCTTGCCGCCCCAGGTTTCCGGGCCGCCGGTCAGCGCCGGGTTCTGGTACTGCTTGATCCTGCGGTGCGGCCAGTAGCTGCCGGGAATGGCCGGGTTCTCGACGGTGGCGACGCCGTCGTAGCGGGCGAACCACAGGTAATCGGGGCGCACGTACGCGGTCGAGCCGTAGACGGCGACCTGGTCGGCGACCCCGGAGGAGAGGCTGCTGTAGAAGCCGGAGAGGTAGCCCAGGTCGTGCAGCCTGGTGGTCCAGGCGCTCTGGAAGGTGAGCACCGCCTGGCGGCAGACCGGATCGGTGGTGCTGTACGCCTCGATGTCGTTGAAGATCGCGCTTCCGCGCCCGAGGCCCAGGGCGCTTGCCCGGGCAACCGCGTCGCCGGCGGCGGCCCGGCCGGATGCCGCGGCGTTCGCTGCCGTGAACCGGAACTCCTTGTTCGATGTCGTGCAGTACGGCTGCAGCCCCAGGTAGATCGGCACCAGGTGCCAGCCTGCCGCCTGCTGCGCGCTCACCCAGGCGGGAGTGAGCTGCGGCTGGGTGCAGAACCGGTTGACCCCGCCGATGTAGATGCCGACCGCCCGGTAGGGGGATGCGGTCAGCCAGGCGGCCATGAGATCCGGCGCCGGCGCGGAGCACGCGTCGAAGCCGGGTCCGGCATAGGTCCCCGGAGCGGGGACGTTGACCGCGGCCGGGAGTGCCGCGGCGGAGGCCATGGGCGCAGCCGACGCCTGCGCCTGCGCGGTGGCTGCAGCGGTTGCCGCAGACTCGACCGTGGACTGCGTGGACTGCGTGGACTGCGTGGCTTGACTTGCCTGCGCGGCCGGCGCGATGAGCGTCGCCGCCGCGAGCGTGGCCGCGACGACGGCCGCGAGCGCCCGCCATGACTTGTCCATGGCTATCCCCGATCCAGCGTCCCACTCCCGCGTGGGGCGATGAGGCCATTGCAGCACCACACCGCGCGGGAGGCAAGGAGGACCTGCCCGCGCTGAGTCGCGGACACCCAACTGAGTTGCGGAGAAACACCCTTCAATTTCGAAATGAAGGTACTTTGTCCGCGACTCAATCGAGCGCGGGGGCGCGGGAGCGCGGGCGGGACGCGGGTGAGCGGGCGCGAGCGCGGGAGGCCGGCTCAGCCCGCGAGTACCTTTTGGATGCGCTGCAGCGAGACGGATTCCGCGGCCTTCAGCTCCTGGGCGAAGAGGCTGATCCGCAGCTCCTCAATCATCCAGCGCACCCGAACCAGGTGGGCCGGCGCGCTGGGAGGCAGGGGGATCGCGCCGCCGGCATCCGTGAACCTGGCCGTCGCGGCCTGCACCTCGTTCATCCAGACCCGGTCGCGGCTGGGGTTGTCGATGAGCTTGGTGATCCGGGCGGTGATGCCGGCCAGGTAGCGCGGCAGGTGCCGGAGCTGGGCAAGCCCGGTCGCGCTGACGAAGCCCGGGTAGACGAGGCCCTCGAGCTGCTGGCGGGCGTCGCTGAGCGCGGGGAGCAGCGCCATGCTGGTGGATGCCTTGAGCAGCTTGTCGGCGGCCCGGCTCGCCGCAAGGACGCGGGCGACGAGGCCGACGGTTTCGAACATCGAGTCCATCACGACCCCCGAGACGCGGTCGCGGATGCTGTCGAACTCGGCCCGCATGAAGACCTGGCCGCCCGGCCGCACGCGGAAGAGCACGTCGTCGACGGATGCCGCGAGGCAGTCCTCGAAGAGCGCCGCGGTGCTGCGATATGGGCTGGTGGCCAGGCTGAGCTTCTCCGCGCCGGTGAGGTGCTGCTGCACATACGCCGCCGGAGACGGGGTGGCGAGCAGCAGCAGGCGGCGCACGCCGGTCGGCAGGTGGAGGGCCTGCTCGGCCTCGGTGCTCATCATCCGGATCGCCACCGAGGTGCCCTCGTCGACCAGGGTCGGGTAGCCGCGGATCGTGTTCTCGCCCTGCTTCGTGTCGAGGAAGCGGGGGAGTTCGTCGAAGTCCCAGGTGGTCAGGCCGCCGCGCTCAATGGCGTTCGGGGTGGCCGCGGATGCCGCCGCCACGCTTTCTCGCACGCGGCTGCCGAGGCGCCGCTGGAGGTCTTCGAGGTCCTTGCCGGCGGCGACCGAGCGGCCGCGCTCGTCGACCACGGAGAACGTCATCCTCAGGTGCGCGGGCACGCGACTCAGGTCGAAGTCCGCCCGGGCAACCGGCACGTAGATGAGCTTCTGGATCAGCGCGGCGAGCGTCTCGGTGAACGCGGTCTCGCTGACGGCGGAGCCGGTCGAGACCGTCGACACCACTCCCGGCGCCGGCGGCAGTTCGGTGAGCAGCCGGGCCGCCCAGTCGGCCGCCGGCACGACGTTGCGTCGGATTGCCTTCGGCAGGGACTTGATCAGCGCCGTGACCAGCTCGGCCCTGAGCCCCGGCACCTGCCAGTCGAAGCCGGCTGGAGACATCCGTGCCAGCAAAGCGAGCGGCACCCGCACGGTCACGCCGTCGTCGTCCGCGCCCGGTTCGAACCGGTAACCGAGCGCGTATCGCTGGTCGCCCTGCTGCCAGGTGGGTGGGAACAGCGACTCGTCGACCTCGGGGGTGTCCTCGGCGACCAGGGCGTCCGCGGTCATCGTGAGCAGGTCGGGCGTCTCGAGCCTTGTCGTGCGCCACCAGGCCTCGAACGACCGGGTGGAATTCACGTCGGCCGGGATGCGCCGCTGGTAGAACTCGAAGATGGCCTCGTCGTCGAAGAGGATGTCGCGGCGCCTGGTGCGCTCCTCGAGTTCGGCCAGTTCGGCGCGCAGTTTCTTGTTCGCCAGGTCGAACGCCCACATACCGGGGCCGGCCCCCGGACGCGACGAGGCGGGCCGGCCGGACCGGTCGTCGGCCCGGTTTCCGCCGCGGTTGGGCCCCTTGTCGCCCAGGCCGCCGCGGGTCTCCACGGGGTTGTCTGCGCGGTTGTCGGCCCGGTCCCGATCCCATTCGCCCTCGACCAGCGCGTGCCGGATGAACAGCTCGCGGGCGTAGGCGGGGTCGACCCGGGAGAACAACACGCGCCGCCTGGCCACGATCGGCACCCCGTAGAGGGTGACCCGCTCGTAGACGACGGCCGCTCCCTGCTTCTTCTCCCAGTGCGGTTCGGAGTAGCTGCGCTTGCAGAGGTCCCCGGCGAGCGCCTCGGCCCAGGCCGGGTCGACGACGGCGTTCATCCGGGCGAACAGGCGGCTGGTCTCGACCAGCTCGGCGCTCATCACGGCGTTCGGCTGCTTCTTCGCCAGCGCCGAGCCGGGGAAGAGCACGAAGCGCTGCTGCCGGGCGCCGATGTAATCCTTCTTCGCGGTGTCCTTCAGCCCGATGTGCGACAGGAGGCCGGCCAGCAGCGACCGGTGGATGCCGTCGGGGTTCGCGCTCGGCTCGCCGATCTGCAGGCCGAGCGGCTTGGCCAGCTGCCGAAGCTGCCGGAAGACGTCCTGCCACTCCCGCACGCGCAGGTAGTTGAGGTACTCGGTCTTGCACAGGCGCCGGAAGGCGCTCGAGCCGAGTTCCTTCTGCTGGGTCTCGAGGTAGTTCCAGAGGTTGAGCAGGCTGAGGAAGTCGCTCGTCGGGTCGGCGAAGCGGGCGTGCTGCTGGTCGGCCTGGGCCCGGCGCTCCAGCGGCCGCTCGCGCGGGTCCTGGATGGTGAGCCCGGCGACGATTGCCATCACCTCGCGGCTGGTGCCCTGGGTCTTCGACTCGATCACCATCCGGCCGAAGCGCGGGTCGATGGGCAGCTTCGCCAGCTGCTGGCCGACCCGAGTGAGTTTCGCTGCGCCGGCCCCGGTGGCGCCGGGGGCGACGGCGCCGAGCTCGGCGAGGAGGTCGAGGCCGTCCTTGATGCCGCGCGAGTCCGGCGGAGTAAGGAAGGGGAACGCGGCGATGTCGCCCAGGCCGAGGGAGATCATCTGCAGGATGACCGCGGCCAGGTTCGTGCGCAGGATCTCCGGCTCCATGTACTCGGAGCGGCGGGTGAAGTCCTCCTCGGAGTACAGCCGGATCGCGATGCCGTCGCTGGTGCGGCCGCTTCGGCCGGATCGCTGGTTCGCGGATGCCTGCGAGATCGCCTCGATCGGCAGCCGCTGCACCTTGGAGCGCACGCTGTAGCGGCTGATCCGGGCGGTGCCGGCGTCGATCACGTACTTGATGCCCGGCACGGTGAGGCTGGTCTCGGCCACGTTCGTGGCGAGCACGATCCGCCGGCGCACGCCGGCCACGGCAGAGGGCTGGAACACGCGGTGCTGGTCGGCGGAGGAGAGCCGGCCGTAGAGCGGGAGGATCTCGGTCGGGCTGGTGCGGCCGCCGGAGGCGAACTTGCCCTGCAGCGCGTCGGCGGCATCCCGGATCTCGGTCTCGCCGCTGAGGAAGACGAGCACGTCGCCGGTCGACTCCCGTTCGAGCTCGTCGAGCGCGGCGGAGATGCCCTCGATGTAGTCGCGGTCGACGGCCGGCGCGGCATCCGTCGTCTCGTCCTCGTCCATGGCCTCGGCGACGAGCGCGCGGTAGCGGATCTCGACCGGGTAGGTGCGGCCGGAGACCTCGATCACCGGCGCCGGGGTGCCGTCGGCTGAGGCGAAATGCTTCGCGAAGCTCTGCGGGTCGATGGTCGCCGAGGTGATGATGAGCTTGAGGTCGGGGCGCCGGGGCAGCAGCTGGCGGAGGTAACCGAGCAGGAAGTCGATGTTGAGGCTGCGCTCGTGCGCCTCGTCGATGATGATCGTGTCGTACTTCCGCAGCATCCGGTCGCGGTGGATTTCGTTCAGCAGGATGCCGTCGGTCATCAGCTTGATCCGGGTGTCGGCGCCGACGCGGTCGGTGAAGCGCACCTGGTAGCCGACCGTCTGGCCGACCTCCTGGCCGAGTTCCTCTGCGATGCGCTCGGCGATCGTGCGGGCGGCGAGGCGGCGCGGCTGGGTGTGACCGATGCTCTCCCGGCCGAGCTCCAGGCAGATCTTGGGCAGCTGCGTGGTCTTCCCCGAGCCCGTCGCGCCGGCGAGGATGACGACCTGGTGGTCGCGGATGGCGGCGGCGATGTCGTCCCGTCGCTGGCTGACCGGCAGTTCGGCGGGGAAGGTGATGGCAACGGGGAGCATGGCACCCCAATCGTACTTCCCGGGCGCGATGGTTCCCCGGCGCGGGTCCACGGCGCACCCTTCTCCGGCCTCGCTGCGCGCGGCGCCACCCGCGAAGAGGCCGTGGCCGGCGCGACGCTCACCCCGGCGCCAGCCCTAGGCTGGACCCATGACGAATCCGGTACCCACCCTGACCCTCAACGACGGCCACACCATCCCGCAGCTCGGGTTCGGCGTGTTCAAGGTCGACCCGAACGAGACGCTCCGGATTGTCTCGGATGCCCTCGAGGTGGGCTACCGCCACATCGACACCGCGGCGATCTACGGCAACGAGGCCGGCGTCGGCGACGCACTCGCGAACTCCGGGATCGACCGCTCGGAGCTGTTCGTGACCACGAAGCTGTGGAACGACCGCCAGGGCACCCAGTCGGCATTTGACGCGTTCGACGAGAGCCTGGAGAAGCTCGGCCTCGAATACGTCGACCTCTACCTGATCCACTGGCCGGCTCCCGCCAACAACAAGTACGTCGAGGCCTGGAAGGCGCTCGAGCAGATTCGCGAGTCCGGCCGCGCCCGCTCGATCGGCGTCTCCAACTTCCTCGTGCCGCACCTCGAGCGCCTGCTGGCCGAGACGGATGTCGTGCCCGCGGTCAACCAGATCGAACTGCACCCGGCCCACCAGCAGCCGGAGGTCACCGCGTTCGCGCGCGCCAACGGCATCCAGATCGAGGCCTGGGGCCCGCTCGGCCAGGGCAAGTACCCCCTGTTCGACGAGCCCGCCGTGGCCGGTGCCGCGGCAGCGCACGACAAGACCTCGGCCCAGGTCGTCATCCGATGGCACCTGCAGATGGGCAACATCGTCTTCCCCAAGTCGGACCGGCGCTCGCGGATGGCGGAAAACTTCGACGTGTTCGACTTCGAGTTGAGTGCCGCGGAGCTCGCCGCGATCACCTCCCTCGAACGTGCCGGCCGCGTCAGCGCGCATCCGGACGAGGTCAACTGACCCTCGGCCGCGGCTGGGGCGATGCGCCGCAGGGCGAGCTCGTCGATCAGCAGATGGCTGGTGAGGCCACGCACGAGTCGCCCTGAGGGTGCGACGACGTCGTGATCGATCCGTCCGGCGCCCAGACGACGGACAGTTCGAGCAGCACCGCCATGCTCGGATTGCCGCCCACCGACACGGTCCCACGCACGGTGGCGTTGACCCGCAGCCCGGTCCTGGCCAGGGTTCCCGGGCCGGCGCAGGCGCTCGTGCCGGTATGGTCGGCGTTTTGCACGATGATGCAATACTGACCCGTTCCGCGCCGGGCGACGTAGACGCCGAAGCTGGCCCCCGCAGGCGCCGCACCGACGCTCCGAATCGAGTCGTGGCTGAATTCGGCGCCGAGGTACGGCGCCTTCCCGTCGGCGAAGTCCGCCGGCTCGTCGAAAATGCGCAGGTAGTCCTGCTCGAGTGCCTGGGGGTCTGCCGCGCCGAGAGCCCCGGGCCCGGAGCCGATGTCGGCCGCAGGGGCGGCCGCTTCGGGGAGGTCGGCCGGGCCAACGAGAGCCGGAACCATCAGCGCGGCGACGAGCGCGCCGACGAGCGCGCCGACGGCGACCAGGAGCAGGGCGAAGCGGCGCTGGGGCCGGGGGGCGCCCGGGTAGAGCCCGAATTCAGTCCTGAGCGATCGAGTCGTGGCAGATCCCCCTGGAACAGATCCCTGCGAGGCGGATCCCCGCGGCCTCCATCCGCCGGCCCCCGAGTCGTCGGCGTTTTCGGTCCCCAGGCCCTCATCGGCAGGGTCGGCCCGGCCCAGCGCGGCCGGCGGGCTTGCCTGGGCGGGCCCGTCGAGCGCGTCGAGCACGTCGGCCGCGTCCGCCCAACGGTCCGCTGTCGCGAGCGCGGCGTCGAGCGCGGCGTCCTCCTGTGCCTGCTCGCGCATCCGCTGACGAAGGCGGTGCTCGGTTTCCGTGGCGTGCACGGTGCGCAGGGTGATCGGGTCGACGAACTCCACGAGCGGCTCGGGGACCGAATGCATGCAGTACACCGCGGCCTTGAGTTCGAAGAGTTGGGCCGCCGGATCGGGCCGGCCGGAGGGAGTCGGCGCGAGGGGATTGGCCCTCCACCAGAGGGCATCTCGTACGTCGAACCGGCCGCGGTATGCGCTCCGTAGCCTGGTGAGAAGGCCTGAATCGTTCTGCGCAGCGGTCCACAGCCGTTGCGCCAGGATTTCCTGTGTCACGCCATAGCTTCTTTGTTCGAACTGAGCCCGATGGCGCCAGAATATCCCCCTCGGCCGCCGGTCAATAGGGGTACCGCGAACCTGTGCGGAGCAGAATGGAGCCATGCCGAACCGCCTTGCAACAGCGATCAGCCCCTACCTGCGTTCGCACGCGGACAACCCGGTCGACTGGCACGGCTGGGGAGCGGAGGCGTTCGCGGAGGCACGCGCACGAGATCTGCCGGTGCTCGTCTCGATCGGTTATTCGACCTGCCACTGGTGCCACGTGATGGCGCGGGAGAGCTTCAGCGACCCGGACCTCGCCGCCTACCTCAACGAGCACTTCGTCAGCATCAAGGTCGACCGCGAGGAGCATCCGGATGTCGACGCGAGCTACCTCGCGGCGGCCGGCGCATTCATCGAGGGGCTGGGCTGGCCCTTGAACGTGTTCGTCACCCCCGACGGCCGGGCGTTCCACGCCGGGACCTACTTCCCGCCGCGGCCGATGCGCGGCCAGCCCGCGTTCCGGCAGGTGCTGGAAGCCGTGACGGAGGCCTGGACCACCAGGCGTGACGAGGTCACCGCCAGCGCCGCACTCC
Source organism: Cryobacterium psychrotolerans (assembly GCF_900101115.1). Taxonomy (GTDB): domain Bacteria; phylum Actinomycetota; class Actinomycetes; order Actinomycetales; family Microbacteriaceae; genus Cryobacterium; species Cryobacterium psychrotolerans. The sequence goes on from NZ_FNFU01000001.1 coordinate 15,361, forward strand.
TGTCGGCGGCAATCACCGAGGGCACCCGGCAGCATCGCGGCGGCGGTTCGCTGCCCGACGCGGCCACGCTCGGACGCACGGTCGCCGAACTCGCCGCCTACGAGGACACGACCCACGGCGGATTCGGCGGAGCCCCGAAATTCCCGGCGGCGCCGGCGCTCGCCTTCCTGCTGGCCCAGCCTGCCGACGGGCCTGCTGCCGGCCAGGCCCTGGCCCTGCGCGCTCTCAAACGAATGGGGGCGTCCCCGCTCCGGGACCCGGTCGAAGGGGGCTTCTTCCGTTACGCCGTGAACCGCGACTGGAGCGAACCTCACTACGAACGGATGCTCTACGACAACGCCCAGCTCCTCGAGCTGTATACCCGCGCGTGGCAAGTCACCGGGGAGCAGTGGGCGCGCTCGGTCGCGGAGGGTGTCGCGGACTTCCTCATCACCGTCATGCAACTGCCCGGCGGCGGCTTCGCCAGCGCCCAGGACTCCGAGAGCACGGTCGACGGCCACCGCGTCGAGGGAGGTTACTACGCGCTGGACGCCGAGGGCCGCGCGGGCGAAACCCCGCCGGCACTCGATGCGAAGGTCCTCACGGGCTGGAACGGGCTCGCCATCGCAGCGCTGTCCCTGGCCGGGTTCGCTTTCGACAACGACACGTTCACCGGCGCCGCGCGACGGGCCGCCGATTTCCTGCTCGAGCACCACCTCCCGAAGCGCGGACCGCACGATCGCGGAACCCTCGTGCGGGCGTCCATTGACGACCGGGTTTCGACGGCCCCGGCCACCCTGGAGGACTACGGGATGTTCGCACACGGACTCCTTCACCTCGCCCTGCTGACGGGGGAGAGCGGCTACGCCACTGCGGCGCGCGGGCTCATTGACAGCACGCTAATCCCGGCCACCGACAGTCCCGCCCCCGCCGACGTCCCACCCCTGGCGCAACCGTTCACCGCCCCGAACGGTCCCGACCCGGTGCTGGCCGCGCAGGGCCTGGCCCTGGATGCCGATCCGTCCGAGGGCGCCTACCCCTCCGGGCTGAGCGCCACCGCGGACGCCGCGGAGCTGCTCTACCTGCTCACTGCGGAGCGTCGCTACCGCGCGACCGCGGAGCACGCGATGGGAACACTCACCGCGCTGGCCCCGGCCCGCCCGCTCGCGTTCGGGGCAGCGCTTCGGCTCATCGCGCAGTTGGCTGCGCCGGTCGAGCAGCTCGTCGTCATCACGCCCGCCGCGGCGCCCGGCCGCGAGCCGGAGGACCCGGCCGGCCTCCTCGCCGCCGTTCGCCGGCGGGGGAGTGGACTCGTCGCATCCGTCACAGAGGCCCAGGCCTCCGCCTTCGCCGCCTCGGGATTCGAACTCTTCGCGGAGCGCACCGCCCGCGCCGGAGCGCCGACCGCCTACCTCTGCCGCGACTTCGTCTGCCGACTGCCGGTCACCGATCCGGCGGGCCTGGACCCGGCGGGAGGCCGGCCATGAGCGTCGAACCCGGGAACATCGCCCTCAAACGGATCTACGACGACCCGGCCGACGACGACGGATGCCGCGTGCTGGTCGACCGCCTCTGGCCGCGCGGGGTCTCTACCGAGCGCGCCCGGCTCGACGCCTGGCTCAAGGAGATTGCCCCGTCGACGGAGCTGCGCCGCTGGTTCCACAACGGGGGAGGCTTCGACGAGTTCGCGCTCCGGTACCGGGCCGAACTCGACGGGAACCCGGCGAGCGTGCAGGCCGTGGCCGAGTTGCGGGCGCTCGCCGCGGAGCGTGCGCCCGTGCGCGTCACCCTGCTCTACGGCGCCCGGGAGCGGCGCGACAACCACGCCCGCGTGCTGGCCGAGTACCTCGGCGCGGACCTGGCCGAACCCGCTGAGGCTCCGGCACAGGACTGACGCCCCGGAAATCAGGCCCGTCGCCGCCCCCGGGCGCTAGCATCGGGGCATCCGCTGCGATTCCGGGGCGGCGCCGCTGCTGAGAGGACTCCACCATGATTCCCGAAGTCAACATCTGGGCTGTGCTGCTCGCCACCGCCTCCAGCATGGTCGTCGGCACGATCTGGTATGCGCGACGGGTGTTCGGCACGTACTGGATGAAGGCCGTCGGCCACACCTCGGAAACCATGGGGGGAGCGGCCGCGCCGATCATCGTCACGGTCATTGTCAGCTTTATCACCGCGTGGGTGCTGGCCGGAAGCGCCGCGATCGTGCAGAATTTCTACGGGGGCAGCTTCCTCGCCAACACGGTCCTGACCGCGATCATCCTCTGGGCCGGCTTCACCGCGGCGCGCATGGTCACCCACGACGCATTCGATCGCCGACCGTGGGGCCTGACCGTGCTCAACATCGCCCACGAGCTGGTCACCCTGGTGGTTATGGCCCTGATCATCGGCCTGTTCGGGATCAGCGCACTCTAGGCCAGCGCCCTCCAGTCGAGCGCCCTGCAGCTGAGCGCACTGCAGCCCAGCAGCCACGTTGAGTTGCGGAAAAGGTACCTTCAATCTCCGAACGAAGGTGCGTTCTCCGCAACTCAACCCAGGCGCCAGCGCAGCACGCAATCTCGGCCCAGGCCGCGGCAGCGTACACTGGAAGAAGCGCCACCGCGTTCCGCCGGCTGCTTCGCTCTCGGTTTCGGACTTCAGCGCAGCGCTTCGGTGATACCGGACGCACTCCCCTTGGCATAGCGTGTGGTTGCCTCGTGAACGAGTGTTCCCACCCCCTGAGGAGGACCATGGCGACATTCGATCGATCAGACACACCGAGCGCGGATGCCCCGACGCCGCCGACCCTCTCCCTGAGCACCGAACCCGAACTGGTGCTGATCACGCCGGACGCCAGAACCCGCCGTTTCGATCGCGACGACCTCGTCGTGCGCAAGGGCGAAATCGCGCTCATCAACGGCAACTTCACGCCCCAGGAGTCCATGGTCAAGGACCTGCTCGCGGTGCGCGACGCGCTCGAGGCCGCCGGCATCGACTTCCTGCTCGTGCGCGGCGATGGCGGCCGCCCGGTCATCGCGGTCGACCGCAAGAGCCGCAAGGCGCTCACCCGGGTGCTCGCCTCGGCGTTCGCCAACGAGCCTTTCTACGCCAAGCCGCTGGACGGCGCCCGGACCGAGCCGCTTCTGCTGGCCGACGGCGCCCTCTCGTCGCTGCGCAAGTCCTCCGTTTTCCGCGTGTACCGCCCGCGGATCGAACCGATCGGCCGCCTCCGCTACGGCTCGCAGACCGCGTTCCAGCTGGAAATGTGGCGCTTCGGCGACGACGAGATCGTCGCCCCGGTCGAGAACCAGCTCATGCGCACCCGGATGCCGCGCTCAGAGGCACGCGAAACCACGATCGAGCTCTACGGCCGAAGCTGGCGCACGCTGCAGAACATGTTCGACGACCTCGCCAGCGACATCAGCTTCGACATCGACATGGTCTTCTCCTGGGTCGACGGCTCGTCGACGGACTTCCAGCGCGAACGCGCCAAGCGGATGAAGGCCTACGTCGTGGGCGAGGGCGACGAGTCCGACGCCCGCTTCCGCCAGATCGACGAGCTCAAGTACGCGCTGCGCAGCGTCTACCTGTTCGCCCCCTGGGTGCGGCGCATCTTCATCGCCACTGATTCGCCCGCACCCGAGTGGCTGGCCGACCACCCGAAGGTCACGCTCATGCGCAGCGAGGACTTCTTCCCCGACCCGAGCGTGCTGCCCACACACAACTCGCACGCGGTCGAGAGCCAGCTGCACCGCATCCCGGGCCTGGCCGAGCACTTCCTCTACTCGAACGACGACATGTTCTTCGGTCGTCCGGTCGGGCCGGAGCTCTTCTTCTCCCCGGGCGGCGTGACCAAGTTCATCGAGGCGTCGACCCGGATCGGGCTGGGCGAGAACGACCCGACCCGCAGCGGATTCGAGAATGCGGCGCGCGTCAACCGCGCCCTGTTGCACGAGCGTTTCGGCAAGGTCACCACCCGCCACCTCGAGCACACAGCGGCCCCCATGCGGAAGAGCGTCATGCGCCAGCTCGAGGCCGAGTTCCCGGAGGACTTCGCCCGCACGGCCGCGAGCCGGTTCCGCTCGGCGACGGACATCTCGGTCACCAACTCGCTGTACCACTACTACGCGCTGATGACCGGTCGCGCGGTCGCCCAGACGCAGGCGAAGTCCCTCTACGTGGAGACGACCCTGCGGGTGGCGCTCCGCCAGATGAACCGCCTGCGCAAACGCCGCGACCACGACATGTTCTGCCTGAACGACGGAAGCTTCCCGGAAATCTCGGACGAGGTGCGCGTGGCAGCGGTGACCGGGTTCCTTGAACTGTACTTCCCGATCGCGGCCCCCTGGGAGAACGAAAGCCGGGTGAGCGGCGAATCCGTTATCGCAGGACCGGGATCGGTGTGGTCATCGGCGGTTCACGGAACACTGGCAGAGTACCCGCGGGAGTGAACGTCACGTTGGAGGCGGCGAGCCGCCGGGCACTCTCGGCGGCATCGATGTAGTCCAGCGTGGGGTAGCTGCCGAGCGGCACGACCGAGTGCAGCACCGTGTCCTGATACACGTGCACGAGGTTGAACGCGCGGGCGCCGTCGCGGCCCCGGGTGCCGCCGACGGGCACGTTGAGGTCCTGCGTGTAGCAGGTGGCCGACGCGACCGACACCGGAATGCCGGCGAAGGTCGCGGTTGACGAATAGTGCAGGTGTCCGGCGATGATGCTGCGAACATCCGAGCCGCGCACAACCCTGGCCAGGGCGCTTTGATCGCGCAACTCCACCGTCGCCGCAAGGTCGAGCATGCTCGGCACCGGCGGGTGGTGCATGGCGAGGATCGTGCCGTCGGGCGCGGGCATGCGGAGTTGTGTCGCCAGCCAGCCGAGGCTCTCCGCAGAGATCTCCCCGTGGTGATGACCGGGCACCGAGGTGTCCAGGGTGATCACGCGCAGTCCGTTCACATTGTGCACGCGATTGATCGGATTCGACGTGGGTAGCTCGTCGAGCAGGTTGGCTCGGAACGACGCACGGTCGTCGTGGTTACCCATCACCCAGATGACCTGTGAGCCCAGGCGTTCCGCCGCGGGCTCGACGATTCGACGCAGCCGATCGTAGGCATCCGGCTCGCCCTTGTCGGCCAGGTCGCCGGTGACGACGATCGCCTCAGGTCGACCGCCGGATGCCTCGACCTCGTCGAAGAGTCGGGCGAGGTGCGCCGCACTGTCCACGCTGCCGTAGAGGCGATTGCCGCCGGCGAGCAGGTGCGTGTCGCTGAGGTGGAGCAGGAAATGTTCCGGCCTGGGGTGCTCGGCCGTTCGAACGTTCACGGAGCTTCCATTCGTTCGGAAGTACGCACTCTGCGACGGCGCACTAACGGTACTCCCTCTATTGGAGCAGAAGAACATGAACAGGAGGTAACCGGCGCGCCCCCAGAAGAGAGGACAGAAAAGATGCGGCGACGGATCCGGCGCGTGATTCCGGCGCGGAGATCCCCGTGATTCCGGCGCGAAAACACGGGGCCCGGAGTGCTCCCCGGACCCCGTGTGGCCTGCTGGACCGGCGTTCGTACTACGAGCCGCTGGTCTGGCGCTCGCCTCCCTCTTTCACGGTCAGCCGGTCTTCGTTCGAGCTCTGCACCTGGATCTTGCGCGGCATGGCCGAAGCGCTCACCGGCCCCGCTCATCGTTTCAGGACGTGACGGTTGCTCGCCACGGTTTGCTACGGGTGGGTCAGCCCGCCGGCCGTGCCCGGCAGCGGATGCCTGCCGTCTTCACCCTCGTAGGGCTCGGCTGGCTCGTGCGTCGCCTCGGCGGCGCGCCGACGTTCCGCCTCGAAGTCGCCCTCGAGCCCGGTGAACCCGTAACTCTCCGCGCCGGGCTTCGGCGACTTCTTCCGGAACGAGTTCTTGCCGGGCTCTGCGCGGGCTGCGCCTGCGCCGGTTGAATCGGCGCTGACACCAGCGCTGCGCTTGTCAGCGCTGGTGTCAGCGCTGGTCGAGTCTTCGCTGCCGGTCCTCCGGTCGCGTCGCCACGGGAACATGCTTTCACGGTACGCCGCCCTGCGGTGAAATCAAGCGGTGATCGCTGACCGCGAACGGTGAAACGAGAGGACTCCTCGCCCCGGCTAGTTTGCGGTGAGCGAGACCGTCACCGGCGTCGGGTTCGTGAAGATGTCGAGCACGGGGCAGTGCGCGTCCACTGCGGAGTGCAGCTCCGCGTAGCGCTCGTCCGACTCCGGGCCGGTCACCCGCACATCGAGGCGCACGGCGGAGAATCCGGGACGCACGGCGTCGTCGAGGCCGAACAGGCCATGCGCGTCGAGGTCACCCTCGGCCGTGGCCGAGATGGAGTCCACGCGGATGCCGAGGTTCTGCGCGTACAGGCGGTACACCACGATCTGGCACGAGATGAGTGCGCCCAGCGCGTACTCCACGGGGCTGGCAGCGATATCGTCGCCGGCCAGGGCGGCCGGCTCGTCGACGAAGAAGACCTGCCGGCCGGCGGTGATCCGGCTGGCAACGGAACCTTCGCCTTCTCCCTTGACCGTGTAGGAGAGCTGGGCGCTCCGGGCGTCGGCGCCGATCCGGTCCGCCCAGGCGGTGCCGGCGGAGACAAGGCGAGCGGCGCGCTCGTCGGCGGAAATGGAACGGGAGGATTCGATAATCACGGGGGGCTTCTTCCTGGAGAGTGTGGGGCGGGAACTTCAGAGTACGAACCATTGCGGCCTCCGCCCCGCCCCGCGTTCACACGCCGTAACGCTGTGGGTCACACGGCGTAACGCTGCGGGTCACACGGCGTAACGCTGCGGGTCACGCGGCGTAACCGGCCCCCCGCCCCCGGCTCCCTGCGCGCCCCCTCCGGCGCCCGTGCGCAGGCGCCCGTGCGCCGGCACCCTTGCGCCGGCTGAGGATCGGCCTAGCTTGTGTTGGACATCGGACGCAAGTCAGATCAGAGGGACCCCGGAGGCTGTTTCAGTTGCCGGGGTCCCTCGCTACGTGCCCGAGCCGCGGCGGATTCAGGAGGAACCGGCCTGGCTGTGCAAAGGTGGACCGTGCGCACCCGATCCAACCCCGTCCGTTTCTTCGGCGGAGCGCTTCTGTCGACCGCCGTGTTCGTGCTGCTCTACCTGTTCTTCGTGCAGACGCACACCGGGCAGGCGGTCGACCAGCTCGCCTACGATGGCGCGGAATTCGGGCGTCGGAGCGTGACCCCGTTCACGCAGGGAATCCTCGACTGGCTGCCGATCGCCTCGGCCGTGGTCGGACTGTTGCTGACGATCATCGTCGCGTTGATCCGTCGCCACCTGAAGACGTTCGTCGTGGCGGTCGGTGTTGCCGCCGCCGCGATCGCGACGACGCAGTTGCTCAAGTACGGCATCCTGTCGCGTTCCGACCTCGGCGTCGAGGGGTACGCCGGCAATTCATTCCCCTCCGGGCATACGACCGTCGCCGCGGCATCCGCCCTGGCGCTCTTCCTGGTGGCCAGCCCCCGGACACGCTCGCGGGTGGGCGTCTGGGGCACCGTCTTCGCCGTGCTCGCGGGTCTGTCTACCCTGGCCGACCAGTGGCACCGCCCCAGCGACGTGATCGCCGCGCTGCTCGTGGTCGCTTTCTGGGGGTGCGTGGGCGGGGCCGTTCTCTCGTTCAGCCGCGCGGTTGCAGACCTGCCGCCGCACGACTCCCCGAGCCGGCAGTGGTGGATCGCGATTCCCTTCGCGGTGATCTCGGGGGCGGCGCTGGTCGTCACCCTCCTCGATACGTCCGGCGGGGCATCCGGTGCCCTGATCGCCTACATCGGCGGCCTCACGGCGATCGCCGCCTCCGGCTTCCTTATCGCGCTCACGGCCACCCGCCTCTTCGACCCGCTGCCCTGACCGGCCACCTCCCGTTGAGATGCGGACAAAGCACCTTCGACGTGAGATTGACGGTACTTTTTCCGCAACTCAACCCGAAACTGGCCCGTGGGGCGGGTGCGTGTCACACTGGGGCATGGCCGTCACGCTCAGAGCGATCCAGACCGTTGTCCCGCCGACCATCCTGATCCAGGACGAGGTGCGGGATGTCTTCGCAGCCCAGCCCGACCTCAGCCGTCTCGCCCAGCGGCTGGTGTCGACATCCTTCAACCTGTCGGGAATCGAGAAACGGCACACCGTGATCGAGGAGCTGACCCTCGACGGGGACGCGGCCGATCCGCGGTTCTTCGACTCGGTGACCCAGCGGCTGCTGGTGCCGAGCACGAAGGTGCGCAACGAGCTGTACATCACCGAGGCCACGAAGCTCTTCGTCGAGGCAGGCCGACGCGCCGTCGACGCCTGCCCGGGTATCGAGGCCGCGGATGTCACGCACGTCGTCACCGTGTCCTGCACGGGTTTCTACGCGCCGGGTCCTGACTACATGCTCGTGCGGGAGCTCGGCCTCAGCCCCGCCACGCAGCGCTACCACCTCGGCTTCATGGGCTGCTACGCCTCGATGCCGGCGCTCCGCACCGCCAAACAGTTCGTCCTGGCCGACCCCGACGCCGTCGTGCTCGTGGTCAGCGCCGAGCTGTGCTCGCTGCACCTGCGCAGCTCCAACGACCCGGACACGATCGTGGCCTCCTCCCTGTTCGCGGATGGCGCCGCCGCCGGCATCGTGAGCAGCCGCGCCCTGGCGCCGGGCGAGGTCGCGCTGAACCTCGACCGCTTCGAAACCGTGATCACCCCGGTCGGCGAAGGGGACATGGCCTGGAAGATCGGCGACGAGGGCTTTGAGATGGTGCTCAGCTCCTATGTGCCGCACATCATCGACGAGCACATCGAGGGCGCGCTCGCGCCGCTGTTCGACGGTGACGAGACCCTGGCCGGACTGCTGCCGGTCGAGGAGGCGGAAGAGGCCGCGGAGATCGAGGTCCTGGCCGACGTGCTCTCCCAGGTGCTCGCCGAGTCGCTGGTCTCGTCGGGTGCCGGGGCCGGTGCCGGGGCTGCGGCGGTGGGCGCGGGGTCAGGCCCGGGCGCGGGGCCGGGCGCGGGTGCGCCGGCGGACACCCTCAGCACGGCCATCGCGCATTGGGCGATCCACCCGGGCGGGCGAAGCATCCTGGACAAGACAGAGGCCAAGCTGGGGCTCACCGAAGCCCAGCTCGTGCCGTCGCGGGAGACCCTGCGCCAGTACGGAAACATGAGCAGCACCACGATCCTCTTCGTGATGAAGGCCATCATGGACGCCCCGACGACCGAGGACGGACAGCGTGTCTGTGCCATGGCCTTCGGGCCGGGGCTGACCGTCGAGTCCGGCCTGATGACCGTCGCCGTCGGCTAGGGCATGGGCCTGTCCGCGCCGCACGTGCCCGCGCGGCGTGCGCGCTCGCTGCGCGTGCGCGCGAGCGACGCCGTCGAAATCATGGACGACCCCGGGTGCGACCCCGAACGGCTCGCCCGCACCTACGCCGACTTCCGGATCGTGAACGCGTTCGTGTCGGGCTGGCGGGGAATGTACCGGCGCGACATCCGCCCGGCGTTGTCCCGCACCCGTCCGCGAACTCTGCTCGACATCGGCTCCGGCGGCGGGGACGTGGCGCGGGCGCTCGCCCGGTGGGCCGCGCGCGACGGGCTGCAGTTGCGGGTCACCGCGATCGACCCGGATGCCCGCGCCCACGCGTACGCGACCGCCCGCCCGCCGCTGCCCGGGCTGTCGTTCCGGCGGGCGCTGAGCTCCGAGCTGGTCGCAGAGGGGGCCCGTTTCGACTTCGTGGTGTCCAACCATGTGCTGCACCACCTGGGCGCGGCGGAGCTCGGCGGGCTGCTGGTCGACTCCGAGCGGCTGTGCGCCGGGCGGGTGCTGCACAGCGACATCGAGCGGAGCCGATCGGCCTACCTCGGCTTCGGGCTGGCGACCTGGCCGTTCTTCCGCGGCTCGTTCATTCGCGCCGACGGGCTCACCTCGATCCGTCGCAGCTTCACGGCCGCGGAGCTGCGGAGCGTGCTCCCCGCCGGGTGGCGGGTGACGCGGGAACTCCCGTCGCGGCTTGTGCTGCACTGGGAGGCGCCGGTGTCGCGCTCGTCCGGCGCGTCGGGTTCGCGTGCGGGATCGGGGTCGCAGTCATCGAGTTCGACGGTTCCGGTCGAGATTGACGGGCGCGCCGGGCAAACTCGACCGGAACGCTCAAGCTCGGCGACAGGGTCGGGGCCCGCGCATGCGTGACGTCGTCATCGTCGGCGGGGGGCCCGTCGGCATCCTGCTCGGCTGTCTGCTCGCGGTGCGCGGGGTCGACGTCGAGGTGCTGGAGCAGCGCCGGCAGCCGTCGATGCGCTCGCGGGCGATCGGCATCCACCCGCCGTCGCTCGGGGCGCTGGAGCAGATCGGCGTCGCCGACGACCTGATCGCGCGGGCCGTGCGGATCCGCGGCGGCATCGTGAGCTGCGACGGGCGCACGCTCGGACGGCTCTCCTTCGCGGAGGCCGCGGCGCGGTATCCGTTCGTCGTCGCCCTTCCCCAGTATGAGACCGAGGCCCTGCTCCGCGCCAGGTTCGAGCAGCTTCGGCCCGGCGGGCTGCGCCCCGGCGTCACAGTGCTGGGGGTGCGCGACCTCGGAGACCACGTGGAGGTCACGTCACGGGGTCGGGGCACGATCCGCGCCCGATACGTGGTCGGCGCCGACGGCGCACGGAGCGTCGTGCGGGACGCACTCCACATCGGCTGGACCTCGCACGGCGGCGGCGAAACCTACCTGATGGGTGACTTCGCCGAACCCGGCGAGGGCGGCGCGGGCGCGGGCAACGCGGGTGTGCGCGGCGAGGGCGCCGCCGGTGCAGCCTCGGGCGGCGCGGGTTCTTCGGGCGAGGCCGGCTCGGGCGCCGCCGGTGCGGCCTCAGGCAGCGGTGAGGCGGTGCTGTACTTCGAGCGGGGCGGGGTGGTCGAGTCCTTCCCGCTGCCGAACGGTCGGCGCCGCTGGGTGGCCCTGACCGACGGCCTGGTGACGGATGCCTGTTCCGCGGACCTGGCCGGGATCATCCGGGACCGCACCGGGGTGCTCCTACCCCCGTCAGCCGACCCACCGAGCGCATTTTCGGTGCGGCAACGCCTCGCCGACCGGATGCTGGCCGGCCGCGTCGTACTGGTCGGCGACGCTGCCCACGAAATCAGTCCGATCGGCGGACAGGGCATGAACCTGGGCTGGCTCGACGCGGTGGCCCTGGCACCGGCGGTGGCCCTAGCCCTGGCGGATCCGGCCTCGGCGGAGGCGGCGCTGGCCGAGTTCGATCGGCGCAGGCGGCGCTCGGCACGGATGGCCGCGCGCCAGGCGGGGTTCAACATGGCGATGGGCCGCCCGGCCAGCGGCGTGCGCCTGCGGGCCAGGAACGCGCTCGTGCGGGTCCTCGCGGTTCCGCCGGCCCGCGGCATCCTCGCCCGCGCGTTCACCATGCGCTGGCTCTGACCCGCTCCGCCCCCACCCCCCGCACCCTGCTGTCCCGCGCCCTCCCGGCCCGGTGCCGTGCTTGAGCTGTGGCTAACTCAGGAGAATCCGTAGCCCCGCCCGGTTCTCCCGCGGAAACACGCCGGCCGGCGCCGAGCCGTCACGGATTCTCCTGAGTTCGCCACACGTGGCGGCGATCAGGGCGGGCGCGCGGGCGCGCGGGGTGTGTGCGGGGCGCGCGGGGACCGGCGGCGGCTACTGCTCGCGGCGGGCCCCGTCGGCGGCGTGCACGACGAACATGACCGGGGCGCGGAAACCGCGTTCGGCGAAGGCGGCTGCGACGGCCGCCTCCACGTCGGGGACCAGGTCGCGCGGAGTCAGCGCGATGGCCGCCCCGCCGAAGCCGCCGCCGGTCATGCGCGCCCCGAGGGCGCCGGCGCCGCGGGCGGTTTCGACCGCGAGGTCCAGCTCGGGGATCGAGATCTCGAAGTCGTCCCGCATCGAGACGTGCGAGGCATCCAGCAGCTCGGCGATCCGGGTCGGCCCGTGTTCCCGCAGAGTCTGCACGGTATCCAGCACGCGCTGGTTTTCGGTGACGATGTGCCGAACCCGTCGGAAGGTCTCGTCATCGAGCAGCTCGGCGGCGCGTGGGAGGTCGTCGAGGCCGAGCTCGCGGAGCGCTGACACGCCCAGGGCGGCTGCGCCCGCCTCGCAGGATGCCCGGCGCGAGGCATACCCGCCGGTCGCGTGCGCGTGGCTCACCCGCGTGTCGATGATCAGGACGTCCAGCCGGGCCGCGTCGAACCCGAGCGGAATCACGTCACTCTCGAGGCTGCGGCAGTCGAGGAAGACGCCGCCGTCGGCCTTGCCCAGCAGGGACGCGGACTGGTCCATGATGCCCGTGGGCGCGCCGACGGCACGGTTCTCGGCGAGCCGGCCGACCTGGGCGAGGGTGCTCCGATCGAGCCCGAGGCCCCAGACGTCGTTGAGCGCGACCGCCACCGCGCTCTCGATCGCCGCGGAAGAGGACAGCCCGGCGCCGATCGGCACGTCGGAGTCGATGAAGGCCTCGAAGCCGGGCACCGTGCCGAGGTCGGCCCCGAACCGTCCGAGCGCCCAGGCCACGCCGAGCGGATACGCGGACCAGCCGGCCAGATTCTCCGGGATCAGTTCGTCGAGGGAGATCTCGATGGCCTCGGCCGCGAACGAGCTGGCCACGCGGATGATCCGGTCCTCGCGGAGGCCGAGCGCAACCACCGTGCGGCGGTCGATCGCGAACGGGAAGACGAACCCCTCGTTGTAGTCGGTGTGCTCGCCGATCAGGTTGACGCGCCCGGGGGCGGACCAGATGCCGGCCGGACGGTGGTTGAACCGGCTCTCGAAATCGGCCAGCACGGTGGCGTTCAGCACGGTGGTGGCCGGCCGGGAGTCGGCCGCAACGCCCGCGTCGGACGCAACGCCCGCGTCGGACGCAACGCCCGTGTCGGACGCAACGCCGGTATTGGTCGCAACGCCCGTGTCGGACGCAACGCCGGTGTCGGCCGTAAGGCCCGCGTTGGTGGAGTCGGCCGCATCGTCGGCGGCGGCCGCGCGCAGCACGGCATCCCGGATCGTGGCCGCCTGCTGTTCCGGCAGCACATCGCCGATCCAGGCGCCCATGGCGGCCTCCGAGCCGGCCAGGTATTTCAGCTTGCCTTCGGCCCGGCGGGGGCTGGTGACCTGCAGCATCAGCCGGATGTCGTCACGCCGCACATTCACCGGCGCCTGATGCCAGGCCGCGATATACGGCGTGGGCGTCGGGTACAGGGCGTCGATCCCGCGCAGCAGACGCCGGTAGAGCACCGCCAGCTCGTCGCGCTCGGCGAGGGTCGTCGCGGCGAAGTCGGGCAGCTGCCGGTGCGGCAGCATGTGCACCTCGATCGGCCAGCGGGCGGCGAACGGCACGAAGGCGGTCCAGTGCTCGCCGCTGAGGATGACCCGGTCGCCGGCCTGCTCGCTGGCGAGGATATCCGCGAACAGGGTCGGGCCGTACGAGTCCAGCGACTCGACGAGCCGCTGGGTGCGCGGCGTGACGTACGGGTACGAGTAGATCTGTCCATGCGGATGCCGCAGCGTCACGCCGATCTCCTCGCCGCGATTCTCGAACGGGAAGACCTGCTCGACGCCGGGCAGCTGGGACAGGGCGTGCGTGCGCTCCGCCCAGGCCTCGATCACCGTGCGGGCGCGGGTGACCGACAGGCTCGCGAAGGACCCCTCGTGCTCGGGGCTGAAGCAGACCACCTCGCAGCGCCCGACCGAGGTGCGGGAGCGCCCGAGCCCGATGGAGGCGAGGTCGGCCAGGCCGTCCGGGGCATCCGCATCGGTCAGCAGGGGGCCGAACGACGGCGACTTGTTCTCGAAAACGACGACGTCGTAGTTGCTCGGCACCTCGGACGGGTTCTCCGGGGTGGACGGGGCGAGCGGGTCGAGGTGGGCGGGGGGAAGGAACACCCGGTTCTGCCGCGCGGCCGCGATCGACACCCACTCGCCGGTGAGCGGGTCCTGCCGCATGCGCGCTGTTGCCGGGCGAGGTTCGAGCTCGCGGAGGTCCGGCGCGCGCTCCGGCGCCAGGGCCGTGTCCGGGTCGTCGAAGTAGATGAGCTCCCGCCCGTCCGCGAGGGTGTGCTGCTGCCGGGCGATGCGCGTGTCGGCGACGAAGGCCGGGGAAGTGGTGTTCATGGCAGGAACCACGATATCCGATCTTCACATCTGAAACCAGTGCTTTCGTATTGAAAAGAAACACCAACTAAGTGAAGATGGGGGCATGGCTTCCCCTGTGCTCCCCACGCGCCCTGTGCCTTCGACGCGCCCTGTGCCGCCCGTGCCGCCGATGCCGCAGCCGACACCCCCGCCGCAGCCGGCGCCCCCGGGCGACCGCGACGCGCTGCCTGCTCACCTGCGGCGGGAGCAGATCCGTCGCCTCGTCGACGAGCGCGGCTTCGTGCGCGTGGCCGAGCTCCGGGAGGCGTTCGGCGTGTCCGGCGTGACGGCCCGGGCCGACCTCGACGTGCTGGTCGGCGAGGGTGCCGTGCAGCGCGTGCACGGCGGCGCTGTGCCCGCCCATGCCGCCGGAGGCGCCGGTCGCGCGGGCCGCCCGGAGCGCGAGTCGTCGTTCGAGGAGGCGCTCGCGTCGGCCGTGCTGCCCAAGCGCCAGATCGGCGAACTCGCCGCGTCGCTGGTGCGGAGCGGCCAGAGCGTGATCCTCGATGTGGGCACGACGACGCTGTCAATCGCCCGAGCACTGCGCGCCCGAGCCGACCTCACCGACGTCGTCATCATCACGAACGGGCTGAGCATCGCGCTCGAACTGGAGCCCGCCATCCCCAGGTTCTCGGTCATCGTCACCGGCGGATCCCTCCGCCCCCTGCAGCACTCCCTCGTCGAGCCGCTGGCGGCCACCGTGCTCGACCAGGTGCACGCCGACCTGGCCTTCATCGGCTGCAACGGCGTCGATCCCGAGCACGGCGTGACGAACATCAACCTCCCCGAGGCGGCCGTCAAAACGCGGATGCTGGCCGCCACCGCCCGCGCGATCGTCGTCGCCGAGGGCGCCAAGCTCGGCCAGGTGCACCTGGGCCGGGTCGCACTTCTCTCCGCCTTCGACCTGCTGATCACGGATGCCGCGGCCGACCCGTCCACGCTGGAACTCATCCGCGAAACCGGGCTCGGCGTGCTGCAGCCGGAGCAGTAGCGGGAGCAGTAGCAGTAGCAGTAGCAGTAGCTGAGGGGCCGGGCCCGCGGGTCGCCTAGCATGATGCCATGAGCCTGCCTGCGCCCGATTCCCTGTCTGCGCCCGATTCCCCGCCGGCGTCCCTGTCTGCGCCCCTGCCCCTGCCCGACGCCTGGAGCCTGGCCGGGCGCACCGCACTCGTCACCGGCGCGGGGAGCGCCTCCGGCATCGGCTTTGCTGCGGCCCGGATGCTCGGCGAACTCGGCGCACGCGTCGTCGTCACCGCCACCACCAGCCGGGTGCACGAGCGCGCGGCCGAGCTCCGGGAACTCGGCGTGGACGCATCCGGAATCGTCTGCACCCTCGACTCCGAGGCCGGCGCCCGGATGCTTGCCGACGGGCTCGCCGAGGCGGGCCTCACGCCGACAATCCTCGTCAACAACGCGGGCATGGTCGCCGTCGGGGACGTCGAGATGGCGCACGGCGACATCCTGAGCAGTACCGCCGACTGGGAGCGCGGCCTCGCGATCAACCTGTCGACCGCCTTTCACGCCACCCGGGCGGTGATCGGCTTCATGCGCGCCGCCGGCTGGGGACGGGTCGTCACGGTGTCCAGCGTGAGCGGGCCGGTGATGGCCTCCCGCGGGGATGTCGCCTACGCGGCGGCGAAGGCCGGGCTGGCCGGGCTGACCCGGGCGCTCGCCGTGGACGAGTCGCCGCGGGGCATCACGGCGAATGCGGTGGCGCCGGGCTGGATCGCCACCGGGTCGCAGCTTCCCAGCGAGGAGATCGAGGGCGGCCTGGTGCCGGCCGGGCGCAGCGGGACCGCGGCGGAGGTGGCATCCGTCATCGCCTGGCTCGCCTCGCCGGGCGCGTCGTACGTGACCGGGCAGACGGTCGTCGTCGACGGCGGCAACAGCGTGGCGGAGGAGCGGCGCTGATCGGGGGGCTCAGAGTCAGAAGGCCTGGATTAGTCGACGGTCCGGTCCGCGGTCGAGGGCTGGGGCGTGATCGGCGGAAACTGCGGCTCTCCCGTGAAGCCCTTGTCGGCGGCGGCGGAGGCCGCGCGGCGGCTCTTCACGAGCCAGTTGTGGTGGTCGCGCAGGCCCCGGCTGACCGCCACGCGCACGACTCCGTAGATGAGGAGCAGGGCTGCGCTTCCCGAGATGATCCAGGTCAGGAGCAGGTAGAGGGAGCTGATCGCGAGCGGGTCCATGCCGAGGATTCTCGCAGTCAGTAGGCGATCGCGAAGGCGGCCTCGCCGAGCGGCGGGATGTCGGACACGTCGAGCGAGTCGACGATCGCCGACCGCGGCCCATGGGCGAGCCAGGTGAGCATCCGCGCAACGGCGGCCTCCGGCCCCTCGAACTCGAGTTCGACGGAGCCATCCGGTCGGTTGCGCACGTAACCGGCCAGGTTCAGGTGGGACGCCTCGGTGAGCGCGTAGTACCGGAACCCGACGCCCTGCACCTGGCCTCGCACGACGGCATGTTTGCGGATCACAGGGATATTCTGCTCCGCCGGCCGCGCCGGCGCACCATCGGCTTCGATCGCCCGGATGCTCCGCCGACCTTGATCGTTCCGGTCGAGTTTGCCCGGTGCGCGGGGCAAACTCGACCGCAACGGTCAACCTCGGCGCAGGCTGGGCGCAAGGCGCAGTCGGGGGAGGCCGGCGGCGCGGGTGTATTTTGGGCCGCATGAGCGGGTCGGACGACGTTGACGAGTACCTGACCGGCGTGCCGCTGGAGTTCCGCGGGGCGCTTCAGGAGCTCCGCGAGACCATCCAGCGGCTGGATCCTGAGGCCACCGAACGGATCAGCTACCGGATCCCGACGTTCTTCGACCATGGGATGCTGGTCGGCTTCGGCGCGCAATCGACGGGCTGCAGCTTCTACACGCTGCGCCCCGGGCTCGTCTCCTCCCTGGGCGAGGAGCTCGCCGGTTTCGACGCATCCGGCGGGACGATCCGGTTCACGCCGTCGCATCCGCTGCCGGAGTCGCTCGTGCGCACCATCGTGGCCAACCGGCTCGCCGACAACCGCAGCGCCTGACGCGGCCCTGCCCGGCGAGACGCGCCGCCGCGCCGGGTGACGCGCCGCACGCGCCGCCCCTCTTGACGCGCTGCACGCGCCGCACGCGCCGCACGCGCCGCACGCGCCGCCGCGCCTCGGGGCTTCTCCGGGCGGGCGCAGGGGCTTCTCCGGGCCCGCGCAGGGTCGCTCCTCCGGGTCGCTACTCTGGGGGGACACCGCACAAGCTCCCGGGGGACACCATGACACTGCTGACAGCCGACCTGTACGACGAGCGTGGCGAAGACCTGCAATCCGTGGCGGTGCAGTTCCAGTCGGTCGGTGGCAACGCCCGCTTCAGCGGGCCGATCCGCACAGTCAGCTGCTTCGAGGACAACGCGCTGGTCAAGGCAGTCCTGGCGCGGCCGGGCGCCGGCGCCGTGCTCGTCGTGGACGGCGGCGGATCGCTGCAGACGGCGCTGATGGGCGACATGATCGCGGAGTCCGCGGTCGCCAACGGCTGGGCGGGCGTGATCATCAACGGCGCCATCCGGGACCGGGTCGCGATCGGCGCGCTCGCGCTCGGGGTCAAGGCCCTGGGGAGCAACCCGCGCAAGAGCAACAAGACCGGCAAAGGCAGCGCGGATGTCGTCGTCGAGTTCGCCGGGGTACTGTTCCGCCCCGGACGCATGGTCTACTGCGACGAGGACGGCATCCTCGTCGAACGCTAGGCAAGTCTCGCCCAGCCCGCCGAGAATCGCCGTTCGCGCCGAGAATCGCCGCTGGAACGGCGATTGTGGGCGCGAACGGCGATTCTCGGCGCCGAAGCGGCAGCGGCCAACCACTGCAGCGCCCCGGAGTCCGGGCCTCAGTCGACCCGCGGGTATGTGGCCAACTCAGGAGAATCCTGATCACCGACTCGCCCCTCCGCGGAAAATCGGGGCACGGGGGCAGTTGCCGCTGGATTCTCCTGAGTTAGCCACACACACGTGAGTTAGCCACACACACGGGAGTTAGCCACACACACGGGGGCGGCCGCAGATGGCCGTGGCCGCGCGGCCGGGGGCGGCGCCGTCCGGGGTGACTCGCCACCGGGCAGCGCCGCTCGCGCCTGTCACCGAGCGGGTCAGTACGTGATGACGACCCGGCCGTCGATCTTGCCGAGCTTCATCTCGTCGAAGACCGTGTTGATCTCGTCGAGGCTGCGAGTGGACACCGTGGGGTGGATCTCGCCGCGGGCGTAGAACTCGAGCGCCTCCTCCATGTCCTGCCGGGTGCCCACGATCGAGCCGCGCACGGTGAGTCCCTTGAGCACGATCTCGAAGATCGGTGCGGGGAAGTCTCCCGGCGGCAATCCGTTGAAGACGATGGTCCCCCCGCGGCGAGCCATCCCGATCGCCTGGCCGAACGCCTTCGGGTGCACCGCGGTCACGAGCACGCCGTGGGCGCCGCCGGTCACCCGCTGGATGACCTCGACCGGGTTCTCGTCCATCGCGTTGACGGTCAGTTCGGCGCCGTGCTTGCGGGCGAGGGCGAGCTTGTCGTCGGCGACATCCACTGCGACGACGCGCAGGCCCATGGCCTTGGCGTATTGCACGGCGATGTGGCCGAGGCCGCCGATGCCGGAGATGACGACCCACTGACCGGGCCTGGCCTCGGTCATCTTCAGGCCCTTGTAGACGGTGACGCCGGCGCAGAGCACCGGCGCGATCTCGACCAGGTCGGAGCCTGCGGGGATCTTCACGGCGAACCGCGAGTCGACGAGCATGTACTGGCCGAAGGATCCGTCGACGCTGTAGCCGCCGTTCTTCTGCTGCTCGCACAGCGTCTCCCAGCCGGTGCGGCAGTATTGGCAGCTGCCGCAGGCCGACCAGAGCCAGGCATTGCCGACGAGTTCGCCGACGGTGAGGCTGGTGACGCCCGCACCGAGGGCGACGACGGTGCCGACGCCTTCATGGCCCGGGATGAGCGGCAGGCTCGGCTTGACCGGCCAGTCGCCTTCGGCGGCGTGCAGGTCGGTGTGGCAGACGCCGCTCGAGATGAGCTTGACGAGCGCCTGGCCCGGGCCCGGCGTGGGCACCGGGACTTCTTCGACGGTGAGGTGCTGGCCGAAGGTCGAGACGACGGCGGCGTGCATCGTGGCAGCCGTTACATCGGCGCCGGCTTCGTCGTGCATGGTCGTTTCAATCAATGTCATGGTAAAACTCCCTAGATCGAACGTCTTCGTCCGTGGTCCCGACGCTAGGCGGCGCAACGTTGCGGCCGCGTTGCGGGAGCTTGCGGGCCGGGCAAGCCCGCAGACTTTGGCACCTGCGGTCGAGATTGCCCGGTGCGCGCGGCCAACTCGACCGGAACAGGCAATCTCGACGCATCCGTGCATCCGTGCGTCCGTGCGTCCGTGCGTCCGTGCGTCCGTGCATCCGTGCATCCGCGCATCGGCGGGCACGCTGCCCAGTCTGTGGATGATCCATCCAATGAGCCGGTGCGGCCGGGCCGCTAGATTCGACAGCAAGCAGTTAACCAGGGTCACCCGCGGCAGGGCAACCGCGCGGGTCCGGCCCGCCGCGCCACCAGTGAACGGAACTTCAGTGCAGAAGCAGATGGACAACAGCGCCGGCGACCTCTCCCGGCCGCTCGAGGGAATCCTGGTCGCCGACTTCTCGCGGATCCTCGCCGGCCCGCTCGCCACCGTCACGCTGGCCGACCTGGGCGCGCGGGTGATCAAGGTCGAGCGTCCGGGCACCGGCGACGACACGCGCGGCTGGGGTCCTCCGTACTCCGCCACCGGGGCCACCTACTTCGAGGGGATTAACCGCAACAAGGAGTCGATCTGCCTCGACCTTACGGATGCCGCCGACCTCAAGCTGGCCCGGGCGCTCGCGCTCAAGGCCGACGTGCTCGTCGAGAACTTCAAGCCCGGCGGGATGGAGAAGCTCGGGCTGGGCTACGACGCGCTCCGGCAGGAGAACCCGGGGCTGGTTTACGCCTCGATCACCGGATTCGGCAGCGCCGGGGGAGCGGACCTGCTCGGCTACGACTTCCTGGTGCAGGCCCTCGGCGGCCTGATGAGCATCACCGGCGAGGCCGACGGCGATCCGATGAAGGTGGGCGTCGCCCTCGTCGACGTGCTGACCGCGAAGGACACCGCGATCGGCATCCTCGCCGCACTGACCGCCCGAGCGGCGACGGGCCGGGGCGCGCGGCTGGAACTGAACCTGCTCTCGAGCCTGCAGGGCGCTCTCGCGAACCAGGCGCAGGCCTACCTCGGGGCCGGCGTCATCCCGACACGCATGGGCAACGCGCATCCGTCGATCGTGCCCTACCAGCTGCTGGATTGCGCGGACGGTCCGCTGGCCGTGGCCTGCGGCAATGACGGCCAGTTCGCGCGGCTCGCCCGGGTCCTGGGCGTGGAGACGCTGGCTTCGGATGAACGCTTCGCGACCAACAGCGCCCGGGTGAGCAACCGGACCGAACTCATCGACATCCTGCACGGGCGTCTGGCCGGGGCATCGGCGCACTCCTGGGAGCTCCGGCTCACCGAAGCCGACGTGCCGGCCGGGCGCGTGGCCACCATCGGCGAGGGGATCGCGCTCGCCGAGAGCCTCGGCCTGGCGCCGACCATCGACGTGCAGGATGCCTCCGGCCGGGCCGTGGGACGCCAGATCCGGCACCCGGTCAGCTGGACCCCGCCGCTCGCGCCACGGACGGCCGCCCCGCCCGCCCTGGGTGAGCACGGCGACGCGATCCGCGCCTGGCTGACTTCCAATCCCTCGCGAAACCGCAGTTGTGCGCGTTAAAACGCCTGTTTAGCGCGCACAACTGCGGTTTCGCGGGAGGGGAGGTCAGCCGCGCAGGGC
The DNA here is from genome assembly GCF_900101115.1 of Cryobacterium psychrotolerans. Taxonomy (GTDB): domain Bacteria; phylum Actinomycetota; class Actinomycetes; order Actinomycetales; family Microbacteriaceae; genus Cryobacterium; species Cryobacterium psychrotolerans. The sequence goes on from NZ_FNFU01000001.1 coordinate 36,276, forward strand.
GAGCCAGAGGTTCGCCGCGACATCGGGATCGTCCAGGTCGGCCTCGATGAGTTTGGACGCGATCCCGATCCGGTGCCGGAGCGAGTTGCGGTGCACCCCGAGTTCGCGCGCCGTCGGCTCCCACTGGCCCCGGTGCCGCAGGTAGCAGCGCACCGTCTGCACGAGGTCGGCCCGGGAGTAGCTTCGCAAGGCGTCGACCCAGTCGTCCGCCTGCGGGTCGAGGAGGCCGTCCACCACGGCGAGCTGCCCCGCGGCCACGCGCCGACAGGCGCGGCCCACCTCCGTGACGCTGCCGGAGACCTGGCCCAGGAGCAACGGGCCGCTCAGCGCGGCCGCCAGCCCGCCGGCAGGTCCGGCCGCCAGTCCGCCGGCCCGTCCGCCCGCTTGCCCGCCCGCTTGTGCCGCCGCCGGTCCGGCCGCTTGCCCCGCCGCCGGTCCGGCCGCTTGCCCCGCCGCCGGTCCGCCAGCAGGCTCGGCAGCCAGCCAGCCAGGCGAGCCGACAGAGGGCCCGGCACCTGCTCCGCCGGCCGGCACCCCCGCGGGCTCCGAGCCCACCCACCTGTCGCCGCTCGCTTCGCCGCCCGGTTCCTCGCTCGCCCCGGCGCCGGTCTCCGCCAGGATTACGTAGGTCAAGCCGTCCAGCGTGCAGCGCAGGCCCGAACGACGGATGCTCCGCCGCAGCCGCGCCGCCGCCCCGGCCGGCGCCATCGCCGCAACCCGGTCGGCCAGCTCGGCGTTGCCCAGGAGCTCGACCTGCCCGCCGCGCACGGCCAGGAGCCGCACCCGTTCCGCGAGCGCGGGGATGCCCAGTTCGTCGGCCGCGAGGCGAGCGGCATCCGCGTACCCGTGCAGGATCAGGGATGCCGCGGTGCCGCCCAGGACCGCGTCGGCCCGGCGCCGGTCCCAGTGCTGCTGCGCGGTGACCGAGAGCAGCATGCAGCCGGTCAGCATGAGTTGCCGATCCGCCGCGCGCAGCGCCCGCCCGGCTCCGACCGCGAGGAATCCCGCCGTTTTCTCGTCGGCGATGATCGAGTATTCGACGACGTCAGTCCCGTGCAGGGGGAACGTCGCCGAGGAGTGCGTGCCGGCCAGGCCGAGCCGCGCGGTCTCCTCGCGCAGTTGCGGCAGCAGGCGGGCCTCGGCCAGGGGCCAGATCGTCTCGGCGGTCCCGTCGGCGGGCACATAGGCGGCCCAGCCGCCCAGGGCTTCGGCCAGGGCCTTGACGACCGAGGCGACCGCCCCCGGGCGCGTGGCCGCGCGGGCGAGCGAGGTCTGCCGGCTCAGGCTCGCGGTGAGATCGGCCTGCTCCGCCTTGCCGACGAGGTCCCAATAGGCCCGCGACACGTGCATGAACGGGGTTCGTTCCGGAACGATGAGCAGGGCCAGCCCGGCCTCGCGGCAGGCGGCATCCAGTTCGGCCGGGACCTCGTCGGTCCCCGCGCCGAGCCCCAGGCCGAGCGCGGCAACGCCCCGGTCGACGAGGCGCTGCACGTACCGGCCGGCCCCGTCGGCGCCGCCCGAAAACGGGATGCCGGTGGTCAGCAGCAGCTCCCCGCCACCGAGGTACGGGGTCGGATCGTCGAGCTCGGAGATGTGCACGCCGGTCAGTCCCTGCCGGGCCACATGGCCGCCGTCGTGCGGCAGGAGATCCGATCCGAGCTGTTCGCACAGCCGGGCGAGGCTGATCCGCACCATAGTCATCCTGTTCAGATCGAGCGGCCGGGGCAATGACTGGACAGTCTATCTCCGCGGGGGTGTGGTTTTGGATAGTCCGTACGATGTCGCGGAGGGTGGCCTCGCCTACATTGAAGCCATGGAATCATTGCCGCTTGCCCAGACTCGCCTGCTCCGCACCGCGATCCCGGGCCCCAGGTCCACGACCCTGCACGCCGAGCGCGTGCAGCACGTCTCGAGCGGATTCGGAGTCGCCCTGCCGGTGTTCATCGACCGGGCGGAGGGCGGCATCCTGCAGGATGTCGACGGCAACCGCATCATCGACTTCGCCTCGGGCATCGCGGTGACCAGCGTCGGGGCGAGTAACCCGCTCGTGCAGGCCCGGGTGCGTGACCAGCTGGCCCGGTTCACCCACACCTGCTTCATGGTGACGGAGTACGACTCGTTCACCGCGGTCTGCGAGTGGCTGAACACGCACACCCCCGGCGACTTCGAGAAGCGCACCGCGCTGTTCTCCACCGGCGCCGAGGCCGTGGAGAACGCCATCAAGATCGCCCGGGCCGCCACCGGGCGGGAGAAGATCCTCGTCTTCGACGACGCCTACCACGGGCGTTCGCTGCTGACCATGGCGATGACCGCCAAGGAAAACCCCTACAAGACCAGCTTCGGGCCCTTCCCCGGCGAGGTGCACCGGGCGCCGATGGCGGCGCCGCTGCGCTGGCCGGGCGGAGCGGAGAACGCCACCGTCGAAGCGCTCGCCGGGGTCGAGGCGGTCCTGGCCGCGCAGGGAGCGGACACCTTCGCCGCCATGGTGATCGAGCCGATCCAGGGCGAAGGTGGCTTCATCGTGCCCGCCCCCGGCTTCCTGGCCGGGCTCCGCGACATCGCCGCCCGCCACGGAATCGTCTTCGTGCTCGACGAGATCCAGGCCGGAATGGGCCGAACCGGCCGGATGTTCGCCAGCGAGTACGAGGGAGTGGCCGGCGACCTCGTCGTCACCGGCAAGGCCCTCGGCGGAGGCCTGCCGCTCACCGCCGTGACCGGCCGGGTGGAGCTGATGAACGCCGTGCACGCGGGCGGCCTCGGCGGCACCTACGCCGGCAACCCGCTCGCCTGCGCCGCCGCACTCGGCGTCTTCGAGGCGTTCGAAACCGGCGACCTGCTCGCCGGGGCGCTCCGCATCGAGGACACGGTGCGCCGGGTGCTCGAACCGCTCGTGACCGAGGACTTGCCGATCGTCGAATTCCGCGGCCGCGGCGCCATGCTCGCGATCGAATTCGCCGACGCCGCGACGCTCGAGCCGCGGCCGTTGCTCGCCGCGGCGGTCGCCGCGCGCTGCCACGCCCGGGGCGTGCTCGTGCTTGTCTGCGGAACGTACGGCAACGTCATCCGACTGCTTCCCCCGCTCGTGATCGGCCAGGAACTGCTCGAAGACGGGCTCGCGGTGCTCCGCGAGGCCGTCGAGTCGGTGTACGCCGACTCCACTGCCGGATCGACTGCCGACTCGACTGCCGGATCGGCCGTCGGCGCGGCGGCGGTCCGCGCGTGAGCGCCCCGACCACGATGAACGCCGACCCGAGCCACGACCCGCGCACGGGCGAGCAGCGCGGAAGCGTGCCGCACACGTCCCCGGAACGGGTCTCCGACATCCTGAGGCGGGCGCAGAGCGCGGCGGATCGCGTCGCCGAGACCAGCCCGGCGACGCGCCTCGGCTGGCTCACCGCCGTCGCCGAGGCCCTCACGGCACACGACGAGGAACTCGTCGGGATCGCCCGCGAGGAAACCGGCCTCGGCCTGGACCGCCTGCGCGGCGAACTCGCCAAGTGCGCGGCCAGCACGCTCTTCTACGGCACGGTCGCGGCCGAGGGCAGCTACCTCCAGGCCGGCACCGAGGGGATCGGCGGCGACTCCACCTTGTCCCGCTGGAACATCCCGGTCGGCCCGGTCGCTGTGTTCGGGGCGAGCAACTTCCCCTTCGGCTTCGGCGTGATCGGCCACGACGTGGCCTCGGCCCTCGCCGCCGGCTGCCCGGTGATCGTCAAGGCCCACCCGGCTCACCCTCGCCTGAGCGTGCGCCTGGCCGAAATCGTCACCGGCGCGCTCGCCGAGGCCGGCGCCCCGCCGGGCAGCTACGCCCTCGTCGTGGGCTTCGACGCCGGGCTGCAGCTCGTCGACGCCGCCGAGGTCACCGCGGTCGCCTTCACCGGCAGCCAGGGCGGCGGCATGGCCCTGGTCGACCGGGCCGCAGCCCGCGGCGTGCCGGTCTTCGCCGAAATGGGCACCGTCAACCCGGTCTTCGTGACCCCGGATGCCGCGGCGCGCGGCCAGGAGATCGCCGCCGGCTTCGTAGGGTCGTTCACCCTCGGGGCCGGACAGTTCTGCACCAAGCCCGGGCTGCTCTTCGCCCCCGCCGGCGCCGGCATCTTCGACGCCGTGCTCGCGGAGCTGGCGCAGGTCGAATCCGCCCCCCTGCTCACGGCCGGGATCGCCGCCGGCTACCGCGCGGGCGTGGCGCGGCTCGCCGAGGCGGCGGCCGCCGAGCCCGCCGTGACGCAGGCCGCCGCGCATGCAGCCGAGCCCGCCGCCACCCAGGCCGCGCAGGCAGCCGCGCCCACGCCCCCCGCGCCCTCCGCGTCCGCCGCGTCCGCCGCGTCCGCCGCGTCCGCCGCGTCCGCCGCGTCCTCCGCGTCCGCCGCGTCCTCCGCGTCCGCCGAAACGCCGGCCGCCGAAGCCGAAGCCGGCGGCTATGCGGTCGCCCCGCGGGTCATCCTCGTGCGGCTGGACGACCTGCACCCGGGCTCCCGCCTGCTCGAGGAATGCTTCGGCCCCGTAGCGCTCGTCTGTGAATACGAGGATGCCCTGCAGGCGCTGGGCGCCCTCGTCCGGCTGCAGCCGAGCCTCGTCGCATCCGTCTTCACCGGCGGCCCGGGCGACCCGCAGTCGGCCGAGATCGTGCGCCGGCTGCTCGGCCGGGTGGGCCGGGTCGCCCTCAACGCCTGGCCCACCGGAGTGGCCACGTCCTGGTCCATGCAGCACGGCGGACCGTGGCCGGCCACCTCGCGCTCCGATGCGACCAGCGTCGGCGCCGGGGCACTCGGCCGCTTCGTGCGGCCGGTCGCGGTGCAGAACGCCGAACCCGCCCACCTGCCGCCGGCCCTCCAGCCCGGCAACCCCTGGCGCATCCCGCGGCGAATCAACGGCAAACTGACAGTGCCGAGCGCGACAATGGCGACCGCGACAGCGCCGACCGCGACGGCGCCGAGCGAATGACGTCCTCCACCCTGACGAAAGTGAACCCCATGATCGACACCTCAGACCTGATCGACATCGAGTCCCTCCTCAGCGCCGACGAGGTGGCGCTCCGCGCCTCCGTGCGTTCGTTCGTCGACTCGAGCATCCGGCCGAATATCGCGCGCTGGTACGAGAACGGCGTCTTCCCGCTCGAGATCGTGCCGGAGATGGCGAAGCTGGGCCTGCTCGGAATGCACCTCACGGGCTACGGATGCCCGGGCCGCAGCTCCGTCGACTACGGCCTGGCCGCGCTGGAGCTCGAGGCCGGCGACTCGGGCCTGCGCACCTTCGTGAGCGTGCAGGGATCCCTGGCCATGAGCGCCATCCACAAGCACGGCTCGGAGGAACAGAAGAACGAGTGGCTGCCGAAAATGGCGGCCGGCGAGGCGATCGGATGCTTCGGCCTGACCGAGCCCGGCTCGGGCTCCGACCCCGGCAGCATGACCACGTACGCCCTCCGCGACGGCGACGACTGGGTGATCACCGGAACCAAGCGGTGGATCGGGCTGGCCTCCGTTGCCCAGGTCGCCGTGATCTGGGCGATGACCGACGACGGGGTGCGCGGTTTCGTCGTGCCCACCGAGACGGCCGGATTCACCGCCACGGTGATCGGATCCAAGCTCTCCATGCGGGCCTCCATCCAGTGCGAGATCGACCTCGACAACGTGCGCCTGCCCGCCTCGGCCATGCTGCCGAAGGCCAAAGGGCTGAGCGGCCCGTTCTCCTGCCTGAACGAGGCGCGCTACGGCATCATCTGGGGCGTCATGGGCGCCGCGCGCGACAGCTACCTCACCGCCCTCGAATATGCCGGCGAGCGCATGCAGTTCGGCAAGCCCCTGTCGGGCTACCAGCTGACGCAGTCGAAGCTCGTCGACATGGCCCTGGAGATCAACAAGGGCACCCTGCTCGCCCTGCACCTCGGCCGGCTGAAAGACGCCGGCACCCTGCAGCCGCACCAGATCTCGATCGGCAAGCTGAACAACACCCGCGAGGCGATCGCCATCTGCCGTGAGGCGCGCACCGTGCTCGGCGGCAACGGCATCACCCTTGACTACTCCCCGCTGCGCCACGCGAACAACCTCGAGAGCGTGCGCACCTACGAGGGGACCGACGAGGTGCACACGCTGATCATCGGCAACCACATCACGGGCATTCCCGCCTTCCGCTAGGCACCCGTCGGGTAGCAGTCGCGCGGGTATCGCTGCGGGGGAGTTACGCGGGCACTGCGCCGGTGCGCGTGAGTTGCGCCACGCGCGAAGTGGCGCACTACCCGCGAAGCGCGGGGCGGGCGAGCCGGGTGCGGTCGCTACCGGGGCGCCGGGCCGAGCCAGGAGTAGCGGCGCTGGGGGCGTCCGGTCTGGCCGTAGCGCAGCGCAACGGCGGCCTGCCCGAGCAGCACGAAGTGCTCCAGGTATTTACGGGCCACCACCCGCGACAGGCCCAGCTCCTCGGCGCACTCGGACGCGGCCAGGTCCAGGTCGGAGTCCTTCAGCGCACGTTCGATCAGCACGGCGGTCTCCTTGCTCAGCCCCTTGGGCAGGGGCGGCAGCGGGGCCACGCCCGACGCCGAGCCGAGGGCCTGGTCCAGGTCGCTCTGGCTGAGGTCGCCGGGGCGCCCGAGCACGCGCCGGCGTTCGGCGTACCCGGCGAGCCGTGCCTGCAGCTCGGTGATCTTGAACGGTTTGAGCAGGTAGCTCACGATGCCCCCCTGCAGCGCAGCGCTGACCGTCTCCGACTCGCGGGCGGCGCTGAGCACGAGGAAGTCCAGGTCGTACCCGTGCTCGCGGGCGCGACGGATGACGTCGAGCCCGGTCGTGTCCGGAAGGTAGATGTCCAGCAGCACGAGCTGAGGCCGCAGCGTGCCGATCAGGTCCAGTGCCTCAGCGCCGGAATGCGCCACCCCCACGACGCGAAAACCGGGCAGCTGTTCGACGATGCGCTCGTGGGCGCGAGCGACCATGAAGTCGTCGTCAACGATCAGCACGTCATACATGGAGGGTCTCCCGACCTGTGGGCTCGAGGCCTGTGGGCTCGACGGGTTCGCCGGGGGCTCCGGATGCGCGCGCGACGGTCGGCAGGACCGCCTCGAACACCGCTCCGCCGTCGTTTCGGTAGCCGACCCGGCCGCCGCGGCGGGTGGCGACGAGGTGCACGATCGCCAGGCCGAAGCCGTGGTCGGCGGCGCCCGACGACGTCGATTTCGATGTGACCCCGGCCTCGAACACGCGGTCGATCAGGGCGGAGTCGACCCCGGGCCCGGTGTCGCGCACGACGACGCGAACCAGAGCACCGGCAGCATCCGCCCCCGCAGCATCCGGCCCCGCCGCACCCGGCCCCACCACCCGCACGTCGACCGAGACGTGCCGGGTCGCCGCCCCGGTCACCGCGTCCAGGGCGTTGTCGACGAGGTTGCCGATCACCGTCACGAGGTCGACCGACATCGCCTCGTCCACCCTGGGCAGCGCGGAATCGGCCGTGAGCGTGAGGTCGGCTCCGCGCTCGCGGGCGAGCGACGTCTTCGCGATCAGCAGCGCGGCGACCGCGGGTTCGTTGATCCGGGTGAGCACCGTGCTGTCCAGCTCGGAGCGGTCGCGGGAGACCGCATCGATGTAGTCGACGGCCGCATCCGTGTCGCCGAGCTGCATCAGCATCGAGATCGTGTGCAGCCGGTTCGCGAACTCGTGGGTCTGCGCGCGCAGGGTTTCGGTTGCCTGCCTGCTGCTGCCCAGGTCGTGCTGCAGCGTGACCAGCTCGGTGCGGTCGCGGAGCGTCGTCACCACCTCGGGTTTGGAGCGGGGCGGATGAATCGTGGTCTGGTTGAGCACGAGCAGCACCCCCCGGTTGACCAGGGGCGTGTCGCGGTCGTTGGCACCGTGCGAACGCAGCGCCCGCTCGGCCTCTCCGCCCAGCCCGACACCGTCGACGGGACGGCCGACCGCGTCGTCGGGCAGCCCGAGCAGCGACCGGGCGCTGTCGTTGGCGAGGGTGATGATGCCGTCCGCGTCGACCGCGATGACGCCCTCATGGATGCCGTGCAGCATGGCCTCCCGGTGCTCGACCAGGCGGCCGATCTGCTCCGGCTCCAGGCCCAGGGTCTGGCGTTTGACCCGGGCGGCGAGCCACCACGAGCCGGCGGCGCCGAGGATGCCGGCGACGCCGAGGTAGGTGAGCAGGTTCGGGGCCGCAACCGAAAACAGGCCGGCCAGGGTGGGGAACCGGCGCCCGGCGACGACCGTGCCGATGAGTTCGCCCGAGTTCGAGAGCACGGGCACCCGGCCGACGACATGGTCGACGGTCCCGAGCTGCGCCACTCCGGCCCAGGCGCCGTCGTAGCCCTTCCGGTCGACATTGAGCTGCACGGTGGTGCCGAGCATGCGCGGGTCGGCGGGGGAGGCGAGCACCAGGCCGGCGGCATCCGTCACGATGAGTTCGTCGACCCCGGTCGTGGTGCGCAGCGACTCCACCGGCGAGGCGAGTTTCCGCGGCGCCGAGTCGCTGGCGAGCAGGCTGCGGAGCAGGGGATTGGCGGCCGTGTATTCGGCGACGGTGAGCATCCGTCGCTGCTGGCCGCTGTCGAAAATGTTGCGGGTCTGTTCGAGCGAGATGGCGGTCACGGCGACGAGCACGATGGCGAGCAGGGTGAGCTGGAAGACGAGCAACTGGCGGGTGAGGCTGAGGCGGGGGCGCGCCTGCGACGGTGCAGAGGACGGCGACTGTGACTGCATCTGCCCTCCCGTCGGCCGGCCCGGGCCATCGTCGGCCCCGGCGCACGGGCCGCGCGCGGCGGCCCTAACAAATAGTCCCTCAGAATGGGGAAGGAAGGAAACTCGGCCACAAGCTACACAACGTCCTCTAACACCACAAGTTGCAGGGGCTGCGGCGCTCCTGCGCATCATGGTCACGGTCGGCGACGATGCCGGCCTTCAATCGAAGAGGATTGCAATGCGCACATCAGCCCGGCTCAAGCCAGCACCCACGCGTCTGATCGGCACCACGGCCGTCGCCGCCACACTCATCCTGGCGCTCAGCGCCTGCGGCGTCACCGGCACCACCGCGAGCACCGCGGAGGCAACGGCCGACGGCCCGCTCAAGAACATCCAGGTGATGATCCCCAACGCCCCGGGCAGCGGCTACGACGTCACCGGCCGCGCCGCGGTCAAGGTGATGGACGAAATCGGCGTCACCACGGGCACCGAGGTCACCAACCTGGCCGGCGCCGGCGGCACGGTCGGCCTGGCCCGCACCCTCACCGAGAAGGGCAACAAAGACTTCCTGCTCATGATGGGTCTCGGCGTCGTCGGCGCCGCCTACACGAACGAGACGGATGCCAAGGTCGCGGATGCGACTCCCATCGCCCGCCTGATCGAGGAGGCCGGCGCCATCTTCGTGCCGACCGACTCCCCGTACAAGACCCTCGACGACCTCATCGTCGCCTGGAAGAAGAACCCCGGCGCGTTCCCGGTCGGCGGCGGATCCTCGCCCGGCGGGCCCGACCACCTGCTGCCGATGCAGCTCGCCGACGCCGTCGGCATCGAGGCCGGCGACGTGAACTTCGTCAGCTACGACGGCGGCGGCGAGCTGCTGCCGGCGATCCTCGGCGGCAAGCTGCAGTTCGCGGCCTCCGGCTACGGCGAATTCCTCGAGCAGGTCAAGGCCGGCGAGCTGCGCGTTCTCGCCGTGACCAGCGAAGAGCGAGTCCCCGTTCTGCCGGATGCCCCCACCCTCAAGGAGCAGGACGTCGACCTGGTCTTCACCAACTGGCGCGGACTGCTCGCGGCACCGGGCCTCAGCAAGGCCGAGACGGCCAGGCTCGTGACGGCCGTCACGGCCATGCACGACAGTGACGAGTGGGCACAGGTGCTCGAGGACAACGGCTGGACGGATGCCTTCATCACCGGAGACGACTTCGCCTCCTTCCTGACCGAGCAGGACGAGCGCGTCGCCACCGTGCTCACCGATCTGGGACTGGTGTGACCACCCCCAGCTCACGGGGTGGACCAGGACTGCTGCACGGTCGCTCCGAGCTGGGCGTCGCCGCCCTGCTCGGGGCGCTTGCGGTGATCGTCGCCGTCGACACCGCCAACATCCGCCAGACCGCCGTCAACTCCGGCGTGATGGGCCCGCAGGTCGTTCCCGCCATCATCGCGACCGGCCTGGCCCTGTGCGCGATCGCGCTCGCGATCAGCGTTCTGCGCGGAGGGCACGCCGACCCCGAAGAGGGCGAAGACATCGACCTCTCCATCCCGGCGCACTGGCCGACGGTCTTCGGCCTGGCCGGCCTGATCCTTGGCTACGCGCTGGTGCTCGACCCGCTCGGCTATGTGGTCGCCAGCAGCATCCTCTTCTACGGTTCGGCGTTGCTGCTCGGCTCCCGGCGCTTCGTCTGGGCCCTGCTCATCGGCGTCGCGCTGTCCGTGGCGACGTTCTACGGTTTCGTACTTGGCCTCGGCATCCCCCTGCCGGCCGGCCTGCTGACGGGAATTCTCTGATGGACAACCTCGCACTGCTGATGGAGGGGTTCACGAACGCGCTGACGCTCCAGAACCTGCTTTTCGCGCTGATCGGTGTGCTGCTCGGCACCGCGGTGGGCGTGCTGCCCGGCATCGGCCCGGCGATGACGGTGGCCCTGCTGCTGCCGCTCACCTACGCACTCGACGTGACCGGTTCGCTGATCATGTTCGCCGGGATCTACTACGGCGGGATGTACGGCGGGTCGACGACGTCGATTCTGCTGAACACGCCGGGGGAGAGCTCGTCCGTGGTCACGGCGCTCGAGGGCAACAAGATGGCCAAGGCCGGACGAGGCGCCCAGGCGCTCGCGACGGCGGCGATCGGATCGTTCGTGGCCGGCACCATCGCCACCGGCGCCCTGGTCTTCGTCGCCCCGTTCATCGTGTCGATCGCGATCAGCCTCGGTGCCCCGTCGTACTTCGCGATGATGGTGTTCGCGTTCATCGCGGTGAGCACGGTGCTCGGTTCGTCCCGGATCCGCGGGCTCGCGGCGCTCTTCATCGGACTGACGATCGGCCTGGTCGGGATGGACCCCACCACCGGCCAGCCCCGGCTGACGTTCGGCCAGCCGCTGCTGTCCGGTGGGATCGACGTCGTGGTGATCGCCGTCGCGCTGTTCGCCGTCGGTGAGGCCCTCTGGATCGCCGCGCACCTGCGTCAGGGCAAGCAGGCGACGATTCCGGTGGGCGTGCCCTGGATGGGCAAGGACGACTGGAAGCGCAGCTGGAAGCCGTGGCTGCGCGGCACGGTGATCGGCTTCCCGTTCGGCGCCATCCCGGCCGGCGGAGCGGAGATCCCCACCTTCCTCTCCTATGTCACCGAGAAGAAGCTCTCCAAGCACCCGGAGGAGTTCGGCCACGGCGCCATCGAGGGTGTCGCCGGTCCGGAGGCCGCGAACAACGCCTCCGCCGCCGGAACCCTCGTGCCGCTGCTCACGCTCGGCCTGCCGACCACAGCGACCGCCGCCGTGATGATCGCCGCGTTCAACCAGTACGGCATCCACCCGGGGCCATTGCTGTTCAAGACGGAGCCGGTGCTGGTCTGGACCCTCATCGCGAGCCTGTTCATCGGCAACACACTGCTGCTGGCGCTGAACCTGCCGCTCGCGCCGTTCTGGGCGAAGCTGCTGCGGATTCCGCGGCCGTACCTGTACGCGGGGATCCTCTTCTTCGCCACCCTCGGCGCGTACGCGGCCGGGATGCAGTCGTTCAACATCGTCATCCTGCTGCTGATCGGGGCGCTCGGCTACATGGCCCGGCGCTACGGATTCCCCGTGCTGCCGATCATCGTCGGCGCCATCCTCGGCCCGGAGATGGAACGCCAGCTGCGCCGCTCGCTGCAAATCAGCTCCGGCGACCCGGCCGCGTTGGTGAGCGAACCGCTGGCGATCGTGCTCTACGCGGTGATCGCGGTCTTCCTGGTCGTGCCGCCGCTGCTCAAGGCCGTCCGGCGGCGGACGCGCGACGCCTCCCGCCGAGGTTGACGGTTGCGGTCGAGTTTGCTTGGTGTGCCGGGCAAACTCGACCGGAACAGGGCAGCTCGGCGCGCACGGATACGGCCGATCACTTGAGCAGCGCGACGTCCGAGACGAGATCGATGTGGGACTGCATCGCGTCCTGCGCTGCTTGCGCGTCTTGCCCGCGGATCGCGTCCGCAATCGCGCGGTGCGAGGCCAGCGACTGCTCGGGGCGTCCTGGCTGGCCGAGGGATTCCAGCCTCGTCTCCAGGATCATTTCGGCGATGAACGTCATGAGCTGCGCCAGCACCGAGGAGTGCGCGGCGCGCGTGACCGCCTGGTGGAAGAGCTCGTCACCGTGGGCGCCCTTGTCGCCGCCGGCGATCTCGGCCGCCATGGCGTCCAGGGACGCATCGATGGCGAGCATGTCCTCCTCGGTGCGCCGAACCGCGGCGAGCCCGGCCAGTTTCACCTCGAGGGTGCTCCTGGCCTCGACGATGTCGGGGAGCCGGCTGCGGTGCGCGCGGAGTTCCCTGATGACGGTCGCGATGCTCGGCCGATAGACCAGCACCGCGCCCGTGCCGTGTTGCACGTCGATGACGCCGAGGACCTCCAGGGCCACCAGAGCCTGGGCCAGTGTCGCCCGGGACACTCCGAGGCGTTCCGCCAGGTCGCGTTCGGCCGGCAGGAGATCGCCAGGGCCGAGCCGGGCAGACTGGATGTAGCCGAGGATCTGTTCCACCAGCTGTTCGTACAGGCGAGGTTTGGACACACGCGTGAGCTGCTGGGGGGTGAAGTCCTGGGCCACTGCTGCCTCCACGTCGGTCGTGACGGTGTTTCCGTGGAGTCCAGCCTACCGCGCGCTTGACAACTCACCTACTGTCTAGGAGGCTAGGCCAGTGGTCCTTTGGTCCACGTCACATCCGAAGCCAATGGAGGAACAACGATGTCCGCTCCCGTCCTGTCGATCATCATTCTGGCGGTGATGTTCCTGCTGGCCACCGTACTCCCCGTCAACATGGGCGCACTGGCCTTCGTCGGAGCATTCCTCCTCGGCGCCGTCTTCCTCGGCATGCCCACCGAGGACATCCTGGCCAACTTCCCCGGCGGTCTGTTCCTGACCATCGTCGGCGTGACCTATCTCTTCGCCATCGCGCAGAACAACGGCACCATCGATCTCCTGGTGCGCGGCGCCGTGAAGATGGTCGGCAATCGGGTCGCCTTCATCCCGTGGGTCATGTTCGCCGTGACGGCTCTGATCACCTCGGTCGGCGCCCTGTCCCCGGCCGCCGTCGCGATCATCGCGCCCATCGCGCTGAGCTTCGCCGGCAAGTACAAGATCAGCCCGCTGCTCATGGGCATGATGGTCATCCACGGCGCGCAGGCCGGCGGTTTCTCGCCGATCGCCGTCTACGGCGTCACGGTCAACGGAATCATGGAGGGCACCGGACTGGAGTCCAACCCGACCGCCCTGTTCCTGTCCAGCCTCGTCTTCAACTTCCTGATCGCCCTGGTCCTCTTCGCCGTGCTCGGTGGCCGGAAGCTCGTGTCGGCCCGGGTCAGTGACTTCGTCGAGCAGGCGGCCGAGGCCCGCATGCTGGTCAGCGCGGGCATGCGCGCCGGCGGAGACGTGGACTTCAAGGGCTTCGGTTCCGGAATCTATGGACCCCGCGACCCCGCCGGAGACGGTGAGGCGGCCACGAAGAGCCGCGCCGAACGGATGCCGCAGCTCGTCACCATTGCCGGCCTCATCGCCCTGGCCGTGATCGCGCTCGGCTTCAAGGTCGACGTCGGCTTCGTCGCCATCACGATCGCCGTCATCCTCGCGCTCGTCTCGCCGAAGGCGCAGAAGGGCGCCGTGAACAAGATCAGCTGGTCGACCGTGCTGCTCATCTGCGGCATGCTGACCTTCGTCGGCGTCCTCGAGGAGGCCGGAACGATTGCCTACGTCTCCGACGGCGTCGCCAGCCTGGGGATGCCGCTGCTGGCCGCGCTCCTGATCTGCTACATCGGCGCCGTGGTGTCGGCGTTCGCCTCCTCGACCGCCATCCTCGCCGCCTTGATTCCGCTGGCCGTGCCGTTCCTCGCCTCCGGCCAGATCGGGGCCGTCGGGGTCATCTGCGCCCTGGCCGTCGCCTCGACGATCGTCGATGTGTCGCCGTTCTCGACCAACGGCGCGCTCGTGCTGGCCAACGCGCCGGAGGACGTGAACAAGGAACGCTTCTACAAGCAGATCCTCGCCTACAGCGGGATCGTGGTCGTCGTCGGCCCCGCCATCGCCTGGCTGGTGATGGTCGTCCCCGGCTGGATGTAGGCCGAGCGCGGCATCCGGCTACCACCACGTGAGAGGAAACGCATCATGAGCACCGAACCGACACAAGCACCCGGCACGAGTGAAGGCCCCCTGGCCGGATACCTGGTGGTGGACCTGAGCCGGGCCCTCGCCGGCCCCCACGCGAGCATGATGCTCGCCGACCTGGGGGCCCGCGTCATCAAGGTGGAGAACCCGGAATCGGGCGACGACACGCGGGGCTGGGGGCCGCCGTTCGTCGGCCCCGCCGACGACCCGCAGTCCACCTACTTCCTCTCCTGCAATCGCAACAAGGAATCGATCGCACTGGACCTGAAGAGCGACGACGGGCGCCAGGTGCTGCGCGACCTGATCGAGCGGGCCGACATCGTCGTCGAGAACTTCCGCCCCGGGGTCCTGGACCGGCTGGGGTTCTCTCCGGCCGCGATGCACGAGCTGAACCCGGCCCTGGTCATCCTGTCGATCACCGGATTCGGTCACGACGGTCCGGAGTCGAGCCGGAGCGGCTACGACCAGATCCTCCAGGGCGAGGCCGGGCTCATGTCGTTGACCGGTTCGGGCCCGGACGACCCGCAGCGGGTGGGGGTGCCCATCGCCGACCTGCTCTCGGGCATGTACGGCGCCTTCGGGCTGCTCGCGGCACTGCTGCAGCGGGAACGCACCGGCCAGGGGCAGGTCGTCCGCACGTCGCTGCTGGCGGCGCTCGTCGGCGTGCACGCGTTCCAGGGGACCCGGGCCACCGTGGCCGGTGAGGTGCCCGAGGCGCAGGGCAACCATCATCCGTCGATCGCTCCCTACGGCCTCTTCACCTGCCGCGACGGGAGCGTGCAGATCAGCATCGGCAGCGAGAAGCTGTGGGCCACGTTCGCCGGCGCCTTCGGCCTCGACGCGAGCCGGCCCGAGTTCGCGTCGAACGCCGACAGGGTGCGCAACCGGGACATGCTCAAGGGTGAGATCCAGGATGCCTTCGGCCGCTTCGATGCCGCGCCCCTGCTCGAGAAGCTTGGTGCGGCCGGCATCCCGGCCGGCAAGGTGCGCACGCTGGAGGAAGTGTACGAATGGGATCAGGTTCTCTCGCAGGGCCTGCTGATCGACGTCGACCACTCGGTGCTCGGGCAGATCAGTCTCCCGGGGCCGCCGCTTCGGTTCTTCGGCCCGGCCGACAGCCGCGAACTGACGAATACCACCCACGCGGCCCCTCCCGTGCTCAATCAGCACGGGGACCAGATCCGGAGCTGGCTCAGCCGCTCGCTGGAAAGAAGTTGACATGCTGACCGAGAAGACCAGGCACCTGAGCGCCTCTGAATTGATCGACGTCGTCCTGGACGAGGGCTCCTTCACCCGCTGGGATGGCCCCGTCACCGAACCGGACCCCGACCCGGCCTACCTGGCGGACCTCGAGCGGGCCCGGTCGAAGAGCGGGGTGGACGAGTCCGTCATCACGGGGGAGGGGCTGATTCGCGGGCGCCGGGTCGCGGTCATCGTCAGCGAGTTCGCATTCCTGGCCGGCTCGATCGGGCAGGCCGCCGCCGACCGGATCGTGGACGCCGTCGAGCGGGCCACCCGGGAGAGGCTGCCGCTTCTGGCCGGGCCCGCCTCGGGCGGCACCCGAATGCAGGAGGGAACCATGGCGTTCCTCGCCATGGTCAGGATCACGGCCGCCGTGCGGGCACACCGGCAGGCCGCGCTGCCGTACCTGGTCTACCTGCGCCACCCGACGACCGGCGGTGTGATGGCCTCGTGGGGCTCCCTCGGGCACGTCACCGTGGCGGAACCCGGCGCGCTCCTCGGCTTCCTCGGCCCTCGGGTCTATGAAGCGCTGTACGGCGAACCCTTCCCGGAGGGCGTGCAGGTCGCGGAGAACCTCTTCGACAAGGGGCTCGTGGACGCGGTCGTCCCGCCCGACCAGCTGCCGCAGATCGTCGATCGTGCGCTGTCGATGCTGGTGCAGGAGCCGGCCGCGCCCGTGCCGGCCCCGGCCACGCTCGAGGTGAGGCCGTCGACCGTGCCGGCCTGGACATCCGTTGAAATCTCCCGCAATCCCCGCCGGCCGGACCTGCGCCAGCTGCTCACCCACGGGGCGAGCGACGTGCTGCCGCTCAACGGCACCGGGCAGGGGGAGAATGACCCGCGGCTGCTGCTGGCCATCGCCCGTTTCGGCAGCCAGTCCTGCATCGTGCTGGGTCACAACCGGCCGAAGCGGCCTCGGGACGCGGCGATGGGACCGGCGTCGCTGCGCGAGGCGCGCCGGGGCATGCGCCTGGCGGAGGAGCTCGGGTTGCCGCTGCTCACCGTCATCGACACGGCCGGCGCCGCGCTGAGCAAGGAGGCGGAGGAGGGCGGCCTGGCCGGGGAGATCGCCCGGTCGCTGCACGACCTCATCGGCCTGCGCTCGCCCACGGTGTCGGTGCTGCTCGGGCAGGGGGCAGGCGGGGCCGCGCTCGCGCTGTTGCCGGCCGACCGCACCATCGCCGCGCAGCACGCCTGGCTCTCGCCGCTGCCGCCCGAGGGAGCCAGCGCGATTGTGCATCGGACCGTCGACATGGCACCGGAGATGTCCGCCTCGCAGGGCGTGCACGTGGCGTCCCTGTACGCCAACGGGCTCGTCGATCACATTGTCGACGAGCGACCGGATGCCGCCCAGGAGGGCAGGGCGTTCTGCGGCCGGATGGCGCTGGCCGTGGAATACGAGCTGTCCGCGTTGGCAGGCCTGTCGGTCGATGAACTGCTGGTGAGAAGAGTCGACAAGTTCCGGCAAGTGGGCGCCGGAGCATCCCGCCGAGCTTGACGGTTGCGGTCGAGTTTGCCTGGTGTGCCGGGCAAACTCGACCGGAACAGGGCAGCTCGGCGCCGCTCCTGCTCGGATGCGCACGAATCCGACGCAAACTACACCCATTCGGGGGCTGCGCAGCCGGGGGCTCGAGGGCTAGATTCGTGACAGCCAAAGAGGAGTTCTGTGACCACCGACATCCCCACCCTGCGGCAGCGTCTTGCCGCACAGTCGGTCATCGAGAGGCTCCTGCCGCTCGGTCGCTCATCCCTCAGCAGCCGCGGCGTCGCCCGCTACCTCGGCGCGAAAGGCGAGCGGATCGTCGGCTCGATCCTGGACAGCCTCCCGCCGGAGTGGACCGTGCTGCACGCCCTCCCGATCGGCGCCCGGAGTTCGGCCATCGACCACCTCGTCGTCGGCCCCGGCGGCGTCTTCACGATCTCCACGAAGCACTTCGGAAGCAAGATCATCGGCGTCGGAAAGCACGGCATGACGGTGTCCGGCCGGCCGGTTCCGAGCATCCGCGCCGCCGAATTCGAGGCGGCCCGGGTCACCACGCTGGTTCGCGAACGGATGCCGCTGGTCGCGCCCGTGCAGCCGGTGATCGCTGTCGTCGAACCGAAGCAGCTCATCATCCACGACCGTCCGGAGCAGGTCAAGGTCGTCCACGCGGGGGACCTGCGCCGCTGGCTCATGCAGCTCCAGCCGGTGCTGACCGAGCCGGAGCTGATGGAACTCGACGCCATCGTCGACGGCCCGGGCACATGGCGTTCCCGGCCGGACGTCGCGCCCGGAATCGCAGCCAGGGCCTGACCCCCGGGCCGACGCGCCGCCGCGCGCACCCACCGAACCACCGAGCCGCGCGCACAAACGTTGACAGCCGCCGGGGCGGGGCGTAATTTTTCTCATCTAGAGGCCCGTGCCGCCCAGGGTGACGGGGCCGGAGAAAATGTGGCTTGACTGATCCATGGGGGCAGGGCGGGGGCACGATCCCGACGGCCGAGAGATCCCGACGCGAGCCACCACGGAGTGCAGGAGACCCATGTCCAGCGTGATCGACGAACTGCGTGTCCAGGTGAACGGACACGCGATTGCCCAGGGCGACGTGGAATACGAGGCCGCGCGCGCCGTCTACAACGGGATGATCGACCGGAGACCCGCCGCCGTCGTGCGGGTGGGCAACACCGCAGAGGTCGCCGCCACGGTGAACTTCGCGCGTGCCCGCGACCTCGACCTGGCCATCCGCGGTGGCGGCCACAGCGCCCCGGGCTACGGCACCTGCGACGACGGCCTCGTGATCGACTTCTCGGGGCGTACCCGCGTGGACGTGGATCCGGTGACCCGTCGCGCGCGGGCGGATGCCGGCGCGACGTGGGCCACGTTCAACAAGGCCACGCACGCCCACGGTCTGGCCACGCCCGGGGGCATCGTGGGCAGCACGGGCGTCGCCGGCCTGACCTTGGGCGGCGGCATCGGCTATCTCAGCCGCCAGTACGGCCTGAGCTGCGACAACCTCCTGTCGGCGGAAGTCGTGACCGCCGACGGACGCATCCTCACGGCCAGCTCCGATGAGAACCCGGACCTGTTCTGGGCGTTGCGCGGTGGGGGCGGCAACTTCGGCGTGGTCACCTCGTTCGAGTTCCAGCTGCACCCGGTGGACATGGTCCACGCGGCGATCATCTTCTACTCCGTCGACGACGCCCGGGACGTGGCCGAGTTCTACCGCGAGTACATCGAGAGCGCCCCGGAGGAGTTCGGGGCGTTCCTCGGGTTCCACCGGGGCCCGCCGGTGGGGTTCCTGCCCGAGAGATGGCACGACAAACCGTTGTGCATGGTCGTGGGCATGTGGACCGGCGATGAAGCCGAGGGGCCGGCGCGCTGGCAACCGTTCCTCGACGTGGCACCGGTGGCCGGCGCCCTGGTGGAACGGATGCCCTACCCGGAGCTGAACGAGGCCTTCGACGACCTGCTCACCAAGGGTCTGCGGGCCTACTGGAAGGCGAACTTCCTGTCGGGGCTGAGCGACGGGGCCATCAACGCCTACCTGGACTTCGGCCGGATGGTGCCGAGCGTGCAGACATCCGTCGACATCTACCCGATCAACGGTGCCGTGCAGCGGGTGGCGGCCGAGGCGACCGCGTTCCCCTACCGGCACGCCGCGTTCTCGCCGGTGATCGCCTGCATGTGGACGGATCCCGCCGACAACGAGTCGAACATCAAATGGGTGCGCGATTTCTGGACGGCCCTGCGGCCGTTCTCGGAGCCCGGCGGGTACATCAACTTCATGGATGCCGACGACCTGGGCCGCATCACCGACAACTACAGTGCCAACTACGCGAGGCTGGCGACGGTGAAGGCGAAGTACGACCCGGGCAATCTCTTCCACATCAACCAGAACATCAAGCCGGCCGGAGTCCCGATGCTCAGCACATTCCACGACAACGCCGGCCGCGCGTAGTCAGAAGGCCGGGGCAGCGGGCCGGGCGGAAGAGGACAGACAGCCCGCGAGTAGACAGCACGGCCCATAGACAGCCCGCCGGTAGACGGTCGTGCTCACGCCCGTTTTGGGGGCCACCCGCGGCCATTCTGGGGATGCCCGCCCCTGCCCCGGCGCCGGTAGTTTCGGCAGGGAGGGAGAGTCATGGCAACAAATGTGGACACCATGCGGCACCGTTTTGCGGCGCAAGCGGTCATCGAGGAGCTGCTGCGCGTGCAGGGCGATGTTCCGCCGCGCACGACGCTCGCCCGAGTGTTCGGCCAGTCGCCGCTGGGCGCCGACAGCGTGCCCTGGTACCTCGGCGCGAAGGGGGAGCGGGCCGTGGGGTCGCTCCTCGAGTCGCTGCCGCCGGAGTGGGCCGTCTTCCACGCGCTGCCGGTGGGCGGGAGGGGCTCCGACATCGACCATGTCGTCGTCGGCCCGGCGGGGGTCTTCACCATCAATACCAAGCACCACCGCGGCCAGTCCGTGTGGGTCGCGGGCCGAAGCCTTCTGGTGTCCGGCCGCAAGACCCGCTACATCCGTGACGCCGAACTCGAGGCCGAGCGAGTCACCGGGCTCGTTCGGCAGCGGATGCCGCGGAGCGCGCCGGCCCGCCCCGTCGTGGCGTTCGTCGGCCCGAAGCAGCTGAGCATCCGGGAGAAGCCCGCATCCGTGGCGGTCATCGACGCGCGCCACCTGCGGCGCTGGCTGCTGAGCCTTCCACCGACCCTCGCCTGGCCGGAGCGGATGGAGATCACGGCCGTCGTCGACAACCCCGCGAGCTGGCGCAGGCCGCCCGTGACCGTGCCGGGGCCCGTCGTGTCGTCGGTGCGGTCGTCGCCGTCGCAATTGTCGTCGCAGCGCTCCAGCGATTCGTCGCCGTCGTACCGGGCCTCGGCGGAGCCGGCTGACGACCCCATGGCCCGGTTTACCGCGCTCGACGCGGATGTTCGCGCCGCGCGCCTGCGCCGCGCACTCTGGGTGCTGCTCGGTGTTGTGACGGCGGCGGCCATGGCCCTCGAGGTGCTGCAGCTGTTCGCAGGGCTGCTTGCCGGTTAGTGCTGCAGGCCGGTGGTGCTGCGTGCCGGTCAGTGCTGCTGGCCGGGCTGCTTGCTGGGTGGTGCTGCTGGCCGGTACGGCTGCGTGCCGGTTAGTCCGGAATGCGGCAGGGCGAGGGCAGGGCCGACCGGCAGGCATTCTTCGCCGGGAGCTCATCCAGCAGGGTCATCGCTGAGCCGCCGATGGCCGCGCCGGCCGCGTCGATGATCGTGCCACGCGTGCCGATGGCCGTGCCGATGACCGTGCGTTCGGCGATGATCGGGGGCGCCACGCGCGCCGTGTCGATGGTGGTTTCGGCCGGGGGAGCGGGGGCTGCCGTCGCCGATTCCGATTCCGACGCCGAGTCTGACGACGCCGCCGCCGAGTCTGACGCCGAGGCCGGTTCGGCTCTCGAACCCTCGGCCGTTTCCGGGGACGCGGCACTGGAGGAGCTGTTCGCTGCCAGGTCCAGGTCGTCGTCACCGGGGTGCGAGAGCGCCGCCCCGAACGAGGTGAGGATCAGGCAGGCCGCGAGGGACGCGGCGGCGACCCCGGGGGACGGGAGGAGCGCCCAGCTGCGTCGTCCCGTGAGCAGGGCGTAGCTGGCCGTGACCAGCCCGGTCACGCCGACCACGAGGAGGAAACCGGCCGGTCCGCCGGTGAGTAGTCCGACCATCGCCAGGTACAGGGCGCTGCCGCCGAGCACCCACGTGCTCGCGGGCGGGTGGGCGCGGCGAACGCGCCGGGCGCTGCGTGCGCTGCGTGCGCTGCGTGCGTGCCGGCCGGCTCCGGGAGCGGGAGCGGTCACGGGCGGCCCCGGTCCGCGATCACGGTCGCATTCGTGATGTGCGACACGGCCGGGATGTCGGCGCCGGAACCGGCGAGACCGTCCCCCTCGGCCACTCGAACCTTGCGCTGTTCCGACCAGCTGACGCCGTTCCACCAGCGAACCTGCCGGCCGTTTTCCGGGTTTGGATACCAGCCTGGGTTCGGAATAGTCACAGGTGTGTCCTTCGTTTGGGGCGGCGGTGCCCCTCCGAGCCTAGAAGCTGAGGGAGAATCACGCAGCCCCCACATCGGGTACCCCCGACGCCTCCGCCCTTCGCCACGGACCTCTGCAGGGAGTTGCTGTGCGTCCGCAAGGGATTTACCGTGATGCCACGACTTTCGATTCCACGTTCGGGGTAACGGAAAGTAGGCTGTTCCTGCCCCTCGAACTGGAACGGATCTGTCGTGAAGGTCATCAGCTACAACCTGCGCAAGCACAGCGCGATCGGTGAACTCATCGCGCTGGTCGAGCGCTACGAGCCCGACCTCCTCTGCCTGCAGGAGTGCGACACCCTCGACATCCCCGACGAAATCGGGCTGCTGCACCTGGCCGACTCGACCACGCGCAACCGGCTCGGCCTCGCCATCTACTACCGCAAGGACCGCTTCACGGCGGTCGAGACGCAAACCTTCGCGTTGAAAAAGTCACTGCACGACCGCGTGCTCACGCCGGCGCACGAGCGCCTGATCGGCACCCGCCTGATCGACGATGTGGCCCAGCGGGAGCTGGTCGTGGCATCCTTCCACGCTGCCCCGCTGACAGCCTTGAACTCGTTGCGGCGCAACCAGATCCGGTCCGCCCACGAGGAACTGCACACCCTCGGGCCGGGACTGCCGACCCTCATGGTGGGCGACTACAACTACCCGATGTTCAAGGACCACCTCAGCGCCCACGTGAAGAAGTCGGGCTACGACCTCACCCTGAGCGACAGCAGGACCTACACGCGCTACAAGTTCTTCCGCGGACACTTCGACCTGGCGACATCCATCGGCCTCACCATCGACAACGTGGAGACCCTGCCCAGCGGCACCTCTGACCACATGCCGATCCTGGTGACCTCGACGTACACGCACGAGAGCACCGTGACCCTGCCGGATGCCGCCCCCACGCCGGGCGCTGCCGGCGACTTCAGCATCTAGCTGCCGCCCGCCAGCCCTGCCCAGCCAGCCCAGCCCGCTGAGTTGCGGACAAACACCCTTCATTTCGAAAACGAAGGTACTTTCTCCGCAAGTGAACACGCGGGCGGGGGCCGCAGCCGCCGTACACTGTGTCGGGATGATTGAGCAATCGAATTCCGGGCCATCGAAGTCCGGACCACCGACATCCGAGCCCGACAACGTGATCGACCTCGAGGACGCCAGACGGCGCTTCCTGGCCGCAGCGGCCGACAGCGACGCCGACTCGATGCAGCAGGCGATGCAGGATGCCTCGCGCGCCCGCCGCGACCGGCCGAAGAAGCCGCTGCCCCTGCTGACACCGCCCGCAACGCCCGTGCGCTTCCGTGTGCGCGTTGATCTCGTCGACTCGAAACCTCCGATCTGGCGTCGGTTGAGCCTGCCCTCGAACCTGGCCCTCGACCGGCTGCACGACGTGCTGCAAACCGCGTTCGGCTGGACCAACAGCCACCTGCACCAGTTCACGCTCACCGACGACCCGCACGGAGAGGAGACGGTGGGCATCCTCACCCCGTTCGACGTGGAAGAGGGCGACGTGGGCGTGCTCGAGAGCGAGCTGCGGCTCGACCAGTTCCTCGCGAGCACGGGCGACACCCTGCGCTACACCTACGATTTCGGCGACAACTGGGAACACACGGTCACCCTCGAAGCGGTCGAAGCGGTCGAAGCGGTCGAAGCGGCCGAGCCGCCCAAGGCCGGCGCGCCGACGGATGCCACCGTCCGCTGCCTTGCCGGACGGCGCCTGGGGCCGCCGGAGGACATCGGCGGAATGCACAGCTACGAGCAAGTCCTGGCGGCGGCGTTGAACCCGCGCGACCCGGCCTACTCGGACCTGATCGAGACGATCGCCTACCACGACCTGTTCAGCGTCACGGACGACATCGACCTCGACGCGATCAACCGGGGTCTCGACCGCCTCGCCGGAGCGGATGCCGCCCTGGCCTGGCTGCGCGCCAGCCGCGGAGGGGCCGGTTCGCCGATTGCGGACCTGATCGCGAGAGTCGGCGAGGAGGCTCAGCGCTACCTTGCCGGTTTCGTGGCCAGTGCCCGCCTGATGGAGCCGCTCGAGATCGATGAGGCAGCGGCGGAGTCGGCGACGCTCGTCATCCGCACCTTCCTGCGGCACGTCGGCGACGGCCTCCAGCTCAGCAAGGCCGGATTCCTGCAGCCTGCGGCCGTGATCGCGCTGATGGCGGAGCTCGATCCGGACAAGAAGGCGTACGGCAAGGCGAATCGCGAGGCCAACACGCGGCCGCTGCTCGATCTGCGCCAGACCGTGACGGAGCTCGGCCTGGTGCGGAAACGCAACGGCATGTTGCTTCCGACGAAGCTCGGGCTGGCTGTGCGCGAGTCGCCGCTCGCGCTGTGGCGCCACATCGCCTCCCGGCTTCCGGTGGAGCGCCAAGAGCAGGCAAGCGATGCCGCCCTCCTGCTGCTGCTGCTGGTCGCGGCCGGGGAAGTGGGGTCTTTCATCGCCCTCGGCAAGTCACTGGATCTGGTCAGCGCCGTGGCCGGCATGCAGCTCGAAGGCAACGGCCGCTACGGGAACGGGTCCGCGGTCTACAAGCCGCGGCATACCCGGGAGGCGCTCGAGTGGGCGGCTTCGGGCACGCTGGCGGATCCGCGACCGTTCCGGGTGCAGATGTACGCGCCCAGCCGCCTCGACTCGATCGGCGCACAGACCCTCGCCCGCGCCGCACTCACGCCCGGGCGCTGAGCCCCCACGCTGGCCGTACGCTGTCGCCAGGGAACGCCTTCCGGGCATCCGTTTTCCCGGGCAGAATGAGCGCGAACCGAGCGGCGCCGCGACAGCGTCGCAGCCACGCGCGGTTCCGGTGCGAGGGGAGTTGTGGATGCTGTCGTCAGACCTGCTGATTGACGCGTTCGACCGGGTGTCGGGCGTCGTGCATGCGGTGCTGCAGGATGCCGGTCCGGGGGTGCTCGGTTACCGGCCCGACCCGGAGGCGAACACGATCGCCTGGCTGGTCTGGCACCTGGCCCGCATCCAGGACGCGCAGATCGCGCCCCTCATCGGGGAGGAACAGGTCTGGACCGCCGACGGATGGTCGGTGAGGTTCGCGTTGCCGTTCGGGCCCAGCGCCACGGGGTACGGGCACACGGCCGACGAGGTCGCGGCCGTGCGGTCGAGCGCCGAGCTGCTGGGCGGGTACTTCGACGCCGTGCATGCCCGCACGATCGCGTACCTGCCGACCCTGGCCGAGGCGGATTTCGCGCGGGTGGTCGACCGCGGGTGGAACCCGCCGGTCACGGTCGCGGTGCGCCTGGTCAGCATCATCGCCGACGACCTGGAGCACGCGGGCCAGGCCGCCTATGTGCGCGGGCTCGCGATGCGCGCCGACCTCTGAGCCCGCCGAGCTCTGAGCCCGCCGAGCCTTTACGCCGACGAGCTCTGAACCCTGGGTCCGGCGGATGTGCCAGCGGGTTTCCCGGCGGACCTCCCGGCGGGCCTCCCGGCGGATCTCCCGGCGGATCTCCCGGCGGATCTCCCGGCGGAGGACCGTCCAGCCCCTAGAATCCTGAGCCATGACGACGATCGCGGTGTACCTGTTTTGCGCCCTGCTGGCCGCGCTTGCCGTGTTCCAGATCCTGCTGATTGCCGGCGCGCCCCTCGGCCGCTTCGCGTGGGGCGGCCAGAACCGCGTTCTGCCTGCTCGACTGCGCTGGGGGAGCGTTGTGTCGATCCTGCTCTATGCGGCCTTCGCCTTCGTCGCGTTCGAACGCGTGGGCCTGATCGACCTCATCCCGAGCGACGGCTTCATCGCCGTGCTGATGTGGGTGATCGCCGGATACCTGCTGCTCGGCGTGGTGATGAACTTCGTCTCGCGCAGCCGGCCCGAGCGGTACACGATGGGCCCGCTCGCCCTGGTCCTCGGTGTGCTCGCGGTGATCATCGCGGCGAGCTAGTTCCCCGGACGTCGCGCCTGCCGCGAGCCGCCCCGGTCCCGTCCCGCGTCCCGTCCCGCGCGCCTGCCCACCCGCGCGCGCGCCTGCCCACCCGCGCGCCCGCCTGCCCACCCGCGCGCCCGCCTGCCCACCCGCGCGCTCGCCCACCCAATTGAGTTGCGGAGAAAGTACCTTCCCGCGGCAAACGAAGGTACTTTCCCCGCAACTCAACCCTGAGGGGCGACGCACAGCCAGCAGACGCGCAGACGCGCAGACGCGCAGACCGCAGAACGAATCGCGCCCACAACTCCCGCCCATGTCGGTGGTGGGCCGTAGCCTCTACCCAAGACGCTCCACCCTGGCCGAAAGGGGACGGCAATGACGTACACCCGCGTAGAGTCGAGCGCCGCCGTGCAGCAGCTGGCCGCCGGGCTGCAGGACGCCGCCCGCGCCCGTCCCTGGGTCGTGGTGACCTCTCGCTTCGGGTCTCGCACGCCCGACATCCTGCTCGACCAGCTCGCCGAGGACATTGCCGACGTCACAGAGGTATTCCTGCTCGAAACCGGCGCCCTCACCCGCGAGCTGAGCGACCTCCTGCCCGACCGCTTCCAGGTCTACGGCGGCGCCGGGCGTTCCTACCCCGTCGGCGCCGACGCGCTCACCGACATTGGCCGGTCCCGGCTTCGTTTCGCCTACGACAATCCGCAGCGGGCCACCGAACAACTGGTGACGGATGCCCTCGCCCACGCCCACCAGGCCGGCCTCTTTGCGCGCGCCCCGGCATCCGCCCGGCCCGTCACGGGAACGGTGAAGGGGTTCCTGCCCGGGGGATCTCG
Organism: Cryobacterium psychrotolerans; assembly: GCF_900101115.1. Classification (GTDB taxonomy): domain Bacteria; phylum Actinomycetota; class Actinomycetes; order Actinomycetales; family Microbacteriaceae; genus Cryobacterium; species Cryobacterium psychrotolerans. The sequence continues at coordinate 62,550 of NZ_FNFU01000001.1, forward strand.
AGCCCTCGTCGAGCTGGCAGGCGGCGGGATAGCCACCATCTGGCAGGAGCTCACCTACCCGCCCGTTCCCCTCGACTGGACGCTCGAGCGCGGGCAGCGCGTCGACGGCCTGCTCGACCTGGACACCCGCCGCCTGAATGTCGAGGTCAGCACGCCGAGCGTTGACGCGCTCGCCGAGAGGTTCCCGCACAACAGCATCACCCTCGCGCTGGTGCAGCACGTGAGCAAGGAGCGTGCGGCCCTGGCACTGCACCCGCACGTTCCGATCCTTATCTCGCGGTCGGACATCTCCCCGAACCCGCTCGACCAGGTCGATACGCTCCTGTCCGAGGGCGACGTGGTGGCGGTGCGCGTCGTCCACCTTCAGAGCGGTTCACTTCACCTGCGGCTGACCGATGTCGACGACGACGAGCCCGTGCTGCCGCCGCTTGCCCTGGTGAGCAACGGCCCGTGCTGGCTGTGCGAGAACCGCCCGCTGGTGGCGGCGATCGAACCCCTCCCGGACGTGGATCTTGCCGCACCCCCGCTCCCCGTGCTCGGCCGTGCTCCGGTGGTCGAGTCGTGGCTCGGCGTTGCCCCGGTGGTCGAGCCTGTGCGCACCCGCTCTCCGGGGGTCGAGCCTGTCGAGGCGCGTGCGGCGGGGGCCGAGCCGGTCGAGACCCCGCGCCTGCCGAACGGCCGCCCGCCCGCGGCCCCCTGCGCAGCCGGGCCTCGACCCGGGCCCGGCGTGATGCGCGTGGTCACTGTGCCTGTGCCTGCGGCCGTGCCCGTGCCCGCAGTGGTGTCCGCGCCCGCGGCCGGCACCCGCGCCCGCACCCACGGCCGCGTCCGTGCAGCCCGCCGAGACCGCCGCCGCATCCGCAGCACACCCGGTCGCCACCGGCGTTTCCCTGTTGTCGACGCAGCTTTCCCTGGCCGAGGCACGGGGGCGCATCCAGCGACTCGAGGCGCAGCTGGCGGATGCGGGGGCGTCGGACTCCCAGCACGCCCAGCTGCTGGAGCTGGTGCGAACGACCCAACTGCAGCATCGGGAAGCGCTGGCCGAACTCGGAGAACTTCGGCGAATCGAAGCCGAACTACGCAGCGAGCAGCGCACCCAGAAGCGCAACCTGCGGGAATCGCGGCGCACCGTTGCGCCCGCGCCGGTCGCCGCTGGATTCGAGGATCGCCGCGCGCAGTGGGCGGATGCCGACGGCTGGGTGCGCCACGAGCTCTACCTGGCTGGGTGGACCGAGTCGGCGCGACCGAACGCGCGACGTGGTCGTTGCCCGACGAGTACGCCTTGGCAAACGGCTTCGCCGATTCGCTCGCGAGCCTCGATGACGGCCAACTGGCGAAGGCGTTCAAGGCGTGCGTGGACGTGCTCACCGGGCGAGTGGGCAGCGTGAACGGTCGCCAACAGCATGCCCTGCGAGAAGGGACTGGCGGGGCGTCCGCCGCTCGAGTGCGCTCCGACGGCGCCCGCTGCCTGCGCGTCGCCATCGAACAGCACACCCCGGCAGCCCGGCGCCTGCACTACTGGCTGTTGCCCGGCGGCGGGATCGAATTCGTCGGCGTTCGGACGCACGATGAGCTGGAGCCGTAAGCCCCCAGAGGTCGGGTCTGGCCCGGGCTTCAGGCCAACTGACTTGCGGACAAACAACCTTCCCGTCGCAAATGAAGGTACTTTTTCCGCAACTCAACCCTCGGGACGGCCCGGAGGTCGGCCCGCCACGGAGGTCAAGTCGGCCCGCCGCCACGGAGGTCGAGTCTGCCCCGAGGTCGGGCCTGTCGAGCGCCCCGCACGCCCGCCCCGCACGCCCGCCCCGGGGTCCAGCCCAACTGACTTGCGGACAAACAACCTTCCCCGCGCAAATGAAGGTACTTTTTCCGCAACTCAACTCTCGGGACGACCCTCGGGACCTCAGGAGTCAGCCCCGAAGGACCACGATCAGGTCGGCACCCTGCCGGGTCGACTCGATGAGGTCCGCGTTGCTCTGGTCGCTGCCGCGAGCGAAGGCCGCAGCATCCGCCTCGCCGCGTCCGAACTCCACGTGCCGCCCGATCAGGCGCGGGAGCCGCACTGCTGCCGACACCTCGAGGTACCAGACCGAGTCGAGCTCCCCGCGGATCGCGCGCCACGCGGGGGCATCCGCCAGCAGGTAGTTGCCCTCGGTGATGACCACGGGGATGCTGCGGGGGATCGCGATGGATGCCGCGATCGGCTCCTCCAGGCCGCGGCGGAACGACGGGGCGTAGACCACGTCCTCGTCGCGGGCGCGAAGCCGGCGCAGCAGCGACAGGTACGAGCCCGGGTCGAAGGTGTCGATGGCGCCGCGGCGCTCGGCCAGCGGTGTGCCCCGGATGAGGTCGGTCGCGAGATGGAAGCCATCCATCGGCGCGACGATGGCCGTGTCGGGCCCGAGGATCCGGGCCAGCTCGGCGGCGAGGGTGGATTTGCCCGCCCCCGGCGGACCGCAGAGGCCCAGCAGGATGCGCCCGCCCGGCTCCCCGCCCTGCCGCTCGACCGGCTCCCCGCCCTGCCGCTCGCCCGGCTCACGCAGCCTCTCACGCGGCCGCTCGCCCAGTCGCTCACGCAGTCGCTCGGCCAGTCCCGCCGCGGCTGTCTCGATCGTGTCGGGGAGCGCTCGGCGCCACGGTGTGTCCAGGGAGCCCTCACCCAAGAGGGGAGCTCGTGGCTCGCGGCCTCGCCGTCGCAGACTGGCCCTCCATGAGCGGCCTGCTCAACCCTGCGAGCAGGGCGCCGATACCGCCCCAGGCCAGGTCCCCGATCGAATCGACGTAGCCAACGAAGATCTCCTCGTCGATGTAGGTGTGCCCGAACCACTCGAAGATCTCCCAGAGCACTCCGAGAGACAGCCCCAGGGCGAAGGTCATCACGGCGGTCGACGCCATCGGCCTCAGGAGCGTCGCGGCGTCGGCCAGGAGTCCGAGCCGTACGAGCCCGATGTAGACCAGTGCGGCGCAGAGTCCGTTGGTGAGGAAGTGCATCGGAAGATCCCACCAGCGCGTCGAGATGTAGATGTCCAGCACGCTGCTCCACACGGAGGCCAGGACCACGATGCCGAACGCGATGTCGAAGCCCGGCCGAACGCCCAGCAGCCGGGGAAGGAACATCCCGACCGTCACGAACGCGAGGCTGAACCCCGCCGCCGGGCCCCAGCCGACGCCTGCGACCACGATGCCGATCGCAGCCAGCATCCGCAGCGCGTCGGCGACCGTCTCGGCGGCTCCCGTCGGAGCCGGCAGGTATGTCCGGATCATGGCAGCACTCTAGCCGAGTCGGACGCCCCGGCCGAACGGTCTCCGTAGCGCAGCACCGCCTGCACGGGTTCGTGGTCGGATGCCGCGCTGCCGTCGAATCGCGCGGCGTTGATGCCCGTGCTCATCACGTCTACGCCGTTCCCCACCAGGATGAGGTCGATGCGTTTGCCGCCCGGGCGGCGGCGTCGGTAGTTCGAGAAGGTGCCCCACTGCGGCGTCACCCGCTCGGCCGCCTCCTCCCAGGTGTCCCTGAGCGGCCCGTCTGCCGTCAGCCGGCGGTAGACGGCCGAGTCCGCGTCGGCGTTGAAGTCGCCGATCACCACGATCGCGGCGTCCGGCTCTGCGGAGCGAGCGGCCAGCACGAGGTCCAGGATGAAGTTCGCCGATTCGAGCCTCGACCGCCACGAGAGGTGATCGAAATGGGTGTTGAAGGCGAGGAGCCGTGCTCCGGTCGCGGTATCCGTGAAGTCCGCTGACACGACGATGCGCGGCGTCAGATTGCCCCACGATCTGGACCCGGGCTTCTCCGGCGTCGCGGACAGGGCCCGTTGCTGCCAGGCGGTCAGCTCCAGCCGCCGCGAGTCGTAGAACACAGCACACCGCTCGTCCCGTCCGGAGGCGTAGCGGCCGTGGCCTACCCACTGGTAGTGTGGTCCGAGGGCGTCGGAAACGAAGTCGACCTGGTCGGCCAACCCCTCCTGCACGCCGAGAAGCGTCGGCTGCTCGGCGGCGAGGATGCGTCGAACGAGCGGCTTCCGCGTGGCCCAGCGATCGGGACTCCCCGGCAGGAGATTGCGGGAACGCCGACGGATGTTGTACGTCATCACGTGCAGGTCGGGCTCGGTCACCGGACCGATCAGCGCGGCATCCGTCATGCGCCCAGAGTACGCTCGCGGCGCGGGATGCGTCGGGATGACGCCGGCTCCTGCGTGTTCACGTCACGAGCCTCAGGATGCCCGGGCCATCGCGATCATGCTCTCGAAGTCGAGCCCCGCCTTCGTGCCGCCGTCGCAGAGGATGTCCACTCCGGTCAGGTAGCCGGGCTTGTCGCTTGCGCAGAACGCGAGTACTTCGGCGACCTCCTCCGGCTTGCCGAACCGCTTCAGAGCGGCGTACTCGACGAGCTTTCCCGAGGCCTTCGCCTCCTCGAGGCGGCCCATCGCGGTGTCGAAGCTACCGGGTGAGACGGACACGATGCGGGCTCCCTTCGCACCGAACGCCGCAGCCATCTCCTGGCTGTACCAGATGACGAAGCCCTTGCTCACGGAGTACGCCGAGCCCGAGTGCATCGACTTCGGCGCGAGCTTCGCTGCCGAGGTCAGCTTCCGGACGAATCGCGGCAGATCGGTCAGAGCGAGCCGGAAGGAGCGCGTGGGTGTGAGCAACTTCGGCGTCATGTGGCCGGCGATCGACGCGACGTTCACCAGGGCGAAGCCCTCGCCGGCGATCGCGAGGGCCGCTTGAGTGACATTCACGGTCCCGAGCGCGTTGATCCGGATGATCTGCTCCGCGGTGCCCATCTGCGGGCTGACGCCCGCGGAGTGCACCACGGCGCGCACCGTGCCGGTGCCCGTGCCCGTGCCGGTGCCCGTGCCGGACCTTGTCGCTGTCGCGAACAGCGCGTCCACAGATGCCCGGTCGGTGATGTCGCAGACGACGCCCTCGGCCTCGATGCCGAGCCCGGTCAGCTCTGCGACGGCGGCGTCGAGCCGCTCCCGGTTCACGTCCGCGATGACCACGCGATGGTCGCGCCCCATGATCTTCGCTGTCGCCAGGCCCATGCCACCCGCGCCGCCCGTGATAATCACCGTCTGCGTCATCGATCCTCCTTGATCGTCGGGCGTGGGTCCCCGCGCTCCTGCCGGTCGCATTCAATCACGCCGCGGCGAGCCCGGGCCAGTTCCGCCCATTTGCTAACGAGGCTACTATCCGCTGCAGCACCATCGATGGAAGGAATCGGCGATGAGCGCACGAAAAGTAACGCTGGCGGGCTGGGTCGCTCTGGTCCTCGGCCTCCTGTTCGTGTTGCTCCAGTCGTATGGCTGGTGGAATGAAGTTCAAGCCCGCGGAGACCAGGGGGATTGGCTTGAGCAATGGGCGATCACGACGCACGTTCTCCCCACCCTGCTGCTGGTCGCCTCCGTCGCGCTGGGCTGGCGCTGGCCGCTGGTCGGAGCCATCGGGTTCCTCGCGTATTCAGTCGTGATGGTCTTCAGCTACTACCCCGAGTGGGCATACGCCCCGTTGGTGACCGGACCCACGGTCGTCATCGGCGTGCTGTTCCTGATCGACTCCTGGCTGCGGCGACGCAGCGTCACCGCCGCACCTCGCCCCAGCACTTAGTCCGGCTGGCGCGTAGCCCGATTGGCCCAGGCGAAGATCGAGGGCCACCAGAAGCCTGCACCACTGGCCGCTGCCGGGCGGCGGGATCGAACTCTGCTGCGTGACGCATGACGCATGACGACATGGCGCCGTAGGGTTCCTACTATCCCATCCAGCTGCCGATGCCGGTCCAGTGACGTTCAACGTAGCGGCCGCGCATTCCCTTCTGCACGGCAAGCTGCAGTGCAGTCTGCATGAGCGCCTCACCACCCTCGGCGTGGAGTTCCTCACCGATTGCCGTCAGTCGATCGTCCGTCCGGCTCCACTCCGGGTCGCTCATGCCCTTGCCCTCTTCCGAGAGGGCGTTGAGCTTCCCGTCGAGGGCCATGATCTCATCAGCCAGGGTGCCCAGGTCGCTGATCGGTGCCATCAGTATCTCCTCTGTTCGAATTCGCGCTGCCATCATGCGGCGGTCTGGATCGGGCGGCCAGACCGTGGACAGGCACGATGGCCAGGTGTATGCGAGAACAAGGGGTGGCCTCGCCGGCTACCCGAGTGCCGGCTACCCGAGTGCCGCCTACCCCAGGCCGCAAGCCAGGCCACAAGCCAGTGCCGCAAGCCAGTGCCGCAACCCGGCGCCCCGTCCTCAGTCCGATTGGCCCATACGAAGATCGAGGGCATCCGCGATACGTGTGCGGGAGGTGGTGACGTAGCGCCATTTGCCGCCGCCGGGGTCGAGCCAGGGGGGTGCCTTGAGCTGGGGAACGCCTCGGAGCATGCGGATCTTCCAGCCGGAGGTCTCGATCGTTCGATGGTGGAACCAGCAGAGAAGCACCCCGTTATCGGTGTGGGTATCGCCGCCGAAGGCGTCCGGGATGACGTGGTGGATCTCGCTCCAGCTGGCCGGGATCTGACAGCCGGGGATGATGCAGCCGCCGTCCCGGGCGGAGATCGCCCGGCGTTGCTCCCGATTGAAGCAACGGTCGGGCACGCCGAGGGAGCAGATCGCGTTTTCGTCGCCGAAGACGACGGGCTGGATGCCGCCGGTGCAGACCTTCTGCTTCACGGCCCGCATTGAGAGCGGCGTCTCGATGCCGTCGATCCAGCCCACTCCCTGCTCCTGAAGAAGGTCTTTCTGCCGGACGGTGACGAGAACGGTCGGGGCGGCGCCTCCGATGGTGGGGGCCTCGGCGCTGCGCGCCGCGACGTCGAGGATGACAGCGAGCACGTCGTGCCGCCGCTGGTCGAAGGTGCGATCGTCGCGCTCAAGCACCGACCGTTCCAGCACCGACCGTTCAAGCACCGACCGTTCGAGTTCTTCCTGCGCCTGCTCCGGGGTGAGGAACGCGACCGGGGCGGACTTGGGCGAGAGATACGCGTCGAAGAGGCGCTGCAGCTGCCCGCCGATCTCGGGCAGCAACCGCCCCGAGACCGGGATCGTTCCGCCCCGTTCGCGCCCGAGCCGGAGCCCGCGTTCCTGGAAGGCACGCTCATCGTCGGGGCGGGCGCCGTCGGGATCGAGCACCGACTTCCACACCGAGGCCTGCAACCGGATCTCATCGGCCGTGGCCGGCACGCAGGTGTCCATGCTCTGGCCGGTCGCCGCGGCGACGAGTTCGGTTTCGGCCAGCTGGACGTTTTCGAGGTTTGCGCGGTTCAGTGTCGGAGTGAGGGAGCCGAGGATGGCTTCGGCCGCGTCGAGGCCGAGCGCCCCGGTGGCCAGGCCCGCCGCGGTCGCCGGGAACTTCGGCGGCAGAGCCTCGCCGATGATGGAGTAGTCGGTGCGCACCTGCGACCCGAGCCGCATCCGCCGGTTCGCAGTCGACCCGGACACCAGGGTCATCCGCTGCACCAGCTCCGACGGGGTGCGGCAGCCCTTCTTCGCCGAGAGCCGCCCGGTGCCGAGCTCGAATCGGGACCGGTCGGCGATCTCCGCGGCCGCCGCCACCCGCAGTGCATCGACCCGACGGCCCGCCGCCTCGATCGCCGCGGTCACCATCAGCAGCCCGTCGTCGCCGAAGCCCCGCACGTCCGAACAGCGCAGCGCCTCACCGATCTGCGCGGTGGCCACGGCCAGCGACGCGAGCGCATCCGCACCGTCGGCGGCGGCCGATCCGGCGGCTGACTCAGGGGCTTCGGTGGGGGTGTCCATACGTTAAGTCTCCGCCGAACCACCGACATTCCTACCGACAAAGCACCGGTCAGCCGCATTTTCTGTGGATAACTCCGGCGGGTTGGCGCCTGTGGAGGAAGGGCAGCCGCGGACTCCGGCACCAGTCCGCTCCGACACCACCCCTCAGGGCGCCAGCAGGATCTTCCCCACGTGCGCCGACGACTCCATCCGCCGGTGCGCATCCGCCGCCGACGAGAACGGGAATCGGCTGTCGATCACCGGGCGGAAGGCTCCGGATTCGACCCAGGGCCAGACATCCGTTCGGATGCCGCGCATGATCGCGGCCTTCTCCTCGAACGGGCGCGAGCGCAGCGTGGTGCCCCAGTACCGGCCCCGCTTCTGCATGAGGTGGAACGGGTTGAAGCTCGCGTTCTCGCCGCTCTGGTTGGCGATCACCATGATGCGTCCGCCCATCGCCAGCGCCGCCACATTGCGCGCCGCGTACGAGCCGCCGATGATGTCGAGAATCACGTCGGCCCCGTGCCCGTCGGTCGCGGCCGCGATTTCGGCCGGGAAGTCCTGCTCGCGGTAGTTGATCAGGATCTCCGCCCCGAGGCTGCGGCACACAGCGAGTTTCGAAGCCGATCCGGCCGTCACGGCCACCCGCGCGCCGGCCAGCACGCCCAGCTGGATCGCGGTCGTGCCGATGCCGCTGGCGCCGCCGTGAACGAGCAGCGTCTCGCCGGCGGTCAGGCCCGCGCTCATGAACACGTTCGACCACACCGTCGCCAGCGCCTCGGGCAGCCCGGCCGCCTCGACGAGGTCGAGCGAGTCCGGAACCGGCAGCGCGAGGTCCTCGTGCACCACGGCCTCTGTGGCGTAGCCGCCGCCGGCGAGCAGCGCGCACACCCGGTCGCCGACCGCGAACTGCGTCGCCTCGGCCCCGACCTCGGTCACCACACCCGACACCTCGAGCCCCGGCCACTGCGGCGCCCCGGCCGGCGACGGGTAGCGCCCCTGCCGCTGCGCAACGTCCGCGCGGTTGACGCCCGCCGCGGCCACCTGAATCCGGATGTCCCTGGCGCCGACAGGCAGATCGTCCACTGTGGCGAGGGAAAGGGCTTCGGGCCCGCCGGGGGCGTTCACGAGGATTGCGCGCATGCGCTCATCCTACGAGCGTCCCACTCGCGGTCGTCGAGTCGCACCGGTGGTCGAGCCGGTCGAGACCCGCCGCGACGCTGGCCGAATCGCGAAGGGCCGGCGAAACGACGAACGTCGTCTCCCCGGCCCCAGCTCCTGGCCTGCGAAGTAGTAGCTAGTTCGCCGGTTCGGTGACTGTGTTGCTCTGCAGGGTGACCGCCGTCTGCGCCAGCAGGCGGCCGTTGATCGATGCGCCGGTGTTCATGGCGATCATGGTCTTGCTCAGGATGGTGCCCTCGAAGTGGGCGGTCGTGCCCAGCGTCACAGCGCCGGCGGTCTGCCAGAACACGTTCTTGGCCTGAATGCCGCCCACGAGGGTCACGTTCTTGGCCGGCGCCTGGTCGATGTTGCCGGAGACCTGGAAGACGAAGACGTCGTCCGGGCCCCCGGAGAGTTTGACGTCGTTGGAGATCGAAACGTCGGTGCTCCACTTGTAGAGGCCCGGGACGAGGGTGCGTCCGCCGATCTCTCCGGCACCGAGGTTGACGAAGTCCGGGTTCACGCGACCGGCCGCATCCGTGTACGCAATGCCCATGTCGCCGACGGCGGTCGTGAGCAGCGTGGCATCCGTGACCGCACACGGCGGGCCGGCGGCGTCAACCGAGTAGATGGTGCCGGTCACCTCTGGGCAGCTCAGCAGGATGGCGGCACCGGTGATCGGGCTCGACCCGACGTTGCCGGTGACGGCCGAGGAGGGGACATCCGTCACCCCGGTCTGTGACAGGATCGCGAAGGTGCCGGCAACGCCGAGGGCGACGGGCGCCTGGGGGGTGGGGCTCGCGACGGCTGCTCCGCCGAGGCCGGCGCTGCCGACTCCGACCACCGCGATGGCCACCAGGGCAGCCAGAAGCCGTTTGCGCGGGGTGGATAGAAGCTGGAATTTGGTCATGGTGCTCTCCCTCTCAATGGACCCGCAGGATGCGGATTGGGCAGGGCCGCGGTGGGCGCGGTCTCCGATGCTGCACATCGGGTTTCTGGGCGTTGGCCACCTGCGCCCCTGGCCTGATTCACCCAAAGAAAGAGAGCCCCCGGTCCCACGATCAACGGGCGTCCACCACGCACTCTTGTGTGCACGCCCCACGGGACCGATTCCAACGAATCGAATCTGTCTACCCCAACAGTAGGGGTGTCCCGGCTGCCCAGCGTGAAGCCCGGAGGCGTGTTCTCCTGACGTTCACCCCGGTGGTCGAGCCCTCGGTGGTCGAGCCCTCGGTGGTCGACCCAGGTTCACCGGACACCCCTCAGCGAGAGCGAAGAACCGCGAGCGCCTTCTCCGATAACGGGGTGCCGGCTCGCTTTGCCGCATAGAGCGCGGCGCCCACGACGGGGCTGAACAGGGGTGGGCGCAGGTCGTAGTTCGGATTGTCCGCGACCAGGGCGTCTTCGAAGCCCCGGCGAATGAACTCCGCGTTGAACATCCCGCCCGAGTACGACACCGGGACAAGGTCGTCCACGCCGAAGCCGAGCTCGACACGTGTGGTTTCGACGATCGCGGCCAGTTCAACGCACGCGTCGGTCAGAATGCCGGCCGCAACGGCGTCACCCTGCAACTCCGCATCGACGACCGTCCGGGACAGGTCGGCGATATCGCTTCGCCGGCCCTGCCAGCGGTCGACCACGATGTGGATCAGGTCGAGGTCGCTCGTCACGCCGACCCGCGACTTGATCGCGTCGTACAGGGGGCCGCGGGGGAGCCGGCCATCACTCATCCGGGTGAAGGCGTTCAGGCCTCGGATGGCGATCCAGTACGCAGAGCCTTCGTCGCCGAACAGCTCGCCCCATCCGCCGGCTCGATAGCCCAGGCCGTCACGCTCTCCATAGGTCATGGAGCCGGTTCCGCTGATGACGTTGATGCCGTCGATGCCGCCCAGTGACCCGGCCCAGCCGCAGACCATGTCGTTGTCGCAGGAGTACCGGTCGTGGCCGAGAACGTTACGGGGAAGCGCGTTCAGGGTTTCGACGTCGTCGCTCGCCTCACCGTAGCCGGGCAGACTGAAGAAGGCTTGACGGATGTCCGTTGGTTCGACGCCCGCAGAGCGGCACACCTGGCCGACACCGTCAGCGAGCACCCGTTCGACGAGCTCGATTCCCTCGGTGAAGTAGTAGCAGCTCTGCGTTTGTGCCTCGGCCAGAATCTGTCCCGAGTCGTCGAGGAGCACGAAGGCGGTTTTCGAGCCGCCACCGTCGACGCCCAGGAACAGCGTCACGGCCGGGCGCTCGCGCCCGCGGTTTCGCCCGCGGCAGGCGCCAACGGGTGGATGGTGACGCCCTGGACAACGCGGTTGACGTCGCCTCCGGGGAACGGGTTGTCTGCTGTCGTGCCGAGCTCTAGGGCGAACGACAAACCCAGGATCTGTGCCACGACGACGTAGCCTACGGCAAGGTACGCGTCGTTCAGGCCGGCCAGCCCCTCGAGAACCCACGATTCGCCGAGCGACGCAGGCAGCGGCTCTGAGGCGATCGCGATGACGCTTTCCGGCTTCTGGGTTGAGCGGAGCTCGGCGATGATGTCCAGGTCGTACTGGCGGGTGTACGGGTCCGATGACACGTAGACGAGCACGAGCGTGCGGTCGTCGAGCACGGCCTTGGGGCCGTGGCGAAAGCCCAATGCGGAGTCGAAGTAGGTGACGACCCGGCCCGCGGTGAGCTCCAGGAGCTTCAGGGCCGATTCGCGAGCCAGGCCGGTCAGCGGGCCGCTTCCCAGGTACACGATCCGGTCGTATCCGCCCGCGGCGAGCTGGCGGATCGCCTGCTGCCGGGACTGGATGACCTGCGTCGCGGCGGCGGCGAGGGCGCTGACTGCTGCGTCATTCTCGCCCCCCAGGATGAGCAGGCACGACAGCAGCATCGACGTGAAGCTCGAGGTCATCGCGAACCCCTCGTCGTTGGAGCGCTCGGGCATCAGCACGGTCATGGACTTCTCGCGACCCTCGTGCTCCCGGTAGAGGCCGCCGACCCGGTCGCAGGTCAGCACCAGGTGGCTCACGTCGGTGAGGCATTCGTCGGCCAGGCGGGTTGCGGCGATACTCTCCGGGCTGTTGCCCGATCGGGCAAAGGAGATGAGCAGTGTGGGCAGATCCTCCGCGAGAGCGTCCCGCGGGTTCGAGACGATGTCCGTGGTCGCGAGGGCGTCGACGCGACGGTCGAGAAGCCGGGAGAGGGCCGGAGCCGCGATCTGCCCGACGAAGGCGGACGTGCCGGCTCCGGTCAGCACGATGCGCAGATCGGGGCGGGCCAGCAGCGGCGCGAGGAATGCATCCAGATCCTGGCGCAGAGCCGCGATCGCGGATGCGGCCTCGCCCCAGACCTCGGGCTGCTGGAGGATCTCGCGGACCGTGGCTACAGAGCCGGGGCCGGGGGTGAGGACGCCGGGTGAGGTGAGCGGACTAGTCATTAGTAAATACTGCGACATACTGCGTGCTTCACGCAATATCACGAGCGTTTTGGCGCTAAAGTGGGCACAAACAATGCGCATTTGAGACAAGAAAGCGAATCATGTCCACTGACGGCTACTTCGAAGCCCATCCTCGCGCAGTATCCGCGAAGCGCTCCGACCGGATGCGAGCGGTCCTGTCCGCGCTTCAGGAGCAGAACACAATGTCCCTGGCCTCTCTCGCCAGGGACCTCGGGGTGTCGGCCGCGACTCTCCGGCGGGATCTGGCCGACCTCGACGAGCAGGGCCTTCTCGTGCGCACCCACGGAGGCGCCCGCGCATTGGAATCCCACAGCGAGATTCCGGTCCGGCTTCGCGACACCCAGTTCAGGGAAGCCAAACAACGTATCGCCAGGCGCGCGGTCGAAATGATCCCCTCCGGCCCGTATGCCGTGGCGATCAGTGGCGGCACCACCACGGCGGAGGTCGCCAGGGCCCTCGGCAATCGCGCGGAGTTGACGATCGTGACCAACTCGCTCACGACCGCTTTGGAGTGCGCGGCGCGGCCCCAGCTCAAGGTGATCATCACCGGCGGGGTCGTGCGGTTGAGTTCGTTCGAGGCCGTCGGGTCACTGTCGGAGAACACGTTCAAGGCGATCAACGTGGGCACGGCCATCCTCGGCACCGACGGCATCACGGCCGCCGGCGGGGTGACGACGCACGATGACACCGAGGCCCGCACGAACAACGCGATGGTCGCCAGCGCCCAGCGAGTGATCGTGGTCGCGGACGGTTCGAAGGTCGGGCGGGTGACCCTGGCGAAAATGGCGGACCTGTCCCAGATCAGCGACTTGATCACCGACTCGAATGCAGACCCGGTCGAGCTGGAGCGCATCGCCGACGCCGGCGTGCAGGTGCACGTCGTCGATCTCACCGGGGCGCGGCCGTCACGCCTCAAGCAGGCGAAGGCCGCCTCCCCGGACGCTTAGCCGGCCCCGGCTACTTCACGCTTCCGGCGAGCAGCCCACTGACGATGTACTTGTTCAGGATCAGGGCGATGGCCGCGGGAACGGCGATGGCGATGATTCCGGCGGCGCTGAGCAGCGAGAAGGGCACGACGTGCCTGCCCTGCAGCGCGGCGATGACGACAGTCAAAGGCTGCGTCGACAGGTCGCTCGACAGCACGAGCGGGAACAGGAACTGACCCCACGCGAACAGGAACGTGATGATCGCGGTGGAGATGATTCCGGGCAGCGCCAGGGGAATCACGATGTGCCACAGGATCTTCATCCGGCTGGCGCCATCCATGGTGCCGGCTTCCTCAATGGCCAACGGAAGACTCGACATGTAGTTGTAGAGAATCCAGGTCGCGAGCGGGAGGAACCCCGAGACGTACACGAGCACGATGCCCGTATACGTGTTCACGAGGCCGAATGTGCTCAGGATGCGGTAGATCGGGATCAGGGTCGTGTACGCCGGGAATGCCATCGTGGCGAGCACGGCGTAGAACAGGATCTTCCCGCCCCGGAACTTCATCCGGGCGAATGCGTACGCCGCGAGCGTCGCCAGCACGACGGTGATCACGGTGGCCAGCGTGCACTCGATCAGGATGTTGATGGAGGACTGGCGAATGGCCGCTGCGGTCTCACCCTCGCCGGTGAGCAGCGCCAGGTAGTTGGACAACGTCGGAGTGGGCGGAACGTAATTCGAGGGCTTCGAGCTCACCTGGGCATCCGTTTGAAGGCTGGTGTTCAGCGCCCAGTACACGGGCACGAGCGACCAGATCACGATGAAGGCGACTCCGAACCATCGGAACCAGTGCGGACGGCGATTCATCAGTACTCCACAGGGCGGTAGACGAGCTTGAGAATTCCGAGCGACAGCACCAGCGTGACGATCGTGATGATGAGCGACAACGCGTATCCCTGCCCGAAGTCAAGGTTTTGGAAGCTGATGAAGTAGGTCTGCATGGTGACGGATGCTCCGGTGCTGGCAGCACCGTTGAGAATGTAGGGCTGGTCGAAGATGTTGAGGGTCGCGATCACCGCCTGCACCATCGCGATGGTGATGCCCGGCGCGGTGAGCGGCAGGGTGACCGACCAGAACACCTTCCACGGCGACCCGCCGTCCAGGCTCGCGGCTTCATAGAGTTCATCGGGGATGTTCTGCATTGAGGCCAGCACGAGCAGGGTGGAAAGCGGGGTGATCTGCCAGACCTGCACCATCTCGATGGCCAGGATTGTCATGAATTTGTTCTGGCCGAGGAAGACCTGGTACGTGTCGATCAGGTGCATGGAGGTCAGCAGGCTGTTGACCAGGCCGGTATTGCTGTCCCAGATGTTGCTCCAGATGATCCCGTTGACCACGCCCGGGAGGGCCCAGGGCAGAATCAGCACGGCGATGAGCAGGGAGCGACCGAGGAACTTCTTGCGCAGGATGACCGCGAAGAACACCGCGAGCACCGTCGACAGGATGACGCCGACGAGCACGTAGATCACCGTGTTGCCCATGCTCGAGAGCACGCCGGCGTCGTTGAACAGGTTGACGAAGTTTTCAAAGCCGTTGAACCGCACGGGCGGATTCAGCGCCTGGTCCTTGAAGAACGAGGCCACGATCGTGAAGAGCGCGGGGATCAGGGCGAGGCTGATGATGAAGAGTGCGAGCGGGGTGACGAGGGCGTAGGGCAGGATGTCGAATCGGCCGCGCCGTTTGGCCCCGGGGGACGCGAGCTTCGCGCGTCCCCCAGGGCCTACGACTGGGGCGTTCTTGACCCGGGTATCAGCGTTCACCGTTGCGTTTCGGGTCGGGTTGCGCGTCGGGTTCGGGTCACGAGCCGCTTGAGAGCTTGTCAGCGGTGTCGGAGATCGCCTTCATCGCATCCTTGACGCTCATGGAGCCCGCTGCGGCCGCGTGCAGGTTGGTGTTGACCGCTCGGGAGAACTCCGGGTACCAGGCGGGCGCACCCTCGGGGAAGACCGGCCGGGCGCTGTCCTTCAGGATCGAGGTCAGCACGTCTCCGCCGGCCAGCTCGCCATCCGCGGTGAGCTGCTCGATGGCGCTCAGGCGGGAGGGGAGGAAGTAGCCGGGGAAGACGTTGTCGGGGCCTTCGCCGCCCGCGAACCCGTACTGGGCCTTCTGGGAGGTGAACCACTCGATGAACTTGGCGGCCGCTTCCTTGTACTTGGCGGTGACGGGGATCCCGATGCCGTCCGGGTTGCTGACGTTCGGCCCGACACCGTCGACGCCGGGCGTGGGCAGGTAGGTGACCTTGCCGACGACGCTGGACGTGTCGGGGATGTCGTAGAGGCTGCCGACGTTGCCGGAGTAGTCAGCGAACGTGGATGCGACGCCGCCCTTGGCCATGAGCGTCTGCTGGCCCTGCGTGTCGCTCACGTTGATGTTTCCCGGGGGAACGAGCCCGGACTTGACGCCGTTGACCATCCACTCGGCCGCCTTGTAGCCGGCGGAATCGGGGTCAGAGAACTGGGGCTTGCCGTCGCCGTCGAGAACGGTTCCACCGAAGGCGGCCGTGGTCTGGTACCAGTATGTGGACAGCCCTTCCGCAGCGGCGAAGGGGATGTTCAGGGGGTGCTCGGCTACGCCGCTCGACTTCAGCTTCTCCAGGTCCGCGGTGTATTCCGCGATGGTGGTCGGCATCGTCGTGATCCCGGCCTTCTCGAACATCTCCGTGTTCACCGTCGTGGTGAGGAAGGAGGCGTCGAAGGGGATTCCGACAACGTGCCCGTCCGACACGAAGGAGTCCAGCTGCGGCATGTCCTTCTTGTAGGACTCCGTGTCCAGGTAGTCCTCGAGGGGCTCGAACCACTTCAGCGTGCCCAGCTGCCCGACCCGCGACCAGTCCACGTCTGTCGCGTCGGCGAAGTACGTCTTGGCGGCCGATGAGGCAGCGATCTTGGTCTGGAGGCTGTCCCAGTCGATGGTCGACCACTTGACCTTGATGCCCGTGTCCTTGGTGAACTCGGCAAGAGCGGCCTTGGGCGGCGGAGCCGTGAACAGGGCGACGGTGATCGTCACGCCTTTGGTCTCTGAGGAAGACTTGTCCGCGGCAGGTGAACAGCCGGAGAGGCCGAGGCCCAGGATCGCCACACTCGCCAGGACTGCGCCCGTCCGTGTGTGTTTACGCAGTGAAGCCATTTCAAACCTTCCGTTCCTGGAAAGCGCGGAAAGGCGCTCACCGCTGGTAACCGACCCATGACGATGCTGTCAAGTGAAATGACTGTGCCACACAGTGCGCACTTACGCAAGAAATGTGCATAAAAACTGCTCACTTCAACCAGGGGTCGGTCAAAATGAACGGTTGCGCGGAGTCGGACCGCTCGTCCCGGCCGGTGGTCGAGCCCGTCGAGACCTGCCCTTGACACCCTGACAGTCCAAGCAACACGGGGTCTCGCCTGTCCTCCCGGCGGTCATCGCGCCGGCTAGAGCGTGCCGAGCCTGAGGCGCGTTCGGGCAGCAGGCGCACTGACAGTCCCGCCCGAGGGCGTCGCGAACGTTGTACCCGCCGGCGATGCGCTCGATCCAACTCGTCCCCCGAGCTACTACGACGACACCTATGCCTATCTGATGCGCTGCGGCCTGACGCCCTTGGGTCACGGCCGATAACCACTTGGGGGCGGGCGCGCTTGTCGCTCCCCGAACTGGCGGCTGGCGGCCGGGCCGCCCGCACCAGTACGGTCAACGCATGCCGACTGATCTCACGTTCTTGCTGTTCCTCGGAGTCTTCGCGGTCGTTGCGGCGCTCTACCTCGCGTGGAACATCCGCTCTGGCCGTCGCAAGGCAGCAGCAGTCGCGGCGAGGAAGTCGAAGAACAGGACTGGACCGGTCTGGATGACCGAGTACGGGACGCATCCGCTCGATCTCGACTAGACGTGCGGCGACAAGTCCCAGTCCTGAGACCGCCTATCGCTCCCGGGAGTGCGGAAGACCTCAGCGCTGCGAATCATCGACCGGGATCCACCGGCATCCGACCACCGCAAAATCGCAGACCCTGCGGTGGTTCGATGTGCGCATCCTGCTCAGTGAAACTACGATGGGTTGAGCAAGGGGCCTCCACGTTTACCGCCGGATCGGCAGGCCCGATCAGCGAAGATCAGAGCACTTAATGGAGGCGTTTCTTTTCATGTCGTCAGAATCCACCCGCACGGGTCAGTCCCCGACGGGTAGCGAGCTCGAGGCCTTCATCGCCGACTACTACGAGCACCTGGCGGGTGAAGACGCCCAGGCCTACGACGTGAACGTTCTGCGCGCACGGGCCAGCTACCACTGGCAGGTCGCGCGCAACCGCCGGCCGAAGACGGCGAACGTCGAGATCCGCAACGAGTCCGGCCGCAGCGTCGTCTACATCGTCACCGACGACATGCCGTTCCTCGTCGACTCGGTTAACGCCGAACTCGTGCGCCAGCACTCGGCCATCCACCTGGTCGTGCACCCTCTCCTGGCGGTCACCCGCAACCGGGTCACCAACGACCTCATCGACGTCAACCGGATTCCGTCCAGCGTCGGCATCTCCAGCGGCGACACCTCCGCGATGCCCGACATCTCCCACCTGCTCGGCAACGAGGACGACTCCCCGCACCTCGAGTCCTGGATCGCGATCGAGATCGACCGCGCCACCGACGAGCAGCAGGGCAAGCTCATCGCGGGCCTCACCCGGGTGCTCAGCGACGTGCGGGCCGCCGTGGAGGACTGGCAGCCGATGCGCGCGAAGTCCGTGCTGATCGCCGACGCGCTCGGCAAGGTCGCCCACGCCGAGGGCATCCCGGACCTCAACCAGACCCAGGAACTGCTGCGCTGGCTCGACCGCGACAACTTCACCTTCCTCGGCTACCGGGAGTACGACCTGGGCACCGTCGACGGCGAAGACGTGCTCACCATCCGTGACGGCAGCGGCCTCGGCCTGCTGCGCTCCTCCGAAGACGGCCACCAGATCCAGCACCTCACCGAGGCCGGCCGCCTGATGGCGCGCGAGCGACGCGCCCTGGTGATCACGAAGGCCAACTCGCGCTCCAGCGTGCACCGCCCCGCCTACTTCGACTACATCGGCATCAAGAGCTTCGACGAGAACGGCAACGTCAACGGCGAGCAGCGCTTCATCGGCCTCTTCGCCGCCAGCGCGTACACGAGCTCCGTTCGGGCCGTGCCGATCCTGCGCGAAAAGGTCGACGCCGTGATGTCCAAGATCGGCTTCCCGGTCGGCTCGCACAGCGACAAGGACCTCCTCGGCATCCTCGAAACCTACCCGCGCGACGAGCTGTTCCAGATGGATGTCGACGCCCTGGTCACCACGGCCCTCGCCATCCAGCGCCTGCAGGAACGCCGCCGCACCCGCCTCTTCCTGCGCCCCGACATCTACGGCCGCTTCATGTCCGCGATGGTCTTCCTGCCCCGCGACCGGTACACCACGGCCGTGCGCCTGCGCATCGAGAAGGAACTGCGCGAGACCTTCCACGCGGAGTCCCTCGACTTCGAGGCCCGGATGACCGAATCCGCCCTGGCCCGCCTCTTCTTCCGCATCCGCCTGCCGAAGGATGCCCAGGTCGCGGGCGTCGACGCCGTCGCGCTCGAGCGCCGCCTGGTCATGGCCGTGCGTGCCTGGTCGGAGGGCATCACCGAGGAACTCCGCGAACACCGCTCGCTCGATGAGGCGGAGCACCTGTCCGGCCTCTGGGCCGAAGCGTTCCCCGACAGCTACCGGGTCGACTACGAGATCGAGGATGCGCTCGAGGACATCGGGAGGTTCGAGGCGTGCGCGACCGCGGCGACCGCGTCCGAGGCATCCGGCGACGGGCCCGCGGCGCCGGGGCTGTACGTGTATCTGCCGGATGCGTCGCGTGACGAACCCGAGGCCGAAGACGCCCGGGTCAAGCTCTACATGATGGAGTCGCAGAGCCTCAGCCAGATCCTGCCGTACTTCCAGAACCTCGGCCTCGAGGTTCTCGACGAGGTCCCCTTCGAGATCGAGACCTCCGACGGGCGCGACTTCTTCCTCTACGACCTGGGCCTGAACTACCCCGCCGGCGTCGACCCGGTCGCGACCGGCCGGCTCCTGGCCGACTCGTTCGGCGCGGCCGTGCGCGGCGCCGTCGAATCGGACGGCCTCGACCGCCTGGTGCTCCGGGAGGGCATGGCCTGGCACCGGGTCGTCATCCTGCGCAGCTACGCCAAGTACATGCGCCAGATGGGCAACACGAACTCCTACGAGTTCGTCGCCGACACGCTGCTCGCCAACCCGGCCGTCGCCGGCGGCCTGGTGTCGCTCTTCGAGGCGCGCTTCGACCCCAAGCTGACCGACGACGAACGCACCGTCGGCCTGGCGCACGTGCGCGCCGAGCTCACCGCCGCCATGGAGCAGGTCGCGACCCTCGACGCCGACCGCGTGCTGCGCACCTTCATCGATCTGATCGAAGCGTCGCTCCGCACCAACTTCTTCCAGCAGAAGCCGTACCTGAGCATCAAGCTCGACCCGACCCTGATCGAGTCGCTGCCGTTCCCGCGGCCGAAGTACGAGATCTGGGTGTACTCGCCGCGCGTCGAGGGCGTGCACCTGCGCTTCGGCAAGGTCGCCCGCGGCGGCCTGCGCTGGTCGGACCGCCGGGAGGACTTCCGCACCGAAATCCTCGGCCTGGTCAAGGCACAGACGGTCAAGAACGCCGTCATCGTGCCCACCGGCGCCAAGGGCGGATTCTTCGCCAAGAAGCTCCCCGACCCCGCCGTCGACCGCGCGGCCTGGATGGCCGAGGGCGTCGAGAGCTACAAGACCTTCATCAGCGGACTGCTGGACCTCACCGACAACCTGGTCGCCACGGCCGACGGCGAACAGGTCGTGCCGCCGGCCAGCGTCGTGCGACACGACGACGACGACTCGTACCTGGTCGTCGCCGCCGACAAGGGAACGGCATCCTTCTCCGACATCGCCAACGGGCTGGCCGCCGACTACGGCTTCTGGCTGGGCGACGCTTTCGCCTCGGGCGGCTCGGTCGGCTACGACCACAAGGCCATGGGCATCACGGCCCGCGGCGCGTGGGAGTCGGTCAAGCGCCACTTCAGCGAGCTCGGCGTCGACACCCAGACCGAGGACTTCACCGTCGTCGGGGTGGGCGACATGTCCGGCGACGTGTTCGGGAACGGCATGCTGCTGTCGGAGCACATCCGTCTCATCGCGGCCTTCGATCACCGGCACATCTTCCTGGACCCGAACCCGGATGCCGCGGCCTCCTTCGCCGAACGCCGGCGGCTCTTTGACCTGCCGCGTTCCTCCTGGGGCGACTACGACGAGGCCCTGATCAGCGCGGGCGGCGGGGTCTATCCGCGCCACGCCAAGGTGGTCCCGATCTCCGCCGAGGTGCAGGTGGCGCTCGGGCTGCCGGGCGGCACGACGAAGATCAGCCCGCCGGAACTGCTCCGCGCCATCCTCACGGCGCCGGCGTACCTGCTCTACAACGGCGGCATCGGAACCTACGTCAAGGCGAGCAGTGAGACGGCCGCGCAGGTTGGCGACAAGGCGAACGACGCCATCCGTGTCGATGGCCGGGAGTTGCGCGTGAAGGTCGTCGGCGAGGGCGGAAACCTCGGGATGACCCAGCTCGGTCGAATCGAGGCGGCCCTGAACGGCGTCATCCTGAACACCGACGCGATCGACAACTCCGCCGGGGTGGACTGCTCCGACCACGAGGTCAACATCAAGATCTTCGTCGACCGGATGGTCGCGGCGGGCAAGCTCGACGCAGCGGAGCGGACCGAGTTCCTCGCCTCGATGACCGACGAGGTCGGGCGGCTGGTGCTGGTGGACAACGTTGACCAGAACATCCTGCTGCTCAACGACCGGGTGAAGGTCGTCAACTGGAGCCCCAGCTACGAACGGCTGATGGACTGGCTGGAGGCATCCGGCGATCTCAAGCGCGACCTCGAGGCGCTGCCGACGACGGCGACGCTGCGGGAACGGCTGGAGCAGGGGCAGGGCCTGACCTCGCCGGAGCTGTCCGTGCTGGCCGCCTACGCCAAGATCGAGCTGGCCACGGCGCTGCGGGACAGCGACCTGGCCGACGACCCGTGGTTCGGCAAGACCCTGCGACGCTACTTCCCGAGGCAGCTGTCGGAGCGTTTCGACGCCGAAATCGACACGCATCCGCTGCGCCGTGAGATCATCGCCACGGTCGTGGCCAACGACATGATCAACCTCGGCGGCGTGACCTTCGCCTTCCGCACGATGGAGGAGACCTCCGCGAACCCGGCCACGATTGCGCGGGCGTTCGTCGCCCTGCGCGAGGTCTTCGAGCTGGACATCATGGTCGGCGAGCTCAACGCGCTGCCGTCGTCGTTCCCGACCGAACACTGGTCGGCGATCCACCTCGACATCCGTCGCCTGCTCGACCGTGCCGTGCGCTGGCAGGTCAACCAGGGCGGGTCGCCCGCCGTGGCGGAGGTCGTCGCCCAGTACAAGCCGCAGACCGACGTCATGCGCGCACACCTCGTGGACTACGTGCAGGGCGAGGACCTCAAGCGCATGCACTCCCTGCTGCAAACGGCGAAGGACTGGGGCGTTCCGGAGGATCTCGGACGCCGGTGGATCGAGCTCTTCGAGGCCTTCGCGCTGCTGGACGTGGCCAAGATCGCCACCCAGGCGAAGGCGCCGATGCAGGATGTGGCCGCGGTGTACTACACGGTCTACGACCGCTTCCGGGTGGACAACCTGCTCGAGCGCATCACGGCGCTGCCGCGCAAGGACCGCTGGCAGGCCCTGGCCCGCGCGGCCCTGCGCGACGATCTCTATTCGACGGTGGCCGATATGACCACGCGCGTGCTGGAATCCACGGCTGCCGGCACCGCGGAGGAACGCATGCTCGCCTGGGAGGCCCTCAACGCGGAGCAGCTGAGCCGGTCACGGAGCGTCTTCGAGGAGGTCAACGCCCTCGGACGCGACGACATGGCATCCCTCTCGGTGGCCCTGCGCCTGATGCGCTCCGTCGTGCGCCGCTGACCCGCCGTAGCCCCTGCACGCCCCCGCCCACCCTGGATTACCCGCCCCGAACGGTGGCCAACTCAGGAGAATCGGGTGCGCCGCGGTTTCCGGCCGCGGAAACACGCGGTCGCGCCTGGCGCGACGACGGAATCTCCTGAGTTAGCCACAGGCCGGCGCGGCCACCACGGCCCCGGCTGGGCATCGCCTCCCATGGTGGCTAATTCAGGAGAATCGGGTACGCAGTGTCATCCGGGCCCGGAAACACGGGGTTGCGTGCGGCGCGACAACGGAATCTCCTGAGTTGGCCACGCGTCAGCGCGGCCACCGGTGAGCGGCGCCGGCAGGGGATCTTAGCCCGCAGCAAAAAACCGGCCTACCCGTCCTGCCGGACAACCGGCCGGCGCTAGTGGCCGCGGGCGATCCACTCCTCCAGGTGCCCGGCCTCGTTGCCGATCGTCGTTGACTCGCCGTGCCCCGTGAGCACGACCGTCTCGGCGGGAAGGGTCAGCAGCTTGCTCGTGATCGACTCGACGATCGTCGGGAAGTCGCTGAACGAGCGGCCGGTCGCGCCGGGGCCGCCGTGGAACAGCGTGTCGCCGCTGAACAGCGTGCCCGATGCGCCGAGCGCCGGCGCGTAGAAGCAGACCGCGCCGGGGGAGTGGCCGGGGGTGTGCAGCACCTCGAGCTCGAGGCCGGCCACCGCGATCCGCTGGCCATCGGCGAGGGGGTGCGGCGGGGCATCCGGGTACATCGAGTCCCACAGCATCGCGTCGCGCGGGTGCAGAAAAACGGGGGCATCGCGCGCCGCCAGCACCTCGCCCACGGCGCCGATGTGGTCGTCGTGCGCGTGCGTGCAGAGGATGCCGAGCAGCTTGCGGCTACCTACCGCGGCGAGGATGGCGTCGGCGTCGTGGGCGGCGTCGATCACCACGCACTCGGCGTCGTCGCCGACGATCCAGACGTTGTTCTCGACGGCCCAGGTGCCGCCGTCGAGGCTGAACGTTCCCGACGTGACGAGGTGCTCGATGCGCGCGCCCATCAGAGCACCACGACCGAGCGCAAGACCTCGCCGCGGGCCATCTTCTCGAAGGCCTCCTCGATGTGGCCGATGCCGATCCGCTCGCTGACGAACTGCTCGAGCGGCAGCCGGCCCTGCAGATACAGGTCGGTGAGCATCGGGAAGTCGCGCTCCGGCAGGCAGTCGCCGTACCAGGACGACTTGAGCGAGCCGCCGCGTCCGAACACGTCGAGCAGCGGGATCTCGAGCATCATCTCGGGCGTCGGCACGCCGACCAGCACGACCGTGCCGGCGAGGTCGCGGGCGTAGAACGCCTGGCGCCAGGTCTCGGGACGTCCGACCGCGTCGATGACGACATCCGCGCCGAAGCCGCCGGTCAGGGCCTGCACGGCCGCGACGACGCCGGCCTCGTCGAGGCCCGACGAGTCGATCGTGTGCGTGGCGCCGAGCTGCTCGGCCTTGTGCAGTTTCTTCGCGTCGCGGTCGATGGCGATGATGACGGATGCCCCGGCCAGCTTCGACCCGACGACCGCCGCGTTGCCGACGCCGCCGCATCCGATCACGGCGACCGAGTCACCGTGGCTCACGTTGCCCGTGTTCATGGCCGCGCCGATGCCGGCCATGATGCCGCAGCCGAGGAGCCCGACCGCAGCGGGGTCGGCGCTCGCGTCCACCCTGGTGCACTGCTTCTCGTGCACGAGGGTCTTCTCGGCGAAGGCGCCGATGCCGAGGGCCGGGCTGAGCTCGGTGCCGTCGGCGAGGGTCATCTTCTGGCTCGCGTTGAAGGTGTTGAAGCAGTACCAGGGCTCGGCGCGCTTGCAGGCGCGGCAGTCGCCGCAGACCGCGCGCCAGTTGAGCACGACGAAGTCGCCGACGGCGACGTGGGTGACGCCCTCGCCGAGCACGCTGACCCGGCCGGCGGCCTCGTGGCCGAGGAGGTAGGGGAAGTCGTCGCCGATGCCGCCCTCCTTGTAGTGGAAGTCGGTGTGGCAGACGCCGCAGGTCTCGATGTCGACGACGACCTCGCCGGGTCCGGGGTCGGGGATCACGATGTCGGTGAGTTCCACCGGGGCACCCTTCGAACGAACGATGACGCCTTGAACGGTGATGGGCATGAAACTCCTCCGGTTGGGGCCCGGGCAGGGCCGTGTGGGATTCCCTTCACACTACCCAATTGCGCTGGGCGAGGGCCCGGTGATCGAGCCCGCCCGGTGATCGAGTCCGTCCGGTGATCGAGCCCGCCCGGATCCCGCCGCCCGAGTGCTCGCCCCGCCCGGTGGCTAACTCAGGAGATTCCGTTGGGTCGCCGACCGCGGCCGCGTGATTCCGCGGGCCCGAACGCACAATCTCCCGATTCTCCTGAGTTGGCCACAGGGCACCTGTCGTGACCCGGAGATCGAGCGTGCCGAGATCGGCTCCGGCATCCGTCGTCGGCCCCGCGCGCTGTGGCTAACTCAGGAGATTCCGTCATGTCGCAGACCGCGGCCGCGTGATTCCGCGGGCCCGCCCCCGCAATCTCCCGATTCTCCTGAGTTGGCCACAGGGCGCGGCCGGGACTCGGGCGCCGGGTCGGGGGATCGGGCGGGAGATCCGGGACGGAGGCTCGTGCGGAGGCCGGAGCAGCCGCAACAATGGAGCCATGAGCTTCGTGCGCGAGACCAAACTGTCCGTCATCGGCGCCGGGAGCGTGGGGTCCTCCCTCGCCTACGCCGCGCTGATCCGCAACTCGGCCCAGCGGGTGGTGCTGTACGACGTGAACCAGGCCAAAGCGGAGGCGGAGGTGCTCGACCTGGCGCACGGGACCCCGTTCACCGGGGCATCCCGAATCAGCGGCGGCAGCGACATCGAACTCGTCGCCGATTCGGATGTCGTGGTCATCACCGCGGGCGCCAAACAGGAGCCGGGGCAGACGCGTCTGGCGCTCGCCGGGACCAATGCGCGCATCCTCGAGCAGCTCATGCCGCGCCTCGTCGCCCTCGCCCCGAACGCCGTGTTCGTGCTCGTCACCAACCCCTGCGACGTGCTCACGGTGGTCGCCGAGGGGCTCGTCGATCTTCCGCCTGGCCGGGTCTTCTCCTCCGGCACCGTGCTGGATTCGGCCCGGCTGCGCTGGCTGATTGCCGAGGCGGCCGGGATCGCGTCCCAGAATGTGCACGCGCTCATCGTCGGCGAGCACGGCGACAGCGAGTTCCCGCTCTGGTCGGATGCCACGATCGGCCAGACGCCGCTGCGCGACTGGACCGACGAGGCCGGCACGCGGCTGTTCCCGCGCGAGCGGCTGGAGTCGCTGACCGACGATGTGGTGCACGCCGCCTACAAGATCATCGCCGGCAAGGGTGCGACGAACTACGCGATCGGGCTCTCCGGCGCCCGCATCGTCGAGGCGGTGCTGCGCAACGAGCGCGCGATCCTGCCGGTGTCGAGCGTGCTGCACGGATACCGCGGCATCGACGGCATCGCCCTGAGCGTTCCCTCGATCGTGGGTGCCCGCGGCGTGGAGCGCGTGGTCGACGTGCCGATGGATGACGTGGAAGTCGCGCTGCTGCACCGCTCGGCCGAGGCGCTGGGGGAGTCGCTCAAGCTGCTGCAGTAAGAGCGGCTCGGTCTGCTCGCGCCTATCTGTGGCAACAGGTGCGGCAGGGTGGCGATAACTCCCAGCTGTGGCGGCATCCGTTGCTCCCGGGGGTGTGCGGTGCGTCTGGGCTGGGAGTTGTCGCCCGAGCGGCAGAATCTCCGACTGTGCGAACGCCCTGCCGCGAACGGATGCCGCGAACGCCCTGCTGCGCACGGATGCCATCGGACACGGCGTGCGAACGCCCTGCCGGGATCGCGCGAGGGCCCCCATCTTGCGTACGATGGGGGCCCTCGCGCCGACGTGGCCGGTGGCCGGTGGCCGGTTAGGGAACCATCCAGCCGAGCACCGGGGTGCTCTGCAGGCCGATCAGGATCGTGACCAGCACGAGCAGTCCCAGGCTCCAGCCGATGAGCTTGCGGAACAGGGTGCTCTCGGCGCCTTCCATCCCGACGGCGGCCGCGGCCACGGCGAGGTTCTGCAGCGAGAGCATCTTGCCCAGCACTCCGGCCGACGAGTTGGCTGCGGCCATCAGCACCGGCGAGAGGCCGGTCTCTGCCGCTGCGGTCACCTGCAGCTGCCCGAAGAGCGAGTTGGACGAGGTGTCCGACCCGGTCAGGGCCACACCGATCCAGCCGAGCAGGGGGGAGATGAGGGCGAAGAAGCCGCCCGTGGTGGCGAGCGCGACGCCCAGCGAGTTGGTCTGGCCGGACAGGTTCATCACGAACGACAGCGCGAGCACGGCGGTGACCGTGACGATCGTCCAGCGCAGCTGCACCAGGGTGGCCCAGTAGATGCGCAGGCCTTCACGTGCCGAAACCTTGTAGAAGAGCATCGTGGCCAGGCCGGAGAAGAGCAGCAGGGTTCCGGTGGCCTTGATGTGGTCGAGCTTGAACGTCTGCGCGGCAACCGCGTTGCCGGCCGCATCGGTGACGTTCAGGCCGGGCCACTGGAAGGTGACACTGCCGACGACGGCAAGCCAGGCCTTGATGGCCGGGATCTGCGCGATCGAGAAGATCACCATGATGATCAGGTACGGCGCGACCGAGGTCAGCACCTGACGGGCCGGCGGGCGAGACGTGACCGGCGGCTCGTTGTCGAGCAGCGCGGTGGCCGTGCCCCCTCCGGTCGCACCGACGCCCGCAGAACCAGAACCAGAACCAGAACCGGAACCAGAACCAGAGCCAGAACCAGAAGACGAGCCGACAGAGGATGCGGCGGACGAACCAGCGGCGCCGCGCCCTGCGCCGGCCGACCCCGCGAGCAGCGCGGTTTCGGCGGCATCCGCGGCGTGGTCCGTGCTCACGACTTCGGCCGGCTGCCAGAAGCGCAGCATGAACAGAACGGCAGTCACGGTTGCGACGGCGGCGACGACGTCGGTCAGTTCGGCGGCGATGAAGTTCGAGGTGACGAACTGGGCCAGGCCGAAGACTGCGCCGGCCACGAGGGCCACCGGCCAGGTCTGCTTCAGGCCGCGCTTGCCGTCGACGATGAAGACGAGGATGAGCGGAACCAGCACCGCGATGAACGGGGTCTGCCGTCCGGCCATCGAGGACAGGTCCTGCATCGGCAGGCCCGTCACACCGCTCAGGGCGACGATGGGTGCCGCCATCGCGCCGAACGCAACCGGGGC
This sequence comes from Cryobacterium psychrotolerans, assembly GCF_900101115.1. GTDB lineage: Bacteria > Actinomycetota > Actinomycetes > Actinomycetales > Microbacteriaceae > Cryobacterium > Cryobacterium psychrotolerans. Next base: position 90,025 of record NZ_FNFU01000001.1, read on the forward strand.
CGTGTTGGCCAGCAGCGACACCATGGCCGATTTCAGCGGCTTCATGCCCGCTGCCATCAGCATCGCGGCCGAGATGGCCACCGGTGCGCCGAACCCGGCCAGGGCCTCGAGCAGCGCGCCGAACGAGAACGCGATCAGGATCGCGAGGATCCGCAGGTCATTGCTGATCGAGCGGATGGTGCGGCCGAGCACCTCGAACCAGGGCGTCGCGACGGTCAGCTTGAAGATCCAGAGCGCGTTCACCAGGATCCACAGGATCGGGAACAGCCCGTAGACGGCCCCCGCCGCTGCGGCGCTGAGCGTCTGGCCGATCGGCATCTGCCAGCCGACGATGGCCAGCACGATGGACAGCAACAAGCTGGCCAGTGCCGCCTTGGGCGCCTTCACCTTGAACACGCCGAGGAGCACGAACAGAAGGATGAGGGGTAGCGCGGCGAGTATCGCCGAGAAGACCAGGGACCCGAGGATCGGGTCGGTGATCTGCTGGAAAGGCACATCGGTGGAAATCACAAAAACTCCTTTGTTTTCGAGAGTGTGGAACGCAAAAAGGTGTAGATAGTGCGTGGCGTGCGCTTAGTGACTCGAGGGGGTCGCCTTGTCGGGCGAGGGCCGCGTCACCTCCTCCAGCAGTTCGAGCACGTGGCGGTAGTCCTTGCCCGTGGCCCGGGTCATCCCGAGTTCGCAGGTGCGGTTGCAGGAGGCGAACGCCGTGGCGCCCATGGCGACGACGTCGGCCGCCTGGGCCCGGGTGGCGGATTCGGTGAGTTCGGGCTGCAGCAGGCCGCGGTCGCCGGCGAAGCCGCAGCATCCCCAGTTCTCCGGCACCTGCACCTTCTCGGCCACGCCCGCGGCGAGGGTGTCGAGGGCGCCGTTGATGCCCATCCGGGTGGAGGAGCACGTCGGGTGCAGCGCGAGCGACTCGATCTTCTCGTACTCGGGCAACTGCGGCAGGATGCTCGTGGCCGCGAACTCGACCGCGTCGACGACCCGCAGGCGGTTGGCACTCGTGTCGCTCTCGATCGTCTGCCGCAGCCCCTCGGTGCAGGAGGAGGCGTCGCAGATGATGGTCAGTTCGCCGTCGTTGGTGGCGGCGTGCAGGGCGGCCAGGGTCTTCTGACGCATGGCTGCCTGCCCGTCGACCAGGCCCTTGGACGACCAGGGGGTGCCGCAGCACAGCCCGTCGATTTCCGGCGGCACCAGCAGGGTGACTCCGGCGCGCTCGCACAGCTGCTCGAAGCTGAGCTGAACCCCGGGGGTGGCGTCGGTGGCCGGCCCGAACATGGTCTGCACGCAGGCGGGGAAGTACACGGCCTGCGCCGCGGAGGTCGGCGCCGGGCGCTTGCGCCTGGGGCCGCCGCCGGGGAGCTCCGCGGAGTACAGCGGCACGGCATCCGTGCCCAGCACCTTGCGGGCCAGCTTGTTGGGCCCGGCCAGGACCCCGGCCGGCACGTGCTTCACGACGCGAAGCGCCAGGCCGGCGCCGCTCGTGACCGCGCCCCAGTTCTTCGCCGCGACGTTCCAGATGCCCTTGTCGACCGGTCCGGCTGCGTCTTCGCGGAGCCTCTTGACCAGGCTGCCGGTGTTGATGTTCACCGGGCAGGCGGTCTGGCACATGCCGTCGACGGCGCAGGTCTGCACGGCGTCGTACTCGTAGTCCTTCTCCATTTCGGCGACCAGGGCGAGGTTTCCGTCCTGCCTGGCCCCTTCGATGGCGCGCAGGCTGACGATCCTCTGCCGCGGGGTCAGCGTCAGGTCCCGGCTCGGGCAGACCGGTTCGCACCAGCCGCACTCGGTGCAGCGGTCCACTTCGGCGGCCACCGCCGGTACGGCCTTGAGGTCTTTCAGGTGCGCCTCGGGGTCGGGGTTGATGAGCACGCCCGGGTTGAGCATGCCGGTCGGGTCGAAGAGCAGCTTGATCTGGCACATCACGTCGTAGAGTTCGTCGCCGAACTGCGGGCGCACATACGGCGCCATCACCCGGCCGGTGCCGTGCTCGGCCTTGAGCGAGCCGCCCTCGCGGAGCACCAGCTCGACGAGGTCCTCGGTGAACGCGCTGAAGCGGGCCGTGCCCTCGGGGCTGGCGAAGTCGTCGATGAGCATGAAGTGCACGTTGCCGTCTTTGGCATGGCCGAAGATCATGCCGTTCTGGTACTCGTACTTGTCGAAGAGGCTCATGAGTTCCACGCAGGTGCGGGCCAGCGCCGGCACCGGCACGGCGATGTCTTCGAGCAGCGCGTTGGTGCCCTGCGGGCGCGTGCCGCCGACGGCGGGGATGATTCCCTTGCGCAGGTGCCACAGCTGGCCGCGGATACCGGCGTCGGTCGTGAAGTCGGCCGGCAGGGTGAGCCCCAGCCCGTCGACGACCTCGAGCCCGGTCCGCAGCAGTTCGGCGAGGCTTTCGGGGGATTCGGCGTGGTACTCCACCAGCAGGGCAGCGTGGTCCTCGACGACCAGGTCGCGCACGATGTCGGGCGTGCCGGGCATCGACTGCCCGACCTTCAGCGACAGGGCGTCCATCAGCTCGAGGGTCGCCGCGCCGGTGGCCACCAGCGCCGGCAGCGCGGCGGTGGCCGGCTCCAGGCCGGGGAAGATCAGCAGGGCGGTCGTCACGTGCGGCAGCCGGGGCACCGTGCGGAAGACGGCCTCGGCCACGAACCCGAGCGTGCCCTCGCTGCCCACGATCAGGTGCGCCAGGATGTCCGCCGGCCGCTCGTAGTCCAGCAGGGAGTTCACCCCGTAGCCCATGGTGTTCTTCATCGAGTACTGCTGCCTGATGGTGGCGACGGATGCCGGATTCTCGCGGGTTCGCCTGGCGAGCCGAAGCAGACCGTCGTAGAGGTCGGGCTCCCGCTCGCGCAGCCGCTCGTCGGCATCCGCTGCCCCGGTGTCGACGACCGTGCCGCTCGGCAGCACGACGGTCACCGATTCGAGCGTCTGGTAGGCGTTGTCCACCGTGCCGCAGGCCATGCCGGAGGAGTTGTTGGCCACGACGCCGCCGATCGTGGCGGCCGATTCGCTGGCCGGGTCCGGCCCGAACTTGCGGCCGTATTTCGCCAGCCGGGCGTTCAGGGCCCGCACGATGACGCCGGGCTGCACCCGCACGCGGGCGCCGTCGTCGAGCACCTCGATCTGCTTGAAGTGGCGGCGCACATCCACCAGCACGCCGTCGGAGATGGCCTGGCCGCTCAGGCTGGTGCCGCCGGAGCGGAAGGTGAGCGGGATGCCCTGGGCCGCGCTGGCCTGCAGCAGCCGGCCCACCTCGGCGGCGTCGCGGGCGACCACCACGGCGCGCGGAATCAGGAGGAAGTGAGAGGCGTCGTGGGCGTTGGCGTGCAGATCCAGCGCGCGGGTCTTCACCCGGGTCGGGTCGGCCACGGCCGCGCGGAGCGATGCGAGCACGTGGTCTCCGAGCGTGTCGGCCGGTGCGCTGCTGGGCCGAGTGGTGCCGAGCAGATCTTGGGTGGTAGTCACGGAAACTCCTTTGTTTCGGGCGAAAAAGTGTGGCGGCGGCGGCGGTGGCGCAGGTGCCGGTGAGCTAGCGGTCGTCGCCGAGCCTCGTGGCGATGAGCGCGCCGATGCGGGTGAGTAGGGGGCCGGGTTCGCTCATGCACCGATCCGTGTCCGGTTCCAGATCGGTGAGCGCATAGGTGCGGTCGAACCCCGCGTCGATGAGTTCTTCCGGCGTGAGCGTGGACTGACCGCAGACGGCGATGGTGGGAACGCCCGCCCGGGCCGCGGCCTGGGCCACGCCGACGGGGGCCTTGCCGCCGAGGCTCTGGTGGTCGAGGCATCCCTCGCCGGTGATCACCAGGGTCGCCCCGGCTACGCGCGTCTGCATGCCGGTGAACTCGAGTACAACGTCGATGCCCGCGCGGCGTTCCCCGCCCAGCACGGCCAGCACGGCGTAGCCGACGCCGCCGGCGGCACCGGAGCCGGGCGCCTCGGTGGCGGTCAGGGCGACAGCGCCGATTTCGGCGGCCAGCACGCGCGAGTAGTTCATCAGGGCCGACTCCAGCAGCTCGACGTCGGCCGGCCCGGCGCCCTTCTGGGGTGCGAAGACGGCAGCGGCGCCCGTCGCGCCGAGCAGGGGATTGTCCACGTCGCTGGCGAGCGTGATCCGCGCGGAGGCGAGGCGCGGGTCGAGGCCGGACAGGTCGACCTTCGCCAGGCGAGCCAGGGCGCCGCCGCCGTCGGGCAGAACGGCCCCGGCCTCGTCGAGCAGCCGGGCGCCGAGGCCGGAGAGCAGGCCGGCCCCGCCGTCGGTTCCGGCGCTGCCGCCGATGCCGAGGATGATGTGGGTGCAGCCCTGGGCCAGGGCTGCGGCGATGAGTTCGCCGGTGCCGCGGCTGGTCGCGCGGAGGGCATCCGGAACACCGTCCGGCAGGGCGGCGAGCCCGGATGCCGTGGCCATCTCGATCACGGCCTCCTCGCCGCGCACGGCGAAGGCCGCCTGCAGGGGCAGTCCGGTCGGCCCGGTCACGGTGACGACCTGGCGGGTGAAGCCGGAACCGACGGCGGCGTCGAGGGTTCCCTCGCCGCCGTCCGCCACCGGCGCCCGGTCGATTACGAGACCCGGGTCGACCGAGCGCAGGCCGGCCTCGAGGAAGGCGACGACATCCGGTGCGCTCAGCGAGCCCCGGAACTTATCGGGAGCGACAACGATGCGCATGCCTAGGCCATCAGCGACATCAGGGAGATCGAGGTGGGAGCATCCGCCTCGCACGTCGCCAGCTCTTCGAACTCGGTGACCGCGTCGATGTTCGCGGCGCCCATGGCGATGTTGGTGACCTTCTCCAGGATGACCTCCACCACGACCGGCACGTTGAACTCGAGCATGAGGTCGCGCGCCTCCTCGAAGGCGCCCTGCATGTCGCCGGCCTCGCGCACCCGGATCGCCTTGCAGCCGAGGCCCTCAGCGACCTTGAGGTGGTCGACGCCGTAGCCCTCCAGCTCGGGGGAATTGACGTTGTCGAAGGCGAGGGAGACCTCGTAGTCCATGTTGAACCCGCGCTGCGCCTGCCGGATCAGGCCCAGGTAGGAGTTGTTCACGACGACGTGGATGTACGGGATCTTGAACTGGGCGCCGACGGCGAGCTCTTCGATCATGAACTGGAAGTCGTAGTCGCCCGAGAGCGCGACGACGGTGGCCTCCGGATCGGCCACGGCCACGCCGAGCGCCGCCGGCATGGTCCAGCCCAGCGGGCCGGCCTGGCCGGCGTTGATCCAGTGGCGCGGGCGGTACACGTGCAGGAACTGCGCGCCGGCAATCTGGGACAGCCCGATCGTGGACACGTAGCGGGTGTCCGGGCCGAAGGCCTTGTTCATCTCCTCGTAGACGCGCTGGGGCTTCATCGGCACGTCGTCGAAGTGGGTCTTGCGCTGCAGGGTGGCCTTGCGCACGGCGCAGCTCTCCACCCAGCTTTCCCAGTCCGGCAGGAGGCCGGCGGCCTTCCGCTCCCGGGCGAGTTCGAGCAGCCCGGCCAGGGCGGCGCGGGCGTCGGAGACGATGCCGAAGTCGGGGGAGAAGACCCGCCCGATCTGGGTCGGCTCGATGTCGATGTGGATGAACGTGCGGCCCTGCGTGTACGTGTCGAGGCCGCCGGTGTGGCGGTTGGCCCAGCGGTTTCCGATGCCGATCACGAAGTCGGATTCGAGCATCGTCGCGTTGCCGTAGCGGTGCGAGGTCTGCAGCCCGGCCATGCCGGCCATCAGCCGGTGGTCATCCGGGATGGCGCCCCAGCCCATCAGGGTGGGGATCACCGGGATGTTCAGCAGCTCGGCGAGCTCGACGAGCTCGGCCGAGGCATCCGCGTTGATGATGCCGCCGCCAGCGACGATCAGCGGGCGCTCTGCGGCGGCGAGCATGTCCAGCGCCCTGGCCAGCTGGGCGCGGGAGGCGACGGGCTTGGGCGCCTCGAGCGGCTGGTAGGTGTCGATGTCGAACTCTATCTCGGTCAGCTGCACGTCGATCGGGAGGTCGATCAGCACGGGGCCGGGGCGCCCGGTGCGCATCAGGTAGAACGCCTTCTGGAAGACGCCGGGCACCTGGCCGGCCTCCATCACGGTGACCGCCATCTTCGTGACCGGGGCCGCGATGGCCGCAATGTCGACGGCCTGGAAGTCCTCCTTGTGCAGGCGGTTCACGGGCGCCTGCCCGGTGATGCAGAGGATCGGGATCGAGTCGGCCCAGGCCGAGTAGAGCCCGGTGATCATGTCGGTGCCGGCCGGGCCGGAGGTTCCGATGCAGACGCCGATGTTGTCCGGTGCGGTGCGGGTGTACCCCTCCGCCATGTGCGCGGCGCCCTCGACGTGGCGAGCGAGCACGTGGCGGATCCCGCCGTGGGCGCGCATGGCCGAGTAGAAGGGGTTGATCGCAGCCCCGGGCAGGCCGAAGGCCTGGGTGGCGCCTTCGCGCTCGAGGATGGCGACGGCGACATCGACGGCTCGCATCTTGGGCATGATTCTCCTAGTGGTTCTGGTGCCTGGCGGGGCTGGTTGGTTGGCGCTGGTGGTGAGCTGCGCTGTTGGTTAATCGCGCGAGCGGCCGGACAGCTGCTCGACGATGAGCAGCAGCGCGGAGTGGTCGAGCGAACCGTGGCCCTGCGCGCGGAGCGAGCCCATCAGCTGGGCGGTCATGGCGCCCAGCGGGATGGCGACGCCGGCCTCGCGGGCGGCGGCGGTGACGATGCCCAGGTCCTTGTGGTGCAGGTCGACGCGGAACCCCGGCTCGAACGTGCGGGCCGCCATCCCGGCCGCCTTGCGGTCGAGGATGCGGTTGCCGGCGAGTCCGCCGGCAAGCACGGTGATGGCCGATTCGGTGTCGACCTCGTGCGCCTCGAGGAACACGAGCGCCTCGGCGACGAGCTGGATCGTGCCGGCGACGATCAGCTGGTTCGCGGCCTTCACGGTCTGGCCGGAGCCGGACGGGCCCACGTGCACGATCGTCTTGCCGACCGCCTCGAGCACGGGGCGGGCGGCCTCGACGTCGGCGGCCTCACCGCCGACCATGATAGAGAGGGCCGCCTCGATGGCGCCCTGCTCGCCGCCCGAGACGGGGGCGTCGACCGGGCGGATTCCGCGGGCGCTCGCCGCCTGGGCCAGCCGGATGGCGACATCCGGGCGGATCGTGCTGGCGTCGACCCAGATGGCGCCGGACTTCGCGTTGGCGATCAGTCCGTCGTCACCGCCGGCGACGCTCTCGACGTCGGGGGAGTCCGGCAGCATGGTGATGATCACGTCGGCGTCCCTGACGGCGTCGGCGACGCTCGTCGCGCCGCGGCCGCCGTTGGCGACGAGCTGGTCGATCCGGCCCTGACTGCGGTTGAAGCCGATCACGTCGTGGCCGGCCTTGCTCAGGTTGGAGGCCATGGGCAGGCCCATGATGCCCAGGCCGATGACGGCAACGGTGCTCATTTGGTGATCTCCTCGGTGCTGGTGGTCGGTGCGGTGGTGGCTGATTCTGTGCTGGCCGGCTGGGTGCTGGCCAGCCAGGCGAACGGATGCTCGGCCGCCGACTTGTATTCGAGCCCCACGTAGCCCTCGTAGCCGAGTTCCCAGCTCCGATCGAGCCAGGCGTCGATGGGCAGGGTGCCCGTTCCGGGTTCCCCGCGGCCCGGGGCATCCGCGATCTGGATGTGGCCGAACTGGCGTGCGTGCAGCTCGATGACGGCGTTCACGTCGTCGCCGTTGACGGCCAGGTGGTAGAAGTCGGCCAGAAGTTTGATGTTCGTGTCGCCGTGGCGGGCCGTGACGGTCCTGATGACGCCCAGCACGTCGTCGGCGGTGAGCAGCGGGTAGAGGGGCGCGCCGCTGACCGGCTCGAGCAGCACGACTCCGCCGATCGGAGCCACGGCCTGCGCGGCCAGGGAGAGGTTTTCTGCGGCGAGGTCGTCCTGCTCCTCGGGGGTGACGCCGTCGACCCGGTTGCCGTAGAGGGCGTTGAATGCCTTGCAGCCGAGGCGCTCGCCGATGCCGGCGACGACCGCGAGGTTGTCGCGGAACTCGTCGGACCGGGCCGGCCAGGACACCAGGCCCCGGTCGCCGGCAGGCATGTCCCCGGCGGCGAAGTTCAGTCCGCTCAGCTGCACGCCGGCATCCGTGATCGCCTTCTCGAACGCGTCGACCTCGACGTCGCTCGGCACGGCGGTGGGGAAAGGCCACCAGAATTCCACGGCGTCGAAGCCGGCGGCTTTGGCGGCTGCCGGGCGCTCAAGCAGGGGCAGTTCCGTCAGGAGGATCGAGCAGTTCACGGTGTACGGCATGTGCGTCCTTCGGTTGCGATCGTCGGATATTCCACAATATGGAAGGGATCTTCTGTCTTATGAAAGAGTAGGCGTGACCGGGCGTCGCGTCAACTTTCGACGCGCTGAGCGATGGAGGTGCGAAATCCATTTCCCCAGGTCAGCGGGGCGCGATCGCGCGCACGCGTTGCCGCATATTCACCGTTTCGTCGGCCTCGTCCCACGTCGGCGGCGGAGCCATCTCGAGGGTTGCGTGCAGCGCGGTTCAGGGTCGCGGTTCAGTGCCCGCAGTTCAGGGCCCGCGGCTCAGGTTTCGTAGGGCCAGATTTCGTGGGCCGGGCTTCGTAGGGCTCAGATCGCGTAGGGCCAGATTGCGTTGGGGTCAGACCTGGGACTCAGATTGCGCCGGGGTCAGAGTTCGTAGGGGCCAGATTGCGTTGGGGTCAGACCTGGGCTCAGATTTCGTCGGGCCAGAGCTCGTAGGGGTCAGATTGCGCCGGGCTCAGATTTGGCAGGGGTCAGATTGCGTCGGGCTCAGATTTCGCAGGGGTCAGGTTTCGTCGGGCTCAGATCTCGTAGTCCGATCCCTCGAGGTCGGTGGGGGTGCGCTCGCCCGCCGCGAGCTCCTGGAACAGGGTCACGGTGAGGCCCGCCGGAGCCTCGAGGCGGGAGTTGAGCGACTGCCACGGGGTCACCCGCGGGGCCGCGATCAGCGCGGCGCCGGCATCCGTCAGCGCCTGGGTCGTCTCGGCGGCGTCGGCGACCTCGAACGCCACCCGGATGTGCCCGCTCGGAATGCCGTCGGTCTCAAGCCCGTCGATCATCCGCCGCTGCGCCGGGTTGTGCAGTTCCAGGGTCGCCCGGCCGGCGTCGAGGACCATCCCGCGGGCCTCGCCCTCGCCCTCGTCCTCGAACGACTCCTCCTCGGTGAGGCCGAGCGCATCGCGGTAGAAGCGCACCGCGGCGTCGTAATCGGCCGCCTCGACGACCAGGCGCAGCTGGCGCACGGGCGGCCTCGGGCCGGCGCCCCTCGGGTCTGCGCCCTTCGGGTCGGCGCCCCTCGGGTCTGCGCCCTTCGGTTCCCTCTCCTTTGGATCGGCGCTCTTCGGGTCCCTGTCCTTGGGGTCGCTGTGATTGCTCATACGTTCAGGCTACGAACGACCCCCGCGACGCACAATGGGTATCAGATCACATTGAGATGCGGACAAAGTACCTTCAATTCGCCCGGGAAGGTTCCTTTTCCGCAACTCAGCGCCGCCCTCGCCCTCTTGCGTCCTTGCGTCCTTGCCCTTGCGTCCGCGCCCTTGCGTCCTTGCCCTCGCCCTCGCGCCCCCGCGCACGCCCCAGAAGTCAATCACATTGAATTGCGGACAAAGTACCTTCAATTCGCGAGGGAAGGTTCCTTTTCCGCGACTCAGTGCGGCCCTCGCGCCCCGCGCACTCTCGCGTCTCGAGCACGCCCCCACGCACGCCCCCCAAACACCCCCGCTGACCCCCGAAAGCGGCCGAGAAACTTCTTCGCAGCACGCATAGTGTCGAAAAGCAGGAGTAGTGTCAACGGCCCCCTGGTACCCGACCCGGTCGCACTGGCACACCCTCAAGGAGGTCGACATGAAACTCACGTCCGCACAGAACGATCGCGCGACCGGGATTCTGTTGGGCCTGGCCACGGGGGACGCGCTCGGCGCCCGCTACGAGTTCCAGCCGCCGCTGCCCGACGAGATCGCGGTGGGCATGTTCGGCGGCGGCCAGCTCGGCTGGGAACCGGGCGAGTGGACCGACGACACGGCCATGGCCATCCCGATCGCCCGCGCCGCCGCAGCCGGCCTCGACCTTCGCGACGAGGCCGTGCTCGACCGGATCGCCGCGACCTGGGCCGACTGGGCCTACGACGCGAAAGACGTCGGCATCCAGATCGGCGCCGTGATCCGGCGCGCGTCCTCGCCCACCGCCGCGGGCCTCCGCGAGGCCGCCGTCGCCTACAGCGCCCGCAGCCACCGCTCGTCCGGCAACGGGTCGCTCATGCGCGTCGCCCCGGTCGCCCTCGCCTACCTCGACGACCCCGACGCCCTGGTCGAGGCCGCGACGGCGCTCTCGCAGCTCACCCACACGCATCCGGATGCCGTGGAGGCCTGCGTGATCTGGAGCCTCGGCATCCGTCACGCGGTGCTGCACGGCACATTCGACGGCGTGCGCGCGGCCCTGGGCAGCCTGCCCGCCGACCGCGCCGCCATCTGGGCCGAGCGGCTCGACGAGGCCGAACGGAACTCGCCGACCCGCTTCAACCACAACGGCTGGGTGGTCGAGGCGCTGCAGGGCGCCTGGTCTGCGATCACCCGAACGCCCGTTCCCGAGCTGGACCCGGTCATCGACCAGTACCCGTGCGGCCACTTCGCGGCCGCCCTGGAGACCGCAGTGCGCGGCGGACGCGACACCGACACCGTGGCGGCGATCGCCGGCGGGCTCCTCGGGGCGCGCTGGGGAGCATCCGCCGTGCCGGCGCGCTGGCGCCGCGTGATGCACGGCTGGCCGGGCGAGCGGTCCGGCGAACTGGTGCGCCTGGCCGCGCTGGCCGTGGCGGGCGGCCGATCGGATGCCTCCAGCTGGCCGGCCGCGCCCGTGGTCGACTACTCCGCACACGGCGATGTGAGCTCGCTCGCCGCCCACCCGCGCGATCCCGGCGTCTGGCTCGGCGGGGTCGCACGCTTCGAGGCGCTGCCCGACGGCATCGACGCGGTCGTGTCGCTCTGCCGCGTCGGCGCTCCGGCCGCCGCGATCCCGCGCTCGGACCACATCGAGGTGCGGCTGGTCGACCGCGACGGCGACAACCCCAATCTCGACTTCGTGCTCGCCGACGCGGCGGACGCCGTTGCCGCGCTTCGCGCCGAGGGCAAGACCGTGCTGCTGCACTGTGTGCAGGCGATCAGCCGCACCCCCGCGGTCGGCGCGCTGTACTCCGTGCGCCACCTGGGCGTTCCGGCGGACGAGGCTCTGGCCGAGATCCAGCGGGTGCTCCCGCATGCGCACCCGATCGAGAGCTTCCGCGCCGCGCTGCTCGCGGCCGAGGGCGCCGGGTCGGGGACGCCGGCGGTGAGCGAGCAGTCGCTGGTGGGCGAGGAGTCGCTGCAGCGGCTGTCGTAGTGCGCTGATGCTCGCCGAGTTTGACCGTTCCGGTCGAGTTGGCTGGGTGTGCCGGGCAAACTCGACCGCAAGTGTCAAGGTCGGCGTGACGCCGAGCCCGCGTTAGCCGATCAGGGTGAGCATCAGCCGGGATGCCTCGAGCGCCTCGACCTCGTGCGTGAGTGCCGGCTCCAACCGGAGCAGCGACCCGGGCACCAGTTCGGTGACCTCGCCGCCGGCGGTGATTCGCAGGTGTCCGTCGAGCGCCTGCAGGAGCAGGGTCTTCGGCGCCCTGTGCTCCTTCATCACGTGCCCGGCGTCGAACGTGAGCACGACCACGCGCACGTCCGGTGAGGTGAGCACGGTCGAGTGGCCGAGGCCGCTCGGGCCGATGGTGGTGCCGGCGCGAACGTCGGGAACGAAGGTGATCGGTGCCGCGGGAGTCTCCATGGCTTCACGTTAGCCCTCGGCCCGGGCCGCGCATCCGGTCGGCAGCACATGCGCACGAGCAGCCGGTAGCCGCCGGCCCGGGCGGGCGACCTCCTGGAGGAGGCTCTAAATCGTGCCGAGCTCCGTCAGCTTCGCGTGCAGGGTCGCGTCGCTCGGCTCCACGACGTGGGTTCCGTCCGGGAACACGACGACGGGGATCTGGGTGCGGCCGCTGATCGCGGTGGCACGGTCTGCGCCGTCCTCGACGGCCAGGAGGTCGACGTAGTCGTAGTCGACGCCGAGCGTGTCGAGCAGTCGCTTCGAGCGGCGGCAGTCGCCGCACCACTCCGCACCGAACAGGGTGATGCGCTCGGCGGATGCAGCGGGGACAGCGGGGGCGGCGAGATCGGTCATGCATCGATCTTATGTGTATGCATTTACTGTTTCCCTGGGAGCGCCGCCGGACAAATCCGGGTCTTCCCGGGCCACCGAGGCCGCGAACGCAGCCACAGTCCCCGTCCCCGAGCCGATTTCGCGTCAGCCTGTCCACCCCTTGCACGGGGGTGCGGCCTGGCTGCGTGGTTGCCGACGACCCCGCAAAACCGCTGCTAGGTTCTACGTACAGATAGCAGCCGGGGGGCTCAACCGTGAACGCACAGGATGTGGTGATCGCCGCGGCCATGCCCACCATCGACGATCTGCTCGCGGAGTCTGAGCTGTCGAACGATGGCGGGCGGCACCGCCAGGGCGCCGAGCAGGCCGAGGAAATCCTGACCCGGCCGGACGTGACGCCCCGGCAGCGGGCCCATGCCCGCCGGCTCCTGTCCCTGCACCGGCTGCGGCTGGGCGACTTCGAAGCATCCGTCGCGCAGGGCCTCCTCGCACTGGAATACCTCACGGCCAGCGGCGATTTCCTGGGCCAGTCGAAGGTGCACTGCACCCTGGCGCTGGCGTTCGCCGACACGGCCCTGCACGAGACGGCGCTCCACCACGTGCTCGGGGCGCTCTCGGCGGCGCGTGAATCCGGGGATCCGGTCGCGGAGTTCTGGGCGCTCAGCCGCTCCTCCATGGTGCACGGGGCCATGGGCGACTGGACGCGCGACATTGACCTGGGCCGGCAGGCGCTCGCCCTCGCGCAGACACTGGACGACCCCGAGTCCGCCTTCGTCGGGCTGAACAACCTCGGCGATAGCTTCCTGCAGATCGCCCGGGGCCAGCACGCCCAGGGCCTGGATGCCACGGCGGCCCTGGAGGAGGCGCTGGTCCTCGCGCGCGAGTCGGTGGCCGTCGCGGCGGCGCAGGGGCATTACTTCTACGAGACAATCGCCCGCACCAACCTCGTCAGCGTGCTGATCGGGCTCCAGCAGCACGACGAGGCCCGCGAACAGGGCTGGCTGGCCAAGGCCCTGGCGAAGGCCAACGGATTCCGCAACCTCGAGATCGACATCGACGCCCAGCTGGCCGACGTGGTCAGGGCCGAGGGCCGCCTCGAAGAAGCGACCACGATGATGACCTCGCAGCTGACCAACCACGACGTCGAGGACGACCCGACCCTCCTTGCCCGGCTGCACAAGGCGCTGTTCGAGATGCACAAGGAACGCGGGCGGTTCGAACAGGCGCTGCTGCACCACGAGCAACTGCACGCCCTGTCCCTGCGCGCGACCGTGCAGACCGCCGGCCTGCAGTCGCAGATGCTGATCAACACCATCGAGATCGAACAGGCCCACCACGAGGCCGAGCGGTCCCAGCTCGAGGTGCAGATGGAGCGCCTCCGCGCCGAGGAAATGGACGTGCAGGCGCACACCGACTCGCTCACGCGGCTGCCCAACCGGCGCGCCCTCGACCGTCACCTGCCGCCGATGATGGGACACGCCCAGGACAGCGTGAAGCCGCTCTGCGCGGCGATGATCGACTTCGACCACTTCAAGCGCATCAACGATGTGCACGGCCACGCGAAGGGCGACGAGGTACTGACCGTCATGGCCACCATGCTGCGCGCCGTCACCCGCGACACCGACCTGGCCGTCCGGGTCGGCGGCGAGGAGTTCCTCCTCGTCTTCGGCGACACCACCCTCGAAGGCGCGGCGGTGGTCTGCGAACGCCTGCTCGCCTCGGTCCGCGCCTATCCCTGGGACACCCTGGCCCCCGGCCTGGCCTGCACGGTCAGCGCGGGCCTGGCCGAACTCGAACCCTCCGAAAGCGTCTCGACCTGGCTCGCGCGCGCCGACGCCGCGCTGTACGCGGCCAAGCACGGCGGCCGGGACCAGGTCAGCTGGGGAGAGGTCGACGCATCGTGAACCCTGAGCCGGACATGACGGATGCCGCGGCATCCGTCGCCCTCGCCCCGAAGCCGAGCATCGACGAACTGCTCGACGCCTGTGAGGTGTCCAGCATGGACGGCCGGCACCGCGAAGGCGCCGAACAGGCCGAGGAAGTCCTACTCAGGCCCGGCGTCACGCCCACCGAGCAGGCGTACGCCCGGCACCTGCTGTCGCTGCACCGGCTGCGCCTCGGCGAGCACGAAGCCTCGGTGAAGGAGGGCCTGCTCGCGCTGGAGTTCCTCACCGGCAGCGGTGACCTGGTGCGCCAGTCGAAGCTGCACTGCATCCTGGCGCTGGCGTTCACCGAGACGCACCTGAACGAGACCGCGCTCCGCCACGCGGTGTCGGCGCTCGACGCGGCGCGGGCCTGCGACAGCCCGACCCTGGAGTTCTGGGCGCTCAGCCGGGCCGGCATGGTGCACGAGGCGCTCGGCGACCCCCAGTACGGGCTGGAACTCGGCCGGCAGGCCCTCGCCCTGGCCCGCACGCTCGACGACCCCGAGGCGCGCTTCGCCGGACTGAACAACCTCGGCGACGCCTGCCTGACCGTGGCCCGGGCCCAGCTCGCCCAGGGCCAGAGTGCGTCGCTGGCCCTGCAGGAGGCGCTGGCGCTCGTGGAGGAGTCCGTGCAGATGGCCCACGAGCAGGCTCACTCCTTCTGGGAGATGATCGCGCGGACCAACCTGGTCAGCATCCTGATCGAGCTCGAACGCTACGTCGAGGCCCGCGAGCAGGCCGGCCTGGTCAAGGGCCTCGCCCAGGCCCAGAGTTCTCGGTACATGGAGCTGAGCAACGACGCGCAGCTGGCCGAAATCGTCCGGGCCGAGGGCAACCTCGACGAGGCCGTGACCATGATGGAGGCCCAGCTGGCGGACCCGGACGCCGAACAGAACCCCGCCCTGATCATCGAGCTGCACAAGTCGCTGTTCGAGATGCACAAGGCGAGCGGGCGTTTCGAGCAGGCGCTGGCGCATCACGAGCAAATGGATGTCCGCATGCTCGACATGACCATCCAGACCGCCGGGCTGCAGTCCCAGATGCTGATCAACACCATCGAGATCGAACACGCCCACCACGAGGCGGAGCGGTCGCGGATCGAGGCGCAGATGGAACGCATCCGTGCCGAGGAGCTGGACCACGAGGCGCACACTGACCCGCTCACCCGCCTGCCCAACAGGCGGGCCCTCGACCGCGAGCTGCCGCCGCTGATGGGCGACGAGCGCGCCAAGCCGCTCTGCGCGGCGATGATCGACCTGGACCACTTCAAGCGGGTCAACGACGAGTACGGCCACGCCACGGGCGACCAGGTGCTGACCGCGATGTCGAACCTGCTGCGCGCGGTCACCCGCGACACCGACCTGGCCGTGCGGGTGGGCGGCGAGGAGTTCCTGCTCATCTTCGCGCACACCAGCCTCGAGCAGGCCGAGCTCGTCTGCGAGCGGCTGCTCGCCTCGGTGCGCACCTACCCGTGGGAGACCATCGCGCCCGGGCTGACCTGCACGGTGAGTGCCGGCGTGTCCCAGCTCAAGCCGTTCGAGGTCGTGTCGGAATGGCTCGCCCGATCGGATGCCGCCCTCTACGAGGCCAAGCGCGCCGGTCGCGACCGCGTCAGCCTGGCCCCCGCGTAGCCGTCCCGTGCGCCGAGATTGCCGGTTGCGGTCGAGTTTGCCTGGTGTGCCTGCCAAATTCGACCGGAATGGGCAAACTGGGCGTGACGGCGGTGACGAACGGAGGTAGCGGATGCCCAAACACAGTGCGGGAATCCTGCTCTATCGATTCGCGGATGCCGCGGGCTCGGTCGCCTCGGTGGCGGATGCCGCGGCTGCGGATGTCGTGACCGACGATGTTCCGGGCCCGGTCGCCCGATCCCTGGAGGTCTGGCTCGTCCACATGGGCGGACCGTTCTGGGCGCGGAAGGGCGCGGGCGCCTGGGTCGAACTGAGTAGGCGCCCTGGGTCGGATTGATGTCGGGTCGGCTGGGAGCCGATCGCCTACGTGCCCTCAGAATGCCGGGGGGACTCGGTGTCGAGGGGGGACGCGGCCTCCGGTGGCGCCTCGACGTCGGCGCTCTCCGCGGCCGGATTCGTGAACGGGACCGTGCCGAGCGCCTCCGAGGAGGTGCGCACCGGCCCCATGGTGCGCTGACGCAACGGGTCGCGGCGCAGGTCGACGTAGAGCGACACACACAGGCCGATGATGATCAGCACGAACGGGGTCGCCGCCAGGATGGTGAACGTCTGCAGGGCAGGCAGCCCGCCCACGAACAGCAGCACCGCGGCGACGGCGCCGCTGAGCACTGCCCAGAAGATCACGAGCGGCTTCCACGGCTCCTTGCGGCCGCGACTCGACAGCGTCCCGAGCACGAGCGCGCCGGCATCCGCCCCGCTGACGAAGAAGACGGCCGTCAGTACCATCACCACGAGGGCCGAGCCGATGAAGAACGGATACTGCTGCAACGCCGCGAAGAACCCGGCCGCCGCGCTGCCCGTGCCGGCGATATCGGTGCCGTTCAGCTGCAGATCCAGGCCCATGCCGCCGAACACGACGAACCACAGGATGCTGACCGCCGTTGGCACCAGCAGCACGCCGAGAACGAACTCGCGAATGGTTCGGCCGCGGGAGATCCGGGCGATGAAGGTGCCCACGAACGGGGTCCAGGAGATCCACCACGCCCAGTAGAAGATGGTCCAGCTCGCCAGCCAGTCGCCGCCGCCGAACACCGCGGAGTGGAAACTCATCGGAACGATATCGGTCAGGTACGCCCCGATCGACGACGGCAGCAGGTTCAGGATGAACACCGTCGGGCCGACCACGAAGACGAACACAACGAGCACGGCAGACAGCACCATGTTCGTGTTGCTCAGCCACTTGATGCCTTTCGCAACCCCGCTCGCCGCGGAGAGCACGACCCCCACGGTGAGCACGCAGATGATGATGATCGGCAGGGCCGCCGCGGGCTCTTCCTCGAATTGCCCCGTGCGCAGCAGCGACACGCCGGCCGCGATCTGCAGTGCGCCGAGCCCGAGCGAGGTCGCCGAACCGAACTGGGTGCAAATGATCGCCAGCATGTCGATCGGCTTGCCCCAGCCCTTGCCCTCGATCCGCTCCTTGCCGAACAGGGCCTGGAACGGGGCGCTCATGAGGTTGCCGCGGCCCATTCGGTAGGTCGAATAGGCCAGGGCGAGGCCGACCACCGAGTAGATCGCCCACGGATGAAGTCCCCAGTGGAAGAACGTGTACGCCATCGCCGCGTTGGCGGCCTCCGGACTGTTCGACGCCGCGTCGACGAACGGCGGCGGCGTGGCCAGGTGGGTGACCGGCTCGTAGACGCCGAAGAACATCAGCCCGATCCCCATGCCGGCGCTGAACATCATGGACACCCACGAGAGCGTCGAGAACTCGGTGCCCTGCCCCTCGCGGGAGAGCGGAATGCTCCCGTACCTCCCGAACGCCAGCACGAGGGCGAAGATGACGAAGCCCGACGCCGCGAGAATGAACAGCCAACCGACGTTGCCGGTGACCCAGCCGAGAACGGATGTCGAAACCTCGCCCACCGTCTCGGTGAACAGCACCCCGAGCAGGCAGATCACCAGAATAATGCCGGCGGAAACGAAGAAGACCGTTTTGTCGACGGTGGCCCAGCCCGTTCGGCGCGGTTCACTCACCGCGTCCCCGAGTGCGGACTCGATGCCGCCGCCCGATGGAACCCTGGACATATCGCTCCTCGCTGAACGAAAACTCTTCCTTGATCTCTACGCGAGACGCTACGCGGATGCCGGGGAGATTACTATAGTGGCGCTATGGCTGACCTCGATGAATTCGAACCGGCTCAACCGGCCTCATACACCGGCAAGGGCGATTCCGGCCGCACCAGCTTCGGCCGGCACGGTGACGTTGCCAAGACCGGCGCACGGGTCGCCGCCTACGAAGACTGTGACGAGGCCAACGCGGCAGTGGGCGTCGCCATGGCGGTCGGTGGTCTGCCCCTCGAGGTGACGTCGACCCTCGCCAGCGTGCAGAACGACCTATTCGATCTGGTGGCCGACCTGTCGGTTCCGCTCGACGACCCCGAGCCGGCGGCTGCGCGCATCCGCGAGTCGCACCTCGCCCGGCTCGAGCGTGCCGTCGATCACTTCGCGCAGCAGGCCGCCGACCTGAGCGGCTTCGTGCTGCCGGGGGGCACGGTCGCCGCAGCGCTGCTCTACCAGGCGCGGGGCGTCGTGCGCCGTGCGGAGCGTGGGGTCTGGGCGGCCGTCGAGGAGCACCCGACGTCCGTCAACCCGCTGGGGGCCGCGTACCTGAACCGGCTGTCGTCACTTCTGTTCGTGCTGGCCCGTGGGGCCAATGCCGACCTCGGCGACGTGAAGTGGATGCCCGAAGCGTCGGCGCGGGCGATGGCGCAGGAGGATGGCGGCGACGACTCGGCGGACGACCCCGCGGGCGACTCGGCGGACCAGCCCGGCTGAGGCATCCCTGCACGCGGTCTTTCGCACCGGCCCCTGTCGCGGGGCGCGGCTCGGTTCTACCATGGTCACGGGGACGCGAGGATGAGGACTCCATGACCATGTTGGCGACCATCAGCAGCGGCCGCGTCGACGTCGGTGAGCGCGCCGTCGCCGACTTGGCGACGCACCTGAACGGCGAGCTGGTTCGACCGGGCGACGCGGCCTACGACCAGGCGCGCAGGGTGTGGAACGGCTCGATCAGCCGGTTCCCGGGCCTGATCGCGCGCTGCGCATCGCGGGAGGACGTGATCGCGGCGGTTCGCTTCGCCCGGGGCAGCAATGTCCTGGTCGCCGTGCGCGGCGGCGGGCATAGTTTTCCCGGGTACTCCGCCTGCGACGACGGACTGGTGATCGACCTGTCGCCGATGAACGGCATCCGGGTCGATCCCGAGACCCGCACGGCGCGCGTGGAGGCCGGCGCGCTCCTTGGCGACCTGGACCGCGCCACGCAGGAGTACGGGCTCGCCGCGCCGTCGGGGATCGTGACCCACACCGGTGTCGCCGGGCTGACCCTCGGTGGCGGGCTGGGCTGGCTGATGCGCAAGTACGGACTGTCCATCGACCAGCTGCTGTCGGTGGAGATGGTCACCGCCGACGGTGGGTTCGTGCGGGCGAGTGCCACCGAGAACCCGGAGCTGTTCTGGGGAGTGCGCGGGGGCGGCGGCAACTTCGGCATCGTCACCGAGTTCGAGTTCGCGCTGAGCCGGGTCGGTCCGATCGTGATGGCCGGGCCGGTCTTCTGGCCCGGGGCCGATTCGGCGAAGGTGCTGCGTTTCTACCGCGACTGGATTGCCGATGCGCCCGACGAGCTCATGACCATGGTCGTGCACCGCCGTGCCGCCGATGTCCCCTATATACCGGCCGAACTGCGGGGGCAGCCCGTGGTCGCCGTGGTCAGCTGCTACGCGGGGCCGGTGGAGGACGGCGAAAAAGTGATCCGGCCGTTGAAGGAGTTCGGGTCCCCGGTGCTGGACCTGTGCCGGCCGAAGCCGTTCCTGGAGCATCAGGCCATGTTCGACCCCGGCTACCCGCCCGGCTGGTGGTACTACATGCGCTCCTGCGATGTCGCCGAACTCACCGACGAGGTCATCGACATCACCGCCGACCACGCGGCACGGATCACGTCCCCGCTGACCGCATTCCCGATCTGGCACGGCGGGGGAGCGGCGGCGAGGGTGGGCGAAGACGACACCGCCTTCCACGGGCGCGCGGCCGGCCATACGTTCAACATCACCGCCGCCACCGAGGGCGCCGACGGCTTCGAGCGGGAACGCGACTGGGTGCGCAGTTTCTGGTCGGACCTCGCTCCCTTCCACACCGGCGTCTACGTGAACTTCCTGATGGACGAAGGCGAGGAGCGCGTGCGGCAGGCGTATGGCGAGGCGAAGTACACGCGGCTCCGCGCTCTCAAGCGCGCCTGGGATCCGGAGAACTTCTTCCGGCTCAACCAGAACATCGCGCCTTTGCCAGCTTCGGGGTGAGACCCTTGAGCATGAGCACCAAGGAAACGAATGCACGGATGTCCTGGGTCGCGTTCGCGACGGCGGGCGTCACCCTCACGGCCGGTGCGTTTTTCATCGCCATGTTCATCGTCGAGGTGCCCTTCACCGGGCCCTACAACTACGGCAGAGTCAACGACGCTCTTTCCGCGGTCGGCAACGTCATGGTCGCGGTGCTGGTGTGGCACGTGAGTCGGCCGGCCGAGAACTCGCCGGGGTCGCGCGTCTTCGTGCGCCTCGTCGCTGCCGCGTCGGTCGTCGCGGCGGTCTCCTCGGTCATGCTCGCCCTCGGCCTGCTCGCCCTCGGCCTGCTCGCGTTCGAGGCCCCCACCGTCATCGCGATCATCGCGCTCCTCCTCCAGGCCGTCTGGATGCTGTGGGCGAACACGAGCCTGTACCAACTGGGAGTCTTCACCAGGCTGCTCAGCCGGTGCGGTGAGTTCGTGGGAGCCGGACTGTTGGTCGGGCTGCTCATCGTGGGCGTCAGCGCGCTGTTTCCGTGGTTGACCGTGCCGCAGGTGCTTACCCTCGGCCTCGGAGTCTTCATCGCCGGCGGGGTCTGGCTCGCCTGGCCGCTCTGGTTCGTCATGCTCGGCGTTCAGCTTCGGAAGCGGCCGGCTGGTGCTGGTGCTGGTGCTGGTGCTGGTGCTGATGCTGCTGCTCCTGCCACGCGGCGCCGGGGCCGGCGGAGTGCGTCCAACACCGGCTGATCCGTTCTCGTCGCGTATCGTCGAGGTCGACGCACTCCCCGGAAAGGCAGCATGCCCAGCCCCAAACAGCCAGCGGTCCCGCGCATCGACGTCGAACGCCACCGTCGGGCCCTCCTCGAGGCCGCGGCCGATGAACTCGCCCGCGACCCCGACTCCTCCATGGCGGATGTGGCGCAGGCGGCAAATCTGACCAGGGCGACCCTGTATCGCCACTTCAGCAACCGGCAGAGTCTGCTGGGGGCCATCCAGGCCGAGGCCCTCGCGCGCGCGTCGGAGACCCTCATCGCGTGTCGCCTCGACGAGGGGAACGCGCTGGAGGTGCTCCGGCGCGTGATCGGTTCGCTGGGCAAGCACGGGATGCGCTTCCGGATCATTCTGATCCGGGCGTCCGACCACAACGCGCGATTCCTCACCCAGCGCGACCAGGTGCTCGCCCCCCTGGTCGAGGTCATCAAGCGGGGGCAGGCCGAGGGCGACATCCGTGCCGATCTCTCGCCGGAGTGGATCGTCACGGCCATGGCCTCGCTGCTCATTTCGGCGGTGCGGGCGGCGCCGCAAACGAAACACTCCGACGCGGAGGTGTCCGACCTGATCTTCCGCACCCTGGTCGGCGGGATCGCGGCGGACGACTCGACGGGCGATCGACAAAACTAGACAACGGTGTCTCATTTCGTCTAGTCTCGGTTCAGGCGGCCCGAATGGTGCCGCCGGACTCGATGAACCGTGATGGGACTACCCGTGCTCTCTGCACTCGCTCGCATGTCAACCCGGTACCGCTGGATCGTGGTCGGAGTGTGGCTGGTGCTGATCGTGGGCGCTCTGCTCGGCAGCCGGGCGATCGGCGGAACGTTCAACAACGACCTGACCCTCGCCGGCACCGACTCGCAGGCCGCCTACGACACCCTCCGCGAGCAGTTCCCCGAGCTTGCCGGTGACGGCATGCAGGCCATCGTTCACAGCGCGGATGCCGGCGAGCCCGTCACATCGCCGGCCCTGCGCGCCGCGGTGGAGGATGCCGTGGCCACGGTTGCCGCGCTGGACGGCGTGGCCGCCGCGCGGTCGCCGTACGGGCCGCCCCAGCCGATGGTGTCCGAGGACGGCATGACGGCGATGGTGACCATCCAGTTCACCGAGCGAGCCAAGGACATCCCGGTCGAGACGGTGACCGAGGCCCAGGCGGCCTTCGAGGGCGTGCGGGATGCCGGCGGCCAGGTCGAATTCGGCGGCCCCGCCGCGCAGGCCGAGTCCGGGCCATCCGGCGGCGAGGCCTTCGGGCTGCTCGCGGCGGCCCTGGTGCTGCTCCTGGTGTTCGGCTCACTGTTCGCGATGCTGGTCACGCTGCTCACCGCCCTGATGGCCCTCGGCATCGGGCTCGCCTCGATTTCCATGCTCGCCTCGTCGGTGACGATCGGCACGTCCGGTCCCATCGTTGCCGCCATGATCGGCCTGGGCGTAGGCATCGACTACGCCCTGCTGATCGTGACCAGACACCGGGAGGGGATGTCCCGGGGCCTGGCCCCGAACGAGTCGATCGCAGCGGCCATGACCACCGCCGGCCGCTCTGTGCTCGTCGCCGGGGCCACGGTGATCATTGCCATCCTCAGCCTCTATGCCATCGGCATCCCGTTCGTGTCGTCACTGGGCCTGGCCAGCGCCATCGTGGTCAGCGCGACGATGCTGGCATCCGTCACCCTGCTGCCGGCGCTGCTGGCCATCTTCGGCCGGAACCTCGACCGGGTGCGGGTGCGCAAGATTGGCAAGAAGACCCCGGCCACGACGGATGCCGCCGGCCGGGTTGCTGCCGGCCAGCCGGAATCCTCGCCCGCGTCGGGCTGGCGTGGCTGGGTGGGAGGCATTCAGCGCCGCCGATGGGTCGCCGCGTTCGCCGCCGTTCTCGTCCTGGCCATTCTGGCCCTGCCGCTGCTGTCGCTGCGCCTCGGCACGGCCGACGGCGGATCCCAGGCCGCGGACACCACCCAGCGGAAGGCCTATGACCTGATCGTGGACGGGTTCGGTGCGGGCTGGGCCGGCCCGCTCCTGGTCACCGTCGACTTCGGCGACGATTCGACGCCGGCCGAGAACCAGGCCGCGAGCGCCGAACTGCACGCCGAACTGGCGGCAACCGACGGCGTCAGCGCGGTCACCCCGCCGCGGCTCGGGGAGGACGGGGCGACCGCGCTGTACACGGTGATCCCCACGAGTTCGCCGGATGACGCGGCCACGGAAACGCTGGTCCACGACCTGCGCGACACGGTCCTGCCTGAGGCGGCGCCGGGCGCGGCCGCCCACGTCGGCGGGGCGACGGCGACCAGTATCGACCTGGCCGACACGCTGCTGGCGCAGATCGGCTGGTTCATCCTGGTGGTCGTCGTGCTGGCCTTCATCGTTCTCCTGATCGAGTTCCGGGCGCCGTTCATCGCGGCCATGGCCGTGGTCATGAACCTGTTCGCGGTGGGGGCCGCCTACGGTCCCGTTGTCGCCGTGTTCCAGTGGGGCTGGTGGCCGGCCGAACTGCTCGGGGTTGTGCCCGGCCCGGTCGAGTCGTTCGTTCCGGTCATGCTCTTCGCCGTGCTCTTCGGCCTGTCCACCGACTACACCGTGTTCCTGCTCAGCCGGGTCAAGGAGGAGCTCGCCCGCACGGGAGATCCGAACCGGGCGGTTCGGGACGGGCTGGCCGCGACGGCCAGGGTCATTCTGGCCGCGGCATCCGTCATGGTCGTCGTCTTCGGCAGCTTCATTCTCAACGACCAGCGCACCGTGACGATGTTCGGCTTCGGCCTGGCCATGGCCATCGCCGTGTACGCGCTCGTCGTGATGCTGGTGCTCGTGCCGGCTCTGCTGGCGATCGCGGGCCGCGCGGCCTGGGGGCGCACGAAGCGTCGCTCGTCGGCCGAGCCCGAGCCCGCCCTCGCGCCCGCGCCCGAGCCCGCCCTCGCGCCCGAGCCCGTACCCGCGCCCCTGTTTGGCCGCTGAGGGGTTGAGGGACGAGCGTGAGTGCCTACGGCGAGACGCTTAGGGCATGTCCACGATCTGCTTGCCGAGCGGCATGAGCGCGACCGGGATCAGCTTGAAGTTGGCGATCCCGAACGGGATGCCGATGATCGTGATGCAGAGTGCGATGCCGGAGACGAGGTGTCCGAGCGCGATCCACCAGCCGGCCAGCACCACCCAGACGACGTTGCCGAGGAGGGAGCCGACGCCCGCGCTTGGCTTGTCGACCACGGTCTTGCCGAACGGCCAGAGCGCGTAGACGCCGATCCGCGCCGCCGCGATTCCCCAGGGGATGGTGATGATGAGCGCGAACATGATCAGCGCCGCCAGCATGTAGCCGAGGAAGAGCCAGATGCCCGAGAGCAGGAGCCAGATGATGTTGAGGAGGGTCTTCATAATTGCTCCTATTCTCTCAGGTCGCGTTCATCGGCCGCAGGCATCCGCGGATGCGCAGGCATCCGCGGATGCTGCGGCCCCTGGGCGCGTGACCCTTGCGCGTTCCCTCAGCGCTACCGCTTGTGCCAGCGAGCCCGGTCGGGGCTGTTGGTTGTTGTGCCGCAGATCATGGGCGTACCGATGGTCGTGACACCGGTTGCCCCTGCCGGAGCGCAGAACGCTCCGGGGTGGACGACGTTGGGGGCGGGAGCCGGGGCCGGGGCAGGGGCTGGAGCAGGAGCCGTCGCGGGCGCGGGCGCCGGAGCCGGTGCGACCGGAGCCGGCACCGGAATCGGCACAGGGACAACGACGACCGGGGCAGGCGCAACGGTCGCGACGGGCTTGGGAGCCGGCTTGGGGGCGGGCGCGAAGGCCGACGTCATCGCCGGCTGATCCGGGCACGACGACAGGATGCGCGTCATGGCGGCGAGTTCGGCCGGAACGACCCACAGGCCATACGTTGCCTTGACCGAGATCTGTCGCGCGACGTACTGGCAGCGGTAGGACTTGACCGGGGGCAGCCAGGTCGCCGCGTCCCCGTCGCCCTTCTGGGCGTTCGTCCTGCCGTCCACGGCGAGCAGGTTGAGCGGATCGTTCGCGAGCGAGATGCGCTGCGCGGGGGTGAGGAGCTGCGCACCGGTCTGCCACGCGTTCGACAGCGCGACGACGTGGTCGATCTGCACCAGCATCGACGTCGTGTTCCCGCGCACGAAACTGATCGACTTCCCGGTGTACGGCCCGTCCAGGTGGCCGCTCAGTACCTTGCAGGGGCCGGAGCGAAAAGTCCTGGTCAGGTCGCGGGTGAGGATGTCGTTGCGGGTGTCGCATCCGTTGCGGTCAACATCCAGCCAGGCGCTGCCGAATTGGGCCGTCCGCGCGTAGCCGGTTTTGGGGGCTCTGCCTTTCACCGGGAGTGTCGCGAGCAAGGCCTGCGCGGTTGTGCTGGTGGCAGTGCGATCAGCGATGGCGACGGATGCTCGGTCACCGGAGGCCTTGGTGACGTCTGGATCAACCGGCGCCTCGGCTGTGAACGCAGCCTGAAGTTCCGGCTTCTTGGTGGGCGTCGGCTTGGGGGTGCTCTCAACAGCGGCGGACGTCGTGACGTCGGTCTCACTACCCGCGAGGTCCGCGGGGGCGTCGTAGGCGGAGGCGCCAATGCTCGTGGTGACGAGGGCAACGACGAGTGCGGCCGCGGCGATGCCCCGAGACGGGATCCTCGCCCAGGACTTGCGGCCGGTCACCAGCGAATACAGGGCTGTGCCGAGGCCGGCCAGACCGGCCATCATCAGCATCCCGGGGAAGCCTGCGGAGGCGCCGCCGACAAGAACAAAGAACGCGATGATGGCGATGACAATCACGGTGCCCGGGCGGGGCCGGAAGCGGCGAGGGCCGGCTGAAGTACCGGGCGATGCGGGCTTGGTCAAGGGGCTCCTCTGGCTGACACGGCGTGCGTTTCAAACCTAGGCGCGCGCCGCAGCGTTTCCGGCGAACGGACGTCCCGGTCAGGGCCCCAATACGGGGGCCGAATCGTGGTGGCTCCGGACGCCGCTGCCAGGTCGTTCCTGTGTCGTGGGCGTATCCGCGGTGCAAGAAGTTATTACCGAAGGGTAATCCGTCGACGCCCATTACCTTTCGGTAATAGTGCGCTACAGCTCCCCGCCGGCGAGGGGCGGAGGGAGGCCTTCGCCCTGTCGATGCTCGGGCGCATTCACCTGCTCCGCCGCGACTTCGATGAGGCAGCCCGGTGCCTGGACCTCTCCCTCGACCTGTGCACGCGCAGCCAATGGCTCGCTCTCCTGCCCTGGCCCCAGGCCCTGCGCAGAGAGGTCGAGCTGGGGCGGTCCAACCCGGCCGGGGCGTCCGCGTTCTTCGACCAGGCCTTCGCGCGGGCCTGCCAGCTGGGCGACCCGTGCTGGGAGGGCATGTCGGCCAGGGGGCTCGCCCTGGTGGCCGAGGCCGCGGGGGAGTCGGAGCGCGCGTTCGAGATTCTCGCGGATGCCCGCATTCGCTGCAATCGTCTCGCCGACCCGTATGTCTGGCTGGACGCCCAGTGCGAGCTGGGCCGCTGCCACGGCCACCCCGACACCGCGATCTGGGCGGGGTTGATGGGTTCCCTGACATCCCGAACCGGTATGAAGGAACTCATGGCCCGTTCGCTGCTTCATGCCGAGGCCTTGGGCGACGAAAGCGCCGGTCAGGCCGCCCGGCTGCTCGGCGCCGAGATCGACAACCCGGCGCTGGCGGTACTGCTCGGCCGGTAACTCGGGCTGCGCCGGATGGACCGCCTGTCAGCGGTGCGACGCGACTTGGCCGCGGGGTATCCGCGCGGCCGCTTGCGGCCACGATCGTGGGCGGCCCTTTCGTCCAAGACCGCTCTGACCGGAACCCGACCGCACACAATGGCTCGCACGTATAGCCGATTGCGTGACGTGAGCGGGCACTGTTGCGCCCGCACGCTGAATCCGAAGGAGGCTGCGACTTTGCTGCGGACTCTGCTGACGAACTCGACCTGGCTCTTCTCGATGTGTTCACACGCGGGACGGGAACGCCAGCCGTCGTGACGATCAGCGGCGCGAAAGACCCGAACGCAGCAACTACGCTGAAGTGTCAGCCGGCCGAGTCTGAGATCGAGTTCCGCGACGGCGGATCACGCCGCGGTGTTGAACCGCTATGTCGCAGGTATGCCTCAGAATGAGCAGTGCCAAGTTTCGAGCCGGAGGTCCCATGGAAAGCCCAAAGTACGTCGAATTGACACAGACATCAGTCAGTGCAACCTCGACGTTTCGCTTTGTAGACCTTTTCGCTGGTCTAGGCGGCTTTCACACCGCCTTGGCAAAACTAGGTGGTTCATGCGTATTCGCTTGCGAGTGGGTGGAGGGCCTTCAGGATCTCTATCAGCGGAATTACGGAATGCGGCCACATGGCGACATAACGACCATTAGTGCTGTGCTTGTTCCTGACCACGAATTCCTAGCGGCCGGCTTCCCCTGCCAACCCTTCTCCAAAGCAGGAGATCAACTCGGGTTTGAGCACACGGAACAAGGCCGACTATTTTTCAATGTGCTTGAAATCCTCGAGGCCAAGCGTCCTAAGAACTTCATACTCGAGAACGTCCCGAATCTCTTGAAGCACGACGAAGGCAAGACTTTTGCGCGGATGAGAAGCGAGCTTGGAAACCTCGGATATACGATCCGGGCTGAAAGGCTTTCGCCTCATCAGTTCGGAGTTCCTCAGATCCGTGAGCGGCTCTACATGGTCGGTTCTCTCGACTCGATGGAGTCGTTCGCTTGGCCAACGCCCACGGACGCGAAAACGCATATCAGTACCGTGCTCGACGCCAATCCCCCTGAGGCGAGAGCGATACCCGACTTACTCCTCCGCAGTCTCGAAATGTGGGATGACTTTCTTACCTCCAGCCCTGCGTCCACTGACCTTCCATCGTTCCCTTTATGGTCCATGGAGTGGGGGGCGGACTACCCGTACGAGACGACGACTCCGCTGGAAATGCTTGCCGCCGAAGGTCCTACGGCTCTACACCCGTTCAAAGGATCCTTCGGAGTCTCATTCGACGGAATGACCGAAAGCGAGATTCTGAGACATCTGCCGAGCCACGCGAAACGGCCCGGGGCCGAATACCCTCGTTGGAAAAAGAGATTTCTTCGGCAAAATAGAGAGTTCTACACAGAGAATCAGTCTTGGATTGACCCCTGGCTCCCGCGGGTAGCGGTGTTCCCAAGCAGTCTGCAGAAATTTGAATGGAATGCCCAAGGAGAAGAACGCACGGTATGGAAGTACGTCCTTCAGCAACGAGCGTCGGGGATCCGGCTCAAGAGAGTTCAATCTGCTCCGACACTTGTGGCTATGACAGCGACGCAAGTTCCGATCATCGCCTGGGAACGAAGATTCATGACTCAACGGGAATGCGCGCGACTCCAGAGCCTTGGCATGATTGAACTCCCGTCTCAAATTGGTGCAGCGTACAAGGCATTAGGTAATGCCGTAAACGCTCATGTCGTGGAATTGATCGCTCAATCGTTGCTCGCTGCAGGCGGAGTACGTGGCGCCCAGACTCTGGCGGCCTAGCCCGAGATCGCTCTGCGCAGCGGTCGTTCAAGATGGTTGGCC
Organism: Cryobacterium psychrotolerans; assembly: GCF_900101115.1. Classification (GTDB taxonomy): domain Bacteria; phylum Actinomycetota; class Actinomycetes; order Actinomycetales; family Microbacteriaceae; genus Cryobacterium; species Cryobacterium psychrotolerans. The sequence goes on from NZ_FNFU01000001.1 coordinate 118,400, forward strand.
ATGCCCTGGGGTACTCAGTCACAAATGATGTTCTGAGACTCACAGTCGTGGCGGCGACACGAAAGTACTCCGCATGGCCGACATGGTCGACACGGTGGGCGCTGCGTAAATCCAAGACGAGTGATTTGTAGATCCTCCTTGCCGGGATCGGGCCGATCGGGGCGGCGAGCCTTCATGCGCCGCATGCGCCCGCCGCTATGGTGGGCGATAGTCGATTGAGTTGGGGAGGTCAAGTGTCTGGTGGAGCCTCGACGTTCCGATTCATCGGCTTCTTTGCCCTCGGAGGATTCCCTACAGCACTCCACGAACCAGGCGTTGCGGCTGTTTGCAGCGGGGCGGGAGCCAACCCTCACCACCCTCACAACTGCCGAAGAGCGACCCTGCATACAGGGCTTTCGTCAACGCGCTGAACGCGCGCATTGGGAGGGGTTGTCGCAGAGCCGTGCTCGCCGACTTCAGGCCCTGAAGTAGACCACTCCGCACCGAGATGATGCCTAGATCAACATGGTTTAGTGAGAAAAGGACGATTTGCCAATGACAGACAGCGATTTGCTAATGACAGACAGCATTGACGAGGCCGAGCAAGACTCGCTCGCACAACTGCAGGACAGGATCGCAGAATCACTTGCAGAAATGTCGGAGGCTGCGGATGCGCCGGCCGGCCTGAACCAAACGAACGCCCAGTTCGACGCAAGCGATGTCGACTTCGGCTCCGATGCTTGGATGTCGCGCCTGGCAGATGTTCAGGGCTGGCTTGACTTCGACCGCGACCTCCCGACCTCCGACGCCGCTGGATTCGTGGAGAACCTTGTAACCGCCCTTGGGTTCGAGAATCAGGGAGATGGCGTGTACGTGACGGGAGCCGGCTCTCAACTCACAGAGACCGCTCTCGAGAGGCTGAGCGAGCGCGCCGAACTGGCAATCCGACTGCAGCAAGCATTCCTTGCCGAAATCGACGCCGAGGGTGGTAGCCGGGCATCTGCTACCACGTCTTGGAAAGCAGCCTGGGATGCCGAGGGAGACAGCGCCGAAACAGTGGTCCCCGAGCCGGTAACAGCCAAGGCCGATGTTTGGCACATTTTCCAATTGACAAAGAAGAAGCTGAACCTCACACCGTCGTACCAGCGTGGTGACGTGTGGCGTACCGGCGACCGCCAGGCCCTGATTGAGTCCATCCTGCGCGGTATTCCACTGCCCTCCATCATCCTGCTCCGGACCGGGGGAACGACACCTCACGACGTAGTCGACGGCAAGCAACGTCTGACGGCGATTCTGCGCTTCGTGGGACAGCACCCGATCGCACTCCTGAAGGTCGCCGAGGCGGATGAAAAGTACCCTGACGCCGGCCTGAAGATGCACTTCACCACTGACTACCCAACGTTCAGGAAGGCATGGAAGCAGGTCATGGGCGAGCCTCTGACGGCGAAGCTTGAAGACGACTACTACTTCCCGTTCAAACTTCGTGCCGATGAGAAGGGTGGACTCGTCGGTCCCGATCTTGGGCTTCTGCGCGGCAAGTACTTCACCCAAATCAGAGGCAACACGATCCACGTTGCTGACCAGGAGGTGACAGTGGAGGACCTTTTCGAGGGCGCGCCGGACTACAAGGTTCCGGTCATCGAGTACACCAAAGCGAGCCAGAGTCAGATCCACGAGGTATTCAAGCTTTACAACAAGCAGGGCATGCACCTAAACGCTGAGGAGATTCGCAACGCGATCTACCATGACATCGAACTCACGAAAGCGCTTCTCGTCGCTGCAGGCGACGCGAGTCCTCGGAACAGTATCGCGGAGATCGCCCCCTCGCTAGCCGATGTCCCTGGCATTCAGGACCTCGGCAAGACGCTGAAGGAATACGGCTTTGGCGACGCTCGGTACCGCCGGACGAAAGTACTGGGCTGGGTCATAGCCGTGCTCCTCAGCGACACCGGCGGCAGAGACTTGGCTTCGACCGCCCGACACATCGACCTCTTGCTCCGCGCAGTTCAGGAGAAGAGCTCGCATGCGCTGCGCAACGATGCAACGATCGCGGACCTCTTTGGTCTGATCGCCCGAGCAGCGGATATTCACGCTGCGCACGACGAACTTTGGTCGGACAAGTTCAAGGATGGCGATAAGGGCGCCAAGTGGCAAGAATTGCAACTCGTTGGCTCCTTGGTCGGCATCACGATCGCGTTGGCCGGCGCCCCCGATGACATCGAGGATCGAATCGCCGCCTCCGCGGACGCTATCCGCGCCGCGACAGCTACAGAGGCATGGACGCGACCCGAAAAGACTCAGACGCGAACCCAGTGGGACTATATCGCGAGGCTCGCGCGGGGCTTGGTTGAGGGGCTGGGCGTTGACGTCACGGCCGCATCGGACGAGATCCGCAAGCGATTCGGCTCGTCCGGGGTTGAGTCCCTCCTCGGCTCGATCCTGAAGACGGCAGAGTAGTGGCAGCAATATGACAGTGCATAACACGACTATCGAACGCGTGTACTTCAGTCCGATCCCTTCATCAATGGAACTGGTCGGCTCCTGGTGGGATCGCTATGCTGCGGAACTGAAACGACTCACAGCAACCTCCCGTGATGCGCTAGAGGCCGACTGCAAGTACGTTCTGAACCGCGGCATTTTCGGTGCCGGGGAACCTGGCGTGGCCGATTGGCCCGCGAACAAGGTTAGGACTGGCCTTGTGATGGGGTCCGTGCAGTCAGGCAAGACCGCGTCGATGCTCGGTGTCACGGCGCTCGCTCTTGATCGCGGCGTCGACATCGTCGTCGTCCTCGCCGGTACGCGCTTGTCACTATGGCGTCAGACCTACGAGCGCTTGTCCGAGCAGCTCGATTCGGGGTCGGATAGCGCGGCCAAAGCGGCACGTCGCATATTGTGCCCCCGGCCTGGCGTCGCCCTCTCAGATGAGTCAACGTCCCTCCAGGAGACGTACCGGATGTCATCCGCGCAGGTCAGGAGGAAACTGGGCGCGAGGCAACCTCTGATCGTAGTCGCTATGAAGCAAACCAACCACCTTCACGCACTTGGGAATTCGTTACGCGGTAGCGTCTTTGACGCAGTGGCGGCGCTCTCGCGTCCAGTTCACATGCTCGTGCTCGACGACGAGGCGGATGATGGGTCAGTCCTGGACGCTGTTGTGGAGGCTGGCCAGGACCCGATCGCAGGAAATCTCAAGCAGATTCCCCGCGCCATCGCAGATCTCTGGGACCCCCGCGCGACGAGTGCACCGTCCAACTTGTTCGCCACTTATGTGGGGTACACAGCGACACCGCAGGCGAACTTGCTGCAGGAGGACCACAACCCATTGGCTCCGCGCGACTTCGTCGTCTCCCTTCGGACGCCACTCGACGTCGGACATCCTGTCAACCTCAGCGACGAAGATGCGCCGAGGTCGTCGTTCTACCCCGAACCAGCTGGGCTCGATAGCTTCTACACAGGTGGTGAGGTCTACTACCGCAGGGGCGCGTCCGCGGGACTTTGTGTGGAACTCACCGGCCAAGTTGATGACGAGCTTGGAGAGTCCGTCCGCGCGTTCCTGGTGGCCGGCGCCATCAGACTCCACAGAGCGACCGCCGGAAAAATGGGACCGCGCTCTCTCGCCGGGGCTGACTTCGACAGCACCGAGCAGGCGTTGGCGGCCTCTCCGGAGCCCCACTCGATGCTCTTCCACCCGTCGGCGGAGATCGGGGAGCACTTCAAGGGCGCCGAGGACGTATTGCTTTGGGCCGGCGCAACGGACCGCGTCACAGCGCGAAAACTTTTGGAAACTGGAGACGCGCGCCTCCCAGCCAGCCTCATCTGCAAGATGGCAGACGAAGAAACATTGTGGGCTGCATGGGTCGACCGATACCGCCACTCGTTGAACCAGGTCAGCACTGAGTTCAACGTCATGAACCCCCGCACGGTGCCCGATTGGAAAGTCATCAGGCACTTATTGGTGAGTGAAATCATCCCCGGTACGCGAGTTTCGGTGGTCAACAGCGACCCTGCCGCTGACGACCGCCCCATGTATAAGCCAACCCTCGATGCGACCACGGGCAGGTGGCGAGCCGCTCGGGACCTCTCCACGATTTTCGTGTCTGGCAATGTCATGGCACGTGGGCTCACGCTTGAGGGAATGACAACCGCGCTGTTCCAACGAGGCTCATCGACCCCGCTCGCGGACACCCAGATGCAGATGCAGCGCTGGTTTGGGTACAGGGGATCTCACATCGAACTGTGTCGCCTGTTCGCTACAGGGCCACAACTCGACCTATTCAGGGCTTATCACGACATAGACGAAGCTGTACGCGTTGCTATCGCCGAAGCGATGAAGGGCACGGCACCCGCCCCCGTCGTGCTGCACGGCCTGCAGTTCCTCGCCACGGGGAAAATCGCAAACCTCGGCCGCAAGCCGCTATGCCCGAGTTCCAAACCGTTCGTGACACTCCTAAATGACGGCTCGGCGCCCGACCCGAATGCGAAACTCATCGCCGACCTCTTTGAGGCCGGGTCGTCGTCCGAATTGGTAGTTGGGCGGAAGGCGAGAGGCCGGGTGCTCAACGGCACGCTGTCGCTGACGGAAGCCGCCGACCTCTTGAATCGTCTCGAATTCGATTCCTACCGTCCCGGTTCGGACAACCAACTGGGAGAATTCTGGTCGCAGCTCCAGGCACGCGTCTCGGCAGTCCAGCCGCTGCCTGGCGGCGCGCGGCTGTACTGCCCGCCGGAGCCTTCCGCGGACCAGCCCTCGCCTGTGCGGCAAAATTGCCCGTACGTAATCCCGGCATACCTGCGCCTTTGGGACGCGTGCCTTACAAGGCCCGTTCGTGGCCTTTTCGTCACCGGGGCCCCTGCTGACCTCTGGTCGATGGCGAGCCTGCATGAGAAGCGCATTAAGCAGCCGAGGTTCTCAGTAGGCATCCGTTACGGCGCGGGTGCCGTGATCAGCAGTGGCCCGCTCGCGGACCTAGGATTCGGGATCCCTGCGACGGCGAAGAGAGTAGGGAGCAACGGGGAGCTCGAGACTGCGTGGGGAACCAACGACCCGACCGCGGGCCCAACCGGCTACCGTGGCGACGAGTTTTTCGACTACTACGGTCGGGGGGAACCGGTCCCGCTGGTGACAAATGGCGCCCCCTGGCGTCCGCCGGGATCGCACGGGCAGATTTTATTCTACGTGAACCAGTTGCCAGGTCAGCCCAATCCATCCGTGACAGTGGGCGTGTGCATTCCAGCCGGTGGCCCCGAGCAATTCGCGGCGACACGCGCCGGTTCGCGGATCGCTGCCTGACGGAGACAAGATGATGACAAGCTATGAATCGGTCCTTGAACTGATCGCGGAAATTCCGAGTGCCTCTTCAAGCGAGCTCCGCGACATCACGTGGGTCACCAACGCCCACGTAGTCGGCGTGTCGAGAGACCATGACGGCCGAGTTGAAGTGTTCCTAGGCGGCGCAGAACTTAGACCTGCTTCGAAAGCGGTCGGGGATGCAATCGAGTTCCGCACATGGCACCGCGAAGGTGCAGCTGCGTTCGAGGCGAACAGGCTTCTGCTCCCCGCACTTGGCCATTTCGACCAGGTTGCGGCCTTCATCTGCACCGAACTATTGCGCAACGGGGCGGATGCGACACTAAGTCTTGGGTTCGCCAGGACAGAGCCGATCGTCGAGTTGGCCATCGAGCGGCTGCGAATGTCGAACGAAGTAGTCCTCGGCCTGGCCGGCGAACTGCTCATGCTCGACGCCCTGTGCCGCCGTGCCAGCGACGACAAGGTGGCGCAGGCCGTCGAGTCATGGGACGGCTGGAGGAAGTCATCGCGTGATTTCGTGTGGGGGACCACAGGTGTCGAGGTTAAGACCACAACAAGGGGTACCTCGTCCCACCTCGTTCAAGGGGTCCACCAAGTTGAACTCAACGACGGCGAAGACGGCGGGGTGCCCGAGGATCGGCTGTACCTTGTGAGCATCGGCCTGCAGGCTGCTGACCCTGGCGGCAACTCATTCTCGATCCCGCAACTCGTCCATCGAATCATCGACCGGATGGAGGCAACGGGATGCGGTGGAGATGTCGGCAAGTTTCTCTCTCGCACCTCGGAGTATGGGATCGAATCGGGCGGCGGTTACGACCACAACACGATGGCCGACGACCCCTTCTATGCGGCGTCCTTCCTGACGACCTTTTTCCGTGCCTACGATATGTCCGACGAGGCGGTTGAAATACTGCGTAGGGACGACATAGCGGCTCGCCATCATGTGGACGTCAGTTCTGTCCGATTCCGCGTAGATCTGCCGGTATCCGCAAGGAACGACAACCCCGTCTCAGGTGCGAACCAGGTGGCGGAGGTTGTCTTCGGCATTGCGCAAAACTGCCCTCCTGAATCGGCGCCCGTATAACCGACCACTGGGGGATCACAGCCAAGGATCGAGAGCGCAGCGGGTCGAGGTAATTCTTCGCGGTGCTGTCGCACGCCTGACTGGCCAGCCGTTCGTGCCGCTGATCAGCTTGGTGTTCAATCGAATCAGTCAACTCAGAGTAACTAGCGGGGCTTGGGGCGGCCGGGACGAGACCGAGATTCCCAGATGGTTGCGTTCGCCTATTTCCCCCTAGGAGGGAATGCCGAAGGTCGCGGCAAGGATGCGTTGAAGTTCACCTGCGATTTCGGCATTGATCTGAATCGTCTGGCTTGGCTTGGGATCAGAAACGCGCGAATCAGACCCGAAAGTTGTAATTTGCAGGTATTTGTCTCCCGTCGGAGACGTCACTACGGTCCATTCCGCGTCCGTGTCGGTCGGATGAATCCGACCGCTACTGATTGAATGTTTCATCGAACGAATGCGTGCCATGAGGGTGCTCCTGAGTTCTCTGGGAAAGCGAAAGCACTGATGAAATACCATACCCGGTTCTTGTCCAGCGATGGTCTCTTGCCCAGGTCAAAGCGGTCCCGAAGTGTAGGCGGCGCCCCTGATTCGACGCAGGCAGGAGAACATTCCACCTGAGTCCAGGCAGAGCCTCCGACACGTCGGCACAGAGGCTGTTTGCTTTGCTGCGCCCCTCGTTCGGGGAGCTGGATCAGGTTCGCGGCTGAGAAATACTGCGGTCGAACTCGGACTTTGCCGGCCGCGATGGACGCCGAAGCTGCACACGTCATTCCTCCGGCTGGTATGGGGGGTCGCGAAATTCTGAAGGTTCCAAGCCCAATCGGAGAAATCCGAGGTGTAGTTAGTGATGGAAATTGATTCTTTAAGGAGACGCGGCTACTTCGGCGCAACCGTGCCGAACGGTTCTTGGGCGTCCTCACCCGCGGTTCGCCGGTCCATGCAGGGGAACACTTACAGGGACACAAAGCCAGAGTTGGTGGTGCGAAGACTCGTCCACGCTCGCGGGCTTAGATATCGTGTGTGCGCACGACCGCTCCCCAATCTGAAGCGCACCGCGGACCTGGTCTTCTCGCGAGCGAGAGTGGCCGTATTTTTGGACGGGTGTTTCTGGCACGGATGTTCGCTCCACCACACATCTCCGACCACGAATTCCGGGTATTGGGCTGTGAAGATTTTGAAGAACATGATCCGCGATCAAGAAACAAACTGCATCCTGCAGAACGCTGACTGGACAGTCTTGCGCTTCTGGGAGCATCAGAACGCGCAGGAAGTCGCGGAAGCAATCGAATGGGTTGTCTTGGACCAGGCCTAACTACAAACCGAGCGCAGTCTTCACCGCCTCCGCTGCAGCCAGGTCAAAACTTGGAGGCGCCGCCTTGCCGATTTGGCAGAACTTCGATGATTGCGGCCCGACCCATTTCATACCCAGAGGGAAGGACTGGATTGCTGCCGTTTCCTCGAACGTCAGACGGCGGAGGTAGTCAGGAACTTCACTGAGGGCGGATGCGCCGTTCGTCGCCCCACAGCTGGGAGTGGTCTTCACCCTCAAAGAGCGCTGACACTGTTCGATGATGGGCGTTCTATCTCCGCCCATGGAGGCGGCGACCGTGAAGGATTGAGCGTCTAGATTCAGTGGGCGTCCCGCTCCATTGATCCCGCGAATGGCGGGGCGAATGGCGAATGGCAGCGTCGAAGTACCTGCCCGCCGAGTTCGGCGCTAACGCTACGGAGCCTCGATGTGTAGTGCCAGACCGAGCGTTGCTCGCGTGGCAAGGCTGAGTTCCCTCGGGGACTGCCTCGGTCTCGCGAGCAGATCGCCACGACGCAGGTCCTTCATCTAGCCCCATCGTTACTCGTGGAGCAATTCTCTGAACACTCGCATGGGCGTACGATCCAGCACGTAAGTGTCCAGGACGGACACATCGGCGAGTCCCCGACCTCTCAGTTCCGTGGCAGCACGTCTAATTTGAGGGTTCCAGTTGGGTTCGTCGTGGCGCCAAAGTGGATGACCGATGAGGACGGCTGCTCCGCGTCCGTTCTGAGTGACAAGGGCGGGGATGCCATTGACCAGTTCTTCGCTGACATTCAAATGGACGCCATAGCCGTCTTTGAACGTGCGAATCAGTTCGCTAGTTCGGTCATTCCAGAGCGTCAGGTCCAGTTCTCCTCCAAGCGCGAGTTGGACCACGTCTAGACCAAGCCGCCAATCGAGCGCCCAATGGTGGAATCGGTTCTCGTAATTGCGAAGGCAGCCTGGGCAAGACGAGGTGCAATCATTTCCGTGTGGCTCGCCTCGCAGGCGCGACCCAGTTCTGTCTCGGATCGACTCGAGCAGGCTCCGCAGAGTTGAGAGGTTGCCGAGTTCGAGTGCATAGCCGGCACCGTTGTCTAGGGCATCCGCAAGGAACACACGTGACGTCACTGTTCCGCCCAAGAGGGTCGGCTGCAGTCCGACCTCGAGTTCTGATTGCTCGATGTCCAAGTATGCCTTGGCTTCATTGCGAAGCAACTCAGCGAAAGACAGCAGTGCGCCATATCCGGCGGGGCACTCCCACCTTCGAGTCGCGACCGTGCCGTCCGGCAGGCTCAGGGCATCGAGTCCCAGAACGAGAACATCCGTCCTTCGAACCTCCCCGATTGCGGCGGGATCGAGCGCCACCCCGCCCGTGCGCATCCAATCTGGCAACGGCCGCCGGTAAAGGTCGGGATTGGTCGCAATCACGGAACCGTCACTTTGTTTGTTGAGGTTGAACAGCTTCCGATTGTTGTCGTTGACCGCGACGACCTCAGCTTGTTCCAGCAGCCTGACGGACATCCCGCCGAGACGTGCCTCGGTGCCGAGTTCGGCGTTAGCGGACAACTCGGAGTATCCCGCGTACATGGGGGTGATGTGCGAGTCGTCGTAATCGGGAGCGCTGTAAATAGTTCGATAGCCCGCTGGCTGGTACACCGAGAATTTTCGCATCTCTCCGCCACAGACGGAACAGGTCGTGTCCGCATCACTCGGCCGAGTGTCGAGGCTTCCACACCCAACGCAACGGTGTACTGGAAGCGGTTCGCCCAGCGGATCACGTGCTGTCGCACGTCCGCCGACCAAATTATAGGCGGCGAAGCCAATCGCGAGATGTTCCGCGCCGTCTTTCACGACCACTGCCCCGGGCGCGAAGGAAGTTATGGACATCCCCAGGTCGCGATCCGCGATCTTGTAACTTTTTTCATCAGCCGTACTTCGCACTGTCTTCGAGTACAGCGAACGAACCCTCGAGGGAAAGCCGAACATTGGCAGCACTCCAGCATTGGCCAGCAGTTCGCTGAGTTCTGGATGGCCAAAGTATGGATTGCCGACCGCCTCGTCGACGTCGCTTGTGAGTTGGTGATGTGCCCACAGAGTCAATTCTTCGACGCTGATCTGTGTGAAAACAGCAAACCGGCCACATACTTCTGGAACATCATCGGCGGCTTCGAGCCAGGCCTTGATCTGCTCTCGTCGCCGTGGCCAGTCGCTGGTCAGTCCGAAAGTGCCATGGATACTGGCCCCGGTTCGGCGTGGGGAATCATTGAGTGAAAGGAAAGCTCTGCGGAGGAGTTCTGCACCGATTACTCTGCGGACGATTCGAGGTCTTGACAGGTCAATAAATGGAGGCGGCGGGTCCGCGGCGGTCATCAACTCAGGCGATTGGAAATAGTAGTCGTCGTGTGCTCGATCACGCGAAACAGTGACTGCAAACGAGAACGGCTGACCCGAGCGGCCCGCCCTGCCCACCCGTTGTTGGTAGTTGAAGCGCTGGGGCGGCATATTGGCCATCGCTACGGCTCGAAGCGATCCAATATCGACCCCGACTTCCATCGTGGTCGTCACCGACAGCAAGTCGTAGGGATCCGCCAGTGTGCTCTCCTGCGGCGGCGGCAGTACTACGCCTTTGAAAAGCCGTTGGCGTGCCCTCTGCTCCGGCAGGCTCGTTTGCCCTGTGAGTTCGGCCACCCGCATTCGGCGCAACGGATGGCTCGCGAGCCATCCGTAGTAGTCGACTTCGAAGGCGTCGGCCGGCGAAGCCACAAGGGTCCCTGTCAGGCACTCCTCATTGGTGCAGGTCCCTGCCGACGGATGGAGGTGAACCGTCCCGCAGTTGGAGCAAATCCATACCTGGTCGCCAGGCTGACGCAACTCGAACTTGTCCTGGCCGCTGTGGAGTCTCAGCGTCCACGAGTCGTCCGTCAGCCCATTGGTGCGCATGAACTCGGACACGTCCGCAAGCAACGTGCCCGCCGAAATTCCCAGCCGCGAACCCACGTGGTTCAGAAATGCCTGCACAACTTTTGGCGCTGATCGCGAGATAGCAACATATCCGCCCTCGAATCGTTTGGCGATCCCGAGCAGTCGAATGACGCTAGACACGATGTCGCCGGCCGTATCGGTTGTAACTCCCCAATCACCAGGTGCGATCGATCGAGCTCGAACGAATCCAAGCCTGGTGGACTCGAGGTCGCGCGATGCGCGGTCAAAAACCGCTTCCGCAACTGCTCTCGCAGTAATCTGTGACCGCTCCTGATGAATTGGTCGAGCAATTCCGCCCTCTAGCGGGACCCAGTCGCCACTCCTCGGCGGATCGTAAGCGCGGTACCAGGGCGAACCGCCGATGCTTTGCGACACAGAGGGGCCCGGTCCCGCTGGATTCACTCCGGCAGTGAGGAGCGCTCGCTCGGCCTCCCGGACAAGGGTTGCCCAGGGCAATGATTCGGACTCGCGCTCGGCGGACGCAATGGCCTCTCGATCGGCTGTATCCGCAACTCCCGCATGCTCGAGCCGAAGCTTGTCAAAGAGTTCTCGTCGTTCCGCTACGAGGTTCTTGAGTTCCGCAGCTTCCTCTCCTTCAAGCTCGCCCCGCACAAGTGCGCGGAGTTGAGGAACTGGTGAGACTCGGTCATGGAGTAGCTGTCGGACGACTTGGCGCGCCTGGTCACGGAAGTTGTTGAGCGCGATTCCAGCCGCGATTCGTGCCGCATCATCGCGGCTGTCGGTGAAGACGATCGTGCGGGACTCAGCCGCCTCAGAACCGAGGCTTCGGAAGAGTTGGGAGACGGCCATTTGGTTGAGTTGCGACCGACCCGACGTATGAGCTCGGATCGGTGATCGCACCGTGCCTGCGAAATAGACGGACGCGTCGTGGTTATCTTGGCTTCCTCCGCACCGAGGGCACGCCTCGGGCAAGGCGGGCAGCGAGAGGTCATCCTGAGGAGTGGCCGTATGGCGCAACACGACTGCGGGTACGCCGTCGCCCGCGGGCATCAGGGCGCCAAGCTTGGCATCCCAGACGGCGCTTGCGAAATTAAAGGAGATCGCCGTTCGATCCTCGTCCATGTCCGCCGGTAGTTTGTGGGTTACCGACACATCCGGAGCAGGGGAACCCAGCCAGAGCCAGCGGTACTCGTCGTCACCGCGCCGGTACACGAAGTCACCGGAGTTGTCCCCCGGCGCAACCGGCGTCGTTGACAGAATCACTGTGCCATCGTCAAATCGATCAACGATGTAACCTCCGAGGCTGGCGTCTCCGCACTCGAAGCAATACAGCAGTTCGAGAACGCGCCCGCCGCAGGCCGCACACGTGGAACGAGGGGTGTCGTACAACTTGCCAACTCGGCGACCCGTGCCAGGTCTGCCGCCCGCGCACTCGGGATTTGAGCACGCCCAAAGCCCTCGCATCCCGCGCATCATGATGTGTCCTCGGAACTGGATTGTGGGCTTTTCGATCTCGGCGAGACCAACAAGCATCACGGCCAGAGCAGCCTCTCCGTCGGCGGATGCGCCGAAAAGACGAGACGCAATATCGGAAAACCGAGTTGCACGCGGACGGTCGTCAGTCGGCGCGATACATGCACCCGAGATAGCTTCGGCCCACCGACCCGCCCGTGCCGACTCACCTACCGAATCGGTCGCGGAAGCGAGCACTTCGGACGGAGATGGCGTTGTCGGAACGATCAACGCCCGAGGCTCACCTGGCTCGATAGCGAACGAGCGTCGATCAACGCCAAAGAAGCGCTCAAGGTATTCCAGCCCTGAATCGTCACCTGGGAGAGAAGCGCTAGTTCCAATGATTCGGAACTGATCGGAATTCGCGTCCAGGCCCAGTCGAGCGGCGAGGTTCCGAACGACCATGCCCACTTCGGCACCTGTGCTACCTCTGTAGAGGTGTAGTTCATCGACCACAAGCGTGAAGACGTGCTCGCGCGACTCTTCCAACCAACGGCGCGTGGCCGAAAAGATGGGCTCTTCGACATCTCGCATCAGCATGACGTTGAGCATCGAGTAGTTAGTGACGAGTACGTCAGGCGGAGTGGAGATCATGTCCCAGCGAGTTACGAGTTCTCCCGCGAACGGATCCTGGAATTGACTCATGAGCTCTGGGGTCGCAATTTGCGATATCGACGCGTTCTGGCGAACCAGATCCCGCATTGCCTTCGCAACTTCCTTCGCCGCCGGGTCCAAGTTGCGCCCGGACGGGATTGCGCCGGAGCCAGGCGTCGCGCCTGTGTAGCGACCGAACCAGATATCGATGGGCTGGGCATTTTCACGGAGTCCTCGCACCGCACGCCGAAGTCGCGCCACTTGATCCTCAACAAGTGCATTCGTCGGATAAAGCACCATTGACCTCACTGCGGCCGCAGATGTGCCGACGGTTCGGGCTGAGCGCCACGCCGAGCCTTGTCGATTAATGCTCCACCAGTCATGGACCGGCGGCAAAGCCGCAGAAGATCGCTTCTCAGAAGCGATTCTGGTCAACAACGGGATAAGGAATGACTCCGTCTTTCCGGATCCGGTGCCTGAAGTAACGACTGGATTGTGAGGACCTTGGGCGGCGAAATGGATTTGAAGGGCGCTCGCCTGATGCTTTCGCAGTCGCACCGTTGGCAGAACATCCTCCGTGACGCCGAAAACCGATCTGACCACATCACGAAGATCCCGCTCCGATATCCCCGCTTGCCGCGCGCTCGCCTCAACCGAGGCGACGCCGTCGTAGGGAGGCACAGGCTCGAGCATTAGGGGGGCAAAGAGATTTCCTTGCCCGTCGAGCAATAAGCGTCGACGCTCTTCCGCGAGGTGAGGGTCTCTGAGCGCATAGGCGGTGTCGATATATCTCAAGAATGCAGCGCGGAGATCTTCGGCGATCTGATCCGGCGTTGGAAATGTCACGGTACCTCACAGGTCAGTCGGGCAAAAATGGCGTCCGCCACGTGCCGTGGCACTGACGGGTACTGGAGCATGCGGTGGTTCACGAGTTCGCGAGGCGCGTGCCCGGAGCAGACTGCCAGCGCGCGCCCATAGAGCCCCGGCAGATCTGCTCCCAGCGGAACCACTACTGATCCGCTGGCTGAGTGATACCCGGCCAGGGGATCCGCCGCCCACATGTTCGCAACATGCTTAACGAGTTGAGCATTGCCGATCGCGACAGTGTCATTTGCGATGTCCTCCGACGATCGAACGACATACGTCGAGCGAAAGTCCTTGAGCCGAAATGCACCGACCGATGCAAGCGAGCTAGCGCTCTCCCAGGAAGCAGAGCTGGTGTCCCATCGTTCGAGGCTGCGGTAGCGCGGAACCACTATTCGCTTAAGGCCAGCCGCCACGTCTCCCAGTGGCGGGAGGGCGGCCGCAATCGCAAGCGCGGGTGACGTGTCACTGAGGGCGACATCCATCGCCGCTAGTTCACGCTTCAGCAGGACGACACGAGACCGGTCGCCTTGTACTTCGATCCTCGCAGTCTCAGCGTCGACGGTCTCGACTAGTCGAATCTCATCTCCGAACAGTGCACGCAAGTCTTGGAGTAACTTGCGAGACCGCGCTCCGACGAGTATCCAGCAGCCGGGCGCAGTTGGAATCAACGTGGCGGAATTGACGGCCCACTCCGTGACCTCCAGCCAGCCGTCACGCGCAACATCGATGTGGCCGATTACCTCTTGACGGCGGAGAAATGAGTCCGCGAAAAGTCCCGACCCCTCGATTTGGGCAGCAATCCTCTCGAAAACCGCGTAGGAGCCGTGGCCGACATGGTTGAGGGCGTCGAAGGCCACTTGAAAGTCAGGTCCCTCCATGTCCGATATCGGAGGGATCTCAACGCTGGAGTTCGGGCGGGCAGGTTGCTCATCACGTCGCCGCGCAGCCCACGGAGTCCCGGCGGAGCGCTTGACCAACCCGCAAGTGACACACTCGCCTTCGATCGTCCGTTGTCGCCGTTGGTCGGGCGTGGCTGGTGGAAACTGAAAACGGTGCATTCCCGTTGTCATGCAGGAATCGGCGGCCGACGCGACGCCAACGCTGATTCGTGTGGGCGGCTCGGTCGGCCGCGCTCTCACTCGAGGTGCGTACTCGGACATAGCCGCGGTCATTGAGTCAACTGCGCCACCTACGACCCGCGCGCCATTTACGTATACAGGCCAATCTGCCGGGCCGGCAGACAGCGGCCACGTCAAGGAGGAGCCCGACGAGTACACCAGGCGAATATCCATGTCATCCACGCTGAACTGTGGGGTATCGGCGGAGCGAAGCCGGAGTAGAGCTGTTGACGCAGGTCGGCGGGCCCCGTCGACGAACATCGCAACTACGAACTCGCCATCCGCGAGATCTTGTCCGGCTAGGGGAAGTACTGCAAGCTCGCCCTCGGCGTCGACTTGGATCAGAAGATGATCGGATTCGACACGGGTTCCGTCGTAGACCTTCAGAGATATGGACGACGCACCCGCGGCGAGACCGATCGCTTCGGGAGGTTCGACGGAGGACCATTTGCGAAGTAATCCGGGTAAGACGAAACCGCCCCGGAGAGTGAGGCTCGTCCGGGCGCGCGGCACGAGTGGTACCAGATCGAGGTGTGTCCCGGATGTTGTCGGTCCCGAAACCATTTGCACGTGCTCGTAGATCAGCCAACCGTCGGGCACACCCGAGAGTCCTGAACGCTCACCCCAGTTTGGGCGGGCATAGGAATTCAGATGGGCTTCTACGCGCGCCTTGGCACCGGCGCGTGCCAATACGAGCGTGTCCTCGCCCAATGAGACTCGTTCAACCTCTACGTATGCTCCCTGCAAGTCATCCCATCTGAGGGGCACCACGCGGCGTGGACGACGCGCGAAAGGGCGGTTGTCGCCTTCGCCAAGTTTGCCAGCGATAGACTCCTCTGCCAGCGATTCAGAGTTGATCTCCGCTGTGCTCGCCAGCCGGGTCGCGCTACCTGGCGCTGGAATGGTGGGGATCGGTATCTCCCGACCCGCTGCCTCAAATCGGGCTACCTCCGGGCCATTTGAGCGGTATGGGAGGAGCAGGTTGAACTCGATCGACCGGCGCGGGAAAGTTCGTAGAAAGGCGAGTAGGCGCGTCCCTGTCGATGGCCGCAACTCCGCCACGGTCGCTTGCCCGGATCCGTCCCACGCCTCGAGTTCGAGGCACGCCGCTTCCACAATGCGATCTCTCGCAGCCGGCATAATCCAAAGGCGGCGAAGATTCGAGCTGAGAGGGCTCGGGGTAGTCGTCGCATACGGATCCATGGCAGGCTCCATGTCGCTTGGTGCCATGCGCAGGCCCGGACTCATTCCTTCGAGCGCGAAGAACTCGTGCAATCCGATGCGATCGTGCTGGCGGACAACTGCTTGCGACATAGGGAGTCCGACAAAAGCATGTCCGCCTATTGCGTAGGCGGTCGGAACGCCTCTCTCGCCCTCCCACGCCTCCAGCCACGCGTTGAGTGATCCCCAAATCTGCTGCGCGTGTCGCCGATAGTCCTCTTCAACGCGAGGCTGTCGCTCAAGCGGCACCCGCAGGATCGAGTGCAGCCGCGCGTAGTAATTGTGGGCGGCGAAATCATGGTCGGCCTGCATGCGTTCCGCTGCAAAGGTCAAGATGACGAGAAGCGGTAGGCCCGGCGGGGTCTCGAGCGGGTGTGCGCGATGTTGTTCCGCGAGGTCCGCCTGAAGTCGAAACGGCGCAACTCTCGGGTCATCCAAAGAGAGTGTGGTTCGGACAACCTCTGCCAGAGCCTCAAACGCATCTCCGGAGAGATCTGCGATCGCCCGTATTCTGTCTAGTTGTTCAGCGTCTCCGAGCGTGTAGACGGGTCGACCAGCGTTTGAGGAATCGAAAAGCACATCGGCTATCGCTTCGCTTGCCCGCTCGTTGGCTGACGGCATTCACATCCCCCTGACTGGTCTTCAAATGATAGTGAGTACCGCCGATTTCCTTGGCACATAGTTGCCGCCCCATGACAATAGGTCGAGTCGAGGACCTGATCCAGGACTTTGGCGTTGCAAATCCTTGCTGGGTCGGGATCGCAAACTGAGACTGGCAAAGGAACAGTCTCCCTCGAGCTGGGCACGCGCAGCCTGTGGCTCGCGCTCCTGTCGTGGCCCCAGGGCCTGCGCGGAGAGGTCGAACTGGGCCGCGCCAACCCGGCCGGGGCATCCGCGTTCTTCGACCAGGCGTTCGCCCGGGCCTCCCAGCTGGGCGGTCCGTGCTGGGAGGGGATGCCGGCCGGGGGCTCGCCCTGGTGGCCGAGGCCGCGAGGGGGAGCGGAGCGGGCGAGATTTTCCCGGGTTATCTGGCTTCCCGAACCGGCATGAAGGAACTCATGGTCCGTTCGCCGCTGCACGCCGAGGCCCTCGGCGACGAAAGCGCCGGTCAGGCCGCCCGGCTGCTCGGTGCCGAGATCGACAACCCGGCGCTGGCTGACCTGCTCTCACGTTGACGCGCGCCGGCCCGGCGGCTGGCTGTCAGTGGTCCCCGCTAGCGTGAACACATGAAGATCCTGCACACCTCGGATTGGCACATCGGGCGCACGTTCCACACGCACTCGACCCTGGACCACCTCGGCCAGGTTCTCGCCGCGCTCGTCCAGGTCGTGCGCGAGCGCCAGGTCGATGTCGTCGCCGTCGCCGGGGACGTGTTCGACTCGGCCATGCCGTCCAAGGAGAGCTTCACGCTTCTTGCGTCCACGCTGAGGGACATCAAGGCCGCGGGCGCCGCGGTCGTCATGACCAGCGGCAACCACGACTCGGCCGCGCGCCTCGGCTTCCAGGCCGAGTGGACGAGCCTCGCCGGCATCCACGTCATCACCCGGCACGACCAGTACCGCGAGCCGGTCACGATAACGGATGCCCACGGCCCGGTTCACTTCTACGGCATCCCGTACCTGGAACCGGTGCTGATCCGTCACCACTACCCCGACGTCGTGCTGAAGACGCACGAGCAGGTGCTCGGTTTCGTGATGGACCAGGTGCGGGAGGACCTCGCCGCCCGCGGCGGGCGGAGCGTCGTGCTCTCCCATTGCTTCGCCGCCGGAATTGCCCCGGCCGCCGAGGCCAGCGACGTAGAGCGGGACATCACCGCCGGCGGACTCGACGTCGTGCCGCTGAGCGTCTTCGACGGCCCGGACTACGTCGCTCTCGGCCACATCCACGGCCGGTCGGAACTGACCGAACGTGCTCGCTACTCCGGCGCACCGCTGCACTACTCGTTCGGCGAGGCCGGCAAGCCCCGAGGAGGGTGGCTCGTGGAGCTGAACGCCGACGGACTCGGCCCGGTCGAGTGGATCGACCTCCCCGTGCCGCGACGACTCAGCGAGCTCAGGGGCCCGATGGACGAGCTGCTCGGCGACGAGCGTTTCGCCGACAACGAAGGCGACTGGGTGAAGGCCATCGTGACCGACCAGGTGCGTCCGCTCGACAGCATGAAGAAGCTGCAGGGCCGTTTCCCGCACTGCGTGATGCTCGAACACCGGCCAGCCATCGTCGTCGACGCCGGAGTCGCCACCTACGCCGAGCGGATCAAGGAGAAGAGCGATCCCGACATCATCGCGGGCTTCCTCGAATACGTGCGCAACGGCGAAGGCCCCACCGAATTCGAGCGCGAACTCATCGCCGAAGTGCTGAACGAACAGGGAATCCGGCAGGCCAACGCATGAAGATCAAACGCCTCAGGCTCGCCGGCTTCGGGCCGTACAAGAACGAGCAGCTCATCGACTTCGAGAAGTTCGACAGCGACGGCATCTTCCTGATCACTGGCAAGACCGGTGCCGGCAAGTCCAGCATCCTCGACGCCATCTGCTTCGCCCTCTACGGCCATGTGCCGCGCTACGACGGCACCGAGCTGCAGCTGCGCAGCGATCACTGCGAACCGGATGACCCGAGCTTCGTCGAGCTCGACTTCAGCATGAACGAGCGCGACTACCGCATCTTCCGCACGCCCAGGTTCGAGCGGCCGAAGAAACGCGGCGAGGGCACAACCACGTCCCTGCCCGAGGCTAGGCTCTTCGTCAGGCAGGGCGACGACTGGCAGGGCGTCGCGGCCAAGCCGGCGGATGTCAGCCACGAGCTGGCCGAGATCCTCCCGTTGAAGGAGGACCAGTTCCTCCAGGTGATCCTGCTGGCGCAGAACCGGTTCCAGAAGTTCCTGCTCGCCAAGACCGACGAACGTCGCGCCGTGCTGCGCACCCTCTTCGGCACGTCCCGCTTCGACCAACTTGAGCAAGCCCTGATCGCGCGCCGGAAGGAGCTGGACGCCCAGCTCGCCGACGTGCAGCGAGCCATCACCGACCGGGCCCGCATTGCGGCGAACCAGCTGCGGCTGGGCGACGACGCCGTGCCCCAGAACCCGGGCCTCGACTGGTTCACGTCGGGCCTGGCCGACCTCGAGCGTCAGCTCGACGAGGCCACGTCGCTCGCCGAGCTGGCCGCCGCCCAATTCACCGCCGCGGCCGACCATCACCAGGTGCTGGGAGAAGTTGCGCGGCGCCAGGCCCGCCGGGACACAGCCCTGGCCCAGCTGGCCGTGCTCACCGATCGCGAAGAGGCCATCGCCGCGGAGCGCACGGCACTCCAAGCCGCTGCGCGCGCCGCCCGCGTCTGGCCGCAGATCCGCGCCGGACAGCAGGCGACCGTCGCCCTCGAGACCGCGCTGACCGACGAAACGGATGCCCGCGCCGCATGGCAGCATTTCCGCCCGGCCGGCCCCGAGCCGGAGACCCACGCGTCGCTCAAGCTCGTCACCGACGCGCTGCTCGGCCGGCTCGGCACCCTCGCCGATGCGCTCGGTGACGAAAAGAAGCTGCCCGGTCTCAATCTCGAAATCACCCGGCTGCACGGTCTCGTTGAGCAGCACACGACGGCTCTGCACGACGCCCAGCTCGTGATCGATGCCCTCCCCAAGCAGATCGAGTCCGTCGGCGTCGAGCACGCCGCGGCCGCACTCGGTGCCGCGCGGAATGGCGAGGCCGCCGCAGCCCTCGAGCGGGCCGAAACCGCCCTGTCGGCCGCGGACTCGGTTGTGGTTCACGCCGCAGAGGTGCTCGAAGCATCCCAGGCCGAACTCGTCGCGAGCAGGGAGAACGCCGCCGCCGCGGCCCACTACGACGCCCTGCTGTCCCGGCGCTTCGCCGGGTACGCCGCCGAGCTCGCATCCCAGCTGGAGGAGGGCACCCCGTGCTCCGTCTGCGGCTCGGAGAACCACCCCGCCCCCAGCGTCGGTGAAGCCGATTCGGTCACCGAGGGAGATGTGACCTCCGCGCGGAAGGCCGTGACCGTGCGACAGCAGGCGTTGGCGGATGCCGGCACCACCGTGCAGGACGCACGCACGCGCCTGGCGCAGGCCGAGGCCCACGCGGGGAACCGCTCCGTCGAGGAACTCACCGCCGAACGAGCGGCCGCCCAAACTGCACTCGACGACTCCGAAACCGCGACCGGGCTCCTGGCCAGACTGGCGCAGGATCTGATCGAACTTCGCCGCGACCTCGCCGACGCGACCGCGGGCCTCATCGGTTTCCGTGCGACTCGCGATGCCTCGGCCGCCGCGCACACCGACCGCGCCGCTCACCGCGAAGCACTCATCCACCGCGTGACAGCTCAGCGCGGCGACTTCGACTCGGTCACCGAACATGTGGACCGTCTGAACGACGAGCTCGGGGCCGCACGTGCTCTCGATGAAGCCCTGGGCGTCAGCCGAGAGCGCGGCACCGTGCGCGTCGCCGCGATTGCGGCGATGACCATGCAGCTGTTGCAGGAGGACTTCGCCGACGAGGCGACCGCCGAAGCGGCGCGGGTTGGCGATGCCGACGCCCAGCGCCGGGAATCAGCCCTGCGCACCCACGACGACGAGATCGCCGCGGCGCGGTCAGCCCTGGCCGACCCCGAGCTCGCCGACCTGCCCGCCGAGCCGGTCGACCGGGAGCCGGCCCGTGAGGCCTTCGACCTCGCGAGCGCGGCCCGTGACGACGCCATCACCGCCCGCAGCTCGGTGGATGAGCGCGTCACCCAGCTGACCGCCCTCGTGACCGAGGTCACGGCGCAGTTCGCGGCATCCGCTGCTCTTCTGCTGACCCACACGCAGGTGCGCCAGCTCGCCGACGTCGTGCACGGCGACGAGCCGAACACGAAGCGGATCCGCCTGGAAACCTACGTGCTCGCCGCCCAACTCGAAGAAATCGTCGCCGCCGCGAACACGCGGCTGCGCACGATGACAAGCGGGCGCTACACGCTGGAGCACGACGACTCCCTGGAATTCCGCGCCACCCAGTCCGGCCTCGGCCTCGGCATCCGCGACGAGTTCACCGGCCGCACCCGGGCGACCAATTCGCTCTCCGGCGGCGAGACGTTCCTCGCCTCGCTCGCGCTGGCCCTCGGGCTGGCCGAGGTCGTCACCAGCCAGGCCGGCGGCATCACCCTGGACACGCTCTTCGTCGACGAGGGCTTCGGCTCCCTCGACAGCGAAACCCTCGAGACGGCGATGAGCACTCTCGACACCCTCCGCGCCGGCGGTCGCACGATCGGCCTGATCAGCCACGTCGACTCGATGAAGGAGCAGATCCCGGCCAAGCTCAGAATTTTCGTCACCGACCAGGGGCACAGCAAGATCGAGGCGGGGCGCGAGCTGACTTAGCGTCAACGGTGTCCACATTACCTAGTTGGTATCGATGCGTACGCTGTGTCGAGTAGCGCCGCCCGCAAACGAGGAGGGTCCCTACTTTGCCTTGGACGGAACCAGGCAACGACGACCGTTTGGACTGCCTAATCCGGTAATACCCGGAGAAATCCACAAGAGCGCGCTCAGACCCTCTCGGAGCACACACGTTTGGAGGTCCACTCCAGGGATCTAGGCGGCATGACGGTCCAACGCAGAGTCAGGCTGAAATTCGCGTTTCCGCGTAGTAATCGTAGTGTCGCTGCTTGAACGGTCGATCTCGACGGTAATCAAGTCCTGTCCTGGTGCGGCAGGAGTCAGCTCCAGCGCGAGATAGTCGAATAGCTCGCGTTGATGAACCGCGACGACTACTTGCCGGCCTTGCTCCCTCGACATGTGTTTCAACAGGGCGGCGAAGTTTGCGATGTGAATGTCATCCATGGACTGGACCGGGTCGTCAAGGATGAGCCAGGGCAATTCGTTTGGGGCAACGAAATGTAGGGATAGAAACAGGGAGAGGGCAGCAGTATTCAGGTTCCCATGGCTGAGCATCGCCGACGGGGTTCCAGCACTCTGGCCCTGTCGATCCTGAGTCGTCAGGTTTACGGAGATGCTGCGTTCACTCTTGATCTGTCGGTCGAATTGGGGGAGGAACGGTTCATCAGGAACGAGTCTGGAGAATAGCTTTCTCCACGTTCCGTTGAGGCGCTGGTCAAAAACCGAATTGATCACTCTTGATCGTTCCTCCTCCGCCCGAACTCGCAGGTCTGATGCCAAGTCCTTTCGGTGCTTGGCTTCGCCCAACTGCGCATCCATGCCATCCAGACGCTTCTGGTCTCTCTCGACTGAAATCCGCAGTTCGGTACTTTCTTCGACTGCAGTTTCGAATTCCTTAAGCGTGCTCCTGAGCCTCGACGCCGTACGGCGCAGAGTTTCAGACTGGGTCCGCCTAAGGGTGAGTTTTTCACGCAGGAACTCAATCCGTTCTGCATTGGACTGATCGCTCTGGGGATGGCCAACAGCCAGTTCCGTCTCGATCGTCTTGATCTGCGAAACGAGTTCTCGTGAACGCGCGCGCTTCGAGATGGCTGCGTCAAGCTGCTCCTCAAGGGCAGCTAGAGCGCTTGATTGCACCTTCACGTCATCGAGAAGGGCCTCGATGGGGGGATATTCCTGGATGAGGACCGACACAGCTTTTCTCAGAGAATGTCGGCTGCCTGCGACATGCGGCTCTTCAGCTTGGGCTTCGAGACGGGAAATTTCGAGGCTGATCTGGGCTATTTCAGTTTCGCAGTCTCGCAGTCGTACGTCCGCTGTTGACCACGCCTCGGTTTCCAGATGCAATTCTTCGAGCTTCGACTGGATGTGTTCTTGGAGTCCCTCCGCGCCGCTTTCGAAGCCTTGATCACATACCGGGCAGTTGGGCCCGCTGACGTTTGGAAGTATGAGAGCGAGGGCTTCAGTGAGTTGCCCTGAAATAAGCGTTGCGCCTAGGTCATCACGCAGTTCTCTCAGCTGGTTTCCAATGCTGATTCGGTCGTGAAGGGTGTCGCGCCGCCGCCGCAGCCGGCTTTGCATATCCTGAGCATTTTGAATTTCTTCATCAAGTCGTTCCAAGAACTGACGCGCGTGGTTAGTCATTCGATCCAGATCGTTACGGGCATGCTCACGGCGCCATTCAGCTTCAACCTCGAGGAGGCTGTTAGCAGTTTTCGCATAAGAGTTGATCGGCCCATCAATTTCGGACCACAGCGTGTTGAGCAACCGGCGCGCGGAAACGACGTCCAATTCGAGCTCGTTGAATGTCGAGTCCATCAGTTCGAGATCAGGACCACCAACTGCCTCTGAAATGGAAGTGGCGATTCTGAGCATCGCGTCCAGGTTTGTGAGCGCTGCGAGCTCAGACTCGTTCTGCTCAGCCTCTCGCAACTCGCGGGAGGCACAACGTGAGAGTTCCTTGTCGGATGCGTCGCCCGGAACCGTGGAAGCCATTCTTTCGCGCAGCACGGCTCGGAGTTGCCCGAGGTCCTTGTCGAGAGCGATCAATCGGAGTTTCTGGTTGGCGTGGCCCTCAGCAACCCGCTTCCGTTCTGCTAGAGCGGCAGTCCACACCCGACTTTTCTTCTGCGCGTAGTCGACTCGAATTGTGGAATGCAGACCGGAAATTAGATCGTCGAGTCTGTCGATTCCAAGAAGCTCCTTTACGAAATTGATGAGTGCAGACTCTTGGCGCTTTTGGTCGGGCGGCGCGTAGACATCGAGCAAACGTCCGAGCGTCGCCTGAGAGAGAAGACAACGCTCAGCGAAGTGGCGCCCCAGATGCTCGTCGAGTAAGGGCTGGCCGTCAGGTCCGCGTGTGCTCAGGCTGAGTGTTGAGGACACGCCAATCCTGTTCGTGCTGTTGGAAACAGCCAAGCTCACGGATCCATCGCGACTTCCTCGATGAAGAATATGCTTCGCGTACGACTCGTCGCCTGAATCACGCAAGTGGGAGATTGTTCCCGTTGCCGCCAGTTCAATCGCGGAAAGTATGCTGGTTTTGCCCGCCCCATTGTTCCCATGCAACAGCACAATGGACCCGTCCAGTGGGATGGTCCATTCCCCGCGGATGCTTCTAAAGTTCTTGACTTTCAACGATTTCAGCCGTGGATTCACTTTTGACCTACCTCGGTTGCGTCGAGATCCTCATTTTGCAGGGGCTCCTCAAACCATCTGAGAAGGCGCGTCTCCACGGCAAGGATTCCCAACTCGCTCTGTGCCACTATTTCGGTGAGTGGTGAAGCGTATGAGCTTGACCTGGCGAAGTCTTGGAGCGGTTTGAGTGGATCCTCGAGCGCTTCCGCATCGGTGTTCTCAATGTGAAATGGAATGAGCGGGGCGATCTGTTCTTCGACGGTAAGGGAAGTTTGAGTCGTGTCAACGAGGAGCACACGGGCGAAGGCCTGGATCCGATGGAAAGCAACGTCATGGCGGATGGGTGGGCCGATGGCAATCAGCGTTAGGGTTCTGAAGGATCCGGCGACGTCGAGTGACTGGGCGATGCTCTGAAGATTCCAAAACGCTTCTTCAACCGCCGCAGGTCCAACTTGGTCGATGATCACTAGATCGAGAGATCCTTCTCCTGCCACGAGGGGGATCCCGTAGTCGAATTGGACCTCTCCAATCGAATAGGGAACTGCAAGGCGGTGATAGCCGATTGATTCGAGGATTTCGATCGTTTCGGCGACCGCGAGCAACAATTCCGGCGATTCCATCAGATCGTCACCTTCTGTGAGAACACGGTGCGCAGCTCTTCCGCGTTCGTCGCGCGTAGCCAAATATCCGCCAATGAGATCTCATGTGTCAGTGCGCCGGGCCGTCGCGCTGAACCCATCCTTCCCGTTGGGCTTCGTTGCGCAGAGTTTGGACTAGATCCGGTGAGCCTGGCTATGATCATGCGGCCAGTCGGATGCCGCCACTCACTGGCTTTCCTCGCAACGATGGCTGCCGCGTCGTCCTTCACTAGGGCCATTTGGATTGTGCTTGTGTCGGTGCCCCTTAGGAGAACCATCCCCGCCCGAGCGGGGGTCGACTCTATGCGCACTTTCCATGCGCCGGAAAGATCGAGATAATTCAGCAGAGCAAGCATGGCAGCGATCTCTGGAGTCCTGTTCTGGCTGGCGTGTGGGTCATTGAGCGCATCCGAGACTGGCCCATAGTAGATGGGCGTGTATCCATCAGCGGGGTCGGCATCGCCGTGATAACGGCGAATCAGCGGAGACAATGCCCTCGACTGAAACGAAATGAAGGTTGTGGATTGATCCCCGATTCGTCTTGCCAAATCCGATTCACGGTGCTCAATAGCAGCGAACAGAGCGCCTCGTAGCCACGTGCCTTCTTTGAGGCCATCGAGCCTGCCAGCGAGAGCCTGAATTTTAAGCCCGATTGTTCGGAGGAGTAGCGCCGCGAGCATAGGTTCGGAATACATCGGGATGTGGGATGCACTCTCAACGGCGGTGCGGTTGGAGCTGTATTCAATCCCATAGGAGGACTGGAGAATGGTCTTGTGCCCGTCCTGAAGCGCCTTGTCGGATATTACGTAGGCGGGAGCACGTTCATCCCATGCCCAAGGCAATTCTTTGCTCGCGTGCGAATGGACGCGAACCAGGTTTTCATCTTGGAACGAGAGGCCAAAGACTAGAGTCCTGAAGTCAGTCATCAACTCAGTGACCATCTGGAATACCCGCCGGTGGGGGTCCCCATCTTGGCCCCACGTGGCAATATCCAGTGTTTGCGCGACCAAGTAGTCGCGATATTCGAGCGACTCCGAGGCGCGAATCGCGCAACCGTGAATCTTGTAGAGTCGCGGCGCTCTGGAATTGGCGTTCGCGCGAAAGTCCTCTTGTGTCATGAGGACTGAGACATGTCCAAGGGTAGGGCTGCTCGAACCGGCAAGCGACGAGTACGCCGCCTCGATCAGCCCGTCCCAGTTTGTGGTCACCGCATGAGGCAAGTTCCCTTCGTGCATGAGTAGCGCGATTAGGAGGTGGTTCTCACCAGGCTCGATACTGGGTGCGCCGTAGGTTCTGCACACCTCAACAGCGTTCCAGAGAAGGTAGTCAGTACGTTCATTTCCAACCGTTTGGGCAAGAATCTTTGCGTACTTCTCAACGTAGGGTTCGAGCTCGCCTGCTGAGGGAACTACCCAAGCGCTCGGATCCGCGTCAAAGGCTGTCTGGATATTCTCGGGGAACCGCCCATGGATGATCGCATGCAATGCGATTGCATGAATATCGCCGGGCCGGCTACCTCCCTCCGTCTTCAGGTACATGAGGACGCGTCGAATTAGCTCAGCGAGGCCAGGGACCTGGTTCCACGAAATGCCCGACCCCAGCCAAAAGACGCGATTCGCGTTCGCCACGTCGTCCAGGAGGGCCGCTTGTGAACCCTTGAGGGCCTCAAGCGCTATAACCATGTCCGAGTGACTCTCGGCGCTCGCGGGCATCATGCGTTTAGCGTGACACATGGATTGAACGCATTTCGAAAGCTAGTCACCCCAGTTGGGGGTAGACAATTCCGCCTCAGGTCTTGCCTAAATGCCGTCTGGCACCCGCATGGTTTCCCAGCCGGAACACCTGGCCGTCTCCGAGCTCGAGGCCGGGGCATCCGTCAACAACCTGGTCGTCACCAACGCCGGGCACCGCCCGATCATCGCGATCGAGGGCGACGTCTTCGAGGGACGCTGGAGCGGCGCGAACCGGCACCAGGGCACGAGCCGGCGGGCCTCGTACGGCGTGCGCTACGGGCTCAACGACGTGCTCGCCGCCGAGCAGGCCCAGGCCGCTCGGCCGGCCGGCCGCACCCAGGTGCAGGGCCGGGCACAGGGCGAGGTGTGGGAACGCATCCGTCGCCAGAGGCGCAGAACGGCGCGGTCGAGGGGCACTCGCTGCTCACCTCGATGGCGATGTCGTCGCGTCGAACGGATGCCGAGCTGCGGCCGGTCACCCGGATTCCCGGCCAGCGCGGCGTGATCATCGGCATCGGCGGCTACATCGCGGTCGCCGAGTTCTTTGGCGGGCAGAGCGGCCTGGCCGCCCGGTGGGACGGCATCATCGCCGCCGCCCGGTACGAGGCCCAGCACGCGCAGAACCGCGAGACGCCCGGCTACCTGGCCCGGGACTTCGCGACCCTGCTCGAGCGCACGCCCGTCGGCGACAACCTGGCCGCGCCGGAGCAAGTGGCGAGCCCGCTCGGCCCGCTGGCCGTGTCGAGCTTCGCGCTCGCGTTCGGCCTGATCCACGCGGCCGTCTTCAACGGCGGCCACCCGGCCCTCGCCAACGCCTAAGTCACAGCGCCCCAAGACCTCTGACCTGGCCACCGTCGTGCTCATTGGTGAAGTGGCGGGGCGTTCGTCAACCACGAGCGACGGCGAAATCGAACGGGCCGATCCCGGAACTGTCCTGGACGGATTCTCTTCGATCCTTCTTGATATTGAGGATTGTCAGGATGTCCGGGGCCGCTGGAAAATCACGCGGAGGACGGGCGGCTGGATTCTCTTCCTTGCCGCTGCCGCCGCGGCAATCTCCGCAATCTTGGCGCTTGCGCAGTCCTGACTGGGGCCCATACCCGCTGGTACAACCTCAATCAAAGAAGTCCTCGTCGACCTCAACGACCTCGTATGTCTGAGTCACTTGAACTCCGACGCAGTACTTAATCATCAAGCTGGCAAGGCGTGGACCGTCGATGAGGATGATGCGAGTAGAGACGCTGCTCGCATATCCTCTTGCCTTCTCGGTGAAGGCACTTGTCGTGATGAAGACCCCCTTGGATGCCGCGACCCCATGCAACGCGCCAACGAACGCTTGGATCGCCTCTCGTCCAACATTGTTTCCGTCGGCATACCGCTTTGCCTGGATGTAGACGCGATCAAGTCCGAGGGGGTCCTGGTCGATGACCCCGTCGACACCGCCGTCACTGGTTCCGCCGATGCGCCGTCCCCGCTGCTCTGCGCCTCCGTAGCCCATCTTCAGAAGCACGCTCACGACTGCCGTTTCAAAGAAGTCGGGATGACTTACACGCAGGCGATCTAGCAGGGAATCTGCCACGTCACTGTTAATTCGTCCGATCGCGTCTTCGATCTGTTCAACGGGCTCGATGATTTCGTGTGTGGCAACAAGCGGCTTAGTTGAGGGGCTAGGCATCGGCGGTGCTTCTATGTACTTCTTTGGCCAGTACGGAGCAAACGTCGTGCGCGCGGTTGAGTAGTCGGCAAGTCCCTCAGGATGGGCGGCCAGCCACGCTCGACCATCCTCCGTGATTCGGTATTGGGCGCGTGATGGTCGCTCGATCCAGTTCGCTTTCGCGAGATGTGTGATCGCCCAGCCAGCACGTTGCTCGCACCGAAGCGCTCCCGAAGTCAGGGTTTCGAGAAGAGCAACCTCGCTCAGGTTTGCGTTATCAACAGCTTTCCGCGTGAGCTCTCTCCGGCTCAGAGTTGCGCCATCAGCGAGTGCGCGGAGCGTGTGGATGATGAATGCGGGCCAGATCGGCACTTGTGATTCGGACTGCAGGTCATCATCAAGCAAGGGAGATCCTCTCAAGCGGTCTGGGCCCCTGAAGCTTACCGATTGTCGCCTTTCGGCTCCGGTTGTGTAGACGTGGCGCACCGTATTCTCTCGCTATACGTATACCAAGATGATACGCTTGTTCTGTGATCAGGTCGTTTCGACACAAGGGGCTTGCCAGGTTCTTCGCGTCGGGAAGCAAGGCGGGCATCCGCCCGGATCACGCCGCGAAGCTGCAGCGGCAACTCGCTGTGCTCGACCACGCCGTGTCGATTGGTGACATACCGCCTTCATGGCGGCCGCATGAGCTGCACGGGGAGGGCGAATCGGGGCGCAACGTCGAGGGGCATTACGCGATTTGGGTGTCCGGGAATTGGCGCCTCACCTTCGCGTTTGAGGGCACGGATGTCGTGCTCCTCGACTACGTGGATTACCACTGAACCAAGTCGACCAGCCAAATCGACCAGGAAGGACCGAACGAAAATGACCGCAATGCACAACCCTCCGCATCCGGGCCTGCTCCTTGAGGACTATCTCGGCGAGGTCAGCCTGGCCGAGGCCGCACGACGCCTCGGCGTTACTCGGGCGACGCTTTCTCGCATCCGTCACGGCCACTCTGCCGTGACGGCGGACATGGCAGTGCGCCTCAGCCTGCTTCTGGGAACGAGCGCGGAACTCTGGCTGGGAATGCAGGGTGCCTACGACCTGTGGAATGAACGGCAGAAGCCACGGCCGGAGGTGCTTCCACTCGCAGGTTAGGCCTACGTGGTCGCGGTAGCCGGGGGTCGCCAGGCCCATGCGGCGTGCCGAAGCCTCGTTGCGCTGCAGACGGAGGGTGACCAGATTGCCGTCGCCTGCGCACGTGTCCCGGGCCCTCGATCGCTGCCCGGTGGTGTGGTGGCAGTCGCCCGCGCCGTAGTTCAGGGAACATTCCACCGCCGGGCGCGTTGTGCCTGACATGAAAGCCATTGTGTACAGCCAGACCGGTGACCCGTCCGTGCTCCACCTCGTCGATCGGCCGGTGAGCGAACCGGGTGCCGGCGAGGTTCGGGTGCGGATTGTGGTCAGTGGCGTGAACCCGACCGACTGGAAGTCGCGCCGCGGCTCAGCGCCGGGCGAGGCGCTCCCGTTCGACGAGGTCGTGCCAGGCCAGGACGGCGCCGGCATCGTGGAGGCGGTCGGCGCCGGAGTGCAGCACGTCACGGTGGGCGACCGGGTCTGGCTGGCGCTCGCCGCCTACCAGCGCGCGCACAGCGGCAGTGCCCAGGAGCACGCGGTGCTTCCCGCCGACCGGGTCTTCGCGCTGCCGGCGAATGCGAGCTTCGACCAGGGTGCGAGCCTCGGGGTGCCGGCGATCACGGCGTACCGCGCGCTGACCGTGGCCGAGGACGGACCGCGCCGGCTGCACCCGGGCGCCCTGGCCGGCAAGGTCGTGCTCGTGGCCGGCGGCGCAGGCGCGGTCGGGCACGCCGCGATCCAGCTCGCCCGGTGGGCGGGGGCATCCGTCATCACGACCGTGAGCGGACCGGCGAAGGCGGCGCTCGCCACGGCCGCCGGCGCGCAGCACGTTCTGAACTACACCGACTCGGACATCGTCGCCCAGATCCGGCAGATTGCCCCGGATGGCGTTGATCTCGTTGTCGAAGTCGCCCCCGCCCAGAATTCGCAGCTCGATCTCGCCGTGATCCGCAATCGCGGGTCGATCGCGGTCTACGCCAACAACGGCGGCGACCAGATGACGCTCGACGTGCGCAAACATTTCAGCCTCAACGTTCGCTACCAGTTCCTGCTGCTCTACACGGTGGGCGCCGACGTGATTCGGGCGGCCGCCGAGGACATCAACGCCGCCCTCCGCGATGGCGCCCTGGCCGTGGGGGAGGAGGCGGGGCTGCCCCTGCACCGGGTGGACCTGGCGCACACTGCGGATGCCCATGCCCTGGTCGAGAGCGCCGCCGTCGGGAAGGTGCTGATCGACGTCTCGCACTAGCCCGCGAAACCGCAGTTGTGCGCGTCATTCGGGCGTTTTAGCGCACACAACTGCGGTTTCGCGGCTCGACCACCGGCTACTCGACCACCGGCGCGATCAACTCCAGCGCCTCCCGCATCCCCTCGATCCGCTGCTCGGTGTTGTCGAGGTCGTCGAAGTAGACGCCCTGCTCGGTGAGGGTTAGGCGGGTGCCGGCATCCGTCGGCGTCAGCACGATGGAGGTGAGCGACACCGACAGCCGTGCGCCGTCGACGCGCATCTCGTAGCTGTACACGATCCGCAGGTTCTCGACGATCTCGTGGTACGTGCCGTCGAACCGGGAGACCAGGCCTTCCGGCCCGAACCGGCCCTCGTTGACCTCGCGGCCGCCCTCCCGGAAGTCCAGGGCCGACTCGATCAAACGCCACGGCTCGGGGCCGTCGAACCACTTCGACTTCATCGCCGGGTCGGCGAAGGCCTGGAACACCTTGGCGACCGGGGCCTTGTACTCGCGCTCGAGTTCGAAGGTCGAATGCGTTAGCTTTCGTTCGGTCAGCGGGCGTTCGGATGGCATGGTCATTTTTCTCTCCTTGTCGTGTGTAGCGATGGTCGGTCAGTCCTCGTCGAGCAGCGCCCCGAGCCGGTCGAGCCGGCTCTCCCAGGTCGTGCGGCGCTCGGCGATCCAGTCCTCGGCGGAGCGCAGCGCGGCCGGGTCGATCCGGCAGGTGCGCACCCGGCCCTCCTTCTGCGTGCGCACGAGCCCGCTCTGCTCGAGCACCTTGAGGTGCTGCATCACGGCGGCCAGCGTCATCGCGAACGGCCGGGCGAGGTCAGAGACGGATGCCGGCCCGCGCGTCATCCGGTCCACCATCGCGCGCCGCGTGGGGTCGGCCAGCGCCTGGAACATGAGGTTGAGGTCGGGTGATTCCTTAAGCATGTACTAAAGTAAAGCACTTGCTATAGTGTTGCGCAAGACCCCCGTGCGATTCGGAGCACCCGTATCTCTGAGAGGCTGGAGGTTTGCAATCGCCCGTACTCCGGGCATCCGAATGCCCGAATGCCGGGCATCCGAATAAAGGAATCCAGTGACGGATCAGTTCTTCCAGCTCGTAGCCATTACTTTGTATCTCGCCGCCATGCTCGCGATCGGCTGGTTTGCCTACAGGCAGACCAACGATCTCGACGACTACATGCTTGCCGGCCGCGGCCTGAAGCCCGGCGTCGCGGCGCTGAGCGCGGGCGCGTCAGACATGTCCGGCTGGCTCCTGCTGGGCCTCCCCGGCGCGATCTACGTGTCCGGCCTGGTGGAGGCGTGGATCGCCATCGGCCTGACCATCGGAGCCTGGCTGAACTGGAAGTTCGTGGCCCCGCGGCTGCGCTCTTACACGCACGTCGCCAACGACTCCATCACCATCCCGAGCTTCTTCGAGAACCGGCTCAAGGACACGACCCGACTGCTGCGCATTGTCTCGGGCCTGATCATCCTGGTGTTCTTCACCTTCTATGTGTCGTCCGGCATGGTTGCCGGCGGCGTGTTCTTCGAGAACTCGTTCGGCTCCACCTTCCTGACCGGCATGCTGATCGTCGCCGGAGTCACCCTGCTGTACACGCTGTTCGGCGGGTTCCTCGGCGCCACCCTCACCGACGTGGCCCAGGGCATCCTCATGCTCGTCGCGCTCGTCGTCGTCCCCGTGGTGGCCCTCAACGCCACCGGCGGCATCACCGCAACCCTCGACTCCATCCGCGAGGTGAACCCCGACCTGCTCTCCCTGACCGCCGGCGGATCCGTGCTGGGCGTCATCTCCGCCGCGGCCTGGGGCCTCGGCTACGTGGGCCAGCCGCACATCATCGTGCGCTTCATGGCCCTGCGCACCCCGCAGGACGCCAGGGCCGGACGCCGGATCGGCATCGGCTGGATGATCGCCACCGCCCTCGGCGCCGTGGCCACCGCGCTCATCGGCATCGCGTACTTCCAGCAGCACCCCGAGGTGACCCTGGATAACCCGGAAACGGTCTTCCTGCTGCTCTCGCAGATCCTGTTCCACCCGTTCGTCGCCGGCCTGGTGCTGGCCGCAGTGCTGGCCGCCATCATGAGCACCATCTCGTCGCAGCTGATCGTCTGCTCCTCGGCGCTGGTGGAAGACCTGTACAAGATCGTGGGCAAGAAGGATGCCTCGCCCAAGCAGATGATCATGCTCGGACGACTCGGTGTGCTGCTCGTCGCGATCGTCGCCGGTGTGATTGCGCTCAACCGCGATGCGACCATCCTGGAACTGGTCGGCTTCGCCTGGGCCGGTTTCGGCGCTGCCTTCGGACCCGTGGTGCTGCTCTCCCTGTACTGGAAGAAGCTCTCCACCTGGGGTGCGCTGGCCTCGATGGTCACCGGTGCCGTCGTCGTCTTCGTCTGGGGCAACTCCCCGCTGAGCGACACCATGTACGAGATCGTCCCCGGCTTCATCGCCAGCCTGCTGGTTGCCGTCGTCGTCTCCCTGCTCACGTACAAGCCGTCCACCGAGATCGACGCCGAATTCGACGCCGCCGTGGCGCAGGCCCGCCACGACTACAAGGTGCCGGAGACGGCCGCAGTCGAGGACAGCACGGCAACGCGCACCGTTTAGCACCACCTGGCACCACCCATGACAACGGCACCCGCCGCCGGCCCATCACGGTCGCGGATGGGTGCCGTCGTCATCTGCGCCACGGATGCGCGCACCGAATCGGGAATCCCGCCAATTCGGCCGCGCCACACGGAATGAATCCGTCGGAACGCGGGTTCCTCCTTCTATGCCCGAGGCTCCGGCCCGGCGGGAACGCCTGAACACTTCTTGACCGCACTCCTCGACGGGACCTCTTTTGTCTGAAACCGCCACCGCCGCAACGAGCGAAGCGACCGAAACGGCCGAAGCAACCGCCGCATCCGCCGCCGACCAGGCCCTGAACACCCGCAACCGCCTGGTCATCACCCTGCTGCTGATCTCGACCTTCGTCGTGATCCTCAACGAGACGATCATGGGCGTCGCCCTGCCGCGCCTGATGACCGACCTCGCCATCACGGCCAGCGCCGCGCAGTGGCTCACCTCGGCATTCATGCTCACGATGGCCGTCGTCATCCCGGTCACCGGATTCCTGCTGCAGCGCTTCCACACCCGGCCCGTGTTCATCGCGGCGATGTCGCTGTTCAGCACGGGCACGCTGATCGCGGCCCTCGCCCCGGGCTTCGAGGTGCTCCTGGCCGCCCGGGTCGTGCAGGCCACCGGCACGGCGATCATGTTCCCGCTGCTGCTGACCACGGTGATGACGCTCGTGCCGCCGGCGCACCTCGGCCGCATGATGGGCAACATCTCCATCGTCATCTCGGTCGCCCCGGCGATCGGGCCCACCATCTCCGGCGCCATCCTCAGCGTGCTCGACTGGCGCTGGATGTTCATCCTCGTGCTGCCCATCGCCCTGACCGCCCTGACCGTGGGCGGCACGCTGATGAAGAACGTGACCACCCCGCGCAAGACCCCGATCGACGTGTTCTCGGTGATCCTGTCGGCCTTCGGCTTTGGCGGGCTCGTCTACGGCCTGAGCAACCTCGGCGCGGCATCCGGCGGCATCGGTTCGGTCTCCGGCTGGCTGCCGCTGGCGGTCGGCGCGATCGCCCTGACCCTGTTCATCCTGCGCCAGCTCCGGCTGCAGCAGAGCGACCGCGCCCTGCTCGACCTGCGCACCTTCGGCTCGCGCACCTTCACGTTCGCGATCGTGATGATGGCGATCAGCATGATGGCCCTGTTCGGCACGATCATCCTGCTGCCGATCTACACCCAGACAGTGCTCGGACTCAGCTCCCTGCAGGCCGGACTGCTTCTGCTGCCCGGCGGCCTCGTGATGGGCCTGCTCGCCCCGATCGTCGGGCGCCTCTACGACCGGTCGGGGCCGACACGGCTGCTGATCACCGGCTCCACCATCGTCAGTGCCGTGTTCTGGTCGATGACCATGCTCGGTGCGAACAGCTCGCCGTGGCTGGTGCTCGCCGCCCACGTCACCCTGAGCTTCGGCCTGGCCCTGCTCTTCACGCCCCTGTTCACCGCGGGGCTGGGTGCCGTGCGCCCCGAGCTGTACTCGCACGGCAGCGCCATGGTCGGCACCGTGCAGCAACTCTCGGGCGCGGTGGGCACGGCCCTGTTCGTGACCGTGATGGCATCCGTTGCCGCAACGAGCCTGGCCGGCGGGGCAACGGATGTCGCCGCCAGCGCAACCGGCATCCACGCGGCATTCCTCTGCGGAGCGGTGATCTCGCTCTTCGCGATCCCCGCAGCGTTCTTCATCCGGCGGCCGGCGCAGGACGAGCTGCCCGCAGGCGCTCCGGCGCTCCCGCACCAGGGCTAGCCCGGCGCCGCGCTCCGCCCGGCGGCCGCGTGCGGGTATAGGTTCGCACCATGGGCGAGCAGTACCCGATCGACCGGGTGAGCACCGACGACCTGATGTCCCTGGCCACCGAGCGGGGATCCACGCCCATGCAGGTCGGCGCGGTTCTGATGCTGGACGCCCGCACCGGGCTCGACCTCGAGCAGGCCGCGCAGCAGCTGGCCAGGCGGATCGAAAACGTGCCGCGGCTGCGGCAACGGCTGGTGACCGTGCCCCCCGGATGCGGCCGCCCGGTCTGGGCCGACGATCCCGCCTTCGACCTGGCGCACCACCTGTCCTCGGTGCGGTGCCCGGCTCCCGGGGGAGAGCAGGCCGTGCTCGACCTCGCCGCGGCGCTGATCGCCACCCCGCTTCCCCGGAGCCGGCCGCTCTGGTCCGCGACCCTGGTGACGGACACGGCTGACCAGGAGGCGGCCCTCATCATCATCTTCCACCACGTGCTTGCCGACGGCATCGGCGGCCTCGCCGTGCTGGCGAGCCTGGTCGACGGGGCGCCGGCCGGCGCCGGCCGTCCCTTTCCCCGGCCCATGCCATCCGTGCGGAGGCTGGTCGCGGATGCCGCCGGCCGACGGCTGGGCTCGCTCCAGCGGCTGCCCGCGGTGCTGGCGCGCCTCGGCGGGGCCGTCACCGAGCTGCGCCCGGGCACCCAGGAGCGGCTGCCCCCCAACTCCCTCAACCGGCCGACGGGTGCGCGCCGGCGGTTCCTGAGCATCCGGGTGGAGCTCGACCGGGTTCGCGGCGCCGCCCACGCCCACGGCGCCACCGTCAACGACGTCGTACTCACGGCCATCGGCGGGGCGCTGCACCGGCTGCTCGAACGGCGCGGCGAACGGGTGGACCGGTTCGTGCTGTCGGTGCCGTTCTCGGAACGGCGCCAGACGAACGCCGGGGATCTGGGCAACCGGAGCGGGGTGATCCCGATCGGGGTGACCGGCGTGGGCGACCCGCTGGAACGGCTCACCATGGTCGAGGCGGCGACGCGGGCCGCCAAGCGGGCGCCGCCGGGTGCCTCGACGGCGCTGCTCGGCCCGTTCTTCCGCCTGCTGGCGCGGCTCGGCCTCTTCCAGCGGTTCGTCGACCGGCAGCGCCTGATCCACACCTTCGTCACGAACCTGCGCGGTCCGTCCGAGCGCCTGGCGATCTTCGGCTGCCCGATCGCGGCCATCGTGCCGCTGAGCGTGGCCACCGGCAACGTCACGGTGTCCTTCGCGGCGCTGTCCTACGCGGGAACCCTCGCCATCACGCTCACCGCCGACCCGGATGCCTGCCCCGACCTGCCCGTGCTCGGCGACCTGCTCGCCGAGGAACTGCGAACCCTCGCCGGCTGATGGGGCGGCGGCGGCGCCCGCGCGCTCCGCTGAGGGGTCGCAAATCGACCTTCCCGAGCCCCCGGAAGGTCGATTTGCGACCCCTCAGGTGGGTCGGCGACAGCCAGGTGATGCGCCGCCCGGGGGCTTGTCCGCTGGGGGTATTCTGCTCAGCTCGGTCGGGAGGACCACCCGCGCGGCCCGCCCGCAGGCCCGCGGGCGCTGGCCGGGATCGGCGCCAAGCGGCCTGACCGTTCGCCACGCGCGAAATCCGCGCCACAACACGCCTCAGCGACCTCTGCACAGGACTTTCGGAGGTTAAACAGATTGTTCGGTCAGAAACCGCTGGCACGGTAGTCGTTTCGCCTGCGCCGATCCCGAGCGTGCAGGCCCGATGCTCAGCGAGCCCGACGCCACGATGCGCAGGCCCGCAATCTGGAATACATTTATGCGCTCAGAAACACCCGAAACCACCCGCAGGCAGAGCAAGAAGACCCGCAAGGAACGATCACACCGCATCGCGATGTTCGGCGCCGCGTCCCTCGCGATCGTCGGCCTCGTCACCGGCGGCGCCTTCGCGGCCCAGTCGTCGGCCGCGACGCAGGAACGCGTCGCAGCGACCACGGCGCTGGCTGAAAGCACCGGCTTCGACCGCGCCCAGCTCGGCTCCTACGCCGGAGTCGCCAAGGCGCACACCGAGCAGGATGCCTCGGTCGCCCTGGCCGCCGCCAACAAGGTCATCGCAGCCAACAAGCACAAGGTGGATGCGTCCGACCTCGCCCAGGTTGCCAGCTCGCTGGCCAGCTTCGAGACCATGCCTCTCGACAAGGTCGTCTCGCTGACGGCCGAGACGAAGGCCGAGACCGTGTCCGTGACCCTGGCTGCCGCCAAGGCCGACCGCGCCGCGGCTGCTGCCGCCGCCGCCAAGGTCGCTGCCGCCCAGGCCGCCGCCGCCGAGGTCGCAAAATCGCTGGCGACATCCAACACGCCGGAAGGCGCGAAGGCGACCGCCCGGGCGATGGCACAGTCGAAGTACGGCTGGGGAAGCGGGGAGTTCTCCTGCCTCAGCCAGCTCTGGGAGAAGGAGTCGGGCTGGAACTACCAGGCCTACAACCCCAGCGGTGCCACCGGCATCCCGCAATCGCTGCCGGGCAGCAAGATGGCCACGGCCGGTTCCGACTGGGCGACCAACGCGACCACGCAGATCGCCTGGGGCCTCGAGTACATCAGCGCGTCGTCGTACGGGACTCCGTGCGCCGCCTGGTCGCACTCGGAGGCAAACAACTGGTACTAAACCCGCATCCCGCGCGCTCTCTCGCGCGCTGAGGGGTCGCCGGAGCGTCCCTCTCGCTGGGGGGTGTCCGGTGCTAGTGCCGCATCCTTCCTCCGTGAGGGGCCGCAAATCGACCTTCCCGGGCCTCGGGAAGGTCGATTTGCGACCCCTCACGACAGCGCGCGCGGGATTCAGGCCGCGAACGACGCGAGCTCGGCGACCAGCGGCGTAGCCAGCGCGACGAAGACGGCGACATTCGCCAGCACGCTCACCCAAAACGCCCTGCGGAAGCTCGCCTTCTGGGTCTTGTGGCGGAGCACCTGCTGGGCGACGACCGCGCCCGGCCAGCCGCCGGCGAAGCCGAGCAGCAGAAGCGTGCGTTCCGGCACGCGACGGCGGCCCGCGCCGGCAGCGGACTTATCGACCGCGTACACGATGAAGCACAGGATGCTCACGGCCAGGTAGAGCCCGGCAACCCAGTACGGGAGTGGCCAGGTCAGGCTGATCGCGATGAAGCCGATCAGGAACGCCAGGATCGCGAGGTAGGTGCCGGGGCCGGAGCTGCGTGCCGCGACACCCCGCCCCGAGGCGGTTCGCGACTGCCGGCCGGCGGCCGCGGGCGTGCGGGGCGTGGGCGCAGGCATCCGCTGGGCTACGCGTCCTGCGGGACGCGGATGATCAGGCTTCCGGGCTCGATCCAGGCCTTCAGGGCGATGGCCTTGCCGAAGCC
This sequence comes from Cryobacterium psychrotolerans, assembly GCF_900101115.1. Taxonomy (GTDB): domain Bacteria; phylum Actinomycetota; class Actinomycetes; order Actinomycetales; family Microbacteriaceae; genus Cryobacterium; species Cryobacterium psychrotolerans. The sequence goes on from NZ_FNFU01000001.1 coordinate 156,414, forward strand.
GTCGCCGTCGAGTTCGATCTCCTCGGGGTGGTGCAGGCGCAGCACGAGCTCGGTGCCGGTGGCGTAGTTGAGCGCGTCGACCTCCCGGGTGCGGAGCTTGTGACCGTGCCGGATTCGGCTAAGCACCCCGTTCTCCCAGATCACCTTGCTCAGGATCTGAAGCCAGCCCCAGACGCCCTTCGGCTTGAGCACGACGATGTCGAAGAGGCCGTCGTCGAGCGAGGCGTCCGGCAGCAGCTCGATCTTCGCCGGCAGCGAGCCGCAATTGCCGATCATGATCGTGTGCGCGCGCAGGGACTGCTCGGGCTTCTTGTTCAGGCGGTACCGGAAATGCAGCTCCCGGCTGTCCTTGCCGACCGCGAGCAGCGCCTTGACGTAGGCCAGCCAGCCGGCCTTCTTCTTGAGGTCGTCGTCGGTGTTGGCGAGCATCTTGGCGTCGAGGCCGAGCCCGGCCATCACGAGGTAGGTGTGCCGGTCGACCGACTTGTCCTCGCGCTCGATGTCGATCAGCACGACGTCGATGGTGCGGTCCCGGCCGGTGAACGCCGAGCGGACGGAGAGCTCGAGGTCGTCGAGCACCAACTTGAGGTTGCGGGCGAGCAGGTTGCCGGTGCCCGACGGCAGTAGGGCCAGCGCGCAGTCCGTGCCGTGCACGACCTCGCCGACCGCGCGCACCGTTCCGTCGCCGCCCGCCACGAGAATGACGGATGCCCCGGCCGCGATGGCCTCCCTGGCCTGCCCCTGTCCGGGGTCGTCCTCCGACGTCTCGAGCCAGAGCGTCTCCGGCCAGCCGGCCGCGGTCTGCTCGGCGCCGACGAGCCGCTTGAGCTTGTCGAGGTCGACCTTGATCGGGTTGTAGACGACGGCGGCGAGGTCCTTGCGCGGAGCGGAGTCTGCCGGGGTCGCGGCTGCGGGCTTTTCGGTGATCGTCATGGGGCCGTCCGTCCGTCCGGGTTTGGGTGAGGGAATTCTATCGAACTCACTACTGAGACGGATGTCGCACGCCGTTCGTCACGCCCTGCGCTCGACCCCGGCCCCGGTGGTCGATCCCGGCCCCGGGGGTCGAGCTTGTCGTGACCCCCACCGTCGAGATCCGGATGTCCGCCGAGAGTCGCCGAATGTCCCGAGAGTCGCCGATGCAACGGCGACTCTCGGTAGGAACGGCGACTCTCGGCGGGGACACCGGTCTCGACAGGCTCGACCACCGGTCGCTCGCACCGCGCGGGCCTTCGATCACCGCGGGGCCGTCACGGGCGCCGATCACGGAGCGTCGATCACCCCGCGCCGAAGAACTCCACCAGCACCGGGGCGAGCACGGCGGGGTCTGCGGCGTGATCCTGGCCCTCGACGGTGACGTGCCGGGCGCCCGGGATCGCCTCCGCGATCACGGACGTCGCGATCCCCGCCCACGCCGGACTGTTCCCGCCGTGCAGGAGCAGGGTGGGCGCGGCGATCCGATGGAAGCGTTCGGTCGGAACCGAACCGCTGCCGACCAGGGCGAGGTCGTACGGCAAGGTGTGGGCAATGGCCAGCATGCCCGGCCAAAAGGCCAGCTGCGTCATGCCCTCGACTACGGCGGGGTCGGCGCCCGTTCCCTGCATGAACAGCACGGCGGCGCGATCGCGATCGCCGGCATCCAGAGCGGCCTGAACGCTGTGGCCCCAGCCGTCGAGGGTGGGACTTCCGGGCTCCGCGGCGGTGTACGGCGGCTCGTAGGCGGCGAGCTTCGTGATCGGCAGGCCGGCCGCCGCCGCCTCGAGGGCGAGCACGGCTCCGGAGGAGTGACCATAGACGAACGCCGAGCCGCCGGCCGCCTCGATGAGCGCGGCGAGGTCCTCGACCTCGCGCTCGATGGCATACGGCTGGATGTCGGTGCTGTCGCCCCGGCCGCGCCGGTCGTAGGCGTAGACGCGGTAGTTGGCGGCGAGCAGGGAGGCGATCGCGCCGGCCGACTGTCGCGTGCTGAAGGCGCCGCCCACGAGGATCAGGGCAGGACCCGTGCCCCTCGTCTCGTAGGCGATGGTGCTTCCGTCGGCTGATCGCACGGTCTCGGTCATCTGCGGCTCCCTCATCGTCGGCATCGCCGGCATCGTCGGCGCGAAACGGTACGCGCGTCACTCTCGGCGCAAAACTGTACGCGCGTCACTCTCGGCGCAAAACTGTACGCGTCACTGTCGGCGCGCAGCTACAGGCCACCCTGACCCCGACGACATCGGAACGCAAGAACCTCCTCCGCGTGAGGGGTCGCATATCGACCTTCGTTGGCCGATTGAAGGTCGATTTGCGACCCCTCACAGCCTGAACTCGATCGCCGGGCGCATCACCTAGGCGTCGGGTGCACCGGCCCGGTGCAGTGCTTCCTCGAGCAGTTCCAGGTCGATTCGGGCGTGCTCGAGTGCGATCTCGCTCGCGTCAGAGGCCCGCTGGTCACAGATGGCATTCACGAGCCTGTCGTGGTCGGCCAGGGCGCGCAGTTCCATGGCCCGCATTCCCGTCGTCGACCCCCACAGGTGAGCAGGAGCCGCGATGCTGACCTGGGATTCAAGCTCGAACAGCACGGACTGAAGCGTTTCGTTGTGCGCTGCCGCGCAGATGGCGAGATGCAGCAGCTCGTCCGCGCGCTGCGACTGGGGTCCCGAATCGGCCGAGCGGAAGGCTTCGAGGCGCTCGCGCAACAGGGTGGTGTCTTCCTCGGTGCGCTTCTCCGCGGCGGCCCCCGCGATCGCACCCTGCAGGCGACTGACCGCGTCGCAGGTGTCGCGGATGCTCTCCCAGCGAACAGACAGCGTGCGGCGCACAGAGGCGTTGGACGTCGAGGTCCACTGCTCGCGCACGAACGAGCCGCCGCCGCGACCTCGCTGGGTTTCCAGCAGGCCCTGTTCCACCAGCCGCGCGATCGCCGACCGAACCGTCATGCGGCCCACTCCGAGGGATGCCGCCAGCTCGCGTTCGGCAGGCAGCTTTGACCCGGGAAGGTACTCGCCGATGGCGATCGCGGTAATCAGGCGATCCGTGATCTCATCCGCGCGTGACACGGGTGCCAGCAGCGTGCCCAGGGTGCCCGCGGAGTCCACGGACGGAGCGCCAACCGGCTCCAGCCGCGAGCGAACACTGCCGGTCATCGGCATCCTTCCCTCTGCGGTTGGCCTCGCAGACAGGTGCTGCGGGTGCTACGTCATATTAAGCCCGAAAGATTGGTCTTGTCACGAGACCATTCTTGCGTCATGCTTATTGTCACGGTTCGCCGGCCCAATTTCGCGAGCAATCACACCAGCAATCACACAAGGGAGTGCAGTGCCCACAGTAACCACGAGGACCATTCCCTTCCGGTCCTGGCAGACGTGGGTTCGCATCACCGAGCCGGATGAAGCCCGAGCTGGTGCGCTTCCCCTGATCGTGCTCCACGGCGGTCCGGGCATGGCCCACAACTACGTGCGCAACCTCGGCGAACTCGCCGACACCGGACGTACCGTGATCCATTACGACCAGCTCGGCTGCGGCAACAGCACCCATCTGCCTGACGCTCCGGACGAGTTCTGGAATCCCCAGCTCTTCGTGGACGAGTTCACCAACCTGGTTGCAGAGCTGGGCCTGTCCGACTACCACCTGCTCGGCCAGTCCTGGGGCGGAATGCTGGGCGCCGAGATCGCCACGCGCCGCCCCGCCGGCCTCCGCAGCCTAGCCATCTGCAATTCGCCCGCATCCATGGCGTTGTGGGCCGAGGGCGCCGCCGAGCTCCGGGCCGAATTGCCTGACGACGTGCAGGAGACCCTGACCCGGCACGAACTCACCGGCGCGATCACGCATCCGGACTACCTGCGGGCCGCCGACGTCTTCTATGAGCGCCATGTCTGCCGCACTGTGCCGACCCCGGACGACTTCCAGGAGAGCGTCGCCCAGATGGAGGCGGAACCTACCGTCTACCACACGATGAACGGGCCGAACGAGTTCCATGTCGTCGGCACTCTGCGCTCCTGGAGCGTCATCGACCGGCTCGACCTGATCGAGGCGCCGACGCTCGTGGCGGCCGGCGAATTCGACGAAGCAACTGCCGGCACCTGGCAGCCCTTCGTCGACCACATTCCCACAGTGACCAGTCACGTCTTCCCCGACGCGAGCCACTGTGTGCACCTGGAACACCCCCAGGCGTTTCGGGCCGTCATTGGCGACTTCCTTGCTCGCCATGATTCCTGAACCGCGCCATCACCCACACCACTAACGAAAGAACACACCGATGACCGCATCACCGAGTTCGCCGGAGCTCAACGCGCAGCAGCAGCTTGAGTCCTTCGGCTACAAGCAGGAACTGAAGCGTTCCGTCTCCACCACGGATCTGCTCATCTACGGGCTGATCTTCATGGTCCCCATTGCCCCGTGGGCCATCTTCGGCACCGTGTACAACGCTGCCGAGGGCATGGTTCCACTGGTCTACCTGATCGGCCTCATCGCCATGATCTTCACGGCCCTCGCCTACGCGCAGATGGCGAAGTCGATTCCCCTGGCCGGCTCCGTCTTCTCCTACGTCGGCCGAGGCATCCACCCCACGGCCGGATTCTTCGCCGGCTGGGCCATCCTGCTCGACTACCTCCTCGTGCCGACCCTGCTCTACGTGTTCGCAGCAGAGTCGATGATCGGCATCTTCCCCGAGTCCCCGCGGTGGATGTGGGCGCTCATCTTCGTGGCGATCAACACCGCGATCAACCTGCTGGGAATCACGTCGATCAAGCTGATGAACCGGGTCTTCCTCGCCATCGAGCTGGTCTTCGTCGTCATCTTCGTGATCATCGCGGTCAACGCGCTGGCCAGCGGCTCGGTGCCCGGTGCGGAGTTCACGATCACCCCGCTCTGGGACGCAAGCAAGGTATCCGGGCCGCTGATCGCGGCAGCGCTCTCCATCGCCGTGCTGAGCTTCCTCGGCTTCGACGGCATTTCCACCATGGCCGAAGAGTCCACCGGCGGCCGCAACTCCGCCGGCAAGGCAATGATCATCGCCCTGTTCATCGTGGCCTTCTTCTTCATCCTGCAGACCTGGCTCGCCAGCGCGCTTTCCGCTGGACGCGGCACATTCAGCGACAGTGAGGTGGGCAATGCCTTCTTCACCGTCGTCGAAGCCGCATCCAACAGCGGTTGGGCGACCACGTTCTTCGTGGTCAACGTCCTGGCGATCGGAATCGCAAACGCCATGGCAGCGCAGGCCGCCACATCCCGGCTGCTCTTCTCGATGAGCCGGGACCGTCAGTTGCCGAAGTTCCTGAGCAAGATCAGCACCCGCCAGGTGCCGAAGAATGCGATCCTCCTGGTGTCGGCGCTCTCCGCCGTGCTCGTGCTCTTCTTCGTCGGCCAGATCGACCTGATTGCGGCCCTGGTCAACTTCGGCGCGCTCTTCGGGTTCATGCTCCTGCACCTGTCGGTCATCGTGTTCTACATCGTGCGCAAGAAGTCGACGAATTACCTGCTGCACCTCATCGTGCCGGTCGTCGGGTTCCTCATCATCGGCTACGTCCTTCTCAACGCCAGCGACCTGGCCAAGATCGGCGGTCTGGTCTGGCTCGTGCTCGGCGTTGGAGTCTTCCTCTACTACCGCGTCACCGGTCGAAAGACCGCACTGTCCGGCGAGGACCTCGAGCAGCCGCTCGCGGTTCCGGCGACCGGAGAGCGGGCCGGCCTCTAGACCATGGACCACTTCCTGGACAAAAGCCACGGCCAGCCCGGCTTCTCGGCCGATAGCGCCCCGGCCCTCCGCATTGTTCCCGGTACGGGAGAGCGGATCGGATTCGAAACCAGCGACGAGGTGTACGCGCAACTGCACGAGCACCACGAAATGGGCAAGCTGACGGCGCAGATCAACCCGGTCACCGGTCCGGTCTACGTCGAAGGCGCCGAACCGGGCGATGCGCTCGCCGTCACCATCCACGAGATCCGGCTGAAGGACTGCGGCTGGTCGGTGAGCCTCCCCGGCTCCGGCGCCTTGCAGAACGTCATGGGCGAGGAAATGTTCACCCGGCGGGTGCCCATCGACGCGGCCGGCGTGCATGTCACGGATCGCCACGTGTTCCAACCGCTCCCGATGATCGGGTGCATTGGCACGGCACCAGCCGTGGGAACGAATTCGACGATCATGCCGTCCTACCCGCAGGGCGGAAACATGGACGTCACGGATTGCCGCCCGGGCTCGACGGTGTACCTTCCGGTCATGATCGACGGTGCCTACCTGTCGATCGGCGACATCCACGCGATCATGGCGGAGGGCGAGTCATCCTTCATCGCGATCGAGGCGGAAGGCATTGCCGTGGTCAGCATCGATCTGGTCAAGGGCATGACCCTGCGGGCTCCACGCGTCGAGACGGCGGAGGAGTGGATCTTCGTCGGCCTGGGAGATCCCGTGCAGGAGAGCATCACCCGCGGCTACGAGGACATGTTCCACTTCCTGGTCGACGACCACGGGTGGGACGAAGGGGATGCCTTCGCCGTGATGAGCGCCGTCGGGCACTCACGCCTCGGTGGGCCCACCGGCTCCACGGCGCCCGACCCGCTGCATCCGTTTACGGCCGTCGGTGCGGTCACGGTGCACCGCCTTCCGAAGAGCGTGCTCTGAGGCGGCGCGAGTAGGCAGCGCGAGTAGGCGGCCGAGCCTGTCGAGATCCCGGTCTCGACAGGCTCGCCGCCGGTCTGGGTCGACCGCCCCACCGTGTGAGGGGTCGCATATCGACCTTCGTTGAGCGATTGAAGGTCGATTTGCGACCCCTCACAGCCAGGGGCGGCCGATCGCCGGAGGGGCTTGGCAGGCGACCACCGCCTGCCTAGGCTGGCAACGATTCGCACCATCAGCCCAGCGCACGCAACCTCGTTTCGCACCATCAGCCCAGCGCACGCAGGCTCGTTTCGCACCACCAGCTCAGAGCACGCAACCTCGTTTCGGGAGGTCAGTCATGGACAACATCGTGATCGAGAAACCGCCGGTCGCCGTCTGGCCCGCCGCGAAATCGCTCGCCACCTGCGCCGTCACGACCGCAGTGCTGCTCGCGCAACGCCGCATCCACCTGCCCCGGGCGATGGCCGGCCGACGGATCCGGTTCGCCGACGGGACCACGGCATCCGTCTACCGCGAAACCGTGGTCGACCGTGGCCCGACGGGTGACCCCGCCGTGCTCGTGGTCTGCTTCCGGCTCGTGGTCGTGCGCGGCAGGGGGCACGCCCTGTTCCGGCTGGAGAGCATCCTCAACACCCCGCTGTTCGTCGGGTTCCCGGGGTACGTGTCGAAGCTGTGGATGACGCACGACTCCCGCGGCACCTACCGCGGCATCTACGAATGGGACGGCCCGGCGCTCGCCGAGAATTACGCGCGCACCCTCTGGCGGGTGCTGGCGCTCGTCTGCGTGCGCGGCTCGATCCACTACCGGGTGCTGCCCGGTATCCGACGCGACGACTTCCTGCGCAACCCGGATGCCGTGGCCGAGGCCGTGGGAGCAGCCGGCGACCGAGCCTGGTGGCTGCCTGCCCAGCCCGTGTTGAGCGAGGCCGTGCCGGCCGTGCCGGGGCCGACCGTGCCGGGGCCGACCGTGCCGCGTCAGAACCCGCCGGGGCAGACAGCAGCGCGTCAGAACCCGCACGGGCCGGCAGCGCCGCAGCAGACCACCCCGGGGCCGGCGCGCACGTGACCACCCCGCCCGTCGACGTCCTGGTGGTCGGGGCCGGCACGACCGGCCTCGCCCTGGCCCTGCAGGCGCACGACCACGGAGCGCACGTGCGTATCGTGGAGCGCCGGCTCGACCTGTTCCGCCCGTCGCGGGCGATGATCATGCACCCGCGCACGCTCGAGCTGCTCCGGCCGTTGGGGGTGACGGATGCCCTCCTCGCGAGAGGGGACACGGCCGCCGCCGTCCGCCTGCACGTGGGCTCCCGGGTGGTGCCGGTCGGGATCGAGCGGCTCGACCTTCCCCGCACCGCCTTCCCGCACCTGCTGCTGATCCGCCAGGCCGACGTGGAGGCGGTGCTGTTCGAGGCGCTCGCCGCACGCGGGGTCACGGTCGAGCGCGGGGCCGAGCTGGTGGGCATCCGCCCGGGCAAGAGCCACCGGGCGATCCTCCGGCACAACGATCACGACGAGGAACTCGAGGAAGTTCCGTATCGGTACCTCGCCGGTTGCGATGGTGCGGCGAGCGTCGTGCGGGACCGGATCGGCGCCTGGCACGGCGGCGACTACGCCGAGGAAGTCGTGCTCGCCGACCTGGAGCTGAGCGGCACCGGCACCGGCGCCGGCACCGCCAGCGCCGACGCCCAAGCCGACGACCGCTCCCGCGCCCACGCCACCGACCGCGCCGCAGCCCCCGCCCCCGCCGGCGACCTCGAGCCGGGCGTCGCCCACGTCGTGGCCGGCCGGCGCGGGCTGCTGTTCCTCTTCGCGATCGGCGAACGCGCCACCTGGCGGATGCTCGCCACACGCGCCGCGGGGGAGTCGCGGCATCCGTTCGGCCAGCCCGGTCCGCCCGTTCCGCGCGACCAACTCCAGGCGCTCGTCGATGACGCCGGCCTTCCCGCGCGGATCACCGAGGTGGCCTGGTCGGCGCAGGTGCGGCTGCAGTACCGCCTCGCCACGCACTTTCGCCGCGGCGCACTCTTCATCGCCGGCGACGCCGCGCACGTGCACTCCCCGGCCGCGGGGCAGGGCATGAACACGGGCATCCAGGATGCCCTCAACCTCGGCTGGAAACTTGCCTTCGCGGCCGGGGCCGACGCCTCCGGCGCGGCCCCGCGCACCGAGTTGCTCGCCTCCTACGAGCGGGAGCGGCGTCCGGCGGATCGGCGCGTGCTCCGGGTGACGCACGTCATCTTCTGGGCCGAGGCCAGCCTGCATCCGCTCGCGCAGCTCCTGCGCTCGGTCGTCGTGCCGCTCGGCGCGCCCCTCGCTCCGTGGCTGATGCGACGACGGCGGCTGGTGGCCGAGGGCGCCCGCCTGATGTCCCAGTTCGGGCTGCACTATCGGGGCAGCCGGCTGTCGGTCGAGGGCGTTGCCGCACCCGGATCGCGGCCGGGGTCGGTCCGTCGCGCGCGCGTCGGCTCGCGCCTGCCGGATGCGCTCGTGCGGTGCGAGGACCGGCGGGTTCGGCTGCATGAGCTGATCGCCAAGCCCGGCGTGCACATCCTGCTGCAGAAGGATGCTGCCGTGATCGACACCGGGCTGCTCGGCCCGATGACCCACGTGCACCGGCTGAGCGACCGTCCGGGACGCGGCGTGGCCGTGATCCGGCCGGACGGCTACGTCGGATTCCGCGCCGCAGACGTGGACCAGGACCAGCTCGGCGCCTGGCTGCGCCTCGTTGGTCTGGCTCCGTGAGCGGTCCGGGCGGGCGGTAAGACCGGGCGGGACGGTAAGACCCGGCGGGACGGTGAGACTTGGGCGGGAGGCGGCCGCTGGGCGACCCGGCGACCCGCCCGGCGACCCGGTGCGCGGCCCTGCCCGGAGTCGACGGCGCATCCCGGGCCCCGGGGAACGTCGTTGTCCATCCCTTTGCGGGGGGAGCGGGCCGCGGGTATTGTCCCCCTCGTTTCCTGTCGGAGCCGCGCGCGGCATCCGGAACCGTCACGCCGAGCGAATGGGTGATTCGATGTTCGACCACACAGCCAGCACCACGCGATCCGGCCCATTCGGCGCCCGCACCGGCACGCGGCCCCCGGGCACGCGCATGTACGGCAGGCTTCCCGGCGGGCTGCCCTTCCTCAGCCTCGGGTCGGGTGAGCCGCTGGTCTTCCTGCCGGGGCTCGGGGCGCACAACGAGGGCCCCGTCGGCATGGAGCGCTGGGCGCAGGCGCTGATGCTGGAGCCCTATGCCCACAGTCGTCGTGTCTGGTGGGTGAACCGACGGCCCGGGCTCGCGCCGGATGCCACGATCGCCGACCTGGCCGGCGAACTCGCCGGCGCGCTGCGTCGCCAGTTCGGTCGTCCGGTCGACGTGCTGGGAATGTCAACCGGCGGCAGCGTCGCGCTGCAGCTGGCGGTGGACCACCCCGACGTGGTCAAACGGCTCATCATCGTCTCGGCCGCCTACCGGCTCGGTGAGCGGGGGAGGAATGCGCAGCGACGCGTCGCCCAGGAGGTGCAGGCGGAGCGGCCGAGGCGGGCAGGCGCCGCGGCGTTCGCGATGCTCGGAGCCGGGCCCGCGTCGCGGAGGCTGCTGGGGGTGCTGGGCTGGCTGCTCGGCCGCTCGATGTACGGCAAGGCCACGCCCGACATGATCGCCACCATCCGCGCCGAAGACCAGCTGGACCTCAGGGATCGGCTGCACGAGATCTCCGCCCCGACCCTGGTCATCGGCGGGGAACGCGACGCGTTCTACAGTGAGCAGCTGTTCACGCAGACCGCCGCGCTGATCCCGAACAGCCAGTTGCTCCTCTACGAAGGCCAGAGCCACATGGGCACGTCGACGAGCCGCGACCTCGTCTCGGACGTGCTCGGCTTCCTCGATGCGCAGGACATTGCGCCGGGGGCGGCGCCGGGGCGGAGCATCCGCGTCTCGCGCCGACGTGACCGCGCAACTGACTGACTGACGCCCGCGCGCCGGTCGTGGCCCCAGCCGCCGGCGCGGTTGAGTTGCGGACAAAGTACCTTCGCGCGCGCGGGGAAGGTACTTTTTCCGCAACTCAAATAAGTGGCCAAGGGGTCCAGCCCACGCACCAGCCCACGCTCGAGCCCAGCGCCCCAGCCCGCACGCCCGCGCTCCGGGCGCAACCAGGTCCGCCCTTAGAGCACGGGATCCATCGAGTCGAGGTGACAGGCGTCGTTCCACATCCGCAGCACCCGGTTCTCGCGCTCCCAGCCGAGGGTTGACACGGTCGCGGTGCCGAGGCTCAGGTTCCGGCCGGCCGTCGGCGGCAGGCCCATCCAGCGGGCGGCCATGATGCGCAGGAAATGCCCGTGTGCGAAGACGGCCACCGGTCCGTCGGCGGCCAGGCAGGCCTCGATGGTGCGGTCGGCGCGTGCGGCCACCTCGTCCACGGATTCGCCCGCCTCGACCGGGTGGGTCCAAATTGACCAGCCCGGGATGTCCCGGCGGATGTCGTCGGTCGTGCGCCCCTCGTACACGCCGTAGTCCCACTCCAGGATGTCGTCGCTCGCGACGCCCTGCCCGGCGTACCCTGCCCGTTCCATGGTCTCCCACGCGCGCGCGAGCGGGCTCGACAGCACGAGGGAGAACGCCTGGCCGTCGAGCATCTCGCCGAGGGCATCCGCCTGTCGGCGTCCGAGCTCGGTCAGGGGGATGTTCGTGCGTCCGGTGTGCTGGCCGGTGATGCTCCACAGGGTCTGCCCGTGCCGGATCAGGGAGACGGTGTTCGTGCGTGTCATGCGACGAGTCTAGGAGTGTCGGTGGCTGCCGATATCGTCACCAGCATCTACTCGCTAACGCTCGTGCCACGAGACGAAGGAGAGATGATGAAGGCATTTGTGGCCACGAGGGTGACCCAGGGCAAGCGCCCGAGCGATTTCAGCCACTGCATCGACGGGGAACTCGTCTGGATGATCGACCCCTGCCCGTTGAGCAGGCGCCATCCGGACGGCCCGTGCGGCTGCGGGCGCTCGTTCTCCGGGATGAGCACCGACGGGTACACGACGACGGCCGTGGTGCTCGACATCCCGGGTTTCAGCCGCGGCGACTACGAGATGGCGCTTCGGTCCTGCTTCGAAGCCCAAGGCTGGTGCCCGTGCTGCCTGAACCGGTCGGTGCCGGACATGGTCGACGAGCTGATCGACCTGGCCGCGTCCTGGGCCGACGGAACAGTGGTCGGGCGCCGCCTGGACCGGGTCCTGGCCCGGCACCGGTGACCGCGGTGGTCGCGCCCCGCCCCGCTGCTCGCGCCCCGCCCGGGCGGTCGCGCCCCGCTGGTCGAGCCCGGTCGCGGGCGGTCGCGCCCCGCCCCGGCGGACGCGCCGCCCGGTGGTCGAGCCTGTCGAGACCCAACTGCTAGCTCAGAGCGCGCCCTGGAGCTCGTTCCCCGCGGGGATCGGCGCGAGGCGGGTGACCTCGACGGGGCCCTCGAGCAGCCCGACGAGCGCTGCGTTCAGGCGCTTGACCGCGTCGCCCGCGCCGTGGGCGTCGAGCAGCTCGGCGGATTCCCAGGACTCGATCATGATGACCTGGCCGTTCGGGGCCTCGTGGATCGCGTAGATCAGGCAGCCGGGCTCCTCGTGGACCTCGGCGATGGACGGGGCCAGGGCGGCGACGACCTGGTCGAAGGCGCCGGCTTTGGGGGTGAATACGGCTGTGACAACGATGGACATGATTTCCTGACCTGACTGGTTGGCGAGTACGGGGGCGCAGTTGGTGCGTCCGAGGGAGCGTTCCGCGGAGTGCACCATTCTCGCCCAATTACGGCTCGCCGGTCGCCCCGGGTTCCGGCCCGGGGATCGGGCCCGGGCGGCATCCGGGCGAACGCCGCTCAGGCCAGCGGCCAGACGATCCGCGTCTGCCAGGTGGACGGGTCCGGGCTGCTGTCCGGGTCGGTCAGGTATTCCTCCCACATGTCCTCGCCCAGCTCGAGCTTCTGCTCCGCCACCCAGGCCATCAGCTCCCCGTAGGTGCCGGCCAGGCCGTCGTACGACCCGGTGTGGATGGTCTGGATCGCCGGACCGCCGGGGAGCGTGACGACGACGACATCCGCGGTGCTCGTGACGGGCTCGGCAACGGGGAATCCCACGGTCACGTCGACCGTGTCGGTCGGCATGCCGTGGTACAGCGCGAGCGGGGGGCCGGCGGGGGCGACGCCCTGCTTGCCGACCTCGGCGAACGCGGTCGTGAGCGCCCGGCCGAAGAAGTCGGTCATGGCGGTCATCGGGATCACCTCGTGCACGCCCAGGATGGTGCGCGGCTCGAGTTCGACGCGTTCGGCCTTCATGCCAGCGGCCAGACGATCCGGGTGGTCCAGGTCGACGGGTCGGGATCGGTCTCGGGGCCGGTGAGGTATTCCTCCCACATGTCTTCCGACATCGTCAGGTCCTTCTCCGTCACCCAGGCCATCAGCTCGTCGTAGGTGCCGGTCATACTGTCGTACGACCCGGTGTGCACGGTCTGGATCGCCGGCCCGCCGGGCAGAGTGACAACGCTCGCCTCCGGCGTGCTCGTGACCGGCTGCTCGACCGGGAACCCCGCGGTCACATCCACGACGTCCGTGGGTTTGCCGTGGTACAGGGCAATCGCAGGCCCGGCCGGATACGCGCCCTGCTTGCCCAGTTCCGCCGCCGACGTTGTGAATGCCCGGCCGAAGTAGTCGACCATGGCGGTGATCGGAATGACCTCGTGCACCCCCATCATGGTGCGCGGCTCGAGATCGACTTTCTCGGCTTTCATGCTGGCTCCCTGGCTGCGATAGCGGATGCCTGGCCCCGAGCGAGGCCGACGGTGGCCAATGTAGTCCGGGCCCGAGGCGGTCGAAAGGGGACGAAAGCCAGTCCACGGCCCTGCGCCGCCCTCCGGTGGCGCCGTGTCCGGCCCGGCCCTCAGCCTCGTCCACCGAACTATTTCCTCCCCCCGGGCCGCCAGGTCGGGTCGTTCTGACGACGTTCTGTCCCCGCTGAGCTCGAAATGAACGTAACGTTGACAGGTGGGGCAGGGGCGCCACGCTACGAAAGGTCATTACTTGAACGACGAATGCATTCACGGGCTCGAAGGCAACCTCTGCGATCAGTGCTTCCCGAAGGCGGCCCCCACGGCTTCCGTTTCGGCACCCGTTTCGCGGGCCTCCTCGGCTTCCGGGGTCTCCAAGCGGGCCAGCCGCGCACGCGAAGCATCCGCTCCCACGGCGCTGCGCACCCCGAGGGCCGAGCCGAAGCCCACCCGGGCGACGAAGACTGCTGCCGTGCCGCGGGCATCCGCCAAAACGCCGGCCGACGTCGGCGAGCAGCGGATCTACCACGTCACCCACATCAGCAACCTGGCTGGCGTCCTGAGCAGCGGCGCCCTCCTGGCCGATGCCAGCAAGGCCTGGGAAGGCCGTCCGGCCGTCGACATCTCCTCGGCCGAGACCCGCGAATCCCGCCGGTCCATCCTCGTGTCGGGCCAGGGCAGCCTGAGCGTCGCGAAGTACGTGCCGTTCTTCCTCTCGCCGGACGCCAGCGTCTGGGACAGCATCCGTGCGCGCAGCGACGACCCGCGCCTCGCGCTGGATGCCCACGGCTCGGCCCCCTTCGACTTCGTCATCCTCGTGAGCACGGTCAGGAAGGCGCTCGACGCCCAGGCCGCAGCCGCTGAGTCGGCGCCTGAGTCGGCTGCGGAATCGGCAGCATCGGCTCCCGAGTCGGCAGCCGTCGCCGCCTCGGCCGGCGTGGTTGCCGCCGACGGCGACGCCGCGGGCGTGCTGACCCGGTTCGGCACGACCCGAGCGGATGCCGAGGGTGTGCTGCGCAAGCTGCGCGCCGACCCGGAGTCCCCGGCGATCCTCGAGGCAGAGTTCCTCATCGAGGAGACGTTCCCGTTCGAGCTGGTGACGCTCATCGGCGTGGCCAACGACAAGGTTCGCGACCTGGTCAAGCCCATCCTCGCGGCGTCGTCGCACCGGCCGAAGGTCGCCGTGTACCCGCCGTGGTTCCAGCCCGCGGAAGAGTCCGCGGAGTAGTTCGCGCGGCAGTTCCTCCCACGCGCGGGAGCCTCTCCCACGCGCGGCATCTCCTCCCACGCGCGGCATCTTCCAACTGAATTGCGGGCAAACAACCTTCGTCGGGCGCGGGAAGGTACTTTGTCCGCAACTCAGCGCCGCGCGGCGGATGTCGCGGGCTCGTGGGCCCGCGGCGCGCGCTATCGGGCCAGGAGCCCGGTGCGTTCGGGGTGCTGGTCGAACCATGCGCTGACGTACCAGCAGCTCGACACGATTCGATAGTCCGTCGTGGCCTCGATGTCGGTCACGGCGAATTCCACGAGCTCGGCTGCGTAGCCGTGCCCTCGCTGGGGCGGCTGCGTGTAGGTGCGCGTGAGTGCGATGATGTTGCCGTTGATGGCGTAGTCGACGATGCACGCCAGCTGGCCGTCAACGCGCAGGGTGTAGCGACGGTCATCCGGTTCGTGCGCGAATTCGTGGGCCATGGCTTCAGCGTACGTACTCGGCGGGCGTGGCGCACTCAGCGGGCTTCGCGGGCTTCGCGGGCCTGGCGGGCGTGGCGGGCGTGGCGAACGCCGGCGTGGCGAATCCATCAGCACCACATCAGCCTTCGACGACCCTCCCCGATCCGAGTTTGAGTTGCGGACAAAGACCCTTCGTCGGGCGCGGGAAGGTACTTTCTCCGCATCTCAACCGGGTGGGCGCGTGGCCTGTGGACAATTCGCACGCCGGGGGCGCGAAAACGGCATCCTCCATGACATGACAGCACGGGTTCCGCTCCCCGACGATTTCGCCGATCGCCCCTTCCTCATCGCAGCTGCCCGAAGCGCCGGGGTTGGCGCGTCGCGGCTGAGGGGAGCCGACCTGCATCGGCCGTTCTGGGGCATCCGTTCACCTGCCCCGCCCGGCGACGCAGCCGATGCGCCCGCGCCCGCAGCCCACGCCGCCGCATCCTCCGACGGCCTCACCGCTCTCGAGGCGCTCTGCCGGGCGCTCGCCCTGCGGATGCCCCCGCACGCCTTCTTCACGCACGAAACCGCGGCCCGGCTGCTGCGGCTTCCGCTGCCGCGGGCGTTCGAGTCGGCGCCCCCGGTGCACGTCGGGATCGCCGCGCCCGCCCGGGCCATGGACGCGCGGGGCGTGATCGGGCACAGCATGCGCATCCGGCCGGAGGAGATCGTGTTCTGGCGGGGCCTCCGCTTCACCGGCCCCGCGCGCACCTGGCTCGACCTCGCGGCCCGGCTCGCCCTCGTGGACCTCGTCGCGGCGGGCGACCACCTCGTGCAGTGGCGGCAGCCGCTGGCCACGCTGGACGAGCTGGCGGATGCCGTCGCCCGCTACCCGAGTCGCCGCGGCCTCGCCCTCGCGCGCGAGGCCCTCCCGCTCATCCGCACCCGGTCCGAGTCGCGGCGCGAGACGAAGCTGCGCGTGCTGATTGTGCTCGGCGGACTGCCCGAACCCGAATGCAACCTCAACATCTACGACCCGCGGGGGCGCCTCCTGGCCCGGGCAGACCTCGCCTACCCCGAGTTCAGGCTGCTGCTCGAATACCAGGGAGATCACCACCGCACGGATCGGGCGCAGTGGCGCCGGGACATCCGCCGGGTCGGAAACCTGGAGGACCACGGCTGGCAGATGCTGCAATTCACCGACGATGACCTGCAGGATCCGTCCGCGCTCATCGCGCGCATCGAGCTGCGACTGCGGGCCCGTGGGTGGATCGGAACGCGGCGCCCACCCCGCTGACCCGCCTCGCTGAGTTGCCTGCCCCGCTGAGTTGCGGAGAAAGTACCTTCCCGAGCGGCGGGAAGGTACTTTGTCCGCACCTCAACGGTGGGAGCGCAGGCAAGAGCGAGACGGCCCGGGCAACGGATGTCAGACCCTCCCGATACTCTCGACAGAGAGCGACCGGAGGGGGAGCTATGTACCTGCTGAACGGCGGTGTGGTCACCAGCGCGAGCGACCTGACCACGGCATCCAAGTGCGAGTTTGCCTTCCTGCGCTCCCTCGACGCCAAACTGGACCGGATCGCCGCGGTGGAAAAGAAGGCCGACGCCATGCTCGAGCGCACCGGCGTGCTCGGCGACGAACACGAACTCCGCGTGCTCGAGGGCTACCGGGCCAGGTTCGGCGAGGGAGTCGTCGAAATCGAACGGCCCGACACCCGCGCGGACGGCGCCCTGGAGGCAGCGGTGGCGGCCACCGAAGCAGCGTTCCGCGGCGGTGCCGACATCGTCTTCCAGGCGACCTTCTTCCGCGACAACTTCCTCGGCTTCGCCGACTTCATCGTGCGCCAGCCCGACGGACGGTACCTCGTGCAGGACACGAAGCTCGCCCGCAGCGCCCGGGTCACCGCGCTGCTCCAGCTCGCCGCCTACGCGGACCAGCTCGAGTCCCTGGGCTTCGAGACCGCCGACACCGTGCAGCTGCTGCTCGGCGACGGAACCGTGAGCGAGCACCGGTTGGTCGACATCCTGCCCGTGTACCGCAAACGCCGGGCCCGACTGCTGCAGATCATCGCCGAGCGCATGGCGGACACCGCGCCCGTAGCCTGGGGCGACGCGCGCTACGCGGTCTGCGGCCGCTGCGCTGTGTGCGAGGGCGAAGTACAGGGTCACCGCGACGTGCTGCTCGTCGCCGGCATGCGCGTGACGCAGCGCGCGCGGCTTGCGGAGGCCGGGATCCTCACGATCGACGCGCTCGCGGCGTCGGGCGCCACGCCCGGCACAGCAGACACGCCTGCCACAGCAGTCACGACAGGCACAGCAGCCACGCCTGCCACCCCCGCCACCCCCGCCACCCCCGCCACGCCCCACCAGCCCAGCCCGACGAGCGAGATCCCCGGCATCGCCGACAGCACGCTCGCCGCGCTGCGGGCCCAGGCGCGCCTGCAGGTCAGCGCCGTCGAGAACCAGCCGCCGCCGGTCGAGCTCTACAACCCGTCGGCGCTGGCCGTGCTGCCCGAACCCAACCCGGGCGACATCTTCTTCGACTTCGAGGGTGATCCGCTCTACACCGAGGGCGCCGGCGAGAGCTGGGGCCTCGACTACCTCTTCGGACTCGTCGAGCCCGACGAAACATTCCGCGCCTTCTGGGCTCATACCTGGGCCGAGGAACGTGTGGCGCTTCGCGACTTCCTCGACTACCTCGGCGCCCGCCGCGCCGAGTTCCCGGGCATGCACGTCTACCACTACGCCTCCTACGAGCGCACGCACCTGTTGACCATCGCCGCCCGGCACGGCGTCGGCGAAGACGAGGTCGACCAGCTGCTGCAGGGCAATGTGCTTGTCGACCTGTACCCGGTCGTGAAGAAGGCCATGCGCGTGGGGTCGCACTCGTACTCGATCAAGAAGCTCGAGCCGCTGTACATGGGCGACGAAATCCGCGACAAGGAGGGCGTCACGAACGCGGCCGACTCGATCACCGCGTACGTCGCCGCGCGCGACGAGCAGGTCACCGGCGATGCCGCCGAGGGGCAACGGATGCTCGACTCCATTGCCGACTACAACCGTTACGACTGCGTGTCCACGCTCCGCCTGCGCGACTGGCTGCTTGCCCGGGCGGCCGAGCGCGGCATCCCGATCGGGGCGATGCAGCCCGAGAAGGAGGTCGCGGAGCCTGAGCCGTCTCCGCTCCGCGAGTCGCTGCTCGCGCTCGCCGGCGACCCGCTCGACCCGGACCGCGGCCCCGAGCAGACGGCGGCGGCGTTCGCGGCCGCCGCGATCGACTACCACCGCCGGGAACAGAAGAGTTTCTGGTGGGGGCACTTCGCCCGCCTCGCGCAGCCGATCGAGGTCTGGCGCGACACCCGGGACGTTCTCGAGATCCACGACGTGCGCCTGGCACGCGACTGGTACCGGGAGGGTGGCCAGCGCGTCGACCGGCGCGAGCTGTGGCTGCGCGGGCAGTGGGCGCCGGGCAGCAGCGTCAAACGAGGCGAACAGGCCGGGCCGTACCTGCTCTACGACTACCCGGGGCCGTTCCTCGACCCGAAGGCCGAGGCGGGATCCCGCTGCGCCAAGCCGGTCAAGATTCTCGCGGTCGACGACGACGGCAGCGTGCTCGTCGAGGAAACCCTGGGCAAAGATGTCCCGCCCTATTCTCACCGGCCGATGGCGCTCGCCCCGTCCGCTCCGCCCAAGGCGGGCAGCCAGAAGCCCGCAATCGACGAGTGGGCCCAGGCCATCGTCGACGCCCAGCCGGGGTGGCCGAACGACCCGATGGTCGACATCCTGCGCCGTGTCCCGCCGCGCACCCGTTCCGGCGCTCTGGCGTCCGTGGCCCCGTCCGATGAGCACGGCCGGGACCGGATCGACGCGGTCGTCAGGAGCCTGCTCGACCTCGACCGGTCCTACCTCGCCGTGCAGGGACCGCCCGGCACCGGCAAGACCTACCTCGGCGCGCACGTCATCGCCGCCCTCGTGCAGAAGCACCGCTGGAAGGTCGGCGTCGTCGCCCAGTCGCACGCCGTCGTCGAAACCCTGCTCGATGCCATCGTCAAGGCGGGCCTCGACCCGAGCCTGGTCGGCAAGGTCGCCCAGACCGGCAGCTCGCCCGACGCCGCCGCGGATGCCGCCTTCACCGTTCTGGCCAAGGACGGACAGCTTCTCTTCGGCCTCGACAACGCCGTCACGGGGTTCGTCGTCGGCGGCACAGCCTGGGATCTGAGCAATCCCGCGCGGATTCCCCGCCGCAGCCTCGACCTTCTCGTCGTCGACGAGGCCGGCCAGTTCTCTCTGGCCTCGACCATCGCGGCGAGCGTCGGCGCGAGCAACCTGATGCTGCTCGGTGACCCGCAGCAGCTGCCGCAGGTCAGTCAGGGCACGCACCCCGAACCGATCGACCAGTCCGCGCTCGGCTGGGTGAGCGCCGGGCACGACGTGCTGCCGGAGGAGCTGGGCTACTTCCTCGCCGAGAGCCGGCGGATGCACCCCGCGGTGACCGCGCCGGTGTCGCGCCTGTCCTATGAGGGACAGTTGCGGTCGCATCCGGACGCCGCTACGCGCTCGCTGCCGGGCGTGGAGCCGGGCCTGCACGTGGTGCCGGTGCGGCACGTCGGCAACGCGGTCGAATCTCCGGAGGAAGCCGCCGAAGTGGTCGCGCTGGTCCGCCGGCTGCTCGGCACGAGCTGGACCGACCCGACCAAGGACCGCTTCGGCGAGCCCCTCTGCGAGGACGACATGATCGTCGTGACCCCGTACAACGCGCAGCTCGGCACCGTGCGGAACGCCCTCGCGGCGGCCGGCTACTCGCACGTGCGCGTGGGCACCGTGGACAAGTTCCAGGGCAAGGAGGCGGCGATCGCGATCGTCACCCTGGCGGCATCCTCGGTCAACGACGTGCCCCGCGGGATGTCCTTCCTGATCATGAAGAACCGGCTGAACGTCGCGATTTCGCGGGCCAAGTGGGCGGCCTTCCTCGTCTATTCGCCGGCGCTCACCGACTACCTGCCGGTGACCCCGGCCGGCGTCGCGGAGCTCAGCGCGTTCATCACCCTGGTCGAGCCCGCGGCGTAGTCGCTGCAGCCCGCACAGCGCACCCAGCGCACCCAGCCCCGGTTGAGTTGCGGACAAAGTACCTTCCCCGCGCGAACGAAGGTACTTTCTCCGCAAGTCAACCCGGGCCACACACCCTCAGGCCCGATCCAGCGCGCGCAGCACGACCTTCCGCAACTCCTCAACCCAGAGGACGCCGGATGCCAGGGCGACGCAGATCAGCCAGTGCTCGGCATCCAGGGGCGCGGTGCCGAACGCGACCTGCAGGAACGGGAGCTGCACCACGGCCACCTGGAGCAGCACGGTCAGCGCGATTGCGCCCCACAGCCACCGGTTGACGAAGAGGCGGCGGAACGCGCTGCTCGTTTCGGAGCGAGCGTTGAACGCGTTGAAGAGCTGCGCGAAGACGAGGGTGGTGAAGCCGGCCGTGCGGGCCACGTCGAGCGTGTCCTCTCCCGGCAGCAGCCCGCCGGGCAGGAACAGGTCGATCGTCGCGAGCGTCACGACGGCCATCACGATGCCGGTCGACAGGATGCCGAACCACATGCGCCCGTCGACGGCCCGGTCGGTGAGCGCCCGGGGCGGGCGTGCCATCACATCGTCGATCTCCGGGTCGATGCCCATCGCCAGTGCCGGGCCCGAGTCGGTGACGAGGTTGATCCAGAGGATCTGGGTGACCAGAAGTGGCAGCACCACGGCCTCGTTGCTCGCGCCGGACAGGCCGAGCACCCCGGCGAACAGCACGCCGAGGAACACGGTCAGCACCTCGCCCATGTTCGAGGAGAGCAGGTAGCGCAGGAACTTCCGGATGTTGTCGAAGATCACCCGGCCCTGCCGCACCGCCACGACGATGGTGGCGAAGTTGTCGTCGGCGAGGATCATCGTGGCGGCCTCCCTGGTCACCGCCGTGCCGGTGATCCCCATGGCGACGCCGATGTCCGCCGACTTCAGCGCCGGGGCGTCATTCACCCCGTCCCCGGTCATCGCGACGATCTGCCCGTTCGCCTGCAGGGCGTCGACGATGCGCAGCTTGTGCCGTGGCGAAACGCGGGCGAAGACGGATGCCTGGCGCACGGCATCCGCCAGGCCCGGCTCGTCGAGACGGTCGAGTTCGAGCCCCGACACGGCCGTCGATCCCGGCGGTACGATGCCGAGGTCGCTCGCGATGCGCGCGGCCGTGCCCGGGTGGTCGCCCGTGATCATGATCACCCGCACGCCGGCGCGGTGGGCCTCGGCGATCGCGGCGGTGGCCTCGTCACGCGGCGGGTCGATGATGCCGACGACGCCCGTGTAGATCAGGTCGTGCTCGTGTGACTCGTCGATCGGCGTGCTGCCCGGATCGACGTGGCTGTACGCGACGCCGAGGGTGCGGAACGCCTGCGCGGAGAGCGCCCGCACGTCCTCGTGTGCTCGCCGCCGGCGCTCATCGTCGAGGGGGACGACCTCCTCGCCCAGCTGGATACGGTTGCAGCGCTCGAGCAGCACATCGGGGGCGCCCTTGCTGAAGATCCGGAGGCTGCCGTCCGCCTTCTCCTCGTGCAGGGTCGACATCATCTTGCGGTCGGAGGTGAACGGCACCTCGTCCAGGCGGTCGAACCGGGCGACTTGGCCGTTCGTGCCGACGAGCTTGCCCGCGGCGACGAGGAACGCGGCCTCGGTGGGATCCCCCTGGATCTCCCACGCGTCGTCGTGCTCGAGCAGCTGGGCGTTCCCGGCCAGCGACCCGATGCCGAGCGTCCGCAGCACCTCGGCGTGCAGGCGCGGGTCCTCGAGTGGCCGACCGTCGGCATCCAGCACCGCGCCCTCGGGCCGGTAGCCCACGCCGGTCACCCGGGCCGCGCCGGACGCGGTCAGCACCCGTTCGATCGTCATCTCGTTCTTCGTCAGGGTTCCGGTCTTGTCGGCGCAGATGACGGATGCCGACCCCAGCGTCTCCACGGACTTGAGGTTCTTGACGACCGCGTTGCGCCTGGCCATCCGCTGCACCCCGATCGAGAGCACGACCGACAGGATGGCCGGCAGGCCCTCGGGCACGGCCGCGACGGCGAGGGAGATGCCAAGCAGGAACACGGTCACGTAGTCGGCGGGGGTGGAGACGCCCTGCACGAGCACGATCGTCAGCATCACGACGAGGGCGATTCCGATGACGATCGCCCCGAGGGTACGGCTGATGCGCTCGATCTCCTTCTGCAGCGGCGTCACATGGGCGGGAGTGGCGTCGAGCATGCTCGCGATGGCGCCGACCTCGGTGTCCATGCCGGTGCCGGTCACGACGGCCCGGCCGACGCCCTCCACGACGGCAGTTCCCTTGAAGACCATGTTCAGCCGGTCGGCCAGCTGCGCCGCGGCGGGCAGGGTGTCGGCTACCTTGCCCACGGCCTCGCTTTCGCCGGTCAGGGAGGCCTCGGCCACCCGCAGCGCGCTCGCGGACAGGAGCCGGGCATCCGCACCCACGTGGTCGCCCTCGCCGAGCGCGAGCACATCGCCGCGCACGAGGTCGGCGCTCAGAACGGTGGCGAGTTCGCCGGCGCGCAGAACGGTAGAGGATGCTGCGGTCATCGTCGACAGGGCGGCGACCGCGTCGCCGGCGCGGGCCTCCTGCACGAACCCGAGCACGGCGTTCAGTACAACGATCGCGGCGATGACGATCGCGTCGATCGGCCAGGCGCCGGACCCGGCGGCCCGCTCGAAGATCCACGCGCCGATGGAGACCAGGACGGCCACGAGCAGCAGGTAGATCAGCGGGTCGTGGAACTGGGCGAGGATCTTGCGCCAGGTCGGCACGGGCGGGACCCCGCGCAGCTCGTTCGGGCCGTCGCGCGCCAGGCGCCGGGCGGCCTCGGCGTCGCTCAGGCCGACGGCGGGGTCGACCTCGAGCCCGCGGGCGATGTCGTCGGCGTCAACGAGGGCGGGGTCGACGAGCGAGGGTTCCGCTGCTTCTGCTCCCATGCTCAGTGAGATTTGTCCGTGGCCATGAGATCAGTCTGTCGCACTCGCGAGTCGGCCGCTGCAGCCGGGGCGAGGGTGACGCCTCTCGCGCGGCGAGAGCCGCTGAGTTGCGGACAAACACCCTTCCTTTCGCGCGGGAAGGTACTTTGTCCGCGACTCAAACCAGGCGTGGTGTGGGCGGGGGCAGGGCAGGGCAGGGCAGGGCGGGCCGGCAGGGTTAGCGCGGGTTCAGTGCAGCGCCCCGCCGGGCGCGCGCGTGTCGACTGCCACATCGAGGCTGGTGCGCACGATGGCCAGCAGCGCGAGGGCCGCCAGCTCCACGGACATGCTCGGCTGGTCGCGGGCGGCAGCCTGCTCGGGGGCATAGGGGATGTGCACGAAGCCGCCGCGGGCATCCGGGCGGTCGGCCTGCAGCGTGTGCATCAGCCGGTAGAAGACGTGGTTGCAGGTGTAGGTGCCCGCGGTTTGGGACACGGATGCCGGAATGCCCGCCTGGGTGAGTGCCTCGACGCAGGCCTTGATCGGCAGCGTGCTGAAGTAGGCGGCGGGCCCGTCCGGCACGATCGGGGCGTCGACGGGCTGGAAGCCGGCGTTGTCGGGGATCCGGGCGTCGTCGACGTTGATGGCGACGCGTTCGACCGAGATCCCGGGCCGCCCGCCGGCCTGGCCGACCGCGATCACGAGGTCGGGCCGGAACCGGTCGAGCGCGTCCGCCAGTGCCCGGTCGCAGGCCTCGAAGTCGACCGGGATCTCGGCGATGTGCACGTCTTCGGGCCCGTCCCAGAGCGCCTGCGCGCGCAGCACCGCCTGCCAGGAGGGGTTGACGGTCTCGCCGTCGAACGGCTCGAACCCGGTCAGCAGAATTGAGGTCACGTATGCCACGCTACCGGCCGGCCGCATAGCCCTGCGCGCCGCGCGGGTTGGCGGCGGCACCGAGCAGGCCCGTGTGCGGGTCGCTGGTGACCGCGGACAGGCGTCCGAGCGACCAGTCGCCGGCCCGGGTGACGCGGTGACCGCGTCGCTCGAGGTCGGCGATGACGTCGTCGCCGAGGCGGTCCTCGACCACGGCGCCGCCGGGGGTCCAGGTGCGCGGCCAGAACGACTCCGGTATGGATGTCGTGTGGAACGCGGGCGCATCGATCGCCTGCTGCGGCGAGTAGCCGCCGACGATCGTGCGCAGCAGATATAGCAGTTGCCACTGGTCCTGCTGGTCTCCGCCGGGGGAGCCAACGGCCGCGACGGGCTTGCCGTCCCGGAGCACGAGGGTGGGGGTCAGGGTCGTGCGCGGGCGCTTGCCCGGGGCCAGCGTCGAGGGTGCCCCGGCTTCGAGCCAGGTCATCTGCAGCCGGGTGCCGAGGCAGAAGCCGAGTTCCGGAATGGTGGGGGAGGACTGCAGCCAGCCGCCGGATGGGGTGGCCGAGACCATGTTGCCCCACCGGTCGACGACGTCGATGTGGCAGGTGTCGCCGCGCGTCTCGCCGGTGGGCGCGACGGTGGGCTCGCCCGCGTCCCGGGGCGCGGCCATCGGTTCGCCCGTGTCGCGGGACGCGGTCGCCTCGCCCGCAGTCGTGGGCGCGGCCGGCTCGCCCGCACGCGGCGGCGCGACGGTGGGCTCACCCACGCCGGCGAAGGCCCGGTTCCCGGCGCCGGCCCCGACCGCGTCGGCGGAGTGCCCGCCGGGCACGGGCGGGGCGTATTCGGTGCGGAGCGGCGGCAGGAACGGCTCGCGCCCCGGCACCGTCCCCGGCCGGAACTCGTGCGAGGCCGTCTCGGCGATCAACGCCCGCCGCTCGGCCGAGTACTCCGCCGAAAGCAGGTAGTCGAGGGGGACATCCGCGTCGCCGTACCAGGCCTCGCGGTCGGCCAGCGCGAGCTTCTCGGCCTCGAGGATCGTGTGCGCGCCGAGCGCGGTCGACGGGTCGAGGTGCAGGTCGTCGAACCCGTCGAGGATGGCCAGCATCTGCAGCAGGGCCGGCCCCTGGCCCCAGGCCCCGGTCTTGGCGATCGTGAAGCCGTGGAAGGTCGCCGTGACGGCCGGCTCGACGGATGCCGCGAAGCCGGCCAGGTCCTGCCCGGTCATCACCCCGGCGTGGTCGGTGCCGGAGGAGTGCCGGTGCGGCGCCTGGATGAAGTCCACGATCGCCCGGGCGACGAACCCCTCGCTCCACTCGGTGCGCGCCGCGTCGATCCGGGCCTCGCGGGAGCCGCCCGCGGCGCCCGCCGCGGCGCCCGCCGCGGAGCCCGCCGGGGTGCCCGCCGCAGGGTCAGCCGACCCGCCGGCAGCGCTGGCCGCCGCTGCCGCGACGAGTCGCTCGAGGGTGCGCGCCCACGCCTCGTTGGTGACCAGCTCGCCCGCCGCCGGAACGCGCCCGCCCGGCATCCACCGCTCGGCGGAGCTCGGCCAGTGCTCGGTGAACAGGTCGGCGACGGCGGCTATTGTGGCCGAGACGCGGGGCAGCATCGGATGCCCCCGCCGGGCGTAGCCGATGGCGAACTCCAGCACCGGCTCCAGCTCCCAGGTGCCGTGGTCGCGCAGCAGCAGCAGCCAGGCGTCGACGGCCGCCGGAACAGCGGCGGCCAGCGCCCCCGCCCCCGGTACCAGTTCGAGGCCCTCCGCCAGGTAGTGCTCCGGGGTCGCGGCGGCGGGGGCCGGGCCCTGCCCCATCAGCACGATCGGGGCATCCGGATGCTCGGCGGTCGCGAAGATCCCGGTCATGTCGCCGCCCGGCCCGTTCAGGTGCGGCTCGACGACGTGCAGCACGAACGCACCGGCGACCGCCGCGTCGAAGGCGTTGCCGCCGCGCTCGAGCACGGCCTGCGCCGAGGCCGTCGCCAGCCAGTGCGTCGAGGCGGTCATGCCGAACGTGCCCTGCAGGGTTGGACGGGTGGTGAAGGAGTTCGCGGGAGTGTACGTCACAGGCCCACTCTGACAGAGCTCGGCGCTGGCTGCTCCCATGCAAGACTGCCCACAAGGCTGAATTGCGGACAACGTACCTTCGTTTCGAGAATGAAGGTACTTTCTCCGCAACTCAAACCGGCGACGAGACAGGGATGCCATGGCTGCGCACACACAGGCGGAGATCGAGCGAAAATACGACGTGGATGCCGCGGCCTCCGTGCCCGACCTCACCGCCGCAGACGGCATCGCCGCGGCCCGGCAGCTCGAACCGGTCACACTCACGGCGGTGTACTTCGACACCGCGAACCTCGACCTGGCCGCGCACCGGATGATCCTGCGCCGGCGCGAGGGCGGCCCCGACGAGGGCTGGCACATCAAGAAGCCCGCGAAGGAGGGCCGCACCGAGCTGCACTGGCCGCTGGGCAGCGGCACCACCATCCCCGACGAGGTGCTCGACCCCGTGCGCGCCATCGTGCGCGACCGGGCGCTGTCCCCGCTGGCCCGCATCAACACCGTGCGCACCGCAGTGCACCTGCTGGACGAGCGGGGCGAGGCCGTGGCCGAGCTGGCCGATGACGTCGTGTCGGCGTCGGATGCCCGCGGCGGGACGCTCCGCACCTGGCGCGAGTGGGAGGTCGAGCTGCTCCCGGCCGCCCCCGACACGAAGAAGGCACGCAGCAGGCTCCTCGACGCGATCGAACGGGTCCTGCTCGAGGCCGGGGCGACCCCCTCGTCCAGCGTCGCCAAGGTCGCGCAGGCACTCGGGGCCGAGTCCCTCACCGACGTCGTGCCCGGGATCGGCGCGGTGGCCGACGCAATTGCCGGGACCGCGGCATCCGTCGTCGTCGCCGCCGTGCGCAGGCTGACCGCCGCGCTCGAGAACGCCGATCCCGCCGTGCGCGCGGACCAGCCCGATGCCGTGCACCAGATGCGCCGGGCCGTGCGCCGGCTCAGCAACGTGCTCGCCGGCAACGGCCGCCTGTTCGACGCGGAGGCGGTCCGGGCGCTGCGGGACGGCCTCGCCTGGCTCGGCGGCTCGCTCGGGGATGCGCGCGACGCCGAGGTGAGCGGCAAGCGAGCGGTGCGGGAACTCGACGCCGTCCCGGCGCACCCCTCCGACGCCGCCGTGCAGGCCCGCCTCGTGGCCGATGCCCGCCGCGGATACACCGAGGCGCACCAGCGCGTGCGCCGGCTGATGTCGAGCCCACGGTACTACCGGCTGCTCGACGCCCTCGACGACTTCGCCGCGCGCCCGCCGCTGACCAAACGGTGGTCCCATCCCGCGGTCAAGGAAATCCGGCGGCAGCTGCGCCGGGACATCGCCCGGCTGCGCACCCGAGCGCGGAGGGCAGCGGCGGCCGGGCCGGTCGACCGCGAAGCCGCCCTGCACGACGTGCGCAAGGCCGTGCGGCGCCTGCGGAATGCCGTCGATGCTGTGCGCCCCGAGGCGGCCGCCGTGCTCGGCGCGAAGAAAGGCCGCGCCCTCCGCCGGATCTCGGCCGCGGCCAAGCCGATCGAGACGTCCCTCGGCGAGCGGCACGACCTGGTGCTCTTCGCGGGGCAGCTCGAGTTCGCCTCCGCGAGCGCCAACGAGGCGGGCGAGGAGACCTTCGTCTACGGGATGCTCACCGCGCGCGCGGCGAGCGAGCTCGGCGCGCCGCCCGCGGACCTCGACTCGTCGGTGCGGCGCATCGCGCGGCTCGCCCGCACCTTCTGACCCGCACGCACGCTCCAGTCCGCACTGAGTCGCGGACAAAGTACCTTCGTTTTCGAATTGAAGGTACTTTGTCCGCAACTCAGCGGGCGGAGGCGGGCAGCGCGCCTTCCCCCGACGGATGCGCGCCGGCCGCGTCGATCATCCAGGCGTAGTTGAACGCGGCCTCGCGCCAGGCGTTGTACCGTCCAGAGACGCCGCCGTGCCCCGCCGACATCTCGGTCTTGAGCAGGGCATCCGCCCCCACCTCGCGCAGCCTGGCCACCCACTTGGCGGGCTCGACGTAGAGCACCCGGGTGTCGTTCAGGCTGGTGACGGCCAGGATGCGCGGGTAGTGCGTCGCGTGCACGTTCTCCACCGGGGAATACGTGCCCATGTAGGCATATACCTCCGGATCGTGCAGCGGGTCGCCCCACTCGTCCCATTCGATCACCGTCAGCGGCAGCGACGGGTCGAGGATCGACGTGACCGGGTCGACGAACGGCACGCCGGCGAGGATGCCCGAGAACAGCTTCGGCGCCATGTTCGCCACCGCGCCCATCAGCAGGCCGCCCGCGCTGTGGCCCTCGGCGACGAGCCGGTCGGGCGAGCTGTACCCGCAGTCGATCAGGTGCGTCGCGCACTCGATGAAGTCCGTGAAGGAGTTGCGCTTGTGCAGCTTCTTGCCGTGCTCGTACCAGAGCCGGCCGAGCTCGCCGCCGCCGCGCACGTGGGCGACCGCGAAGATCATCCCGCGGTCGAGGAGGCTGAGCCGGGAGATGCTGAAGCCGGGGTCGATGCTGTGCTCGTACGAGCCGTAGCCGTAGAGCACCGTCGGCGCCGGTTCGCCCGGGGTCACGAGGTCCTTGCGGTAGACGAGGGAGATCGGGATGCGCGTGCCGTCGTCCGCGACGGCCCACTCCCGGCGTTGCTCGAACAGGGTCGGGTCGTAGAGTCCGAGCACCGGCTGCTGCTTGAGCAGGCGCAGCTCGCCCGTGGCGACGACGTGGTCGTACACCGTCGACGGCGTCACGAAGCTCGTGTAGACCAGGCGGATCGTCGGCTGGTCCCACTCCGGGTTGCCGGCCACGCCCACCGTGTACAGC
Source organism: Cryobacterium psychrotolerans (assembly GCF_900101115.1). Lineage (GTDB taxonomy): Bacteria > Actinomycetota > Actinomycetes > Actinomycetales > Microbacteriaceae > Cryobacterium > Cryobacterium psychrotolerans. The sequence goes on from NZ_FNFU01000001.1 coordinate 185,139, forward strand.
GGCTCGGTGAACTTCAGCTCGGTTAGGCCGCCGTCGTCGTGGTCGTGCTCGTCGTGCCGGGCAACCGCCACCCGCGCGAGCCCCTCCTTGCGGTACTCGATCACGATGAAATCGCGGAACGCGTCGACGCCCTCGAGACGGATCCGCTCGCTGTGCGGAAGCACCACCCGCCTCGCGCCTTGCGGGTCGGATGCCGCGACGCTGACGAGCTCGAAGTTGACCGCCTTGTGACCTTCCGGGCCGCCGTTGTGCACGATCAGCAGCCGGTCTGTGCCGCCGAGCACGGCGTGCTCCACGTCGTATTCGACGCCCTCCTGCCGCGGCCAGACCACGACGAACTCGCCGGTCGGGTCGGCGGCGTCGAGCAGCCGGGTCTCGCTGGTCACGCTCGAGCCGGCTTCGATGACGAGGTACCTGCGGCTGCGGGTGCGCCCGACGCCCACCCAGAAGCGCTCGTCGGGCTCGTGGAAGACGTTCACGTCGGCGGATACCGCGGTGCCGAGCTCGTGCCGCCACACGGTGTCCGGCCGCCAGGCATCGTCGACCGTCGTGTAGAACAGGTAGCGCCCGCTCGGGTCGAACATGGCGCCCTCTGACGTGTTCGGAATCTCGTCCGGCAGGTTCGCGCCCACCGCGGTGCCCACCGCTGCGCCTCCCGCCGCTCCCGCGGCGATCGCCCGCACCCGGATCGTGTACCGCTCGTCGCCCTCGGTGTCGACGGCGTAGAGCAGCAGGGTGCCGTCGGTGCTGATGTCGAAGCTGCCGATCGCGAAGAAGTCGTGGCCGGCCGCCTCCACGTTGTCGTCGAGGAGCACCTGCTCGCCGGGCAGCCCCGCCCCGCCCGAGCCAACGTCGCCCGAGCCAACCTCGCCGCCCGAGCCTGCCCCGCCGCCCGAGCCTGCCCCGCCCCCCGAGCCTGCCCCGCCCCCCGCCAGCACCGGCGGAGCCCAGTCGTCCGAGTCCGAGATCGGCGCCCGGCAGTGGATGCCGTACTCCTGCCCCTCCACCGTCCGGGTGTAATACCACCAGCCGCCGCGGCGCACGGGAACGCTGAGGTCGGTTTCCAGAGTGCGGCCCTTGATCTCCTCGAAGATCTGCTCCTGCAGCAGTTCGAGGTGAGCAGTGCGGGCATCCGTGAAGGCGTTCTCCGACTCGAGGTGCGCCACCACCTCCGGGCTCTCCTTCTCGCGCAGCCACTCGTAGTTGTCCACGTACACGTCATTGTGGTGGGTACGCGGCTGGGGCTTTTTCGCGGCGGCAGGAGGAATGTTCATGAGCCCCAGCGTACGTCGCCGAGGCCCGAGGAGGTGTCGGGCTGCTAGCGCCAGGGCGTCGCGTCGACCTGGATCGCCACGACGTAGAGGTGCCGGCCCAGCTCGATCTTCTCCACCTCGTACACCCGCACCCGGGTCTGCGGGTTCGTGTCGGCCGGTCTGCCGACGCCGATGCCGTAGGTGACGTATCCCTCGAAGTCGCCGGCGGAGGCGTACCGGGTGATCGCCGGGTAGCCGATGACGGGCGCCGGCGCCGAGACGATGCTCGAGGTGCCGTTTTCAAGGTGGGCCTGGGCCGTCCGGAAGACCACCCGGAGGATCGACTGGCTGCCCGGCATCGGGATGTTCGCCCCGCTGCCGTCGGCGATGAGCTTCGGCACGTACTCGATGTCGTAGCTCGGGAAGCCGCTCTGGAACCGGAAACTCATTTGGTCATACGGCGGGTTGTCCGACGGATGCGTGCCCGCGGCGATCGAATACAGGTACGGCAGCGGCGGCGCGGGCGGCCCCGCGATCGGCACCGGGAACTCGTGCTCCACCCGATAGGGCTCGCCGGGACCGGGCCAGCCCCAGTCCTGCACGATGCGTGAACTGATCACGCGGTCGCCCGAGTTCGGAGGCGCCGGCTCGTCGTCCGGCGGGGGAGTGGTCGTCGGCGTCGGCGCGGACGAGCCCGACGGGGACGGGGACGGCGAAGGCGAAGGCGACGGGGTGGCGGTGGCCGTCGATGGGGAGGTGCTCTGCCCGGGAATCGGCGCCGGCGTCGTGCAGGCGGTGAGGAGGAAAACCAGCGGCAGCAGCACCAGCGGTGCCAGCCGGCGAGGTGCCGTCTGGGCGGCGCGGCCTGCCGAACGGTGTGCACAACCGAGTCTCATCAGGTCCCCAATCGATTGCGTCCCGACCCCTCAATCGCAGTCTGGCCCCGGCGCGACTGCCGCACAAGGCGGGCACTCAGCGCCCGGCGCCCTCCGCAGCCTGGAGCGCAGTGGCCGGCAACGGGCGCCCGGCCAGCCAGAGGTCGAGTTCGGCCGCGGGTACCGGCCTCGACAGGTGGAAGCCCTGGGCGTGGTCGCAACCGTAGCCGACCAGCTCGTCGTAGGCGGCGGCATCCTCGACCCCCTCCGCGACCATGCGCAGGCCGAGGCTGTGGGCGAGGTTGATCGCCCCGGCGACCAGGGCGGCGGCCCGGGGATCGCCGGACATCGGCATGACGAAGGACCGGTCGAGCTTGAGCTCGTCGATCGGAAGTTCCCGCAGGTAGGCCAGCGAGCTGTAGCCGGTGCCGAAATCGTCGATGGCGATCCGGATGCCGCCGCCCCGGAGCCTGGTCAGGATCGTGCGGGCCTTGTCCCGGTCGGCCATGAGGAACTCCTCGGTGATCTCGAGCATCAGGGCCTGCGGCGGCAGGGCGCGCGCCTCGACCATCGCGATGATCCGCTCGGGGAGCTCGGCGTTTTTCAGGGAGCTGGCGGAGAGGTTGACCGAGACCGTGAGCGGGGTGCCCTGTTCCTGCCAGCGTGCGGCCTGGTCCAGTGCCTGCCCGAGCACGAGGCAGGTCAGCTCGGGCATGAGCCCGGCCTCCTCGACCAGGCCGAGGAAAGCATCCGGGTAGAGCAGACCGCGGGCGGGGTGGTTCCACCGCACGAGGGCCTCCGCGCCGTGCACGGCGCCGGTGGCGAGGTCGACCTTGGGCTGGTAGTGCAGGATCAGTTCGTCGGTGCTGAGGGCGGTGCGCAGGTCCTCGAGGGTGCGCAGCCGGTTGTCGCCGTGGGTGTCATCGTCGCTGACGTAGACGTGGTGCCCGCTGCGGGCATCCTTGGCCCGGTACATCGCCAGGTCGGCCCGGCGCAGCAGGGTGCCGAGATCGGTGCCCTGGTCGGGGAACAGGGCAACCCCGATGCTGACGTCGACGGTGAGGGCGATGCCGGCGAGGGTGAACGGCTCCGCGAGCGCCTCCTGCAGCCCGACGGCGACGGCCACCGAGCGGAGGTACCCGGTGTCGTCGAGCAGGATCGCGAACTCGTCTCCGCCCAGGCGCGCGAGCAGGTCGCTGCCGCGCAGGTGGCTGGACAACCGCTGGCCTACCTGCACGAGCAGCTCGTCGCCGACGTCGTGGCCGAGGCTGTCGTTGACCTCCTTGAACCGGTCGAGGTCGAGCAGCAGCAGCGCGCGGGGGCGGTCCGGAGCCGCGACCAGGCGCACCGGGACCTCCGCATAGAGCCGGCGTCGGTTCGGCAGCCCGGTCAGCTCGTCGGTTCCGGCCTGACGCCGCAGCAGCCGTTGCCGGAAGATCAGCGGGACGGCAGCCAGGCCCATCGTGCCGCTGGCCAGCACCAGGGCGAGCACCGACAGGGGGATTCGGCTGCCCAGGATGAGGACGCCCAGTGCGGCGAGCACCGCGACGGCGGGCACGGCGAGGGCCGGGGTGGATGCGGACGTTCGGCCGTGGCTTCCCCGGCGAACCGTGCCCTCAACCCACAGGGTGATCAGCGCCAGCCCGATCGGCCAGCTCGCGTCCAGCAGGGTCCCGACGGCGTAACGCCCCTCGAGTTCGAGGAGGGCATAGGCGACGTCGGCGGCCGCGTAGACGAACAGGCCCAGCACCAGGAGGCCCCACCGGCGGCCGATATCGAGGCCGTGGGTCGCGGCAATCCCGACGACCGCGGCCACGAGGAGCAGGTCGAACAGGGGATAGGCGACCGCGACGGCGACGGCCAGGGCAGACGGACCGGCCGCGGCGGAAACCAGGATCGGGCCGAGCAGCACGGCCAGCACCGCGGCCGCGCCGAGAGAACCGACGGCTCCATCCAGGACGACCGGCCACGCCAGCCCGCGTGCCTCACGCCGCACCAGCGAGGCCAGGGCGGCCAACATCAGCGGGTAGAACAGCAGGTAGCCGACATCGGCCCAGGAGGGGAACGGGGCCGCCGCGGCGCCGTCGAGCGCGAGCACGTAATACGTCTCGCCGAGCGCCGACGAGGTGACGGCCGCCGCGGCGAGGAGGATCTCGGGCCGCCGGAATCGGGTGCGGAGCGAGGCCAGCCAGAAGACGGCAACGGGCACCCACTGGGTGAGCAACGCCAGAACGCCGTCGACGAGAAAGCTGAATCCGTCGCCATGCAGCACGAGTCCGCCGAGGTACGCCCCGAGCAGGATGCCCATGGCCCAGACCAGCCCGGTGTTCACGTGGGCGGCAGCGCGTGCCCGTGCGCGGGGGTGGGTGAGGCGGAAGGTAGAGAGCACTGAAGATCCTTGTGTTACGCCCCGCGTCCAGCCCCCTGGTTCGCCCGAGCCTATCTCGGCTTGAGGGCGGAACCGGGGCGCGACACCGTGCGGGCATCGGCGAATATCGGACAAACCGGATCGCGGCTAGACGGCGAGCGCGGCCTCGGCGCGGCCGGCCAGCCAGCGCTCCAGATCGGCGGCGGGGATGGGCCGGGACAGGTGGAAACCCTGGGCGTGGTCGCAGCCGAAACCGACCAGTCGGTCGTAGGTTGCGGCATCCTCAACGCCTTCGGCCACCATGCGCAGGCCGAGGCTGTGGGCGAGGTGGATTGTGGAGGCGACCAGGGCGGCGGCCCGGGGATCGCCGGCCATCGGCATCACGAAGGAGCGGTCGAGCTTCAGCTCGTCGATGGGCAGGTCGCGCAGGTAGGCCAGCGAGCTGTAGCCGGTGCCGAAATCGTCGATGGCGATCTGGATGCCGGCGTCTCGCAGCCTGGTCAGGATCGCCTTGCCCCGGCCTCGGTCGGCCATCAGGAAGTCCTCGGTGATCTCCAGCGCCAGGGCGGAGGTCTCCAGGCCGCGCTCGTCGACCATGGAGGCAACCCGTTCGGGCAGGTCGGCGTCCATCAGCGAACTGGCGGAGAGGTTCACGGCGACGGTCAGGGGCGTCTCCCGGACCTGCCAGATCGCCGCCTGGTCGAGGGCTTTCCGCAGCACGAGGTTCGTCATCTCGCGCATGAGCCCGGCCTCTTCGACGAGCTCGAGGAACGCGTCGGGATAGAGCAGGCCGCGCACCGGGTGATGCCAGCGCACCAGCGCCTCGACGCCGTGCACCTCGCCGGTGTCGAGGTCGACCTTGGGCTGGTAATGCAGCACCAGCTCATCGCGGGACAGGGCGGTTCGCAGCTCCTGCAGCGTGCGCAGCCGGTCGTCTCCGTGGCGATCGTCCGCGCTGACGAACACGTGGTGCCCGGTGCGCGCTCCCTTCGCCTTGTACATGGCCATGTCCGCCCGGCGCAGCAGCGCGCGGAAATCCTTGCCCTGGTCCGGGTACAGCGCGATCCCGATGCTGACGTCCGTCTGAACCGCGATGCCGGCGAGGGTGAAGGGCGCAGCGAGCAGCCCGTGGAGAGTGGTGGCGACGGCGACCGCCCGGTCGGAGCCCGCGTCGTCGAGAAGGATGGCGAACTCGTCTCCGCCCAGCCTCGCCAGCAGGTCCCCGGCGCCCAGGTGCCCGGACAATCGCTGACCGACCTGAACAAGCAGCCGGTCCCCGATGTCGTGGCCGAGGCTGTCGTTGACCTCCTTGAACCGGTCGAGGTCCAGCAGCAGGAGCGCGCTTCGCCCGCCCGCGGCATTCGTCAGGCGGTCGGGGATATCGGCGTACAGGGCACGCCGGTTTGGCAGCCCGGTCAGGTCGTCGGTGAAGACCTGCCGGCGCAGGTCATTCATCTTCATCAGCTCGCGAAAGGCGAGCTGTGTGCGCACCGCGGCGAAGATCAGGGTGAGGGCGGCCAGGGCGACCGCGAGCACGGATTCCTGTTTCTGGCTGCTCAGGATCAGCACCGTCAGCCCGGCCGCGGTGGCTGCCGCGGGCACCACCAGGGTCCACGCGCCGGCCTGCGACCGCTCGGCACCGGCGGGGGAACGCTCGGCGCCGTCGACCCAGACCGCCACCAGGGCGAGTCCGATGGCCCAGCCGGCGTCGAGGGCGGTGCCGACCTCGTAGGTGCCCGCAGACAGGCGCAGCGCATAGACGACGTCGGAGGCGGCGAGCACGAGCAGTCCGAGCGTCAGCAGGATCCAGCGACGTCCGCTCTGGAAGACCTGGGTGGCTGCGATGCCGACGACGGCCGCGACGAGCAGGAGATCGAAAAGGGGAAAGGCGATCGCGACGACGGTTCCGAGCGACAGCGGACCGGCGACGGCCGATTCCAGGACCGGGCTCAGCAGGACCGCCAGAACCGCGGAGGCGCCCATTGCGCCCACGGCGCTGTCGAGCAGCACAGGCAGGGTGAGGGCGCGCAGACGGCGGCGGATGAGCACGGCGAGGGCGACCAGCATGAGCGGATAGAACAGCAGGTAGCCGACATCGGCGAGGGAGGGGAACGGGACCTCCGTGGCCCCTGCCGCGGACGCGACGACGTAGTAGGTGTTGCCCAGGGCGAAGGAGGTGACCGCGACCGCAGCCAGGACCACCGTGCCCCGTCTGAATCGGGTGCGGACCGCGACAATCCAGCACACGACTGCCGGAGCGTACTGCGCCGCCAGCCCGAGCCATCCGTCAACCAGAAGACTGAACCCGGTGCCGTGGAGGGACAAGCCGATGAGGTAGGCGCCAAGCAACAGCCCCATGCCCCACAGCGACCAGGAAGGGCGCGGGCTCGCCGTGCGGACGGGAGCGAGCAGCTTGGGTGCGCGAAAAGGTCGTCCCACGCAGCGCCCCCTTGTACCGTCGTCATTACCCCCGGTTTGCCGAGCCTACCAGCGGTCGACGCGGGGCCGCGTGCCGCGCCGCTCCTGGCGGTCGAGTTGCGGAAAAAGTCCCTTCCCGGGCGCCGGGAAGGTGTTTTGTCCGCAACTCAATGGCGTGGTCTGGCCTATTCTGGGAGCCGACGGCGGGCCCTCGGCCGCCCGGGATGGAGAAGGCATTGGGCGAGATCAATGGCCTGCCGGCGCATGTGCTGCTGATCCACTTCGTGGTGATCGTCGTGCCCCTGGCCGCACTGTGCGCCCTGCTGGCCGTTGCCTGGCCGGCAGCGCGCCGCAGGCTCGGCATCGTGACGCCGCTCATCGCCCTCGCGGCGCTCGTGTCGGTGCCCCTCACGACGGAGGCCGGCGAGTGGCTCGAGGAGCGGGTCGTGGAAACGCCTTTGTCCGAAGCGCACGTCGAGATAGGTGAGTCGCTGCTGCCATGGGTGATCGCGCTCTTCCTGCTGACCGCGGCCCACTGGGCGTGGTGTCGTTACGTCGCCGTCCCGGACGGCCGGTTCTCCCGGCTGGTCCCGGGCCGGCAGTCCCGGCGGGTCATCACCCTGGTGCTCGCCGCCGGTTCGGTCGTCACCGTGGTTCTGATTGGCGAATCCGGCGTGCGCGCGGTCTGGTCAGGGAATGTGAGCAGTGGGGAGAACTAGCGGCCGGCCGGCTGAGTTGCGGAGAAAGTACCTTCCCCGGCGAGGGGAAGGTACTTTCTCCGCAACTCACCTTCCGGCGCGCAGGATGAGGAGATTCTTGTGACAGAGCACCGTGATTCGCTGCGCCAGGCCGTCGTGGCGGGGAGCGCCGTCATCGCCATCATCGGGTCGTTCATCGGGTCGGGGGCGGCCGGTGGCACGCCCATCCAGATGGCCTCCGGCGGGGCGCTGTCAGCCGACGCGACGCCGATCGCCCCGGCCGGGCCGGCCTTCGGCATCTGGTCGGTCATCTACCTCGGCCTCGTCGCGTACGCGATCTGGCAGTTGCTGCCGGCGCAGAAGACGGATGCCCGCCAGCGCCGCCTCGGCTACCCGGTGGCCGCATCCCTGCTGCTGAATGCCGCGTGGATCCTCAGCGTCCAGTTCGACCTCCTGTGGCTGAGCGTTCCCCTGATCGTGCTGCTGCTCGCCGTGCTCGTCCAGGCGTTCCGGATCAGCCTCGCATCACGGCCGAGGAGCCTGGCCGAAACGGTCGTCGTCGACGGCACGATCGGCCTGTACCTCGGCTGGGTCTGCGTCGCGACAGCCGCCAATGTGACCGCGGTGCTCGTCGACGCCGGCTTCGACGGGTTCGGCATCGACCGCGACGTCTGGGCGGTTGGCGTGATCGCCGTGGCCGGGCTCGTCGGCGTGCTGCTCGCGGTCGCCGGCCGCGGTCGGCTCGCCCCCGCAGCGTCGCTGTGCTGGGGCCTGGCCTGGGTGGCCGTCGCCCGGCTGAGCGGCGAGTTGCTCTCCACGCCCACCGCGATCGCGGCGATCGTCGCCGTCGTCGCTGTCGCCCTGGTCACCGTGGCAGTGCGGGTTCGCACCGACAGGACCGGTTCGGCCGATTGGTCAAGGCATGACCGGTGATAGCCCGGCCGTAAGAGCATCGGCCGCGGACGCCAGGGCGGCCCGACGTCGCTGGACCGGGCTCGTGTTCATCAGCATCGCGGTCGCGCTTATCATTGTCGATTCGACGATCGTCAATGTGGCCATCCCGTCGATCGTCGACGACCTCGACATCAACTCCACCCAGGTGCAGTGGGTGCAGGAGAGCTACACGCTCGTTTTCGCGGCTCTCCTGCTCGTGTTCGGCACGTTCGCCGATCGCTTCGGACGCCGGCGCATCCTGCTGCTGGGCGTGGTGCTGTTCGCCGTGGCTTCCGTCTTCGCTGCCCTGGCCCAGACCGGCGACCTGCTCATCGCCTCCCGGCTGGTGCAGGGCGTCGGTGGCGCGATGGTGCTTCCGGCGACGCTCTCGCTGCTGAACGCCACGTTCCGCGGACGGGAACGTGGCATCGCCTTCGCCATCTGGGGCTCGACCATCGGCGGCATGGTGGCCGTGGGGCCGCTCCTCGGTGGCTGGCTCACGACCTACTACTCCTGGCGCTGGGCGTTCGGCATCAACGTGCCGCTGGGCGTGATCATCATCGTCGGCGTGCTCTTGTTCGTGACGGAGTCGAAGGAGGCGGGCGCGCCGCGGCGGGTCGATGTGGTCGGGGCAGTGCTGTCGGTGCTCGCCAGTGGGAGCCTCGTATTCGGCCTGATCGAGGGCCGCAGCTACGGCTGGTGGCTGACGGACAACCCGCCCACGGTTGGCGACTGGACCTGGCCATACGAGCTGTCGATCATCCCGATCGTGTTCCTGGTGACGATCGTCTCCGGAGTGGCCTTCGTCTGGTGGGGCCTCTACCGGCAGCGCGCGGGCAAGACGACGCTGCTTGCCTTCTCCCTGTTCACCATCCCTTCGTTCCGGAACGGCAACATCGCGGCCCTGATCGTGTCCCTGGGCGAGTTCGGCATCATCTTGTCGCTGCCGCTCTGGTTGCAGAACGTGCTCGGCTACGACGCACTCCAGACCGGGTTTGTCCTGCTCGCGCTCGCGCTCGGGGCCTTCGTCGCCAGCGGACTGGCCGGCGCGTTTGGCAACAAGATCTCACCGGCCACCATTGTGCGCGCGGGCATCCTGGCCGAGATCGTCGGGGTGGCCGGCCTCGGCGTCGTCATCTCCGCCGAGGCGACCTGGCTCGTGGTGGTGCCCTTCCTGTTCGTCTACGGCCTCGGCGTCGGCCTGGCGACGGCGCAACTGACCGGGGTCGCGCTGAAGGACGTGCCCATCGAGCAGAGCGGCCAGGGGTCGGGGACGGCGAGCACGTCCCGGCAGATCGGGTCGGCGCTCGGGATCGCGATCCTGGGCACGGTGCTGTTCACGTCGGTCGGGGCCTCGCTGGACGCGAAGCTCGCGGACGTGCCCGGGGTCCCTGCGTCGGTTCGCACGGAGATCGTCGACGTCGTCGTGGACAGCGCCGGATCGGCGATCCCGGCGCTCGAGAAACGCAGCCCCGAACTGGCGGATGCCGCCCGCGATGCGTTCAGTGACGGCACCCGGTACTCGGCCTTCGCCGCAGCCGGGTTCCTGCTGCTCGGCTTCCTCGCTTCCCTGCGACTGTCGGGCCTGGCGCCGCACCACGAGCCGGAAGGGCCGACCGGGGGCGAACCGGCCGCGACGCGCAAGGCGGCAGGGTCGGCGTAGGCAGGGCGCGGGGAGCGCCGGGGCCTCGGAGGCTCAGTCCTCGCCCTCAAGGGCACCGGACCGACGGGCGGGCTGCGGCTTCTGATAGGCCAGCTCGCCGCCGGCGCGTCCACCGAACGGCCGACCGTGATCGGCGTATTCCTCGCGGAAGAACGCCATCCGCCAGGGTCCCATTTCGATCCGTGCCCCGGTTCGCAGTACGGTCCCGGGCTGCCCGGGCACGCTGCCCGGACGGACGGTCCCGCCCACAGGTCCGAGCGGGTAGAGAACATACTCGTCGTTCTCGTCGTGGCGGATCTCGGCGTGCTGCAGCCGCAGGCCATTCAGGCGGAGGTCCGCCGTGGGAGCGCTGCCGATGGTCGTGACGGTGGGCAGTAGATCGAACTCGCGGGGCATCTGCCCGTGCCAGTTCTCTGAGCCGATGACGAAGATGAGCCGCGGCCGCCCGGCACCCGGCGCGTAGTGGGTGGTGGTGGCGCGGCGCTTGATCCTCCGGTTGAAGGTCGGAACCAGCGGAAACAGAGTCGGTGGCGGCAGTGGCACCGCCGCCGGGGCAGAGGCTCTATTGCGACGCAGCAGCAGCGGGGCCAGCACGGCGCGGCTGCCCAGCGAGATGTTCGGCGAGCGGGTCACGATTCGCTGGACGAGCGGCGCGCTGACCGCGCCGATACGCCCGATCAGGCCCTCCGGACCGGACAGCGACACGGTGAGCCCGCGCTCGGCGAGCTCGGCCGCGATTTCGCGCAGATGCCGGAGCATCGCCGCGCTGCCCTGGACGAACAGCTCGGGGTTGCTGGTGAAAATCTCCACCTCGGTTCCGCCGGCTCTGATCGTGCCCTGCATCGCCTCGGCGGCCGAATCTGGCGTGCCCGGCTCGGTCAGCGAGAAGGTCAGGTCGATGTCCAGCCGGGTGAGCGCGGTCATGACTAGCTGCGGGGCGTGTCGGTGACGGTGGGCTGGCCCTCGCTCGTCGTCACCCGGAGCGTGCCGTTCAGCTTCCAGGTCGCCCGCGGCGCATCCGGACCGATATCGCGGGGCACCTCGACGGTCATGTCGAGGAAGCTGTAGTCGATGACCGCGCTCCTGCCGGTCAGGTACGACCACATCTCCTTGCCGAGATCCGTCCAGTCGCGAATGCTCCGGCCCTCCGGTCCGCTCGCTGTGGTTGCGGTGTCCTGCTCTTCAGCCACGATGTCTCCTCCCAGTCAGTGCCCGTGTGTTGTGGCCAGAGTAGCCAAGCTACCTGCTGAGGGGAAGGGCCCGTCCCGGGGCTCCGACTACTCGGCGTCGAGGTCGGTTTCGAGCAGCGTGATGAGCGCCCCAAGCGCCGCAACCGCAACCGCGCCCTCGCCCTCGCCCTCGCCCTCGCCCTCGGCCTCGGCGCGCAGGATGACGATGTCGCTGTTGGCGGCACCCAGGCTCATCAGCGACAGGATGCTCGAGGCATCCATGGCGTCTTCGGCCGCGTTGTCTTCCAGGGCGATGGGAACCTCGATGGTCAATTCGCCCACCGCCTCCGCGAAGATGCCGGCGGGGCGGGCGTGCAGGCCGACGCGGCTGGCGATGACGGCTTTGCGTTCGTGGATGGTGTTTGCTCCTGGGTATGGGCGGGCTCGCGGTGTGAGTGCGGTTACAGGCCGAGGTCTTCGAGTATGGGCAGGTGGGCGCGGACGGCGGCCCGGGCATCCGTCGCGCTGGAAGCGGAGAGGGCGAGCTGGGCCAGCTCCCTCGCCTGGTCGAGCGTGACCCGGCTCAGCACCGCATGGACGGCCGACAACGACCGGGCGGTCATCGACAGGGTGGAGACGCCGAGGCCCACCAACACGACGGCCAGGGCCGGGTCGGCTGCGGCCTCACCGCACACGCCGACCGGTTTGACCTGGCCGGTGTGGTGTCCCTCGGCCCGGGCGCCGACGACGGTGAGCCGGATCAGCTGGAGCACGGCAGGCTGCCACGGGTTGTTCAGCGCGGCGAGGGGGCCGAGCTGGCGGTCGGCGGCCATCGCGTACTGGGTGAGGTCGTTGGTGCCCAGGCTGACGAAGTCCACTTCTCTCAGGATCGCCTCGGCGGTCAGAGCGGCCGACGGTACCTCCACCATCACGCCGGGCGTCTTCAACCCGGCGGCGGCGCACTGGGCGGCGAAGCGCCGGGCCTCCTCGGCCGTGGCGATCATCGGGGCCATGACCCACACCTCGGCCGCGGAAAATTCCGCCGCGGCAAGGATGGCTGCCAGCTGGCGCTCCAGCACTCCCGGGCTGGACGTGTCCGTGCGGTACCCGCGCACGCCCAGGGCGGGATTGGGTTCGGTGGCGTCGGTCACGAAGGGCAACGGCTTGTCGGCGCCGGCGTCGAGCGTGCGCACGACGACCTTCTTGCCGGGGAAGGCGTCGAAGACGCCGCGGTACGCGGCCACCTGCTCATCAACGGACGGCTCGGTGTCGCGGCCGAGGAAGCAGAACTCGGTGCGCAGCAGGCCGACGCCCTGGGCGCCAGCCTCGGCCGCGGCGACCGCGTCGGCGGCGCCGCCCACGTTGGCCAGCAGGGGAACCGGGTGGCCGTCCGCCGTGCCGCCGTTGCCGTCGAAGACGGCGAGCGTGGCGGCCAGGGCGACCCAGGCCTCCGCCGCGGCGACCTCGGCCGGGCCGGGGCCCACCGTGAGGGTCCCGGCGGCCCCGTCGACGTATACCTCCGTGCCGTCGTCGAGTTCGTCGACGCCGACCGCCGCGACGACGGCCGGTAGGCCGAGCGCCCTCGCGATGATGGCCGTGTGCGACTGCGGGCCCCCACCCGAGGTCACCAGGCCCATCACAATCGACGGGTCGAGCGTCGCCGTGTCGGCCGGGGCCAGATCCTCGCCCACGAGGATGAACGGCGTGTCGGAGTGCGGGATCCCGGGCGCGGGCACCCCACGCAGCTCGGCCACGATCCGGGCGCGCACGTCGAGCACGTCCGCGGCCCGTTCGGCCATGTAACCGCCGAGGTTGTGCAGCATTTCCGCCACGGATGCCCCGGAATCCCAGATCGCCCGCTCCGCCGAGGTGCCGGCGTTGATGAGCGTGACCGCGCCCTCGATCAGCAGTGGGTCGGTCGCCATCAGGGCCGTCGACTCCAACACGGCCTTGCCGGTGCCCTGCGCTCCCTCCGAGCGGCGTTTCAGCTCGGCGTGCACGGCCTTCGAGGCGGTGAGCAGCAGCGCCGAGGCGTCGTCCGGCGTGCTCGACTCGGCCAGTCGTTCGCCCTGGGCGGGCTCGCCGACCGGTTTGGGCATCTGCCGGACGGATCCGATGATCCGGCCGGGGCTGACGCCGACTCCTGGAAAGACTTGCATGGAACGTCCTCGATTCTTGGGGCGAAGCATCCGAGGTGGGAATCCAGCCGGGGATGAGGGCGGAGTCTTCGGCTGAGTGATGCAGGTGCTGGCCCTGCGCTCCAACGACTGTAGCTGCGCTTTTCTTTTGTGTGTCACGCCATACCAGACGAACAAAGAGATGCGGGCTGCCGATGACCGGTCCGCTTTCCCTCTCCGACACGGGCCGGTGCAGGGCGCAATGCCCCTCAACTGGGGGTTACGTGCGCGTCCCGATGGGACAAGTCTGTCTTCACTGGTCGCCCGCAGGGGCCCCGGTTGCAGCTCCGACGCCGCACACGATGCTCCGAAACGAGGTGCTGAAACATTGCGAGCCCCCACGGCTCGCCACGGCAGTGACGACTTACCCCCGGCACTTTCCGTTTTTCGTCCCTTTTCGAGGGGCGCGCAACACCGTGTACTCAACCCGAAGGAGTCCGCAAATGAATCTCACCTCCGCTCAACACGACAGAGCAGCGGGAACGCTGCTCGGTCTTGCCTGCGGCGACGCGCTGGGCGCCGGCTACGACTGCCTCGAGCCCATGCCGGACGCCGCGTTCGTGACCATGGGGGGCATGGCGAGCCTCGGCCTGGACCCCGGCGAGTGGTCTGACGACACCGCAACGGCGATCGACGTCGTCGGAGCCGCGGCCGCGGCCGAGGACCTTCGGAACGAGGGCGTCCAGCGCGGGCTCGTCCCGCAGTCGGGCGCCGCCGTGCACAAGCACAGCGAGCAGCGCTCCGGCCGCGTCGACAACAGCTCGCTCCTGCGCAGCGCCGGCGTCGCGCTCGCCTACCTCGACGATCCGGTGGCGCTCGCCGAGGCCGCACGGGCGATCAGCGCACTCACCCACGACCAGACGGATGCCCAGGACGCCTGCGTGCTCTGGGCGCTGGCCGTGCACCATGCCGTCCTGCACGGCGAACTGAACGTGCGGGTCGGGCTCACCGCCCTCCCCCGGGAGCGTCAGACGCCGTGGTGGCGACGGCTGGACGATGCCGACCGCCTTCCGCCGTCGGCCTTCGACCGCAACAACGGGGTCGTGGAGGCGCTGCAGGGAGCCTGGTCCTCCCTCGTGCACCTGGACGTGATCGCCGAGATCGGACAGACGGATGCCGACTTCCTCCGCCAGTCGATCGAGAACTCGGTTCGCGCCGGCCGCGGGGCCACCCACGTGGCCGCGATCACCGGCGCGCTGGCCGGCGCCCGCTGGGGCGCGTCGGCCGTGCCCGCAGAGTGGCGGCGCATCCTGCACGGCCGCCCGGGACTCCGCGCCCCCGACCTCGTGCGGCTCGCCGTGCTCGCTGCCCGAAAAGGCGCGCCGGACGCACACGGCTGGCCGAGCGACCAGCGCATCGAGTACGAGAGGTACGGCGGCACCGCGGCGCTGGTGCGGCATCCGCACGACAGCGGTGTGTGGCTCGGCGGGGTGGGGGCGCTGGACCGGCTCCCGGCCCAGGTTGACGCCGTCGTCTCACTCTGCCGCGTGGGCACGGCGCAGGTGCCCGCCCGCATCCGCGACCACATCGCGGTGTGGCTCGTCGATGACCCGCGCCCCGAGATGAACCCCAACCTGGACTTCGTGCTCGTGGACACCGTCGACGAGATCGCCGCGCTGCGCGCGGAGGGGCACATCGTGTTCGTGCACTGTGTTCAGGCGATCAGTCGCACGCCCGCCGTCGCGGCGCTCTACGCCTCGCGGCACTGCCGGATTCCGCTCGAGCAGGCGCTCGCCGACATCATCGAGGTGCTCCCCGCGGCGAAGCCCAACCCCGCCCTGCGCGACGCGCTCGCACCAAGACTGATGCGGGTCGAGCACTGATCCGGGCCCGGCACTGATCCGGTCGTGCTAGTCGGGCCCGAAGGTGGTGATGGTCGCATCGGGGGCCGATCGCTCCATGTCGAGCACCGCCAGCGTGGCCATGTAGACCAGGAGCACGATCGACGCGGCCAGGTAGACCGATATCCGGGAACGGAAGGCGCCGCCCACCGTGCGCTCGAACCGTCGCAGGCGCAGGTACCTGAGCAGGCGCAACGGACGGAGCACGGGAAGGGCGACCCCAGCAGTTCGAAAATATGGCTGCCGAACCAGCGTTTGCGATCGGTTGTGAGGGCGAGATTGGCCAGGTAGTTCGTCAGGAAGGCCAGCCAGGTGGCGAAGATGACCGCTTTCGCGATGGCCGCTCCGGCCCCCTGCAGATCCCCGATGACGCGCCAGGAGTAGGCGATCAAGAAGACCAGCGCCGCCAGGTTCAGCGGCCCTTCGACGATTCTCCGCCAGCGGGCCTGGTCATGCCCACACTCTAGGACTACACCGCGAACGCCGGGGCGATCGCCACAACCAGCTGCTGCACGCCGAGGATGCCGAACAGCAGCGCGCAGACGCCGAGCGCGATGTTGGTCGGCAGCTTGTTGGCCCACTGGGCCGAGATGCGCTTGCCGTTCAGCAGCCCCAGCAGGGTGATCGCCAGGAACGGCATGAACAGCGAGCCGAGCACGCCGTAGGCCAGGATCAGGCCGATCGGCTTGCCGAGGAGCAGCAGGAGCATCGGCGGGAACGTCAGCCAGAGCACGTAGAACCGGAAGTACTTGCCGCCGATGCGGGTGTCCGGGTGTCCGGATGCCTTGCCGCGCATGTTGCCCCAGAAGTCGGCGAACATGAGCGAGACGCCGTTCCACACCCCGATGATCGAGGAGAAGGATGCGGCCCAGAAGCCGACCAGGAAGCCGACGCCGACCACGTCACCGTACTTCTCGCGCAGCACGGTCGTCAGCTCGAGCAGGCCGGTGTCGTCGGCGCTGAGGGAGATGCCGGCGGCGCGAACGACCTCCGCGCCCACGATCAGCATCGCGATGACGAAAATGCCGGTCAGCACGTAGGCCATGGAGTTGTCGATCCGCATGACCTTCATCCACTTGGGCGTGTACCAGCCCTTCTCGCGCAGCCAGTAGCCGTACGCGGCCAGGGTGATCGTGCCGCCCACGCCGCCGGCGAGCGCCAGGGTGTAGAGGATGCCGCCGTCCGGGATCATCGGGACCAGGCCGGTGACCATCTCCGGGATGTTCGGCGCCGCGATGATCGCGAGGCCGACGACCGTCACGAACATGAGGCCGACCAGCACGGCGGTGATCTTCTCGAAGAAGCTGTACCGGCCGAACCAGACCATCACGAATCCGAGCAGGCCCATGATGACGGCCCAGGCGGTCAGCGGCACCGCCGGGAACAGGGCGGCCAGGGGCAGCGCGGCCGAAGACATCGCCGTGGCGCCGTAGACGAAGCCCCAGATCATGATGTACGGGCCGAAGTACCAGGTGGTCCACTTGCCGAGCGAACGCCACCCCTCGAAGATCGTCTTCCCGGTGGCGAGGGTGAAGCGGCCGGCGCCTTCGACCAGGACGATTTTGAGGACGACCCCGAGGATCACCGCCCAGAGCAGGCCGTAGCCGTATTTTGAGCCGGCGACGAGCGTGGCGACCATGTCGGCCGCGCCGACACCCGTGGCCGCGACCACCAGGCCCGGCCCGACGACCTTCCATTTTGCGGGGGCGCCGCCGTCATCATCGACGGTTGCGGCGTGATCCACTGGTTCGAGAGAGGCGTTATGAGCTGTGACCATGACCGGTGCATTCCTAACGTTGACGCCCGGGTGGCTTCTCTGCCGCCGGGCGCTTGACGTCGTTCACCCTCTCACAGGGCATTCGCGGGCGCCTAACGGGCTCGCGCGGCGAGCGAGCGTCCGGCAGCCCCTAGAAGGGGAAGAGCAGGCGGTGCAGGAACTGCTTCGTGCGCTCGTGCTGCGGGTGGCGGAGCAGCTGTTTCGGGTCGCCGCGCTCGACGATCACGCCGCCGTCGACGAACGCGACCTCGTGCGCCACCTCACGGGCGAACTCGAGCTCGTGCGTGACGATCACCATGGTCCAGCCCTCGCGGGCGAGTTCCTTGATCAGGCGCAGCACGTCGCCGACGAGCTCCGGATCGAGCGCGGATGTCGGCTCGTCGAACAGCAGCAGCTGCGGCTTCAGGGCCAGCGCGCGCACGATCCCGACGCGCTGTTGCTGGCCGCCGGAGAGCTCGAACGGGTAGCTGTCCCTCTTGTCGCCCAGCCCGACCCGGTCGAGCAGGGCCAGCGCCTCGGCCACGGCGTCTGCGCGGGGGCGCTTCTGCACGCCGACGGGTCCTTCGATCACGTTCTCGAGCACGGTCTTGTGCGGGAACAGGTTGTAGTGCTGGAAGACCATGGCCGAACGGTCGCGCAGGGCGCTGAGCCGCTTCTTCGGCGGGGCCTGGGCGAAGTCGATCGAGAGTTCCCCGGCCACGTCGATGGTTCCGCCGTCGGCCAGTTCCAGCCCGTTCAGGCAGCGCAGGATGGTGGTCTTGCCGGAGCCGGACGGTCCGATGAGGGCGAGCACCCGGCCGCGGTCGACGGTGAGGTCGATGGAGTCGAGCACCCGGTTCGCGCCGAAGCTCTTCCGCAGGCCGCGCACGGCCAGCAGCGGCGGCTGCGTCTTCGCGGGCGACGGGTCAGTGGGCGACATAGCGGTCCAATCGCTTCTCGAGCATGCCCTGTCCCGACGACAGGACCAGGCAGATCACCCAGTAGAGCAGCGCGGCCTCGAGGTACAACAGCATGAATTCCTGGCTGAACGCCGCGATCTCCTGCGCCTGCCGGAACAGCTCGGTCACGAGGATCAGCGAGGCGAGGGAGGTGTCCTTGACCAGGCTGATGAACGTGTTCGACAGCGGCGGCACCGAGACCCGGGCGGCCTGGGGGAGGATGATCCGGCCGAGGGCCCGCCGGTGCGACATCCCGATCATGTACGCGGCCTCCCACTGGCCCTTGGGCACCGACAGGATCGCGGCCCGGATGACCTCGGCCGCGTATCCGCCGACGTTGAGCGAGAACGCGACAACGGCGCTCGGCCAGGGGTCGATCACCAAGCCGATCGACGGCAGCCCGTAGAAGATCACGAATAACTGCACCAGCAGCGGGGTGCCGCGCACGATCGAGATGTACCCGCGGGCGATCCCGGACACCCAGGCCCGCCCGGACAGCCGCATCAGCGCGAGGCCGAGCGCGAGCACGAGCCCGATTGCGAACGACGAGAGGGCAAGCGGGATGGTGCCCCGGATCGCCCCGTCGAGCAGCGGCCAGAAGGAGTCGAGGACGAGCTGCCAGGTGGACTCGGTCATGGTCTACTTGCTGACGTCGACCCCGAAGTACTTGTTCGAGATTTTCGCCAGCTCCCCGGATGTGGTGAGTTCGGCGAGGGCCGTGTCGACGGCGCGAGCGAGGGCCGTGTCGCCCTTGGCGAAGGCGAAGGCGTTCTCGGACTGCTCCTCGGTGGTCGCCGCGACCTTCAGCCCGGATGCCCCGGTCTGCTTTTTGTAGTCGAGGAAGGTCAGGCTGTCGTTCACCGTGGCATCCACCCGGCCCTGTTCGACCAGGGCAACGGACTGCGCCCAGCCCTCGACGGCCTGGATCTTCGCGCCGGACTCCTTGGCGAGCGCGTACCAGTTGCTGCTCAGCGACTGGGCCGTGCTCTTGCCGGACAGGTCCTCGAACGAGGTGATCGACGAGTCGCCCTTCTTCACCACGACGACGCCGGTGGAGAACGTGTACGGGGTGGAGAACTCGTACTCGTCGACGCGTTCGGGCGTGATCGAGACCTGGTTGGCGACCACGTCGAAACGGCCGGCCTTGAGGCCCTGGAAGATGGCGTCCCACTGCGTTTCCTCGAATTCGACCTCGACGCCCAGCTTGTCCGCGACGGCCTCGATGACCTCGACGTCGTAGCCGGTCAGCTTGCCGGAGCCGCCCTCGTGATAGGTGAACGGGCGGTAGGTGCCCTCGGTGCCGACAGTGAGGGTACCGGATTCGTGCACCGCCGCCAGGGAATCGTCGGTGGGAGTGCCCGTGGCGGAGATCGCGTCCGTTCCCGCCCCGCCCGCAGCGCAGCCGGACAGTGAAACGGCGATCACGGTGAGGGCTGCTGCGGTGATGAGGGAACGCTTCATGGGATTCGGAGCCTTACGGTATTGGGGTCTGCGATCGCCAAGCGGCGACGTCCGAGCGTAACAAGCATCACGGGCCGGTGAATATTCCGGTTACGCCCGATTGCCGACGAGGTCAGTGCTGCGTGAGGCGGGTGTAGAGGGCCGGGCGACGGTCGGCGTGCACGTCGTTCCGGTCGCTGATGCCCTTGGCGCGCGCCTCGGCCAGGTCGACGGTCGCCAGCACCAGCGTCTCCTCGCCCAGGCTGATCGGCGTGAGCGGGAAGCCGTCGGCGTCGACGATGACGCTCCCGCCGAGCCAGTCCTGTCCGCGCTCCTGCCCGGCACGGTCGGCGGCGGCAATGAACATCCGATTGACGGTGGCGCCGGCCTGCACCTTCACGATCTCGGTCGGGCGCTCGCCCGCCGGTCTGGGATACAGCGGCCAGTTGACCGGGCAGCAGAGCAGTTCCGCGCCCTCGAGGGCCGCCGAGCGCACCCACTCCGGGAATTCGAGGTCGTAGCAGATGAGCACGCCGATGCGTCCGAACGCGGTATCCACGACGGGAGGGGCGTCCGAGCCCGCGCTGAAGAGGTTGTCCTTCTCCCGGTCCCAGAGGTGTGCCTTGCGGTAGCGGGCACGCAGCCCGGTCTTGTCCACGAGCACGGCCGAGTTGTAGACGAGGCCGTCGTCACCGGCCTCGGCGAAGCCGGCCACGATGACGAGGTCCAGCTCCCGGGCGAGGGCCTCCCACTGGCGAACGGATGCCCCGTCCAGCGGCTCGGCCGCGGCTCGAAGCTCCGCGAGGTCCTCGAACATGTAGCCGGTGTTGGCGAGCTCGGGCAGCACGACGATGCGTGCCCCGGCATCCGCGGCCCGGGTGACCGCGGCGCGCAGCCGGGCGAGGTTGCCTGGCGTGTCGCCCACAGCCAGGGAAACCTGACAGCAGGCGACACGGATCGGGCCGGCACTCGACTGGCCGTTACTCATCGGGCCGCTACTCATCGCGCCGTTACTCATCGGGCCGCTACTCATCGCGCCGTTACTCATCGGGCCGGGGTCACCCGGCCGTGCCTTCGAGTTCGAGCTCGCTGCGGATGCGGGCCTCCGCCTCGGCGGCGTGGTCGAGGTTTCGCGAGAACAGCAGGTAGAGCCCGCCGGAGACGACCAGTCCGACGGCGAACGAGATGTCCGCTCCGCCCAGCGCCTCGGAGACCGGCCCCACGTAGAACGAGGTGTAGAAGAACGGGATCATCGCGACGAAACCGATCAGGTAGGAGACCATCCCGCGCCAGGCCCAGCGTCCGTAGATGCCCCGCGGGTTGAAGATCTCGGCGATCGCATACTGCCCGCGCCGCACGAGGTAGAAATCGACCAGGTTGACCGCGGTCCACGGCACGAGGAAGTACAGCATGAGGAGCACGAAGTCGTTGAAGCTGCCCAGGTAGTTGTCCGGGATGAGCAGGGCGATCGCGAGGGTGATCAGGCCGACGATGACGAGCCCGATCACGCGCAGCCGCACCGTCGCGCGAACCTTGCGGAATCCGTCGACGGCGGTCGTGCCGGTGAGCATGGCCCCATACGCGTTCACGCCCATGATGGAGATGAGGGCCACGGTCGAGACCAGGACGGCGAAGGTGCCGAACCCCGGGAAGAGCATGTCGCCGACGGTCTTGACGGCGCCGATTGCGTCGGCATCCGGGATGTTGCTGCCGAGCAGGGCGCCGAGCGACATCAGCCAGGACGCCGACACGGCCGCGCCGAGGTAGGTCCAGCCGATGAGCTTGGGCGCCGAGGCATCCTGAGGCAGGTAGCGGCTGTAGTCGGAGACGTAGATGGCGTAGCTGATGTTGTAGCCGGCGGCCAGCGAGAACATCACCAGGAACGAGGTGCCGTCCCAGCCGGCGGCGCCGGCGGCCTCGGTGACCGTGGAGGCGTCGAAGTTCACGATCGCCAGGACGGTGATGATCGCGAACACGACGATGAGCAGGTAGGTCAGCCAGCGCTGGATGAAGTGC
The DNA here is from genome assembly GCF_900101115.1 of Cryobacterium psychrotolerans. Taxonomy (GTDB): domain Bacteria; phylum Actinomycetota; class Actinomycetes; order Actinomycetales; family Microbacteriaceae; genus Cryobacterium; species Cryobacterium psychrotolerans. Next base: position 206,705 of record NZ_FNFU01000001.1, read on the forward strand.
AGCAAGTCGTGGCCCACGACGGCGATCACGATGGAGAGCGCAATCAGGAGCGGGTACCAGAAGAGCTTGTCGCCCGGCAGCGCCAGCTGCAGGCCCTGGGTGGCCAGGATCGTATCGAAGACCATGAAGCCGATGTAGACGAAAACGCTCGCCGCGAACGGGACGATGGCGCCTCGGCTGCCGAACTGGGCCCGGGACTGGATCATCTGCGGAAGGCCGGTGCGCGGCCCCTGGTTGGCGTGGAAGGCCATGAAGAACGTTCCGAAGCAGGCGCCGAGGACGACCGCGAGAACGGTCCACCAGACGCTCAGCCCGATGGCCGGGCCGATGAAACCGATCACCATGGTGGGGAGCACGAAGTTGCCGGTGAACCAGAACGGTCCCTGGTGCCAGACCTTTCCGTGCCGTTCGGATCGTGGCACGTAGTCGATCGAGCGCTGCTCGATGACGCTGCCGCGCCGTTCGGAATCAGCGGGCGAGGCCGGGGCGGGGGTGGTCGGGCTTGTTGACATCATTGTCCTTCGGGGTGTGCGGTGTGCGGTGCGTGCGGGAGGCGTGCGGGAGCCCGGGTCTAGCGGGACGGGGTCATCGCCGAGATGATCTCGTAGGCGACGTGGGAGGCGGCGACGGCGGTCAGCTGTGCGTGGTCATAGGCGGGGGCAACCTCGACGACGTCGGCGCCGACCAGGTTCACGGCACGCAGGGCGCGGATCATGGCCAGGAGTTCCCGGCTGGTCATGCCGCCGGCCTCCGGGGTGCCCGTCCCCGGCGCGTGGGCGGGGTCGAGCACGTCGATGTCGACGGACAGGTAGACGGGGCGATCGCCGAGCCTGGCCAGCATCCGTTCGATGGCGCGGGCAAGGCCCTCGGTCTCGAACTCGGCGCTGGTGATGATCGCGAAGCCGAGACGTTCGTCGTCGCGGAGGTCGTCGCGGGAATACAGCGGGCCGCGGATGCCGACGTGCATGCTGGCCTGCATGTCGATCAGCCCCTCCTCCGAGGCGCGGCGGAACGGAGTGCCGTGCGTGACCGGGGCGCCGAAGTAGGTGTCCCAGGTGTCGAGGTGCGCGTCGAAGTGCAGCACCGCCACGGGTCCGTGCCGTTCGGCGGCCACCCGCAGCAGGGGGAGGGCGATGGTGTGGTCGCCCCCGATGACCACCAGGCGCTTGCCGTCGGCGGTCAGCTCGGAGGCCGCCTGCTGGATCTGGGCCACGGCCTCGGTGATGTTGAACGGGTTCGCGGCGATGTCGCCGGCGTCGACGACCTGCTGTGTGGAGAACGGCTCGACGTCCTGCGCGGGGTTGTAGGGCCGGAGCAGCCGCGAGGCCTCGCGCACGTGGGCCGGGCCGAAGCGGGCGCCCGGGCGGTAGCTCACTCCGCTGTCGAACGGCACACCGACCACCGCGATGTCGGCCCGGCCGACATCCTCGAGGCGGGGCAGCCGGGCGAAGGTGGCGATTCCGGCGTAGCGGGGCACCAGGCTGGCGTCCGTCGGGCCGATCGGCTGTTCGTTGACCATCAGTCGTCCTGCTTTCGTGCGTGTGGGGGTGTCGCTCATCGGGATGGTGCGGGATACTCATATGCAACATAAAGTGTTTGTCATGCAACTTTGAGCCTGGTCTGATTCTGGGGGCAGCGTCCCTCCCTGTCAAGATGATGCTCCCGGCCGCTCCGACGAAAGAGTCACATGAGACCCGTGCATCCAGCCCCCTCCGAGGATCGCGTCCGTGTCGGCGCCCGGCTGCGCGCAACCCGCCGGGCCCAGGGCCTGACGATCGAACAGGTCGCGGATGCCACCCACCTCACCAGGGGCTTCATCAGCCGGGTGGAGCGGGATGAGACCTCGCCCAGCGTCGCGACCCTGGTCACGCTCTGCCAGGTGCTGTCGCTGTCGGTGGGCTCCCTCTTCGCGGAGGCAGACATCGAGGTCATCACCCTGGCCGAGGCCCCCTTGATCAATATGGGCGGGACCGGCGCGGTCGAACGCCTCGTGACGCCGCGCAGCCAGTCCCGCGTGCAGGTGCTGCGCTCCACGCTCGAGCCCGGGGCCGACGGCGGCGAGAAGCTGTACACGATCAACTGCGACGCCGAGGTGGTTCACGTGATCAGCGGGCGGCTGACGGTGCGCTTCTCCGACCGCACCGTCGACCTGGCGGCCGGGGACACCGTCACGTTCGCCGGTCGCGAGCCGCACACCTGGCAGAACCCCGGCGACGCCGGCGCCGAGGTCATCTGGACGCTCGTCCCCGCCGCCTGGAGCGCCTAGCCCCCGCCCCGCCCCATCCCGCCCCATCCCGCCCCATCCCCCTCCCGCGAAACCGCAGTTGTGCGCGTTAAACGGGCGTTTTAGGGCGCACAACTGCGGTTTCGCGGGGAGGGCGGGCGGGGGTCAGGACTTCAGCGCGAGGGTGAAGGGCAGCACGGCCGAGACGCCTTGGTGACGGAGCAAGCGGCCGGCGACCGTGAGCGTCCACCGGCTGTCGGCGCTGTCGTCGATGAGCAGCACCGGCCGGCCGGCGAGCGATTCGAGGCCTTCCGCGAGGTGCGGGCCGACCGCCAACCGCTCCCAGACGTTGGCGAGCCGGTAGGCGCTGTTGCCGCCCGGCGTTCCTGTCGGGCCGCCGTTGGCGTGGTCGAGCGAGCCGAGCCAGGGCAGGCGGCCGGCGTCCGACAGCGCACGCGCGACCGACTCGACGAGCAGCGGATGCCGCCGCGACGGCATGCTGATCACGGCGGCCGGGCGCTCGTCCCAGTCCCAGTCGGCCAGGACGCGCACGCAGGCGGCCAGCATGGCGGCGCTCGCCGGGGCATCCGTCGCCCCCGAAGCGAACACGTCCCGGAGCGGCCCGCCCCAGCCGAGGTCGGTAAGCCGGGCAAGGGCGCGGCCGGTGGACAGGCGCTCGCCGAGCGGGATGTTGCCGCGCACGTCGACGCCGAGGCTCGCGACGCCGGTGGGCCACTGGGCGCGCGGCTCGATCGCCACGCCCACCCGGTCGAGCGACTGCGCGGCCGCGGAGGCCGCGGCCTCGTCGACGTCGGCCGGATACCAGGGCGCGGCGCAGGTGTCGCACCGGCCGCAGGGCACGGCCGTGTCGTCGTCGAGGGCGCGCTGCAGGAACTCCATCCGGCAGCCCGAGGTGCGTTCGTACTCGATCATCGAGCGCTGCTCGGCGACGCGCTCGGCGGCGATGCGCTCGTAGCGTTCGCTGTCGTAGACCCAGGGCTGCCCGGTGGCGACCCAGCCGCCCTTCACCCGGCGCACGGCCCCGTCGACGTCGAGCACCTTGAGCAGCAGTTCCAGCGGGGTGCGGCGCAGGTCGACCCGCGCCTCGAGCGCCGGCGTGGAGAGGGGGGCGCCGGCGGCGTCCCGCAGCGCCCCGAGCACGGCCTCGGCCTTGCCCTGGCTCGGCATGGAGGCGGTGGCGAAGTACTGCCAGATCGCCTCGTCCTCGAGCCCGGGCAGCAGCAGCACGTCGGCGTTCTCGGTCGCGCGGCCGGCGCGGCCGACCTGCTGGTAGTAGGCGACGGGGGAGGAGGGAGCGCCGAGATGCAGCACGAAGCCGAGGTCGGGCTTGTCGAAGCCCATCCCGAGGGCGCTCGTGGCGACGAGCGCCTTCACCTCGTTGTTCTTGAGCATCCCCTCCGACTCCTCGCGCTCGGCTGTGTCGGTCTGGCCGGTGTAGGCGCGCACGGCGTGGCCCGCCTCACGCAGCAGGCGCGCCGTGTCTTCGGCGTTCGCGACGGTGAGGGTGTAGATGATGCCGCTTCCGGGCAGTTCGGAGAGGTGGCTGAGCAGCCAGGCCAGCCGGGCCTTCGAGTCGGGCAGCCGGAGCACGCCGAGGCGGAGGGATGCCCGGGCGAGCGGCCCGCGGATCGTCACCACCTCGGTGGTCGAGCCCTCGGAAGTCGAGCCTGCCGTGACCCGGTGGTCCAGCTGGGCTGCGACATCCGTCACCACCCGGCTGTTCGCGGTCGCCGTCGTCGCGAGCACCGGCACGCCGTCCGGCATCTCGGCGATCAGGTCGCGCAGGCGCCGGTAGTCGGGGCGGAAGTCGTGGCCCCAGTCGGAGATGCAGTGCGCCTCGTCGACCACGAGCAGGCCGACGCGACGGATCAGCGCGGGCAGTTGTTCGTCGCGGAACGACGGGTTGTTGAGCCGTTCGGGCGACACCAGCAGCACGTCGACCTCGTCGGCCTGCAGCAACGCCTGCACCTCGGCCCACTCGTGGGCGTTCGACGAGTTGATCGACACGGCCCGCACGCCGGCGCGCGCCGCGGCGGCGACCTGGTCGCGCATGAGGGCCAGCAGCGGCGACACGAGGATTGTCGGCCCGGCTCCCTGGCGGCGCAGGAGCAGCGTGGCCACGAAGTACACCGCGGACTTTCCCCAGCCGGTGCGCTGCACGACGAGCGCCCGACGCCGCTGGTCGACGAGGGTTTCGATGGCCTCGTACTGGCCCTCGTGGAACTCGGCGTCGGGACGCCCGACCAGGGCGCGCAGGATCTCGAGGGCGGATGCGCGCGTGTCGGTGGTCATCCGCTCAGCTTGCCAGACCCCCCTGACAGCCGGAGGGAAGAGCGGATAGTAACGCAGCACTCTTGGGGCAGGGCCCCACGGAATGAAATTCATGAGATACTCTCAGTAAAATTCAGTGGCAACGATTCACGACAACGCGAATCGCTGATGGCCGCTCACCTGCGGCGCAGCGCATCTCGACGTCCTCGGGGCGTGATTCGAAGTCTGATTCGGCACATCGAACAGCGGTGATCGAACAGCGGTGATCGGAATTACCGATCGCCGACGGCTTCTCTGGGACGGGTGGAATGTCATGGGCTGGTTAGTGCGCTGGAGCCTCAGATTCCGCCTTCTCGTGCTGGCCCTGGCGGCCGGGATCGTCGGCTTCGGGCTGATCAATGCGCCGGAGATGTCGGTGGACAACCTGCCCGAATTCGCGCCTCCTCACGTTCAGATCCAGACCGAGGCCCTCGGGCTCTCCGCCGTCGAAGTCGAACAGCTCATCACGTCGCCCATGGAGGCCGACCTGTTGAACGGTGTCGCCTGGCTCGATGAAATCCGCTCCGTGTCCGTGCCGGGGCTCTCCTCCATCGATCTGATCTTCGAACCCGGCACCAACGTCTTGCGTGCGCGCCAGCTCGTGGCCGAGCGGCTCACCCAGGCATTCGCGTTGCCGAATGTGTCCACGCCGCCCGTCCTGATGCAGCCGCTGTCGTCCACCAGCAGGGTGATGATGATCAAACTCAGCTCGCAGGATGTCTCGCTGATGGACATGTCCGTCCTCGCGCGGTGGAACGTCAAGCCCAAGCTGATGGGCGTCCCGGGCGTCGCCAATGTGTCGATCTGGGGCCAGCGGGAACAACAGCTCCAGGTGCAGGTGGACCCGGATCAGCTCCGTGCGAAGGGCGTGACGCTCGAGCAGGTCATCGAAACGACCGGCAATGCCGTGTGGGTGTCGCCGTTGAGCTTCCTGGAAGCGTCCACTCCCGGTACCGGCGGATTCCTGGAATCCGCCAACCAGCGAATCGGCATCCAGCATGTGCTGCCGATCCAGACGCCGGAGGATCTGGGCAAGGTCACCGTCGAGGGCACGGAGAGTGGCCGGCTCCTGCTCCGCGATGTGGCCGAGCTCTCCGAGGACCACCAGCCGCTGATCGGTGACGCCGTCACCGGCGACGAGCCCGGCCTGCTGCTCGTGATCGAGAAATTCCCGGACACGAGCGTCGAAGAGGTCACCGGAGACATCGAGGATGCGCTCGATGACCTCAAGCCCGGCTTGACCGGCATCACCGTCGACAGCACGGTGTTCCGCCCCGCGTCCTTCCTGGCCGGTGCCGTCGACGATCTCGGCCTGGCGTTGCTGGTGAGCCTGCTGGTCGTCACCCTGGCCATTGGGCTGGCCTTTCGTTCCTGGCGGTACGCGCTGGTCGGACTGGTGGGCATCGGGCTGTCAGCGACCGCAGCCGCCGTGCTGCTCGAGCTGCAGGGAGCCGTCTTCAACACAATGGTGTTCGCCGGACTTGTCCTGGCGCTGGCCGTCATCGTGGGCGATGTGATCACTGACCTGCACAGCGTCAGGCTGCGAACGGATGCCGATGGTGCCGAACCCCAGGAAGGTCGGCTGGTTCGAGCCCTCAAACGCTCGCGAATCCCTGCCGTGTTCGCGGCCCTGATGTCCGCGCTGGCAGTGGCGCCCGCCCTCTTCGTGCCCGGTATCGACGGGGAATTCCTCAGGCCGCTGGTCCTCGCATACCTGTTGGCCCTGCTTGTCGCCGCGATCGTCGCGCTGACCGTCACTCCAGCCCTCGCCGGCATCCTGCTGGCCGGGGATCGTAGCCCGCGCCCCGATCCGGCGTTTCTTCGTCGGCTGCGCGCGAGGGGCAACAGTGCGGGGGAGAGACTGGCATCCGGAAGGCAGTGGGTAGCTGCGGCCGTTGTCGCCGCGATCGCGATCGCCGGCGTGGCCGCGATTCCGTTCCTGGCCGACGGCAAACCCATCGTCGCGGAGGTCCCCGACCGCACCATCCTCATCCAATGGGAGGCGGCCGCGGGCACTGCGGGAAGTGAATTAAGCCGCGTGATGGCAATCGCCGGCACCGAATTGCGCTCCGTGCCCGGCGTCGACTCCGTCGGCGGCCATGTCGGCCGGGCGATCACATCCGACACTGCATCCGACGTCAGCTCGGCAGAGCTCTGGGTCACGATGACGCCCGAAGCGGACTTCCGGGGCGTCCGGGCTGCCGTCGAGGACATCGTCATCGGGTATCCCGGAATCGCCACCGAGGTCATCACCTACCCGGAACGGCAGATCGCCGCGGTCCGAGACGCCGGCGAGCAGCCCTTCCAGGTGCGCGTCTACGGCATCGATCTGGACGTCATGCGGGAGAAGGCCGAGGAGGTCAGGCAGATCCTGGCTGAGACCGACGGTGTGGTGAACCCCCGGGTGGACGTGACGATCGACCAGCCCATCGCGGAGATCGAAGTGAACCTTGCCGCCGCCGAGAAGCACGGCATCAAGCCCGGCGACGTGCGACGTGCGGCCGCCGCCATTTTGCAGGGCATAGAAGTCGGGTACCTGTTCGAACAGCAGAAGGTGTTTCAGGTGGTGGTCAAGGGCAACGCCGAGGTTCGCAACAGCCTGACGAGCGTGCGTGAGCTGGTCATCAACACGCCCGACGGCGGTCATGTGCAGCTGGGTCAGGTGGCCGAGGTGCGGGTCAGCCCGAACCAGACGGTCATCAACCACGACGACACGTCCCGGCGCATCGATGTCAGCGCAGAAATCGAGGGACGGAGCCTCGCGGATGTCACGACCGACATCCAGGCGGCCATCGCGAAGATGGAGTTCCCGGTCGAGCATCACGCCGCGATTCCCCCGCAGTACGAGGAACAACAGGCTTCCGGGCAGCTCGTCTGGTGGCTGCTCGCCGCGGCCGTCATCGGGATTCTCATCCTCCTGCAGACGGTCCTGGGCAGCTGGAAACTGGCGGGGCTTGCTTTCGTGCTCCTGCCCGTGGCGCTGTTCGGCGGCCTGCTGGCCGCCGTGCTTGCCGAGGGCATCGGCTCGCTCTACGCGCTGATTGGATTCGCGGCCGTGCTGGCCATCGCCGTGCGGGATGTGATCCTGCTCCTGGGTCGATACCAGACCCTGCAGGGCCGCGACCCATCGGCGTCGCCGGAGAGCCTCGTCCGGGCGGCGTACCGGGACCGGCTTGCTCCGACCATCCTGGCCGGCCTGACGACGGCAGTTGCCCTGATCCCCCTGGTTCTCCTGGGGGGCGCAGTCGGAGTGACCACAATATTGCCGCTGGCCGTCATCGTCTGGGGCGGACTGGCGACGTCGGCGCTGCTCACCCTGCTCATCCTGCCCATCCTCCTCGAGCGGTTCGGGCCCGCGAGACAGGTGGAATGGGAAAGCTCGCTCGTAAGTTCTGATGGACCTGTACCGCAAGAGAGGCAGGACGTGTCATGAAAACCAACAGTCGTTCGCTGCGCCGGGGGACGATGGCAGCCGCGGTGGCCGCGGCGCTTGCCGTGGGCCTGACCGGTTGCGTCCAGCCTCCGGTCGAAGCGGCGCCCATCATCGCCGCGGCAACGAAGGAAGAGATCGCGGGCACGGACCTGAGCAAGCTGACCCTCACCGAGCGGGCCGTGGAACGACTCGACCTGCAGACGGTGGCCGTCACGGTCGGCGCCGGCGGGCTCGAAGTCTCGTACGGCGCCCTGATCTACACCTCCGAGGGAGACACCTGGGTGTACACGAACCCCGAGCCGCTCGTGTATATCCGGGCGCAGGTCGTCGTGGAACGCATCGACGGGGACACGGTCCGGCTGAGTGCGGGCCCCGCGGCCGGTACGAAGATAGTCACGGTAGGAGCGGCCGAGCTCTACGGCGCCGAATTCGACGCGGCGCACTGACATGCGCCGCGTCATCGGGTTCAGCCTCAAGTTCCGGTCGGTGATCGTCGCGATCGCCGTCGGGATCATGCTGTTCGGGGGAGTCCAGCTGAGCACGGCCTCCGTGGACGTCTTTCCCGAGTTCGCGCCGCCCAAGGTGGAGATCCAGACCATCTGCATCGGCCTGACCGCCGAGGAGGTTGAGCAGCTGGTCACCGTGCCCCTCGAGGAGGCGCTCAACGGCGTCGAGGGCCTCGACGACCTGCGCTCGAAGTCGGTCGAGCAGCTGTCCTCGGTCGTGATGATCTTCGAACCCGGCACGGACCTCCTGACGGCCCGTCAAATGGTGTCGGAACGCATCGCCATCGTGGTCCCGACGCTGCCCACCTGGGCCGCGCCGCCGGTGATGCTCCAGCCGCTCTCGTCGACCAGCCGGGTCATGAAGATCGGGCTGACATCCGATGAGCGCTCGCTGATGGAAATGTCCATGATCACCTATTGGAAGATCAGGGCGCATCTGCTGCGGGTGCCCGGCGTCGCAAACGTGGCGATCTGGGGCGAGCGACTGCAGATGCTCCAGGTGCAGGCGGAGCCGGACAAGATGCTGGCAGAGGGCGTATCCCTGAACCAGGTGATGGATGTCACGGCGAATGCGCTGGACGCCGGCCTGCTGCAATACTCCCCGGGCGCCCTGATCGGAACCGGGGGAAGCATCGGCACCCCCAACCAGCAGCTGGGCATCCAGCACGTGTTGCCGATCGCGACGGCCGAGGATCTCGCGAACGTGACCATCGAGGACCGTGACGGGACGCCGCTCAAGCTCGGGGACGTGGCGACCGTCGTCGAAGATCATCAGCCGCTGATCGGCGACGCGGTGATCAACAACGGCGAAGGCCTCATGCTGATCGTGGAGAAGCTCCCCTGGGGGAACACCCTCGAGGTCACGGAGGGCGTTGAGGCCGCGCTCGAGGAGATGAAACCCGGGCTCAGCGGCATTGACATCGATACCGCGATCTTCCGGCCGGCGTCATTCATCGAGGAGTCTTTGGACAACCTGACCCGGTCGCTCCTCCTGGGCTGCCTCCTGGTGATGATGGTCCTCGGGGCCTTCCTCTTCCAATGGCGCACGGCGCTGATCAGCCTGATCGCCATCCCGCTCTCCCTCGTGTCCGCGGCGCTGGTGCTGTATCTGACCGGCAGCTCGATCAACACCATGGTCCTCGCGGGACTGGTGATTGCGGTGGGCGTCGTGGTGGACGACGCGATCATCGACATCGAAAACATCATTCGCCGCCTGCGGCAGCATCGCGCCTCCGGCAGCACGAGATCCACGTCCTCGGTTGTGCTGGAGGCCTCGCTCGAGGTGCGCGGCCCGATTGTCTATGCCACGTTGATCATTGTCGTCGCGGCCATCCCGATCTTCTTCCTCGAGGGGCTGACCGGGGCGTTCTTCAGGCCGCTGGCCATCTCGTACACGCTGGCCGTGCTGGCTTCGATGGTGGTCGCGTTGACCGTCACTCCCGCGCTGGCGCTGCTCTTCATGCGCAACCTGCCGCTGAAGGAACAGGAGCCGCCGCTCGTGCGGGTGCTCAAGCGCGGATACCGCACGGTTCTGAAACCGATCGTCCGGAGGCCCGCGGGAGGGTACATCCTGTTCGGCTCCCTGGCCGCAACGGGCGCCCTCGTTGCTCCGTTGCTCGGGCAGTCGTTGCTGCCGGACTTCAAGGAGCGGGACTTCCTGATGCACTGGGTGACCCAGCCGGGTACCTCGGTGGCCGAGGAATACCGCATCAGCAAGCTCGCCTGCCAGGAGTTGCTCACCATCGACGGTGTCAACAACTGCGGCGCCCACATCGGGCAGGCGTTCGCGGCCGACGAGGTCGTCGGCGTCCATTTCGGCGAGAACTGGATCAGCATCGACCCCGAGGCGGACTACGAGAAGACCCATGCCGCGGTCCTGGAAATGGTCGAGGGGTATCCGGGCATCCACCGGGACGTCCAGACCTATTTGAAAGAGAGGATCAGGGAGGTCCTGACAGGCTCGAGCAACGCGGTCGTGGTGCGGCTCTACGGCGATGACCTGAACCTCTTGCGGTCGACGGGCGATGACATCCTGGAGATCTTCGAAAAAATCCCCGGGGCGATCGACGAGCATGTGGCCCTGCAGGTCGACATCCCCCAGCTCAGCGTCAAGGTGGACCTCGAGAAAGCCCAGACCTACGGGCTGAAGCCGGGCGATGTGCGGCGCGCGGCGGCAACACTGGTTGCCGGCGAAGAGGTCGGTGACGTCTACCGGGGCGGCAAGGCCTACGACGTGCAGGTCTGGAGCCCGGTGGAGATCCGCTCCGACGTGAGCAGCATCCGCAACCTGCCCATTGACACACCCAGCGGAGAGCAGATCAAACTGTCCGACGTCGCAGACGTCAAGCTCATCGCGACGCCGAATGTCATTCAGCGCGAGGAGGGCTCCCGGCGCATCGACATCGAGGCCAACGTCGAGGATGGCACCCTCGGGACGGTGGTCGCGGCGATGGAGGCCGGGCTGGCCGACCTGGAGCTGCCGACGGGGTTCCACGCCGAAGTCCTCGGCGAGTTCCAGGAACGTGAAGCCGCCTCACGGCTCCTGCTGACGCTGGCGCTGCTGGCGCTGGCCGTGATCTTCCTCCTCCTGCAGGCCGCGTTCGGCAGCTGGAGGCTGGCGACGTTGATCATGCTGACGCTGCCGATCGCCCTGGTCGGCGGGGTCTTCGCGGCCTTTCTGGGCGGTGGGGTGCTGTCGCTGGGCTCGATCGTCGGATTCCTCACGGTGATGGGCATCGCCGCGCGCAACAGCATCCTTCTGATCAATCACTGCCAGCACCTCGAGAAGAAGGAAGGGGTGACATTCGGCCCCGAGCTGGTGCTGCGCGGCGCCGGCGAGAGGCTCTCTCCGATCCTGATGACCACGCTGGCCACGGGACTCGCGCTCGTGCCGCTCGTGGTCATGGGCAACCTCCCCGGCCATGAGATTGAACACCCGATGGCACTCGTGATCCTGGGCGGGCTGTTCACCTCGACCCTGCTCAACCTGTTCGTGGTGCCGTCCCTGTACCTGAGATTCGCCAAGTCGAAGGCCTCGCTCGTTCCCGCCGAACTGTGAGTTTGGCACCTTCCCGGGCACCACGAAGGTGCCAAACTCACAGTTCGGCGGAGGGGCCGAGCACGAAGTCCCGGGTTTCTCCCGGCGCGAGCATCGACTCGCGTCCCTCCACCCTGACCCGGATCGGCGTGGCACCGCCGGCGTGCAGCCTCAGGCGCAGGGTCGTCGCGGTCACCTCCAGCCGGATCGGCTGCTCCCGGTAGTTGATCGTGAAGACCACCCGCGCCAGCTCCGCGGGCAGCACCGGGTGTAGCCAGAGCATGTCCTCCCGGATCTCGAGCCCGGTGTAGCAGCGCACGACCATGTCCATCGAGCCCGCCATGGCCCCGAGGTGGATCCCTTCGGGAGTGGACCCGCCCTGGATGTCGGCCAGGTCGCTCTCCAGCGCCCGGGTCAGGAAGTCCCAGGACGCCTCCCGGTCGCGCCGGGCCTCCAGCCACGAATGCACGACATTGCTCAGGGTCGACCCGTGCGTCGAACGGGCGCCGTAGAACTCCACGGTGCGCACGATCGCCTCCGGCGGCAGCGCGTATCCCATCTCATGAAGCAGCTCGCGGAGCTCCTCTGCCGAGAAGAGGTAGAGCAGCATGAGCACGTCGGCCTGCTTGGACACCCGGTAGTTGTTCGTCGTGTCGCCCTCGGCCTGGAGGATCAGGTCGAGGCGGCCGATGGAGTCGTACCGGTCCCCGTACGCCTGCCAGTCGAACTCGGCCAGGTCTTCGTAGCCCTCGAACTGGCTGATCACGCCGTCGGCGTGGAAGGGCACGCGCAGCCGCCGGCCGATGTGCTCCCACCGGCCGACCTCCTCCGGCCGCAGTCGCAGACGGTTCCACAGCGGTCGGCAGTAGCGCCCCTCGAGCAGCGACACCGTTTCGATCGCGCGCCGCAGCACCCATGCGGTCATGACGTTCGTGTACGCGTTGTTGCGCAGACCCGAGCCGGGGGAGCCCGGGTAGCCGTCATGGAACTCGTCCGGCCCCATCACGCCCTCGATGTCGTACCGGTCGGCGGTCTCGTCGTAGCGGGCCAGGCTGGCGAAGAAGCGCGCCACCTCGAGCAGGATCTCCGCGCCCTGGCGGATGAGGAACTCCAGGTCGGCCGTCGACTGGTAGTGCTGCCAGACGCTGTACGCGAGGGCCAGCCCGACGTGCCGCTGCAGGTGGGAGTTGTCGGGCATCCAGGTGCCGCTGCGCGTGTTGAAGAACTCGGTCGGGGTCACCTCGCGCCCGTCGATCCCGCTCTGCCACGGGAACATCGCCCCCTCGAAGCCGGACTCCTTCGCGGCGGCCCTCGCCTCGTCGAGGCGCCGGTACCGGTAGCCGAGCAGGGCGCGGCTGAGGTCGGGGCGGCGGAGGGTGAGGATCGGGTAGACGAACAGCTCGTCCCAGAACACGTGTCCGCGGTAGCCCTCGCCGTGCAGGCCCCGGGCCGGCATCCCCGCGTCGAGGTCGGCGTCGACGGCGGCCAGCGTCTGCAGCACGTGGAAGGTGTTCAGGTTCAGCGCCAGCGACGCTCGCTCGCTGGTGTGCATGCGCACGGCGAACTCGTCCCAGAGGATCTGCCAGGCGCGCTCGTGGGCGGCGGCGAGCCGCTCGGGTTCCGGCAGCCGCCGCATCCACGTCGCCACGGCCCTGGCCGGCGAGGCGATCGCCCGGTCCCGGGAGGTGCCGACGATGACCGTCTTCTCCACCGTGACCGGATGCCCCGGCGCCAGGTCCACCTCGAACTCGTGGGCGACCCACCCCTCGTCGTCGTGGAGCAGGCGCGGGGAGAGGGGAATGCGGGCGCCCGCCCGGTGGGCGCGGGTGCGCGCGGCCATGGCGATGTGGATGCCGGACTGGTTCGTCTCCACCTCGAGCAGCACCGTCTCCCCATCGATGGCCGCCGCGGTGCGCGGGATCAGGTGCGAGCCGGTGAGCAAGCGGTCGGCGGCGACGTTGCGGTTGGCCACCCGGCCCTCCAGCGCGGACCGGATCGTGATCGGCCCCGACCAGTCTTCGGCTTCAAAGGTCGTGGTCAGCACGGCCAGGCGGGGCGCGGCCTGGGACACGAACCGGTCGGAGGTGACCGTCGTGGTGCGCCCGGCCTCGTCCCGGAATCGGATGACGCGCCGGAGCATCCCGCGCCGGAGGTCGAGCTCCTGCAGGTAGCTGATCAACTGGGAGCCGCCCGGGCGGAACCAGTCGTTTTCGGCCACCTTGAACCAGAGCGGCAGCCAGTTCGGGCCGTTCACCAGGTGCTCGTCCTCAACGCTCCGGTCGCCGAGCTGCGTGTGCACCCGGTTGTAGACGCCGGCGAGGTAGGTCCCCGGGTAGTGCACGCCGTCGGCGCCGGTCTCTGTGGCGGCTCCGCGGGTTCCCCAGTAGCCGTTACCGAGGGTGCAAAGCGCTTCCCGCAGCCCCTCCGTCGCCGGGTCGAAGCCCACGTAGCGCAGCAGCCACGGGTCGCTGCCGGAGTCACCGCCCGCCCACCCGGGGAACTCCGGCCCCGGTTCGCGCGGCAGGTCGGGGAAGCCCACGTCGGCCCCGTCGAGGTTGGGCATCCGCAGGTCGAGGTCGCGCAGGTCGAGCTCGCCCAGGTCCGTCACCACGAGATCGGCCCCTTCGGCCCTGAGCCGGTCACCGTAGCCGGTGCGGTCGACGCCGATGACGAGTCCGAATCCGCCGCGGGAGGCGGCCCGCACCCCGGCTTCGGCGTCCTCGATGACCACGGCGTGCCCGGGGGACACCCGCAGCAGCCGGGCCGCCTCGAGGAACATAGCCGGGTCGGGTTTTCCGGGCAGGCCCAGCCTCGCCGCATCCGTGCCGTCGACCCGCGCGTCGAAGAGCCCGGTCAGCCCGGCGGCCGCCAGCACCGCCTGGCAGTTGCGGCTCGAGGTCACGACGGCGGTCGGGATGCCCTGCCCGCGCAGCCGGCGGAGCAGCGCCACGGTGCCGGGATACCCCTGCACCCCGCCGCCGATGAGCTGCTCGAACAGCGCCTGCTTACGGTCGGCCAGCGCGGTGATCCGCTCCGGCGCCGCCTCGAGCCCACGGGACGCCAGGAAGTTGCGGATGCCGTCTTCGCGCGGACGCCCGTCGACGTACCGCCGGTAGTCGGCGCCGACGTCGAATGCCGGCACCGGGCCGGCCGAGAGGAGCGGAAGCTGCTCGTCGAACAGGGCCTTCCAGGCGAGCGCGTGCACCGACGCGGTGTCGGTGACGACGCCGTCCAGGTCGAAGATCACGGCTTCGCGCCCTGACCGGGGCGAGTGCTGCGGCTCGATCTCGGTCACGATTGCACTCCTCACGGCGGCGTTGTGTGCCCATACTATGCAGGTGACGCTCGCGTTCGGCGTGTGACATGAGATCGGCCCATGCGTCGGGTCGGTTCGACGTCAGTGCGGTTCGACGTCACTGCCGCTCGACGTCACTGCCGCTGGGACCAGCGCCGGACGCCCTTTTCCGCCTCGACAATGATCAACACCGTTGAGCCCACGGCGATGCAGAGGAGCCATTCCCGGGCGTTCAGGGGCGTCAGCCCCAGCACGCTGGCGGAGACAGGCCAGGTAATCACGGCCCAGTGAGCGGTCAGGGCCGGTGGCGATGGCAACGCCCCTCCCGCGACCGCTGCCCACGAACGTGCCGATGAAAGCAACGTTTGCCTTGTCCGCTTCCACGACCTCCCGCGGGAGCGGATCCGTGTGCTCCGTCGCGGCGAAGGACTCTCCGGTCCGCATCGACTCGTCGTCCTGGAGGCCGTTCCTTTCGATGAGTCGCAGGTCGGCGGGAACTCGCTCACCGCTCTCGAACAGCACGATGTCGCGTCCGGGGACCACTCGTTCGGCGCCATCGCGCAGGACCCGGCAGGAGGGAGTCGAGAGGGATTGCAGCGCCCGCACATCGGCTTCCGCCTTGCGCTCCTGCACGAACCCCGGGCAGCGTTGATGCACAGGACCAGGAAGATGGCACCCGAATCCACCCACTGTTGCTGGATGAGCGTGATGACCGGCTGTCTCCGGATCCAGGCTGTGCCGCGGCACCGGCTCGGCTGCGGTCCTGGACGCGGCGATTTGCTTGGAGGTCACGATGTCGCCCCTGTTCCGGGCGGTTACTCCGTCCTTCCGGGGTCGTGCGGTTGCTCTCCCGTGAGCGAGCCGGCGTGGGCGCGTGCGGTGGGGTCGAGCCGGACCCGGATCAGGCTGGCGATCGTGGTCACGGTCAGGACGACAGCGATGACGCCAAGGCTGAGGTTGGTGCTGATCTCCGGCACTCGGTCGTCCAGGCCATGCCCCCAGTGCAGGACGAGTTTCACGCCGATGAAGGCCAGGATGAGGGCCAGGCCGGTGGAGAGGTAGACCAGCCGGTCCAGGAGCCCTTTGACGAGGAAGAAGAGTGCCCGCAGCCCGAGCAGGGCGAAGGCGTTGGCGGTGAAGACGATGTACGGTTCGTCGGTGATACCGAAAATCGCCGGGATCGAGTCGAGCGCGAACAACAGGTCGGTGCTGCCGATTGCCAGCAGCACGATGAAAAGTGGCGTCACCGCGCGGCGGCCGGCGCTGCGCGTGAACATACGCCCGCCGTCATAGTCCGTGCTGACGTTCAGGCTGCGGCGGGCCACCCGGACCAGCACGTTGTCGTGCACGTCGGGGTCGACGTTGCGGTGCCGGTAAAGCTGTACGGCCGTCACGATCAGCACGAGACCGAAGATCAGGAACATGAAGGAGAACAGCGAGAGCAGCGCGGCACCCAGGGCGATGAAGATCGCTCGCAGGACCAGGGCCAGTACTATTCCGAAGATGAGAACCTTCTGCTGGTACTTCTGCGGAACGGCGAAGGTCGACATGATGATCACGAAGACGAAGAGGTTGTCGATCGACAGGCTCTTCTCGACGATGTAGCCGGCGAAGTATTCCGCGCCGAGGTCCCAGCCCACCTGGGCGGCGAATACCAGACCGAACACGATCGCCACCGCGATGTAGAGGACCGATGAGATTGCCGCTTCGCGGAACTTGACAACGTGCGGCCGGGCGGCGGCCAGACCCAGGTCCAGGGCGAGCAGCCCCAGAATGAGTCCGATGGTCAGCGTCCAGCGGAGAGCGGTGACTTCGAGCACTAGTGACCTTTCTGCCTTCGGTCGAGATTACGTCCGGCGTTCGCTTCCAAGGATAGACACCTGAAGCGAAATTCGCTAATCTGGATACGTACGTTGAATGGTTTCCGCACACATTCATGTGGCCAGCATGTTCGACTGGAAGGTGTCCGGCACGGCGCAGCCGAGCTGGCGCAGGAAGGGATTTCGTTGTTGTCCAATCGAGAGACACCTGCTTTTTTCCCTTTTGGATCGAGTGTTCCCGCCTCCACCGCGGTTCCCCCCGAACCCACCTACCTCGTCGTCGTGGCGGATTTTTTCGACGTCGCCCAGAGCCTGGCCGCGGCGTCTGTGCTGGCTCGTCGCGCAGGCGCGCGACTGTTGATCGCGCTTGCCCGCTCCCGTTGCGGTTTCACGACCGACGCTGCGATCGCACGACGCGTCGTTGTGCGGAGGCGGCAGGAGCTGCTGGACTTGGAGCGTCTTGCTCACCAGGTACTAGACCGCACGGGCGTCGCATTCGACACAGTCCTGATGACCTACGGGGGCAGTGGCACCCAGCCCGGAAGCAGTCGGAGCATGTGTGCAGCCATGGACCGCCTGGCTCGCCGCCATGGTGCCACGCAGCTGCCCAAACAACCGATCATCCCACCACCGCCCACCACGCCAGCGACCTAAGAGCCGGCATCGCCCGTCACCCCGATAAGGAGAACAACCCATGAGCGCTGAAGACACGATCGACAACAGCGAACTGGTACCCGCACCGCGCAACAGCATTGTGGTCGGACACGATGGATCCGACTATGCCGATGACGCCCTGGGCGCGGCCCTCGAGCTCGCCGACCAGCTGCATGTCCCCGTCCTGGTGGTGCGGGCCTGGTCCATCGCGACGGCTCCGCGCCCGTCCAATTGGGACTTCGGGTACGTCTCGTCGTTCGATGAGTATTCCGCGGCCGTCCACGACGAACTTGTGCGGGACGCGCGCGCCGCGGTCAAGAAATATCCCGCGGTTTCGGTCAGCTACCGCGCCGTTCACGCCGGCCCCGCGCAGAGCCTCATCGACCTCTCACGCGACGCCCGCCTGCTCGTCGTCGGAACCCGCGGGCGTGGCGGACTCGCGGGGATGCTGCTCGGTTCCGTGAGCGAGCAGTGCGTACGGCACGCGGCTTGCCCCGTCCTGGTCGTGCGGCCGCGCACCTGACGGGGCGCTTAGAATTTCTGCGGTCGCAGCACGGTGATGTCGCTCATGAACAGGATCATGGCGTAGTCGTCGTAGTACTGCTCCTGGAGGGAGGCGGCGATCGCTTCGGCTGTCTCCGCGTCGCACACAACCTCGACGCGGATGTTGGCGCTCGCCTCCCAGCCGGCATCGCGAACGCCGCGGTTCCCTTTTCCGCGGGCATCGGTGATGGTGTAGCCGTGCGCATGCAACCGATCGAGATCCCGAACGAGGGTGCCCTCGAGTGCTGCTTCGGTGACGATGGTCAAGAGCGTGCGGGTATGGCTGTGCATTCGTCTCATCCTCTCGCGAATGTATGTGCCCACACGGAGAGCGCGTGGTAGATCGGGATGCCGAGCAGGACATTGAACGGGAATGTTATGCCCAGCGCGGCGGCCAGGGACAGGGTGGGGTTGGCCTCGGGCACTGAAATGCGCATGGCGGCCGGCACCGCGATGTAGGAAGCGCTCGCCGCCAGCGTCGCGAGAATGGCCGTTCCGCCGATGGAGAGCCCTAGAGCCCATCCCAGCCAGGTCCCCACCAGTGCCGAAAAGAGTGGCATCCCGATACCAAAGGCAACCAGAAATGGCCCGTGGCGGCGCAGGCTGCCGGCCTGTTTCGCCGTGATCAACCCCATCTCCAGCAAGAATAGGGCGAGGATTCCCTTGAATAGGTCGAAGAACAACGGCTCGATCGACGCGAGACCGTCCGGCCCCGCCGCCCAGCCGATGAACACTCCGCCGAGCAGGAGCACGATGCCCTTCCCCAGGAAGACCTCATGGGCAACCGAACCCCAGCGCGTCTCGCGTGAGAGACCCCGGGCGAGAACAATTCCCACCAGAATGGCCGGCACCTCCAGAAGGACCAGAAGAAGCGGCATGTGCGCTTCGAAGGCGATCTGCCGGCTGCCGAGATAGGCAACCGCCACGGCGTAGGTGCCCACGCTCACGGAGCCGTAGTGGGCGGCGATCGAAGCCGCATCCGCACGTGTGAATCGGCCCAGGTGGCGCAGCACGGGGAATGCGATGAGGGAGAGGGCCAGGCCCAGGGCCACCACAGCCAGCATCTGCGGCAGCAGATTGCCGAACGGCTGCCTGGCGAGTTCGATTCCGCCCTTGAGGCCGATGGAGAGCAACAGCACGATACTAGCGAACTCGTACACCGCCGCTGGGAGACGCAGTTCCGAACGCAGCAGGCCCGCGACGGCGCCGAGCACGAAGAAGAGGATGACTGGATCGATCACATGGTGGCTCTCTGGTTCGTTGTCGAGCGATGCATGCTAATGATAGCCGGTATGACATAGCGTGTTTGACATAGCGTGTATTTCAAAACGTGTGTCATCTATAATCAGAGGATGGCCGACTGGACCTTCCTCACTAATCACGCACACGTTCTGCTGTGTGTCTCCACAGACCCCGGTATGCGGTTACGGGACATTGCGGGAGCGGTGGGCATTACCGAACGCGCCGCCCAGCGCATCATCGCCGAACTTGTCGCAGACGGGTATCTCACGCGTCGACGCGATGGACGGCGTAACCGCTACGAGCTCTACCCGGAGCTGCCGCTTCGGCATCCCCTGGAAAGTGACCACCAAATCGGCGAACTTCTCGTGGCGCTTGGATCCGAACACCGCGTTTAGACGGTTAGACGATTACTCAGGTATCAGCACGGCCCACATGGGGTGCCGAGGCTCCCAACCTCGGAGATTCTGCCTGGCCGGGCAGGTGGTTGGATGGACCCATGACCTCGAGCCACGCGTACATGGACGATTTCGCCCGATTCATCACGGCCTCGCCGTCGTCGTACCACGCGGCCGCCGAGGTCGCCCGCCGCCTCGACGCCGCCGGGTTCACCCGCCGCGATGAGACCGAGCAGTGGCCCGCCACACCCGGCCGGCACTACATCGTGCGCGACGGGGCCGTCATCGCCTGGGCGCAGCCGGCCGCTGCCGGCCCGACCACCCCGTTCCGCATCCTCGGCGCCCACACCGATTCGCCCGGCTTCAAGCTCAAGCCGAAGCCCACGCTGGCCTCCCAGGGCTGGCTGCAGGCCGGGGTCGAGGTGTACGGCGGGCCTCTGCAGAATTCCTGGCTCGACCGCGAACTGGAACTCGCCGGGCGCCTCGTCACCCGTGACGGCGCCGAGCACCTCGTGCGCACCGGCCCGTTCCTGCGTATCCCGCAGCTCGCCGTGCACCTCGACCGCGAGGTCAACACAGCCGGCCTCACCCTGGACCGCCAGCGCCACCTCAACCCCGTGTTCGGGGTCGGCGACAGCTCGCAGGCCGACCTCGTCGGGCACCTGGCCGGCCTCGCCGGGCTGGAGGGGGCGGATGTCGCCGGCTACGACATCCTCACCGCAGACACCGCCGCCCCAGCCACGTTCGGCCGGGACTCCACCCTCTTCGCCGCCGGCCGCCTCGACAACCTCACCTCGGTGCACGCGGGCCTGCTCGCGCTCATTGCCGCGCCGGAGGACACCGGGCAGATCAGCGTGCTGGCCGCCTTCGACCACGAGGAACTCGGCTCCCAGTCGCGCTCCGGGGCCAGCGGACCGCTGCTCGACGACATCCTCACCCGCCTCGGCGCCGCCCTCGGCGCCGACGTCTCGGACCGGCTCCGCGCGTACGCCGGCTCCTGGTGCCTCTCCGCCGACGCCGGCCACGCCGTGCACCCGAACTACCCCGAGCGCCACGACCCGGCCAACACGCCCATCGCCGGCGGCGGCCCGCTGCTCAAGATCAACGCCAACCAGCGCTACGCGACGGATGCCGTGGGCGCGGCCCTCTGGGCGCGCGCCTGCGAGCAGGCCGACGTGCCGTACCAGGAGTTCGTGTCGAACAACACGGTGCCCTGCGGGTCGACGATCGGGCCGCTCACCGCGACCCGGCTCGGCATCCGCACCGTCGACGTCGGAGTTGCGCTGCTCTCGATGCACTCGGCGCGGGAGATGTGCCACGTGAACGACCCGGTGCTGCTGTCCGCGGCGATCGGCGCCTTCTACGCAGGCGCCTGAGCCTGAGCCGGGCCGACGCGGCGTCAGCCGGGCTGACGCCGCGCGAGCCGGCTCAGCCGCCGAACGGGTAACCGAGGTCCCGGTCGACCCCATGGCGCCCGTCGCGGGGGCCGGAGTCGGGCAGGGCCGGAAGCTGGTCGCCGTCGCGGGCGTAGAGCGAGGTGCGTTTCGGCGCGACCCGCCGGGCGGCCGGGCCCTCTCCGATGACCGCGACCACCGTTTCGGAGACGATCACGGCACCGGGAGCGTCTGGCGGAACGAGCCTGGCCACCGGATGTCCCGCCCGGGTCAGCACGACGTCCTGGCCGTCCGCCACCCGGGCGAGCAGCACGAAGAGGTGCAGCTTCGCGACCTCCACGCTCACCGTGAGGGTGTCCCATCCTTCGGCGCCGGGCCGCCGCGCGGGGAAGGGGTCGTACTCCTCGTCGCGGTCCACCCCGTGGCGCCCGTCGCGGGGGCCGGGATCGGGGAGCTCGGGAAGTTGGTCGCTGTCGAAGGTGTAGCCCATGGCGGGCTCCTCTCCACGGGTCGGTGCCTGTGCGGATGCCTGTGCGTGCGGATGCCTGTGTCAGACGGTACGCCGACTGCGCCGTGCCCGCCACTGGGGTAGCTTTGAGTCATACCAGCGGCGCGGACCCGGAGCACCGAGGTCGGCCGAAACCAGCGGCAGCGGGCACAGTCAGGGAACGGGCACAGTCATGAAGCGTCGGACCTTCCTCATCGGGTCGGCGTCCGGGCTGTCCATTTTCGCGCTCACCGCGTGCACCGGCCCGTCACCGGTGCCCTCCATCAGCCCGTCCCCGTCGGAATCCCCGTCGCCGTCCCTCGTGCCCCGGCCGCAGGCCATGCGGCGCACCTCGTGGTCGAAGGATCCCTTTGCGCGCGGGTCGATGAGTTTCACGGCGGTCGGGGCGACGCCGGCGGATCGCACCACGCTGGCCACGCCCGTGCAGGACCGGGTGTTCTTCGCGGGCGAGGCCACGTCGGTCGAGCTGCCGGGCACCGTGCAGGGCGCCCGTGACTCGGGCCGCCGCGCCGCCCGGGAGGTCATGGCCGTCGCCGGCGCAGACGAGCGCATCGCCGTCGTCGGAGCGGGAATGGCCGGCATCACGGCTGCCGGGCTGCTCCGCGACGCCGGGTACGACGTCGTCGTGATCGAGGCGCGCAAGCGCGTCGGTGGGCGGATCGCGACCGTCTCGGATCCGGACTGGCCGTTCCCGATCGAGCTCGGACCATCCTTCGTTCGCAACTCCACCGCGAGCCGGCTGGATGAGGACCTCGCCAGGGCCGGGGTGACCACCCTCCCGGTGCCCGGCGGCACGGAGACCCGCACACCGGCCGGCGCCATCGCGCCGGTGTCGCCGGTGGGCTCCGGTGCCGTGGCCGAGGCCATCGCCTGGGCGGCCGGCCAGCCGCAGGACGTGTCCGTCGCTGTGGCCCTCGTCGAATCGGGGGCCTCCGACCTGTCCGACACCCCCGGCGAAAACGGCGTCTCCGAGGTCGACTGGCTCGATCACGCCGTCGCCGGCGAGATCCAGCAGCTCTCCGGAGCCGAGGCGGGGCTGGTATCCGCGTGGTTCCCGCCGCAGGCCGGAACCGGCGACGACACCGCGGAAGACGGAACCTGGCAGGGAGACCGGATCGTGCTCGGCGGGTACTCCACCCTCGTGTCCGAAGCCGCCGTGGACCTCGACCTGCTGGCCTCCAGCGCCGTGCGACGGATCGCCTACACCGACGAGGGCGTCAGCCTGCGGCTCGAGACCGGAGAATCACTCGGGGCCGACCGGGTGATCGTCACCGTCCCGCTCGGCGTGCTCAAGACCGACGCACTGGAGTTCGCGCCGCCGCTTCCGTTCGAGCACCGCGGGGCGATCGCCGCGCTCGGGATGGGCGTGCTCGACAAGGTGTGGTTGCGCTTCCCCGAGCCCTTCTGGGACACCGACGTCACGCTCTGGTCCGTCGTCGGCGGCGACTCCGGCTTCCAGGACTGGGTGAACCTCGAACCGCTCACCGGCGAGGCGGTGCTGATGGGCGTGGTGGCCGCCGACGACGCCCTGCGCCTGGCGAAGCTCGGCGACGACGACTTCCTGGCGGCCGCACTGGCCAGCCTCGAGCCGTTCGCCCTGCCCGTTCCCGAACCGACCGGCTAGCCGGTCGGGCTCATCCACCGGGGCGCCCAGCGGAGCTTCGTCAGGGCGATCAGGCCCGCCGCGACGCCGGTCATCAGGGCCACGGCGAGCGCGCAGTACAGCACGGTTTCGAGGGGGCCGCTGACCTGCACGGGGTCGAGGAAGAAGTACGGATACCAGCCGACCCCGGCCCCGCGGACCAGGGTGAAGACGCCCCACAGCAGCGGGTACACCACAATCCAGGCGAGGGGCTTCCAGGTCAGGCGCGCCTTCCCGAAGTCGAGCATCCAGTCCAGAAGGGCGAAGGTCGGGATCCAGAAATGCAGGAGCTGGCTCGACCAGGGAACCTCGATCGTGTAATCGCGGGTCGATGACTGGATGACGATGCTGAGGAAGACGATCCCGGACACCACCATGTAGCTCGTCACCAGCACCCGGAGGATGTCGAGCCAGGGCGGATCCACCGGGCGCCGGAACGCGATCCGGGCGGCCGTGAAGAAGAGGACGACCCCGGCGATGGCACTCTGCACCGTGAAGTAGCTGAAGAAGTTGCTGGTGACGAACGTGGCGAAGCCGAGCACATAGTCGAAGTCGCCCACGAGGGCCGTAATCAGGATCAGAGCCAACAGGATGCGGGCGACACCGAAGATCTTGCGTACCTCCACGCGCGTTCGGCGGGGGCCGAACGTTCGCAGGGGCATGCTGCCACGCTACGCCCCTCCGGTCCGGGCGGGGGACGCCGGGCGGGACCCCGGGATTCGGGGGTCGACCGGCGCCGCCTCGCGGAGTAGCGTCGGAACAAATCACGGCGGACGCCGAAGGGAGCCGACCAGGCATGTCATCACTGACGAACTACGGCCAGGCGATTGCGGCCACGACCATGGCCATCCAGGAGTTGCTCGCGTCACCGCCGCTCAACCTGCAGGTCACCGCACGCACCCCGCATTCGACGCGGGTCGGCGTGAGCGGGCCGTCCATGAATCTCTTCCTCTACAGCGACGGCCTGATCAGCTATCGCGAGGAAACCGAGCGGCACGGCCAGAGCCGGATGATCGCGGAGCTCCACTACCTCGTCACCGCGTACCCCGGCGACGACGCCGACGCCGATGCCGCAAGCCACCAGGCCTACGGCGCCGCCCGGGCCGCCATCGAGCGCCACCCCGTGGTTCCCGTGCAGGTCGCACCGGGCGACACCCTCCAGGTCTGGCTCACCCCGACGCCGATGACGGTGGAGGTGATGTCGGCCCTGTGGCTGGCGTTCGCCTCACCGCTCCGGCTGTCGTTTGGGATCATGGCCGCCTTCACCCTGGACGCCTCAGAGGGGCCGGTCGCGATCGGCACGATCCGCGACGTCGTCACGGCGTCGGGAGCCGGCAGGCTCGCCGTGTTCAGCGGGCCGGATGACGCGGCGAAGTCCGCGGGGGCGGCATCCGTCGCCCAGGCGCTCGGCAAGCCCGTGCTGCAGGTCCCGCTGGGCGAGATCGTCAGCGCCTACCTGGTCGAGACCGAGGGCAAGCTCGCCAGACTCTTCGCCCAGCCCGAGAACGCAGGTGGCGTGCTGCTGATCACGGAGGCGGACTCGCTGTTCGGCGTACGCCCGGAGGCCCTCGACATTCAGGACCCCTACGCCGATGTCGACGTGGCGCAGGTGCTCGAACTCCTCGCGCGTGCCCCCGGACCGGTGATCATCGCCGTGCGCGTGTCGATCGGTCCGGAACTGGCCGACCGGGCCGCGGTGGAGGTGCAGTTCCCGCCGGCCGACCCCGGGCCGGAGACGCCGGAGTCTCCGCCCGCCCCCTGACCACCGCGCGCTCCACTCCCAGTCTGCACTCCCAGTTGAGTTGCGGAGAAACACCCTTCATTTCGCAATTGAAGGTACTTTCTCCGCAACTCAACGAGGAACGCGTCCGCTCAGCGTGCTGGTCGAGCTGCGCGAGGCGGATCCAGGATGCCCTGAAGGAGCAGCACGAGCACGAGCTCGAGCAGGCCGATGCCGAAGTAGACCGCCTGAAGCACGCTGAAGGGGATGACGACCATCTGCACGAAGATCCAGACGAGGATCCCGCACCCCGCCACCGCGCTCGCCGCGTCCGCCCAGCGCTGCCGCCGCAGCAGCAGGAGCCAGGCGACCAGGTGGGTGCCGCCGACCACGACGAGCAGGATGAGGCCGGGCAGCAGGTAGGAATCAAACGGCGAGCCCTCGAGGTACTCGGGCTGCGGTGTGATGCCGAGGGAGCCGATGCTCGGCCCGAACATCAGGGCGAAGCCGCCGGCGGCCGAGGTGAGCGCCACCAGGGCCTGGATGACGAGGAGCGAGCCGCGCCAGACCATCGCCAGACCCGGTCAACCCAGGGCGGCGAGCCGGGCGAAGCTGGGATCGCGGCGCTGTTCGGGCCGTGCGGGGGCGATGATCGTGGCCCGGTGCCCGTCGACGGACGGGGTGTCATCCGCCCCGAGCACCTGGCTTCGCCCGGCACCGTGCAGCCACCAGAGTGACGCGGTCCAGGCGCTGATCAGCGCGTCGATGAGGTCTTCGCGGTGCTTGTAGTCCCGGTCGAGCAGCGGGGAGCATTCGGTCACGAGCGTGTCGGTCAACGGATGCGACGCCAGGTTCAGCGGCGGCGACGCGTCGGCCAGGCGCCACATGCGTTCGATCAGGTCGTCGCAGACCAGCGCGCGGGCGAGGCGCCGGTCCTGGACCGGCAGCGCCACCCCCATCCGCTTGTAGCGCGGGCGCTTGTCGTCGTAGCCAAACTCCGGGGCGCCGACGAGGGTCGTGTACGGGTAGCACTCGAAGAAGGTGGGTCGGGCGGGGTCCGGCTGCTCGAGGCCGTCCGTGTAGGTCCAGCCGGCGGCTTCGAGGCGCTTGCGCAGGGAGACGCCGCCCTGCCAGGGCCGGCCGAGATTCGACGCGTTCGCCGCGACGTGCCAGCGACCGTAGCGGCTGCCCGTTTCGCGTTCGCACAGGCGCATCCCGGTGGGGTTGTTCACGACCAACGGGGCGTCAATGGCCAGCACCGCACCCGGCTCGACCATCGACCCGATCCAGTCGAGCACGGCATCCGTACCCCTGGCCCAGCCGGCGTCGATCACCGTACCGGTTTCGTCGATGCAGGCCAGGCCTGTTTCATTGGCCGGGCGGGCGTCGCTGGCTTCGGCCCACGCCAAGTCGACCCCGAGGAAACGTGTCATAGCTATGGATAACACAGGCCCCGCCGGGGCCGCCCGGGATAGCGGAACGGAACGGCCGCCGATACAATGCGGGCGCGCGGTGCCCCGGTGCCGGGTGTCTCGCGCCGGCTCAGGTGTCGTCGGAGAACGAGAAGAGCAACGGCTGCGCGGTCACCGGCTGCGGGCGGGCCGCGCGCGGTGCGGCCGGTGCGATGATGGTCCGCGGCGCGGGCCGTGAATCCCCCGGGCGCACCCAACCCGGCCCGGCCGGAACGGCGAGGTTGCGCTGGTAGGCCTCGGAGACCGCGCGGGCCCGGGCATCCGCGCCTTCGTTGAGCGGGTGGTTTGCGTGCCCCTTGACCCACTCGAACCGGTACCGACGGCCCACGAGCACCGCGTCGATTTCGATGAGCTGGTCCAGGTTCATGACGGGCTTCCCGTCGGCCTTGCGCCAGCCCTTGGCCTTCCAGCCGCGCATCCATTTGGTGACCGAGTTGATCACGTACTGGCTGTCGCAGATGACGAGCAGCTCGTCGTCGAGGTGCGCGGTGGCGCGGAACAACTCGAGCACGGCCTGGAGCTCACCCTGGTTGTTGGTGGCGTGCTTCCAGCCGCCGGCTCCCCAGCAGGAATCGTCGACGTACCAGGCCCACCCGGCCGGACCGGGGTTACCGAGGGCCGAACCGTCGGCAGCGGCGATGATCGTCATGCGAGCCTTTCCAGGTGGCCTGCCGGGGTGCAGGGCCTCTCCAGTGTGCCATCCCGCGAGGTCCGGATCGTCACACCCGCGTCGGTCTAGAGTGAGGATGTGACATCAACCATGAGCGTGCAGGTGCGGTATTTCGCGGCGGCGGCCGAGGTCGCCGACTGCGACGAAGAGACGGTTCTGCTGCCTCTCGGCGCGACCGTCGGCCAGTTGCGCGCCGAACTCTCGCACCGTCACGGGCCGGGCATGGAGGCCGTGATGGCCTCCGGATCGTTCCTCGTCGACTCCGTCGTCAGCCGTGACCCGGCCCGCCCGGTGGGCGCGCGGGTCGACGTACTCCCGCCCTTCGCCGGCGGCTAGCGCGTATCTCCGACAGCCTGACGAGCCGGGGAGATCGCGCCGCGCGGGCCGGCTTGCCGTACTCCGTGGTTACGGAATGCGTCAGCGGGCGACGGCCGGTACGTCGAGCGCGAGGTCCGGTTGACGGCCATAACCATCGATGCGTACCTTGTCCTCCTGCACAGTGACGACCGCATACGCGTTGGCGGGGTGCGCCTCTTCGACCATCCCCTTCAGCGTTACGTAATGGATTCCGTTGACTACTTGATAGGCGCCTGCGTGGTAATGACCGTTGATGTAGGCCACCACGTTGTCATGAGACTCCAACGCCTCCTGGATTGCTGGAGCGTCCCACGCATTTTCGGTGTGTCCTCCTTCGACGGGCATGTGACCGAAGACGATGGCCTTCTGCCCCTTTTCTTCGGCGTCGGCGAGGGTCTCATTCAGCCAGGTCATTTGCTCTTCACCCAGTGCGCCGTTCCACGTTTGAGCGTTATCCGCACCCTCGTTGCGTAGCCCCTCAAGTATTGTCTCGGCCTCTGTGTAATCTGCGGAGCCAGGCTCATTCGCGTAGAGCGATATGTCGTTATTGTCGAGCATGATGAAACGCCACTTCTGGTGGGTGACGTCGTAGTACTCGTTGGGCATATCGAGCAGCGAGACTGCTCTTTCACTCGACAGCCCAGAAGGGAAGTCGTGATTGCCCAGCAAGTTGTATCGTGGGCCCTCGATTTGATTCAAGATCGGAAGGATCGTATCGAAGCTCGCCGGATCGCGATCGATAAGGTCCCCGACCTGGACGGTGAAGTCCACTTTGGACTTGTTGATGGTCTCAGCCGCCTCGGCGAGTTTCTGCGTGGAATCGGCGTAGTACCGGGTACCCCTCGCGGGTCCGTCCCAATACTGGGGATCCGCGATCAGCCCGAACGAGAATGCTGCGCTGCTATTGGGAGCGGGCGAATCTTGCCGGTCCTGGTGCGCTGCGACTGCCGGGGCAGCCATCAGCGACAAACTGAGCGCTGTTCCGAAGAGCTTGGATAGGGCATGCATGGTGACCTCAGATATGTCTCGGGGCTTTTTTGGGGAACCACCCAATTGCACCAAATCAGACTTACGGCCGGTTTGACCTCCGATATATACCAAGTGAACGGGGCTGGAACAGAGTACGGACCGAGCAGCAACGCACGCACACGGACCCGACCCCGGCATCGGCCGCAAAAAAGAGATTAGGTCGGCGTCCAAGGCGAGCGGTGCCGATGGGTCGTTTCGATTGGTGAGGATCGCAGCCGCGGTCGTTTTTAGCCGGCGCGGCGCTCACTGGCTAGAGGCCGACCCATTCCGAGCTGCCGGCGGGGAAGTGCTGGCGTTTCCAGATCGGCACGGTGAGCTTGATCACCTCGACGAGCTCGGCGCACGCGGCGAAGGCCTCCGCGCGGTGCGGGGCGGCCACGGCGGCGACCAGCGCGATGTCGCCGACCCGCAGCGGGCCGGTGCGGTGGATGGCGGCGACCCTGAGTCCGGTGCGGGCGGCGACGCCCTCGCAGCACTCGCGCAGGAAACGCTCGGCCTCCGGATGCGCCTGGTAGTCCAGCGCGGTCACGGCCCGGTCCTGATCGTGGTTGCGCACGATCCCCTGGAAGGACACCACGGCCCCGTTCTCGGCGGAGAGCACGAAGTCGTCCACGGCGTGCGGGTCAATGGGTTCCGCCGAGATGGCGGCCAGCACGTCAGCCACGGCCGGCCGCCGGAAGGCTCGCCCCGTGCGCGGATGTCTCGTGCGCGGGCGCCTCGTGCAGGCCGGAGCCGGACACCTGGTCGACGAGGTGGTCGAGCAGATCGCCCAGCACAGCCAGGCCGTCGCGCACCCCGCCGGCCGAACCGGGGAGGTTGATCACGACCGTGCGACCGGCGGTTCCGGCCAGTCCCCGGCTGAGCGCCGCGGACGGGGTGGTCTCCGCGCCGCGGCGGCGCAGGGCCTCGGCGATGCCCGGCAGCTCACGGTCGAGCACGGCAGCGGTCGCCTCGGGCGTGGCATCCGTGCGGGACACCCCGGTGCCGCCGGTCGTGATGATGACCGCCGGCTGCCCCTGCACCGCGGCGGCGAGGGCGGCGCCGATGTCGGCATCCGCCACCACCAGCGGGGGAGCCGTGTCGTAGCCCAGGCCGCCGAGCCAGGCCGCGATGACCGGGCCGGTCGTGTCTTCGCGCCGTCCGGCGGCGCCCTGCGTCGAGGCGACGATGACCCGAGCGGTGCGGCCGGATGCCTCGGTCGAGCCGGTCTCGGGCACGTCGGGGGCCTCGGCCGTGTCGTCGCGCGTCCAGTGGCCGCGCTTGCCGCCGCTCTTGGAGTCCAGTCGCACGTCGGTGAGGGTCGCGCCCGGGTCGACGGCCTTGACCATGTCGTGCAGGGTGAGCCCGGCGATCGTCACGGCCGTGAGCGCCTCCATTTCGACGCCGGTCTGGCCGCGGGTCTTCGCCGAAGCCTCAATGTCGATGGTGTTCTCGCCGAGCCGGAAGTCGACGGTCACGGAGGAGAGCGGCACCTGGTGGCAGAGCGGGATCAGCTCGGAGGTCTTCTTCGCGGCGGAAATCCCGGCGATGCGCGCGGTGGCGAGCACGTCGGCCTTCGGCAGGTTGTCGGCCCGCACCAGGGCGAGCACCTCCGCGGTCGTGACGAACCGCGCGCTCGCGACGGCCACTCGGCTCGTCTCCGCCTTGTGGCCCACGTCGATCATGCGTGCGCGGCCGTCGGCATCCAGGTGAGTCAGCTCGGTCATGATGTCCATACTCTCGTGTTCGGCACTCGCGCGCGCGACCTGGCGGTCATCCGTGCTCGTTCGACCTTGCGGTCATCCGTTCAGTATCGCCTGAGCGCGAGGTCGATGGTGGCCGCCCAGTCGTCGATGCCGCCCTGCAGGGAGCGCACGCCGACCAGACCGCCACGCTCGAGGATGGCCCTGGCCCGGTCGGAACGCGGCCCGTGGTGGCAGTAGACGACGACGGGCGGGCCTCCCTGCAGCGCGTCCACGGCGGCCTGCGGGTCCCGCTCCAGGTCGCCGAGCGGCAGCAGCTGCGAGCCGGGGAGGCGGGACACCTCCGCCTCCCAGGGCTCCCGCACATCGACCAGGCGCAGTGGCGAGCCCGCAGCGAGGAGCTCGGAAAGCTCCCGCGCGTCGATGTCACGCATGGCGATGCCGGCCGGGGCGGCCGTGCCCGAGCCGGTGTCGGCATCCGTGGCCGTGGCCGTGCCGCAGAAGGCCTCGTAGTCGATCAGCCCGGTGACGGGAGTGCCCTCCGGGTCGCTCGCGTAGCCGACCTCCCGGAACGTTGCGCGCAGGCTGTCATAGATCGTGACCCGGCCGAGCAGCGGGTCGCCGACGCCGCTGACGAGCTTGATCGCCTCGGCCACCATGAGGGCCCCGATGACCGCGCAGACCGGCGGCAGGGCGCCGGCCTCGGCGCAGGAGGGCACCGTTCCCGGTGCCGGCGGCTCGGGGAACAGGTCGCGGTAGTGCGGCCCGCGGGCGGCCCAGCTCACGCCGGCCTGCCCGCCGAACTGGTGCACTGCGCCCCAGACGACGGGAATGCCGCTCAGGAGGGCGGCGTCGTTGGTGAGGTAGCGCGTGGCGAAGTTGTCGCTGCCGTCGAGCACGAGGTCGTAGCCGCTCATGATCTCCAGCGCGTTCGCAGCGGTGAGCATGGTGTCGTAGCCGACCGCGCGCACGGCCGGGTCGAGCGCGGCCACGGTCTCCAGCGCCGACGCGACCTTGCTGCGGCCGACGTCCCCGATGCCGTGGATCGTCTGCCGGGGCAGGTTGCTGGCTTCCACGGTGTCGGCGTCGATGATCCCGATGGTTCCGAAGCCGGCCGCGGCCAGGCCCGGGATGCTTGCGCTGCCCAGCCCGCCGGCGCCGACGACGAGCACCCGGGCGGAAGCGAGCCGGCCCTGGGCGGCCAGGCCGAAGCCGGGCAGGGAAATCGTGCGGGAGTAGCGCGCCACGCGGTCGGGGGACAGCGCGCCGCCCGGTTCAGCCAGCCCGTCGAACATGATCATGCTGCCTAGAATAAGCCTGTCGATGCCGTCAAGGGCGCGGAGACGGGAGGGACAACGTGCCGGGATTCCAGATTCGGTCAGCGGCCGTGGCCTGCGCGGGGCTCGTGCTGCTGGCCTCCTGCGCCTCGGCGGCTCCCGCCGGCCCCGACCCGGATGCGGTCACCGGCACGGTCGTCGTTTTCGCGGCCGCGTCGCTGACCGAGGCGTTCACCGACCTCGCCGACGAGTTCGAGGCCGCGCATCCGGGCACAGCGGTCACCGTCAACCTCGGCAGCAGCGCGGCCCTCGCGCAGCAGCTCACCGCCGGCGCCCCGGCGGATGTCTTCGCCGCCGCCAATGAGGCGGCCATGGGCGTCGTGAGCGACGCGGGGCTGGTGCGGGGAGAGGCCGCGGTCTTCGCCCGCAACAGCCTCCGGATCGCCGTGCCGGCCGGCAACCCGGCCGGGGTCACCGGTTTGGCCGACTTCGCCCGCCGCGACCTGACCGTCGCCCTCTGCGCGCCCGAAGCTCCCTGCGGGATGCTCTCCGCCCGGGTGTTCGCCTACGCCGGGATCACCCCGGCCCCCGACAC
Organism: Cryobacterium psychrotolerans; assembly: GCF_900101115.1. Taxonomy (GTDB): domain Bacteria; phylum Actinomycetota; class Actinomycetes; order Actinomycetales; family Microbacteriaceae; genus Cryobacterium; species Cryobacterium psychrotolerans. The sequence continues at coordinate 238,531 of NZ_FNFU01000001.1, forward strand.
CCTCGAGCAGGACGTGAAGGCGGCGCTCGTCAAGGTGGAGCGTGACGAGGTCGATTGCGCGCTCGTGTACCGCACCGATGTCCTGGCCGCCGGCGGCGCGGTCGACGGGATCGACTTCCCGGGGGCGGACGAGGCGGTCACCGAGTATCCGATCGCGACGCTCGGGGACGCGCCGAATCCGGGGGCGGCTGAAGCGTTTTTGGACTTCGTGCTGTCCGGCACCGGGAGGGCGGCGCTGGCCGCAGCGGGATTCGGGGTCGGGTAGGCCCGGTCGGGTGCACACGCCCGACGCGCAACCGCCGACGCCGAAGCCGGCTGACGCCGACGCCCGGCGGTTCCGCGCCTCCGGCGGCGCGCGCGCCCTGCTCCTAGAATGAGCGTGTGCCGGCCTTCCGGCCGAGCTGGAGCGGCAGACGGGCGGGGCGGGACGTGGTCGGGTACGAGGTCCGGGCGGACGACAGGGCGGCGGCGCGTGCCGCCGGACGCGCCGGCGACCGGCGGGGTGGCGGAGTGCCGGGCGCGCTCTGGGTCCCCGCGGTCATCGCGATCGCATTTCTCGTGCTGCCGCTGGTCGCCCTCCTCGCGAAGGCTCCATGGGGCAGCATCCCGGAGCAGCTGTTCACGCCTGAAGTCGGGGATGCCCTCCGGCTCTCGCTGCTCAGCGCGCTCGCCGCGACGGCGCTGTGCGTGCTCTTCGGAGTTCCGCTCGCCTGGGTGCTCGTTCGCTCCTCCGACTGGGCCAGCCCGATCTTCCGGCGGGTGCTGCGCGCCCTCGTGCTCGTACCGCTCGTGCTCCCGCCCGTCGTCGGCGGGGTCGCCCTGCTGCTGCTCCTCGGCCGGCGCGGACTGGCCGGACAATATCTCTACGACTGGTTCGGCGTATCCATCCCGTTCACGACGACCGCCGTCGTACTGGCGCAGACCTTCGTCGCGATGCCCTTCCTCGTTCTCGCGGTCGAGGGAGCGCTCCGCGGCGCCGACCGACGCTACGAGGATGCCGCCGCGACCCTCGGCGCATCCCGCTGGCTGATCTTCCGCCGGGTGACGCTCCCGCTCGTTGCCCCCGGCGTGAGCGCCGGCGCCGTGCTCTGCTTCGCCCGCGCGCTCGGAGAGTTCGGAGCCACGATCACCTTCGCCGGCAGCTTCCCCGGTGTCACCCAGACCATGCCGATCTCGGCCTACCTCGCGCTTCAGTCGAATCCGGACGGCGCCATCGTGCTCTCGCTCCTGCTGCTGGCCGTCTCCCTGGTCGTGCTGGTGAGCCTCCGCGACCGGTGGATCGGGGTCGGCACATGAGAGCCCCGGACCGGGCCGGGCAGGCGGCGCTCGAGGCGCTGGTCCTGGTCGAACGGGACGGGTTCCGGCTGGACGTTCGCCTCACGGTGCCGTCCGGGGGAGTCCTCGCCGTGCTCGGCCCGAACGGCGCGGGCAAGACCACGCTCCTTCGGGCGCTCGCCGGGCTGATCGTGCCGAACGCGGGCCGGGTGCGGGTCGGAGACCGGATCCTCGATGACCCGGCCGCGGGCATCCACCTGGAACCGCAGGCGCGCGGGATCGGCGTCGTGTTCCAGGACTACCTGTTGTTCCCGCACCTGAGCGCCCTCGACAACGTGGCATTCGGTCCGCGTGCCCACGGCGTGCCCGCACGGGAGGCGAGGGAGCGCAGCCAGGCCTGGCTGACCCGGGTCGGGATCGGCGACCGGGCCGGGGCGCGGCCGGCGGCGCTGTCGGGCGGGCAGTCCCAGCGGGCGGCCCTGGCCCGGGCGCTCGTGCTCGAACCCTCCGTGCTGCTGCTCGACGAGCCGCTCGCCGCCCTCGACGCGGCCACTCGGATGGACGTCCGCGCGGACCTCTCCGGCTATCTCCGCGAATTCGGCGGAGCCACCGTGCTGGTGACCCACGACCCGCTCGACGCCCTGATCCTCGCCGACGAGATCATCGTGCTCGAGGCCGGCGTGGTGACCCAGCGCGGCACGCCGCAGGAGGTCTCCCGCGCTCCCCGCACCGATTACGTCGCCCGCCTGGTCGGCCAGAACCTGCTTCGGGCCGCGAGCCTGCGGGGGCTGGCGGGGGGCGGCTCCGCGCTGACCCTGGCCGGCGGGCTCGAGGTGTCGAGTGCCGACGAGCCTTCCGCCGCGGGGATGCTCGCGCCCGGCTCCGCGGAGTCCGGGCCCGGCCAGTCGACTCCCGCGGCCGTGTTCTCTCCCTCCGCGGTCTTCGTGCACAGCGCGCGGCCGGGGGCGGGCTCGCCCCGGAACGTGTGGGCGGCGCGCGTCGCCGGGATCGAGCAGCACGCGGCGATCGTGCGCATCCGCTGCCTGACCGAACTCGGCGGTCACACGGTGCTCGCCGACGTCACCCCCGCGGCGATGGGCGAGCTCAGGCTGCGGCCGGGCGACCAGGTCTGGCTCAGTGTCAAGGCCGTCGAGGTGCACCTGACCGCCGCGGCCTGACCCGCCACCTGTGGCCGCAGCGGACGACGGCGGCCCGGACACCGGCGACCGAGTGTGACCGTTCCGGTCGAGTTGCCCGGGTGTGCCGGGCAAACTCGACCGCACGTGACAAAGTCGGAGTCGTCCGCTTTGGGAACAGGTGCCGGGCGATCGGTCAGCCGACGCGCACGGTGATGTCGTGCAGGCCGGTCGCGCCGTCGGGGGCCACAGCGCGGCGGGCCGACGTCTGCACGAGGCCGTCGGCATCCGTCGCCCGCACCCGCAGCGTGTGCTCGCCCGCCGGGGCATCCCAGCTCCACTTCCACTGCCGCCAGGTGTCGGCCGAGATCGCATCGGCGAGGGTCGCGGTGTTCCAATCGCCGTCATCCACCTGCACCTCAACCGCCCGGATGCCCGTGTGCTGCGCCCAGGCGACACCGGCGACGGTGACCGGTCCGGACGCCACCGGGGCGCCCGCCCGGGGAACGTCGATGCGCGAGGACAGCTTGATCGGCCCGCGCTCGGACCAGCCGCGCGTGGACCAGTAGGCCACTTCCCGGTCGAACCGGGTGAGCTTCAGCTCGACCACCCATTTCGTGGCCGAGACGTAGCCGTAGAGGCCGGGCACGACCATCCGCACCGGGTAGCCGTGCTCCAGCGGCAGGGCGACCCCGTTCATGCCCACGGCGAGGATCGCGTTGCGGTCGTCGGTGAGGGCGTCGAGCGGTGTGCTCGCCGTCCAGCCGTCCTGGCTGCGGGAGAGCACCATGTCGGCGTCGCTGGTCGGCCTGGCCCTGGCGAGCAGCTTCCGGATCGGGTAGCCGAGCCAGGTTGCGTTTCCGATCAGGTCGCCGCCGACCTCGTTCGAGACACAGGCGAGCGTCGTCGTGCTCTCCTCGAGCGGCAGCGCGAGCAGCTCGACGAAGTCGATTTCGATCTCGTTCTCGACCATTCCGGTGACCTTCAGCGTCCACTGGGACGCATCGATCCGCGGCACCCGCAGCGCCGTGTCGATGCGGTAGAAGGCGTCGTTGGGGGTGATCAGCGGCGCCAGGCCGGGGACGTCGACGGATGCGCCGGCCGGGATGGGGGCGGCCGGAACGGCGGGCGCGGGGAGTGTGAGCCGGGCCCGGGCGGCATCCGCGGCCCTCGCCCCTGCCTGCAGGAGTTGCCCGCCGACGGCCGCGAGGATGCCCACGCCGGCGCTTACCCCGGTCCAGGCGAGGAAGCGTCGCCGGTCGATTGCCCCCGCGGCCTGGTCTGCCTCCGCCGGAGCGGGCCGCACACGGAACTTCGTCGCGAATACCGTGATGAGGACGGCCGTGACGACCATCGCGACGACCGAGGGCAGTGCGTCGATGGCCGTCGCGTTTGCCCGGGTCACCGCGGCGAACACCGCGAGGCTGCCGAACACGATGGCGATGACGCGGCCGGCCGGAGGACGGCGGAACTCCAGCACGCCGGCGACGGCGGAGAGCAGGGCTGCGGCGAGCCCGACGCAAACGATGAGCACGGCCTTGTCGGCCGTGCCGAACAGGCTGATCACGAGGTCCTTCAGCCAGGCCGGGGAGAGGTCGATGATGAGCGCGCCGATCGCCAGGATCGGGCCGGCATTCGGGGCGAACAGGCCCGCAGTCAGCTCGGCGAGGCCGAGCCCGGCGAGCGCGGCGGCGACGCCGGCCAGGGCCGGGCGCCGCCACGGTCGAAGCGGCGTGGGGTGTGGCGGCGTGGGGCCAGGCTGCGGCGTGGGGCCAGGCTGCTGGGAGGGGGCTTCGCGGGAGGCCATGCGCCCAGCATAGGATCACCGCCGCAGAGTTTCCCGCTGAGCGAGCGGCTGCCGAAAGTCCCCGTTCCTGCCGAGAGTCGCCGCTGCAACGGCGAGTCTCGGCGGAAACGGCGACTCTCGGCGCCCGGACCGGCGCTAGGGCTTCCGGCGGGCCAGCGCGATTGCGGCTTCCGGCGTGGCCACACGGAAGCTGAAGCTCTCCTGGAGGTACAGGTGCACGTTCGCAGCAGGAACTCCAGGCCCATGCTGAAGTGCTTGAACTCCTCACCCAGAGAGTCGGTCATGATCGCGCGCGCCGTCGCATCCGGCTCGAGCGAAATCCTCTGCTCGTACCAGCCGATCGCCTCGGCTTCCTCGGTGAGGTTCGCGCACATCCGGGCGAAGGTCCGCGTCTCGGCGGACAGCTCCCCGGCCGGCTCGTGGTATTGGTCAATACCCATCGGGACTCCTCCTTTGAACATGTCGGCCGCGCGCCCGCCATGTCGCTGTCGAGGAGCTCGGGGCGTTTGCCTGAAATGGGGTCAGGCAGTCCGTGCCGTTTCGAGTTCCCGCGCGCAGGCGATGCACAGTGCGGCCGCGGGGCGGGCCTCCAGCCGGGCGCGGCCGATCGGTTCGCCCCGTCGCAGGCAGACGCCGTAGGTTCCATCCGCGATGCGCTGCAGCGCCCGGTCGATCCCCGCCAGGCGCTCCGCGAGCTCGCTGTGCACGCCCGACAACGTCGACCACTCGGCAGACAGGGTGGGGCCGTCCGGGTCGTGCTCGTCGTCCGCGGATGCGTCGCTCCTGGCCTCGCGCACCTCACCGAGCGAACCGGTCAGCCGGTCGAGGTCGGCCGCGGTGTCCAGCCGCTCCCGGCGAAGGAGCGTCTCGAAGTGCGCCAGCGCGGAAACCGCGAACCGTGATTCGGCCATGAGCCATTCTCCCACCGGTCCGGAATCACCGGTGTGAGGAATCACAGGCGCGATAGGGCAGGATCGAAGGATCATGGCAACCCTCACCGCCCTCCCTCACGTCACCGACCCCGACGTCCTGTTCGAGGCGTTCGAACTGTGGGCCGGGCAGCAGGGCCTGGCGCTGTACCCGGCGCAGGAGGAAGCGCTGATCGAGATCGTCTCCGGCGTGAACCTCATCCTGAGCACCCCCACCGGCACCGGCAAGTCGCTCGTAGCCGTCGGCGCCCACTTCGCGGCCCTCTCGGCCGGAAAGCGCAGCTTCTACACGGCGCCGATCAAGGCCCTGGTCAGCGAGAAGTTCTTCGCCCTGGTCGAGATCTTCGGCGCCGAAAACGTCGGCATGATGACGGGCGACTCCTCGGTCAACTCGGATGCCCCGATCATCTGCTGCACGGCGGAGATCCTCGCCAACCTGGCCCTCCGCGGCGGCGAGGACACCCAGGTCGACCAGGTCGTGATGGACGAGTTCCACTTCTACTCCGAACCCGACCGCGGCTGGGCCTGGCAGGTGCCGCTGCTTCTGCTGCCGCGGGTGCAGTTCATCCTCATGTCGGCCACGCTCGGCGACGTGACCGACATCGCCGACGACCTCAGCCGGCGCACCGGACGCGCCACCGCCGTCGTCACCGGCGTCGAACGGCCCGTGCCGCTGCACTTCTATTACGAAACCACCCCCGTGCACGAGAGCGTCGAGGACCTGCTCAAGACCGGCCAGGCCCCCGTCTACATCGTGCACTTCTCCCAGGCGGCGGCCCTGGAACGCGCACAGGCGCTGAGCAGCGTCAAGGTGGCCACGAAGGAGCAGAAGGACGCGATCGCGGAGCTGATCGGCGAGTTCCGGTTCACGACCAGCTTCGGCAAGACCCTGTCCCGGTTCATCCGGATGGGCATCGGCGTGCACCACGCCGGCATGCTGCCCAAGTACCGGCGGCTGGTCGAGCAGCTCGCCCAGCGCGGGCTGCTCCGGGTGATCTGCGGCACCGACACGCTCGGCGTCGGCATCAACGTGCCCATCCGCACGGTGCTGTTCACGGCGCTGACCAAGTACGACGGCATCCGGATGCGCCAGCTCAACGCCCGCGAGTTCCACCAGATCGCCGGCCGGGCGGGCCGGGCCGGCTACGACACGGCCGGGACCGTGGTCGTGCAGGCGCCCGACCACGAGACCGAGAACCTCAAGGCCGTGGAGAAGGCCGGCGACGACCCCAAGAAGAAGCGCAAGATCATCCGCAAGAAGGCGCCGGAGGGATTCGTGTCCTGGGGCGAACCGTCGTTCCGGAGGCTCGTCGACGCCGAGCCGGAAACCCTCACCTCGAGCATGCAGATGACCGCGGCCATGCTGATCAACGTGATCGCTCGCGGCGGCGACGCGTTCGCGAACGTGCACGCGCTCGTGTTCGACAACCACGAACCGTGGAAGCGGCAGCTCGCCCTGGCCCGGCGGGCGCTGGGGATCTACAAGACGCTCCGGCAGGCCGGGATCGTGCAGCAGGGCGCGAACGGCGAGATCCGCCTCACCGTCGACCTGCAGGCGAACTTCGCGCTCAACCAGCCCCTGTCGCCCTTCGCGCTCGCCGCCTTCGACCTGCTCGACCAGGAGGCGCCGACCTACTCGCTCGACATGATTTCGATCGTCGAGGCGACCCTGGACGACCCGCGTCCGGTGCTCAGCGGCCAGCAGTTCGCGGCGCGCGGCGAGGCCGTGGCCGCGATGAAACGCGAGGGCATCGAGTACGACCAGCGGATGGAGCTGCTCGAGGAGATCACCTACCCCAAGCCGCTCGAGGAACTGCTCGGCTACGCCTTCGAGACGTACAAGCAGTCGCAGCCGTGGATCGCCGACTTCGCGCTCAGCCCCAAGACCGTCGTGCGCGACATGTACGAGCGGGCCATGTCATTCGGCGAGTTCATCGCCTTCTACAAGCTCGCCCGCAGCGAGGGCGTCGTGCTGCGCTACCTCTCCGATGCCTACCGCGCGGCCCGGCAGACGATCCCCGACGAGGCCAAGACCGAGGACCTGCTCGACCTGATCGAGTGGCTCGGCGAGCTCGTGCGCCAGGTCGACTCGAGCCTGCTCGACGAGTGGGAGGAGCTCATCCACCCCAACCTGGCCGCGCACGAGGCGAACGCCCACGCGGTCGTGCCGCCGGCGCCGCACCGGCTCACCACCAACGTGCGGGCCTTCCGGATCCTCGTGCGCAACGAGCTGTTCCGCCGGGTGCAGCTGGCCGCACTCGAGCACTACGACGAGCTCGGCGACCTCGACGGCGCACACGGCTTCCCCGCCGACACCTGGGCCGACGCCATGGACGGCTACTTCGCCGAACACGACGAGGTGCTCACCGGCGCGAACGCGCGCGGCTCGGGCCTGCTCATCCTCGACGAGGGAGCATCCGTCTGGACTGCCAGGCAGATCCTGGATGACCCGGCCGGTGACCACGACTGGGGGATCAGCGCGACGGTCGACCTCGCCGACTCCGACGAGCAGGGCTTCGCCGTCATCCGGGTGACCGGGGTGAACCGGCTCTAGCGGCCGCTCGGTCAGCGGGGCGCAGGCTCCTCGGCGGTGGCGGGGGCCTCGGGTGCGGTCGGCAGCCGGCGCATCCCGGTGAGCGGGGAGAACGCCACGAACGAGCAGCTCAGCAGCGAACCGGCGAGCGCGATCCACATCGTGGCGACGATGCCGATGTATCCGCCGAGGGCGCCGCTCAGCAGAGAGGCGATGGGCATGACGCCCCAGACGAAGAACCGGATCGACGCGTTCATCCGGCCGAGGAGCCGCGGCGGGCAGAGGCGCTGGCGGAGGGTCACCTGGGTGATGTTGTAGACCAGCACGGTGAACGCGATCACGAATTCGGCGGCGACGAGCACGGCCAGGGAGGCCGGCGCCGGCAGGAACGAGGCGAGCGGGAAGAGCGCGAACACGACGGCGCCGAGCAGGGCGGCCACGGTGATGATCGTGCCCTCGCCCACCCAGGCGGCAAGCCGCGGAGTGGCCAGGGCGCCGAGGAGGCCGCCCACCGCGCCGAACGAGAACATGATGCCGAGGCCGGCCGCGCCCAGGTCCAGGTCGCGCAGCACGTACAGCGGCAACAGAGTGAGGGCCAGGGTGGCGAAGAAATTGGAACTCGCCGTCGTCGCGGCGATGCTGCGGATCAGCGGCTGGCCCCAGACGAACCGCACGCCCTCCGCGATCTCCCGCGGCAACGACTGGCGTTGCGTGCGGTCCGCGGGAACCTCGTCGTCACGGATGCGCCCCAGCATGACGGCCGAGACCAGGTAGGAGACCGCATCGATGACCAGGAGGACGGGGGCGCTGACGACCGTGAGGAGTGCGCCGGCGAGGCCGGGACCGGCGATGCGGGAGACCTGCGAGGTCGCCTCGAGGGTCGAGTTCGCCTGTCCGACCTGCTCCGATCGCACGAGGATGGGGATGTAGCTCTGGTACGACACGTCGAAGAAGACGGTGGCCGCACCCATCACGGCAGCGACCAGGTACAGGTGCCAGATTTCGAGCGCGCCGGCGACCCAGAGCAGCGGGATGGCGGCCAGGGTGACCGCCCGGACGAGGTCGGCGGCGATCATGACGCGGCGCTTGAGCCACCGGTCGACCCACGCGCCCGCGGGCAGCCCGACGACGAGAAAGGCCGCCGTGCTCGCCGCGTTCAGCACACCCATCTCCCACTCGACCGCGCCGAGCAGGGTGACCGCCAGAAAGGGCAGGGCCAGCGAAGTGAACTGCACCCCCAGCACGCTGATGCCCTCGGCACCCCAGAGCCAGAGGAACCTGCGGTCGCGGTGCACATTGGGCGGGGTCATCCGGCCATACTCGCACCCCGTGCCCCTCGCCCGTGGGAACCTGGCGGGTACGTTGGAGGCATGCCAGAGCCCACAGTCGTCACGGCCCCGATCCGCACCGGAATCATCGGCTTCGGAACCTCGGGGCGGATCTTCCACGCCCCGTTCGTCTCCGCCAACCCCGAGTACTCCCTCGACCTGATCGTGACCGCGAACCCGGAGCGGCGGATGCAGGCGATCCACCTCTACCCGGATGCCGAGGTCCTGGCCACCGCCGACGACCTGCTCAACCGGGTCGACGACCTCGACCTCGTCGTGATCGGTTCGCCCTCGGGGACCCACGTCGACCTGGCCCACGCAGCCCTCGATGCCGGCGTGGCCGTGGTCGTGGACAAGCCCTTCTCAGTGACCCCTGAGCAGGGACGCGGCGTGATCGAGAAGGCCGAACGGCTGGGGCTGCTGCTGACCGTCTTCCAGAACCGGCGCTGGGACGGCGACTTCCTCACCCTGCGTTCGCTCCTTGCCGACGGGGCCCTGGGCACGGTTCGACGGTTCGAGTCACGGTTCGAATGGTGGAAGCCCGAACAGGCCAAATCGTGGAAGGCCACGGCAACGGCGGCCGAGGGTGGCGGCGTGCTCTACGACCTGGGCGCGCACCTCATCGACCAGGCCATGCTGCTGTTCGGCCCCGTCGACGATGTCTATGCCGAAGTTCTCACCCGGCGCACGGGAGGCGCCGCCGACGACGACACGTTCGTCGCCCTGCACCACGGCTCCGGCGTGCACTCACACCTGTGGATGAACGGCATGGCCGCGCAGGTCGGGCCGCGGTTCCACGTGCTCGGCTCCACGGCCGGCTATACCAAGTGGGGTCTGGACGGGCAGGAGGTCGCGCTGAAGGCGGGGGCACTGCCCACCGACGACGGCTTCGGCCTCGACGCCGAAGCGACCTGGGGCGTGCTCGGGCGCGACGGCGACCTCGCCCGGGTTCCGACCGAGCGCGGCAGCTACGCGTCGTTCTACGCGGGGCTGGCCGACGCGATGCTCCGGGGAGCGCCGGTGCCGGTCAAGCCCCGCGACGCCCTGCACGTCATCGATGTGATCGAACGGGTTCACCGCCTGGCCGGCTGATCAGGCCGGCTGATCAGGCCAGGGGTGTCGGCCGTTCCAGCCGGACAGGCGGTCGGCGTCAGCTGCCGGATTCGGTGTCGGCCGTGTCGTCCACGTCGTCGGTGTCGTCGTCGTGCCCGGGACCGTGCCCGGGACCGTGCCCGGGACCGTGCCCGGTTTCGGTGCTCGTGATGGTGAACGACTTGTCCAGCTTCAGGGTCGCCCGGGTCCCGTCGGACTGGATGATGTGGGCCTCGTAGGCGGCGCCCTCGGCGTCGTTCTCCACCCGCTGGATCTCGGCATCCGGGTATTTCGCGGTGACTGCGGCGGTCACCCTGGCGGCCGTGTCGCCGGTGAGCAGAGCCTCGGCCGTGCCGTCCCGGCCGAGGTGGTCGCCGGCGCTTTCGTCGCGCTCGGGCCCGGTGCCGTCATGGTGGCCGGGGCCGTAGTCGGAGCGGTCGTCCGGCGCAGCCGTCGACGTGTCGTTCGGGGTGTCCGTGGCCGCGGACGCCGACGAGAGGGCTGTCGCGCCGATCGCACCGCCCAGCAGCATGGCGCCCGCGATCGAGGCGCCGATTGCGGTCTTCTGTCTCTTATTCATCTGGTGTCTCCTCCGTCAGCGGCCTCGAGGATTCGGGGCGCGCACTCTGTCGTGACTCCACCGTGCAGGGACCGGCTATCGACGACGTATGACGAGCCTGAAAGACGGCTGGGTATCGGTGAGTGAGCCCGGAAACCGCCGGCCGGGCATCCGCAACCGTCAGGCCACCGTCACGGCCAGGGGCGCATTCTCGTCTGCGGTCCATTCGTTGAGGGAGCCGTCGAAGATGGCGACGTCGCCGTGCCCGGCCAGGGTCAGCGCGAGGGCGCTCGCCGCGGCGGCGATCCCCGCGCCGCAGTAGGTGACGACCCGGCCGCCGGACGCGGCAGCGGGGGCGACGCGAGCCGTCAGCTCGTCGCCGCGGAGGAACGCGTTCGTGGCCCGGTCAACGAGGCGGCCGGCGGGGAGGCTCACGCTGCCCGGGATGTGGCCCCGGCGCGGGCGCGCGCCGGCCTCGCCCGAGAACTCGGCGGCCGGGAGCGAGCAGACGAGGGACGCATCCGTGTCGCCGGCCAGGACCGACTCGACGAACGCCTTATCGACCCACAGCTCGGGGCGCACAACGGCCTCGAAGCGGCGCCCGGCCCGTGCGGCCACGTGGCCGGTTCGGGTGGGGCGCAGCTCCGCCTTCCACTTAGTGAGGCCGCCGTCGAGCACCGAGACGTTGTCGTAGCCGAACGAGCGGAACAGCCACCAGATCCGCGACGCCCACTGGCCGACCGAGCCGTCGTAGACGATGACCCTCGTGTGGTTGTCGATGCCGACGGATGCCGCGGCACGCTCGAACTGCTCGGCGCTCGGGCGGGCGAAGTCGAAGCCGCCGTCGGGGTCGGAGAAGACGTCGAGCAGGTTCGCGAAGATCGCGCCGGGCAGGTGGCCGACGACGAGGTACTGGTCGTAGCCGCTCAGCCAGCGCTGCCCGCCGCCGGGCGCGGAGACCTGCAGGACCGTCGCGTCGAGCACCACGAGGTCTTCGGCCCCCTGGTGGTCGGTGAGCCACTGGGTGGAGACGAGGAGCGAGGACGTAGCGGGGGAGGGGAAGGCTGGGGAGGGACGAACTGGCGAGGACATGCGGCAACGCTAGCCGGGCGGCCCGGCCGCCGCCCGGTCGGCCGCAACAGGAGGTAACGCGTGGCGCGTCCCGCCGTGGGCCGCGCTACCGCTGGGCCTTCCAGTCGAGATTGATGATCTGCTTGATGTAGATGCTCTCGCCCAGCCCCGGCACGGACGGGTTCATCTTCAGCATCATCTGCACCGGCACGTTGAACCGCTGCGCGATGTCGAAGAACGAATCGCCCTCGACGACCGTGTAGGTGAGGAGGGCCCCGCCCCCGGATGCCGTCGTCGTCCCGCGGGCTCCCGGCGTGGAGCCGAGGTCCTGGGCGGGGCCCTGGGGCAGGGGCTTCGGCTCGGCGTTGGGCGTCAGCGTGGGCACCTGCGGATTCGGCACGAGCGGGGCCTCGGCGACGGGCGTCGGCGTCGGGGTCGCGGTCGGAGTCGGAGTGGGCGTGGGCTCGGGGGTCGGGGTGACCGTCGCCGTGACCGTCACGACCGGCGCCGGTGCGGCGGCGCATCCGGCCAGGGCGAGCAGCAGGACCGCGGCGGCCGCCGCGATGGTCGCCCCGGTCGTGGCGCGGCGCAGGAATGTCTGGCTGGTGATTGTGGCCCCCCCGGGATACCTCTCGACTGAGAGCGCCCGCGCGCTTTAGCGCGCCGACGTCCCGCCAGTCTAGGCCGCGCCGTCCCGCCGGCGTCCGCCCCAGTCCGCCCCAGTTGGGGGCGCCGGCACGGCGCGCGTCACGTTCACGCCCGGTGTGTGCGCCGAGTTTCACAGTTCCGGTCGAGTTCACCGGGTGCGCGGGGCGAACTCGACCGCAAGAGTCAAATTCGGCGCGGAGGGGCGGTCAGCACTCGATGACGTTGACCGCGAGTCCGCCTTCGCTGGTCTCCTTGTACTTGGTCATCATGTCGAGTCCGGTCTGGCGCATGGTTTCGATCACCGTGTCGAGCGAGACGAGGTGCGTGCCGTCGCCGTGCAGCGCGAGGCGTGCGGCCGACACCGCCGTCGACGACGCGATCGCGTTGCGTTCGATGCAGGGAACCTGCACGAGGCCGCCGACCGGGTCGCAGGTGAGCCCCAGGTGGTGCTCCATGGCGATCTCTGCCGCGTTCTCGACCTGGCGGGTGGTGCCGCCGAGCACGGCGCACAGGGCGCCGGCGGCCATGGCGCAGGCGGAGCCGACCTCGGCCTGGCAGCCGCCCTCCGCGCCGGAGATCGAGGCGTTGGCCTTGACCAGCGAACCGATGGCGACGGCCGTGAGCAGGTAGCGACGGATGCCCTCGGCGTCGGCCCCCGGAACGAATTTCAGGTAGTAGTGGCCGACGGCGGGGATGATGCCGGCCGCGCCGTTGGTGGGGGCCGTGACGACGCGGCCGCCGGCGGCGTTCTCCTCGTTGACGGCGAGCGCGAAGGCGTGCAGCCACTCGGTCGAGGTGTCGCGATCGCGCAGGGGGAGGCTGTCATATTCCTCCAGGCGCATACGAACCTTGGCGGCCCGCCGTTTCACGCCGAGACCGCCGGGGAGCGTGCCGTCGCCCGCCAGTCCGGCCTCGACGCAGGTGTGCATGGCGTCCCAGATCGCGTCGAGTCCGGCGTCGAGCCCCTCGGCGCCGTGGATGGCTTCCTCGTTGGCGCGGGCCACGTCGCAGATGCCGATGTCGTGCGTGTCGCAGAGGGCGAGCAGTTCGTCGCTCGACGCGTAGGGCAGGGGCTGCGCCACGGTCGCCGGGGGGCGGATGGGGTCGCCGTCGCGGCGGATGAAGCCGCCGCCGATCGAGTAGTACGTCTCCTCGAACAGGGGCTGGGCATCCGATTCGCCCCACGCCCGGATGGTCAGAGCATTGGGGTGGCCGGGCAGCCGGGTGCGCGGCTCGAAGGTCACGTCGCTCTTGCTGATCGGGATCTCTCGGGTGCCGCGCAGGCGCAGGGTGGCGCCGTCCTGCAGTTTCGACCAGGCGAATCGCACGTCGTCGGGATCGCAGCTTTCGGGCCGGAAGCCGGCGAGCCCGGCCAGGACGGCGTCGGGCGTGCCGTGGCCGAGACCGGTGGCGCCGAGCGAGCCGTAGAGCGAGCAGGTGATCCGTCGCACCTCCGGCAGGTGCCCGCTCGCGGCGAGGTTGTCGGCAAACGTGAGGGCGGCCCTCATCGGGCCAACCGTGTGGGAACTGGATGGACCGATGCCGATGGAGAAAAGGTCGAGAGCCGAGACGTACGCTGTCACGCCCCCCATGTTACGGGGACTGTCGTGCATAAATCGTGCGCGGATCGCGTGTTCTCGCCCCGTTCCTCCCCGCGAAACCGCAGTTGTGCGCGTTATTCCGCCGATATAACGCGCACAACTGCGGTTTCGCGGGGGTGGGGACGGGTTAGCGGATGGTCTTGCGGGCGGTGATCTGGCCGGTGTCGAAGCCGAGCAGGTGCAGCCCTCCGTTGAAGCGGGCGTGCTCGATCTTGATGCACCGGTCCATCACGACCGTGAGCCCCTTCGATTCGCCGTACTCCGCGGCATCCTGGTTCCAGATGCCCAGCTGCACCCAGACCGTCGGCGCGCGGATGGCGAGCACGTCGTCGATGACCGACGGGATGTCGCTGCCGCGCCGGAAGACCACGACGATGTCGGGCACCTCGGGCAGGGAGGGGAGGTCGGGATAGGCCTTCTGGCCGAGGATCGTGTCGGCGTTGGGGTTCACGAAGTAGACACGGTAGTCGCTCGACTGCCGCAGGTAGGTGCCGACGAAGTAGCTCGAGCGGGCCGGGTTCGGCGACGCCCCGACGATGGCGACGGATTTCGCCGCGCGCAGGATCTTCAGCCGCGCCTTCGCGTCGGGCCCGATCCAGGTGCGCTGCGAGTGCAGCAGCTTCGCCAGCGGCGAGCCGGCCGGCACGTCACAGCTCAGGCCGTTGGCCAACTGCACGGTCTCGGTGACGGCGGGCGCGGCATCCGTCGCCGGGGCGGCTGCCGCCGTGTCCGTGTCGGTGACGGTGCCGGTCGTGTCGGTGCTCATTTGCTTCCTCCCACGGCCTGCGCGAGGGCCTGGTCCAGATCGTAGATGATGTCGTCGACGTCTTCGATGCCCACGCTGATCCGCACCCCGCCGGGCTGCACGCCCGCGTCGGCGAGCTGCTGCTCGCTCAGCTGCGCGTGCGTGGTGGAGGCCGGATGAATCACGAGCGTTTTCGCGTCGCCGATGTTGGCGAGGTGGCTGGCCAGGTTCACCGAGTCGATGAACGTGCGGCCGGCGTCCCGGCCGCCCTTCACGCCAAAGCTGAACACGGAGCCGGGACCCTTGGGCAGGTACTTGAGTCCGCGCTCGTAGTGCGGGTGGCTCGGCAGTCCGGCCCAGTTGACGTGGTCGACCCGCGGGTCGGCATCCAGCCATTCGGCGACCGTGCGGGCGTTGTCGACGTGCGCCTGCATGCGGAACGGCAGCGTCTCGACGCCCTGGGCGAGCAGGAACGCGGAGTGCGGGGCGAGGCTCGGCCCGATGTCGCGCAGCTGCTCGGCGCGGAGGCGGGTGAGGAACGCGTATTCGCCGAAGTTGCCCGACCACTGCAGGCCGCCGTAGCTGGGCACCGGGTCGCCGAACAGGGGGTATTTATCGCTGTGCCAGTGGAACCGGCCGCTCTCGACGACGACGCCGCCGAGGGTGGTGCCGTGCCCGCCGAGGAACTTGGTCGCCGAGTGGATGACGATGTCGGCTCCCCACTCGAACGGTCGGGTCAGGTAGGGCGTCGCGATCGTCGAGTCGATGATCAGCGGGATGCCTGCGGCATGGGCTACCTCGGCGAGCCCCTCGATGTCGGCGACCTCGCCGGACGGGTTCGCGACGGTCTCGGCGAAGATCAGCTTCGTCTTGTCGGTGATCGCGGCCGCGTAGTCGGCCGGGTCAGCGCCCTGCACGAACGTCGTGTCGATGCCGAAGCGGCGCAGCGTCACGTCGAGCTGGGTGATCGAGCCGCCGTACAGGTTCGCGCTCGAGACGATGTGGTCGCCGGAACCGGCGAGGCTCGCGAAGGTGATGTACTGCGCGGACAGGCCGCTCGCGGTGGCGACGGCGCCGAGGCCGCCCTCCAGGCTCGCGATGCGTTCCTCGAACGCGGCGACGGTGGGATTGGCCAGGCGCGAGTAGATGTTGCCGTACTTCTGCAGGGCGAAGCGGGCCGCGGCATCCGCGGTGTCGTCGAACACGAACGCGCTCGTCTGGTAGATCGGCAGCGCGCGGGCGCCGGTCACCGCATCGGGGATGTTCCCGGCGTGGATTGCCCTGGTCTTGAAGCCGTACTCGCGATCTGCCATGGCCTCACGGTACCGAAAGGGGCTGGGGCCGGCATGGTGGCGCGTAACAGGGCGCAACGGATGCCGCAGTCGCGCGGGCGGCGCGGGACGTGCGCCGCTGCGCGGGAGTTCGGCCACGCGCGAAGCGGCGCAGCTCCCGCGCGAGGCGGCGCGCGGCTCCCGCGCGGCTCCGGGCAGGGTGCGCGCAGTGCCCCGCGGCCCGTCATGCGGCAGGATGTTCCCATGGCGCACGAAGTGGAAACGGTCGTGATCGGCGGCGGGGCGATGGGCTCGGCGACCGCCTGGCAGCTCGCCCGCCGGGGACGCTCGGTGTTGCTGCTGGAGCGCTTCGAGCCGGGGCACGCCAACGGGGCCTCACACGGCGCGTCCCGCAATTTCAACACGGCCTACGCCGAACCGACCTATGTCGCGATGCTCGCCGAGGCCCTGCCGCTCTGGCGCGGCCTCGAGTCCGAGACCGGGTCCCGGCTGCTCGAGCAGGTCGGCATCGTGAACCACGGCCCCAACCCGAGCTTCGATGCCGTCGCCGACGCGCTGCACGCGGTCGGGCTCGGGGCCGAGTTCCTGGCGCCGGAGGCCGCGGGGGAACGCTGGCCGGGCATCCGTTTCGACGGGCGGGTGCTGCACACCCCCGATGCCGGCCGGTTGAACGCGGATGCCGCAGTGGCCGCCCTGCAGGCCGCCGCCGTCGCCGCGGGCGCCGAGATCCGTCACGGCACCCGCGCCCTGCGCCTCGAGGTGCTCGGCGACGACCATGTGCGCGTCACCACCGAGACCGGCGTCGTCGATGCCCGCCGGGCCGTCGTCACGGTCGGCGCCTGGACCACCGGACTACTCGCCGGCGTGCTGCCCGTGCCGCGCCTCGTCGTCACGCAGGAGCAGCCCGCGCATTTCGCGCTGCGCGACACCGCGCCGGATGCCGCAGAGCGTGCAGCCGTGAACTGGCCGGGCTTCAACCACGCGTTCGACCCCGCCGACCCGCGCTACGACCACTGGTATTCGCCGGTCTACGGCATGTACACGCCGGGCCAGGGAGTCAAGGCCGGCTGGCACGGCGTCGGCCCGGTCACCGATCCGGATGCCCGCAGCTTCACCCCCGAACCGGTGCAGCTGGCCGCGCTGCAGCGGTATGTGCGCGACTGGCTGCCCGGCGCCGACCCCGACGCGCTCGAGCCGGTCAGCTGCACGTACACGACCACCGCCGACGAGGACTTCGTGCTCGACCGGGTCGGGCCGGTCGTCGTCGGCGCCGGCTTCAGCGGGCACGGCTTCAAGTTCACCCCGTCGGTCGGGCGGATCCTCGCCGACATCGCCACGGGCGCAGGCCCCGCCCCGGCCCGATTCGCGCTGTCCCGGCTGCCGAACCCCGGCGCCGGTGGCTGGCTCACCCACCGCTGACCCGGCCCGCCCACGCGCGGGATGACAACGGCTTCCACGTTGAGTTGCGGACAAAGCACCTTCAATTCGCGAATAAAGGTACTTTCTCCGCATCTCAGCCACACTGCTCGATGGATGTGGATGTGGATGTGGATGTGGATGTGGATGTGGGCGTGGGCGTGGGCGTGCCAACGAGAAAGGCCGCCTCCCCGGAGGGAAACGGCCTGACTCGCTCGGGCACCGGGTACGGCGCCGGATGCCGTTCTAGCGGTGGTGGAACCGGGCGACCATCGGGCAGTCGAACGGGTCGCGTGCCGCCAGGCCGACCTTGTTGAGGTAGCGAATGACGATGCCGTAGGACTCGAGGATCGACGTCTCCGTGTAGAGGATGTTGTGCGATTCGCAGTATTCCTTGGTGATTTCCTGCGCCTTGCGGAGGTGCGGCCTGGCCATGTTCGGGAACAGGTGGTGCTCTACCTGGTAGTTGAGCCCGCCCATGAACGTGTCCATGACGGTGCCGCCGCGGATGTTGCGCGAGGTGAGCACCTGGCGACGCAGGAAGTCGACCTTGCTGTCGTGCGGCAGCATCGGCATGCCCTTGTGGTTGGGCGCGAACGAGGCGCCCATGTACACGCCGAACACGGCCAGCTGCACGCCGATGAAGGCGAACGCCATGCCGAGCGGCAGGAAGTAGAAGATCACGGCGACGTAGGCCACGATGCGGGTGGTGAGCATCGAGATCTCGAGCCAGCGCTTGTCGACCTTCTTGCGGCCGAAGACCGTCTTGAAGCCGTGGATGTGCAGGTTGATGCCCTCGAGCATCAGCAGCGGGAAGAACGCGTAACCCTGCTTGCGGGTGAGGAACGAGGTGATCCAGTTGACCTTCGCGGCGTCTTCCTCGCGGAAGACGATCACGTCCGGATCGATGTCCGGGTCCTTGCCGATCACGTTGGGCTGCGCGTGGTGGCGGCTGTGCTTGTTCATCCACCAGGCGTAGCTGATGCCGACGAAGAGGTTCGCGAGGATGCGGCCGGCGCGGTCATTCGCGGGGCCGGATTCGAACACCTGGCGGTGCGAGGCCTCATGGGCCAGGAACGCGAACTGGGTGAGGATGATGCCGAGCACGCCGGCGATGATCAGCTGGAACCAACTGTCGCCGAGCAGGACGAAACCGGTGATGGCTCCGCCGAGCGCGACCATGAGGATCGAGAAGACCAGCCAGTAGAAACCGGTGGCCCGCTTCAGCAGCCCGAGGTTGCGCACGGTGTGCAGCAGCGACGAATACTCGGTGGTGGGGTTCTTCGAATCGCCACCCCGGCGGGTCTTGAGGATGCGCACCGTAGGTGCGGCAATTGCTTCCGACATAGGGCCTTTGTTTGTTTCTTGACTTCCCAGCCGCGGATTGAGCAATTACTCGCAGAACAGATACCGATCATTCTACGCGAGCCACCCCCCGAAACCGGGGGAACTCACACTGGATTCCCAGTCGCTATATGCCCGAGGCGGCATATGTCCCCGTGGAACAGGGGGCAGGATCAGCGCCAGCTCGGGAGCCAGATATGCAGCTGCCAGAACAGGAACGGGGTCTGCATTCCGGTCCAGAGCGGGTAGAAAAAGGCGCTCACCAGCGCCGCCATGGCGAGGAAGATCACCACGACCCGGATGCCCGCCAACCGTCGCCGGGCGGCCCGCTCCTCGTCCGCCACCGGCGCCCCGTCCGAACCGCGCGGCTCGCCCAGCAGCAGCCCGATCACGAAGGTCAGCCCGAGGATCAGGTACGGCTCGAACGCGATCGTGTAGAACTGGAAAACCGTGCGGTTCAGGTACATCAGCCAGGGCAGGTACCCGGCGGCCAGGCCGGTCAGGATGAGGCCGACCCGCCACTGCCGGTACCGGGCCAGCCGGTAGACCAGGTAGAACGCGGCAAGGGTCGCCGCCCACCAGATGATCGGATTGCCGATTCCCGTGATCGCCTCGGCGCAGCTGGTGAACCCGCAGCCGTTCTCGCCGACGGACGACGAACGGAAGTACATGCTCGTCGGCCGGATCATGAACAGCCAGGTGAGCGGGTTCGCCTGGTAGGGATGGGGCGTTTCGACATTCACGTGGTAGCCGTACGCGGCCACCTGGTAATGCCAGAAGCTCTGCAGGGGGAGCGGCACCCACGAGAACGCGCCCGTCCACGCCGCCCCCGCGGTTTCCGCCCAGTCCCGGTAGTAGCCGCCCCGGGTGACGAACCAGCCGGTCCAGGATGCGAGGAACGTGGCGGCCGCGACCGGGACCAGCAGCAGGAAATTCGCCGGGGCCTGCTTGAGCAGGGCCGCGCTCAGCCAGAACGGCACCCCGGCCGGGCGGCGGGCGAGGGCGTCGACGACCACGACGTAGACGCCGAATGCGGCGAGGAAGTAGAAGCCCGACCACTTGACCGAGCTGGTCAGGCCGAACGCGAGGCCGGCGGCGAGCAGCCACGGCCGCCACCACAGCGTCGGGCCCCACGCCGGTTCGACGCCGGCGTCCCGGCGCCGGGCCAGCGAGGCTGCCAGCCGGGCCGCGTGCCAGTCCCGGTCGAGCAACACCGCGCCGAAGCCGAGCAGCGCGAAGAACATCACCGAGTTGTCCAGCAGGGCGACCCGCGACATCACGATCGCGTGCCCGTCGATGGCGAGGAGGAACCCGGCGATCAGCATCAGCACGGTGGAGCCGAAGAGCCGGCGGGCGATCAGCATCAGCACGGCGACCGCGAGCACGCCGATCAGGGCGGTCACGATGCGCCAGCCCCAGCTGCTGTCGGCGCCCCAGAAGGCCATGCCGAGGGCGATCAGCCATTTGCCCAGCGGCGGATGCACGACGAAGGACGGATCCGAGAGGAAGATGTTCGCCTGCCCGGCGGCGAAGAGGGCGTCGGCCTTGTCCGGCCAGGTCGACTCGTAGCCGTTGTTGAACAGCGTCCAGGCATCCTTCACGTAGAAGGTCTCGTCGAAGACGAGCTCGCGAGGGTGTCCCAGGTTCCAGAGTCGCAGGATAGCCGCCAGAACGAGGACGGCGAGGGGCCCGGCCCAGCGGAACCAGCGGCTAGTAGCGAGCACCTGACCATCGTAGTGATCGGCCGCACGGGTGACCGGAGGCTGAGAGAATGGGACCATGATCATCCTCGCCGCCACGCCCATCGGAAACCTCGGGGACGTGACCACGCGCCTGGTCGAGGCCCTCAGTACCACGACGGTCATCGCGTCGGAGGACACCCGGGTCACCGTGCACCTGCTCAAGGCGCTCGGCATCGAGAACCGGCCGAAGCTGATCAGCCTGCACGACCACAACGAGCGCGGCAAGGCGGCCGAACTCGTCGAGCTCGCCCGGGACACCGACATCCTCGTGCTCAGCGACGCGGGGATGCCCACCGTGTCCGATCCCGGCTTCCACCTGGTGGATGCCGCGGCCCAGGCCGGCGTCACCGTCACGGCCCTGCCCGGTCCCTCCGCCGTGCTCACCGCCCTGGCCGTCTCCGGCCTGCCCACCGACCGGTTCACCTTCGAGGGGTTCCTGCCTCGCAAACACGGCGAACGCGTCGGAGCCCTGCGCGAACTCGCCGCCGAGCGGCGTACCATGGTGTTCTTCGAGTCGGCGAAGCGGCTGGCCGCGTCGCTGACCGACCTCCAGGCCACGCTCGGCGCCGATCGCCGCGTCGTCGTCTGCCGCGAGCTCACCAAGTTCTTCGAAGAGGTCAAGCGGGGAACCGCCGCCGAGCTCGCCGAGTGGGCGGCGGCGGGCGTCAAGGGCGAAATCTGCATCGTCGTCGCGGGCGCCCCGGCCCGGGTCCTCGACCTGGAGACCGGCGTGGCCGAGGTCCACGCCCTGGTCGCGGCCGGCGCCCGGCTCAAGGATGCCGCCGCCGACGTGTCCGCGGCATCCGGCCTGGGCAAGCGCGACCTGTACGAGGCGGCGCTCACCCGGAAGACCCCCGCGCCCTCCCGCAACGCGGAATACCCGACCCTCCCCAACCGTTAACACTGCTAAGAAACAGCTAATGGGGTGAGGGTCAGTGGCGCACGAACACAGTGATAGTGATGCCGGGGAAGACGTTGCCGAGGCCCGATCCGTGAGATTTTCCCGCTACGGCGGACCGGAGGTTCTGGACGTTGTCCGGACCGACGTCCCCGTGCCGGGTGCCGGCGAAGTGGTGGTCGGGGTTGTAGCAGCGGGGCTCAATCCCGTGGAGACCAGCATTCGGGAAGGCCGCTTGCAGACGAAGTGGCCCGCTAGGTTTCCTGCGGGGCAGGGAAGCGACTTCGCCGGCCTGATCGCCGGCGTCGGCCCTCACCCCGAAGTCGCACAGGACCGGGCCGGAGCAGGCCCGCGCTGGCGGGTCGGCGATGCCGTGCTCGGGCACACCGTCCGCGGGGCACAGGCCAGTTTTGTCCGGGTGCCCGTGGCCGCCATCATCCCCAAGCCCGAACGGCTCTCCTGGGAGGTGGCCGGCAGCCTGTACACGGCGGCGGTCACCGCCTGGCACGCCGTGCAGGCGGCGAACCCGCAGCCGGGCTCCACCGTGCTCGTGCACGCCGCTGCCGGGGGCGTGGGCGGGATCGCCGCCCAACTCGCGAAGCTCCGCGGCGCGACCGTGATCGGCACGGCCAGCCCGGAAAGCTTCGACCATCTCCGGCAGCTGGGCGTCATCCCGGTGCAGTACGGCCCGGGCCTCGAGGAGCGACTGGCCCGGATCGCGCCGGACGGTGTCGACGCCGAGCTCGACCACCGCGGCTACGACGCGATCGCTACCGTCGACTCGGCCAACGAGGACGACATGGCCGTGCTGGCGAAAGTCGCCGACCTGGTCGCGGACCGGCAGGTCGTCGTCCCGGTGGCCGCGATCTACCCCTTCGACGAGGTGCAGGATGCCTACCGCGAACTGGAGATCGGCCATGCCCACGGCAAGATCGTGCTCAGCCTGCACCCGGTGGGCTACCCGCACCAGAAGGTTCACGGCATCGATGTGAGGGAGAGCGAGGCGACCAGGGACCGCCCCGACCGGGAGCCGGCGCCGCCGGCCCACGAGGTGCTCCCGCCGGTCTTCGGGCACCCGCATCACCAGGGCCATCCCCCGGATCGCTCCGTCCCGACGGACCCCGATCGGGATCTCGCGGAGTAACACGCCCGGCGGCATCCGCTGCTCCCCGTAGGATGTCAGCATGTCCGACGGCTCTTCCTTTTACATCACCACGCCCATTTTCTACGTGAATGATGTCCCACACATCGGACACGCGTACACGGAAGTGGCCGCCGATGTGCTCGCGCGCTGGCACCGCCAGTCCGGTGACGACACCTGGCTGCTCACCGGCACCGACGAGCACGGGCAGAAAATCCTGCGCACCGCAACGGCTAACGGCGTCACGCCCAAGGCCTGGGCGGACCGCCTCGTGGAAACAGCCTGGAAGCCGTTGCTGAAGACCGTGGACATCGCCAACGACGATTTCATCCGCACCACGGACGTGCGCCACGAGGTGAACGCGCAGAAGTTCCTGCAGCACCTCTTCGACGCCGGACACATCTATACCGGCGAGTACGAGGGCTACTACTGCGTCGGCTGCGAGGAGTACAAGCAGCCCAGCGACCTGGTCGACGGCACCGGCGAGTTCGCCGGTCAGCCGGTGTGCGCCATCCACTCGAAGCCGGTCGAACTGCTGCACGAGAAGAACTACTTCTTCCGGATGAGCACCTTCACCCAGCCGCTGCTCGACCTGTACGAGAGCAACCCGAACTTCGTGCAGCCCGAATCCGCGCGCAACGAGGTCATCTCCTTCGTCAAGCAGGGCCTCTCCGACCTGTCGATCTCCCGTTCCAGCTTCGACTGGGGCATCAAGGTGCCGTGGGACGAGAGCCACGTCGTCTACGTCTGGTTCGACGCGCTGCTGAACTACATCACCGCCGTCGGCTACGGCCAGGACGACGAGGAGTTCGCCCGCCGCTGGCCAGCCACGCACGTCGTGGGCAAGGACATCCTCCGCTTCCACGCCGTCATCTGGCCGGCCATGCTGCTCGCCGCCGGACTCCCCGTGCCCACCCAGGTCTTCGGCCACGGCTGGCTGCTCGTGGGCGGCGAGAAGATGAGCAAGTCCAAGCTCACCGGCATCGCGCCGAGCCAGATCACCGAAACCTTCGGCTCGGACGCGTTCCGCTACTACTTCATGCGCGCCATCAGCTTCGGACAGGACGGCTCCTTCTCCTGGGAGGACCTCTCCGCCCGGTACCAGTCGGAACTGGCCAACGGATTCGGCAACCTCGCCTCCCGGGTGATCGCCATGGTCGTGCGCTACTGCGACGGAGAGATCCCCACGGCCGGCGAGTTCAGCCAGGCCGACGAGCTGATCCGCGGCACCGAGCGGCGGGCGACGGCCGCCGCGATGGGGGCCATCGACCGGCTCGCCATCCACGAGGCCATCGCCGCGGTCTGGGAACTCGTCGACGAGCTCAACGGATACATCACCAGCCAGGAACCGTGGGCCCTCGCCAAGGACCCCGCCCAGCGGGACCGGCTCGACGCCGTGCTCTTCACCGCCGTTCGAGGCCTCGGCACCCTGGCCGTGCTGCTCTCGCCGGTCGTGCCGCAGGCCACCGCGAAGCTCTGGACCGCCCTCGGCGGCGACGGCGAGGTCGCGGACCAGCGCATCGACCAGGCCTGGGAGTGGACCGGCGGCACCCACGTGTCTGCGCTCGAGGCACTCTTCCCGCGCATCGAGGCCACGGTTGGCTAACGCCGATCCGGCCGCCCATGTGCGCCGGCGCGAGCAGACGAAGGGGCGCGACCTGAGCTACCCGCCGCTGCCCGAGCCGCTCGTCGTGGGCGTCTACGACAACCACACCCACCTCGAAATCGCCGACGGCGAGAACTCGATCGACTTCAGGGAACACCTCGACCGGGCTTCCAGCGTCGGCGTGCGCGGCGTCATCCAGGTCGGCGGCGACCTGGAAACCTCGCGCTGGTCGGCCGAGACGGCGCTGCACGAACCGCGGATGCTCGCCGCCGTCGCCATCCACCCGAACGAGACCCCCGCCTACGATGCCGCCGGCACGCTCGACGACGCGATCGCCGAAATCGACGAACTGGCATCCCGCCCCCGCGTCGTGGCGGTCGGCGAGACCGGGCTGGACTTCTTCCGCACCGGCCCCGAGGGCCGTGCGGCGCAATACCGCTCGTTCGAGGCCCACATCGAAATCGCGAAGCGGCACAACCTGGCGCTGCAGATCCACGACCGCGACGCCCACGCCGAGGTCATCGCGACCCTGCTGCGGGTCGGCGCCCCCGAACGCACCGTCTTCCACTGCTTCTCCGGCGACGCCGAGATGGCACGCATCTGCACCGAGAACGGCTGGTACATGTCCTTCGCCGGCACGGTCACCTTCAAGAGCGCGGGCGACCTGCGCGAGGCGCTCGCGGTCGCGCCCCGCCAGCTCCTGCTCGCCGAGACGGATGCCCCGTTCCTCACCCCCGAACCCTTCCGAGGCCGCCCGAACGCCCCCTACCTGCTGCCGCACACGCTGCGCGCGATGGCCGCCCACCTCGAAACCGATGTCTCCCTGCTCGCCGCCCAAATCGCCTCCAACACCGAACTGGTCTACGGACGCTGGGATGCCGAACCGGTGACCGCGCCGCATGACCTCCCGCGCGGCGACGCCGGCCCCGTCGGCGGACTCGCATGAGCGAGCCCCGGCACGGCTTGCCGGCCGGAGACGAGCCGGAAACCCGTCCGGAACCCGGGCGGGAGGGCGGCCACGGGCGCCACGTCGCCCAGCCGGAGCCCGCGTCCGCTGAGCCCGCGTCCGCTGAGCCCGCGTCTGCTGAGCCCGCGTCCGCTGAGCCCGCGTCTGCTGAGCCCGCGTCCGCTGAGCCCGCGTCTGCTGAGTCCGAGACCACGCAGCCCGCGCCCGCCGGTCCGCCGGCCCGGACGCTGCTCGGCCCGTCCGAGATCCGCGACCTCGCCGAGATGCTCGGCGTGAACCCGACCAAGAAGCTCGGCCAGAACTTCGTCATCGACGGCAACACCGTGCGCCGGATCGTCAAGGTCGCCGGTATCACAGCCGACGACACCGTCGTCGAGGTCGGCCCGGGGCTGGGCTCGCTCACCCTCGGGCTGCTCGAAACCGGCGCCCGCGTGGTCGCCGTCGAGATCGACGCCCGACTGGCCGAGCAGCTTCCCCTCACGGTCGAACTGATGCAGCCGGGCTCGCCGCTCACGGTCATCCGGGACGACGCGATGCGCATCCTGGCCATCCCCGGCGAACCGACCCGGCTCGTCGCGAACCTGCCCTACAACGTCTCCGTGCCCGTGCTGCTGCACCTGCTCGAGCACTTCCCGTCCATCCGGGCCGGCCTGGTCATGGTGCAGGCCGAGGTCGGCGAACGCCTCGCCGCCCCGCCCGGGTCCAAGGTCTACGGCAGCCCCAGCGTCAAGGCCGCCTGGTACGGCGCGTTCCGCACCGCCGGCAAGGTGAGCCGCCAGGTGTTCTGGCCGGTCCCGAACGTGGACTCGATCCTCGTCGCGTTCGAACGCCGGGACGAACCGCTGGAGTCCGAAAAGCTGCGCCTGGCCACCTTCGCCCTCGTCGACGCCGCGTTCCAGCAGCGGCGCAAGATGCTGCGCCAGTCCCTCTCCGTCCGGTTCGGCGACTCGGCGACGGCCTCGCAGCGGATCACCGCGGCCGGCATCGACCCGACCGCGCGCGGCGAGCAGCTGACCGTGAACGACTTCCTCGCGATCGCCCGCGCGACGCCCTAGTCTGGGGCCATGTCCGACAGCCCCGACCGCCCCGACAGCCCTGACAGCCCCGACCGCCCCGGCGGCGTCGCGGCCTCCGGGATGAGCGACGAGGCGATGGCGGCCGCCACCGGCAAGGCCGGGGCCGACTGGTTCGAACTGCTCGACGCGGCCGGGGCCGCCGAGTGGACGCATCCGCAGATCGCCCGCTGGCTGCGCGACGAGCAGGGCGTTCCCGGCTGGTGGAGCCAGGCGGTGACCGTCGGCTTCGAACAGGCGCGGGGCCGGCGGGCGCCCGGGCAGCGCGCCGACGGCACCTTCGAGGTGAGCGCGTCGAGGACGTTCCCGCTCGAGCAGGAGGCCGCCCTCGACGCCGTCATCGGTGCGGTGAGCGCGAGCCTCGGCCGGCCGGCGAGCGAGAGCCGCGCCGCGCGCTACCAGACCGCCCGGTGGGCGCTGCCGCAGAACGTGTCCCTGCTGGCCACGACCAATCCCACGAACGCGGGCCGGACATCCGTTTCCCTGACTCACCAGCGACTCGCGGATGCCGCGGCGCTCGCCCCGGCGAAGGCGACGATGCAGCAGTGGCTGGCCACCGCCTCGTCGGGAGCCGCGCGCGGGCTGGGCTAGGTTAGGAGCATGAGCATCGCGGGGGCATCCCAGGTCGTGCACGCGAGAGCGCCGGGCAAGATCAATGTCTTCCTCAAGGTCGGCAAGGTCATGGAAGACGGATACCACGACGTCGCCACCGCCTACCAGTCGGTCTCGCTCTATGAAGACGTACGCGCCTATCCTGCCGACGACTTCTCGGTCGAATTCAACGGACCGATCGACACCTCGGGCCTTGCCACCGACGGCACCAACCTGGCGATCAAGGCGGCCCGCCTGCTCGCTCGCAAGACGGGTTTCCGCGGGGGAGTGCGCCTGGAGATCGAGAAGCACGTCCCGATCGCCGGCGGCATGGGCGGCGGATCGGCAGACGCCGCCGCAACCCTCCTCGCCTGCGACGCGCTCTGGGGCACCGAGCTGACGAAAGAGGAGCTGCTCGCCCTCGCCGCCAAGCTCGGGGCCGATGTTCCCTTCGCGTTCACCGGCGGCACCGCCATCGGCACCGGCCGCGGCGACCAGCTCAGCCCGGCCCTGGCCAAGGGGCACTTCCAGTGGGTGCTCGCCCTCGCGGAATTCGGCATGTCGACACCCGGCGTCTACAGCGAACTCGACCGCCACCGGGACCGCCACGCGCAGGACATCTTTCCCGCCGAACACCAGCCCACCGTCGATGCGAACGTGCTTCAGGCGCTGCGGGCCGGCGACCCGCGGATGCTCGCCGAGTCCCTCCACAGCGACCTGCAGGCGCCCGCCCTGCACCTCGCGCCCGGCCTCGGCAAGGTCCTCGAGCTCGGCGAGGCGAACGGCGCCCTCGCCGGGATCATCTCCGGCTCCGGCCCGACCGTCGCCTTCCTCGTCGCGGATTCCGACAGCGCGCTTGAACTCCAGGTGGCGCTGAGCGCCTCCCGCCTGAACGTCGTGCGGGCAACCGGCCCCGTGCACGGCGCCCGCCTCGTCCACGACTGACTCCCCGCGAAACCGCAATTGTGCGCGTTATTCGCGGGTTTTAGCGCGCACAACTGCGGTTTCGCGGGAGGGAGAAGCTCTCAGGCAGGGCCGGTAAGATTGAATCACTTATGGCACATTTGCTCGGGGCTGAAGCCCTGCACCTCGAATTCCCCACCCGCGTCATCTTTGACAGCGTCACCGCCGGCCTCAACGAAGGCGACCGGATCGGCGTCGTCGGCCGCAACGGCGACGGCAAGTCAACGCTGCTCAACCTGCTCGCCGGACGGATGGAACCCGACTCCGGACGCGTGACGCGTCGGCGCGGGGTGACCATCGGCATCCTCGACCAGGCCGACGAGCTGGCCTCCGGCCAGACCGTGGGCCACACCATCGTCGGCGGCATCGAAGAGCACGTCTGGGCCGGCGACTCCAAGGTGCGCGACGTCATCGGCGGCCTCGTGCGGGACATCCCCTGGGAAGCGCTCGTCGACGACCTCTCCGGTGGCCAGCGCCGCCGGGTGGCCCTCGCCGCCGTGCTCATCGGCGACCACGACGTGATCTTCCTCGACGAGCCCACCAACCACCTCGACGTGGAGGGCATCTCCTGGCTCGCCGGGCACCTGAAGAACCGCTGGGCGACGAACTCGGGCGGCCTCGTGGTCGTCACTCACGACCGGTGGTTCCTCGACGAGGTCTGCAACCAGACCTGGGAGGTGCACGACCGCATCATCGAGCCGTTCGAGGGGGGCTACGCCGCGTACATCCTGCAGCGCGTCGAACGCGACCGGATGAGCGCCGCGTCCGAATCCAAACGCCAGAACCTGATGAAGAAGGAACTCGCCTGGCTGCGCCGCGGAGCCCCGGCCCGCACCGCCAAGCCCAAGTTCCGCATCGACGCGGCCAACGTGCTGATCGAAAACGAGCCGCCGCCCCGCGACACGGTCTCGATGCAGTCGATGGCCATGCAGCGCCTCGGCAAGGATGTCGTCGACCTGCTCGACGTCACCGTCAAGTTCGAGAACAAGACCGTGCTCAACGACATCACCTGGCGCATCGCTCCGGGCGAGCGCACCGGCATCATGGGCGTCAACGGCGCCGGCAAGTCCACGCTGCTGAACCTCGTCGCCGGCACCCTGCTGCCCACCAGCGGCACGGTCAAGCGCGGCAAGACCATCAAGGTCGCCGTGCTCACCCAGCAGCTGTTCGAGCTCGACGACATCCAGAACGACCGGGTGAGCGAGGTCATCGGCCGCCAGAAGACGTCGTACATCGCCGGCGGCAAGGAGATCACCCCCGGGCAGATGCTCGAGCGGATGGGCTTCATGAGCGCCCAGCTGACCACGAAGGTCAAGGACCTCTCCGGCGGCCAGAAGCGCCGCCTGCAGCTGCTGCTGATCGTGCTCGACGAACCGAATGTGCTCATCCTCGACGAGCCCACAAACGACCTCGACACCGACATGCTCGCCGCGATGGAAGACCTGCTCGACTCCTTCCCCGGCACCCTGCTCGTCGTCTCGCACGACCGGTACCTGATCGAGCGCGTCACCGACAACCAGTACGCCGTGACGGATGGCGCCTTCCGCCACCTGCCCGGCGGCGTCGACC
Source organism: Cryobacterium psychrotolerans (assembly GCF_900101115.1). Classification (GTDB taxonomy): domain Bacteria; phylum Actinomycetota; class Actinomycetes; order Actinomycetales; family Microbacteriaceae; genus Cryobacterium; species Cryobacterium psychrotolerans. The sequence continues at coordinate 267,857 of NZ_FNFU01000001.1, forward strand.
AGTACCTGGAGCTGCGCAAGAAGCAGATCTCCGGCGCGTCCGGCGGTTCCGTCGGTTCGCCGACCGAGGCATCCGGCCCCGGGCAGAAGGGCAAGCTCGCCGTCGGCGGCGCCGAACTCCGCAACGCGCAGAAGGAACTCGCCTCGACCGGCCGGAAGGTCGTCAAGACCCAGGACCGGATCGTCTCGCTGCACGAATCGCTGGCCGCACACGACCAGTCGGATTACACCGGCCTCGGCGCACTGTCGGCCGAGCTGTCGCAGCTGGAAGACACCGTGGTCGGCCTGGAAACGCGCTGGCTCGAACTTTCGGAGCTCGTCGGGAGCTGATTTCGCACGTCCTGTGACGGCGTGTGTCGTGGGCGACCACGCCAAGCAGGATCCTTCGTTAGCGTAGAAGAGTGCCCAGCGACGTCGCGGCACAGCCCCCCACCGTTTTGCCTCGTGGTTTCGCTGTGCCCGCATTCGCCGGGCTCCTGCACACTCAGCGAAGGGGATACATAACGTGAAGAAGACATTGCTGGCCGCCCTGGCGGTCCTGCCGCTTACCGCACTGCTGGCCGGCTGCGCCGGAGGGGCCGGGAACGCGGGCTCCGCGGACGACGTCGTCACCATCGGCGTCGTCGGGGCGAGCGACCCGTACTGGGCCGACTACAAGCAGGCCGCCGCCGACGAGGGCATCGAGGTCGACATCGTCGACTTCGCCGACTACCCGCAGCCGAACCCGGCGCTGACCGAGGGCGAGATCGACCTCAACCAGTTCCAGCACATCGTCTATCTCGCCGACTACAACGTGTCGACCAAGCAGGACCTCGCGCCGATCGGTGCCACGGCCATCTTCCCGCTCGGCCTCTACTCGACCAGGGTGAAGAACGTCGACGGGATCAAGAAGGGCGACACCGTCGCCGTTCCGAACGACCCCAGCAATCTCTCCCGCGCCCTGCTCGTGCTGCAGTCGGCGAAGCTGATCGTGCTGACGGGCGGCGGCAGCATCTTCTCCACCCTCGATGACATCGACACGAAGAAGTCGAAGGTCTCCGTGAAGGCGCTGGATGCGTCCCTCACCGCGACCTCGCTGCCGGATGTCGCCGCGGCGGTCATCAACAACGACTTCGTAGAGAAGGCCGGGCTGAAGTTCTCGGACGCCATCGCCAAGGATGACCCCACCGACCCCAACGCGCTGCCGTACGTGAACGTCTTCGCGGCCCGCGCCGAGGACAAGGACAACAAGACCTACAAGAAGCTCGTCGAGATCTTCCAGGAGAGCAAAAAGGTCCAGGCCGGCGTCCTGGCGGTCTCCGGGGGCAGCGCCGAAATGGTGACGACCCCGGTGAGCGAGCTGGAGAAGTCGCTCAGCACGGTCGAGAACGACACCGCCGCCCAGAAATAGCACCGCCAGCGCGAGGTCGTGAGTAAGGAATCCGTTATGCCCGTCGTCAGTTTGCGTGACGTGTCCAAGGTCTACCCGGCCACCACGAAAACGGGCGACCCCGTGATCGCGATCGACGGCGTCAGCCTCGATGTGGAGGCCGGCGACGTCTACGGCATCATCGGCTACTCCGGGGCCGGCAAGAGCACCCTGGTGCGCCTGGTCAACGCGCTCGAGCGCTCCACCGGCGGCGAGATCCTGATCGACGGACAGGACATCGCCGGCCTGCCGGAGCGCAGACTCCGCGAGGTGCGCCTCGGGATCGGGATGATCTTCCAGCAGTTCAACCTGTTCAACTCCCGCACCGTGGCCGGCAACATCGCCTACCCGCTCGAGGTTGCCGGCCGGCCCCGCGCGGAACGTGCGGCGCGGGTCGCGGAACTGCTCGACTTCGTCGGCCTGGCCGACAAGGCCCGTGCCTACCCCGACCAGCTCTCCGGCGGCCAGAAGCAGCGGGTCGGGATCGCCCGGGCGCTCGCCACCCAGCCGAGCATCCTGCTCGCGGACGAGGCCACCAGCGCCCTCGACCCGGAGACCACCCACGAGGTGCTCACGCTCCTCAAGCGGGTCAACCGGGAGTTCGGCGTCACCATCATCGTGATCACCCACGAGATGGACGTCATCCAGACCATCGCCACCAAGGTCGCCGTGATGGACCAGGGACGCGTCATCGAGCGCGGTGACGTGTTCGACGTCTTCTCGAACCCGCAGCACGCGGCATCCGCCCGTTTCGTCGGCACCGTCGTCAAGGGCGTGCCGTCGCCCGGTGAACTGGCCGTGCTGCGCGAGCGGCACGTGGGCCGGATCGTCACGCTGTCGTTCCGCGACGCGGGCGTCGACCAGCAGGCGGTGTTCGGCGAGTTCGCCCGCGCCGGGGTGGCCTTCGAGGTCATCTACGGCGGCATCAATGAGATCCAGGGCCGTTCGTTCGGGCACCTGACGCTGAGCCTGGCCGCGGATCACCTGACGGAGGCCGACGCGGTGATCGACGACGTGCTCGACCGGGTGCGGCAACTGACGACCGTCACGGAGGTGCGCTGATGGATTCGCTGATCGACCTGACGCCCGAGCTGTGGACGGCGGCCGGCGAGACCCTCTACATCGTCGGTCTCACCCTCTTTTTCGGCGGACTCGGCGGACTCCTGGTCGGGCTCGGGCTCTACCTGAGCCGCGCCGGCAACATCCTCGAGAACCGCGCGGTGTTCACGGTGCTGAACCTGCTGGTGAACTTCATCCGCCCGATCCCGTTCATCATCTTCCTGGCCGCGGCCCAGCCGCTGGCCCGAATGGTGGTCGGAACCGGCATCGGCAACCCCGCGATCATCTTCACGATCTCGCTCGCGGCATCCTTCGCCATGGGACGCATCGTCGAGCAGAACCTGCTCACGGTCTCGCCCGGCGTGATCGACGCGGCGCGCTCGGTGGGGGCCGGGCCGATCCGGATCATCTTCACCGTGCTGCTGCCCGAGGCGCTCGGCCCGCTGATCCTCGGCTTCACGTTCATCTTCGTGGCCCTCGTCGACATGTCCGCGGTCGCCGGCTACGTCGGCGGCGGCGGCCTCGGAAACTTCGCGCTGCTCTACGGCTACCGGCAGTTCAACCCGGTCGTCACCTGGGCGGCCGTGCTGCTGATCATCGTGCTCGTGCAGCTCGTGCAGTTTCTCGGCAACTCCCTGGCCCGCAAGGCTCTCCGCCGCTAATCCCGCCGCCCCCCTCCGCCGAACTGTGAGTTTGGCACCTTCCCGGGCCCCACGAAGGTGCCAAACTCACGGTTCGGCGAGGGTCTCGACGGGGTCGGCCGCCGGGAGGGCGCCTCAGTCGAAGTCGAGGCTGAGTTTGCGCAGCAGCCCGGCGAGGCGTTCCTGGTCGCCGGGGGAGAGCGTGTCGAGCAGTTCCGCCTCGGCGTCGACGAGGCGGGTGATCGCGGCATCCACCCGGATGAGCCCGGCCGGCGTCATCCCGACGAGCACGCCGCGGCCGTCGTTCGGGTCGGTGCGCCGGGTGACCAGGCCGCGGTCGACGAGCCGGTCGATCCGGTTCGTCATCGTTCCGCTGGAGACGAGCGTCTGCTGCAACAGCGACTTCGGGCTGAGCACGTAGGGCTCCCCGGCACGGCGGAGGGCCGAGAGCACGTCGAATTCCCACGACTCGAGCTCGGAGCGGGAGAACGCCGTGCGGCGGGCGCGGTCCAGGTGCTTGGAGAGCCGGGCGACCCGGGAGAGCACCTGGAGGGGCGCGAAATCGAGGTCGGGCCGTTCGCGCAGCCAGGCGTCCACGATCCGGTCGACTTCGTCATTCGCAGGCATCCCTCCATTATCCGGCCGCGGCGCCGGGCGACGCGCACATCTGGCAGACTTGACTGCGATGCCCGGCGCCGGTCGGTGCATTCCGCCGTGGTGTAATGGCAGCACGACAGCCTTTGGAGCTGTTAGGTCCAGGTTCGAGTCCTGGCGGCGGAGCGGTTCGATCCACTGATCGAAGACCGTTCTCGAGACGACCAAGGGGCAACACATGACCGATAATCGACTCGCCGTAATCGTCCTGGCCGCGGGCCAGGGCGCGCGAATGAAATCCAGCCTGCCGAAACTCCTGCACCCGCTTGCCGGGATGCCCGTGATCAGCCACGTGCTGGCCACGGCGAAGGCCCTGGGCGCCGCGCACCTCGTCACCGTCGTGCGCCACGAACGCGACCGCCTCGTCCAGGTCATCACCGAAGAGCTGCCCGAGAGCCTCGTCGTCGACCAGGACGACATCCCCGGCACCGGCCGAGCGGTCGAACAGGCCGTCGAGGTTCTCCCCGCCGATTTCGAGGGTGACGTGCTCGTCATCAACGGCGACGTGCCGCTGCTCGACGCCGACACGCTGGCCGCCTTCATCGGCGCGCACCGCGCGAGCGCCGCCGCCGCCACCGTGCTTTCGGCGGTCCCGGATGACGCCACCGGCTACGGCCGGATCATCCGCTCCGAACGTGGCGACTTCGACCGCATCGTCGAGCAGAAGGACGCCAGCGCCGAGGAACTCGCCGTCGACGAGATCAACGCGGGCGTCTACCTGTTCGGCCTGGCCGCTCTCCGCGAGCAGCTCGCGCTGCTCACCACCGAGAATGTGCAGGGCGAGAAGTACCTCACCGACGTGATCGGCCTGCTCCGGGGCGCCGGCTCCGACGTGAGCGCCGTCGCCGTCGCCGAGGCCTGGCTCGTCGCCGGCATCAACGACCGCGCACAGCTGAGCGAGGCCGCGCTGAAGCTCAACGCGCTGATCGTGCGGGGCTGGCAGCTCGCCGGCGTGACCGTGCAGGACCCCGCCACCACCTGGATCGACATGAAGGCCACGCTGGCACCGGATGTCACGATCCTGCCCGGCACGCAGATCGAGGGCGAGACCTCCGTCGCGACCGGCGCCGTGGTCGGGCCGGACACCACCCTCCGCGACTGCGAAGTGGGCGAGAACGCGGTGGTGAAGCGCACCGACGCGACCCAGGCGGTCATCGGCGCCGGGGCATCCGTCGGCCCCTTCTCCTACCTGCGACCGGGAACCGTGCTCGGCGCGGACGGCAAGATCGGCGCGTACGTCGAGACGAAGAACGCGACCATCGGCGCGGGCAGCAAGGTGCCCCACCTCAGCTACGTCGGCGACGCCACGGTCGGCGTCGGCTCGAACATCGGAGCCGGCACGATCTTCGCCAACTACGACGGCGTGAACAAGCACCGCTCCGAAATCGGGTCGCACGTGCGGACCGGGTCGCACAACGTGTTCGTCGCGCCGATTAGGATTGGTGACGGAGCGTACACGGGGGCCGGAACTGTCGTCCGCAAGGACGTTGCGGCCGGGTCCCTGGCCATCAGCGTGGCTCCGCAGCGCAACATGGACGGCTGGGTTCAGGCCAACCGTCCGGGAACCGACGCGGCGCAGGCCGCGGAAACGAGCGGAGACTAAGTGCCCGGAATCACAGCCAAAGGCGAGAAGAAACTGGTCCTGGTTTCGGGGCGCGCGCACCCTCAACTCGCGCTTGACATCGCCAAAGAGCTGGGTTCGGAGCTCGTGCACACGGATGCGCGCACCTTCGCCAACGGTGAGATCTACGCGCGGTTCGACGAGAGCGTTCGCGGAAGCGACGCGTTCGTCATCCAGTCGCACACCGCGCCGATCAACGAATGGCTGATGGAACAGCTGATCATGGTCGACGCGCTCAAGCGGGCCTCGGCCAAGCGGATCACCGTGGTCGCGCCGTTCTACCCTTACTCGCGCCAGGACAAGAAGGGTCGCGGCCGCGAGCCGATCTCGGCCCGCCTCGTCGCCGACCTGTTCAAGGTCGCCGGCGCCGACCGGATCATGTCGGTCGACCTGCACGCCGCGCAGATCCAGGGCTTCTTCGACGGCCCGGTCGACCACCTGTTCGCCATGCCGGTGCTGCTCGAACACTTCCGTGAGAAGCTCGACCCGTCCACGCTCACCGTCGTCTCGCCCGACATGGGCCGCGTGCGCGTGGCCGACATCTGGAGCGACAAGCTCGGTGCGCCGCTGGCCATCATTCACAAGCGCCGCGACCCGCTGGTGCCCAACCGCGTGTCCGTGCACGAAATCGTCGGCCAGGTCGAGGGGCGCGTCTGCCTGATCGTCGACGACATGATCGACACCGGACGCACCATCGCGCAGGCCGCCGAGGCGCTGCGGGAAGCCGGAGCGATCGGCGTTGTCGTCGCCGCCACGCACGCGGTGTTCAGCCACCCGGCCATCGAGATGCTGCAGAACTCGGCGATCTCCGCGGTCGTCGTCACCGACACCCTGCCGGTTCCGGAAGACAAGCGCTTCCCGACGCTGACGGTGCTGCCGATCGCACCGCTGCTGGCGCGCGCCATCCACGAGGTCTTCGACGAAGGCTCCGTCACCTCGCTCTTCGAGGGCGCGGCCTAAACGCTCCCCGTCCTCCCGCCGAACTGTGAGTTCGGCACCTTCCCGAGCCCGACCAAGGTGCCAAACTCACAGTTCGGCGAAGATTCGGGGCGGGCTCGGCGCGTGCCGGGGCGGGCCTAGGGGGCTGCCGGGATGAGGCCGAGCGGCTCCACGAAGGTCTCGCGTTCGTTCGCGTCGACGGCGTAGCACTGCCAGCCGAAACCGCCGGCGCCGGCGAACTCGAAGCGGGCCACGGATGATTCGGCGAACGGGTGGTACCGGTCGACCGACGCCAGGCAGGCGTTGGTGGCCGTCGAGCCGGCGACCTGCAGCGTGGTGAGGATGCCGGGCACGACGAGAGACACGAGGCCCAGCACCACCACGATCCGCATCATCGTCAGGGTACGGCGGCTGCGCAGCGGGCGCGAGGCGTCGTGCGGCTCGTAGCCGGCGAGTTCGGGGATCTCATTGCTCATGGTCATAGGCTCCGGTCCCAGTATCCCAGATGCCGGATGCCGCCTTGCTGTGTGCGTCGCCGGCAGCTCACCCGTGCTGGTTAGGGTGGTGTCATGACCACGCTGGAGCGCCACCTCGGGCTCGGGCGCGCGATCATCGTCGGCCTGGCCGCGATGATCGGCGCCGGCGTCTTCTACGTCTGGGCGCCGGCCGCGGCGGCCGCCGGAACGGGCCTCCTGATCGGGCTTGTCATCGCCGGGGTCATCGCCTCGCTCAACGCCCTCAGCTCCGCGCAGCTCGCGATGGCCTACCCGGTGTCGGGCGGCGCGTACGCCTTCGGCCGCGCCACCCTCGGCCCCTGGTGGGGGTTCGCGGCCGGCTGGCTTTTCCTCGCCGGCAAGACCGCCTCGGCCGGAGCGATCGCCCTCATCGCCGGCAGCTACCTCTGGCCCGAACAGTCCCGCACCGTCGCGGTGGCAGCGGTGGTCGTGCTCTGCGCCGTGAACATGGCGGGCATCCGGACCACGGCCGGAGTGAGCGCCGCGATCGTGTTCACCGTGCTCGGCGGCCTGCTCGTCGTCTTCGCGGCGATCGGCTTCGGCGGCAGCCTGTCCGGGGCGAGCCTGGACCTGTCGACGATGACGGATGCCGGCTGGTACGGCATCCTGCAATCGGCCGGCCTGCTCTTCTTCTGCTTCGCCGGGTACGCCCGGATGGCGACGCTCGGCGAAGAGGTGCGGGCCCCCCGGCACACCCTGCCGCGGGCGATCATCACCGCGCTGGGCATCACGCTGGTGATCTACGCAGTCATCGGGGTGCTCTGCGTGACCATCCTCGGCCCGGCCGTCCTCGCGACGTCCGCCTCGCCGCTGGCGGACGTGCTCGGCGGCGACGAGCCCTGGACCGGCCTCGCCCGCGTGGTGGCCGCGATCGCCTGCCTCGGCTCTCTGGTCGGGATCCTCGCCGGTCTCAGCCGAACCGGGCTGGCGATGGCCAGGGAGCGCGACCTGCCCGGCCCGCTCAGCCGGATCTCCGAGCGCACGCACGCGCCCATTCTGGCCGAGGCAACCTTCGGGCTGGCCGCGATCGCCGGCATCCTGCTGCTGGACCCGGCGCGACTGGTCGGCTTCTCGGCCTGCGCCGTGCTCGTCTACTACGCGATCGCGCACCTGAGCGCGCTCCGGCAGCGCCCCGCGGACCGCTGGCTGCCCCGGGTGATCCAATACGCGGGGGTGGCCGGATGCCTGCTGCTCGCGGTCACGCTCCCGTGGCAGGGCGTGCTCGCCGCGGCCGCCTGGCTCGCCGTCGGCCTGTTCGCCCGAGCCGTCCGCCTCGCCCGCGCCCGCTGACCCGCCCCGCCGCCCGGTTCCGTCCGGTTCCGTCCGCCGAGCTTGCCACTTCCGGTCGAGTTTGCCTGGCGCGCCAGGCAAACTCGACCGGAAGTGGCAAGCTCGGCGGAAACGCGAGGGCGGGAGGCGCCTAGTGCGAGGAACCCGCCGACTCGACCTCGGAGCGGTCGCCCGACCACAGGGTGTGGAACGTGCCCGGCCGGTCGACGCGCTTGTAGGTGTGCGCGCCGAAGAAGTCCCGCTGGCCCTGCACGAGGGCGGCCGGCAGGCGCTCACTGGCGAGCGAGTCGAAGTAGCTCAACGCCGAGGCGAACCCGGGAACCGGGATGCCCGACAGCGCGGCGGTCGAGACGATCCGGCGCCAGGCGGCCTCACCGTCGGCGACGGCCTTGGCGAAGTACGGGTCGACGAGCAGCGTCGGGATCGACGGGTCGTTCGCGTAGGCATCCACGATGCGGTTGAGGAACTGGGCCCGAATGATGCAGCCGCCGCGCCAGATCGTGGCGATGGCGCCCTTATCGACGTTCCAGCCGTACTTCTCGGCGCCGGCGATGATGGCGTCGAAGCCCTGGGCGTAGGCGACGACCTTGGAGGCGTAGAGCGCCTGGCGCACGTCGTCCTGGAAGGTGTGGCCGACGACGGCGATCTCCGGACGGGCGTCGACGATCGCGCGGAACGGGACCCGCTGCTCCGGGTGGCTCGACACGGCGCGGGCGAAGACCGCCTCGGCGATCCCGCCGACCGGCACGCCCAGGTCGAGCGCGTTCTGCACGGTCCAGACTCCGGTGCCCTTCGAGCCGGCCTCGTCGAGCACGATGTCGACGAACGGCTTGCCAGTCGCAGCATCGACCTGGCGGAGCACCTCGGCGGTGATCTCGATCAGGTAGCTCTCGAGGTCGCCCGAGTTCCACTCCGTGAACACGTCGGCGATGGCGGCGGGGGAGTGCCCGCCCACCTTGCGGAGCAGGTCGTAGGCCTCGGCGATGAGCTGCATGTCGGCGTATTCGATGCCGTTGTGGATCATCTTGACGAAGTGGCCGGCGCCATCCGTGCCCACGTGGGTGACGCAGGGCACGCCGTCGACGACGGCGGCGATCGATTCGAGGATCGGGCCGAGGGTCTTGTACGCCTCCACCGATCCGCCGGGCATGATGCTCGGGCCCTTGAGGGCGCCCTCTTCGCCGCCGGAGATGCCGGCGCCGACGAAGTTCACGCCGGTCGCGCTGACGGCCTTCTCCCGGCGGATGGTGTCGTGGAAGTCGGCGTTGCCGCCGTCGACGATGATGTCGCCGGGCTCGAACAGGGCGGTCAGCGCTTCGATCACGGCATCCGTGCCCCGGCCGGCCTGGACCATGATGATCGCCGTGCGCGGCTTCTGCAGCGAGGCGACGAAGTCTTCAATCGTTTCGGATGCCACGAAGCCGGCCTCGGGGTGCTCCCCGGTCAGCAGGCGGGTGCGTTCGGGGGAGCGGTTGTACACCGCGACGGTGTTGCCCTCCCGGCTGGCGAGGTTGCGGGCGAGGTTCGAGCCCATCACCGCCAGTCCGACGACGCCGATGTTTGCGGTTGAAGTTTCAGACATGAGGTCTCCTGGGCTGGTGTGGGGGGACCCGTCAAGCCTACTGACTGCGCCGACGGCGTGACCCGTGATGACAAGGCGGCGCCCGGCCCCCGCACCCTGCTAGACTGGGCAGCTGAACTTCGGCGAGGGATTTCGCATGTCCGGGCAACCGGGCGGGCGGCATCCGTAATCGACGCGGCGGACGAGACCTACGGCCTTTCCTCACGCGCTATGCGTTCGAGTTGAACCAGTACACACACAATCTGGGCTGTAGAGGTCCGCAAGGAGTAACACCATGGCGAAAGAATCCACCACCGACAACAAGGTCGTAGCCGAGCTGCGCGAAAGCTTCGGCAAGGGCGCTGCCCGCAAGCTGCGGGTTCTCGGCAAGATCCCCGCCGTCATCTACGGCCACGGCACCACCCCGGTGCACGTTTCCCTTCCCGCGCACCACATCGCGCTGATCCTGCGCCGCGCCAACGCCATCCTCGAGCTGGACATCAACGGCAAGAGCCAGCTGACCCTGGTCAAGGACGTGCAGAAGGACCCGGTACGCCAGATCATCGAGCACCTCGACCTGATCGTCGTCCGCAAGGGCGAGAAGGTCCAGGTTGACGTGCCCGTGCACCTCGACGGTGAGTCGTTCCCCGGCACCATCGCCGACTTCGACACCCACTCCCTGCTGCTCGAGGTCGAAGCCACGCACATCCCGCAGAACGTCGTCGTCTCGATCGAGGGCCTCGAAGAGGGCGCGCAGATCCACGCCAAGGACGTTGCACTGCCCAAGGGCGCGACGCTCATCTCCGACCCCGACATGCTCGTCGTGTACGTGCACACCCCGCGTGGCACCGACGAGGGCATCGAGGCAGCGGATGCCGCAGCCGCCGAAATCGCCGAGGAAGAGCACGAAGCCGCGGCCGCCGAGTCCGAGGCCGGCGAGTCCACCGAGTCCGCCGAATAATTCTCGACTGGATTCGCCGAAGGCGGAGGACTTCCCTGGACGCGAATCTCTGGCTCGTAGTCGGGCTCGGTAACCCCGGGCCCGGCTACGCCGGCAACAGGCACAACGTCGGCCAGATGGTTTTGGCCGAGCTCGCCAACCGCATGGCGGCGAACTTCAAGACCCACCGCACGAATTCGGCCGTCGCCGAAGGTCGCAGCTTCCCGGGCGGGCCGGGGCTCGTCCTGGCCAAGCCGAACACGTTCATGAACGTGTCCGGCGGGCCGGTCGCGGCGCTGCTGCGCTTCTACTCGCTCGAGCCGTCGCGGCTGATCGTCGTGCACGACGACCTCGACATCCCGTACGACACCGTCAAGCTCAAGCTCGGCGGCGGCCACGGCGGCCACAATGGCCTGCGCGACATCATCGCCGCCACCGGCACCAACGACTTCATCCGGGTGCGGGTCGGCATCGGGCGTCCCCCCGGCCGGCAGCCCTCGGCCGACTTCGTGCTCAAGGACTTCTCGTCCACCGAGCGGGCCGCGCTGCCCAACCTGTTGTCGGATGCCGCCGACGCGGTCGAACTCATCGCCTCCGACGGCCTCGTCGCCGCACAGCTCAAGTTCCACACCGCCTAAAGGCGCCACCCCCTCCGCCGAACTGTGAGTTTGGCACCTTCGCCGGGCGCGGGAAGGTGCCAAACTCACAGTTCGGCGGGCTGCGTCGGCGTTCGGCGGGCTCCCACGTGGCTCAGATAGACTTGCCTCGTGATCCTTTCGGGCTTAATCGCAGCGCTTTCGCGCGCCTCCACCTTCGATAACGCCCTCGTTTACGCGAACCGGGACGCCGATTTCTCGCTCGCCGAGGGCCTCCGGGCGCCCCTGCTGGCCGGCCTGATGGACCGCCGCCCGGCCGAGGACCGTGCCCTGCTCGTGATCACGGCGACCGGCCGCGAATCGGAGGCGCTCCGCGAGAACCTCGCCTGCTTCGATTCCGAGGCCGAGATCATCGACTTCCCGGCCTGGGAAACGCTCCCGCACGAGCGGCTCAGCCCGAGCGCCGAAATCGTCGGCAGGCGCCTCTATGCCCTCCGCCGGATGCGCGACTGGGAAGAGGCCGACCCGTCCACACGCCGCCCGCTCATCGTCGTCGCCTCGGTGCGCGCGGCCCTGCAGCCCGTCTCCGACAACCTCACCGACTACGACCCGATCGAGCTCACCGTGGGTGCGCGCGGCCACGACCTGGCGGCGATCGCCCTCGGTCTCGTCGACGTCGCCTACTCCCGGGTGGACATGGTCACCCGGCGCGGCGAGTTCGCCGTGCGCGGCGGCATCCTCGACGTCTTCCCGCCGATCGCGCCGCACCCGTACCGGATCGAGTTCTTTGGCGACGAGGTCGAGCAGATCCGGGCGTTCTCGGTTGCCGACCAGCGTTCCCTGCCCGAACCGGTCGCCTCGGTCAGCCTTCCGCCGAGCCGCGAAATGCTGCTCAGCCCCGCCGTGCGCCAGCGTGCCCGCGAAATGCAGCACGAGTTCCCGAGCCTGGCCGGCATGCTGGCGAAGATCGCCGAGGGCATCCCGGTCGACGGGATGGAAAGCCTCGCCCCGGCCCTCGTCGACCGGCTCGTGCCGATGACGCACTACCTGCCCGGCGCCACCGCGATCGCCGTCATCTCGCCGGAGCGGGTCGCGTCGCGCGCCATCAGCCTGGGCGAAACGAACCGCGAGTTCCTCTCCGCGGCCTGGAGCGCCGCCACCGCCGGCGCCGAGGCGCCGATCGACCTCGAGTCGGGCGAGTTCCTCACCCTCGGCGCCCTCCGCGACTCCGTCAAATTCAGCGCGCCCGGCGCCCCGGCATCCCGCCACGCGTGGTGGACGTTGAGTTCGTTCCAGGCCGCCCCCACCGATGAGGTCGTGCTCCCGGAGCACCGGGAGCTGGATGACCTGCTCACGGTGCGCCTCGATGCCCAGGCCGTGCCGAGCTTCCAGGGCAACGTCGATGGCGCCGTGGGCCACCTCGCCGAGCGGCTGAAGGACGGCTGGACCGTGGCCGTCGTCGCCCAGGGCGCCGGGCTGGTCGAACGCGCCGCCGACGTGCTGGCCGAACACGAGCTCCCCGCCCGGATCGTCACCGAGTTCCCGGCGAACCCCGAGCCCGGCATCGCCTACCTGCTCAAGGCATCCGTCGACCACGGTTTCGAGCTCCCCGAAACGAAGCTCACCCTGGTCAGCGAGTCGGAGTTCTACGGCCGCACGGTCGGCTACGACGCCCGACAGGTCAAGAAGCTCGCCAGCCGCCGGAAGAACGTCGTCGATCCGCTGCAGCTGAAGACCGGCGACCACGTCGTGCACCAGACGCACGGCATCGGCCGGTTCCTCGAGCTCACCCAGCGCGAGGTGTCCAGCGGCGGCCGCAACCCGGTGAAAACCAAGCGCGAGTACCTCGTGCTCGAATACGCCCCGTCCAAGCGCGGGCACCCCGGAGACAAGCTGTTCGTGCCCACCGACCAGCTCGACCTGGTCACCCGCTACGTCGGCGGAGAGGCCCCGGCGCTGAGCAAGATGGGCGGCAGCGACTGGTCGGCGGCCAAGACCAAGGCGCGCCGGGCCGTGCGCGACATCGCCGTCGAACTCGTCAAGCTCTATTCGGCACGGATGGCCAGCAAGGGCCACGCCTTCGGGCCGGACACGCCCTGGCAGCGCGAACTCGAGGAGTCGTTCCCGTTCGCGGAGACGCCCGACCAGCTCACCACGATCGACGAGGTCAAGGCCGACATGGAGCGGCCGATCCCGATGGACCGGCTGCTCTCCGGCGACGTCGGCTTCGGCAAGACCGAGGTGGCCGTGCGGGCCGCGTTCAAGGCGATCCAGGACGGCAAACAGGTCGCGATGCTCGTGCCGACGACGTTGCTTGTGCGCCAGCACATGGAGACCTTCCAGGAACGATTCGCTGGTTTCCCGATCCACCTGCGCGCCCTCTCGAGGTTCCAGACCGAGAAGGAATCGAAGGAGACGATTGCCGGGATGCTGGACGGCACCGTCGACCTCGTGATCGGCACGCACCGGCTGCTGTCCGAGTCGATCGTCTTCAAGGACCTCGGTCTCGTGATCATCGACGAGGAGCAGCGCTTCGGGGTGGAGCACAAGGACGCCCTGAAAAAACTCAAGACGAACGTGGACATCCTTGCGATGAGCGCCACGCCGATCCCGCGCACGCTCGAGATGGCGGTCACCGGCATCCGGGAGATGTCGACCCTGGCCACCCCGCCCGAGGACCGGCACCCCATCCTCACCTTCGTCGGGCCGCACTCGGACCGCCAGGTCGCCGCGGCCATCCGCCGGGAGCTGCTGCGCGAGGGCCAGATCTTCGTCGTGCACAACCGGGTGTCGAGCATCAACCGGGTCGCCGCCCACCTGTCCGAACTCGTGCCGGAGGCGCGGATCGCCGTCGCCCACGGCCAGCTGCCGGAGGCCCAGCTCGAGCAGGTCGTCGTGGACTTCTGGGAGCGCAAGTTCGACGTGCTCGTCTCGACCACGATCATCGAAACCGGCCTCGACATCGCCAACGCCAACACGATCATCATCGACCGCGCCGACAAGTTCGGCCTGAGCCAGCTGCACCAGCTGCGCGGACGGGTCGGCCGTGGGCGCGAGCGGGCCTACGCCTACTTCCTCTACGACGAGAACAAGCCGCTCACCGAGATCGCCCACGACCGGCTGTCCACGATCGCGGCGAACAACGAGCTCGGCGCCGGCATGCAGGTGGCGCTCAAGGACCTCGAGATCCGCGGCGCGGGCAACCTGCTCGGCGGCGAGCAGGCCGGCCACATCGCCGGGGTCGGCTTCGACCTGTACCTGCGGATGATCGGTGAGGCCGTGAGCACGTTCCGCGGCGACGTCGCCGAGGGGCAGACCGAATTGCGACTGGAGCTGCCCGTCGACGCGCACATCCCCGAGGACTACGTGGACAGCGAGCGGCTGCGCCTCGAGGCCTACCAGAAGCTCTCGACCGCCAGTTCGCCGACGGCGGCGAAGGAACAGATCGACCTCGTGCTGGAGGAGCTCACCGACCGCTACGGCGAACCGCCGCTGCCCGTGCAGAACCTCATCGCGGTGTCGCGACTGCGCTGGCTGGCCCAGCAGATCGGGCTCAGCGAGGTCGTGGCGATGGGCTCGAACCTGCGCGTCGCCCCGGCCGAGCTGCCCGATTCGATCCAGGTGCGCCTGCAACGGATGTACCCCGGCTCGCGTTACTTCACCCAGAACGGTTCGCTCACGGTGCCGATGCCCCGCGTCAGCGTCGGAATGGGAGCGGAGGAGCCGCTCGAGGACTCGGCGCTGATCGAGTGGGCCGGCAGCCTGCTGGCCACGATCTTCCCCGTTCAGGCCGCCGAGGCATCCGCGAAGGGTGCCGACAAGGCCGCCGACAAGGGTGCCGACAAGGCCGCCGACAAGGCTGCAGCGGACAAGGCGGCCGCCAACCCGACGCTCAAGACCAACCCCCGGAGGCCTTCATGACCAACCCAGACGTCCAGCCGGACGCGGACCAGCCGAGCCAACTCGACCTCCTGATCGAGACGGTCGCGCGGCTCCGCGCGCCGGGCGGCTGCCCGTGGGACGCCGACCAGACCCACGAATCCCTGGTGCAGTACCTCGTCGAGGAGAGCCACGAACTCATCGACGCGATCGAGGCCGGCGGCCGCGAGGAGATGATCGAAGAGCTCGGCGACGTGCTCTACCAGGTGATCTTCCACGCCGACATCGCGGCGCAGACCCGCGGTGAGGACTTCGATATCCAGGACGTCGCCGCGCACATGAACGCCAAAATGGTCGGGCGGCATCCGCACGTCTTCGGCGACCTGGTGCTCGACACGGCCGACGACGTCGTGGCGGCCTGGGACGACTTCAAGGCCGCGGAGAAACCGCACCGCACGAGCGTGCTCGACGGGATACCGCAGGGCATGCCCGCGCTCGCGCTGGCGGACAAGGTGCTCGGCCGCGCGCAGAAGATCGGCCTGCTCGAGGCGGATGGCGGTTCACCGCTGGCGATCTCGAGCGAAGACGAACTGGGCCCGATCCTGCTCGCCATCGTCTCCGCGGCCAAGGCCCAGGGACTCGACTCCGAGCGGGCGCTCCGCAGCGCACTCCGCGACCTGCAGGACGAGATCCGCGCCGCCGAGGCCGAGCAAGCCGAGCTCGGCGCCGATTCCGCCGACGCCGGCATCATCGGCTTCCCGACCTAGCCCCGTTCCTCCCCGCGAAACCGCAGTTGTGCGCGAAATAGCGCCCTCATAACGAGCACAAGTGCGTTTTCGCGGGGGGAGTCGCGGGGAGGAACGGGGGGTCAGGCGACCCGGCGGCCCGTCGGGAGGCGGCGCGCGGGGGTGATCGTGCGGCGCCAGGCCCAGAGCAGCGCCCCGACGGCCAGGGCCAGGTGGATGCCCAGCCCGACGAACCAGGACGGCACCGCGCCGTCGTAGGTCTCGCGCGGCGTCGGGGGCTGTTCTTCGGCGGTGACGTCGTATTCGCCCGTCGAATCGCACCACGGCGACTCGGTCTGCAGGTCGGGCGCGGCCTGCGCCTGGCGCACCGAGACCGCGATCCAGCCGAACAGGTCCTGGGGGTTGCCGGCGGCGTCGAAAACGCCGGGGGACGCATCCGCCAGGACGACGTAGGGGTTCGCGGCGAGCACCCACCAGTAGTAGTCGAAGCGGGGGACTTCCCTCGTGGTCGTCGGGTCGGGGCACTCGCTGCTCGCCGGGGACGTCGTGGCCTCTGACCGGGTGGCCGTGCCGAGCAGGGCGAACGAGATCAGCGTGCCGACGCTCAGCGCGGCGACGATCAGGTAGGTGACGACGATCGAGAACAGCGGGCGGGTGACGATGCCGGAGAGCCCGACGCCGACTGCGGCGATGACTCCGAGCTCGACGGCGAGTACGAGCACGGAGACGGCAATCGTGCCGAGCGAGACCTCGCCGAGGGCGACCGCGAAGAGCAGGAACGGAACCGCGGCCGCGAGGAAGGCGAGCGCCGTGATCCAGGCCGCGACGAACTTGCCGAGCACGAGTTGGCCCGTGCTGATCAGGGTGACCTGGGTCGTGGCGAGCGTGCCGATGTCGCGGTCGCCGTTGATGGCGTTGCCGCTCAGCGCGGGCGAGACGAGCGTGCCGAGCAGCAGCACGAAGAGGATGACGGTCGAGAAGACTCCGCCGCCGCCGGTCTCCCAGGCGGTCGTCGAGAGCCAGAGCAGGATCGTGACCGCCGCGACGAGGAGCATGAAGATGCCGAGCAGCACGTACCAGGCGACTCCGCGCACGCGCTGGCGCAGCTCGAGCGTGACGATGAGCCAGATTCCGGCGACGACGTCGCGCACTCGTCCGCGGCCGGAAGCGCCACCGGCAGCGGGGCCCGGTGTCGGGCGGGGTGCGTCGGTGAGTGTGCGGCTCATGCGGATGCCCCGTCCTGGAGCGCCGGTCGATTGAGGCCCTCGAACGTGTGCTCGAGATCGCCCACCGCCGGGCCGAAGGCGGTCACCGGCACTCCCGCGGTGACGAGCCGGGCCAGCAGCTCGGCCGCGGCGGCCTCGCTCGAGACCTGCACGAGCGTGCCGAGGTGGTCCGTGTCGGCGGCGGCTCCGGCGGCTCGGAGGGCGCCGCCCAGCGCGTTCGGGTCGAGCGAACGGATCCGCCAGGACCGGGCGCCGGCGCCGGCTTGGGCGATGCGCTCGGCGCTGGCCGTGACGCCGTCGGCGAGGTACACCGCGGCATCCGCCATTTCGTCGAGTTCGGCGAGCACGTGGCTGGAGACGAGGATGGCCGTTCCCTCGCCGGCGAGACGCCGCACGAGTTCGCGGAGCGCCACCCGGGCGGCCGGGTCGAGGCCGGATGCCGGTTCGTCGAGCAGCAGCACGGAGGGGGAGTGCACGAGGGCGCGGGCCAGGCTCAGCCGCTGCTTCTGCCCACGGCTGAGCACGCGGGACGGCCGGTCGGCGAGGGCCTCCAAACCGGTCAGGCCGATCAGCTCGGTCGCGCGCGCGGCAGCGGCGGGCCGCGTCATCCGGTACATCCGCCCGGTCACCTCGAGGGAGGCGCGCACGCTCAGGCTGGGCCAGGAGCCGAGCACGTCGGGCATCCAGCCCATCGCGGCGCGCACGGCCTGCGGGTCGGTCACCGGGTCGTGGCCGGCGATCGTGATGGTTCCGGTGTCGGGGGCGAGCAGGCTGGCGAGCATGAGCAGCAGCGTCGTCTTGCCGGCGCCGTTGGGCCCGATCAGGGCGGTCACCGAGCCCGGTGGCACGGTGAGAGTGGCGTCCCGCACCGCGTGCACGCTGCCGAACGAGCGGCTCACCCCCGTGACCGATATTCCCTGCGGTGCACTGTGCTCCAGGTGTGCGTGCCCCATGTGTGCGTGCCCCATGTGTGCCTGCTCCATCGTTGCCCCCTCCGGCTGTGCCCGAAGTCTAGGGGGATGTCGCGCGGTAGCGGGGGATGCCGGGGGCCGGTACCGTCGAACCATGAGCGAGACTTCCTTCAACGAACTTCTGTCCACCCAGATCGGCAACGAGTTTGCCGCGTCGCAGCAGTACATCGCGATCGCGGTGTGGTTCGACAACGAGGACCTGCCTCAGCTGGCCGCGCACTTCTACCGCCAGTCGATCGAAGAGCGCAACCACGCCATGATGCTCGTGCAGTACCGCCTGGACCGCGACCTCGGCGTCGAGATCCCCGGCATCCCGGCCGTGCGCAATTCCTTCGCCAACGCGGTCGAGCCGATCGCGCTGGCCCTGGCCCAGGAGAGGCAGGTGACGAGCCAGATCGAGGCACTGTTCCGGGCGGCCCGGGCCGACGGTGACGCCCTCGGCGAGCAGGCGATGCTGTGGTTCCTCAAGGAGCAGGTCGAGGAGATCGCCTCGATGTCGACCCTGTTGACGATCGCGCAGCGCGCCGGCGACAACCTCTTCGACATCGAGAACTACATCGCCCGCGAGACAGTCGGCTCGGCCGCCGTCGAAGCGGACGCCCCCGGATCCGCCGGCGGCGCCCTCTAACCCCTCCGCACCCCCGCGAAACTGCAGTTGTGCGCGCTAAAACGCGTTCATAACGCGCACGAGTGCGTTTTCGCGGGGAGGGGGAGGGCGACCTGACAGAATCGGGGGTATGGCTTCCTCCGTTAATCCTCCGCGCGGCATGCGCGATTTCCTCCCTCGGGAGAAGGCCGCCCGCGAGCACGCGCTGGGCGTGATCCGGCAGAGCTTCGCCGCCCACGGGTTCGACGAGATCGAAACCCCGGTGATGGAGGACTCCGCCCTGCTGCACTCGGGGCTGGGCGGCGACAACGAGAAGCTCGCCTTCGCCGTGCTGAAGCGGGGCCTCGGGCCGGCGGATGCCGCGGCCGCCGCCGCCTCGGGCGACCTGCTCGCCCTGGCCGACCTCGGCCTCCGCTTCGACCTCACCGTGCCGCTGGCCCGGTTCTACGCGACCCACCGCGCCGAACTGCCCGCCGTGTTCCGGGCGATCCAGATCGCCCCGGTCTGGCGCGCCGAACGCCCGCAGAAGGGCCGCTACCGCCAGTTCGTGCAGTGCGACATCGACATCATCGGCGAGGCCGGCCCGCTGGCCGAGATCGAGTTGATCACGGCCACGGCAGCGGCCCTCGACGCCCTCGGCCTGGCCGGCTGCTCGGTGCGCATCAACGACCGCCGCATCCTCACCACGCTGCTCGGGCACTGGGGCGTGCCGCCCGAGCGGAACGAGCGCGCCCTGATCACCATCGACAAGCTCGACAAGATCGGCGTCGACGGCGTCGTGGCCGAACTCGCCGGCCTGGGCCTCGCAACCGAGGGCATCGCCGACACCCTGCGCGCCATCGGCTCGGCCGGCTGGGACCTCACCGAAGCCGATGGCGCCCCAGCGCCCGCCTGGCTCGACGCCGCAGCCTACGCCGACCTGCGTGCGCTCCGGGCCGCCCTCCCGGGAGTCGAAATCGTCTTCGACCCGACCCTCGTGCGCGGGATGGGCTACTACACCGGCACCATCTTCGAGATCGCCCACCCCGACCTGGGCTATTCGCTCGGCGGCGGCGGCCGCTACGACGGCATGATCGGCCGCTTCCTCGGCACGGATGTCCCCGCCTGCGGTTTCTCGATCGGCTTCGAACGCATCGTCGACCTGCTCGGCGCCGACGAGGCATCCGCCGCGAACGCCGTCGTGCTCGTGCACGAGAAGGACGCCGACCCGGCGCGGCTGGTCGCTCTGAAGTCCGCCCTCGTCGAGGGCGGGCTGCGCGTTCGCCTCGAGCGGCGCACGAAGAACCTCAAGGCGCTGCTCGACCGGGCGGGCGAGGCCGGCTACAGCCGGTTCGCGTTCGTCACAGCCGAGACCGTCGACGCCTCATCGCTCGACTTCAAATCCCTCGCTTAGGGCGCATTCACTAGACTGTTCAGGGATTCCCCCGAGGTTTTCCTCACGCCCCCACACCCCAAGCACAGGAGACAGTTGTGGCACTCATTGAGGCAGTAGACGCACGCGAGATCCTCGATTCCCGAGGCAACCCGACCATCGAGGTCGAGGTGTACCTGGAGGACGGCACGATCAGCCGCGCCGCCGTTCCGTCCGGCGCATCCACCGGCGCCTTCGAGGCCTACGAGCTGCGCGACGAAGACCCGAAGCGTTACCAGGGCAAGGGCGTGCTGCAGGCCGTCGACGCCGTCATCGACGAACTCGGCCCGGCGATCGAAGACCTCGACGCCAGCGACCAGCGCATCATCGACGCCGTGCTCACCCAGATGGACGGCACCGAGAACAAGGAGCGCCTCGGCGCTAACGCCATCCTCGGCGTGAGCCTGGCCGTCGCCAAGGCGGCCGCCAGCTCGAGCGGGCTGCCCCTCTTCCGCTACCTCGGCGGCCCGAACGCGCACACGTTGCCGGTTCCCCTGATGAACATCATCAACGGCGGCTCGCACGCCGACAACGATGTCGACATCCAGGAATTCATGATCGTCCCGATCGGCGCCGAGTCGTTCAGCGAGGCCCTCCGCTGGGGCGTCGAGACCTACCACGCGCTCAAGGCGCTGCTCAAGTCGAAGGGGCTCTCTACCGGCCTCGGCGACGAGGGCGGCTTCGCCCCGAACCTGCCGAGCAACCGCGCGGCCCTCGACCTCATCGTCGAAGCGATCACCAACGCCGGCTACACGCCCGGCACCGACATCGCCCTGGCCCTCGACTGCGCGGCGACCGAGTTCTTCAGGGACGGCGCGTACCACTTCGAGGGCAAGAAGCTCTCGGCCCAGGAGCTCGTCGGCTACTACGCCGAACTGGTCGAGGCCTACCCGCTCGTCTCGATCGAAGACCCGCTCGAGGAAGAGGACTGGGACGGCTGGGTGCACCTCACCGCCGAGCTCGGCGACAAGGTGCAGATCGTCGGCGACGACCTGTTCGTCACGAACCCGGTGCGTCTGGCGCGCGGCCTCAAGGAGAAGGCCGCGAACTCGATCCTGGTCAAGGTGAACCAGATCGGCACGCTGACCGAGACGCTGGATGCCGTGGCCCTGGCCCAGCGCGCCGGCTACACCGCGATCCTGTCCCACCGCTCCGGCGAGACCGAAGACACCACGATCGCCGACCTCGCCGTCGCGACCGACGCCGGCCAGATCAAGACCGGAGCGCCTGCCCGGAGCGAGCGCGTGGCTAAGTACAATCAGTTGCTGAGGATTGAAGAAGAGCTGGGTGAGGCCGCCGTGTACGCGGGGCGCTCGGCATTCCCGCGCTTCAGCGCCTAGTTCGACCGGGGCTCGGGGCGCGTGGGTCAGCCCGCCGCTTCGAGCCCCGTTTCGGTTTGATTGCACGCCCAGCGAAAGGAGGTGCCCGTGGAGAGGACCCGTACCCCGCGGCAGCCCGCCGCCGGCCGGGCGGACACGCCCGTGGGCGGCTGGATCCGCGGCATCCGCAACTCGGGGTTCTCCTTGGTGATGATGGGGATCCTCGTGCTCGCCGTCGTCGTGCTCGCCCCGAGCCTGCGCACCTACGGGGAACAGCGCCAGGAGATCGACCGGCTGAAGGCGGCCGTCACCGATCAGCAGGACACCGTCGACCACCTGAAGTCGGAACGCGAGCGCTGGAACGACCGCACGTTCATCACGACCCAGGCCCGCGAGCGGCTCTCCTACGTACTGCCCGGCGACATCAGCTTCCTCGTGATCAATGACCTGAAGCTCCCGGTGACCGGCCGGGGCGGCGACACGCCTGTCAGCACCGACATCCAATCGACCGACGTCGACTGGCTCACATCCGTCTTCGCTTCGGTCATGACCGCAGGCCTGGCGCCGGAGGAGGCATCCCCATGACCAGACCCCCCTTCGGGCCCGTGACGGCGGAGGACATTGCCACCGTCTCCGCGCAGCTGGGCCGCCCGGCCCGGGACGTCGTCGGCATTGCCGCGCGCTGCGTTTGCGGCGCCCCGACCGTCGTGGCAACCGCGCCCCGGCTGGGCGACGGCACGCCGTTCCCCACCCTCTACTACCTGTGCCACCCGGCGGCGACGGCGGCCGTCTCATTCCTCGAGGCCACCCAGGTGATGAACGAGTACAACGAGCTGCTCGCCGAAGACGACGAGGTGCGCGCCCGCTACCAGGCGGCGCACGAGAGCTTCCTCGCCGACCGTGAATCCCTCGGGTCCGTTCCGGAGATCGCCGGGATTTCCTCCGGCGGCATGCCCACCCGGGTCAAGTGCCTGCACGCCCTCGTCGCGCACTCGCTGGCCGCGGGGCCCGGCGTCAACCCCATCGGCGACCTCGCCCTGGCACGCTCGGCCTGGACGCCCAGCGTGTGCGAATGCCTCGACTACAGCGCACAGGGCCCGGCGGGGGCATGAGCAGCGCCTGGCGCCGACTGGGCGCCGGCGTCGCCGTTGGCCTCGCCGTCGCCGGGCTGGGACTCGCCCCGGTGCTCGTCGATTCGACGCCCGCGCGCGCCGACCAGGTTCGCGACCTGGAGTACTGGCTGAACGACTACGGCTTCACCCAGGCCTGGGCCACCAGCAAGGGCGCCGGGGTCAAGGTCGCCATCATCGACACCGGCGTCGCCGGCGGCGTGGCGGACCTGGCCGGCGCGGTCGTGGGCGGCACGGATGTCTCGGGCCTCGGCACGCCGAACGGCCAGACTCCCGTGGGCGAGGGCAGCGAACACGGCACCCTCGTCGCCTCGCTGCTCGCGGGCCGGGGGACCGGCACCGACGCGGGCATCATCGGCGTGGCCCCGGAGGCATCGATCCTGAGCGTTTCGCTCGCGTTCGGCTCGAGCGGCGCCACGGTGAGCAACGACGACCAGATTGCCGAGGGCATCCGCTGGGCCGTCGACAACGGTGCCTCCGTGATCAACATGTCGCTGACCCGGAACACGCTCGACTGGCCGGAGAGCTGGGACTCGGCGTTCCTGTATGCCTTCGAGCACGACGTCGTTGTCGTGGCCGCCGCCGGCAACCGTGGCAGCGGTACAACCGAGGTCGGGGCTCCGGCGACGATCCCCGGCGTGCTCGCGGTCGCCGGGGTGAACCGCAATAAGACGGCGAGCTTCGACGCCTCCTCGCAGGGCATCACCATCTCGGTTGCCGCGCCCAGCGAGAAGCTGGTGGGCGCCGTGCCGGCGGGCGGCTATGTGCAGTGGAGCGGGACGAGCGCCGCGGCGCCCATCGTCTCCGGCCTGGTCGCACTCGTACGCTCCGCCTACCCGGAGCTCGACGCCGCCGGGGTCATGAACCGCATCATCGCGACGGCGGATCCGAACGGCCGCGAGGTCCCGAGCCCGATCTACGGCAACGGACTGATCAACGCGGCCGCGGCGGTCACGGCAACCGTCCCCGCCGCCGCGGGGCCGACGCCGACCGCCCTCCTCAAGGACTGGATCCACCTGCACCGGCGCGCCGACACCACGCCGACGCCGACGCCCACTCCGACCGCGGCAGCGCCGATCCAGCCGAGGGAAGATCCCTCCCTGCCCCCGTGGAACAAGGCCGCGGTCTGGCTGCCGAACCAGCACACTCTGACCTATGTCAGCATCCCGCTCGCCGTCCTCCTGGGGTTTGGTATTCTAGTAACGCTGTTCGGCACAGGGGCCACTCGGCATTTCAGGCGGATTCGACGCGAGTCGTAGGTTTTCGCACATCCAGGATTATGTAGGAGGCCTTTTCATCGTGCCCAGAATTCTCATCGTCGGTGGCGGCTACGCCGGGTTTTACACCGCATGGAAGCTTGAGAAGTGGCTGCGTGCCGGCGAGGCAGAGGTCACCGTCGTTGACCCGCTCCCGTACATGACGTACCAGCCGTTCCTCCCCGAGGTCGCGGCCGGCTCGATCGAGCCCCGCCACTCCGTGGTCGCACACCGCCGTCACCTCAAGAAGACGACCGTGATCACGGCCAAGGTCACCAACGTGAACCACGCAACGAAGTCAGCGACGATCACCCCGGCGGTCGGTGAGCCGTGGGAGTTCGAGTACGACCACGTGGTCGTGACCGCCGGCGCCGTGTCGCGCACCTTCCCGATCCCGGGTGTCGCCGACCAGGCGATCGGCCTCAAGACGATCGAAGAGGCCGTCGCCATCCGCGACCGCGTGCTCACTAACTTCGACAAGGCGGCGCAGCTGCCCGCCGGGCCCGAGCGCGACCGCTTGCTCACCTTCGTCGTCATCGGCGGCGGTTTCGCCGGCATCGAGGTCTTCGCCGAGCTGCGTTCGTTTGCCAGCTCGCTGCTCAAGTCGTACCCGCAGATCAGCTTCGAGGAGACGCACTTCCACCTGATCGAGGCGATGGGCCGGATCATGCCCGAGGTCTCCCTGGAGACCAGCCACTGGGTGATCAAGAACCTGTCCCAGCGCGGCGCGGAGATCCACCTGGACACCCAGCTCACCTCCGCCGTCGGCGGCAAGATCGAACTGTCCACCGGGGAGAGCTTCGAAACCGACCTGATCGTCTGGACCGCCGGAGTGATGGCCAACCCGGCCATCGTGCGCCACACGGACCTTCCGATCGAGGAACGCGGCCGCCTGCAGGTGCGCACCGACCTGCGCGTCGGCACCGAGGACGTCATCATCGAGGGCGCCTGGGGCGCCGGCGACGTCAGCGCGGTCCCCGACCTCAGTGGTGGGGGAGTCGGCGGCTTCTGCGTGCCCAACGCCCAGCACGCCGTGCGCCAGGGCAAGCTGCTGGCGAAGAACCTCGTCGCCACCATCCGCGGCGAGGGCACCAAGGAATACCTGCACAAGAACTTGGGCGCCGTCGCCGGTCTCGGCATCGGCCACGGTGTCTTCCAGTCGGGCAACCTTGCGATCAAGGGCCTGCCGGCCTGGTTCGCCCACCGCGGCTACCACGGCCTCGCGATGCCGAGCTGGGAGCGCAAGATCCGCGTCGTCTGGGGCTGGGTGAACAACTTCTTCCTCGGCCGCGACATCGTCTCGCTGAGCGCCGTGCAGGACCCCCGCGCGGTCTTCGAAGAGTACGCCGCTCGTCCGAAGCCGCCGGCCGCCGCAGCACCCGCCGCGGCACCCGCCGTCGAAGCCAAGGCCCCGCGCGCGCCTCGCAAGGTCGCAGCGAAGGCAGCTCCGAAGAAGGATGCCGCCCAGACCGTCGCGGACAAGCGCGAGGCGGCGGCCGTCTCTGCCAAGTAAGGTTCCGGGCCTGCCGAGAGGCAGGGTCACCAGAAGGGTCGGTGCGTGAGCGCCGACCCTTCTGCGTACCCCCGGCGAGTGCGCCCCGTCCGCGCGCACCCCCTACGCTTGAGACGTCCGAGATCACTCGAACGCGCCCCCGTAGCCCAATCGGCAGAGGCAGACGACTTAAAATCGTCACAGTCTGGGTTCGAGTCCCAGCGGGGGCACACGGTGTCAGCCGAGGCGGTCCAGGTAGCGCAGGATGATCCCCTCGCGCAGCGCCCACGGCGACACCTCGAGCTCGTCCACGCCGAACGCGGCCATGGCCTCGCCGAGCACGATGCCGCCGGCGACGATCTGGAAGGTGCGGTCGGCCGTGATGCCGGGCAGCGCCGGCCGGGCCTCGGCGGGGATCCGGGCCAGCCGCGGCACCCAGTTGGCGAGCTGCGAGCGGGTGAGGAGCATCCGTTCGCCGGCGCCGGACCCCGACACCGTGCCGGCCAGCCGCGCGAGGGAGCGGATCGTCTTCGACGAACCGACAACGTGGTGGGGTGCGGGCCGTCCGGCAAAGCCCGCGACGGCATCCGCGAGCACGGCGGCAGCATGCTCGCGCAGCGCCTTGACCTGGTCCGGCAGCGGCGGGTCGTTATGCAGGAAGGCGATGGTGGAGCGGCCTGCACCGATGGGCAGCGAGATTGCCGACCGCGGGTACTCGTCCGCCCCTGAGGCGATTTCGAGCGAACCCCCGCCGATGTCGAAGAGCAGGATCTCCCGGGCCGACCAGCCGTACCACCGCCGCACCGCGAGGAAGGTGAGGCGGGCTTCGTCCTCGCCCGACAGAACCTGCAGCGCGACCCCGGTCTCCCGCTCGACCCGGGCGAGCAGCTCGGGCCCGTTGGTGGCCTCGCGGAGCGCCGAGGTCGCAAAGGGAAGCAGCTCGTCGATGCCGTGGGTGCGGGCGACCTCGGCGGCGTTCCGAACGGCGGAGAGCACGGCGGCGACGCCCTCGTCGGTGATCGCGCCCTCCGGCGTGAGGTAGCGCATCAACCGCAGAACGGCCTTCTCCGAGGCCATCGGCACGGGAGGGGCACCGGCCCGGGCGTCGACAACGAGCAGATGGACGGTATTGGAACCGACGTCGAGGACTCCCAGGCGCACCTTTCGACCTTAGCGGCCCGGCGGTCAGCGGAGCGCGGGCACCACGAATCGCTGCCAGGCCCAGGCTCCGACGCAGAGTGCGGCGAAGACCGCCACGGCGGCCCAGAGGAACGTCACCGTGCCGTCGCTGTACCAGTTGGCGACCACGGGGGAGAGCACCGCGAAGAAGAACGTGTTGGCGAGCACGGTCAGGCCCGCCCAGATCGGCGGGGACCAGGCCAGGATCCTGCGCCCGCTCGTGCTGCCGAGGGGGACCAGCACGAGCACGACCGACCCGATGGCGGCGAGCACCACGGCATTCAAGGTCTCGGCCGCCAGCGCACCGACGAAGCCGGTGGCGCCGGGCAGCGCGCCCAGGGCCAGCCAGGCGAGCACGGCGAGCAGGATCAGGCTGCCCGCACGCACCGCGGCCAGTTGCCCGCGCCGGTGCGCCGGGGCGCCGTCGGCGACCGCGACGCTGCCGAGCAGGCCGAAGACGAGGGCGGGCTCGATCTCGAACACCCGCGAGGCCAGCGCGGCCACGCCGACCAGGAGCAGGTAGCGAGGCAGGAAGGTGGCCGAGGCCGGGGTGTGCAGCACCCGTGAACTCCACCAGAGCGGAACGAGCGTTCCCGCCGCGTTCACGACGACGAGGCCGATGACGACGGCCACCAGGAGGCGCAGGTAGGCGGGCCGGTCGGTCACCGGGCCGGAGAGCATGATGAGGGTTGCCGCGGCGAGCAGGGCCGCGCCGCCCAGGAGCCATCGGTTGAGGCGCACGGCCGGGGCCACCTCGAATTCCTCTCCGGCCCGGTTGCGGCCGGTCAGGGGCATCCGGTGCCAGAGCGGACGCCCGTCCCGCGAGCGAGAAATGGTGCCGGCCAGCAGGCGCGCGGGCATCGCGACGAGCACCAGGGCCCCGAGCGCCCAGAGCACGGCCTGGAGCCACGGGAACGGACCCGCCGACCCGGGAGGGGCCACCGCGCTCGTGAACGCGGTGGCGTCATCCCAGTCCCCGGTCGTGCCTCCGGTCCCCCTGCCCGGGCCGTGGGCTTCGGGGGCCGTCGTGGGGGGCAGCGGCGTCGCTTCGGCGGTTGCCTGCGGGGGGACCGGGGCGGCGGGGGTGGCCGGCGCCGCGGTGGGGCCGGCGGTGGACGGCTTCGGGTTGGAGGCCGGGCGCGGCCCGTAGGCGACCCTGATCGGTGAGCTGCCGGGGCCGACGTTGCCGGCGGCATCCTGCTGAACCGCGGTCACCGAGTACGAACCGGCGGCGACACCGCCCCCCGAGCAGCGCCACGCGCCCGTCTGCACGGTGGCGCTGCAGACCGAGTAGGCGCCGGCGAAGACGGTCACTCGGGCGCCGGTTTCCCCGGTGCCCGAGTAGTCGGCGCCGCCGAGCGGCACCCGGTCGCCACTGGTGGGGGCGCTGATCAGGGGAGCGGTGGGAGCGTCGACGTCGAAGAAGACGTTGACCGGTTCGCTCGCGTTCGAGGACGACGGTGAGCTGTAGCCCGTGGACTGGCTGGCGGCCACCTGCCTGTCGCCGCCCTGCAGCGGCCCGGTGAACAGGCAGACCCAGTCGCCGGCGTCATCGACGGTGGAGACGCACTGCCCGCCTCCGGACAGCCGGGCGGTGACGGATGCTCCGGGGTAGCCGGTTCCGCGCACCATGCCGTTGGAGGAGTCCTGCCCGCGGGCGCCGCCGGAGACCGTGGGCTCCCCGAGCACGGCCACCGTGATCTCGTCCCACAGGTCCGGTTCGCCGGCGACAACGACGCGGAGGGCGATGGACGGGCCGTTGGGCAGCGGAATGCCGGTGCACGCCCACTCGGTGCCGCCGTCGTCCGGGACGAAGCACAGGGGATCCCCGCCTGCCGGGTCGAGGACCTGCACGTCCTGCCCCGCGCTGCGGGTGCCGGCCAGGCTCGTGTTGGAGCTGCCCACGAAGACCCCGTCGGACGGGCTCGTGATCGCGGGTGCGCCCGCCCGCGCCGCGACCGGCGTCGGGGTCGGCGTCGGGGTCGACGTCGCCGGGGGAACCAGTTCTTCCGCGAGCGCGGCGCCGGGGGTGCCGGCCAGGCTCGCGAGCACGACCAGGGTGGCGCCGAGAACGCCGATACAGGGGTGCGAAACGCGCCGCGGTGGGTGCGCGGTTGCCCGCCCTGCCCGGCCCGCGACTCGTGGCGCTTCGAACCGCCTCGTTCTGCTCACAGTCCCCCGACCCTCAACCCCCATTTCAGGGGGACGGCGAGGCAAAGTCAACCCCCCGCACCCGCAGGACGAGACACTGCGTCACATTCGTTATCAGCCCGGCGCAATCATCCGGATTCGGTGCCTGTCGCGGGAGCCCTGCTCGCCGAAGTAGAGTCGGTGCGGTGAGGGAAATCGATCTGTCCCGGCGGCCGGATGCCGCCCCCTGGCTGACCCCGGAGGCGTACTGGCCGCACCTCACCGCCGCGACCTCGGAGCGGGACGCCCCCGTCGCGGCCCTGCACCTGGACGCGCTCCGCCACAACGCGCACCAGCTGCTGGCTCGCGCGGCCGGGACCCCGATTCGCGTCGCCACGAAGTCGATCAGGGTGCGCAGCGTGATCGACGCCGTCCTGGCCCTGCCGGGGTTTCGCGGGGTGCTCGCCTACACGCTGGCCGAGTCGCTGTGGCTGGCCGAGACCGCCGACGACATCCTCGTCGGGTACCCCACCGCGGACCGGTCGGGCATCGAGCGGCTGGGGCGCTCGCCGGAGCTGGCCGCGCGGGTGACCCTCATGGTCGACTCGATCGCCCACCTCGACTTCATCGATTCGGTGCTCCCCGCGGGAAGCCGCGCCCCGATCCGGGTCTGCCTCGAGCTCGACTCGGCGTGGGATGTCCCCGTCTTCGGCCATGTCGGCGTGCGGCGGTCGCCGGTGCACACCGCGGAGGATGCCCGCGCCCTGGCGATCGCCATCGTCGCCCGTCCGGGCTTCCGGCTCGTCGGGATGATGGGCTACGAGGCCCAGATCGCCGGCATCCGTGACCGCCCGGCCGGGCAGCCCGCCCGGGGCGCGGTCAACCGCTTCGTCCGACGCCGTTCGATCTCGGAACTCGCCGAGCGGCGGGGCGCGGCCGTCGCGGCCGTGCGCCGGATCGCCGAGCTTGAATTCGTCAACGGCGGGGGCACCGGGTCGATCGAGAGCACCCGCGCGGACGCATCCGTTACCGAGCTCGCGGCCGGAAGCGGCCTGTTCGGCGGGCACCTGTTCGACGGGTATTCGAGTTTCCAGCCGGCGCCGGCGGCGGCCTTCGCCCTGTCGGTCGTGCGGAAGGCCGCCCCGGACACGGCCGTGCTGCTCGGCGGCGGCTGGATCGGCTCCGGCCCGCCCGGCAGGGACCGTCTCCCGCTCCCGGTGTGGCCGGACGGGCTCCGCCTCCTGCCGCTCGAAATGGCCGGCGAGGTACAGACGCCCGTCGCCGGGCGCGGGGCCGAGGGGCTCTCGGTGGGGGACCGGGTCTGGCTGCGCCACGCCAAATCCGGGGAACTGAGCGAGCACGTCAACGAATTCGCGCTCGTGCACGACGGCCGGGTCGTCGACGTCCTGCCCACCTACCGCGGCGAGGGGAAAGCGTTCCTGTGAGCGCCAGCGGAGCGCTCTGGCGCAACTGGGCCCGCACCGAGGCCGTGCGCCCCCGGCGGGTCGAACGACCGGGCTCCGCCGGCGCCGTGCAGCGCGCGGTGATCGCCGCGGGCAACGCCGGCCTGCGGATCAAGGCGGTCGGGGCCGGGCACAGCTTCAGCGGGATCGCCCTCGCACCCGATGTGCAGCTGGACCTGCACGAGGTCAGCGGGGTCATCCGCGTCGACCGCGCGGCCCGCCAGGTCACCGTGGCCGCCGGTACCCCGCTGCACCGGCTGGAGCGCCTGTTCGCACCGTACGGGCTGGCCCTGGCGAACATGGGCGACATCGACCGGCAGAGCATCTCCGGCGCCATCTCCACCGGCACCCACGGCACCGGCTCCGCCCTGGGCGGCCTCGCCTCCCAGGTCGTCGCGCTCACCCTGGTCACCGGTGACGGCTCCCTGCTGACGGTGAGCGGCACCGAGAACGCCGACCTCCTGCCGGCCGCGGCCCTGGGCCTCGGGGCGCTGGGCATCATCGTCGACGTCACCCTCCAGTGCGTTCCGGGCTTCCTCCTGCACGCGGTCGAGAACACCGAGCCGCTGGAGGGCGTGCTGGAGAGCTACCTCGAGCGCAGCCGGACGGCCGACCACTTCGAGTTCTTCTGGTTTCCGCACACCGGGAGCGCGCTGACGAGAACGAACACGCGGATGCCGCTCGGGGCGGTCCGCGAGCCGCGCGGCCGGGTCTCGCGCTGGATCGACGACGAACTGCTCGCCAACGGCGCCTACCGCGGCATCTGCGCCCTCGGGGCGCTCCAGCCGGCGCTGGTTCCCGGTTTCAACCGGCTGGCCGAGAGACTCTCCGGCCGGCGCGAGTACACGGATGTCTCGACCCGTGTGTTCGTGACCAACCGCACCGTGCGCTTCCGCGAGATGGAGTACGCGCTGCCGCTGGACCTCGTCCCGGGCGCGCTGGCCGAGGTCCGCGCCCTGATCGAGCGCCGCGGCTGGCGGATCTCCTTCCCGATCGAGGTGCGCTCGGCCGCCGCCGACGACCTGTGGCTCTCGACCGCGGCCGGACGGGAAACCGGGTACATCGCCGTGCACCGGTACTACCGGGAGAACCACACCGAGTATTTCCGGGCGGTGGAGGAGATCATGCGAGCGCACGGCGGGCGCCCGCACTGGGGCAAGATCCACTACACCGACGCCGATGCTCTCCGCCAGGCCTACCCGCGCTTTGACGACTTCCTCCGGGTTCGTGACAGGCTCGACCCGGAGCGCCGCTTCAGCAACCCCTACCTGGAAAGAGTCCTCGGCCGTTGAGCACGAAGAAGTTGAACAGCAACACGCCCACCGCACGCGCCTGGCAGCACCGGGCCGGCGAACTCGGCTCCGGCCTGCCGGACGGCTTCATCGTCGGCACATCGACCTCCGGCTTCCAGGTCGAGGGCGGCGCCAGGGACGGAGGCCGCCACGAGTCGGCCTGGGACGCTTTCACGACCCAGCCCGGGCGCATCCTGGACGGCTCGAACGCCTCGGTGTCGGCCAACCACTTCCACCGGCAGGCCGAGGACGTGACGCTCCTGCGCGAACTCGGCGTGGACGCCTACCGTTTCTCCTTCGCCTGGCCCCGGCTGCAGCCGGACGGGCGCGGGGGACTGAGCCAGAGCGGATTCGCCTTCTACGACCGGCTGCTCGACGGGCTCCTCCGCGCGGGCATCAGCCCGATGGCGACGCTCTTCCACTGGGACACCCCGCTCGAGCTCCGCGGCGGCTGGCTGAACCGCGACACCGCCCAGCGCTTCGGCGACTATGCGCACGCGGTCGGCGAGGCCTTCGGGGACCGCATCGACGACTGGGTGACGCTCAACGAGCCCGCGACGGTGACCCTGGGCGGCTACGCGCTCGGCACCCAGGCGCCCGGCGAACGGATGCTCTTCGGCGCGCTGCCCGTGGCGCACCACCTGCTCCTCGCGCACGGCCTCGCCGTGCAGGGCCTCCGTGCCGCCGACGTGCGCGGCCGGATCGGGATCGCCAACGTGCATTCATTGGTGCAACCGGCCGGCGACCGGGAGGCCGACGCGGTCTTCTCGGAGCTGGTCGACGTGCTGCACAACCGGATCTTCGCCGACCCGGTGCTGCTCGGCCGGTACCCGCAGCCGCCGGAGCAGTTCACCACCGAACTCCGCGCCCTGATCGAGGTGGACGACGCGGACCTCCGCACCATCCACCAGCCGCTGGACTTCTACGGGCTGAACTACCGCGGGCCCTCCCGCGTCGCGGCGGGACGGGGAGCCTCCACGACCGCCGACGGGCAGCCCTCGGCGGCGGCCCACCTGCCCTTCCACCTCGAGCCGCTCCGGGAGTACCCGGCGACCGGCTCCGGGCATTCGATCGCCCCCGAATATCTCGGACTGAGTCTCGCTCAGCTTCGCGACCGGTACGGGGACGCCCTGCCCCCGGTCTGGATCACCGAGGGCGGCGCCGGCTTCCCCGACACCGTCGACGAGCGCGGCGCGGTGCACGACCCGGTCCGGATCGACTACCTCGCCGAGCACCTCACGGCCGCGGTGGACGCCGTCCGGCCCGGCGGCATCGCGGAGGGCGTCCGGCTGCGCGGCTACATGATCCGGTCGCTGCTGGACGGATTCGAGTGGGAGGCCGGCTACACCCAGCGCTACGGCCTCGTGCACGTCGACTTCCCCACCCAGAACCGCACCCCCAAGTCCTCCTACCGCTGGCTGCAGCGCGTCCTCTCCGCCCGCTAACCCCGCCCACTTCTCCCCGCGAAACCGCAGTTGTGCGCGCTAAAACGCCCTGATAACGCGCACAAGTGCGGTTTCGCGGGCTAGGGGGTGCGGCGGCGGAGCGTGATTGAGCCGATGACGACCGCGGCGACGATCCAGGCGCCGATGACGAGGAGCTCCGCGGTGACGTACGCCGCGTCCTCGGAGTCGGTGGCGACGGCCCGGAGCGCGTCGATGGCGTGCGAGAGCGGCAGCCAGTCGCTGATCTCCTCCAGGCCCGCGGGCAGCTGGTCGCGCGGCAGGAAGATGCCGCCGAGCAGGATCTGCGGGAACACGAACGCCGGCATGAACTGCACGACCTGGAATTCGGTGCGGGCGAACGCGCTGGCCAGCAGGCCGAGCGTCGTGCCGAGCACGGCATCGGCGACGGCCACGGACAGAAGAAGCCAGACCGATCCCTCGATCTCGAGCCCGTAGACCCAGACCGAGAGCCCGACCGCGATGGACGACTGCAGCACGGCGAGCAGGCCGAACGCCAGCGTGTAGCCGAGGATCAGGTCGGCCTTGCCGAGCGGCATCGACAGCATCCGTTCGAGCGTGCCCGTGCGCCGCTCCCGCAGGGTGGTGATGCTCGTGACCACGAACATGACCACGAAGGGGAACAGCGCGAGCATCGCCGGCCCGATGGTGGAGAAGACCGTCGTGTCCGAGAAGATCCAGGCCACCAGCCCGATCAGCAGGCTGGGCACGACGAGCAGCAGCGCGATGGTCCGCGGGTCGTGGCGAATCTGAGCGAGCACGCGACCGGCGGTGGCGAGTGTGCGCAGCGGGGTCACGAGGCCGCCTCATCGGGCGCGGCCGGATGCTCCGCAATCAGAGCAAGGAACGCCGCCTCGATGTCGGCGGTGCCGGTGGCGGCGAGCAGCCCCTGCGGGGTGTCGTCGGCGAGGACCTCGCCGTGGCGCATCAGCAGCAGACGGTCGCAGCGCGCCGCCTCGTCCATGACGTGACTCGAGACGAGCAGGCTCGTTCCGGCCGCCGCGAGGCGGTGGAACAGCCCCCACAGTTCGACCCGGAGCACGGGGTCGAGCCCGACCGTCGGCTCGTCGAGCACGAGGAGCTCGGGCGAGCCGAGGAGGGCGCCGGCCAGGGACACGCGGCTGCGCTGGCCGCCGGAGAGCGACCCGGCCAGCTGCCCGGCATTGCTGCCGAGGTCGGTGGCCTCGATCACCCGGTCGACGTCGCCCCGGGGCACGCCCAGCACGGCCCGGAAGTAGGCCAGGTTCTGCCGCACGGTCAGGTCATCGTAGATGCTCGCATCCTGGGTGACATAGCCGACCCGGCGGCGGAGCGACGCGGTGCCGGCCGGTTCGCCGAGCACGGTAACCTCGCCCGACTGCACGATCTGCACCCCGACGATCGAGCGCATGAGCGTGGTTTTGCCGCAGCCGCTCGGGCCGATCAGGCCCATCACGATGCCCCGCGGCACGGTCAGGCTCAGGCAGTGCAGCACCGGATGCCTGCCCCTCCTCGCGTGCAGGTCCCGCACCACCACGGCGGGAGCTTCGTTGTTCACCATGACTGCATTATTCGCCGGTCAGGGGCGAAAGTCATCCATTTGCCGACGGTTGGCTTGGAGTGTCATGGGAACCGGGTGGGAGCACGGGGGGCGCGGATATGATGAATTCGAATACTGCAATCACGCCGCATAAGCTCAAGCCGCCTAAGTTCAAGGAGTCGTGCCATGGAATGGCTCATCCCGGTCCTCATCGTTGTTGGACTCGTCGTCATCGTGGGAATCTACCTCTGGGTCACCTACAACTCGCTCGTCACCCTCAAGGTGCGCGTCGACGAGGCGTGGAGCGACATCACCGTGCAGATGAAGCGTCGCGCCGACCTGATCCCGAACCTGATCGAAACGGTCAAGGGCTACGCCGCACACGAGAAGACGGTCTTCGAGAACGTCACCAGGGCCCGCGCCGAATCGCTCTCCGCCCAGGGGCCGGCCGAGCTGGCCGCGGCCGAGAACCACATGCAGCAAGCCCTCCGCAGCATCTTCGCCGTCGCCGAGGCCTACCCGCAGCTGCAGGCCAGCCAGAACTACCTCCAGCTCCAGGCCGAGCTCGTCGACACCGAGGACAAGATCCAGGCCTCGCGCCGGTTCTACAACGGCGGCGTGCGCGAGCTGAATACGAAGATCAAGGTCTTCCCGAACAACCTCATCGCACGCAACCTCGGCTTCACCGAGCGTGACTTCTTCGAGGTGTCCGACTCCGCAGCCATTGCGGAGCCGCCCCGCGTGCAGTTCTAACGGCGAGCGGCAATGTATAGCGCGATCGCCAGGAACAAACGCAACACCGTTTTCATCATCATCCTGTTCCTGGTCATGATTGCCGGGCTCGGCTGGCTGGCGAACTACGTGTACAGCCCGCCCGGAAGCTACGGCATCCTGGTCATGACGCTCGTCGTGGCGATCGGGTACGCCGTCGTGCAGTACTTCATGGCCGGCCGCCAGGCCGCGGCGATGAGCGGCGGCGTGAAGATCCACAGCAAGGCGGAGCATCCGCGCCTGTGGAACATCGTCGAGAACCTGTCGATCACCACGGGCACGCCGATGCCCGAGATCTACGTGATCAGCGACCCTGCCCCGAACGCGTTCGCGACCGGGCGCGACCCCGAGCACGCGATCGTGGCCGCCACCACCGGGCTGCTCGAGATCATGGATGACTCGGAGCTCGAGGGCGTGATGGCCCACGAACTCGGGCACGTGCAGAACTACGACATCCGGGTCTCGATGATCGTCTTCGGCCTCGTCGTTGCCGTCGGGTTCATCTCGGACATGATGCTCCGGATGGCGTTCTTCGGGCGCAGCGACCGCAACAACGGCAACCCGATCGTGCTCGTCTTCGGCCTCGCCGCCATGATCGTGGCGCCGCTCGTGGCGAGCATGGTGCAGATGGCCGTGTCGAGGCAGCGCGAGTACCTGGCCGATGCCACCAGCGCGATGACCACCCGCCACCCGGATGCCCTCGCCCGGGCGCTCGAGAAGCTCGAGGCGTACGGGCGGCCGCTGCAACGCCAGAACACGTCGATGGCGCACCTGTGGATCGCCGACCCGCTGAAGCCGGGCCTGATGGCGAAGCTGTTCAGCACGCACCCGCCGATCGCCGAGCGCGTGGAGCGCCTGCACACGATGGGCCGCACCTTCTAGCCGATCCGCCCCGATGGTCGATCCTGTCGCGGCCTGGCGCAGTTCGGCGCGCCGAGCTCGCCTGTTCCGGTCGAGTTCGCCAGGCACACCAGGCGAACTCGACCGGAAGTGTCCAGGTCGGCGAACGGATGCCGTCACCACGCCGAGAATCGCCGATTACGCCGAGATGACCCGGTATAGCGGCGACACTCGGCGCAAACGGCGACACTCGCGGCCGCATCCGCCTGCCCGGCCGCACCAGGCTGCCACCGCAGCGCAGACCGATTGGACGGGGATCTCCAGGCTCGATCCCCGGCCGCCCGGCCGCCCGCGGTGGTGCTGCGCCGCTGTGCCACCCGCGCAGCGGCGCACTGCCCGCGCGACGCGATCTCGACTAGCTCGATCACCGGACACGGACAATCTCCTGGAGGTCGAGACCCGCCTTCTGCCTTCCACCTTCCGCCGAACTGTGAGTTTGGCACCTTCGTGGGCCCACGAAGGTGCCAAACTCACAGTTCGGCGAACCGTCCGGTGGTCGAGATCGTCGAGGGCTAGCGGAGTTCGGCGGCCAGCCCGGGCGCCAGCGTGCCGCGCCGCACGACCTCGATCTCGCCGAGCCCCTGCCAGCGCGCCGCGTCCCGGAGCACCCCGGCCAGGCGCGCGGCCGTGTCGGCCGGCGCGCCCTCCTCGGCCCAGGCCGCCTGCACGCGCAGCACACCGGCCTGGCGGTCGTTCTTCAGGTCGACCCGGCCGACGATGGTGTCGCCGAGCAGCACGGGCAACGAGTAGTACCCGAAGATGCGTTTCGGCTCCGGTGTGTAGATCTCGATCCGGTAGTGGAAGTCGAACAGGCGCAGGGCGCGCGGGCGCTTCCAGACGACCGGGTCGAACGGCGAGAGCACGGCCGCGGCGTCCATGCTGCGGGGCAGCCGCGCGTCCCGGTGCAGCCAGGCGGCGATGGGTTTTCCGGCCCGCGTCCAGCCGGGGACCTCGACCGGGATCAGCTCGCCCGCGTCTTCGAGCTCGCGGATCGCGGCCAGGGTCGGCGGGGTCTTCAACCGGAAGTAGTCCGCGAAGTCCCTGGCCGTGCCGATGCCGTGCGCGCGCGCTGACCGGCTCACCAGCTCGCGGTGCGCGTCGTGGCGGCTCACCTCCCGCCCGAGCAGCGCATCCGGGAACACCTGCTCCGGCAGGCCGTAGATGCGCTCGAAACGCTCGCGGCCGGCGCTCACCACATCGCCCCAGCGGAACAGGGTTTCGAGCCCCGTCTTCACGTCCGACCAGCCCCACCAGGGCCCGCTGCGCTTGTTGGCGTCGTGCTCGATCGCGCTCGCCCGCATGGGACCGTTCTCGGCCAGTTCAGCCAGCAGCCAGACGAGCATCGGACGGTTGGCCGCCGACCAGGCCTCCGGTGTGCGCGCCGAGAGGTCGCGGTAGGCCTGCATGCGCCACCGGAACAGCGGCCACGACTCGAGCGGCAGGAACGACGCCTCGTGCGCCCAGTACTCGGTGAACCGCGCCTCGCGCCCGGTCGTCAGCCGGTCCAGTTGCTTCTTGTCGTAGACGCCCAGCCGGCTGAACGCGGGCAGGTAGTGGCTGCGCTCGAACACGTTGACCGAGTCGATCTGGAGCAGGCCGAGCCGGTTCACGAGCGCGTCCAGCTGACGGATGCCGGGCGCCTCGCCCGGCGCACGGCCGAAGCCCTGCGCCGCCAGCGCGATGCGGCGAGCAAGGGCGGGGGCGACTGACTGAGGCATCGATTCGAGCGTAGTGCCGCCGCCGGACGTTCACTGCCCGTTCAGGTGGCTCCGCCCGTCCCGTCGCCCGGCGTCCGTATGGTCACCCGTGACCGCATTCCGGCACTCAACAGTTCGCCCACCGGCGGGCGGCCGGGCGCGGTCACGACGGAGGATACGTGTTCACCACGCGCACCATGATCGCCGGGATCGCCGCCACCGCGGCACTCGCTCTCACCCTCACGGGCTGCTCGGCAGGCGCAGCGCCCGCCGCCGGCGGCGTCGACGCGGCCACCGCGACGAGCCTGGCCGCGTTCGGCGACCTGGCCGGCCTGGAGAAGGCAGCCAGGGCCGAAGGCGCGCTGAACGTCATCGCCCTGCCCCGCGACTGGGCCAACTACGGCGCCGTGCTCGACAGGTTCGCCGAGAAGTACCCGGAGATCACCCTCACCGAGGCGTCCCCGGACGGTTCGAGCGCCGAGGAAATCCAGGCGGCGGACAACCTCAAGGGCCAGGACACCGCGCCGGACGTCTTCGACCTCGGCCTGCCCGTCGCGCTCTCGAGCACGGATCGCTTCGCGCCGTACAAGGTCGCAACCTGGGCGGACATTCCGGATGCCCTCAAGGAATCGAACGGCCTCTATACCGGCGACTACGGCGGATACATGGCCGTCGGTTACGACCCCGCGGAGGTCCCCGCGCCCACGCAGCTGAGCGACCTCCTCGGCTCGAAATACAAGGGCAAGGTGGCAATCAACGGCGACCCGACCCAGGCCGGCGCCGCCTTCGCCGCGGTCGGGATGGCCAGCGTGCAGAACGACGGATCCGTAGACGACTTCCAGCCGGGCATCGACTTCTTCGAGAAGCTCAATCGGAGCGGGAACTTCCTCAAGGTCGACCCCACGCCCGCCACCATCGCCTCGGGCGAGACGCCCGTCGTGCTCGACTGGGACTACCTCAACGTCGGCTACGGCAAGACGCTGGCGGGCCAGCGCGACTGGAAGGTCGTGGTCTTCCCCGGCACCGGCTACGCCGGCTACTACAACCAGGCCGTGAGCAAGGATGCCCCGCACCCGGCCGCCGCACGCCTGTGGCAGGAGTTCCTCTACAGCGACGAGGCGCAGAACCTGTGGCTCGCCGGGGGAGCCCGCCCCGTACGCGCCGAGGCGATGGCTTCGGCCGGAACCATCGACGCGGCGCTGTTCGACGCGCTCCCGAAGGCACCGGAGACGACGGTCGTCCCGTCCGGCAAGCAGAGCGAAACCGCCGCGAAGCTGCTCGGCGAGAGCTGGGCGGCCGCTGTCCAGTAGGGTCCGTGGAACGGCGGCAGCCTGGGGGCTGCTGCCGTTCGCGGTGTATGTGCTGCTGTTCCTCGCCGTGCCCACCATCATCGCCGTCGGCACGGGCTTCGTCGACGAATCGGGTTCCTTCACCTGGCACACGGTGGCGGCGCTGGGCAGTCCGGAAGTGCTGACCACGTTCGCCAATTCATTCTGGCTGTCGGCGCTGACCGCGGTGGTCGGCGCCCTGGTCGGCGGCCTGGCCTGCTACGCGCTGCTCGGCGCCCGGCCCGACGGGGCCCTCCGTTCCGCGGTCGACTCGCTCAGCGGAGTGCTCGCCCAATTCGGCGGCGTCATGCTCGCGTTCGCGTTCGTCGCGACCATCGGCATCCAGGGCATGGTGACCCTGTTCCTGCGCGACGTCTTCGGTCTCGACATCTTCGAAGACGGCGTCTGGATCTACGCGATGCCCGGCCTGGTGCTGCCCTACCTGTACTTCCAGGTGCCCCTGATGATCATCACCTTCATGCCGGCGCTCGAGTCGCTGAAACCGGCCTGGGCCGAGGCGAACGCCACCCTCGGCGGCACGGCGGCGAGCTACTGGCTGCGCATCGCCTTCCCGGTGCTGGCGCCGTCGTTCTTCGGCAGCCTGTTGCTTTTGTTCGCGAACGCGTTCTCGTCGTACGCCACCGCCGCGGCGCTGATCAGCCAGGGGTCGCAGATCGCGCCCCTGCAGATCCGCGCGGCGCTCACCAGCGAAACCATGCTCGGACAGGAGAACCTGGCCGGGGCACTGGCGCTGGGGATGATTTTGGTGATGGCCGTCGTCATGCTCGGCTACTCGGCGCTGGCGTCCCGGGCCGCGAGGTGGCAGCGATGAGCGCAGGCCTCCGCAGCGGCGGAGTCGCGCACGCGCCCGCTCGGGGCATCCGGATTGCCATCCTCGGTGTCATCGGGCTGCTCTTCGCGGTGCCGATCGTTGCCATGGTCGAGTTCACCCTGCGCAAGGGACTGGGCGGAGGCCACGACTTTTCGCGCTGGATCACCCTGTTCCAGAGTGGGTTCACCGGCCAGTACCGCCCCCTGCTCGTCGCCGCCG
Source organism: Cryobacterium psychrotolerans (assembly GCF_900101115.1). Lineage (GTDB taxonomy): Bacteria > Actinomycetota > Actinomycetes > Actinomycetales > Microbacteriaceae > Cryobacterium > Cryobacterium psychrotolerans. The sequence goes on from NZ_FNFU01000001.1 coordinate 307,910, forward strand.
GCAACTCGGTCGCCCTGGCGATCGGCACCGTCCTGATCGTGCTCCTGCTGCTCGTTCCGACCATGATCCTGATCCAGCTGCGGTTCCCCCGGTTGCGCCGGCCCATGGAAGTCATCTGCATCCTGCCCGTCAGCATCCCGGCGATCGTCCTGGTCGTCGGCCTCGCCCCGGTGTATTCGATGGTTGCTAGGCTCTTCGGCAGCGGCGTCTGGACCCTGACCTTCGCGTACGGCGTCACCGTTCTGCCCTACGCCTACCGGGCGATCCAGTCCAACCTGGATGCCGTCGACGCGCGCACGCTCAGCGAGGCCGCCCGCTCGCTCGGGGCGGGCTGGGGAACCGTGCTCCTGCGGGTGCTGCTGCCGGGCCTGCGCCGCGGCATCCTCGCCGGGGCGTTCATCTCGGTCGCGGTCGTGCTCGGCGAGTTCACCATCGCGTCGCTGCTGAACCGGGTCAACCTGCAGACCGCGCTCGTGGTCGTGAGCAAGAGCGACCCGTACACGGCCGTCATCGTGTCCCTCCTCGCCCTCGCGTTCGCCTTCCTGCTGCTGCTGACCATCGGCCGGCTCGGTGCGGCGCGCACGCGTTCCCCGCGGCCGCGTTCCCTCTCGAAAGGCTTGTCATGACCCAGGCACACTCAGGCGCCGGCCCCGGCGCCGTCGTCGAATTCCGCGGCGTGGTCAAGGAGTTCGCCGGGCACCGGGCGCTGGCCGGCTTCGACCTCACCCTGCGGGCCGGAGAATTCGTGGCCCTGCTCGGCCCGAGCGGCAGCGGGAAAACCACGGCCCTCCGTGTGCTCGCCGGGCTCGAATCGACGGATGCCGGCAGCATTCTGCTGAACGGAGCCGACGTCTCGAGGCTGCCGGCGAGCAGACGCGACATGGGGATGGTGTTCCAGGCATACTCGCTCTTTCCGCACCTCAGCGCCGGCGAAAACGTGGAGTTCGGTTTGCGCATGCGCAAGGTGAGTCCGGAGGAGCGTCGGAGCCGCGCTCGTGCCGCTCTGGCCCTCGTCGAGCTGGACGCCCACCACGACCGGTACGCCCACCAGCTGTCCGGGGGGCAGCAGCAGCGCGTTGCGCTGGCCAGGGCCCTCGTCACGCAGCCGCGCGTCCTGCTGCTCGACGAGCCGCTTTCGGCCCTGGACGCCCGGGTGCGTGTGCAGTTGCGCGAGGAGATCCGGCGGATCCAGACCGACCTCGGCATCACCACCCTGTTCGTCACCCACGACCAGGATGAGGCCCTGGCCGTGGCGGACCGGGTCGCGGTCATGCGGGCCGGCAGCATCGAGCAGATCGGTACGCCGGAGGACCTCTACGCCCGGCCGGTCTCCCCGTTCGTGGCCGATTTCGTCGGTCTGAACAATCGCGTGGCCGGCGTCGTGCGGCACGGGTTCGCTCAGGTGCACGGAACGGCGCTGCCCCTGGTCGACCCGTCACAGGCGGACGGAGGCGTGCAGGTCTTCGTGCGCCCCGAAGACGTCGAATTTGCCGCCGCAGGGGTCGCAGGGGTGGTCACCTCGTCCAGCTTCCTCGGGTCGCTCAGGCGCACGGGGGTGCGTTTGGAGGACGGCACGACCCTGGTCACCCAGCACAGCGTGCGCCTGAATCCTGCCCTCGGCGCGCGGGTGCACCTCGCCTTCACCGGTGCGCCGGTAACGGTCGAGACCAGTCCTAGACTGGGTGAGTGAAGGAACCCACGGACAAGCCAGGCCTCGGTGGACTCTTCCGCGGCCGCGTTCGACGCGCTCCCGCCGACCTGCCCCGGCACGTGCCGAGGCACGAGCACAACGGCGTGGACGAGAACATTCCCCCCGGCATCCGGCTCGCAGGGGCGTGGTCGTGGCGCCTGCTGGCCATCGCGGGAGCGGCCGCCGTCCTCATCTTCCTGATCATCCAGCTGCGGCTCATCGTCATCCCGCTGCTGGTCGCCGTGCTGGTCTCGGCCCTCCTGGTTCCGTTCGTGTCCTTCCTGGTCCGCCACCGGTGGCCGAGGGGCCTCTCCGTCGCGCTCGCCCTGCTGGGCACCCTGGCGGTCGTCGGGGGACTCATCGCACTCGCGGCCTCGCAGATCGCCGCCGGGTCCTCTGACCTGACCCAGAGGTTCGAGGCGTCGGTCGAGAAGCTGAAGGCCGCGCTGCTCGCGTCGCCGCTGCAGCTCACCGAGAGCCAGCTCAACGACTACCTCGACCAGGCGAATCAGGCAATCCAGTCCGACAGCCAGGTCTTCATCACCGGCGCGTTGTCCGTGGGGTCCTCGGTCGGGCATCTCGTTGCGGGGTTCCTGTTGGCCCTGTTCAGCCTGCTGTTCATCCTGATCGACGGGAAGGGCATCTGGGACTGGATCGTGCGGATCTTCCCCCGCCGTGCCCGCGCCGCCGTCGACGGGGCCGGCATCGCCGGCTGGTCGACCCTGGGCAACTTCGCCAAGGTGCAGATCCTGGTGGCCTCGATCGACGCGGTCGGAATCGGCGTCGGCGCCGCCCTGCTCGGCGTGCCGTTGGCCGTCCCGATCGGCATCCTCGTCTTCCTCGGCTCGTTCATCCCGATCGTCGGAGCCGTGGCCACCGGAATCGTCGCCGTGATCATCGCCCTCCTTTTCAACGGCCCCGGCTACGCCCTGGCCATGCTCGGCGTCGTTCTGCTCGTCCAGCAGGTCGAAGGGCATGTGCTGCAGCCCCTGATCATGGGAACCGCCGTCAAGGTGCACCCGCTCGCCGTCGTGCTCGCCGTCGGTGCCGGGTCGTTGCTCGCCGGCATCCCGGGCGCACTCTTCGCCGTGCCGGTGGCCGCGGTGCTCAACGTGATGACCAACTACATTCACAGCGGCGTCTGGCGCGCCGTTCCGCCGCCCGCGGGCGACCTGCTCGGTTCTCCGCTCTGGCAGACGGTGCCGCGCCGCCCAGGATTCCGCCGAACGGAGAACCCCGAATGACCAGTGTTTCCCTCGTTGGGCCCAGCCTGGCCGACTTCGAAGCGGCGCGAGCGGTGGTCGCGCGCGTCGCCGATGTGACGCCGATGGAGAGCTCACGCTACCTTGCGACCATCCTGGGCGCACCGGTGTTCCTCAAGTGCGAGAACCTGCAGCGCACCGGATCCTACAAGATCCGCGGCGCGTACAACCGGCTCTCCAAGCTCACCGACGAGGAGAAGGCCCGCGGCGTCGTGGCGGCGTCGGCCGGCAACCACGCCCAGGGCGTCGCGTTCGCGGCCAGGGAACTGGGCATCAAGGCGACGATCTTCATGCCGGTCGGCGTGGCCCTGCCGAAGCTCCAGGCCACCCGCGACTACGGCGCCGACGTCATCCTCCGCGGGCACACCGTGTCCGAGCCGCTGATGGCCGCCGCCGCCTACGCCGCCGAGACCGGCGCGATCCTGATCCCGCCCTTCGACCACGTGGATGTCGTGACCGGGCAGGGCACCCTCGGCCTCGAGATCCTCGACCAGGTCCCCGATCTTGCCACGATCATCGTCCCCATCGGCGGGGGCGGACTCATCTCCGGCGTCGCCAGCGCGCTCAAGCAGCGAGCCGCTCAGGACGGGCGCGTCATCCGCGTCATCGGCGTGCAGGCGGCCAACGCGGCGGCCTACCCGGCCTCCCTCGAGGCCGGCGAGGCCGTCGAGGTCACCATCCTGCCGACGATCGCCGACGGGATCGCCGTCGCGAGGCCGGGCCTGCTCAACTTCGAGATCATCCGCGACGTCGTGGACGAGATCGTCACGGTCAGCGAGGACGACATCGCCCGGGCCCTCCTGGTGCTGATGGAGCGCGCCAAACTGGTGGTCGAACCGGCCGGGGCCGTCGCGGTGGCGGCCCTCCTCGCCGGCAAGGTCACCGCGTCGGGGCCGACCGTCGCCATCCTCTCCGGAGGCAACATCGACCCGCTTCTCATGCAGCGCGTGATCAGCCACGGGCTTGCCGCATCGGGGCGCTACCTCACCCTGCGGATCATGCTGCCCGACCGTCCGGGCCAGCTCGCGCGGATCGCCGAACTGCTCGCCGAGGCGCAGGCCAACGTGATCGAAGTGCTGCACACCCGCCATGGCGTGAGCATGCAGCTGAGTGAGGTGGAACTGGACATCAGCGTCGAGACGCGCGGGCCGGAGCACGGCAAGCACGTCCTCGACCTGCTGCGGTCCGCGGGCTACGACCCCCAGACCGACTGACGGGCTAGTTGCCGGTCCAGGTTTCGACGAGGGAGATCAGCACGGTGATCTCCTTGCCGCTCGGGGTCTCGTAGGTCGTCGACGCGCCGACGCTGAGGCCGATGATCGCCAGGCCCAGCGGGCTCTGTTCGCTGTAGACGTCGAGGTCGCTGTCGCCGGCGATTTCACGGCTGCCGATCAGGAAGCGGCTCTCGTCGCCGGCAATGATCGCGGTGATGACGGTGCCCGGCTCGACGACGCCGTGGCTCTCGGGGGCACTGCCGACCTCGGCCGTGCGCAGCAGCAGGGTGAGGGTGCGGATGCGCGCCTCCATCTTGCCCTGCTCCTCCTTGGCGGCGTGGTAGCCGGCGTTCTCCTTGAGGTCGCCTTCTTCGCGCGCCGATTCGATCTTCTTGGCGATGTCATCGCGGCCGATGGTGCTGAGCGTGTGCAGCTCCGCAGCGAGGCGGTCGTAGGCCTCCTGGGTCAGCCAGGTGACAGTTGTGGGGGTCGTCACGGATGCTCTCCTTCAGTGCACTCGGCCCGCGGAATTGGTCTTCACCGGGGGATATAGGGGTCGCCCCGACGATTACCGTCAGGGCGAATACGTCAGTCTAGGTCAGCCAGCAACGGTAAATCAAACCCGTGTTGCTTAATTCCGTCGTGCGTACAATCTCCGTGACCGAGCGGGTGTAGCGGTCGGAGGGCGGAAGGTCAACGACCTTCCAGCCCACGATGGTGAAGTTTTCGTTCAACGCCTCGACGGCGCAACTGGCCGCGGTTCCCGTCGGCATCGACACCTCGAAGGTCACGCTGACGCTGTGCTCGTCGATGATGCTGTGCGCGGTGTCGCGCGCTTCGATCAGCGGTTTGGTCCCGTCCAGGCCGGCCCAGATGACCCAGGAGCCCAGGACGAGCGCGAAGGCGCCGGCCACGATCCAGAGGATGCGGCGGTCGCGGACGCGCCGGTTCGGCGTGCGCCCGTACCGAGCGTCGAGGCTGGCGTTCACGGCCTCCGGGGACTCCACACTCACGCGACTCCACACTCTTGTTTCAACGATTAGTCTTGTACTCAAGGTTATCCGCCATTCCTGAGGAGTTTTGTGACGCTGCGACTGTTGGCGGTCCACGCCCATCCCGACGACGAGTCGAGCAAGGGCGCGGCGACCTACGCCCATTACCGAAGCCGGGGCGTGCAGGTGCTCATCGTGAGCTGTACCGGGGGCGAGCGGGGCAGCATCCTCAATGAGGCGCTGGTCGGCAATCCGATGGCCGAACGCGACATGGCCGGGCTCCGCCGCCGGGAAATGGCCGAGGCGCAGGCTCACCTCGGCGTGGAGCACCGCTGGCTGGGTTATCAGGATTCCGGCATGAACGATGACGGCTCGGTGCCCGCGCACTCGTTCGCCGACATCCCCGTGCAGATCTCCGCGGAGCCGCTCGTGCACGTGATCCGCGAGTTCCGTCCACAGGTGCTGATCACCTACGACGAGAACGGCGGCTACCCGCACCCGGACCACATCCGAACCCACGAGGTGTCGCTCGAGGCCTACCGGGCCGCCTCCGACGGGGGCCGGTACCCGGAGGCCGGTGCCCCCTGGCAGATCGACAAGCTCTACTACGACCGCATCTTCAACCTGGAGCGCATAGACGCGATGTTCCTGGAGCTGAGCGTGAAGGAGCCGGACTCCCCGCTTCTCGAGCCGCTCGGTGCGGCCAGGGACTGGATGAAGGATTACCCCAAACTGGCCACGACGCACGTGCCGGTCGGCGACTTCCTCGAGGCCAGGGACGCCGCGTTGAAGTCGCACGCGAGCCAGGTTTCGCCCACCAGCAGCTTCTTCTTCTGGCCCAATGACCTCATCCGCGAGGCCTGGCCGTTCGAGGACTTCCAGCTCGTCGAATCGAAAGTGGACACCGTCATGCCCGAATCCGACCTCTTCTCCGGTGTGAAGGACGTGTCGTGAACGTGCTCTTCGCCCCCCTGCTCGTCGATTTCGTGCTCGCGAGCACCCCGGAGCCGGAATTCAACCCCGACACGGTCACCCCTGGCGCCTGGGGCTTCGCGGCGATCTTCCTCGTCGCCGTCGCCACGCTGCTGCTCGGGCTGGACATGGCCCGCCGAGTCCGGCGCACGACCTACCGCGCGCAGGTGCAGGAAAAGCTGGAAGCCGAGGCGGCGGCCAGGGACGCCGGCGACCGCGACCGCCCGGAGTAACCGCGAGCGCCTCGGGTCAGGGGTAGAGCGGGTGCGTGGCGATCATCACGATGGCCACCCAATGGCAGAGGAACGCCAGCACGGTGAGCGTGTGGAAGATCTCGTGGAATCCGAACACGCCCGGAACCGGGTTGGGCTTCTTCAGGCCGTAGACCACGGCGCCGATGCTGTAGAAGATGCCGCCGACCAGGATGAGCGTCATCATGACGGGGTCTGCCCGGAAGAAGTCGCCGATGAAGATCAGCGCGCCGTAGCCCAGCAACAGGTACAGCGGAACGTAGAGCCAGCGTGGCGCGGTAATCCAGAAGACGCGGAACGCGATGCCGAGAATCGCGCCGCTCCACACCAGCCAGAGCAGCAGCGTCGCCTTTTCGGGCGGCAGGGAGAGCACCGTGATCGGGGTGTACGAGCCCGCGATCAGCAGGAAGATGTTGGCGTGGTCGATGCGCTTGAGGATGACCTTCGTGCGCGGCTGCCAGTCGAAGCGGTGGTAGAGCGCCGAGTTGCCGAACAGCAGCATGGAGGTGGCGACGAAGACGGCTGAGCTCCACGTGGCCGCCGGACCCTCGGCGAGCACGAGCAGGATGATCCCGGCGACGATGGTGACCGGGAATGTGCCGGCGTGGATCCAGCCCCGCCAGGTCGGACGGAGGTCTTCCGGTCGCGGTTCGTCCTCTTCGAGGAGCGGCAGGTTAGCGATCTCCTGCTCGGCGTCCTTCTCGGCGTCGTCGGGAAGGCCTGCGCCGTCCCGGTGCTGTGCGTCTTTGGAGTGCTCTGCGGCCATGCAGCCAGAATACGGCAGTCGACGGGCCGGGCTTGCCGCTCCCGGAGCGGAGTGGGCTAGCGTGACTGTGTGCAGAATCGGCGAATACCCCTGGGGCGTGACTTCCTCTACAGCGTGTACCAGCGTCGGCTCCGGCGCAGCCTGTCGCCGAGCCAGCTTCCCCGCCACGTGGCCATGATCATCGATGGAAACCGGCGCTGGGCCAAACAGCTGGGCTTCGATTCTGCCGCGCACGGGCACCGGGCCGGCGCCGCCAAGATGCGCGAGTTCCTCGAGTGGTGTGACGACCTGGGCATCTCCGTGGTCACCCTGTACCTCTTGTCGGCCGACAACCTCACCCAGCGGCCCAGCGAGGAACTCGCGGACCTGGTCGAGATCATCGCCGAACTGGCCGAGGAACTCTCCCACTACCGCAACTGGCGCGTGCAGCAGGTTGGCTCCAGGGACAAGCTCCCCGAGCCGCTTGTGGCGGCGCTGGAGGCCGCCGAGGCGCGTACGGTGGGCAACAAGGGGCTGCACATCAACCTGGCCGTCGGCTACGGCGGAAGAACCGAGATCACCGACGCGATGCGGAGCATCGTCGCCACCCACCTCGCGCACGGCGGCAGGCTCGAGGACCTGGCCGAGACGCTCACCCCCGAACTCATCGGGCAGCACCTGTACACCGGCGGGCAGCCGGACCCGGAGCTCGTGATCCGCACCTCGGGGGAGCAGCGGCTCAGCGACTTCATGCTCTGGCAGAGCGCGCACAGCGAGTTCTACTTCGTCGAGGCACTCGGGCCGGACCTGCGCGAGGTGGACTTCCTGCGGGCCCTGCGAGATTTCGCCAAGCGGCAGCGCCGTTTCGGAGGTTAGTGCAACAACGACCGGAAAGGACACGCAGGTGACCTCGCTTCAGCGCTTCATCGACGGATTCCTCGAGGACCCCGGCTACCTGGACTACGGGCGGGTCGGCCCGTTGGCGTCCGTCGTCGTCGCCGAAACCCTCGGTCAGACCGAGGTGCTCTCGCGCGCCCGGTTCGGCAGCCTCGACCACCTGATCGAGCAGGACGAACGGCTGCGCGCCGCCGTGGCCGCAGCGACCGGCTTCCGGGCCGACCAGGTCGTGTCCCAGCCCAACACGAGCACCGGGCTCATGCAGGCACTCTTCGGCCTGACCGGCGACGTGCTGCTCTCGCCGCACGATTTCCCCAGCCTGCCCTTCGCCGCGGTGCGTGCGGCCGAGGCGCTGCACGTGGTCACCCCGCTCTGGCTCGACGGTGAGCATGAGCGCGTGACGCCCGGCCTGGTCAGGGAACAACTCACCGCCACGACCGCCGCGGTGGCCGTGTGCCTGGTCGATGCCCGCACCGGCTATCGCACCGACCTCGAGGGCATCCGGCAAGTGATCGGAGACCGGCTGCTCATCGTCGATGCGATCCAGGGCTTCGGCGTCACGGATGCCCCGTACGAGGTCGCCGATGTCGTCGCGTCCGGCGGTCAGAAGTGGGCCCGCGCGGGCTGGGGCACCGGCTTCCTCGCGCTCAGCGACCGCGCCGTCGAGATGCTCACCCCGGTGTTTTCCGGGTTCAGCGGCACGGACTCGCCGGACCTGCCCTGGGACGAGGTCCTGCCGCCCGGCTGCGGCGCGGGCGCGTTCCAGATCAGCAACCCGGACAGCTCGGCCCAGGCTCGATTCGCCGCAGCGCTCGAGGAGATCACCGCGGTGGGAGTGGCCGGGATCGAGGCCGCCGTCACCGAGAATGTCACGCGACTGATCGACCTCGCCGATGAATTCTCAGTCCCGCTCGCGTCGTCGCGGGACGAACGCGAACGCGCGGGCATCATCGTGCTCGAGCCAATGGCCGAGCAGCTCACGCTGCTCACCGCGGCGCTGTACAACCACGGTGTGACGGCGACGACGAGGGGCGGCCGGGTGCGGCTGAGCGTGCACGCGGCGCTATCGCCGGAGACCATCGAGATGTTGCGGGCCGCGTTCACGTCCTACTCCACCGCGGCCAGCTACTGACCCTCCCGAGGCGGCGCGGTACCCCCCGAATGTGACCGGTGGGTGACGGCAGGCGTGTCGCTCTTCCCTTTGCCGCCCGGGGGACGTAGCGTCATCCACATCAGGTATGGCGCCTGATCGAGACGGCCACATAAGTACGGCTCGAGAACCGCTCGTGGCCAGCTCGCCAATGGAATCCGCGCCCGTCATGGGCGTGGGGGGGAGTGGTTGTGACCGCTAATCAGACCGACCGGCGCAGTGCAGACCAGCCGGCGTCGCCCGTGAACCAGGCCGAACGCACCTACGTGCTGGACACCTCGGTGCTGTTGTCCGATCCGAAGGCGATCTTCGCCTTCGCCGAACACTCCGTTGTGCTCCCGGTCGTGGTGATCACCGAGCTGGAAGCCAAACGCAACGACCCCGAGATCGGGTACTTCGCGCGCCAGGCGCTCCGCAACCTCGACGAACTGCGGATGAAGTACGAGCGTCTCGACTTCCCGATCCCGGTCGGCGACGGCGGGACCCTCCGCGTCGAGTTGAACCACTCGAACATGTCGGTCCTGCCGTCCGGGCTGCAGCTGGGCGACAACGACTCCCGCATCCTCGCGGTCGCGATGAACCTGTCCAACGATGGGATGAACGTCACCGTCGTCTCGAAGGACCTCCCGCTGCGGGTGAAGGCGTCCTCGCTCGGCCTGGCAGCGGAAGAGTACCGGCACGAACTCGCCGTCGATTCCGGCTGGACCGGGATGGACGAGATCACCCTGAACGGGGCCCAGATCAACGAACTCTACGAGCACGAGGTGATGACGACCCGGCTTGTGCAGGACATGCCCGTCAACACGGGCCTGGTCATCCACTCGGAGCGCGGGTCCGCCCTCGGCCGGGTCACCGGCAGCGGCGAGCTCAAGCTCGTGCGCGGCGACCGCGACGTGTTCGGCCTGCACGGGCGCTCCGCCGAGCAGCGCCTGGCGATCGACCTTCTGCTCGACCCGAGCATCGGCATCCTTTCGCTGGGAGGTCGAGCGGGGACGGGGAAGTCGGCGCTCGCCCTCTGCGCCGGACTCGAGGCGGTGCTCGAGCGGCAGCAGCACCGCAAGATCATGGTGTTCCGGCCGCTCTACGCGGTCGGCGGCCAGGAACTCGGCTACCTGCCCGGCGACGCGAGCGAGAAGATGAACCCCTGGGGACAGGCGGTCTTCGACACGCTCGGAGCCCTCGTCTCGGAGAACGTGCTCGAAGAGGTCGTGGAGCGGGGGATCCTCGAGGTTTTGCCGCTCACGCACATTCGCGGGCGTTCGCTGCACGACGCGTTCGTGATCGTCGACGAGGCCCAGTCCCTGGAGCGGAACGTGCTGCTCACGGTGCTCAGCCGGATCGGGCAGAACTCGCGGGTGATCCTCACCCACGACGTCGCCCAGCGGGACAACCTTCGGGTGGGCCGCTTCGACGGTGTCGCGTCCGTGATCGAGACGCTCAAGGGGCATCCGCTCTTCGCCCACATGACGCTGACCCGCTCGGAGCGCAGCGCCATCGCGGCCCTGGTCACCGAGATGCTCGAGGGCAACGGCCCTTCCTGACCGCCGAAATTGACAGTTCCGGTCGAGTTTGCCCCGCGGAACAGGGCAACTCGACCGGAACTGTCAAACTCGAGGGCTGGGCCGGCTACCTGGCCTGGGGCGGGCGGGTCATGCTCAGCACGTCCAGGGCCACGTCGAGCTGCTCGAGGGTGACCTCGCCGCGCTCCACGAAGCCGAGGGCGATGACGGATTCGCGCACGGGCAGCGCCTCGGACACGGCGTGCTTGGCGACCTTCGCGGCCGCCTCGTAGCCGATCACCCGGTTGAGCGGGGTGACGATGGCGGGGGAGGACTCGGCGAGGGCGCGGGCGCGCTCCAGGTTGGCCTCGAGGCCGTCGACGGTCTTGTCGGCGAGCACGCGGCTCGCGTTCGTGAGCAGCCGGATCGACTCGAGCAGCGCGGTCCCCATCACCGGGATGGCGACGTTGAGCTCGAACGAGCCCGAGGCGCCGGACCAGGCGATCGTCGCGTCGTTACCGATGACCCGCGAGCAGACCATGAGCACGGCCTCCGGGATGACCGGGTTGACCTTGCCGGGCATGATCGAGGACCCCGGCTGCAGGTCGGGGATGTGCAGCTCGCCGATGCCGGCGTTGGGGCCGGAGCCCATCCAGCGGAGGTCGTTGCAGATCTTGGTCAGGCTGACCGCGATCGTGCGCAGGGCGCCGGATGCGTCGACCAGGCCGTCGCGGTTGGCCTGGGCCTCGAAGTGGTCCCTGGCCTCGGTGATCGGGAGTTCGGTCTCGGAGCAAAGCAGCTCGATCACGAGCTGTGGGAAGCCGGCGGGCGTGTTGATGCCGGTACCGACCGCGGTTCCGCCGAGCGGGACCTCGGCGACACGGGGGAGCGCGGAGCGCACGCGCTCGATGCCGAGGCGCATCTGGCGGGCATAGCCGCCGAACTCCTGGCCGAGGGTGACGGGCGTGGCATCCATCAGGTGCGTGCGCCCGGCCTTGACGGCGCCGGCCCACAGCTCGGCCTTGGCCTCGAGGGACACGGCGAGGTGGTCGAGTGCGGGGATGAGGTCGTCGATGAGCGCGCTCGTGACGGCGATGTGCACCGAGGTGGGGAACACGTCGTTTGAGGACTGCGACGCGTTGACGTGGTCGTTCGGGTGCACCGGGCGGCCGAGGGAGCGGGTGGCGAGGGTCGCAATGACCTCGTTCATGTTCATGTTCGAGGACGTCCCGCTGCCGGTCTGGTAGACGTCGATCGGGAACTGGCCGTCGTAGCGGCCGGTGATGACCTCGTCCGCGGCATCGGCGATGGCGGTCGCGATGGCGCCGTCGAGCACGCCGAGCCGTGCGTTGGCAAGCGCCGCGGACTTCTTGATCCGGGCGAGGGCCGCGATCTGCGCCGACTCGAGCACGGAGCCCGAGATCGGGAAGTTCTCGACGGCACGCTGCGTCTGGGCGCCGTAGAGCGCATCCCGGGGCACGCGCACCTCGCCCATCGTGTCGCGTTCGATCCGGTAGCCGGCGTCTGCGGAGTTGTCCACCACTGTGTGTTCCCTTTCGGTTTTTGTGTGCGCGGGCGCGCTAAACAATGCCCACGACGATGTCGGGGTCAGCGCGCCCTTCGAGGAGGCTGTAATTCGCTCCGACGATAGCCAATGTACCTTCTGCGACGGCGGCGCTGATCATCTCGGAGCGTTCGAGCAGTTCGGCGACCGTGTCGCGAAGATGCTCCCGTCCGACCGCCGGCTCGTCGATCGTGTCCGGGTCGATGGGCACGTCCGCGGCCAGCCCGCTCACGCGGCGGACGGCCGGCACGATCTTTTGGATGATCGAATTGATGTGGGGAGGCAGGGGGATGGCGTCTTCTGCCTGGGACTCAATGGCCGCGCGCACGGCCCCGCAACGGTCGTGCCCCAGCACGAGGATGAGGTGCACGTGCAGGATTTCCACGGCGTATTCGAGCGAGCCCAGCACGGAATCCGAGATGACCTGCCCCGCGTTGCGCACGACGAACAGGTCGCCGAGGCCCTTGTCGAAGATGATCTCGGCGGCCAGGCGCGAGTCGCTGCACCCGAACAGTGCCGCGACCGGGGCCTGGGTGAAGGCGATCTCGGCGCGCCGGTCGACGTCCTGGCGCGGGTGGCTCGGCTCGCCGTTGACGAAGCGTTCGTTGCCCCGGCGGAGCTCGTTCCAGACCTTCGAGGGAGTCGATGCCGGGCTCATCCCTGGTCTCCGTTCGTGTTCCGCGCGATGGTGTCGGTCAGCGCGCCGGCGAGCACCGTGAATTCGGCCTCGGGGGCCGTGCCGACGAGCAGGAAGGTGCTCGTCCCGGCCGTCGTCACGAGGGCATAGTCGAAGTTTCCGCGCTCGTCCTCTGGCGCGGTGTTGCGATAGACATCCCACTGGATGCCGTCGAGGGTGACGGTTTCGGCGGCGGGGGAGCCCTGCAACTGCTCGCTCACCCAGCTGGGGTTGGCGTCGATGCCCTGGTTGAGGCCGATGTAGGCGTCGGCAGGGGTGAGCAGGCCGATGTACCAGGAGGCGACCTTGTCGCTGCCGCCGGAACGCCAGGTCGCGGCGTTTGCACGCCAGCCGTCCGGCAGGCGGGGGCTGGCCAGCGGTTCCTCGACGCCGGGCTGCACCTGGCTGACAACGGCGCGGTAGTCGACGGTTCGGTCGATGGGCGTGTCGCTGCGCGGGACGATCATCACCAGGACCACCACGGCTGCGACGGTGACCAGGAGGGACAGGATCAGGTTGTTGACGGTCTTGCGGGCCCGGTATGTTCGGGTGTTCTCGGCCTTGCGGGCGGCCGTCTCCTCCGGGGTTTCCGGTCGTCCGAGCTCGGCGACGATCCGGGGCTCGCGCCTGGCGGCGCTCATGCGTCGGATTCGGCGGCCTGGCCGGCGCGGGCGGCGTCCAGCCGCGCCTTCGCGCCGATCAGCCACTCTTCGCAGCGGCGCGCGAGCGCCTCGCCGCGTTCCCACAGGGCGAGCGACTGCTCCAGGGTGGACGATCCCTGCTCGAGTTCGTTGACCACCCGAATGAGTTCGTCGCGGGCCTGCTCGTAGCTGAGAGCGCTGATATCGTCTGCGGGCTGGGTCATGGCATCCATTCTATTTCGACACGGCCCTCAGGGATCCGCGGGCGAGCGTGATGCGCAGCTCCGTGCCGCCGGGCGCCTGGTCCGGGGCGCGCACGACGTGCCCGTCCGGCAGTTGCACGATGGCGTAGCCGCGGTCGAGGGTGCCCTGCGGGGAGAGGGCGCGCAGTTGGGAGCGCAGGTCGACGACGGCGGCGCCGGCTCGTTCGACCACCCGGCCGACGAGCTCGGAACCGCGCGCGACATACCGGGTCAGGTCTTCGGACCGGGAGTCGACGATCCAGGTTGCCGAGCTCAGCGCAGGGCGGGAGCGGAGCTGCCCGATCCGGTCAACCTCCGAAGAGAGGATGCCGGTGAGCCGGGTGCTGAGGCGGGCGCGGGCCTGCTGCACCCGGTTGAGCTCGTCCGCGACATCCGGGACCACCCGCTTGGCCGCATCGGTCGGTGTGGAGGCGCGGAGGTCGGCGACCTCGTCGAGCAGGGGACGGTCGGCTTCATGGCCGATCGCACTGACGAGAGGGGTCCGGCAGGCGGCGGCCGCGCGGACGAGCCCTTCGTCGCTGAAGCCGAGGAGGTTCTGGAAATCGCCGCCGCCTCGGGCGACGATGATCACGTCGACCTCGGGGTCGGCGTCCAGCCGCTTGATCGCCGCCGTCACCTCGGACACCATGCGGTCCCCCTGGACGGCCGCGTGCACGACCCGGAACGTGACGGCGGGCCAGCGCAGCTGGGCGTTGCGAAGCACGTCCTTCTCGGCATCGGAATCCTTGCCGGTGACGAGGCCGATGCAGTGGGGGAGGAACGGCAGGCGGATCTTGCGCGAGGCGTCGAAGAGTCCCTCGCCGGCGAGTTGCTTGCGCAGCCGCTCCAGCCGCTCGAGCATGTCGCCGAGGCCGACGTGGCGAAGTTCGAACACCTGCATGGTGAGCGTGCCGCCCTTGACCCAGTAGTTGGGTTTGACCAGCGCGATGACCCGGTCGCCCTGCTTGAAGTCGTTGGTGAGTTTCGCGCGGACGGACGACCAGACCGTGAAGCTGACCGTGGCGTCCTCGGTGAGATCCTTGAGCTTGCCGTAGACGTTGCCGCCGCTCTGGCCCCACTGGGTGATCTCCCCCTCGATCCAGACGGTCCCGAGGCGGTCGATGTAGTCGCGGATCTTGCCGGAGAGCATCGCGACCGGCCAGGGGGTCTCGACGGTGGTGGGGCCCTGGGTCATTGCTGGTCTCCTCCCACGGAACCCGTCCAGGGGTGCGCGCCTAGAATGGGACCGTGACCATCAGTACTAATTCGCCCGTGATCGGCCTTGGCATGCCTCGGATACTGAGTGCGCCGGGCAGGCTCAAGGATACCCCGGTGGCGGGGGGCAAACGGGTGCTGCTGGCCGCCCCGCGCGGATACTGCGCCGGGGTCGACCGTGCCGTCATCGCCGTGGAGAAGGCCCTGGAGCACTACGGCGCCCCGGTTTACGTGCGCAAGCAGATCGTGCACAACACCCATGTCGTGGCCGAACTGGAGCACAAGGGCGCCGTCTTCGTCGACGAGGTCGACGAGGTGCCGACCGGGTCACACATCGTTTTCAGCGCGCATGGAGTCTCGCCGGCCGTGGTCAATGCCGCCGCGGAACGCGGACTCCAGGCCATCGATGCGACCTGCCCGCTCGTCACCAAGGTGCACCGCGAGGCGGTGCGCTTCGCCCGCGACGACTTCGAAATCCTCCTGATCGGCCATGAAGGCCACGAAGAGGTCGAAGGCACCGCCGGGGAGGCGCCGGAGAACACCACCCTGGTCGGCAGCCCCGACGACGCCGACATCGTCGAGGTGCGGAATCCGGCCAGGGTCGTTTGGTTGTCCCAGACGACCCTGAGCGTGGACGAAACCATGGAAACCGTGCGCCGCCTGCGCAAGCGGTTCCCGCTGCTGCAGGATCCACCGAGCGACGACATTTGCTACGCCACCCAGAACCGCCAGGTCGCCATCAAGAAGGTTGCCGCCGATTCCGACCTCGTCATCGTCGTCGGCTCAGCGAACTCGTCCAACTCCGTGCGCCTGGTCGAGGTGGCCCTCGAGTACGGCGCCACGGCCGCCTACCGGATCGACTACGCCAGCGAAGTGAAGCAGGAGTGGCTCGACGGGGTGAACACCGTGGGCGTCACGAGCGGGGCATCCGTTCCGGAGGAACTCGTCGACGAGCTGCTCTCCGCCCTCGCGGATGCCGGCTACGCCGACGTCATTCCGGTCAAGACGGCCGAGGAAGACCTGATCTTCTCCCTGCCCAAGGAACTGCGCGGCAACCTCAAGGGCAGCCGGGCCGCACAACCGGAGTAGCGCGCCGGCTACGGCTGGCCGTACAGCTCGAGCAGGGTTGGATCGGCAGTCACGACGACCCCGATGAACACGAAGATCACCACGACCGAGACGGCGCCGCCGATCAGCGGAACGTAGAAGGCGCGGCGGCCGCGAGTCAGCAGCAGGATCGACAGCACGGTCGTCACGATCCAGATTCCGGCTTCGACGATGCGACCGGCCGTGATCAGGCCGGCGACCGAGACGGCCGGGGTGTAGGTGCCGAGGTCTTCCTGCGTGTACAGCACCTGCATGGCCTGGGGCAGCGAGCCCAGGACCGAGACCATCAAGAACGTCGCCAGGAGCCCGAAGATGAGCAGGGCGAGCGTGACCGGTCGGTCCCAAGCGGGCGTGCGGGACGCCCCGGGCGCCGTGGCGGCCGCCGGGACCGATGCGGCGTCGGGCGCGACGGGAATGGCCGGGGCGGCGGAGTCATCCTTCGGCGGCGTCCAACTCCAGCCTTCCGGCGCGAGCTCGCCGAATTGCGGCCGGGGGCGGGTGTCCTCCGGGCGGTTCGGCTCGGAAGAATTCGGGTCGGGAATCGTCATGCGCCGGAGCTAGCTGTTCGAGTGGCCGGCCGAGCCCAGCTGACGGGTCGAGTCGACGACGCGGGCGGCCATGGCCGCCTCGGCCACCTTGCCCCAGGCGCGGGGGTCGTAGACCTTCTTGTTGCCCACTTCGCCGTCGACCTTGAGCACGCTGTCGTAGTTCTTGAGCATGTAGTCGGCGATCGCCCGGGTGAAGGCGTACTGGGTGTCCGTGTCGATGTTCATTTTGATGACGCCGTTGGCGACCGCCTCGGCGATTTCCGCGTCGGTCGAGCCGGAGCCGCCGTGGAAGACGAGGTCGAGCGGCTTGGGGCCGGTTCCGTACTTCTCGGCCAGGCCCTCCTGAATGCCCTTGAGCAGTTCCGGGCGCAGCTTGACGTTGCCGGGCTTGTACACGCCGTGCACATTGCCGAAGGTGAGCGCCGACATGTAGCGACCCTGCTCGCCCAGGCCGAGGGCTTCGACCAGCGCGATGGCGTCATCGAGGCTGGTGTAGAGCTTCTCGTTGATGTCGTGGCTGACGCCATCCTCTTCGCCGCCGACGACGCCGACCTCAACTTCGAGGATCGCGTTAATCGCGCGGGTGCGCGCCAGCATGTTCTTGGCGATCTCGAGGTTCTCGCCGAGCGGCACGGAGGATCCGTCCCACATGTGGGACTGGAAGATCGGGTTGCGGCCGGCCTTGACCTCGTCCTCGGAGGCCGCGATCAGCGGCATGACGAAGTCGTCGAGGGCGCCCTTGGGGCAGTGGTCGGTGTGCAGCGCGACGGTGATCGGGTAGTTGTCGGCGACCGAGTGCACGAAGCGGGCGAAGGCGAGGGCGCCGGATGCGCGGTTCTTCACGGTGTGGCCGGCGAAGTAGTCCGCGCCGCCCGTGGTGACCTGGATGATGCCGTCGGAGCCGGCCTCGGTGAGGCCCTGCAGCACCGCGTTGATGGTCTGAGACGAAGAGACGTTGAATGCGGGGTAGGCGAATCCCTTGTCCTTGGCCTTGTTCAGCATCTCGGCGTACTGGTCTGGGGTGGCGATAGGCATGGCGTCTCCTGAGGAAGTATCCGGCTGGGTGGCTCAATACTACCGAGACTGCCCATAGGCCGGGGCGCATATGTCGACCCGCCGCCGCACCCCCAGCGGCGCGACGCTAAGCTGGCCGAGGTGGCTCTGGCCTACCTGCGCCGGCCCGCTGACGGGCTTCGCCACTGCAACACGCTTCGTCCGGGAAGGACCATTTGTGAACAGCACTGACCCCATCGTCACTGACCCCATCGTGTACGCGCACCCCGATCGCAACCTGGCCATGGAGCTGGTGCGCGCGACCGAGGCAGCCGCGATTCGCGCCGTGCCGTTCATCGGCCGCGGCGACAAGTATGCCGCCGACAAGGCCGCCGTCGACGCCATGCGCGCGTTCCTCGGCACCGTCAACTTCGACGGCCTCATTGTGATCGGCGAGGGCGAGAAGGACGAGGCGCCGATGCTCTTCAACGGCGAGCGTGTCGGCACCGGCCGTGGCCCCGCCTGCGACATCGCCGTCGACCCGATCGACGGCACGAGCCTCACGGCCGCGGGCCGCCAGAACGCCATCTCCGTGATCGCCGTCTCCGACCGCGGCACGATGCTGGACGCGTCATCCGTGTTCTACATGGACAAGATCGTCACCGGCGCCGCCGGCCGCGGCGTCGTGAGCCTCGACCAGTCGATCGGCGAGAACATCCGCGAGCTGTCGAAGGCCATCGGCAAGCCGGTCGGCGACATGACCATTGCCGTCCTCGATCGTCCCCGCCACGCGGGACTCATCGACGCCATTCGCAGCGCGGGGGCGGGCACCCGGCTCATGCTCGACGGCGATGTGGCCGGCGGCATCAACGCCGCCCGTTACGAGACTCGCATCGACATGTGCGTCGGCATCGGCGGCAGCCCCGAGGGCATCACCACGGCCTGCGCGCTCAAGGCGCTGGGCGGTTACATGCAGGGCCGCCTCGCGCCCAAGGACGACGCCGAGCGGGCCAGGGGCGTCGCGGCCGGCCTGGACATCGACAAACTGCTCGAAATCGACGACATGGTCAGCGGCGACAACACGTTCTTCGTGGCCACCGGTGTCACCGACGGCGGACTCGTCGACGGCGTGCGCCGCAAGGGCCCGATGATCCGCACCGAAAGCATTGTGCTCCGGTCGCGTTCGGGCACTGCCCGCCGCGTCGTCGCCGAGCACCTCGCCGAGAAGTGGCTCTAAGGCCCTGACTTCCCTCGCCGAACTGTGAGTTTGGCACCTTCGGCGCGCTCGTGAAGGTGCCGAACTCACAGTTCGGCGCGCTCGCGCAGCACATGTGCTGGGCGGTTCTTCCTGTCCCCTTCAGGCCCGTCCCGGTTGAGTTGCGGAGAAAGTACCTTCGTCGCAAAGTTGAAGGTACTTTGTCCGCAGTTCAACTTCGCGGGCCGCGTGGAGGATTGCTCGCGAGCGGTCAGTCGGCGGCGCGGATGACGGCGGCTTCGAGCTCGGCCGTCTCGAGCTCGGCCACGAATTCGAACGCGGCCAGTTCGCGCGGCGTCTCCTCGATGCCCACCAGCGGCGCGAGGACCTTCGACTCGTCCAGGGCGTTGAGCTTGCGCGCCGTGGGGAGCACCTGGCGTTCCATCGAGCCGACGAAGCCGTTGTAGTCCTTCACGGTGCGTTCGATCGAGCGGCCCAGCTTCTCGATGTGCGTCGCCGTCGTGGCCAGGCGCGAGTAAAGCTCCCGGCTGAGGTCGAAGAGAACCTTGGCATCCTGGGTGAGCACGTCCTGCTGCCAGCTGAACGCGACCGTCTTGAGCACCGACCAGAGCGTCACCGGCGAGGCGAGAGCGACGCGCTTGCCGAAGGCGAACTCCATGATCGTCGGGTCGGCTTCCATAGCCGATGAGACGAGCGATTCGCTCGGGATGAACGCGATCACGATCTCCGGCGACGCCTCGAGTCCCTGCCAATAGGCTTTGCTGCCGAGGGCCGTGATGTGGTCGCGGACCGCCTTCACGTGCGCCTTCATGTAGGTCTCCCGACGGGCGCCTTCCGCGCCGGTAGCGGTGGCGGGGATCTGACTCGCCTCGAGGAAGGCGGTGAACGGCACCTTCGCGTCGACGGCGATGTTCTTGCCCCCGGGCAGGTGCACGACCATGTCGGGGCGCCCCGCGCCGGCATCCGAGGTGATGCTGGACTGCATGTCGAAGTCGACCCGCTCGATCAGGCCGGCGGCCTCGACCACGCTGCGCAGCTGTGTCTCGCCCCAGACCCCGCGGGTGCTGTTGGAGCGCAGGGCGGAGGCCAGCGATTCCGCGGTGCTGCGCAGGCGCTCCTCGGACTCGGTGGCCGAACGAAGCTGCTGGCTGAGTTCGCCGTGCTGCAGGCTGCGCTGTGCCTCGAGCTCGGACACCTTCTTCTGCATGTCCTGCAAGCTCTCCCGCACCGGGGCCAGGGCCTGGAGCACCTTGCTTTCCTGGCGTTCCCGCTCCGACCGGGCCTCCTGGTCGGTGCGCTGGCGGTCGATGAGCTCGCGGTACTGCTGCTGGGCGTCGAGGATCTGGCCACGCATGCCCTCGGCGGTGGCCTGCATCGCCGCGAGTTCCTCGCGCAGGAGGGACTGCACGGCCGCGTCGGCCGCCCGGGTCTCGGCCAGCGCCACCTGGTGCCGCGCCTCGACCACGGCCGGGTCTTCGGCCGCGGTCGAGGCCGAGCGGCGGCGCTGCAGCACGACGACCGCCAGGAGTGCGCCGAGGAGCACGCCGATGACGATTCCGAGGATGAGGCTGAGCAGTGGGTCCATGTCTCAAGTGTGCCAGTGGCCACCGACAGAGCCCGTGAAGCGCGGGAGGTGCGCTGTTAGTTCAGCGCCATTGGACCGTGCGTGGCGGCGTGTTCGCGAGTGGCGACGGGGCCGATCACACCGATCTTGACGCCGGTGATGTGCGCGAGCTGCTCGAGAGTGTCGGCCTCGTGCCGCTGCGCCGCGTGGATCATGATCGCGGCGCACGCCTCGGCATCGGCCAGGGCGTCGTGGTGGGCGAAGTCCTCGAACCCGGCGGCCATCGCGGCGACCGGGAGCCGGTAGGAGTCGAGGTGGTAGGTGCGCCGGGCCACCTGCAGGCTGCAGACGTACGCGAAGTCGGGGATCGCCAGGCCGGCGACGGTCGACGAGGTCGAGATGACGCCCAGGTCGAAGCCGGCGTTGTGTGCCACGAGGTGGTCGCCATCGGCGAAGGCAACCAGGTCGGGGAGTTGGGCCGCCCAGCCGGCGGCACCGGCGACATCCGACGGGCGGATGCCGTGGATCTTGATATTCCACTCCTGGAATGCGTCGTGGCCGACCGGGGGCCGGATGAACCAGCCCACACGCTCGACGACCTTGCCGTCCCTGACCTTCACCATGCCGACCGAGCAGGCCGAAGCAGCGGAGGAGTTGGCGGTCTCGAAGTCGATGGCGGTGAAGTTGAGGGGCACGTCCTCATCGTCTCACGCGCCGCTGACAGGGCCCGTCAAGGAAGGGCCGGGCGCGAGCCGGTACGATTGAGTCTCGTGGCTCTAACTATTGCAATCGTCGGACTGCCCAATGTCGGCAAGTCCACCCTCTTCAACGCCCTGACCAAGAACAACGTGCTCGCGGCGAACTACCCGTTCGCGACGATCGAGCCGAACGTCGGGGTCGTCAACCTGCCCGACGCGCGCCTGGCGAAGCTCGCGACGATCTTCGGCAGCGAGCGCCTCCTGCCTGCCCCGGTGTCGTTCGTCGACATCGCCGGAATCGTGCGCGGCGCCAGCGAGGGCGAGGGCCTGGGCAACAAGTTCCTCGCCAACATCCGTGAAGCCGACGCCATCGCGCAGGTCATCCGAGGCTTCGCCGACCCCGACGTCGTGCATGTCGACGGCGCGGTCGACCCGGCCGGCGACATGGAGACCATCAACACCGAGCTGATCCTGGCCGACCTGCAGACCCTCGAGAAGGCCGTCACCCGCTTCGAGAAGGACACCAAGGGCCGCAAGCTCGACCCGGCCGTGCTGCAGACGGCCCTGGCCGCCCAGGCCTTCCTCGACGCCGGCAAGCCGCTGTCCGCCTCGACGATCGACCTCGAGCCGATCCGCGAACTCGGCCTGCTCACGGCCAAGCCGTTCATCTACGTCTTCAACGTCGACGAGGAGGTGCTGCAGGATGCCGAGAAGCTCGCCACCCTCGCCGCCCTCGTCGCCCCGGCCAAGGCCGTGTTCCTCGACGCCAAGCTCGAGTCGGAACTTCTGGAACTGGACGAAGAGGATGCCGCCGAGATGCTGGCCTCCACCGGCCAGGAGGAGAGCGGCCTCAACCAGCTCGCCCGCATCGGCTTCGACACGCTCGGCCTGCAGACCTACCTGACCGCCGGGCCCAAGGAAACGCGCGCCTGGACGATCCACAAGGGGTGGACCGCGCCGCAGGCCGCCGGGGTCATCCACACCGACTTCCAGAAGGGCTTCATCAAGGCCGAGGTCTTCTCGTTCGACGACCTCGTCGCTGCCGGCTCGGTGGCCGAGGCCCGCGCCAAGGGCAAGGCCCGCATCGAAGGCAAGGACTACGTCATGCAGGATGGCGACGTGGTGGAGTTCCGCTTCAACGTCTAGGCTCGGGCAGGTCGGAAGGGGCCCGAGCGCACCGCTCGCAGCAGAAGCTCTCAGTATTCGCTTCGCCTAAGCGAACTTGCTCAGGTGCGTGATCCCGAAGAACTGTCGTCCAATCTGACCTCACTCCAGACACAACACCACACCATCATCATTCGGAGGAAACCACCGTGCCTGTCATCGCCATCATCGGAGCTGGACCGGGACTCGGAGCAGCAGTTGCGCGAAGGTTCGGGCGCGAGGGCTTCTCAATCGCCCTGATCTCGAGGAACCAGTCGAAGCTGGACTCCATGGCTGCGGAGCTCACTGCTGCCGGCTTCACCGTGGGTGGTTACGCTGCGGATGTACGGGTACCGGCGACGCTTGAAGATGCACTGGCGCGTGCCGCGGCAGAGCTGGGACCCATCTCCACGTTGCAGTACAGTCCGCTCCCGTCGCGTGATTATCTGAAGCCGGTGCTTGAAATGACTCCGGAGCTGGCTTTGGAGGCATTGCAGTTCTCGGCTCTCGGGCTCATTCACGCGGTGCGTACGGTGCTCCCGGCAATGCGGCAGGCAGGAAGCGGCAGCATCATCTTGATCAACGGCGGAACCTCGGTGAAGGCCCGCGCTGACTTCGCAGGCACATCGGTCGCCTTCCCGGCTGAGAGCGCCTACGGTGAGATGCTCCACGACGCACTCGAGGGTGAGGGAGTCCGTGTCAGCCAACTCGTGATCCCGGGAGGCATTCCTCGGCTCCAGCTTGTCAACGGCATCGACGGCGTCGCCGATCGCATTTGGGACCTCCACGCCGTTGCCGGTCCATTTCGAACGATGCTCATCCCGCTTGAGGACGGCAGGGAGTAGGGGAGTCACTGCGCTGCTGGCAGCTACGATGCGGAGATAGCCAGGATGGCGCGAAACGTGGCTCTAAAGGTTGCTCGGCGATGCCACTCGGTGGAGTTCCGCTTCAACGTCTGACTCGCTCGCCGCTCGCGTCGCTGCCCGCGGTGCGTTCCGCCGAGATTGACGGTTCCGGTCGAGTTCCCCTGGTGTGCCTGTCAATGTCGACCGGAACAGGCGAACTCGGCCGACAACGCCGTCTTCACCGCGGACTCAGGCCAGGGCCTCGATCTCGACCTTGTAGGTGGCAAGGGCGCGCTCAATGTCCTTGTCCCCGTGGAAGAAGACCGCGTCGAGCATCTTCATCAGCGTGGAGGCGTCCCAGCTGGCTGTGAGCGTCGTTCCGCTGTCGTCGGCCTCGACGGAGAAGGTGAAGATTGGGCCCAGGGAGGAATGGTCGACGATGCGCTCGTTGACCACATACTCCTCCCTTGTGAAGACACCGGTCAGGTGCATGCCGAGTTCGCGGTACTTGACCTCGTAGGTGGACACAGTCCCTTCGGGCGACCGGTTCACGGCACCCAGGGTGATGTTGGATTTCTCCGGCATCGCGGCGACGAAGTGCGCGGGGTCATCGACGTAGTGGAAGACCTTCTCCACGGGCGCGTCGATGTGGATGCTGTGTGTGTGCTTATCAGAGGGCATGATGCTCCGCTTCCTTGCTACGACGGTGATCCAAACGGATCGTGCGGTACGCGCTTATGAGGGGAGTGTGCCCTCGGCCGCATGGTTTGACAAGCAAGAGGGACTGGGCGGCCAACCGCTCGAACCGACCGCACGGGGGCTTGCCTTATACCCCCCCGGGTATTACTCTGGAGTAGAGACGAACGGAAGGACCCCTCTGGGACCTCCGCCGCACTGTCTACGAAGGAGACCCCCACATGCTTATTGAGCGCATTTATGACGAGGACCTTGCCCAGGCCAGCTTCCTGATCGGCTGCCAGCGCAAGGGCGAGGCGGTCGTGGTCGACCCCCGCCGCGACATTGCCGTCTATCAGGCCGTCGCCGCAGCGAACGGAATGAAGATCGTCGCCGTCACCGAGACCCACATCCACGCCGACTACCTCTCCGGCACCCGCGAACTGGCCGCAGCCACCGGCGCGACCATCTACGTGTCCGGCGAGGGCGGAGAGGACTGGCAGTACCGATTCGAGGGCGAGCGGCTGTACGACGGTGACGCGATCACCATCGGCAACATCACCGTCCAGGCCGTGCACACCCCGGGCCACACCCCCGAGCACCTCTCCTACCTCGTCACCGATGGCGCGTTCAGCGACAAGCCCGGCTACCTGCTCTCCGGCGACTTCGTCTTCTCCGGCGACCTGGGACGTCCGGACCTGCTGGATGAGGCAGCCGGCGGCGTCGACACCCGGTTCGCCGGGGCGAAGCAGATGTTCGCCAGCCTCCGGGACAAGTTCCTGACCCTGCCCGACTACGTGCAGGTGCACCCTGGCCACGGCGCCGGCAGCGCCTGCGGCAAGGCCCTCGGCGCGGTCCCGTCCTCGACGGTCGGCTACGAGCGGCTCTACGCCTGGTGGGGCCCCTACCTCGTCGCGGGCGACGAAGAAGGCTTCATCAACGAACTCCTCGACGGCCAGCCCGACGCACCGGCCTACTTCGGGCGGATGAAGCGCGAGAACCGTCAGGGTCCGGCCATCATGGGCGAGCGTGCTCCGCTGGAAGAACTGTCCGCCGAAACCGTCGCCAAGGACCTCGCCGAGAACACGGTGACGTTCGTTGACACCCGCCACAACACCGAGGTGCATGAAGGCACCGTGCAGGGCTCGCTGAACATCCCGGCCGGCAAGAGCGTGGCGACCTACGCCGCGTGGGCCGTGGACCCGGAGCGGGATTCCCGCCCGCTCGTGCTCCTGGCCGCCGACCAGGACCAGGCCCAGGAATACTGGGACCACCTCGTGCGCGTCGGCATCGACAAGGTGAGCGGCTATGTCACCGGGTTCGAAGGCCTGCCGCTGAGCACCCCGCGGCTGGTCCAGCCCGAGGAGCTGGACGGCTTCGAGTCGGCACTGCTGCTCGACGTCCGCGCCAAGAGCGAGCACGACGCCGGTCACATCCCGGGCTCACCGCAGTTGCACGGCGGTCGCGTGCTCTGGAACCTGGACCAGCTCCCGGCCGAGGGCACCATCGTGACCTACTGCCAGAGTGGCGTCCGCAGTTCGGTCGTGGCCAGCGCGCTGCGCCACGAGGGCTATGACGTGGTCGAGCTCGACGGAAGCTACATCGGCTGGGTCGCCCAGCAGGAGTCCCTGGAGTCGACCTCCGCCCGCTGACCCGGGCAGTTACCGCGACGCTGCGGGTGGCCTGCCGGCCGCCCGCAGCGTCGCTTGCGTTCGGCCGGCGTTCGACCACGAGCCGGCCAGCCCGATCACCGCCAGAGCCGAGGTGGGCATCGGCACCGAGTCGCCCGTGAGAATCGAGACAAGGTCTTCGATCCCGGGGTTGTGGCCCACCAACACGACGGTGTCGACCTCGTCCGGCAGGGCGCGCACCACGCCGAGCAACTGACTCGTGGACGCGGCGTACAGTCGCTCGTCGATCCGGCTCGGCGGCCGGCTCGCCAGCTCTGCCGAGGCGAGTTCCCAGGTGCTGCGAGCCCGCCTCGCGGGTGACACGACGGCGAGATCGATGCGGTCGATGCTCACGGCCAGCCATCGGCCGGCCTCCGGTGCCTGCCGCAGGCCGCGATCGGCCAGCGGCCGGTCGACGTCGGCCTCCTCGCCCGACCAGTCCGACTTGGCATGCCGCAGCAGGATGAGGGTGCGCTCAGGCATCCGACGCCCCCGGCGCCAGGGGGGCGCCGACCACAC
This sequence comes from Cryobacterium psychrotolerans, assembly GCF_900101115.1. Taxonomy (GTDB): domain Bacteria; phylum Actinomycetota; class Actinomycetes; order Actinomycetales; family Microbacteriaceae; genus Cryobacterium; species Cryobacterium psychrotolerans. The sequence goes on from NZ_FNFU01000001.1 coordinate 333,898, forward strand.
ACGTACGCACTCGGAACGGCTTCATACGCCGAGCGTATCCGGGCCGCCTCGCACCTGTCGCCATTTCGGCTGCACTGGGGTGCGCGGATGCACGCGCCCGGTGCCAGACTGGGCGGATGACGCTGCACCTCACCGGCGACTCCGCCGCCGACACCCTCCTCAGCGAGGATCCGTTCGCCCTCCTGCTCGGCATGCTTCTCGACCAGCAGATCGCGATGGAGACCGCCTTCGCCGGGCCGGCCAAGATCCGAGACCGGATCGGCACCCTCGACCCCGCGGCGCTCGCCGGGTTCGACGCGGATGCCTTCGTCGAGGTCTTCCGGCAGACGCCGGCGGTGCATCGGTTCCCCGGTTCGATGGCCGCGCGGGTACAGACCGTGGCCGGCGTCGTCGCCACGGACTGGGATGGAGACGCGTCGGCCATCTGGACCTCCGGCTCCCCGGACGGCGCCGAGATTCTCCGCCGGCTGAAGGGGCTTCCGGGCTTCGGCGAACAGAAGGCGAAGATCTTCCTGGCCCTGCTCGGCAAGAGGCTCGGGATCACGGCAGCGGGCTGGCGTGAAGCGTCCGCCCCGTACGGCGAAGAGGGGTCGTTCCGCTCGGTCGCCGACATCGTCGACGCCGACACCCTGACACGCGTGCGGGAGACAAAGCGGGCGGCGAAGGCCGCCGCGAAAAAGCCCGGCGCATGAGCGCGCGCAGCTGGAGTGAGCTGACCGAGCGGCAGCAAACGGCGATTCTGGTGGGGGCTTCGGTGCAGCTCTCCCTGGCCGCGACCGCATGGGCCGACCTCGCGAAGCGCCCGCCGGCGCTCGTCCACGGACGCAAGGGCGTCTGGGCGGCGATCATCGGAGTGAATTTCCTCGGCCCGATCTCCTACTTCATCCTGGGTAGACGCCCGCGCCGGTAGCCGCACCCCGGGCCGTTAACCGCCGGACCGGCCGGACGCGCAGGCATCCGCATGGACGCCGCACGCATGGCGGTGACCGCCATGCACGCATGGCGGTCACCGCCACAGCCGCCAGACGGCGACACCCTCCGGAAACTGCTGACGAAGGGCGCCCCGCCGATCATCGTCTTCCGCACGGACGACCTCGATGCGACCTTCGAGACGATCCGGACATCCGGCGCCGAGGTGGTGCAGGAGCCCATCGACCAGCCCTGGGGCCCGCGCGACTGCGCATTCCGTGACCCGTCGGGCAACACGGTGCGGATCTCCCAGGCGCCGAAGCCGTAACCCGGGGCTGACACTCGGCGACCGCATCCGGCCCGCGCGGGCCGCGGGGGAAGGGTCTACTCTCGGTACCGCCCGACCTGTGACGGAGGCCAAAATGACCAGCACCGCTTCTCCCCGCACGACGAGCAGCGCCTCCAGACGGGTCGGCTACGCGGTCTCCGTCGCCATCAATGGGGTGCTGCTGTACCTCGTCAACGTGTGGCCGGGCTGGCAGATCATTCCGTTCCTCACCGAGGACTTCCGCGATGTGCTGGGCCTGGTGAACGCGTCGCTGATCGCCGGGATGGTCGTCAACCTTTTCAACCTGCTCCTCGACTGGCGATGGGTGCGGGCGCTTGGTGACCTCGTCACGCTTGCAATCGGGCTGGCCGGGCTCGTGCTGTTCTGGCAGGTGTTTCCGTTCGACTTCCCGGACGGCTTCGACTGGTCCCTGCTCGTGCGGATCGTGATCGTCCTGGCCATGGTCGGCACGGTCATCGGCATCATCGTGCAGGTCGTGACGCTGATCCGCAGCCTGGCTGGTTCCGGCGACGCCGACAAGTAGGCTGGCGGCAACCAGGGGGGTTGGCCATGAACGGCACCATCAGCAGACCGGGGGCGTTCGGTGGCGCGTGAGCCGATCGAGGATGCGTATTCCCGGGCTCGGCGCGATCCGGGCTTCCTCGAGGCGGTGCGCCGTGACTATCGCGGACGCCACGACGCGCTCCATGCCCTGTGGTGGCTGGAACATCCGACTGAGCCCGCACCCGACGGCACGCCGTCCCCGCTGCAGGAGCTGCGCGAGCTGCAGCGCAGGGTCTTCTCCGCGGACGGCGGTTCCCTGGGCGACCCGGACGCCACCCGCTCGATCAGTGAGCTCCAGGCGGAGGCATCCGCGGAGCGCGGAGCGATAGAGGATGCCGTGGCCGCCGCGTCGGAGGGACGCGCGCCCGGGCTTGAGTCGCTGTTCCCCGCGGAAGGTCCCTTGGGCGGGGCTGTCGACAGCCCCGGTGCGGCGGGTACGGCGACCGCGGGTGCCTCGAAACGGACGCGGAAGGTCGTCGTGCTCGTCGGCATCGTGGCGGCGGCCGCCGGCGTGGTCGCCGGGACCCAGTTCGCGGGCGCACGCGTGGAGGCGGCGCCGCCGGCCTCGCTCACGCCTGCCGTCACGGCGAAAGTGACCTGCGACCAGATGACCGACGTCGTGACCATCCTCATGAACGCGGCGATTTCGCGCGCCGAGACCCGAACGACCGAGCAGGAGTGGCAGGGTGCAGCCGCGCTCGCCGCGCGAGTGCTTGACCGCGTGGACACCGCGGAAGGCACGACCCTGGCCAGGCGCATTGCCGAGCTGAGGGTCGTCATGTCCACCGTCGATCCGACCGAGGTGACGCCGGACGGGCTGAGTTTCCGGGAGTCGTCCACGTGGAACCTCGCGCTCCACGGGGTGTTCACCGCCTGCGACGCGGCCGGTACCCCGTTTGTGGTGCAGGCCTGGACGGGCGGCTAGGTGTCGTTTGCGGTGAGGGCGGAACCCTAGACGGGCGCCGGTATCGGGCTTAGCCTCGGTGCAGGGAAGTGTTCGCTGCAACGAAGCGCGGAGGTTCAGGATGAGCGACGAGAAGACCAACCCATCGGCCAGGCCGGGTGCCGAATCCCCGGTCGGGGACATGACGGAGCAGGGCGAGACCGAGGTGGGTCCGCACCCCTCGCTCACGAACCTCGAGAACTGGGAAGAATCCGACATTGAATCGGCTGCGGGGGACGAAGCGGAGGAGCAGCCCGAGTAGGGCCGCCCCTCGGTCGGTCAGGCTGCCTGGGGACCCGTGCCGCGCGCCGCGATGCTGGCGCGGACCTCGTCCATGTTCAGGTTCTGAACGCCCGTGATGAGTTCCTCCAGGCTGCTCGCGTTGAGCGCGCCGGGCTGGGAGAACACCAGCACGGAGTCCCTGAAGACCATCAGGGTCGGGATAGACCGGATGCCGGCGGCCGCGGCCAGACCCTGCTCGGCCTCGGTGTCGACCTTCGCGAAGGTGATCTCGGGGTGCTTGTCGGAAGCCGCCGTGAAGGTGGGGGCGAACATGCGGCAGGGGCCGCACCATTCGGCCCAGAAGTCGACCAGCACGATGCCGTTGCCGGCGATGGTCTCGTCGAAGGTTTTCTCGGTGATGTCAATGGTTGCCATGACCCCAGAATATACCCCTAGGGGTAATTTGTATACCCCTGGGGGTATCGAAGGCGCAGGGCGGACCACGCCATCACGACGGCGACCATGGCCATGGCGGCGAGCCCCAGGCCGGAGTAGCCCGCCACCGCGAGGATGGGGCCGGCCAGCGCCCCGCCGAGCGCCCCGGCCGCGTTCATCGACAGATCCGAGAACCCTTGGAGCGGCGAGCGGTCGTGCACGTCGACCGCCTCGGCCACGAGAGCGGAGCCGGCGACCACGGATGCCGACCAGCCCAGGCCGAGGAAGATGAGGCAGATCGTCATGGCGGTCTGGGAGCCGTCGCCGAGCCAGGCGATGGTCAGCGCCGTGAGCAGCATCGCCTGGCCGCCGAGGATGACCGGCAGCCGTCCGACGCGGTCGGAGAGCCAGCCGAAGACGGGGGAGAGGGCGTACATTCCGGCCACGTGCAGGCTGATCGTCAGGCCGACGATGGTCAGTGTTGCCCCGTGGTCTCGCAGGTGCACCGGGGCCATCGACATCAGCGCCACCATCGTGGCGTGGCTGAGGGCGATCACGGCCACGGCGTAGCGCGCCGGCGAGTTGCTGCGGATGATGGCCAGGCCGCCCCGGCGCAGCCGAGGGGTGAGGCTGATGGCGCGGCCTGCGAGTGCGGTGAGGAGGGGGTCGGGCCGCAGTCCGAGCGCGTAGACGACGGAGGCGGCGACCGTGGCCAGGAGCGAGAAGGCGAAGGCACCGGTCATGGCCGGAAGCCCGACCACGGCGCCGAGGGCCTCGCCCGGTCCGAACAGGTTCGGACCCAGCACGGCGCCGATCGTCGTTGACCAGACCACGAGGGACAGGTCCCGGGCTCGGAATCGGGAGCCGGCGAGGTCGGTCGCGGCGAAGCGCGCCTGGAGGTTCGTGGCCGATCCGGCTCCCAGAAGCATGAGGGCCAGGAGGAGGAGCGGGAAGAGATCGAGGGCGGCCGCGCTGATCGCGAGCACGGCTCCGCTGCCCGCGATGAGGGATCCGGTCGCCAGTGATACCCGTCGGCCCCTGGCCTGGGCCAGACGGGCGAGAGGCACGGCGACGAAGGCCGCACCGAGGGTGCTCATGGTCGCGGCCATGCCGGACCAGGCGCTCGAACCCGACAGGTCCGCGGCGAGCAGGGCGCCGAGCGACAGGGTCGCCCCCATGCCGATTCCGCCGAGGATCTGCCCGGCGACGAGCACCCGGACGACCCGCTTTTGGAGCACGGAGTCCCGCTCGTCGTCGACGGGGGGCACGCCGACGAGGGGAGGGCGCTCGTCATTGCTCACAGATGGACTCAAAGATGAACGCGGATCAGGCGAGGGAGAGGAAGAGCTTCTCGAGTTCGTTGACGTTGAGCTGCTTGGCCTCGCCGTCGGATCCGGTGTCGATCAGGCAATCCTTCATGGCGGTGGAAATGATGGTGAAGCCGGCGCGATCGATGGCACTGGAAACAGCGGCCAGCTGGGTGACCACGGCTCGGCAGTCGGCGCCGGATTCGACGGCCGCGATGACGGCGCCGAGTTGTCCCTGCGCGCGCTTGAGGCGGTTGAGTGTCTTGCGAATGTCGTCACTGGGGTGAGTTGCTGCTGCAGCCATAATCACGCCACCATACCCTTTCGGATGCCATCGTCGGGTCGGGTAAGCGTCTTGCCGGGTAATCCCAGCCGGTGACGCTCTGATCCGTGCCGTGCGCGCCGCGGGCTTGCCTTGCGCCGATATACCCCTTAGGGTATCAGAATACCCGTCGGGGTATCAAGCAACAACAGGGGCCGTCAGCCGGCCCCCGCAGCGGATGAGGTCCAGGCGAATGCAGAGCGCTCCAGCGAAGCCATCCCCTGGCATCGCGGCCCGACTCAACGGAGTCGCCCGCGGGTTCGGCGTCGCCGGCGGAGAGCTTCGGCGCTGGCCTGCTCGTCGCTGGTGGGTGGCCCTCGGCACTGCGGCGTTCACCATCGTCTTCATCGCGATTCCGACCGACCTGATCGATACGCCCTTCTTCGCGCGTGAGGTCCCGCCGACCGTGTGGTCCTGGCCCGTTCTGCTCGTCAGCGCGGTCCTGGCCGGCCTCGTCACGGCCACCTACATCGCCCACCCTGACGGCGCCGCGCCGAGCCGCGCCGTGGGGCGCCTGGGAATGACCGGCTGGGTTGTGACCTTCTTCGCGGTGGGCTGCCCGGTCTGCAACAAGCTCGTGCTCCTGGCGCTGGGCACGACCGGCGCGATGCAGTTCTTCGAACCGGTGCAGCCCTACCTCGCGGCCGCCTCCATCATCCTGCTCGGCTGGGCACTGTACGCCCGGCTCACCCGCGAAAACTCCTGCCGGTTGCCCGCCCGCCGGGCAGCGGACGCAGCGATCCCGGCCGACGCCGCCGTCACCGGCCGCACCGAGGCAACCGATCGTGTTCGCTGACCTCATCCTGTGGCCGAGGCGACGCCGGCTGATCGCCGCCGGCGCCGCCGCTGCGGCTTTTGTGGTCATCGCGCTCGCCTCCGGCCTGCTCGGCATCGGCGTCGCCGGACCCTGGTGGTCGTACGCGTTCGCGGCGATCGGATCCGGCCTGATCGGCCTGGTTGTCGCCAGCTACTTCGGAGCCCCGATCGGCGCCGAGGCGACCCTGTGCGACACCCGCTGGCCCGTTCTCGGCCTGGTCGCGCTGTACCTGGCGACGGATGTCGCATCCCTCGAGCCCGTGCTGACTGGCGCCGTTCGCCCCGTGGTGGCACTCGCCGCCCTTGCCCTGCTCGTCTGGGCCCTGCGCGAACGGCTCGAGAGCGAGCGCGAGGCGAACGCGGCAGAGCCCGGCGCCGACGGCGTCGTGTGCACCACCTGCCGGCCACTGTTTCCCCGATCGTCCGCCACCTCAGGCGGTCTTCCCCGCGCCACCCCCACGACCGAAGAGAGTTCCAGATGAAGAAAACCCTTGCCGCCCTCGCCCTCGCCTTGACCGCCGTCTTCGGGCTGGCCGCCTGCTCAGCGCCGGCGGCAGAACCGACCATCGCGGTGACCGCCGACACGGTCGTCGTCGATGTCCGCACCAGCGACGAGTACAACGCGGGCCACCTCGAGGGTGCCGTCAACATCGACGTGCAGGCGCCCGACTTCGACAGCCTCGTCTCCGAGCTTCCGGCCGACGGCGAGTACGTCGTCTACTGCGCTTCCGGGAACCGGTCGTCGGCTGCGGTCGCGCGCATGGAAGGCCTCGGCTTCACGAACGTCACCGACGCCGGAGGCATCTCCGAGGCCGGCGGGTCGACCGGGCTCGAGACGGTCACGACCCCGTAACCGGCTCGCCGGATGTCCGTCGAGTTTGGCGGTTTCGGCCGAGCTTGACCGGTGCGCCTGCCAAACTCGACCGGAACGGTCAAACTCGGCGCCGGCGGCCGGCTGCTAGCGCGACTGGCGGCGCTTCCCGGGGCGGGTCTGGCCCTTGACGTCGGGCGTGCGCCCCTTGCCCTTGGACGCCTTCGCCTTGCCCCCGGCCTTCTGCACCGGCGGCGCCTGGGCCGGCGCCGGGGCGGGGGCGGCGGCAATTTCCCGCCGGGCGGTGGCCAGGAACGCCACACCCTCGTCGGTGAGCGTGGTGGTCTCCGCCGTGCGGTCGAAGAGGGGATAGCCGAGTTCGGCTTCCAGCGCCCGGACCGACGCGCTCACCGTCATCCGCGAGACATCGAGGGTCTCCGCGGCGCGAGCGAAGTGCTTCTCCTCGGCGGCGGCGACGAAGAGCCGGAGTAGGGAGATGTCCACGGAGCGCCTTTCGTAAAGCCCGCGGGATTCGCGGTCGACTCCTCAGGGTACGCGCCGCGGCGGCCGCCCGCGAAGCGTGCTGGCTCCGGCCCGTGGAGTTCCAGCCCGTGCAGTTCCAGCCCTTGGAGTTCCGGCTCGAGCGTGGTTCGCTGGGCAGGTGACCACGCTGCCGATGTTCCCGCTGGGATCCGTGCTGTTTCCGCATATGCCGCTGCAGCTGCGCGTGTTCGAGGACCGTTACCTGGTCATGTTGTCCCGGATCCTCGAATCGGACCCGGCCGAGTTCGGCGTCGTCCTGATCGAACGGGGCCAGGAAACGGGCGGCGGGGAACAACGGTTCCGCCACGGAACCCTGGCCCGGATCGTGCAGATGGTGGCGCCGGAAGGATTCGTCGGCCTGGTCGCGCAGGGCGGGCGCCGGTTCGAGGTGATCGACTGGCTGGAGGAAGATCCGTACCCCCAGGCCGAGGTGCAGGAGCTGGCCGAGCTCGTCTGGGACGATCGGCTGCTGCCGCTGCGGGAACGCGCCGAGCGGGAGGTGCGGCGCGCCCTGGCCAGGGCGAGCGAGTTCAGCGACCAGCTGTGGCCTCCGGACGTTGAGCTCTCCGGCGACCCGGCCGCGGCCGCATGGCAGCTCGCGGGGATCGCTCCACTGGGTCCCCTGGACCAGGTCTCGCTGCTGCGCTCGGCGACGATGGAGCAGCTCCTCGATTCGGTGATCGAATACACCGCCGCGCTGGGCGAGGCCTTTCCGGACGAGTGGCCGGAGGAGGACGACGACCAGTGAGAACATTGGAGGATGACCGCAACACTCGTGGCCAAGGGCCTGGCCGGCGGGTACGCGCACCGCACGCTCTTTGAGTCCCTCGACCTCACGGTCGCCCCCGGCGATGTGGTGGGCGTCGTCGGTGTCAACGGGTCCGGCAAATCCACCCTGCTCCGGCTGCTCGGCCGAATCCTCGAACCGCAGGCGGGCACGGTCAGCCTCTCCCCGGCCGATGCGTTCATCGGCTGGCTGCCGCAGGAGCACGAACGCGTCGCCGGCGAGAGCATTGCCGGCTACATCGCCCGCCGCACCGGATGCGCCGCAGCCACACTCGAGATGAACGCGGCGGCCTCCGCCCTCGGCGACGCCGACCCGCGAGCCGACGCCCCCGACCCCGCCGATGTGTACTCGAGCGCCCTCGATCGCTGGCTCGCCAGCGGCGCCGCGGACCTCGACGAGCGGCTGCCGATCGTGCTCGCCGAACTCGGGCTGGAACTGGGAGGGCACCTCGCCGCGGACGCCCTGATGACGTCGCTGTCCGGCGGACAGGCCGCCCGCGTCGGCCTCGCCGCCCTGCTGCTCTCCCGATTCGACATCGTTCTGCTCGACGAGCCGACCAACGACCTCGACCTCGACGGGCTCGAGCGGCTCGAGGCCTTCGTGCGCGGACTCCGTGGCGGCGTCGTGCTCGTCAGCCACGACCGCGAGTTCCTGGCCCGCTGCGTGACCCGCGTGCTCGAACTCGACCTGGCCCAGGGTGCGAATCGGCTGTTCGGCGGCGGGTACGACTCCTACCTGGCGGAGCGTGAAACCGAGCGCCGTCACAAACGGGAGCACTACGACGAGTTCGCCGAGAAGAAGGCCGACCTCGTCGGCCGGGCGCGGACCCAGCGGGAATGGTCCAGCCAGGGCGTTCGGAATGCCATGAAGAAGGCGCCGGACAACGACAAGATCCGACGCAAGGCATCCGCCGAGTCCAGTGAGAAGCAAGCGCAGAAGGTGCGCCAGATGGAAAGCCGCATCGCCCGGCTGGAGGAGGTCGACGAGCCGCGCAAGGAATGGCAGCTGGAGTTCACCATCGGCGCGGCCCCTCGCTCGAGTGCCGTGGTTTCCACCCTCGGCCACGCCGTGCTGCGCCAGGGCGGCTTCACCCTCGGCCCCGTGACGGTGCAGGTCAACGCGGGGGAGCGCATCGGGATCACCGGCCCCAACGGGGCGGGCAAGTCGACCCTGCTGCGCGCCCTCCTCGGCCGGCAGGTGCCGGACGAAGGCACCGCGAGTCTCGGCGCCAACGTCGCGATCGGCGAGATCGACCAGGCCCGCACCCTTCTCGCCGGGGCCCGGCCGCTCGCGGAGACCTTCGAGGGCCTCGTGCCCGACCTGTCCTCGGCCGAGGCCCGCACGCTGCTGGCCAAGTTCGGGCTGAAGGCCGACCACGTCAATCGCCCCGTCGACGAGCTGTCGCCGGGGGAGCGCACCCGCGCCGCGCTGGCCCTGCTGCAGGCGCGGGGCGTCAACCTGCTGGTCCTCGACGAACCCACGAACCACCTCGACCTGGCCGCCATCGAGCAGCTCGAACAGGCCCTCGCCTCCTACGAGGGCACGCTGCTACTGGTCACTCACGACCGTCGGATGCTCGAAAACGTCAGCATCGACCGCCGCTGGAGCGTCGAGGCGGGCCGCCTGAGCGAGTCGTAGCGCCGACTGTCGCCCATCCGGAACCGCAACACATGCTCGGCACCGCCGACGTCACGCACGGCCCGATGAAAGACCGGTTTCCTGATTTTGCGTCAGGTTTTCGTCCGGACTGCAAGATTCCTCTCACCATTGACAGCGCATACATTCTCTCTAGGATTGGGAAGAATGATCGTCCTGATGCAGGGCTCAGGAATGGTCACCCCCACTCACAACGAGAGCGAGAGCCGGCATGAGCTACACCGAATTGCGCTTCGACGACGAGGGAGCCCCGCACCGAACCGAGTACGCGCAGGCCTTTCCGCCCCTGAGGCTTCTCGACGACAGCGAGATCCCCGCCGGCGGGGAATTGCACTCGGCCCCGCCGTGCGTCGGCTGTTTCCACGCGATGGCCCCGGTCGGGGCCAGCGGCTGGTGGTGCTACCCGTGCCAGGAATACCAGTAGCCCGTTCCGTTATGTGTCGGGATTCGCCGGAAGGATCGTTTCTTGACCAGGCGTCCCGCGCGGTCCCAGCTGCGCCAGGCGCCCACCTGTTGACCGCGGTCGAACTCGCCCGATCGCATCAGCGCACCGTCCTGGCGAAACCACTGCCACGATCGTGGAGTTCGGTGTCCAGTTCGAAGCCGCACGACTGCACAGACCCGTTTTTATAGAGGCCGGCCCGGGGAACCGGAGCTGTGGATGCCGTCATGACACGAGCATGCGCCCGGCGAGCGGTAGGCTGGGACCGCACAAGCCACAACCGAATACCGGGCCAACACGGTCGATACGGAAGAGTTCGACGTCGCCAGGCGCGCGAACACCGAAGGAGCAATCCTCCCCGACAATCTCTCAGGTACGCGTACCGCATCGAACTGGCCACTCTGAAAAGTAGCCGCGGCACATACGCGGCTCGCCCACGGTGAAAGTCACACCCCGCTCGAGGTGCGACGAAGCTCTCAGGCCGGATGACAGAGGGGGAGTTCCCAGCTGGGGTCATCGTCGACCCCAGCGATAATCGCTCGGCCATGCGGCCGACCAATCTGGAGAACTCATGACCTCGGCAGACATGTCAGCCCCCGCCACGCGCACCCGGTACTCCCCGCTGCACCAGGCTCACGTCGACGCCGGTGCCAGCTTCACCGATTTCGCCGGCTGGCAGATGCCGGTCCGCTACTCGAGCGACCTCGCCGAGCACCACGCCGTGCGCAGCGCAGCAGGAATCTTCGACCTCTCGCACATGGCCGAGATCGTCGTCGCCGGGCCCGACGCCGGGGCCTTCCTCGACTACGCCCTCGCCGGCAAGCTCTCCGCGATCGACCTGCTGCAGGCCAAGTACAGCCTCATCCTGAACGAAGCCGGCGGCATCATCGACGACATCGTCGTCTACCGCACGAACGAAAACGAGTACCTCGTCGTCGCCAACGCCGGCAACCGTTTGCAGGCCTTCGAGGCGCTCTCCGCGCGGTCCGCCCGCTTCGACGTGTCCGTCCTCGACCGGAGCGACGACGTCGCACTGATCGCAGTGCAGGGACCCGACTCTCGCGCCATTCTGGAAGCAACGGAGGGCCTCGCGGTCGACGGCGACCTGGCGGCGCTCAAGTACTACCGGGCCCTCGGCGGCACCTACCGAGACGGCACCGTGTTGATCGCCCGCACCGGGTACACCGGCGAAGACGGCTTCGAGCTGTACGTTGACGTGCCCGATGCCGCAGCCCTCTGGGACGCCCTCGTCGTTGCCGGCAAGGCCCACGGCCTCGTCCCGGCGGGCCTGGCCAGCCGCGACACCCTCCGCCTCGAAGCGGGCATGCCGCTCTACGGCCACGAGCTGAACACGTCGACCTACCCGGCCCAGGCGGGCCTCGGCCGCGTGGTCAGCCTCGCCAAGGAGACCGACTTCATCGGCCGTGCCGCGAGCGAGGAAGGCCCCAGCGCCGACGCGCGCGTGCTGGTCGGACTCGTCTCGGCGGGCAAGCGAGCCGGTCGCGCAGACTACGAGATCTTCCCGAGCACCGACGCGACCGAGGCATCCGGCGTCATCACCAGCGGCGCCCTGTCGCCGACCCTCGGCTACCCCATCGCCATGGCCTACGTGGCGCCGGCCCTGGCCCGGCTGGGCACCGAAGTCTTCGTCGACGTGCGGGGGAGCCGGATCCCGGCCACCGTCACCTCGCTCCCGTTCTACAAGCGTCAGAAGTAGTCAGCACCAGCTCCACCAGCAGTGCGCACAGCAGCATCCACCCCCGCGAGAGGAATTCCCATGGCAGACAAGTCTGAATTGCAGTACACGGCCGAGCACGAGTGGGTGCTGGTCGACGGCGACACGGCGACCATCGGCATCACCGCGTACGCCGCGGAGAAGCTCGGCGACGTCGTCTTCGTCGAGCTGCCCGCCGTCGGCAGCGACGTCGCGAGCGGCACCGTCGTCGGCGAGATCGAGTCGACCAAGTCGGTCGGCGAGCTCTTCGCTCCGATCAACGGCACCGTCACCGAGATCAACGACGCCGTCGTCGACAGCCCGGAGCTCGTCAACAGCGACCCGTTCGGAGAGGGCTGGCTGATCAAGGTCTCCTTCACCGAGCTGCCCAGTTTCCTCAGCTACGCCGAGTACTCCGCCCTCGTCGGCGAGTAGCACCGGCTAACAGGCCCCACCCAGCACCCGTTTCCCCCGGCGACCAGCCACACAACCAGAACGCGCAGGTTCAAGCACACATGTCACAGCCCTTCACCCAGCGTCACATCGGAACGGATGCGGCGGCGCAGTCCCACATGCTCGCCGCCCTCGGCTACGACTCGGTCGAGTCGCTCGTGGACTCCGCGATCCCGCCGTCGATCCACGTGGACCAGTTCCGCCAGGCCGACGACAGCGTGCTGCCGCCGGCCGCCACGGAGCGCGAGGCCATCCTGGAGCTCCGCGCCCTGGCCGACCAGAACACGGTCAAGCGGTCGATGATCGGGCTGGGCTATTACGACACGATCACCCCCGCGGTGATCAAGCGGAACATCCTGGAGAACCCGAGCTGGTACACGGCCTACACGCCCTACCAGCCCGAGATCTCCCAGGGCCGGCTGGAAGCGCTGATCAACTTCCAGACCATGGTCGCCGACCTGACCGGGCTGAACACCGCCAACGCGTCGATGCTCGACGAATCGACGGCCGTCGTGGAGGGCATGCTCCTCGCCCGCCGGGCCTCGAAATCAAAGTCGGCCCGGTTCGTCGTCGACTCGGATGCCCTGCCGCAGACTCAGGCGCTCCTCGCCAGCCGCGCCCACGCGCTGGGCATCGAGCTCGCCGTCATCGACCTCGACGAGGCCACGGCAGCCGGCGACCTCGGCGAGCACTTCGGCGCCTTCGTGCAGTACCCCGGCGCATCCGGTCGGGTCTGGAACCCGGCCGGCGTCATCGCCGCCTCGCAGGCGCAGGGCGGCCTCGCCGTCGTCGCGGCCGACCTGCTCGCGCTCACCCTGGTCACCTCACCGGGCGAGCTCGGCGCGGACGTCGCCGTCGGCACCAGCCAGCGCTTCGGCGTGCCGATGGGCTTCGGCGGTCCGCACGCGGGCTACATGGCCGTGCGCAAGGGCCTCGAACGCCAGCTCCCCGGCCGTCTCGTCGGCGTCAGCGTCGACGCGGCCGGCCACCCCGCCTACCGCCTGTCGCTGCAGGTGCGCGAGCAGCACATCCGCCGGGACAAGGCCACGTCGAACATCTGCACCGCCCAGGTGCTGCTCGCGGTCATGGCCGGCATGTACGCCGTCTACCACGGTCCGGGCGGACTCAAGGCGATCGCGACCGAGGTGCACGACCGCGCCGGCCGCCTGGTCGCCGCGCTCCGCGCCGCCGGGGCCGACGTGCAGGGTGACTCGTTCTTCGACACCGTCCGGGTCTCCGTTCCCGCCCGCGCCGCCGAGGTTGTGGCGCGCGCCGCCGGAGCCGGCGTCAACCTGCACCTCGTCGACGCCGACACCGTGGGGGTGTCCGTCGACGAGACGACGACGCCCTCCGACCTTTCCAACGTCGTCGGCGCCTTCGGCGGCCGCGACGCGTTCGGCCACGTGGACTTCTCCGCCGTGACCGAGGGGCTCCCGGCCGGCCTCGGTCGCACGAGCGAGTACCTCACCCACGCCGTGTTCAACACTCACCGCTCGGAGACGAGCATGATGCGCTACCTCAAGCGCCTCGCCGACTACGACTACGCGCTCGACCGGGGCATGATCCCGCTCGGCTCCTGCACGATGAAGCTCAACGCGGCCACCGAGATGGAGGCCGTCAGCTGGCCCGAGTTCGGTGGCATCCACCCCTTCGCGCCGCGCGCTGACGTCGAAGGCTACCTGGCCCTGATCCACCAGCTGGAAACGTGGCTGACGGATGTCACCGGCTACGACTCCGTGTCGCTGCAGCCCAACGCGGGCAGCCAGGGCGAACTGGCCGGCCTGCTCGCCATCCGCGGGTTCCACCTCGCCAACGGCGATGCGCAGCGCACCGTCTGCCTGATCCCCTCCAGCGCGCACGGCACGAACGCGGCATCCGCCGTGCTGGCGGGCATGAAGGTCGTCGTCGTGGCCTGTGACGACCTCGGCAACGTCGACCTGGACGACCTGCGCGCCAAGATCGCGGAGCACGCCGAGAACCTTTCCGCGCTGATGATCACCTACCCGTCCACGCACGGCGTGTACGAGCACGAGGTGGGCGCGATCTGCCAGGCCGTGCACGACGCGGGCGGCCAGGTCTACGTCGACGGCGCCAACCTCAACGCCCTGCTCGGCTTCGCCCGCTTCGGCGACTTCGGCGGCGACGTGTCGCACCTCAACCTGCACAAGACGTTCTGCATCCCGCACGGTGGCGGCGGACCGGGCGTCGGCCCGGTCGCGGCCAAGGCGCACCTCGCGCCGTTCCTGCCCGGGCACCCGCTCGCCCAGAGCGAGGACCACTACCTGCTCGGCGGCAGCGTTCGGCACGAGGGCGGCCCGGTCTCCGCCGCGCCGTACGGCAGCCCGAGCATCCTGCCGATCACCTGGGCGTACGTGCGCATGATGGGCATGGACGGACTCAAGCAGGCCACGGGGGCCGCAGTGCTCGCCGCCAACTACGTGGCGAAGAGCCTGGAAGCGCACTACCCGGTGCTGTACTCGGGCGACAACGGCCTGGTCGCGCACGAGTGCATCCTCGACCTCCGCCCGCTCACCGCGGCGACCGGGGTGACCGTCGACGACGTGGCCAAGCGCCTCGTCGACTACGGCTTCCACGCGCCGACGATGAGCTTCCCGGTCTCGGGAACGCTCATGATCGAGCCCACCGAGAGCGAGGACCTGGGCGAGATCGACCGGTTCATCGAAGCGATGATCGCGATCAAGGCCGAAGCGGATGCCGTCGCCGCCGGAACCTGGCCCGCCGACGACAACCCGCTGTGCAACGCGCCGCACACCGCGCAGTCGGTCATCGAGGGGGAGTGGGAGCACGCCTACGACCGCGCGACCGCGGTCTACCCGCTGCGTTCGCTCATCCGCAACAAGTACTGGGCGCCGGTGCGCCGCATCGACAACGCGTTCGGCGACCGCAACCTCGTCTGCGCCTGCCCGCCGCCCGAAGCCTTCGAGTAGCCCCTTCCCCCTCCCGCGAAACCGCAGTTGTGCGCGCTAAAACGTCGTTTTAGCGCGCACAACTGCGGTTTCGCGGTGGGGGCTAGGCGGCGGGAGCGACCAGGGCGGGCCACCAGGCGAGCGCGAGGGGATAGCCGACGAACGAGACGATGTCCAGGATCCAGTGGGCAACGACCAGCGGCATCGTGCGTCCCCAGCGGGTGTAGCACCAGCCGAAGAGCACGCCCATGGCGACGTTGCCGAAGAACGGCCCGACTCCCTGGTACAGGTGGTAGGTGCCCCGCAGCACGGCGGATGACAGGATGACCGTCCACGTCGACCAGCCGAACTCGCGCAGGCGGGTGAACAGGTAGCCGACCACGATGAGTTCCTCGGAGAGCGCGGCGCCCAGCGCGGCGAAGACGAGGATCGGAATGGTCCACCAGTAGGTGTCGAGCGGGTTGGTTGTCACGGCGACCGTGAGCCCCAGGGCGCGACCGAGAAGGTAGAAGGCCAGGCCCGGAAAGCCGATCACCACAACCAGGCCGACTCCGCGGGAGAGGTCGCGCCCCGGTTGGCTGAGGTCGAAGCCGATCCGGCCGAACGCGCTCTTCCCGGGCAGCCAGAGCAGGTAGAGCACCAGGGCTACGGCGAACAGCTGGAAGAAGATGCCCAGGAATTGATAGGTGAAGTCGAGCCACTCGCGCTCCGACTGGGAGGCGTTCAGCGCCGCCGACTGCTCTGAGAGCGGCTTGCCCCTCGTGAGCCTGGCAACGATCGCGACCACCGAATACACTGCGGATGCCCCGAGAGAGAGCCCGAGCACGATCGCAACTTCCCAGGCCAGCCGGGTTCCGCTCATGAGGGGACGGAGATCGGGAAGGCT
This sequence comes from Cryobacterium psychrotolerans, assembly GCF_900101115.1. Taxonomy (GTDB): domain Bacteria; phylum Actinomycetota; class Actinomycetes; order Actinomycetales; family Microbacteriaceae; genus Cryobacterium; species Cryobacterium psychrotolerans. Next base: position 349,963 of record NZ_FNFU01000001.1, read on the forward strand.
CATGTTTCGGCCGGCATCCTGCAGGCGGGAGTGCCACCGGGCAGCCGGTGGCGGTACCGGGCGACGAGCCGGTAGCCGAGCTCGGCGAGCCAGGACAGCGGCGGAAGGGTGCCGATCCAGCCGATCATCCGGAGCACCGGGTTCGGCTGGTGGCGCAGCAGGGCGGCCACGGCCGCGGCGCCGCCGTAACGTCGCCCGCCGGTGACGAGCCAGACCCGTGACCGGCCGTCGGCAGCGGTGAGGCCGTAGGCGGCAAGATCCGTCCACTGGTACGGCTCGACAGGCGGCCTGGCCGGCAGCACTCGGCCCAGCCAGAGCACGGCGCTCGTGCAGAAGGCACAGTCCCCGTCGAAGATCAGAACCGTCGTTTTCGCACCAGGAAGGCTCGCCATGGCTCCATCATCTCACCCCGGCGTTCCCACCGAACGCACAGTTAGCCGCGGGAATGATGCGCATAAAGATCAATCCCTGCAGCTATCGACCTCGCAGGTTGCTCATCGGTAACGGTTCCCCTCAGGTTTTGCGCTATCGACGCCCTCGACCTAAGGTCTTTGTTTATCGCGCGCGTTTCGCCGGCCACAAGCCGAGGAACGCGCCCACTTTTGCACTGGAGGAAAATTGAAGATCAACAGACTTGGCATTGTTGCCATTTCTCTCGCCGCCATGGGAGCGCTTACGCTCTCGGGCTGTGCTGCCGGCACGGAAAAGGCCGCAGCCCCCAAGGGCGACTCGAAGGCCATCATCACCACGAACGGGTCCGAACCGCAGAACCCGCTGATCCCCACCAACACCGCCGAGACCGGCGGCGGCAAGGTTGTCACCTCGGTGTTCGCCGGACTGGTGTCCTACACGGCGAAGGGCGAGCTCGAGAACGAGGTCGCCAAGTCGATCGAGTCCGATGACGCCCAGAACTGGACCGTCACGCTCGAGGACGGCTGGAAGTTCAGCAACGACGAGCCCGTCACCGCCAAGTCGTTCGTTGACGCCTGGAACTACGGCGCGCTCTTCAGCAACGCGCAGGGCTCCTCCTACTTCTTCGACGACATCGCTGGCTTCAGCTACGACGCCGACTCCGAACTGACCGGCCTCAAGGTCGTCGACGAGAAGACCTTCACGGTCGAGCTCGTCGCGCCCGAGGCCGACTGGCCGCTGCGCCTGGGCTACTCGGCCTACTCGCCGCTGCCCGAGGTCGCGTTCGAGGACATGGCGGCCTTCGGCGAGAACCCGATCGGCAACGGCCCGTACATGCTCAAGGGCGAAGGCGCCTGGGAGCATGACGTCAAGATCGACCTCGTCACCAACCCGGCCTACGACGGCGTGCGCAAGCCCGCCAACGGCGGCCTGAGCATCGTCTTCTACGACTCGCAGGATGCCGCCTACGCGGATGTCCAGGGTGGAAACCTCGACGTTCTGGATGCAATTCCGGACGCCGCGTTCGAGACCTACGAGTCCGACTTCCCGGAGCGTTCGGTGAACCAGCCGGCCGCGGTCTTCCAGGCGCTCAACATGCCGTACTACCTCGAGCACTGGAGTGGCAAGGAAGGCGAGCTTCGCCGCGCGGCCATCTCCATGTCGATCAACCGTGATGAGATCACCGACGTGATCTTCCAGGGAACCCGCACGCCGGCCACCGACTTCACGTCGCCGGTCATCGACGGCTACTCGGACAAGCTCAAGGGCGCCGACGTTCTCGAGTACAACAAGAAGGAAGCCAAGAAGCTGTGGGCCGAGGCCGACGCAATCGCACCGTACACCGGTACCTTCGACATCGCCTACAACTCCGACGGTGGCCACCAGGCCTGGGTTGACGCTGTTGCCAACAGCATCAAGAACACGCTGGGCATCAAGGCTGTCGGCAAGGCGTACCCCACGTTCGCCGCAGCACTGGACGACCGTGACGCCAAGAAGCTGACCGGTGCCACGCGCGCCGGATGGCAGGCGGACTACCCGTCGCTGTTCAACTTCCTCGCTCCGCTGTACCAGACCGGTGCCGGCTCGAACAAGGAAGGCTACAGCAGCAAGGAGTTCGACAGGCTCCTCAAGGAGGGTGCAGCCGCATCGTCCGTCGAGGAAGCCACCGCAAAGTACCAGGAAGCACAGGAAGTCCTGCTGAAGGACCTCCCGACGCTCCCGCTCTGGTACTCGAACGTCACCGGTGTGTGGGCTGAGACCGTCGACAACGTTGTCTTCGGCTGGGACTCCGTCCCGATGTACACCGACATCACCAAGAAGTAACACCCGCACGTTATCCATCACAGTGGAATGCCCGGGGGGGTCGCTTGACCGCCCCGGGCATTGCACTGACCAGACTCACCCAGTGATTGCGACTGTTATGCCCATTTGTTCCAACGAGGGAACCTGATGCTCTGGTACACGGGCAAGCGCCTGCTCCAGATGATCCCGGTGTTTTTCGGCGCCACGTTCCTCATCTACTTCATGGTGTTCTCCCTCCCCGGAGACCCCATCGCCGCTCTCTACGGAGACCGCACGCCTTCCCCCGGCGTGATCGCCCAGATCCGCGCCCAGTATTACCTCGACCAGCCGCTGCTGGTGCAGTACTTCCACTACATGGTCGGCTTCTTCCAGGGCGATCTCGGCACGACCTACTCGGGCCGTCCGGTCTCCGAGGTCATGGCGTCGGCCTTCCCGGTCACCGCCCGGCTCGCCATGCTCGCGCTGATCTTCGAGGCGTTCGCGGGAGTCCTCGTCGGACTCATCGCCGGCCTGCGCAAAGGCAAGCTGTTCGATGCAAGCGCGCTCGTGGTCAGCCTGCTGCTGATCTCGGTCCCGACCTTCGTCATCGGCTTCGTGCTGCAGTTCGTCTTCGGCGTGCAGCTCGGCTGGGCCCGCACAACGGTGAGCGGAGAGGCGCCGCTGAACGAGCTGATCCTGCCGGCTCTCGTGCTGGCATCCGTGTCGTTCGCCTACATCGTGCGGCTCACCCGCGCCAGCGTGTCGGACAACCTCAATGCAGACTTCGTGCGCACCGCGACAGCGAAGGGGCTGTCCCGACCGCGCGTCGTCACCGTGCACGTGCTGCGCAACTCGCTGGTTCCCGTCGTCACCTTCCTCGGCGTCGACCTGGGTTCGCTGATGGTCGGCGCGATCGTCACGGAGGGCATCTTCAACATCAACGGTGTCGGTGGCACCGTCTACAAGGCGATCAAGCTCGGTGAGGGCCCGACAGTGGTGTCGTTCATCGCCGTGATGGTCGTCATCTTCGTGCTGGCCAACCTGCTCGTCGACCTGCTGTACGCAGCCCTTGACCCAAGGATTCGTTATGCCAAGTAATAGCCCGAGTGGGCAGACCCACTACGTCGCGGAACTGGAGGACACTCCCGTCGCCGCGGTCGACCGCCTCGACGAATCGCAGAAGGCGCGCAGCACCTGGGCGGATGCCTGGGACTCGATGCGTCGTCGGCCCTCGTTCTGGATCTCCTCCGTGCTGATCCTGCTGATCGTGGTCGTGGCACTGTTCCCGAGCCTGTTCGCCCAGACCGCACCTGACGCCTGCGACCTGGGAAACAGCAACGACGGACCCGCGGCCGGACATCCCCTCGGCTTCACGCGCCAGGGCTGTGACGTCTACTCGAGGATCGTCTTCGGAACACAGGCTTCGATCACCGTAGGACTGCTGGCGACCATGCTGGTGACGCTCTTCGGAGTCATCATCGGCGCCCTGGCCGGGTTCTACGGCGGACTTCTGGACGCCCTCGTGTCCCGCATCGGCGACATCTTCTTCGCCGTTCCCACCGTGCTCGGTGCCATCGTGCTGATGTCGGTCCTGCCGGTGCGCACCCCGGTGACGATCGCGGTCGTGCTCTCGATCTTCGCCTGGCCGCAGATCGCCCGCATAATGCGTGGCGCCGTGCTGTCGGCGCGGAACTCCGACTACGTGACCGCCTCGATCGCCCTGGGAGTGTCGAACTCCAAGATCCTGCTGCGCCACGTGATCCCGAACTCGCTCGCGCCGGTCATCGTCATCGCGACGGTGTCGCTGGGAACGTTCATCGTGGCCGAGGCGACGCTGTCGTTCCTGGGCATCGGCCTGGGCTCGGACGTCATGTCCTGGGGCAATGACATCGGTCAGGCCCAGACGTCCATCCGTACGAGTCCACAGGTTCTGTTGTATCCCGCGGCGGCCCTGTCGATCACCGTGCTTTCCTTCCTTATGCTCGGCGACGTTCTCCGCGACGCACTCGACCCGGCTGCGAGGGCCCGACGATGACCCAGATAGCGAACGACGACGTGTTCCAGACCCTTCCGGCGTCCCCGACGACGACGGATTCGGCATCCCGGCAACCGCTGCTGCAGATCCGTGACCTCGAGGTCGGCTTCCAGACCCAGCACGGGCTCGTCCCCGCCGTGCGCGGCGTCAGCCTCACCCTGTACGAGGGCCAGACCCTGGCGATCGTGGGTGAGTCCGGCTCCGGCAAGACCACGACCGCGCAGGCCATCATCAACCTGCTCGCCGGCACGGGAAAGGTCACGGCCGGGGAGATCCTCTTCGAGGGCCGCGACCTGACGAAACTGTCGGCGAAGGAGATTCAGGATGTTCGCGGCCGCCTGATCGGCTACGTCCCGCAGGACCCGATGTCCAACCTCAACCCGGTCTGGAACATCGGGTACCAGGTCGAGGAAGCCATCAAGGCCAACAACGTCGCTCAGGGCAAGAGGGAGGTCAGGAAGCGCACCATCGAGGTGCTGCAGGAGGCCGGCCTGAGTGACGCTGCCGACCGGCTCAAGCAATATCCGCACCAGTTCTCCGGGGGCATGCGTCAGCGCGTGCTCATCGGAATCGGCCTGTCGGCCAGGCCGAGGCTCCTCATCGCCGACGAGCCGACCTCGGCCCTCGACGTGACGGTGCAGCGGCAGATCCTCGATCACCTGGGCACGCTGACCCGTGACTACGGCACCTCGGTGCTGTTCATCACCCACGACCTCGGCCTGGCCGCGGAGCGGGCCGAGCAGCTCGTCGTGATGTACAAGGGCAAGGTCGTCGAATCGGGGCCCTCCAGGGAGATCCTCGCCAACCCCCGGCACCCGTACACCCAGCGGCTCGTCGCAGCGGCGCCGAGCCTGGCCTCCCGGCGGATCCAGGCGAAGAAGAACCCCCAGGCGGATGCCGAGAAGATTTACTCAGAGGGATCGCTCGACACCGGCTTGATCGCACGGGCGACGAAGCGTGAGAACGCGGCTCCCGACCGGGACCTCATCTCCGTGCAGGGCGTCACCAAGGTCTACCGCATCCGCAAGGGCGGGTTCCGCAGCGACGAACTGCTCGCCGTGAACGATGTCTCCTTCGGCGTCAAGAAGGGCACCACCACGGCCATCGTGGGGGAGTCCGGCTCCGGCAAATCAACGGTGGCCAAGCTCATCCTGCAGCTCGAGGGAATCACCAAGGGCAGGATCGAGTTCGACGGCCAGGATGTCGCCGGCCTCAAGGGCGCGGAGCTGCTGAAGTTCCGTCGCCGCGTGCAGCCGGTCTTCCAGGACCCGTACGGCTCGCTGGACCCGCAGTACAACGTGGGCAACACGATCGCCGAGCCGCTGCTCGCGCACAAGGTGGGCACGGCCAGGGAACGGCAGGCCCGCGTGCTGGAACTGCTCGACCAGGTGTCGCTGCCGTCGTCCACGCGATTCCGGTATCCGAGCGAGCTCTCCGGCGGTCAGCGGCAGCGCATCGCCGTCGCCAGGGCGCTCGCGCTCAAGCCGGACGTGCTCGTGCTCGACGAGGCCGTTTCGGCCCTCGACGTGCTCGTGCAGGGCCAGATCCTGAACCTGCTGACCGAGCTGCAGGCCGAGCTGGACCTGACCTACCTCTTCATCACCCACGACCTCGCGGTCGTGCGGCTGGTCGCGGACAATGTCTGCGTCATGAAGAAGGGGCAGATCGTCGAGGCCGCGACAACGGACGAGGTGTTCGACAACCCCCGCGAGCTGTACACGCAGGAACTGCTCTCCGCCATCCCCGGCGGCAACTTCGAGTTCGGTCGCTGACCTAACCCGTTCCGCCAATTCGACGGAGATTCTGCCCGAAAGGGATGCTGTGAGGCTCATGTGAGCGCCGCGGCACGGAGTCTCCGTCGAATTCGTTAACGGCGGAAGTCTCCCTTTCGGGGGCCCTAGCGCACTTTCTGGTCAATATGTCCGGTTGGCCACGCAATTTTCGTGCGGAAAATGAGATCTTCGTGGCTCCTGATTACCAATGTGTAACGTTTTCCCGTGTCGCGCGCGGTGGGCGCGTCGACCTCTCTAGGGTCAGTAGCAACCAGCACGGCGTCGAGGCCCGCACGGAGTCCCTGCCGCTTGCACACATTGCACAGGAGGAACAATGAGAATCAGACGCATCGGGGCAGCAGTTGCTGCCGTTGGCGTCGTCGCTCTCGTCATGTCAGGATGCGCGGCCCCCACGGCCGAATCCGGACTCGACAAGGGCACGTCGGTCAACGTCGCGTGGAACCAGCCGTTTTATTCGTATAACGGCATGACCTCGTTCGGCAACGCCACGGCGAACGCCAACATCATCTACATGACGATGGACTGGTTCAACCTGTACGACAACGAGCCCAAGCTCGTGAAGAACACCGAGTTCGGCTCGTACGAGAAGGTCTCCGAAGACCCGCTGACCGTCAAGTACACCATCAAGGATGGCGTCAAGTGGTCTGACGGCACCGCCGTCGACGCCGCCGACATGCTGCTCAACTGGGCCGCCAACTCGCGCTCGCTCGACACCCCGGACTTCGACCCGGCAGAGTTCACCGACCCTGACACGGGCGAGTTCACCGACGCCTTCCCGAAGGACATCGTCTTCTTCGACTCCGGCGCAACGCCCGACTCCGGCCTCGGCCTGGTGCACGACGTGCCGAAGATCGGCGATGACGGCCGCTCCATCACGATGGTGTACGAAACCCCGTACGTGGACTGGGAGCTCGCTTTCCCGAGCGCTCTTCCGGCGCACGTTGTCGGCAAGAACGCCCTCGACCTGACGGACAACAAGAAGGCCAAGGATGCCGTCATCAAGGCCATCCAGGACAAGGACGACAAGTCGCTGGCCTCGCTGTCCAGCTTCTGGAACTCGGGCTTCAACTTCACCGAGCTGCCCAAGGACCCTGACCTGTACCTGAGCACCGGCCCGTACACGATCTCGTCGTTCAAGGCCGACCAGTTCATCACCCTCAAGGCCAACCCCGACTACACCGGCGCCCACAAGCCGACGATCGAAGAGGTCACCATCCGCTTCATCGGCGACCCGCTGGCCGCAGTGCAGGCGCTCCAGAACGGCGACGTCGACGTCATCTCGCCCCAGGCGACCGCTGACATCACGACCGCCCTCGACGGCGTCAAGAACGTCACGGTGATCAAGGGTGCCGAGGGCACGTACGAGCACATCGACCTTCAGATCGACAAGTCGAAGAACGGCACGTTCAGCGACCCGAAGGTGCGCGAGGCCTTCATGAAGGTCATCCCGCGCCAGGAGATCATCGACAAGCTGATCAAGCCGATCGTCGGCGAGGACGCCACGCTGCGTGACTCGCAGATCTTCGTCCCCGGCGCCGAAGGCTATGACGACTCCGTCAAGGCCAACGGTTCGGCCGCATACGCCGAGGTTGACGTCGAGGGCGCCAAGGCGCTGCTCGCCGAGGCCGGCGTGACCAGCCCCAAGGTCTGCTTCCTCTACAGCTCGACCAACCCGCGCCGCGTCAACGAGTTCCAGCTGATCCAGACGTCGGCGGCACTTGCCGGCTTCGTCGTTGAAGACTGTGGCAACGAGAACTGGGGTGGCCTCCTCGGTACCCCCGGTGCCTACGACGCCTCGCTGTTCGGCTGGCAGTCCACGAGCCTCGGCGTGACCAGCTCCGGCCCGACTTTCGAGACGGGCGGCATCAACAACATGACGTTCTTCTCGAACGCCGAGGCTGACAAGGTCATCAAGAAGCTCAACGGCGAGTTCGACCCGGAGAAGCAGATCGAACTGCAGAAGCAGCTCGACAAGCTCATCTGGGACAGCTACTACGGCGTCACCGTCTTCCAGTTCCCCGGTGTCACGGCATACAACAACAAGATCGACGGCGTTGACCCGTCGATCCTGTCGCCGACCATCTTCTGGAACATCTGGGACTGGAAGGTTGCAGCCAAGAAGTAGGGCTTGAGCCCCCGCTTCCACTGAAATCCGGTGGGCGTCGGGACCGAAAGGTCCCGGCGCCCACTGCCAGATCCTCATAGATTGGCTGGTCGCCACCGCTCATGGCCTCATTCGTAACCCGGCGCCTGATCGCCGCAGTTTTCGTACTCCTCGCCGCGACATTCCTGATGTACATCCTCGTCTCAATGTCGGGCGACCCGCTCAAGGAGCTGCGGGAAAGCAGCGCTCCGAACAAGCTCGAGCTGATGGAGGCCCGCACCAGGCTTCTCAACCTCGACGTTCCCCCCTTCTTCCGGTACTTCATCTGGCTCGGCGGCATCGCGCAATGCTTCGTCGGCCAGTGTGACTTCGGCGTCAACGTGCAGGGCCTGCCGGTCAACGTGCTGCTCCAGCAGGCGATGGGATCAACACTGCAGTTGGTCGTCTCCGCCCAGCTGATCGCGATTGTCGTCGGCCTCGCGGTCGGAATCACCACCGCCCTGCGCCAGTACAGCGGATACGACTACTCCATCACGTTCGCTTCCTTCCTCTTCTTCTCGCTCCCGATCTTCTGGGTGGCCGTACTGCTCAAGCAGTACATCGCCATCGGATTCAATGACTGGCTGGCTGAGCCCAGCATCGGGATAGCGGTTCTGATCGGGATATCGATAGTCTCGGGCCTGCTCTGGATGTCTGTTCTCGGCGGCACCGGCAGGAAACGGCTGACCACACTCGCCGTCGCCACCGTGTCAACGGGCGCGCTCCTGGCCTACCTCAACCTGACCGGCTGGTTCAGCACCCCCAGCATCGGCATCGTCGGCGTGGTCCTCACAGCTGTTGCCGCGGCCCTGGGCGTCACTGCCATCTCGGTCGGGTTGAAGAACAGGAACGCGCTGCGCGGTTCGCTGGTCACGGCGGCCGTGGGCATCGCGCTCTACTACCCGATGACCTGGTATGTCTTCCGGTTCATGACCTTGCCGCTCTTCCTCGGCCTCGCGGTACTCTCCGTCGTGGTCGGCGGCGCGATCGGGTATTTTCTGGGCGGACGAGACCGGTGGCAGTCCGCTCGCACCTCGGCCATTGTGTCGGTCATCATCAGCGCGGTCATCGCGCTCGAGGGCCACCTGTTCTATTGGAGTGACTACTTCAACTCGACCAGGATCAACGGGCGGCCGATCGCGACCTTCGGTTCGGCGACGCCGAACCTCGGCGGCAACTTCTGGGTGCAGGGGATTGACACCTTCACCCACCTGCTGCTGCCCACGATCGCGATCATCCTGATCTCCTTCGCCGGGCTCACCCGGTACACGCGGTCGAGCATGCTCGAGGTGATGAACCAGGACTACATCCGCACCGCGCGCTCCAAGGGACTCACGCAGCGCACGGTCGTCGTTCGCCACGCCCTCCGGAACGCGCTCATCCCGATTGCCACGATCATCGCGCTCGACATCGGAGCGCTGATCGGCGGCGCCGTGATCACCGAGTTCGTCTTCGGCTGGAGCGGAATGGGCCAGCTCTTCCAGAAGGGGCTCCAAAACGTCGACCCCAACCCGGTGATGGCGTTCTTTGTGGTCACCGGTCTGCTGACCGTGATCTTCAACCTCGTCGCGGACCTCTTGTACGCTTCCCTCGACCCGAGAATCAGGGTGTCATAATGGTCGACCTCAACCTGGCCCTCCAGGATCCTCCGCACGAGGGTGAACCCGAACGCGACGAATCCACGATCGAGCAGCGCGAAACCATCGGCCTCAGCCAGGGGCAGATCGTTCGCAAGCGGTTCTTCCGTCACCGTGGCGCCGTCATCTCGATCTTCGTGCTGGCCTTCGTCATCGTGCTCGCCTACACCTCCGTCGGGCTCCACCTCTGGGGTCTGAGCACCACCGGGTGGTGGCCCTGGCATTGGCGGGAAACCCCGCCCCTGGTCAACCGCGGTATTCCGACGCTGAACCTGATTCCGGGGCCGGGCTTCGGCATCGGACCTCACCCGTTCGGCCAGGACGTCGTCGGGCACGACATCTTCGCGCTGGTCATGCGCGGTGCGCAGCAGTCGATCATGATCATGGTGCTCGTCGGTTCGGTCGGCACCATGGTGGGCGTGTTCATCGGTTCGCTGGCCGGCTTCTACCGAGGCTGGTCTGACTCGCTGCTGATGCGCTTCACCGACGTGATCATCACGATCCCGTTCATCGTGATCGGCGCCGTGATCGGACGCTCCACCGGGTCGCTCGGAGCAGCCGTCCTTGGGCTGATGCTCGGTCTGTTCGCCTGGACCGGGCTGGCCCGCCTCGTGCGCGGCGAGTTCCTCTCGCTTCGTGAGCGCGAGTTCATCGATGCGGCCCGGGTCTCCGGGGCCAGCGACAAGCGGATCATCTTCAAGCACATCCTGCCCAACGCCGTCGGCGTGATCATCGTCAGCGCGACGCTGCTCATGGCGGGTGCGATCCTCGGCGAGACGGCGCTCAGCTTCCTCGGCTTCGGCGTCAAGTCGCCCGACACATCGCTCGGGTTGATCGTCGCCGAGAACCAGGCCGCGTTCGCGACCAGGCCGTGGCTGTTCTGGTGGCCGGGTGTGTTCATCATCGTCATTGCGCTGAGCGTCAACTTCATCGGGGACGGCCTGCGCGATGCGTTCGATCCCCGCCAGAAGAAGATGCCGTCGCCTCGTGCGCTCGCCCGGGCGGCCGTCCGCCGGGCCCGCGACAAGCGCGTCTCGGTCTAGCGGTGGCCCCGGTGCTCCAGGCGGCGCTGCTCCAGGCAGTGCAGCTACACGACCATGCCGGCCACGGTACCCGCGAGAAGCCCGCCGAGCACGGCAATGGTGGCCCAGTGCACGGTGACCTTAAGCGATCCGGGTTCAACGACCCCGCTGTCCAGGTGGCCGGCATCGCGCAGCGCTTCCCAGCGCCGCCGCAGCACGAAGGCTACCTGGCCGGAGGCGGTGCTCACCGAATCGCCGGGGCGCACGCTGCGGCCCTGCCCGTAGGCGGTCTCGCCCAGGTTCCGCACATCGGCCCTCTCAATCGCAACGGCTCCGCGGATGCCTGGGCTCGGCGCGGCCCAGACCGGGATCTTCCGTTCGGGAGTGAACAGGGTCAGGCTGAACCGGGTGTCGATGCGCAGGATCGCGGGCCAAGGCACCTCGAACGTGCGCAGCACGTTGACGACCGTGACGCCGTGATCGTCGATCAGGATCCGGGGACGCCAGAACACGGCGATCGCCAGGGCGCTGAAGAAGGCCAGCGGCCAGACCGTGCGGAGAAGGTTGGCCCAGTCGCCGGCAACGGCGAGGCCGGCCAGCCCGATCAGGCACAACACGACGATCACCGCGGCGAGGACACGCCCGAACATGGGGTGAAATTGGAACGACTCTGTCAGCACACCCTTAGTTTCGCAGATAGCCCGCTTCACCCAGACAGGATGGCAAGCAATGACTGATCCAGCGACCGTCGCACTGAGCGACGACATGGTTTTCGACACCCTCCCCGAGATCGTGCTCGAAGTGAAGGACCTCGACGTCGACTTCTGGGTAGAGGGCGAGCTGTACCCGGCCGCCATCGACATGAACTATGAGGTGCGCCGCGGCGAAGTCCTCGCGATCGTGGGCGAGTCCGGCTCCGGCAAGAGCACGGGGACCATGGCGCTGCTCGGCCTGCTGCCGTCGAACGCGCGTGTCACCGGCTCGATCACCCTGCTCGGAAAGCAGTTGCGGGGCATCCCCGAGGCGGAGCTGCGCAAGGTGCGCGGCAACGCGATCGCGACGATCTTCCAGGAGCCGATGACGGCCCTGAACCCGGTCTACACGGTTGGTTTCCAGATCACCGAAGCCCTGCGCTCGCACTTCGACCTCTCCCCGCACGAGGCGAAGGAGCGCGCGATCGAGCTCCTCACCATGGTTGAGATGCCGAACCCGTCGGAGTCCTTCAACAAGTACCCGCACCAGTTGTCGGGCGGACAGCGTCAGCGGGCCATGATCGCCCAGTCGATTTCCTGCGACCCGGTCCTGCTCATCGCCGACGAGCCGACCACGGCGCTCGACGTGACGGTCCAGGCGGAAATCCTCGACCTGCTCCGCAACCTGCACAAGCGGCTCGACAGCGCCATCATCCTGATCACCCACGACATGGGTGTCGTCGCCGACCTCGCCGACCGGGTGATGGTGATGAAAGACGGGATCACGGTGGAGTCCGGCGTCATCGACGACATCTTCAACCGGCCGCAGCATCCGTACACCAAGCAGCTGCTCGCGGCGGTCCCGCACCTCGGCCAAGGCATCGAGCTCACCGAGCGCCCGCAGGCCTTCCGCGCTGTGGACGCGAAGCCGGTGCTCGACTTTCAGAACGTGGCGATCGAGTACCCCAAGCGTGGGCGGATCCCGGCCTTCCGTGCCGCGGACGAGATCAACTTCCAGGTCTTCCCGGGCGAGATCGTCGGCCTCGTGGGGGAGTCAGGGTCGGGCAAGACCACCCTGGGCCGCGCGGCCGTCGGACTGCTGCCGATCCGCGAGGGGACCCTCATTTCGTGCGGCATCGACATCTCGAAGGCCGGCATGCGCGACCTTCGCCCCCTGCGCCGCAAAGCGGGCATCGTCTTCCAGGATCCGGCATCGTCGCTGAACCCACGGATGCCCATCGGCGAGTCGATCGGGGAGCCGCTCTACCTGTCGCGGGAGGCCAGGGGTGCCGATCTCGACAAGCGGGTGCAGACCCTGCTCGAGCAGGTCGAACTGCCCACGAGCTACCGCAACCGGTTCCCGCACGAACTCTCCGGCGGCCAGAAGCAGCGCGTCGGCATCGCCAGGGCGCTCGCCCTGCACCCCGATCTGCTCGTCGCCGACGAGCCGACCAGCGCCCTGGACGTGTCAGTTCAGGCTCGATTCCTCGAGCTTTTGCAGGAGCTGCAGGGCCGTTTGGGCTTCGCCTGCCTGTTCATCAGCCACGACCTGGCGGTCGTCGATGCGCTGTCGCACCGCATTGCGGTGATGCATAAGGGTAAACTAGTCGAACAGGGGACTAGCGACCAGATTCTTCGTGCCCCCAAGGACCCTTATACCCAGCGCCTAATCAGCGCCGTGCCTGTGCCTGACCCCGCCGAGCAACGAGCTCGCCGCGAGGCTCGCCAGATTGCGAAACGACAAAACAAGGAATAGAACTTATGGCGATTGCCACGCGCAATAACCTCCGGAACGTTGCAATCGTTGCCCACGTTGACCACGGCAAGACAACGCTGGTGGACGCGATGCTCAAGCAGACGAACTCCTTCGCAGACCACTCCCATGTGGAAGAACGCGCGATGGACTCGAATGAGCTCGAGCGCGAAAAGGGCATCACGATCCTCGCGAAGAACACCGCGGTGTCCTACAAGGGGCTGCACGCGACCGACGGTCCGATCACGATCAACGTGATCGACACCCCCGGCCACGCCGACTTCGGTGGCGAGGTGGAGCGCGGGTTGTCGATGGTTGACGGCGTCGTCCTGCTCGTCGACGCGAGCGAGGGCCCGCTGCCGCAGACCCGTTTCGTGCTCCGCAAGGCGCTCGAGGCTCACCTGCCCGTCATCCTGCTGGTCAACAAGACCGACCGCCCCGACGCGCGCATCGACGAGGTCGTGGCCGAGAGCCAGGACCTGTTGATCGGCCTCGCCAGCGACATGGCCGACGACGTGCCCGACCTCGACCTCGACGCGATCCTCGACGTTCCCGTCGTCTACGCCTCCGGACGTAACGGCGCGGCGAGCAGCAACAAGCCCGAGAACGGCCAGCTGCCCGACAACGATGACCTCGAGCCTTTGTTCGAAGCCATCCTCAAGCACATCCCGGCGCCCCAGTACGATGACGAGCACCCGCTTCAGGCGCACGTCACCAACCTCGACGCCAGCCCGTTCCTCGGCCGCCTCGCCCTGCTGCGTATCTTCAACGGCACGATCAAGAAGGGCCAGACCGTGGCCTGGGTAAAGTCCGACGGCACCGTGGCGAACGTCAAGGTGACCGAGCTGCTGATCACCAAGGCTCTCGACCGCTACCCGACCGAGAGCGCCGGCCCCGGCGACATCGTCGCCGTCGCCGGTTTCGCCGACATCACCATCGGTGAGACCCTGGCCGACCCGGATGACGTTCGCCCGCTGCCGACCATCACGGTCGACCAGCCGGCCATCTCGATGACCATCGGAACCAACACCTCGCCGCTCATGGGCAAGGTCAAGGGCCACAAGCTCACCGCGCGCATGGTCAAGGACCGCCTCGACCGCGAGCTCGTCGGTAACGTCTCGCTCAAGGTCGTCGACATCGGACGCCCCGACGCCTGGGAGGTGCAGGGCCGAGGAGAACTCGCCCTCGCCATCCTGGTCGAGCAGATGCGCCGCGAGGGCTTCGAGCTCACCGTCGGCAAGCCGCAGGTGGTTGTCAAGCGCGTCGACGGCAAGATCCACGAGCCGTACGAGCACCTCACCATCGACTCGCCGGAAGAGTACCTCGGTGCGATCACACAGCTCCTCGCCGCGCGCAAGGGCCGCATGGACAACATGGCCAACCACGGCACCGGCTGGGTTCGGATGGAGTTCATCGTTCCGTCCCGCGGCCTGATCGGCTTCCGCACCCAGTTCCTCACCGACACCCGCGGCACCGGAATCGCCAACGCGATCTTCCACGGCTACGAGGAGTGGGCCGGAACCATCGTCACCCGCAGCAACGGATCGATCGTCGCCGACCGTTCCGGTGTGGTCACCCCGTTCGCGATCATCGCGCTGCAGGAGCGGATGTCATTCTTCGTCAACCCGACCGAAGAGGTCTACGAGGGCATGGTGATCGGCGAGAACTCGCGCGCCGACGACATGGACGTGAACATCACCAAGGAGAAGAAGCTGACCAACATGCGTCAGTCCACCTCCGACACGTTCGAGTCGATGACCCCGTCCAAGCAGCTGACCCTCGAGGAGTGCCTCGAGTTCGCCCGCGAGGACGAGTGCGTCGAGGTCACGCCCGCCATGGTGCGCATCCGCAAGGTCGAGCTCGCGGCATCCGCCCGCCAGCGCCAGACGTCACGCCTGAAGAAGCAGGACGCCAACTAGGCACCCCCCTGCCCCATCCGCGAACCCGCAGTTGTGCGCGCTAAATCGTCGATTTAGCCTGCACAACTGCGGGTTCGCGCCATTTTGTATGAGGAAAGCAGAACCATGAAGACCATCAGCAGGCAGAGCCTGAGCGTCTCGCTCGCCATCGTCATCGCCGTAGCGGGCGTTCCGCTGCTCACCGGCTGCTCGGCCGAAGGCGCCGTCAACGGCGCCGTCCAGGGCGCGACCGGCGGGGACGTCAGCCTCGGCGGGAAGCTGCCCACGGGCTGGCCGGACGAGGTCGCCGTCATTGACGGGGAACTCCTCTTCGGCGCCCGCGGCGCCGGCGACAACAAGGACGGCTGGGTCGTGACGGTGAAGTCCGACGCCACCGACCCCCTCGAAGAGGCCAGGAAGACGCTCGAGGATGCCGGCTTCGTCGGTGACACGCGCGTCTCGGCCGGCGACGCCAGCGTCGTCGCGATGAAGAACGACACCTATACCGTCGTCGTCGCCAGCAACTCCGACGGCCTGCTCTACACGGTCAGCCCGGGCTAATCCGCCCCGCGGGCGCCGCTACGCGCTGAGTTGCGGAGAAAGTACCTTCGTTTTCGGATTGAGGGTACTTTCTCCGTAACTCAACCTGACGGGCGCCGGGTCAGGCGAAGAGGGCCTGCCCGATGTATGCGCCGTCCCGGGCGCCGGGCGGCACGGCGAAGAGCGCCGACCCGACGTGCCGGGTGTATTCGTTCATCGCGTCGTTCCTGGCCAGGCTCAGCTGCACCGCGGAGAACTGCTCCGGCGACCGCTGGAAACTGATGAAGAACAGGCCGGCATCGAGCCGGCCGAGTTCGTCGTTGCCGTCGACGAAGTTGTACCCCCGGCGCAGCATCCTGCGCCCCTCGTTCCGGGACGGATGCGCGAGCCGCACGTGGGCGGCCTTGTCGATCAGTGGGGCGTCGTCCGGGCCGGCTTTGTCGAAGTCGGGCTCGGTGAACTCCGATCCGCCCGACAGTGGGGCGCCCTCGCCCTTGCTGCGGCCGATGATCGCCTCCTGTTCGCGCAGGATCGTGCGGTCCCAGGTCTCGATCGTCATCCGGATGCGCCGGGTCACCAGGTAGGAGCCCCCGGCCAGCCAGGCGGGGCCGTCCCCGGACTGCACCCAGACCTGCTCGTCCACCGCCGCGGGTTCCTCGGCCTTGATGTTCGCTGTGCCGTCCTTGAACCCGAACAGGTTTCGCGGGGTGGCCTGGCTCGTGCTGGTGGACGAGGTGCGCCCGAAGCCCAGCTGTGACCAGCGGATGGCCGCCTTGCCGAACGCTATCCGGGACAGGTTGCGCACCGCGTGCACGGCCACCTGGGGGTCGTTCGCGCAGGCCTGGATACAGAGGTCGCCGCCGCCCTGGCCCTCCTCGAGCATGTCGCCGGGGAAGTGCGGGAGATCGACGAGGTCGGCGGGGCGCTGCGAGGCGAGGCCGAAGCGGTCGGTGCCATCCGTCGCCTCGAACAGGGTCGGCCCGAAGCCGAAGGTGATCGTCAGGCCCGCGGGCTCCAGGCCGAGCGCCTCCCCGGTGTCTTCCGGGGGCGCGTCGTAGGGCCCGTCGACGGCGCCGAACTCTCCGACGTCCCGGCCTGCGGTCATGGCCGCCGCGGCGACGGTCCAGTCACGCAGAAGTGCGATCAGGTCCGCGCGGCTGGTGCCCGGGCTGAGGTCGAAGGACGCGAAGTGCAGGCGGTCCTGGGCAGGGGTGACGATGCCGGCCTGGTGCCGGGCGTAGAACGGGTAGCCGGCCGCCGTGCCGGCGCCCCCGGTCGCTGCGATGACCGTGCGGTCACCGGCGACCCCCAGCCCGAGCCCGGCGATGCCGGCTCCGGCCAGGCCGAGCAGTCCGCGGCGGGACAGGCCGCGCGGCGCGGCGGGCCGGCCGGCGGAAGGCGGCGTGGCGTCGGTCACGAGATGACGAGTGCCGCGGTGAGCCGGTTGAGCGGCTCGCCGAGCGCGTTTACCTGGTCGGCGAGGGCGCGGATGTCGGCGGCGGAGAGCTCGGTGTACGCCGCGAAGCCGTCACCGACCCGGTGCTCGTCGAGGAGCGCCTGGAGAGCGGCGAACTCCGTGTCGAGCTGCCGCGCGAGCTTCCGGTCCTTGTCCAGCAGGATGTCGCGCACCCCCGCGTAGAGCACCTTCGCGCCGTCGACGTTGGCCTGGAAGTCCCAGAGATCGGTGTGCGACCAGAACTCCTCTTCGCCGGTGACCTTGCCGGAGGCGACCTCCTCGAGCAGCCCGATCGCGCCGTTCGTCTGCTGGGACAGGGTGAAGCTCAGGTCCGCCACCTTGCCCTTGAGGGTCTGCGTGTCGGCGACGAGCAGCTTGGCCAGGTGCGCGCGCTTGTCGGCGCCGTAGGCCTGATAGCCGGCCTCGGCTTCGGCGGGCCAGAGGTCCTTCTCGATGGCGTGCCAGCCGGTCCACTCCTGGCCTTCCTCGAGGTCGGCTTCGCGCAGGTCGAGCTTCGGGTCGAGGTCGCCGAAGGACTCGGCGATGGTTTCCACGCGTTCCCAGTGGGCGCGGGTCGGGGCGTAGAGGCTGCGGGCCAGGGCTTCATCCCCGGCGACATAGGCGGCGGCGAAGGCGTCGGTGCCGGTGGCGAGCTCGGCTACCTCGTCCCGGACGTAGCCGGCGTAACCGGAGTTGGCCGTTTCGATCCGCGCGGCGAGGGCGGCGTCGACCTCGCCGGCAGCGCCCGATTCCGTCACGGTGAAGGGCGCCTTGCCGACGCCGTCGCCGGTCATGCCCGGCTTGCAGGCCGTGAAGTATTTTCCGGGCTCGAGTTCCACGACCAGGTCGCGGCTGAGGCCGGGGCCGATGTTCTCGGCCTCGCCGACGATCCTCAGGCCGTCGTGGCCGAGCAGGTAGAACTCGGTGACCTTGTCGCCGGAGTTCGTCACTCGGAAACGCACGGTGCCGGCCGGGGCCTCGGCCGCCGACACCGCGCACTCGGAGGCGCTGCTGTCGACGGTCAGCGTGGCGTGGGTGGCATCCGGGCCGCTCTCGTTCGCGACGCAGCCGGTGAGGGCCAGGAGCACGGCGGAGCACACGAAGGCGGGCAGGGCGAGGCGGGAGCGCATGGGAGTCCTTTGGTAGCCGGGAAAGAGAGGGTTCAGCGGGCGGCGACGACGGCGCGACCGGCGCCATCCGGGCGGGCTGCGGCCGGGCGTGGCCGGCCCTGCCGGCTCTTCAGGATGAACAGGGTCATCGTCGGCACGAGATAGGCCAGCCAGGCCGCAAGCTCGAGCCACGTGGTGGCGGGGGAGAAGTTCAGCGTGCCCTTGAGCAGGGTGCCGTACCAGCTGTCGGGCGGGATGGCGGCGCTCACATCGAAGGCGAGGCTGTGCAGGCCCGGCAGGATGCCCGCCTCCTGCAGGTCGTGCACGCCGTAGGAGAGCACGCCCGCGGCGACAACGATCAGGATGCCGCCGGTCCAGGCGAAGAACTTCGCCAGGTTGATCCGCAGCATCCCCGCGTAGATCAGAGCGCCGAGGGCGACCGCGGTGAGGATGCCGAGCCCGGCGCCGAGCAGGGGGAGTGTGGTTTCGCCGGTCGCCTGCACGGCGGCCCAGATGAACAGGGCCGTCTCGATGCCCTCCCGGCCCACGGCGAGGAAGGCGACCAGCACGAGGCCCAGCCCGGTTCCCAGGAGATGGCGGTCGATGCTGCCCTGCAGATGGCCCTTGAGGTCACGGGCGGTGCGGAGCATCCAGAACACCATCCAGGTGACCAGGCCGGTGGCGACGATCGACAGCACGCCGCCGATGGTCTCCTGGGCCGCGAAGGACAGGCCGACGGTTCCGAAGGTGAGGACGGCGCCGATGCCGAGGGCCAGAAGCACGGCGAGGCCCACGCCCAGCCAGATGCGGGCCAGCACGTCGCGCCGGTCGATCTTGACGATGTACGCGATCAGGATCGTGACGATGAGGGCGGCTTCGAGACCTTCGCGCAGGCCGATCAGATAGTTTGCGAGCACGGGTCTTCCTGGTTTGTTCCGTCGGGTCGGCCGGCGGCGTGATTCCCGCGGCCGGTTCGGCCGAGGTTGGTAAGGCTAACCTTACTTCCTGATCACTCTAACCGGGGCCGCCGGATGCTGTCCAGTTATGCTTTTGAACGAGGGCGCTTGGCCCGTCACACGCGCACGAAGGCAGTGGGGTCCCGATGGTCATGTCCGGCAGCGAGGAACGCGTGGTCTTCGTGCACGACCGCCCCGGCGACGAAGCGCTGGCGACCGGCGGCACAATCGCCCGGCTCCGCTCCGACGGCGCACCCGTCGTGGTGCTGTTCGGCGCCATGCTGCCGGGGGAGTCGGATGCCGCCCGTGCGGGGCTGGCCGAGCTCGGGGTGACCGAGTGGCAGACGCTGCCCGCGGCATCCGCCGGGCGGGAGGACGCCCTCCGCCGGGCCCTCGCCGAGGCCCGCGCCACCGCGGTGGCGATCGGCTCCACCGACGAGGGGCTGCGGGAGTCCGCGACTCGGGCCGCCGAGGCGATGGGCGTGCCCGTCTTCCTCGCCCGCCGGGTGACGCAGGGGGCCGGCGCGCGCCTGGTCGCCATCGATGTCAGCGACATGCTGGAACGCAAGCGCGGCGCGCTCGCCGCCTACCCGGACCGGTGGACGGTCACCGACGGTGCCGCAGAACTGCCGGATGGCTCGCTGCTCGCCGTGACCGGCACGGAGGCGTTCCTCCGCAACGAGCCTGATGCCCGCGAGGTCAGGGGCATCCCGCCCTCCCGGGGCGCCCGCCTGGCCGCCGCAGCGATCGCCCTGCTCCTCGGCGCGGCGTTCGCACTGCTGGGCACGATCGCCCACCAGGGCGTCTTCGTGCTCGGGCCGGTGACGATCCCGATCGGACTGATCCTCGCCCTGCTCGCCGTGTCCGCGCTCCTGGTCGGGCTGCGGCTCGTGTTCGGCGACCGGATGGTCGTGTTTTCCTGCGCCATCGGGATGCTCGGCACGATCTTCCTGCTGTCGCTGCGGAGCACGGGCGGTTCGGTGCTCGTCCCGGCGGGCCTGCCCGGAACGCTCTGGAGCATCGTGCCCGCCCTCGTGGCGACGTTCGTGCTCGCCTGGCCCCATCTCCCGGCCAAACGCTGAACGGTCGCGCACGCGCCGAACCGGCCTAGACTGGATATCCGGCTCCTGAAGGGAATCCGCCCACTGTGACCTACGTCATTGCCTTACCCTGCGTTGACGTGAAAGACCGCGCCTGCGTCGATGAATGCCCGGTCGATTGCATCTACGAGGGCGAACGCTCGCTCTACATCCACCCGGACGAATGTGTCGACTGCGGTGCCTGCGAACCGGTCTGCCCGGTCGAAGCCATCTACTACGAAGACGACCTGCCCGACAAATGGTCCGAGTATTACAAGGCCAACGTGGAGTTCTTCAACGACATCGGTTCTCCGGGCGGCGCGGCGAAGATCGGTGTCATCCCCAAGGACCACCCCGTCATCGCGGTGCTTCCTCCGCAGGTCACGCACTAGTCCTCGCGTGCTGAAACCGCTCCCCGACTACCCGTGGGACCAGATGGTCCCGTTTGCCGCACGGGCGCGCGCTCATGAGGGCGGCATCGTCGACCTCTCGATCGGGTCGCCGGTGGATGCCACGCCCGACGTCATCCGGCAGGCCCTCGCCGGCGCCACCGACGCCCACTCGTACCCCCAGACGGCCGGCACCCCCGAGCTGCAGCGCGCGATCATCGCCTGGTATGAGCGGCGCCGCGGCGTCACCGGCCTGGCCGAGAAGAACGTGCTGCCCACGATCGGCTCGAAGGAGCTCGTCGCCCTGCTCCCGTTCATGCTCGGGCTCGGCGAGGGCGACACCGTGGTGCACCCCCGGGCCGCCTACCCGACCTACGCGATCGGCGCGGCCATGGCCGGAGCCTCGGCCCTGGCCTCCGACGACCCGGCGGAGTGGCCGGCCACGACGAAACTGATCTGGCTGAACAGCCCCGGCAACCCCGACGGGCGCGTCCTCGGGGTCCCGGAGCTCACAGCCGCCGTCGCCCGGGCGCGCGAAATCGACGCCGTCATCGTCAGCGACGAGTGCTACGCCGAGCTCGGCTGGGACGCAGCGTGGGCGACAGAGCGGATCCCGAGCATCCTCGACCCTCGGGTGATCGGGGACAACCGTCACAATGTGCTGGCGATCTACTCGCTGAGCAAGCAGTCCAACATGGCCGGCTACCGCGGAGCCTTCGTGGCGGGGTGCGGCGGCGTGCTGGCCCGCCTCCTGACCGTGCGCAAGCATGCCGGGCTCATGCTCCCCGCCCCGTTGCAGGCGGCCATGGCCGCCGCGCTCGCTGACGACGCGCACGTGGCCGTGCAGAGGGAACGCTACCGGGCGCGCCGGGCCGTGCTGCTGCCGGCCCTGCGCGACGCGGGCTTCCGGATCGACCACAGCGAGGCCGGCCTCTACCTCTGGGCCACCGAGGGCGTCGACGCGTGGGAATCCATCGGCCGTCTGGCCGACCTCGGCATCCTGGCCGGCCCCGGGCCGTTCTACGGCGACTTCTACCCGAGGCACGTGCGCTTCTCGCTCACCGCCACCGACGAACGGATCGCGGCAGCCGCCGATCGGCTCCGTTCCTGACGTTGTGCATTACCGCCATCGAATCCGCCGGAGCTTTGGCGGATGCGACAGTAGGCGGCACGGACGATTAGGCTGTATGCGGTTGACGTTGCCATGCACCAGTGCTCTGCGGCGGACCGCCACAGACCATCAGGCAGCGATCTTCTCGCTGCCATACTTCAAGGAGGCGCCGTGAGCGACGTCGCACGCACCCCATCCGGCGAGCCGAAGATGGCCACCCTCACCTTCCCCGGCGGGAGCGCGGAGTTCCCGATCCTGGAGAGCACCGACGGCGCCGGCAGTATCGATATCTCCACCCTGACCCGGCAAACGGGCCTCACGACGATCGACTCGGGCTTCGTCAACACGGCGTCCACCCGCTCGGCGATCACGTTCATCGATGGTGAGAAGGGGATCCTGCGCTACCGCGGCTACCCGATCGAGCAGATCGCCCAGAAGTCGAGCTTCCTCGAGACCGCGTGGCTGCTCATCTACGGCGAGCTGCCCAGCGCGAGCGAACTCGAGGAGTTCGACACCCGCATCCGCCGCCACACGCTGCTGCACGAGGACCTGCGCCGCTTCTTCGACGCGCTGCCCACGAACGCGCACCCCATGTCGGTGCTCTCGTCCGGCGTCTCGGCGCTGTCGACGTACTACCAGGACTCGCTCAGCCCGAAGGATCCGGCCCAGGTCGAGATCTCGACAATCCGCCTGCTCGCCAAGCTGCCGGTGATGGCCGCGTACGCGCACAAGAAGAGCATCGGCCAGGCCTTCCTCTACCCGGACAACTCGCTGAGCTTCGTCGACAACTTCCTCAAACTCAACTTCGGCACGCTGGCCGAGCCGTACGAGGTCAACCCCGTCGTGAGCCGGGCGCTCGAACGCCTGCTGATGCTGCACGAGGACCACGAGCAGAACGCCTCCACCTCCACCGTTCGCCTGGTCGGGTCGACCGAGGCGAACCTGTTCGCGTCGGTGTCCGCCGGGATCAACGCCCTCTTCGGCCCGCTGCACGGCGGCGCGAACGAGGCCGTCCTCAAGATGCTCGGCGAGATCCAGTCCTCGGGCGAAGGCGTCGAGAAGTACGTCGAACGGGTGAAGAACAAGGAGCACGGCGTGCGCCTGATGGGCTTCGGCCACCGGGTGTACAAGAACTACGACCCGCGCGCGACGCTGGTCAAGGAGAGCGCCCACGAGGTGCTCGCCGCCCTCGGCGTCAAGGACGACCTGCTCGACATCGCCCAGGAACTCGAGCACATCGCGCTGAACGACGACTACTTCCAGGAGCGCAAGCTCTACCCCAACGTCGACTTCTACACCGGCGTCATCTACAAGGCGATGGGCTTCCCGACCCGGATGTTCACGGTGCTGTTCGCCATCGGCCGGCTGCCCGGCTGGGTGGCACACTGGCGCGAGATGAACGAAGACCCGGCGACGAAGATCGGCCGCCCGCAGCAGCTCTACATCGGCTCTCCGGCCCGCGACTTCCCCACCCGCTAGCCCTTCCGCCCGCTGACCCCCGTCCGCTGACCCCCGCCCGCCTTTTCCGCTCCATCCCGATCCGCCGAACTGTGAGTTTGGCACCTTCGTGGGGCGGCAAAGTCATAGGGTCAAAGCAACGCTCTGATTGATGGAGCGTTTTATGGTCAAGTTGTTTCCGCAGGCTGCTCGTGATGAGTTCGTTGACTTGGTGTGCGCGGGGGTGGGTTTGCGAGAAGCGGGCGCCAGTGTGGGCGCGTCGGTCAACACGGCGACGGTGTGGTGGCGGCAGTCTGTCGGAATGCCTCTTCGACATGCCCGGTCACGCCTCAAGATCGCTCCTGATGCCTCGGAGCACGTCCCGGACGAGTGGCCCGCCGTCGAGCAGGGTGGGGTCCCTCGGCGGTATCGGTCGTTGACCAAATTCGAGCGGGGGATGATCCAGATCGGTCATCGGAACGGGATGACGTATGCCGATATCGGGAAGG
>NZ_FNFU01000012.1 GCF_900101115.1 Cryobacterium psychrotolerans
AACCGGCGATGCCGTTTCCAGACCGTCTGCCACGGACCGAAATTCTCCGGCAGATCCCGCCACGGAATTCCCGCCCGGAACCGGTAAATGATGCCCTCCACGATCGAGCGATGATCCCGGAACGGTCGCCCCGCACTGCCATCCGAGCTCGGCATCAACGATTCAATCCGAGCCCACTGGTCATCGATCAGCAAAGCAGTACGAGACATCCCTCCACCCTCCCAAACGAATCACGATTCGATTAGGAGACACGCCCTAGCTGACGCGGCAGTGCGTGGTGAGGAAACCGATCTTGTCGATCGACACCGTCACGGTCGAGCCGTCCTGAAGGAATACCTGCGGCTTGCGGCTGTACCCCGCGCCGCCGGGGCTTCCGGTGGAGATCAGGGTTCCCGGCAGCAGGGTCGACGTGGTGGAGAGGTACGCGATGATCTCGGCCACCGTGCGCACCATGTCGCCGCTGGAGGCGTCCTGAAGCACGCGCCCGCCCAGATGGGTCGTCAGCCACAGGTCCTGCGGGTCGGAAATCTCGTCGGCGGTGACGACGACGGGGCCGGTGGGGGTGAAGCCGTCGAAGGACTTGCACCGGGACCACTGCGCCTCGGAGAACTGCAGGTCCCTGGCCGTGATGTCGTTGACGACGGTGTAGCCGAACACGTAGTCGAGGGCGTCGTGAACCGACACGTTTCGCGCCGGGCGGCCGATGATCACACCGAGTTCGGCTTCGTAGTCGACCTGGCCGGTGAGGTCGCCCGGCCAGGTGATGGTCGACTCGTGCCCGGTGAGGGAGTTCGGCCAGAGCGAGAACACCGTCGCGGCGGTCTCGGAGCGCAGCTTGAGCTCGTCGGAGTGGGCGGCGTAGTTGGCGCCGATCGCGATGATCTGCGGCGGGCGCAGCACGGCGGAGGAGTGGCGGAGCCCGTCGAGCGGGGTGAGGCTCGCTCCGTGGGAGGCCGCGTTGAGGCTGAGCGCGCGCACCCGGTCGAACTCCTGCTCACCCTTTTCGATCATGTCCTGCAGGTCGCGCGGGGCGTCGTCCATGATCTCGTCGAGGAACAAAGCGGCGTCCCCGAACACCACCGCCAGCCGAGGTGTGGACTGGCCTTCGACTCTGAGGTGCGCAAACTTCACCTGTCTAGGCTATCGGCACCGGGGAGGCGTTCGGTTGTGGGGCGTAGCCAAGAGCCCCGCCGGATCGTTGGAGGACATCGACGGGCGCGCCGGCCGCGCGCCACAGGTGCATCCCGGCGTAGCTGCGCCAGGGTGCCCAGCCGGCCCCGCGGACCGCCAGCGCCCTGGCCTCGCCCGGCAGCCCGAGCCGTGCGGCGCCCTGGCGGAGCGCCAGGTCGCTGGTGAGCAGGATGTCCGGGCTGCCGAGCACGCGCATCGCCACATACCCGGCCGTCCACGGTCCGATCCCGGCCAGGGCGGTCAGCCGGGACTCCAGGTCTTCGCGGGTTTCCCCAACGTCGAGCGCCAGCTCGCCCGTGCTGAGCGCCTCGGCGACGCGGATGATCGTGTTGATGCGTGCGGCCGGGCCCCGCAGCACGGAACGTCCGTCGGCGGCGATGCGCTCGGCCGTGGGGAACAGGCGCCGCGGCCCGTGCTCCTCGCCCGGGAGCCCGCCGCCCGGGTGCTCGTCGCCGAGCGCGGCCGCCAGGCGGGTGAGCGCCGTGCGGGCCGCGGCCACCGAGACCTGCTGCCCGATCAACGCGCGAAACAGCGTTTCCTCGGGATCCATGCTTCCGGGCACCCGGATGCCGGGGAGCGCCGCGACCGAGGACGCGAGCGCGGGATCGGCGGCGAGGGCCAGGTCGATCGCCGCGGCGTCCGCGTCCAGGTCGAGCAGGCGGCGAACCCGGCTGACGAGCGGGGCCAGGTCGGTGAGGTTCGTCAGCTTCGCGGTGCAGAGGATCGCGGGGGCCGCGTTCGTTCCGGCGAGGGACAGCGCGATTGTCGCGACGCCGTGGGGCAGCCGGAGCGTGCGCGCGTAGCCGGTGCCGGTGGCCTGTTCGACGTCGGCGATGGCGCGCGTGCCGAGGAAGGCGAGCACGCCGGCCCCGTCGAAGGGCGCCCGGGCCGGAAGCTGCAGGGTGATGCCGGTCGCCAGCGCGGCCGCGGCATCCGTTCGCTCGTCGTGGGACCGGCGGGCCGAGCCGGTGGCCCGCAGTTCGGAGGGGGTGCGCTCATAGACGGCGGCGATCGTGTCGTTGAACTGGCGCACGCTGCCGAAGCCGGCCGCGAACGCGACCTCGGCGATCGAGAGCCCCGTGTTGATCAACAGCACCCGGGCCGTCTGGGCGCGGTGCGCGCGGGCCAGGGCGAGCGGCCCTGCCCCGACCTCGGCGACGAGCACGCGGGTCAGGTGCCTCGGGGTGTAGCCGAGGCGCGCCGCGAGGCCCGGCACGCCGTCGCGTTCGACCGCGCCGTCGGCGATCAGGCGCATGGCCCGTGCGGCGAGGTCGTCACGGATGTTCCAGACCGGCGATCCGGGGACGGCGTCAGGCAGGCACCGCTTGCAGGCGCGCAGCCCCGCCTCGTGGGCCGCGGCGGCGGTGAGGTAGAACGACACATTCGCAGGTTTGGGCGTGGCGGCCGGGCAACTGGGCCGGCAGTAGATGCCGGTCGAGTGCACGCCGGTGATGAACTGGCCGTCGAAGCGGGCGTCGCGGCTCGACATGGCCCGGTACCGCTCGTCGAAGGCCGGGTCGACCGGGCCCGGCCGTGTGGTTCGGTCTCTGCTCACCAACCCAGCCTGTCACGTCCCGGCGGCCTCCGGTAGCGGAAATCGGACATCGCCGGCACGCTATCCTGAGCCCCATGACCACACTCGCCCGGCTGCAGGCCGAACTCGGCTCGATCGTCAGCACGGACCCGACCGACCTGGCGGCGGTGCGCGAGGACAAGTCGGGCTGGGTTGCCGCGGGGATTCCGCTGGCCGTGGTGCGTGCGACGACCACGGAGCAGGTCCAGGCGACATTGCGCATCGCCAGCGAGACCGGCACGCCCGTCGTCACGCGCGGCGCCGGCACCGGGCTGGCCGGGGGAGCGTGCGGCACGGACGGCTCGATCGTGCTCAGCGTGGCCGGCATGAACCGGATCCTCGAGATCCGGCCGGAGGACGAACTCGCCGTGGTCGAACCGGGCGTGATCAACCAGGACCTGAACGACGCGCTCGCCGCCTACGGGCTGTGGTTCGCGCCCGACCCGGCCAGCAAGGCGATCTGCTCGATCGGCGGCAACATCGCCACGAACGCGGGCGGTCTGCTCTGCGTGAAGTACGGGGTCACCCGGGAGGCCGTGCTCGCACTGACCGTCGTGCTCGCCGACGGCCGGCTGCTGAAGACCGGCCACCGCACCGTCAAGGGCGTCACCGGGTACGACCTCACCGCGCTGCTCACCGGCTCGGAGGGCACGCTCGGCGTCATCGTCGAAGCCACCGTGCGGGTGCGGGCAATCACCCCGGGCGAGGTCGTCACTCTCGGCGCCGTGTTCCCGGATGTCGCATCCGCGGCCGCCGCATCCGCCGCCGTCATCGCCGCCCGGGTTCGCCCGGCCGTGATGGAGCTCATCGACCCGGTCGCCCTGGCGATGATCGCGGACTACCTCGGCCCGGACGGTTCCGCCGGGCTCCCCATCGAGGGAGGAGCGTTCCTGCTGCTGCAGACCGACGGGCCGGCCGCGCTCGCCGAAGCCGACCAGGCCGCCGCCGTGCTGCGGAGCTCCGGCGGCCAGGTGCGCCAGTCGACGGACCCCGCCTCGGGCGAGCGGCTGCTGGCGATCCGGCGCTCCGCGCACCCGGCGCTCGCCGCCTACGGCGAGGTCCTGATCGAGGACGTGTCGGTGCCGCGCTCGCGGATGGCCGAGATGTTCGAGCGGATCGCCGAGATCAGCGCCCGCACGGGCGTGCCCATTCCGACGGTCGCCCATGCCGGGGACGGCAACCTGCACCCGAACTTCGTGATTCCGATCGACCCGCTGCGGCGGATCGGGGATCCGATGGTGCCGGACCACATCTGGGCCGCGGCCGACGAGCTGTTCCGCGCCGCGCTCGCGCTTGGCGGCACGCTCACCGGCGAGCACGGCGTGGGCGTGCTCAAACGCCGCTGGCTGGCCGAGGAGATCGGCGACACGAGCCTCGAGCTGCAGCGACGGATCAAGGCGGTGTTCGACCCGCTGGGCATCCTGGGTCCGGACACGATGTTCGGCGGCTGACGGCCGGGCGCCCGAGCCGGAGCTGCTGCGTCAGAATAGAGGCATGACCTTCGACCAGTCGCCCGTGCAGCCGAGCCCCGAGCCCGTGCAGCCGGTGTGGACCCCGCCGAAAGCGCCGTCCCGGGCCGGGACGCTCGCCCTGGCCGTCACCGGAATCACCCTGGCCGCGCTCGCCCTCCTGCTCGTCTTCGTCTACCTCGCGAGCTTCCTCGGCACGTCCGGCCTGCTCGTCTCGCTCCTGCTCGCGCTGATCCCGCTGACCGCGGTGCTGTTCGCGGTGCGCTGGATCGACCGGTGGGATCCGGAGCCTCGCCCGGCGCTCTGGTTCGCGTTCCTCTGGGGAGCAGGCGTCTCCGTCGTCACGGCGCTCATCTTCGACCTGGGCGTGCAGCTGACGATCCGGGCCAGCGGGGGCGAACTGGTCGGCAACGACCTGGTCACCGGCGTCGTCCAGGCTCCGATCGTGGAGGAGGCGGCGAAGGGATTCGGCGTGCTGCTGATCTTCTGGGCCATCCGCAGGCACTTCGACGGCCCGGTCGACGGCATCGTCTACGCCGCGACGATCGCCGCTGGCTTCGCGTTCTCGGAGAACATCCAGTACTTCGGCACGGCCATGGCCGACGGCGGGCCGGGAGTCCTGGGCGTGACGTTCCTGCTGCGCGGCGTGTTCTCGCCGTTCGCGCACGTCATGTTCACCGCCTGCACCGGCCTGGCCCTGGGGATCGCGGCCCGGCGCACCGGCGCGTTCGGCGCCATCGGCTACTTCGTGATCGGTCTGATCCCGGCCGTGCTGCTGCATGCCCTGTGGAATGGCGCCTCTTTGGTCTTCGTCGGCGACTCGGCGCTGCTGCGGTACTACGTCTTCGTGCAGGTGCCGCTGTTCATCGGCGCGATCCTCGTCGTCAACCTGATGCGCCGGCAGGAGAGGCAGGTCACCCAGGCGCGGCTGAACGAGTACTCCGCGGCCGGCTGGTTCACGCCGGAGGAGGTCGCAATGCTCGCCACCGCGGCGGGACGTCGCCAGGCCCTGGCCTGGGCGACCGCGCAGCCGCCCGGCCGGCAGGCCGCGATGCGCGGGTTCATCACGGATGCCACCCGCCTGGCCTTCGCCCGGGAGCGGATGCTCAACGCGGGGGCGGGAGCCAGGCCCGCCGACCGCTCCGGCGAAGCCCGCCTGCTGGCCTCGCTGCGGGCCAACCGCGCCGTCGTGATTGGCACGCCCCCGGCGGCTCGTCGCGACTAGCACGTCGGCGCCGAGGCGCAAAAAAACTCGCCGCCCGGTGGTGTGGCACTGCCGACGACTCTCCCGGTGCGGCGAGTTTGTCTGGTTACAGCCTGCACCCGGCGACCCCGTTCGCGCAAGGAGGAATTCTCCGGTGTGCGATCCGGCCCGGAATCCGGTTGGATGGTGCAATGACTGATTTGAACTCAAAGCCCGAACTCGACGCCCCGGAGGGCCCCGCGCCCGAACAGCTCGAGATTGTTGACATCGTCGTCGGGGAAGGCGCAGAGGCCACGCCCGGCGCCACCGTCGACGTCCACTACCTGGGCGTCGAGTACGACTCCGGTGACGAATTCGACTCCTCCTGGAACCGCGGGCAGTCGATCAACTTCCCGCTCGGCTCGCTCATTGCCGGCTGGCAGCAGGGAATCCCCGGGATGAAGGTCGGCGGACGCCGCAAGCTCGTCGTCCCGCCGCAGCTGGCCTACGGCCCCGCCGGCGGAGGCCACCGCCTGTCCGGCCAGACGCTGATCTTCGTGATCGACCTGCTCGGTGTGAGCTAAGACTCGATCCGCACGTGCTTCACACGTGAGGTGTGGCCCCGGATGATGCGCACCGCGCTCCGGGCCACACCGAAGTGTGCGGCGAGCAATCGGACGAGCGCGTCGTTCGCGGCCCCGTCGACCGCCCGCTGCTGCAGGAACACCGTCAGCGACGCGTCGTCGGAATCCTCCGTCACGACCAGCGGCCCTTTGCGGCTGCCCGGCTTCACGCGTACCGTGAGATTCACCGCTGGGGTCACGTACGGTCCTTCCGGTGCAGGCAGCGTCGTCGAGGCAAACGCCAGGATCGAGTGTCCCATGATTTCCGTCGAAAACGCCCGTGTGCTCCGCGAGGCCGGCCTGCACTGGCATCCGGTCTCCGGGGATTCGTTCCGCATCGAACGCCCCGATTTCGACAGCGACGTGTTCACGGTGAGCGAGATGACGATCGAAGCCCACGAATTCGACATCGGCACGATCCTCGGGTTCAACGGGACCACCGAATGGGCGCTGGACTCCCTCGCCCTCGAGCACGCTCTCTGGCTGCCGCGGGAAGACCAGCTGCGCGAGCTGCTGCGGGGCACCTTCCGCTCGCTCCACCGGCTGGCAGCTGCCGGTTACCGAGTGGAGGTCGAGGTCGCGGGGGAGAGCACGGCGTTCGACGCCGCGGATGCGTCGGATGCCTACGGCGCGGCGCTCCTGGCGCTGCTCACCCGGTCCGCCTGATGTGGTGGGAGGTCCTGCTCGGCGTCCTGGCCGGGTTCCTGCTGCTGTGGCTGGTTCTCGTCGCGCTCCTCTGGCGTGCCTCACGCGACCGACCGGACAAGACCACGCTGACGGATGCCCTTCGCCTCATCCCGGACGTCATCCGGCTCGTGCGCCGCCTGGCCGCCGACGGCACGGTTCCCCGACGGGTGCGGGTCGTGCTGCTCGTCCTGCTCGCGTACCTGGTGTCGCCGATCGACCTGATCCCCGACTTCATCCCGGTGCTCGGCTACGCCGACGATGCCATCATCGTCGCGGTCGTGCTTCGGTTCGCCACCCGGCACGCCGGGGCGGAAGCCCTCGAGCGGCACTGGCCCGGCACGCCCCAGGGGCTCCAGGCGATGCGCGCGCTCGCCGGGCTCTGACCTCGCCGGGTTCTGACCCGGCCGAGCTCAGAACCGTTCGGGTTCCGGGCCCAGGGTGAAACGACGCCCGGACATCCTGGCGGGCGTGATCTCGACCCAGATGTATTTGAGGGTGGGGACGAGCGGTCGGAGCGGCAGCTGTTCGGCGGCGTCGATCTCCGCCCGCGTTTCGAGGACGCGCGCCGTGCCCTTGACCACGACGCTCCAGGCCTGCTCCCGGCCGACCCCGTCGCTCTCGAACGCGACCTTGTTGTTCACGGTGAGTTCGAGCAGCTTCTCGCCCTCGGAGGTGCGGAACAGCAGTTTTTTGTCGGACGCGACGAAGTTCACCGGGTAGATGTCGGGTTCGCCGACGACGCTCACCGCCAGGCGGCCCAGGTTGGCGGACAGCAGGAATTCCCAGCATTCGTCGTCGCTGAGAATCTCAACCGGGTTCAAGTCGTTGATAGCCATATGCACATCGTCCCACGGGAGGAGCGTCCGTGCGAGCGAACCACGCCACGAAACGCGCCGCGCATCGCCCGCGCGCTACCGACCCTCGTTGACGGCCCTGACCCGGTCGACGAGGTCCTTCCACGGCCCGGCCACCTGCGGCTCCGGCAGCACCACCTCGTGCGGGGCGCACCGGATGCGATACACATACCGGTCGGGCTCGGGGGCGGTTTCCTCGGCCTGGCCCCAGGGCAGCGAGTCCAGGAGTTCCCGCCAGCTGGGGGCATCCGGCTGCTCGTCGACCTGCACTTCCCAGGTGACCCGGATGCCGGCGATGCCGCCGCTCCGCGAGACGATGACCTTCATGCGGGAATGTTACTCCGAGGGCGCTCGCGCAGGCAGCGACAGGCCGAGACCCACCTCGTGCCACGCGGAGCGCACGGCCGCATGCTCGCGGGAACCGGGGCCGAAGCGCGCCGCCGCCGCGGCCTCGGTCGCGCGAGCGAAACCCGCGAAGTCGACCCGCCTGCCCAGGGCGCCGCCGGTCAGGGTGTCGTACCAGATCTGCCCCGGCGCCTCCCAGGCATTGCCGCCGAGGGCCTCGGCGACGAGGTAGAACGCACGGTTCGGGATGCCGGAATTCAGGTGCACGCCCCCATTGTCGTCTTCGGTGTCGATGTACCCCGCCATGCTGCCTGGTTGCGGGTCCTTACCGAGCACATCGTCGTTGTAGGCGGTGCCGGGCGCCTTCATCGACCGCAGCGCAACGCCCTGGACCTGCTCCGTGAACAGACCCTCCCCGATCAGCCAGCTCGCCTCCGCCGTGGTCTGGCCCCTGGCGTGCTGCTCGACGAGCGAGCCGAACACATCGGACATCGATTCGTTGACCGCCCCCGACTGGCCCGCGTAGGTGAGGTTCGCGGTGTGCTGGGTGACCCCGTGGGTGAGTTCGTGCCCGATCACCGTGAGCGAGAGCGTGAACCGGTTGAAGACCTGGCCGTCCCCGTCACCGAAGACCATGCGCTCGCCGTCCCAGAACGCGTTGTCGTATTTCCGGCCGTAGTGCACGCTTGCTTCCAACGGCATCCCCCGGTCGTCGATGGAGTCCCGCGCAAATCGCGTCCAGAACAGGGTGTGGGTCTCACCGAGGCCGTCATGGGCCTCATTGACCGCGGGGTCCGAGGTGGGCGGCCAGCCCTCCGCGCGGGCGAGAAGGCGCCCGGGCAGCCGTTCCAGGCCCACGGCATCCCAGATGCTGCGGTCGATCCGGCCGCGCTGCCTGGCCGCACCGGCGCGAACCGCGAGCGCCGGGGGCAGCGGATGCGCCGCGGCACGATGTTCGCGCAGCGGGATGTCGCGGAGCAGCGATTGCCTGGCCGCTTCCGCCGCCGCGGCGAAGCGCGGGTCGTCCAGCCGCGCCAGCCGCACCAGCAGGTACGGGGGCACGATCGTGCATCGCGCCGTGGCCTTCATCGGTTTGCTCCCTCGCGCCCGGGCGGGCGTCGCACCACAAGGTAGCACCGGGCGCATGCAGCCACGAGAGCGGACCGCTGCGGCATCCGTAGACTCGCTGCATGCGCTTTGGAATCGTCATTCTCCCGCAGGACTCGTGGCCGGAGGCCCGGCGTCGCTGGCAGGCGGCGGAGCAGTACGGCTTCGACCATGCCTGGACCTACGATCACCTTTCCTGGCGGACGCTCGCCGACGAGCCGTGGCACGCCACCGTGCCCACGCTCACGGCCGCCGCGACGCTCACGAGCCGGATCCGGCTGGGCACGTTCGTGTCGTCGCCGAACTACCGGCATCCCGTCCCGTTCGCCAAGGAGATCGCGACGCTCAGCGACATTTCCGGCGGGCGATTCACCCTCGGCGTGGGATCGGGCGGGACCGGTTTCGACGCGTCGGTGCTCGGCCAGCCCGGGTACACGCCCCGCCAGCGCCACGAACGGTTCGCCGAATTTGTCCGGGCCCTCGACCAGCTGCTCCGGCACGAGGAAGGCGTCGGCGGCATCAGCTTCGACGGCGACTGGTACAGCGCCGTAGAGGCGCGCATGGTCGGCCGGCCGGCGCAGCATCCCCGGGTGCCGTTCGTGATCGCCGCGAACGGGCCGAAGGGTCTGCGCCTGGTCGCCGAGCACGGGGCCGGGTGGGTGACCACGGGCGCCGACGGTGCCACCGGTGAGGACTGGTGGGCCTCGGTCGCCGCGCTCACGGCCAGGCTCGACGACACCGCGCTCGCCGCGGGCCGCGATCCGGCGTCGATCGAGCGCTACCTCTCGTTGGACAGCAACGGGGCATACTCGCTGCAGAGCGTGGACGCGTTCGACGACGCTGTCGGCCGCGCGGACGCACTGGGCTTCACCGATGTGATCAGCCACTGGCCGCGCGCCGAGGGGATCTACGCCGGCCGCGAGTCGGTGCTCGAACGCGTGGCCTCAACCCTGGAAGGGCGACGCGCATGATTTCCCTCTTCGACGAGATCGCCCCGGGGCTCTCCGGCCTCGAACAGCTCCGCGCGATGATCGCCTCCGGCCGTCGCCCGGGGATGGGCGAATCGCTCGATTTCACCCTGGTCGAGGCCGAGGAGGGACGCGCCGTTTTCGAGAGTGTGCCCGGGCGGCACGCCTACAACCCGATCGGCACGGTGCACGGCGGGTATGCCGCGACGCTGCTCGACAGTGCCTGCGGCTGCGCGGCGCACTCGCGGCTGACCGCGACGCAGGGGTACACCACCCTGGAGCTCAAGGTGTCGTTCCACCGCCCGATCACCGCCGACACCGGGCCGGTCCGGGCCGAGGCGACGCTGATCTCCTTCGGCCGACGAGCGGCCTTCGCCCAGGCGGCCCTCACGGATGCCCGGGGCCGCGTCTACGCCACCGCCACCTCGACCCTGCTCATCTTCGAACGCTGACCCCCGCGAAAACGCAGTTGTGCGCGTTATTCGGGCGTTTTAGCGCGCACAACTGCGGTTTCGCGGGGGTTATTCGGTCGCGAGCCGGGTGGCGATCGCGGCGATCCGTTCGACGTCGTCGGGGGAGCCGCCGGCGAGAGCGGCCGCGTAGCCGACCAGGAACGTGGTGAGGGGCGCGGCCGGACGGGCCACGCCGTGGGCTGCGTCGCGGGCGAGGTCGAGCACGAGCGCGACGTTGATGACGTCGGCCGGAAGACCCAGCTCCCGGACGAGTCGGGTGACCCACTCGTCGAGCACGGCCGGGCCGGATGCCGCGGGGCTGGGCGGCAACACTGGTGCGGTGTCTTCTGGCATGGCGCTACTCCTTGGCGACGGTGATGGCTGCGGCCGTGCTGGCTGCGGCGGTGCTGGCGGCCGAGCGGCCCCCCGCCAAGGTTAGCCATCCGGAGGGGGAGTGCATAGGCTCAAGGGGCGCATGCCGACAACGACCGGGTCGTCACGAGCTCACTTTCGAAGAACAGATTTCCCGGACGCCCACGATGCCGAGCCGCTCCACCCGATCGGCCGGCCGGGCCATCACCCCAAATGCGGAGGAACTCCCATGGCCATGATCACTGACGTCTTCACCACGCGAGAATCACAGGTCCGGAGCTATTCCCGGTCCTGGCCGGTCGTGTTCGACCGCGCCGTCGGCAGCACCATGTACGACGAGAACGGCCGCGGCTACCTGGACTTCTTCGCCGGCGCCGGCGCCCTCAACTATGGCCACAACAACCCGCAACTCAAGAAGGTCCTGATCGACTACCTGAGCGACGACCGGGTCATGCACTCGCTGGACATGTTCACCACCGCGCGCCGGGACTTCCTCGAGACCTTCGACTCGCTGATCCTGAAGCCGCGGAACCTCGACTACAAGATCGTCTTCCCCGGCCCCGGCGGCACGAACGCCGTCGAGGCTGCCCTCAAGCTCGCCCGCAAGGTGACCGGCCGCACCGGCGTCATCAACTTCACGAACGCCTTCCACGGGATGACGCTCGGCGCGCTCGCCGTGACCGGCAACGCGCTCAAGCGTGGCGGCGCCGGCGTTCCCCTCGTGCACACGACGCCGATGCCGTTCGACGGCTACCTCGAGGGCGGCGCCGACTTCGCCTACCTGGAACGCCTCCTCGGCGACAGCGGCAGCGGGCTGGACAAGCCGGCCGCGGTCATCGTGGAGTCGGTGCAGGGCGAGGGTGGCATCAACGTGGCCAGGGCCGAGTGGCTGAGCGGCCTGTCCGAGCTGTGCCGGGAGCACGGCGTGCTGCTGATCCTCGACGATGTGCAGATGGGCTGCGGACGAACCGGCGGGTTCTTCAGCTTCGAAGAAGCCGGGATCGTGCCCGACATGGTCTGCCTGTCGAAGTCGATCAGCGGCTACGGCCTGCCGATGGCGCTCACCCTCATCCGTCCGGAGCTCGACATCTGGGCGCCGGGGGAGCACAACGGCACCTTCCGCGGCATCAGCCCCGCGTTCGCCACCGCGGCCGAGGCCATCCGCCTCTACTGGTCGGATGACGCGCTCGAGCGTTCGACGCTCGCCAGGGGCGAGACCGTGCAGGCACGCTTCGCCGCCATCGCGGCCCGCTACCCGGAGCATGCCCTCGTGGCGAAGGGACGAGGACTGGCCCGCGGGCTGCAGTTCGCCGACGGTGACCTGGCCGGCCGGGTCTGCGCCGAGGCCTTCACCCGGGGCCTGCTGATGGAAACGTCGGGTCCGGAGGGCGAGGTCATGAAGATCCTGCCCGCACTGACCATCACCGACGAGGAACTCGAGCGCGGGCTCGGCATCATCGACGAATCCGTCGCGGCGGTCCTCGGCTAAAGGTCAGGCGGTCGGTCCTCGGCCAGGGCGATTCACGGCAGGCCGCACGACAGGAGTCGTCGGCCCCGCCGCCTGTCTAAGGTTGCACCATGGGAGAAGACGACAACACCGGCCGACCGTCCATTCGAGCACCCTGGACGGACCGCCTGGGGCGCCTCGGCATCCGCAGCGGGCAGCTCATCCTGGTGATCACGCTCGCCTCGGTGGTCGTGTTCGGGTTGGTGCAGTTGAAGCTCGTGGTGATTCCGGTCCTGATCTCCGTGATTCTCGCGGCCGCGATCGCCCCGCTCGTCGGCTGGCTGCGGCGGCGCGGCCTCTCGGCGATGCTCGCCACCTGGCTCACGCTGCTCGCCGGTGTGCTCGTTTTCGGCGGGATCATCACCCTTATCGTGTTCGCCGTGCGCAACCAGTGGGGCGAACTGGCCCAGGCCGGCTCTGACGGCCTGGACGAGCTGCAGGCCTTCCTGGCCGACGGGCCGATCCCGATCGACCAGGCGCAATTGGATGACGCACGCGCGGCACTCGTCGATTTCATCACGAGCAGCCAGTTCGGCACCGGTGCGATTGCCGGGGTCTCCGCCGCGGCCGAGGCGATCACCGGGATCCTGCTCGTGGCGGTCATCCTGTTCTTCTTCCTCAAAGACGGCGACGGGATCTGGGCGTTCTTCCTGCGCCCCTTCCGTGGCGAGCGCCTCGAGCGGATGCGCCGCATCGGGGACACCGCGCCGCGGGTGCTCGGCGGCTACGTGCGAGGCACGGCGATCATCGCCCTGGTCGACGCGGTGGCGATCGGAGGCGGGCTGGCGATCCTCCAGGTCCCGCTGGCGCTCCCGCTGGCCGTCATCATCTTCCTCACCGCCTTCATCCCCCTGATCGGGGCGACGGTCGCGGGTATCCTCGCCGCACTCGTCGCGCTGGTCGCCAACGGGCCGGTCGTCGCCCTCATCGTGCTGGGCATCGTCATTGTGGTCAACCAGCTGGAGGGGGACCTGCTGCAGCCCCTGGTGATGGGGCAGTCCCTCAAGCTTCACCCGCTGGTGATCCTGGTGGCCCTGACCGCCGGCACGATCCTCGGCGGCATTGCCGGGGCGGTCCTCGCGGTGCCGATCACGGCGGTGGGTTGGGCGATCCTCAAGGTGTGGAACGGTCCGGACGAATCCCTCCTCGCGCGGGCGCCCCGCAAGCGGCGGGCCGCGAGCGTGTAGCGTCGTCCGCAACGCCGCGTACCGGAAGCTGTTCGGCTGCCGGTTCCGAGCTGCGCGGGTGGCACGCCGCTGCGCGGGTGGCGCATCGCACGCGATGCGGCGTACTACCCGCGCGACGCTTCCGACCCGGCACATCGGAAGGAATGTCGGTCGTCCCCTGCACCATGTGGGATACGAGTCGTCCTGCGGTTGTAGCTGCGACGCCGGGTCCGGCCAACGTGGCGCGGGCGCACACTCACGCGACAGGAGACTCCCATGACCGACCCCAACTACACCGGACTGCTGCTCATCATCGACCGCAG
Organism: Cryobacterium psychrotolerans; assembly: GCF_900101115.1. GTDB lineage: Bacteria > Actinomycetota > Actinomycetes > Actinomycetales > Microbacteriaceae > Cryobacterium > Cryobacterium psychrotolerans. The sequence continues at coordinate 13,821 of NZ_FNFU01000012.1, forward strand.
CGGATCGATGACGACGATTCGGAACGACATGGTCGGCGGGCTCGAATCGATGCTGCGCGACCAGGCCGCCGAGCCCGGCCGGCTCAGCGTCGACATCGTGACCTTCGACACCGAGATCGAGACGCAGGCCACCTTTGCCGACCCGGCCAACGTCGTTGTCGCGCTGGAACCCCGCGGGGCTACGGCCCTCTACGACGCGATCGGCCACGCCGTCTCGACCTTCGGCTGGCGCCTCGCCCTGCTGCCCGAAGACCAGCGTCCCGGCACGGTGCAGGTCGTCGTGGCCACCGACGGAGAGGAGAACTCGAGCCACGAGTGGACCGCGGAATCCGTGCGCACGCTCGTGCGGCAGCAGACGAACGACTTCAACTGGGACTTCGTCTTCCTCGGCGCGAACCAGGACGCCGTGCTCACCGGGGCCCACCTCGGCTTCCAGGCCGACAAGTCGATGACCTACGCGGCCGTGCCCGACGGTGTCGCCGGGCTCAGTGCGGGCCTGAACGACTACATCAAGCGCTCTCGCACCGGCGTCGACGGGGCGTTCTCGTCGGAGCAGCGGAAGGCCGCCACGGGGGAGAAGTGACGTCTGCGCATAACTCCGCCAGAATGTCGGACCCGCGTCCTGAGCCGGCGAAATCACGGGGTTGTTCCGGCGACCGCCGCAGATCTGGCGGAGTTATGCACCGCGGCCGTCACGGCCTGAGCCGCCAGCCGCCAGCCGCCAGCCGCCAGGCGCCAGGGTCCGGTGCCCGAGGGAGCGAGCCCGGGCATCCGACTCTGCTAAACTCTTCAGGTTGCCGTCTAACGGCCGCGGACAAAGAGAGCCCAGGCATTCTGCCCCGGGCACCGCGCAGTGAGAGAAAGGGGATCCCATCTATGGCACTCGAAGCTAATGCTAAGAAGGCGATCATCGAAAAGTACGCTACCCACCCAGGCGACACGGGTTCCCCCGAGGTCCAGATTGCAATGCTCACGCAGCGCATCCTCGACCTGACGGAGCACCTCAAGGAGCACAAGCACGACCACCACTCACGTCGTGGCCTGCTGCTTCTGGTTGGACAGCGTCGCCGTCTGCTCGGTTACCTGTCGGATGTCGACATCAACCGGTACCGCTCGCTGATCGAGCGCCTCGGCCTTCGTCGATAACGCGATCTTCTTACGAACGGGCCGTCACCTTGGGGTGGCGGCCCGTTTTGTTTTCCCCGCTCGAGGGCCCGCGGCTGTCCCCCTTCATGCCGACTGCGGGCATCCGTCGCCGATGCTAGCGTGGCGCCAGCGCCGTTCCGGATTCCAACTCCGGATCAGGCGCAGGCACGAACAATGCACCGGGGGAGAAGATCATGAACCAGGTTTCATATTCCGGAGAGTCCTTCCTGACCACGGATGAAGGCGCGGACGCCCTCTTGCTTCTCGTCGCCTCCTTTGACGACGGAGACAATTCCGAGATGGTGGAACGGGCCGTCAAGAACGACGCGAGAACGGTGACGGTGCAACTGATCGTCGGCTCGCGGAGCGCACTGACGGGCATCCCCGAGGATCTGGCGGCGGAACCGGACTCGACGGACGTGCTCTCGGAGCTGCGTGACCGCGCGCGAAGCCTGTCCACGCAGCTGGAGCAGGAATACGCCGATGCCTGCGCAGCGATGGAGTATGGCTGGGACGACATCTACGCGCGCTGATCCGCGCGCTCTGTCAGTGCCCGATCACGTCCGAGTCGACGCCGGCATCCGGTCCCTGATCGAGCGCGGCCAGCGCCTCGACGTCCGTCGGGTCGAGGGTGAAGTCGAACACGTCGATGTTCTGGCGGATCCGCTCCGGGGTCTTCGACTTCGGGATGGCGACCAGGCCGAGTTCGATGTGCCAGCGCAGCACGATTTGGGCGGGGGTCTTCTCGTACTTCTCGGCGAGGAAGCCGAGCAGCGGCTCGCTGAGCAGCTCGGTTCCCTGCCCGAGCGGGCTCCAGGATTCCGTGACGATGCCATGCATGGCGTTGTAGGCGCGCTGCTCTGCGCGGGTCACGTAGGGGTTCAGCTCGATCTGGTTCACGGCCGGCACGATGTCCGTCTCCGCGAGGAGCCGGTCGAGGTGGGCGGGCTTGAAGTTCGACACCCCGATCGACCTGGACTTCCCGGACGCCACCAGCTTCTCGAACGTCTTCCAGGTCGAGACGAAGAGGCCGCGCTGCGGCACCGGCCAGTGGATCAGCAGCAGGTCCACGTAGTCCAGGCCCAGCCGGGTGAGGGACTCATCGAGCCCGGCGATCGCCTTGTCGTCGCCCATGTAGACGCCATTGAGCTTCGTCGTGACGAACAGCTCGCCCCTGGCGATGCCGCTGTCCCGGATGCCGCGGCCGACGCCGGCCTCGTTGCCGTACTTGACGGCCGTGTCGAGGTGCCGGTACCCGGCCTCGATGGCGGTCACGATCACGGGAGCCACCTCGGCGTCGTCCAGCGGCCAGGTCCCGAGCCCGATCTGAGGGATGCTGCGACCATTGCCCAGCGGCAGGAGCGGTGCGTTCATGAGGTCCTTTCGAAGCGGATGGTCGCGGACAAATTCCGTAGCCCCGTCAACGGGGGACACTGCGACACCTAGGATTGGTGTTTGCCCGGCAGGGAAGCCGGACGACCAACTGAACGGACACTACCCCGCCATGAGCCTCAGGCGCACCAAGAGTATCGAATCTTCCATCGCGGACTCCCTCGAAAAGGGCCACAGCCTCAAACGCACGCTGGGCACCTGGGACCTGATGATCATGGGCGTCGCCGTCGCGGTCGGGGCCGGTATCTTCTCGGTCGGCGCGAAGGCCGCCGGCAGCTACGCCGGGCCGTCCGTCACGCTGGGCTTCATCCTCGCGGCCTTCACCTGTGCCCTCGCGATCATGTGTTACGCGGAGTTCGCGTCGGCCGTTCCGGTCGCCGGATCCGCCTACACGTTCACCTACGCGACGCTCGGCGAACTGCTCGCCTGGATCATCGGCTGGGACCTCATCCTCGAGATGCTGACCGCCGCGGCCGTCATCGCCAAGTACTGGGGCATCTACCTCAGTAACGTGTTCGCGCTCTGGAATTGGGACATCCCCGCCGAGATCGATGTGGTCGGCCTGAAGGTGAGCTGGGGCGCGTTCGTCATCGTCGCCATCTTCACGACCCTGCTCGTCTTCGGCACCAAGCTCTCCGCGCGCGTCGCCAGCATCTTCACCCTGATCAAGATCGCGATCGTCGTCTTCGTGATCGTCGTCGGCGCGTTCTTCATCAACATCAAGAACTACACGCCGTTCATCCCGGACGCCATTCCCACCAAGGGCGGCGACGGCGACGCCTGGGGACAGTCGCTGTTCTCCTTCATGACCGGAGCGGCGCCCGCCCAGTACGGGATCTTCGGTCTGCTGGCCGGCGCCTCGCTCGTGTTCTTCGCCTTCATCGGCTTCGACGTGATCGCGACCTCCGCGGAGGAAGTCAAGAACCCGCAGAAGACCCTCCCGCGTGGAATCTTCGCCGGCCTGGCCATCGTCACGGTGCTCTACATCGGTGTCAGCCTCGTGCTGACCGGCATGGTGCCCTACACGGTGCTCGCCGACGACCCCAACGCGTCCCTCGCGACGGCATTCGTCGCGGTCGGCGCAGGATGGGCCGCCCAGGTCATCTCCGTCGGCATCCTGGTGGGCCTGACCACCGTGATCATGGTGCTGCTGCTCGGCCTCTCCCGCGTTCTCTTCGCGATGAGCCGCGACGGCCTGCTGCCGCGGTCGCTGAGCAAGACCTCCGCCAAGCGCGGCACCCCGGTGCGCATCCAGATCATCACCGGCCTGGCCGTTGCCCTGATCGCCGGGCTCACCGACGTTGGCGTGCTCGAGGAAATGATCAACATTGGCACGCTGTCGGCCTTCGTGCTTGTAAGCATCGCCGTCGTCGTGCTGCGCAAGAAGCGCCCGGACCTGAAGCGGGCGTTCAGGGTGCCGTTCTCGCCGTTCCTGCCGATCCTCTCCGCCGTGCTCTGCTTCTGGCTGATGCTGAACCTCACCACGCTGACCTGGGTTCGTTTCGCGGTCTGGCTCGCGATCGGGCTCATCGTGTACTTCGCGTACGGCCGTCGCCACTCGGTTGTCGGCATCGAAGCGAAGCGGATCTTCGACGATACGATCCGCGACGAAGCCATCGCCGAGGAAGACTCGCTCCGCAAGTAGTGCGTCACCGGTGAATCGAGCCCGCCGCCACCGTGTTCTCGGCGGGCTCGACCTCGGCCACCTCCTGTCGCGACGGCCCGGTGGCCAACTCAGGAGATTCCGGGGGAATGGTGCGCAAACGGGCGAATTCCGGCCGTTTTCCCCGATTCTCCTGAGTTGGCCCCGGGGCGAGGGCGAGAGGCCGCGGCTGAGGCGCGCCGCGGGGTGGACATCCAGGCGCGATCGGGCACGATGGGGGGATGCTGCATCGCCATCCCGTCCTGTCCCTGGTCACGCTCGCCTACCTGGCGTTCGTCGGCTGGGTGACCCTCGGACCGCAGCCGCTCGACAGCGCAAACAACGGCTGGCTGCTCCGCGCGCTGGGGTTCTTCGCCCGGCACGACTCGACCGACTGGATCACCTATGGGCGGGTCGAATTCGCGGCCAACATCGGTATTTTCATCCCGATCGGGGTGTTCCTGCTCCTGCTCTTCGGGCGCCGGCTCTGGTGGCTCGCCATCGTCATCGGCGTCGTGCTCACTTGCTCGATCGAGTTCACCCAGCAGTTCCTGCCGACCCGATACCCCGACGTTCGCGACCTCATCGCGAACGGCGCCGGCGCCGTGCTCGGGGTTGTGTTCGCCCTCGTCATCACGGCCTGGCAGGTCGTGCGTCGCCCGCCCGTCCGTGCACGCGTGTAAGGATCGCGACAAGCCGTCACAGCCGTCACAGCCGGTAGAGCCGTGCCTCCCAGGGCCGCAGCCCGCTTCCCGCGGCGTCGGCGTAGTTGCCGAGCACCAGTACGCCGCCCGTGACATCGACCGGGAGCGGCCCGGCCAGGGGCGCATGCGAGGCGTTGGCAACCACGAGGAGCGCCCGGTCGCCGAGCGTGCGGGTGAACGCGTAGAGCTGGTCGTGCTCCGGCTCGAGCATCGAGAACGCGCCGAGCGCCACGACCGGGCTCTCGTGGCGCAGCGCGATCAGGCGCTGGTAGAAGCGGAAAATGCTCCGCTGGTCGGCCCGGTCGGTAACCGTGTTGATCTCGGGATAATTCGGGTTCGCCGCGATCCACGGTATTCCGGAGGTGAAGCCGGCGTTGTCGGACGCGTCCCACTGCATCGGCGTTCGGGCGTTGTCCCGGCCCATGGTGTGCACCCCTGCCAGCACCGCGGCGGGCGACTGGTCGAACTCCTGCACGGCCTCGCGGAAGTGGTTGAGCGACTCGATGTCGCGGTAGTCGTCGATGGAATCGAAGCGCACGTTGGTCATGCCGATTTCCTCGCCCTGGTAGATGTAGGGCGTTCCGCGGTGCAGGTGCAGCACGAGCGCCCAGAGCGTGGCGGATTCGTACCGGTATTCGGCGTCGTTGCCGAACCGCGACACCAGCCGGGGCTGGTCGTGGTTGTTGAGGTAAAGGCTGTTCCAGCCGGTTTCGGCCAGGCCGTCCTGCCAGCGGGAGAGGCTCTTCTTCAGCGCGGGCAGGCTGCGCGGCAGCGCCAGGAACTTGTGGTCTCCCTGATCGAGCGACACGTGTTCGAACTGGAAGATCATGTCGACCTCAGCCCGGGCCGGGTCGGTGAACAGCACGGCGTCGCTGACGCTCACACCGGGCATCTCTCCGACCGTGAGGTGCTCGCCCGCTCGCCCGGCGAAGACCTCGCGGTGCATCTCCTGCAGGTAGTCGTGGATCTGCGGCCCCATCGGGGAGCCGCCGTCCAGGCTCGGGTGGGGTCCGTCGACGAGCTCGATCTGCTTGGCGATGTAGTTGATCACGTCCATCCGGAAGCCGTCGACCCCGCGGTCGAGCCACCAGTTCATCATCGCGTAGACGGCCTGGCGCACCTCGCGGTTCTCCCAGTTGAGGTCGGGCTGCTGCCGGGCGAACAGGTGCAGGTAGTACTCGCCGGTGGCCCCGTCGAGGGTCCAGGCCGGGCCGCTGAAGGCGCTGCGCCAGCCGTTGGGCGGTCCGCCGTCGGCTGCGGCCGGCCGCCACCAGTACCAGTCGCGCCGGGGGCTCGTCCGCGAGGAGCGAGACTCCTCGAACCAGGCGTGTTCGTCGCTCGTGTGGTTGACGACGAGGTCCATCACGATCTTGATGCCGCGCTCGTGAGCCTCGGCCAGCAGCGCGTCGAACTCCGCGAGGCTGCCGAACACCGGGTCGATGTCCTGGTAGTCACGGATGTCGTAGCCGTTGTCGTGCTGCGGCGACGGGTAGACCGGGGAGAGCCAGACCGCGTCGACGCCGAGCTCGGCCAGGTAATCGAGCTTCGACCGGATGCCGCCCAGATCGCCGATCCCGTCGCCGTCCGAGTCCGCGAAACTGCGCGGGTACACCTGGTACACCACGGCCTGCGTCCACCACGGGGCAGGAGCGGGGACCGTGGCGAAGGCAGGATCGAGGTCCGGGGCATCCGTCATTGGCCAATCCTGTCACGCGATCACGGGCGCGACGGAATAAGATCACTCGGTCGGTCGTTGGCTAGAATATCCATGCAAACGCATTGAGATTGAGAGGCTGGAAATGCAGTTCGGAATCTTCACCGTCGGGGACATCACCACCGACCCCACGACCGGTCGGACCCCGACCGAACACGAGCGCATCAAGGCCATGGTCACCATCGCCAGGAAGGTCGAAGAGGTCGGGCTCGACGTCTTCGCCACCGGCGAGCACCACAACCCGCCCTTCGTGCCCTCCTCGCCGACCACCCTCCTCGGCTACATCGCCGCGCAGACCGAGCGGATCGTGTTGTCCACGGCGACCACGCTGATCACGACCAACGACCCGGTCAAGATCGCCGAGGACTACGCCATGCTGCAGCACCTCGCCGAAGGCCGGGTCGACCTGATGCTGGGCCGCGGCAACACGGGCCCGGTCTACCCCTGGTTCGGCCAGGACATCCGCCAGGGCATCCCGCTGGCCCTCGAGCACTATGCGCTGCTGCGCCGGCTCTGGCGCGAGGACTCCGTGGACTGGTCGGGCCAGTTCCGCACCCCCCTGCAGGGCTTCCAGTCGACGCCGCGTCCGCTCGACGGCGTGCCGCCCTTCGTCTGGCACGGCAGCATCCGCACCCCGGAGATCGCCGAGCAGGCCGCCTTCTACGGCGACGGCCTCTTCTCGAACCACATCTTCTGGCCCGCCTCGCACACCGCGAAGATGGTGGGGTACTACCGCCAGCGCTTCGAGCACTACGGCCACGGGACCGCCGCGCAGGCCATCGTCGGACTCGGCGGGCAGGTGTTCATGCGCAAGAACTCGCAGGACGCCGTCAATGAGTTCCGCCCGTACTTCAACAACGCCCCGGTCTACGGCCACGGCCCGAGCCTGGAGGAGTTCACCGAGCAGACTCCGCTGACCGTCGGCAGCCCGCAGGAGATCATCGACCGCACGCTCGGCTTCCGCGATTACGTGGGCGACTACCAGCGCCAGCTCTGGCTGATGGACCACGCGGGCCTGCCCCTGAAGGTCGTGCTCGAACAGCTCGACCTCCTCGGCGAGGAAGTCGTGCCCGTGCTCCGAGCCGAGTTCGCGAAGATGCGCCCGGCGACCGTGCCGGATGCCCCGACGCACGCCTCCCTCACGGCCGCCGCCGAGGCGCGGGCGATCGCGGAGACCGTCCTGAAGTCGAGCCCGGCCGGTGCCCCCGGCCTCGCCGCGTCGAACCCGAAGGGGGCCTGAGATGACGACCCGCCGACTTGCCGTGGTGTCCGCCGGGCTGAGCCAAGTCCCTCACCGACATGCCGGTGCTGATCGGGGCGACCGCCGGCACGGCGCGCCACTCGCTGGCGCTGGACCACGCGCTGCGGCCGATGTTCACCTACCTGCATTCCGTGGGCGTGCCGTCTAACCCGCGAAACCGCAGTTGTGCGCGCTAAAACGTCGTTTTAGCGCGCACAACTGCGGTTTCGCGGAGGGGGGAAGGGGGTATCTGGGGGCGGGGCTGTTAGAATTGGGACGGCCATTCTCGGATGGCCGAGCAATTGGAGCAGGCTGGCAGGAAGCTGGTCCTCGGTGGTGGTTTCCCAACCGCGGTTCACACGAACGGCGTGGTGGTGAATTTCTACTGGTGGCCAGCACGAGTCGGCGCTCACTGCGCACGACTTCGTCCTGCCTGTTCCCTGCTCCTTGTCCCACTCGCGCGCCACACGGGCATGCGAGTCTAAACAAAGGAGAGAACCCCCACATGGAGGGTCCAGAAATCACTTTCGCTGAAACCGTTATCGATAACGGCAAGTACGGCAAGCGCACCATCCGTTTTGAAACCGGGCGTCTCGCCCAGCAGGCGCAGGGTTCTGCCGCCGCATACATCGACGAAGAAACCATGCTTCTCTCCGCCACGAGCGCGAGCAAGCAGCCGAAGGAAAACTTCGACTTCTTCCCGCTGACCATCGATGTCGAGGAGCGTATGTACGCTGCCGGCCGCATCCCGGGCAGCTTCTTCCGTCGCGAAGGTCGCCCGTCGACCGAGGCGATCCTCACCTGCCGCCTGATCGACCGGCCGCTGCGCCCGTCGTTCGTCGACGGCCTCCGCAACGAGATCCAGGTCGTCGTGACCGTTCTGGCCATCGCGCCGGACGAGTACTACGACGTGCTCGCGATCAACGCCGCGTCCATGTCGACGCAGCTCGCCGGCCTCCCCTTCTCCGGACCGATCGGTGGCGTTCGCGTCGCCCTCATCCCCGATGAGAACGGCTCCGGCCAGTGGGTTGCCTTCCCGAAGTACTCGCAGATCGCCGACGCCGTGTTCAGCATGGTCGTTGCCGGTCGCGTCGTCACGGATGCCGATGGCGGCCAGGACGTCGCGATCATGATGATCGAGGCCGAAGCCACCGACAACTCGTGGGACCTCATCAAGGGCGGCGCCATCAAGCCGAACGAAGAGGTCATCGCCGAGGGCATCGAGGCATCCAAGCCCTTCATCAAGCAGCTCATCGAGGCCCAGCAGAAGGTCGCGGCATCCGCTGCCAAGCCGACCGGCAACTACCAGGTCTTCCCGCCCTACCAGCCGGAGACCTACGACGCCGTCGCGGCCCTGGCCGAGGCCGAGCTGGGCGACGTGTACAAGATCGCCGGCAAGGTCGAACGCCAGGATGCGGATGACGCACTCAAGGCTCGTGTCAAGGACGCCATCGCGGCCAGGATCGACGCCGGTGAACTTCCCGCCGGTGCGCTCGGCCAGGTCTCAGCGGCGTACAAGTCCGTCACGAAGAAGGTTGTCCGCACCCGCGTCCTCAACGAGGGCGTGCGCATGGACGGTCGCGGCCTCGCCGACATCCGCCCGCTCGACGCCGAGGTGGCTGTCATCCCGCGCGTGCACGGTTCGGCGATCTTCCAGCGCGGCGAGACCCAGATCCTGGGTGTCACCACGCTGAACATGCTCAAGCTCGAGCAGACGATCGACTCCCTGAGCCCGGTCACCAAGAAGCGCTACATGCACAACTACAACTTCCCGCCCTACTCGACCGGTGAAACCGGCCGGGTCGGAACGCCGAAGCGCCGCGAGATCGGCCACGGAGCACTCGCCGAGCGCGCCCTGGTCCCCGTGCTGCCCACGCGCGAGGAGTTCCCGTACGCCATCCGTCAGGTCTCCGAGGCGCTCAGCTCCAACGGTTCCACCTCGATGGGTTCCGTCTGCGCCTCGACCCTGTCGATGCTCAACGCCGGTGTGCCGCTGCGCGCGCCCGTTGCCGGCATCGCCATGGGCCTCATCTCCGACACCGTTGACGGCAAGACCCGCTACGCGGCCCTGACCGACATCCTCGGCGCCGAAGACGCACTCGGCGACATGGACTTCAAGGTCGCCGGCACGAGCGAGTTCGTCACCGCGATCCAGCTCGACACCAAGCTCGACGGCATCCCCGCGTCGGTCCTGGCCGGAGCGCTCACCCAGGCCAAGGATGCTCGCACCACGATCCTCGCCGTGCTGAACGCCGCGATCGACAAGCCCGACGAGATGGCCCCGACCGCGCCCCGCGTGATCTCGGTCCAGATCCCGGTCGACAAGATCGGCGAGCTGATCGGCCCGAAGGGCAAGATGATCAACTCGATCCAGGACGAGACCGGAGCCGACATCTCGATCGAGGAAGACGGAACCGTGTACATCGGCGCCGTCGACGGTCCCTCGGCCGAGGCCGCCCGCGCCATGGTCAACGCCGTCGCGAATCCGACCAACCCCGAGGTTGGCGAGCAGTTCCTCGGAACTGTCGTGAAGATCGCCGCATTCGGCGCCTTCGTCTCGCTGCTCCCGGGCAAGGACGGCCTGCTGCACATCTCCGAGGTGCGCAAGCTCGCCGGTGGCAAGCGGGTCGAGAACGTCGAAGACGTGCTCGGCGTGGGCCAGAAGGTCCTCGTTGAGATCACCAAGATTGACGACCGGGGCAAGCTGTCGCTCGCACCGGTTCTCGAGGAGTCGGCCGAGTCGGCCGAGTCCGCGAACGCCGAGGCTCCGACCGAAGCGTAGTCTGGTAGTTCTCCCGATCACCTCTCGCCAGGTAGATCGGTGAGACGGAGGGCCCGTCCTGCTTCGGCAGGGCGGGCCGTTTCGCCTGCCGGGCGATCGTCACCCCCGAACTGGGGCCAGAGCCCGCCCTAGTCGGTGCCGCCGGACGGGCAATAACCTGCAGCATGACAAATTCTCAGAATCGCACGCGTTCCCTGTCGCGCGTCGGCGCCCTCTCCCTTCTGAGCGTCGCCCTGGTCGTCGGCGTCGTTGCAGCCCCGGCCACCGCCGCCCCGTCCCTGTCCGCCCCCACCGGGCCCGTCGCGAGCTCGAATGCGACCCGGGCCGGCCTCGCGCTCTCCGCGCCGCTCGGCTATGTCGCCCTCGGCGACTCGTTCACCTCCGGCCAGGGTGCCCCGCCGTACTCCGACGCGACCTGCCAGCGCAGCCGGTACAAGAGCTACCCGGTGATCAGCTCCCTGCTCAGCCCGTACCGCCTGAGCGCGAACAAGGCCTGCTCCGGGGCGCGCATGGCCGACATCCCGGCCCAGCTGGCCGGGGTGAGCGCCACGACGACGCTGGTCACGATCACGGTCGGCGGCATCGATGCCGGATCCACCGCGATCCTGCAGGCCTGCGCCCCGGACCCGGCGAGTGTGCCCTGCGGCCTGGCCGTGCAGACGAGCGTGGCCACCCTGTCCAGCCCGGCCTTCGTGACCGGCCTCGCGCAGACCTACGGCTACATCGCGGCGACCCTGCCGAATGCCCGCGTCGCCGTGCTGAACTATCCGCTGTTGTTCCAGCCGGGAGTGTCGCCCCTGGGTGACCTGGTCAACCAGGGCACCGCGGGCCTGAACAGCGCGATCAATCTGGCCGTCACCGCCATTCCCGAACCGGCCGGCGTCGACCGGATCCGCTACATCGACGCGACCCAGGAATTCGCCGGCCACGGCATTGGGTCTGCCGTGCCCTACATCGCGTTCAACCCGGCGAACCTGCTGGCGCCGAGCAACTTCCACCCGAACGCGCTGGGCAACACCTTCGGCTACTACCGGGCACTCGTGGGCGACGGCGTGCTGCGCCGCTGACGGCGTCGGGAGCGCTCGTGGCCGCGAGGCTGCGAGCGCTCCCTTGCGCTTCCCGGACCCGGGCACCCGGGCGAATCTATGTAAAGAAAATGTAACTTAGCGATATAATCAGATGGTGCTCTCCACCGAACTTCCCGTTGCTCAGCTGAAGGCCGAGCTCTTCAAGGCCCTGGGCCACCCGTTGCGAGTCCAGGTGCTCGAGCAGCTCGTCGGCGGCGAACGCTCCGTCGGCAGCCTGGCCGATGCGCTTGGCTCCGAGCTGTCGAGCCTGTCGCAGCAGCTCGGCGTGCTGCGCCGCGCGGGTGTCGTGACGACCCGGCGAGAGGGCAACACCATCTTTTACGCGCTGCGCGACCGGGACATGATCGACCTGCTCGAGGTTGCCAAGCGGATGCTCGTCGCCAACCTGCAGGACTCGCACGCCCTGCTGCGCACGATGGAAAAGGACGCACGATGAAGACGAAGGCGCTGCACGGACTGGCCTTCGCGCGGGGGCTCTTGCCGCAGCGCGCCGACTTCACCCTGATGCGCCGCTCGCCCGGGCGCGACCTGCTCGCCGGGCTCACCGTCGCCATCGTCGCCCTGCCCCTCGCCCTGGCCTTCGGGGTCGCTTCCGGGCTGGGGGCGACGGCGGGCCTCACGACGGCGGTCATCGCCGGCATCCTCGCCGCGGTGTTCGGCGGCAGCAACATCCAGGTCTCCGGTCCGACCGGGGCGATGACGGTCGTGCTCGTGCCCGTGGTGCACCAGTTCGGGGTGTCCGGCGTGCTCGAGGTGACGCTCATGGCCGGCGTCATCCTGCTCGTCCTGGCCCTCAGCGGCATCGGCCGATACGTGCGCTACCTGCCCGCCTCTCTGGTGGAGGGCTTCACCGCCGGCATCGCTGTGGTCATCGCGCTGCAGCAGGTGCCCAACATGCTGGGCGTGGAACCGGGAGACGAGGAGAAGGTCTGGGCCCTCGCGTGGGACGCGGTCGTACGCTTCATGCAGGCGCCGGACCCGGTCGCCCCGCTCATCACCCTCGGCGTGGCCGGGGTCATCCTGGCCGGCGCCCGGTGGCGCCCGTCGCTTCCGCTTTCGCTGCTCGCCGTGGTGATCGTGACGGTGATCGCTGCCTACGGCCGGTCCGACCTCCCGGTCATCGGCGCGCTGCCGAGCGCGCTGACCGCCCCGGCCGCCGACTTCTTCGACCCGGCCATGCTCGCCGTTCTGCTGCCCTCGGCGCTGGCGATCGCAGCCCTGGCGGCCCTGGAGAGCCTGCTGAGCGCAACCGTAGCCGACGGGATGAGCGTGGGGGAGCGGCACAACCCCGACCGCGAGCTGTTCGGGCAGGGGATCGCCAACCTCGTCGTGCCGTTCTTCGGCGGAGTGCCGGCCACGGCCGCCATCGCCCGAACGGCCGTCAACGTGCGCAGCGGCGCCCGGTCCCGGCTCGCCGCGATCTCGCACTCGGTCGTGCTGCTCGTGGTCGTGCTGGTCGCGGGGTCGCTCGTGGGCTACGTGCCGCTGGCCGCCCTGGCCGGTGTGCTGCTGGCCACGACCATCCAGATGGTGCAGCTCGGCGCGATCCGCGCCATCATGAGGGCCACCCGCGGTGACGCCGTCGTGCTCGTGGTCACATTCGGTGTCACCGTCGCCATCGACCTGGTCACCGCGGTCGTGGTGGGGCTCGCGGCGGCGGCGCTGCTCGCCCTGCGAGAGGTTGCCCGCAGCGCCCGGGTCGAGCGGGTGCCGCTGGACACCGCGGACCACAGCGCAGAGGAACGCGAACTTCTCGCCGAGCACATCGTCGCCTACCGGTTCGACGGACCGCTGTTCTTCGGCGCGGCGCACCGCTTCCTGCTCGAGCTCACAGAGGTGAGCGCCGTGTCTGTGGTGATCCTCCGGATGAGCCGGGTCACCACCCTCGACGCGACCGGAGGCCTGATGCTCGATGACGTGATCACGCGCCTGGAGGCCAAGGGGATCGTGGTGCTCGTCTCCGGCGTCACCGACGAGCACCGGGCGGTGCTCAGGCGACTCGGCGTCGCGCCGCACCTGCGTGAGCTGGGGCGGGTCTTCGCCGGCACCCCCGACGCGATTCGCTACGCCCGCACGCTGATTCCGCCGGCCCGGAAGCCACGCACCGCCGGCTGAGGGGTGCGCGGCTCAGGCGCCGTTGTCCTCGAGAATCGGTGTGATCCGGTACGGGATCAGTTCGCCCATGGCGAGCGACGTCTCGGTGCGCTCGACGCCGTCGCAGGCGAGAATCGTGCCGTCGATGCGGAACAGGTCGTCGGCGTCCCGGCAGACCACCCGCACGAGGAGGTCAGCCGGCCCGCTCATGCCGTGGGCCTGCACGATCTCCGGGATCAGGGCGAGGTCGACCACGATCTGGGACAGCCTTTTCTGTTGCACATGCACGGTGATGAACGCCGTCAGCTGGAAGCCGAGGACCACCGGATTGATGCGACGGTCGAAGCTCAGGAACGCGTTGGAGTCCTCGAGCCTGGCCATCCTCGCCTGCACGGTATTGCGGGAAAGGCCCAGCTTCTGCGCGAGAGCCACGAAGGTGCTGTTCGGGTCGTCGCAGAGAGCGGCAAGAAGCTGCGTGTCGGTTTTGTCCAGGCTGTGCATAGTGCAAGACGTTAGCACGCGGCTCGCGCGCTGGATAGGGCAGTATGCACAATGGATTCGAATGGAGTTGTGCTTTGTGCCGCATGACTCTAGGCTCGGGTCAACTTTAGCAAGGACGCTAGGAGCGGTACTTTGGTTGATTTCCCCGCAGATTTCGTGCAATTACTCACTCCCGGCGGTGTCCGGTCGGCCATGGTCGACTACGACCCGTGGGTCGCCGACGTCACCGGCGAACAACTGGCGGCGATGTACGAAGACATGATCGTCGTTCGCCGCATCGACACCGAAGCCACCGCGCTCCAGCGCCAGGGCGAGCTCGGCCTGTGGCCGCCGCTCCTCGGCCAGGAAGCCGCGCAGATCGGCTCGGCCCGCTCACTCCGCAGCGACGACTTCGTCTTCTCCAGCTACCGCGAGAACGCGGTCGCGTACTGCCGCGGCGTCGACTACACCGACATCCTCCGGGTGTGGCGCGGCTCCGCGCAGTCAGGCTGGAACCCGTTCGAGATCGGCATGGCGACCCCGGCGATCATCATCGGCGCGCAGACGCTCCACGCCACCGGCTGGGCGATGGGCGCCAAGTTCGACGGCTCCGACTCCGCCGCGATCACCTACTTCGGCGACGGCGCCACGAGCGAGGGCGACGTCAACGAGGCCATGGTCTTCGCCGCCAGCTTCCAGGTTCCGGTGATCTTCTTCTGCCAGAACAACCAGTGGGCCATCTCCGAGCCGGTCGCCCTGCAGGCCCACCGCAACATCGCCGACCGCGCTCCCGGGTTCGGCATCCCCAGCATCCGGGTCGACGGCAACGACGTGCTCGCGGTGATGGCAGCGACCCGCATCGCCCTCGACCGGGCACGCAACGGCGGGGGACCCACCTTCATCGAGGCCGTCACCTACCGGATGGGCCCGCACACCACCGCGGATGACCCCACCAAGTACCGCGAGACCGCCGAGCTCGAGGCGTGGAAGGCGAAGGACCCGATCCTGCGCCTGCAGCGCCTGCTCGACTCGATGGGCCTCTTCACGCCCGAGCTGGAGGCGAAGACGCAGGCGAAGGCGGATGCCGTCGCCGCGGAACTCCGCGCCGGCTGCATCGGGATGCCCGACCCCGCGCCGCTCACGGTCTTCGACCACGTCTACTCGACGCCGAACGCCACGCTGGACGGCCAGCGCGCCGAATACGCCGACTACCTCGCGAGCTTCGACGCCGCGGACGGGAGCAGCTCATGAGCATGACAACGCTGAAGACTCAGGACTCGATGACGACGAGCGCCGTGAAGACGACGACCGCCCTGGCAACGCCGACGACCCTGACGCTGGCCAAATCCATCACCGCGGCGCTCCGCCAGTCGATGCTGGACGACCCCAAGGTGGTGCTGCTCGGTGAGGACATCGGCGCTCTCGGCGGCGTTTTCCGGGTCACCGACGGGCTGCTCGCCGAGTTCGGCGCGAATCGCGTGATCGATACCCCGCTGGCCGAATCCGCCATCATCGGCACCGCCGTCGGCCTCGCCTACCGCGGCTACCGTCCGGTCTGCGAAATCCAGTTCGACGGCTTCATCTACCCGGGCTTCGACCAGATCGTCAGCCAGGTCGCCAAGCTGCACTACCGCACCCAGGGAGCGGTGAAGATGCCGATCACGATCCGGGTGCCGTTCGGCGGGGGCATCGGCGCCGCCGAGCACCACTCCGAGTCGCCCGAGGCCTACTTCACCCATACCTCCGGGCTCCGCGTGATCTCCGTGTCCAACCCCCAGGATGCCTACAGCATGCTCCGCCAGGCCATCTCATTGGACGACCCGGTGCTCTACTTCGAGCCAAAGCGCCGGTACCACGTCAAGGGTGAGGTTTCCCCGGTGCTCGGCGAATCGATGGAGAAGGCGGTCATTGTCGCGCCGGGCACGGATGTCACGCTCGTGACCTACGGCCCGCTGGTGCCCACCGCCCGGGATGCCGCCCTCGCAGCCGCCGACGAAGGCGTCTCGGTCGAGGTCATCGACCTCCGCTCGCTTGCGCCGGTCGACTACGCGACGGTGGAGGCATCCGTTCGCAAGACCGGACGGCTCGTCGTCACCCACGAGGCGGTCCGCTCCGGCGGCATCGGCGGCGAGATCATCGCCAGCATCACCGAACGCTGCTTCAACTATCTCGAGGCCGCCCCGGTGCGCGTCACCGGCTGGGACATTCCGTACCCGCCCGCGAAGCTCGAGAGCCACCACCTGCCAGACCTCGACCGCATGCTCGCCGGCGTCGACCGCGTGATGGGACGCTGAACGTGATCAAGGTTTTCAAGCTGCCCGACCTCGGTGAAGGACTCACAGAGTCGGAGATCGTGGCCTGGCACATCGCCCCTGGCGACACGGTCACCCTCAATCAGCACATCGCCGACGTGGAGACGGCCAAGGCCGTGGTCGAGCTCCCGTCTCCGTTCGCGGGCACCGTTTCCACGCTGCACCAGCCGACCGGTGTCGTCGTGCAGGTCGGCGAGGCGATCGTGTCGTTCGACGTTGAAGGCGCCGAGCCGGCCGCTGCCGCGCCGACTGCCGGGACGGATGTCCCTGCCGGTGTCCCTGCCGGTGTCGCCGCCCCGGCCGAGCCGGCGCAGGAGCGTGAGGCCGTGCTCGTCGGCTACGGCGCGTCGGTCGAACGCGGCGGACGCCCACAGCGGCGCGCGCGCCGCGGTGCCGCGCCGGCGCCCGCGGCCGCCATCGTCGTACCCGCGGCCGCCTCCGTTCGGGCCTCCGTTCCCGGCTCCGTTCCCGCCTCCGTTCCTGCAGGCGTCGGCGCCGTCGGCGCCGAACGCCCCCGCTCCACCCCGCCGGTGCGAGCCCTCGCCCGCGACCTGGGCATCGACCTCGCCCGTCTGACCGGCACCGGCCCCGACGGCCTGATCACCAGGGACGACGTGCGGGCGGGGGCCCTGACCGGCCCGGGCGCCGACGCGACCGTTCCGGCGATCGGCGCCGCGGCATCCGTTCCCGGCGCCCGGGAGAGCCGCACGCCGATCAAGAGCGTGCGCAAGCACACCGCTGCCGCCATGGTGCGGAGCGCGTTCACGGCGCCCCACGTCACGGAGTTCCTCACGGTCGACGTCACCCCGACGATGGAGCTGCTCGACTCGCTCAAACGCAACCGGGCCTTCGCCGACCAGCGGATCAACATCCTCACCGTCGTCGCGAAGGCGCTCTGCATCGCGGCATCACGGCACCCCTCGGTGAACACCCGCTGGGACGACGAGGCCGGCGAGATCGTGCAGTACCACTACGTGAACCTCGGCATCGCCGCGGCAACACCGCGCGGGCTGCTCGTGCCGAACATCACGGACGCCGACGCGCTCGGCCTGACCGGCCTCTCCGCCGCTCTCGCCGCGCTCACCGACGCGGCCAGGGCGGGAACGACCAGCCCGGCTGCGCTCAGCGGCGGCACGATCACGATCACCAACATCGGCGTCTTCGGGATCGACGCCGGCACGCCGATCCTGAACCCGGGGGAGGCGGCCATCCTCGCGATGGGCGCGATCCGCCGCACGCCGTGGGAATACAAGGGCGAGATCGCGCTGCGCCAGGTCATGACGCTGAGCCTGTCCTTCGACCACCGCCTCGTCGACGGGGAGCAGGGGTCGAGGTTCCTCGCCGACATCGGGGCCATCCTGGCCGAGCCCGGCATGGTCCTCACGATGGTGTAATCCGCTCCACCCGTCCGCGCATCGCGGGTGGTGCTTCTGCGGCGCACGCCGCGTTCATAACTCCTCCAGATCGGCGGCCGTCGCCGTAACTGCCCCGGAATTTCGGGGTGTCGCGGCGCGGCGCGGACATTCCGGAGGAATTATGCGCGAAACCCGGATGCTGCCACCAGCGCCGGGAGCGACGCGATCGAGTCGATTTCGTGCACGGCCCGGATCGTGGCCCGCTCGACGGCCTGATCCGGGTACTTGCCCGTGCGCACCTGCACGGTCGTCGCCCCGGCCGCGTTGCCCATCGCGATGTCGGTGGTCGCATCGTCGCCCGCTATCCACACCTCGTGCGGTTCGGCGCCGGCGGACTCCGCGGCGAGCCGCAGGAAATCCTGGGACGGCTTGCCGAGCAGCACGGCGGGCGACCCGCTGGAGTACTCGAGGGCGGCCACGATCGCGCCGGTGTCGATGTGGTCGCCGTCGGCCCGCTTGAAGTAGCGGCCGCGCTGCAGGGCGATGAGCTGCGCGCCGGCGCGGAGCGCGCGGAACGCCGCATCGAGCAGGGGGTAGCTGAGCGTGTCGCGCGCGTCGCCCGCGATCACATGGGTGATCGGGTCGGAGTCCCGCCCGACGTACGGAGCGAAGGACTCAAGCAGCACGCTGGAGACGACCGGCAGCACGTTCACCGGCCCCGCGGCGGCGAGGTAGCGGCGGGCAGCGGTGACCGGGGTGAAGAGCTCGCCGGGGCGCACGTCGATCCCGCGGGCGTGCAGGTCGGAGACGATCAGCTCCTCGGGCCTGGAATCGGTGTTGGTGAGGAAACGGATGACGCAGCCCAGCTCCCTGAGTTCCCGGATCGCCTCGCCCGCCCCGGCGACGGTCACGCCCGAGGAATAGATCGTGCCGTCGAGGTCGCACAGGATGGTTGCTCCGGAAGTGGCCACGCCCCAGTGTTCCACCGCCCGTCCCTTTTCGGCTAGAGCCGGGCGCGGCCGGATGCCCTTGACCGGTCTCCGGAGGCGGGGGAGAGTATGGGCATGAGCCACACCCGCACCCACGGCATCCTCGCTCCCGCCGACACCGAAGTCGCCATCGCCGGCAGCGCGTTCGTCCACCTCGACGGCAGCCTGCACGGCAGATACAAGACCGCGGATTTCGCATCCGCGCTTCGCCTGGTCGACAGGGTCGGCGAGGATGCCGAGGCGATGAACCACCACCCGGAGGTCAGGCTCGGCTACGGGACGGTCACCTTCCGCCTGCATTCGCATGACGCCGGCGGGGTCACCGCGCGGGACGTGAAGCTGGCCCGCCGGATCCAGGAACTCGCCGACGAACTCGGCGCGAGAAACGCGCACGCGGCCCCGGCCCGCTACGACATCGCCATCGATTGCACCGACGCCGACGTCATCCGCCCGTTCTGGATGGTCGGCCTCGGCTACAAGGAAGTCGTCGCCGAGGGGGAGCTCGAGCTGGTCGACCCGCACGGGAACGGGCCGCGGGTCTGGTTCCAGCACATGGAGATCGCCCGCACCGACCGCAACCGCATCCACATCGACGTGTACGTGCCCACCGCGGATGCCGAATCCAGGGTGCAGGAAATCGTCGACGTGGGTGGGATCCTCCTCACCGACGAGCACGCCCCGGACTGGTGGGTGCTGGCCGACGAGGAGGGCAACGAGCTCTGCGTCTGCACGGCGGCGAACTGAGCGGCGGCGTATGGTGCCGGTCTGGATTTGCGAGGCCTGCGGGCTGGAGCATCCGGAGACGGCCGAACCGCCGCCGGTGTGCGTGATCTGCACCGACGAACGGCAATTCGTGCCGCCCGTCGGCCAGAGCTGGACCACCTCGGAGCGGCTCGAACGGGCGGGCACCACTGCGAGCGTCGCCGCGGTCGAGGCCGGGCTCCACCGGATGACGGTGGCGCCTCGGGTCGGGATCGGCCAGCAGGCATTCCTCGTCACCACTCCGGCCGGGAACCTGCTCTGGGAGCCGCCGGGATTCATCTCCGCGGCCTTCGGCGACGCCGTGCGGGCCCTCGGCGGAGTGGCGGCGGTGGCCGGGAGCCATCCGCACCTGATGGGGGCGGCCATCAGCTGGAGCCACGCCTTCGGCGACGCCCCGGTCTACGTCGCTTCGGACGACGCGGCCTGGAGCCGCCGGCCCGACCCGGCGATCCGGCACTGGGGCGGCCGCGAGAGCCCGCTGCCGGGCGTCACCCTCGTGCAGTGCGGCGGGCACTTCCCGGGCAGTTGCGTGCTGTTGTGGCGGGACGGCGCCGAGGGTCGCGGGGTGCTCCTGACCGGCGACACGATCTTCATCGGCCCGGACAATATGACCGTCAGCGCGATGCGCTCGTACCCGACCCTGATCCCGCTGCCCGAGCAGGCGGTGCGGATCATCCGGGACCGGCTGGACTCGCTGACCTACGACCGCATGTACGGCCCCTTCGGCCAGGTCGTGGCCTCGGGCGCCCGCCCCATCGTTACGCGCTCCCTCACCCGCCTGATCGCCTGGCTCCGAGCCGACATCCCCGATTTCGCCCCCACTACCTACCCCGCCCCCTCCGCCCCGCCCCCTCCGCCGAACTGTGAGTTTGGCACCTTCGTGGGCGTCGGGAAGGTGCCAAACTCACAGTTCGGCGGTAGTTCGGCGGAGGGGTGGGTCGGCGGGTGGGTGTCAGGCGGGCGTGAGGGCGGTGAGGGCCATCTGCTCGAGGAGGGCGCGCACGGTTGCCGGACTGGCGCCGGCGGTGGCGCTGTGCGGGGTCGAGTTGATCAGGCCGAACGTCGCATGGGCACGGATGCGAAGCAGCGCCGTGTCCACGCCCGGATGCACGCGGCCGAGCACCTGCACCCACAGCTCCACGTAGGCCCGCTGCAGGGCGCGCACCCGGTGCCGGTCCGCCTCGGCGAGGCTGTCGAGGTCGCGGTCCTGCACCCGGATGACGTCGGGGTTGGACAGGGCGAAGTCCACGTGGAAGCGCACCAGCGCGGCCAGCGCGGCCGCGGCATCCGGATGCGCGCCGGCGACGGCGCGGCCCCCGGCGACGAGGTCCTCGCTGGCGCCGACCAGCAGCGCGGCGAGCACCGCCTGCTTGCCGCTGAAATGGCGGTAGACGGCCGGCCCGCTGACCCCGGCGGCCGTGCCGAGGTCTTCGATCGAGGCGCCGTTGAAGCCCGAGCGGGCGAAAAGCGACGCGGCGGCCGCCAGCAGCGCCTCGCGCCGGTCGGCCTTGGCCAGGCTGCGGGGCGTTGGCGCGGCGGCCGGCGCCGGCCGGGGGGCCGGCGCGGCGGCTCTCATGTCGACCATTGAGCTTCCCGTCTGGACATCTCGGCGACGACCGGCTAGCCTGAATTTCGGTTAGTGATCATTAACTGTACTTGATGCACGCAGCAACGGGAAGACGTCAATGGAGACACTCGAGAGTCGGATCGACTCCAGCAGCCCGACCTTCACGGAGAACGACGCCGCCCAACGCGCCCTCGTCGCAGACCTGCAGCAGCGCCTCGCGCTCGCGGCCCTCGGCGGCCCGGAGAAATCCCGGCAGCGCCACATCGGTCGCGGCAAACTCCTGCCGCGCGAACGCATCGACGCGCTGCTCGACGAAGGCAGTCCCTTCCTCGAAATCGCTCCGCTCGCGGCCAACGGCATGTACCACGACGCCTGCCCGGGCGCCGGCATCATCGCCGGCGTCGGGCTCGTCCACGGCCGCCAGGTTCTCGTCATCTCCAACGACGCCACCGTCAAGGGCGGCACCTACTACCCGATGACGGTCAAGAAGCACCTCCGCGCGCAGGAGATCGCCTTCGAGAACCGCCTCCCGTGCGTCTACCTGGTCGACTCGGGCGGAGCGTTCCTGCCGATGCAGGACGACGTCTTCCCCGACAAGGAGCACTTCGGCCGGATCTTCTACAACCAGGCCCGGATGTCCGCGGCGAAGATCCCGCAGATCGCCTCGGTCATGGGGTCCTGCACCGCCGGCGGCGCCTACGTGCCGGCGATGAGCGACGAGACCGTGATCGTTCGTAACCAGGGCACGATCTTCCTCGGTGGCCCGCCGCTGGTTAAGGCCGCGATCGGCGAGATCGTCACCGCAGAGGAGCTGGGCGGCGGCGACCTGCACGCCCGCACCTCCGGAGTCACCGACCACCTCGCCGAGAACGACCAGCACGCCCTGCAGATCGTGCGCGACATCGTGTCCACCCTGCCCCGGCCTGCCCAGCCGGCCTGGGACATCCTCCCGACGGTCGAACCCGTCGCCGACGAAACCGAACTCTACGGCGCCGTCCCCACCGACGTGCAGGGCCAGTACGACGTGCACGAGGTCATCTCGCGCATCGTCGACGGCAGCGAGTTCCACGAGTTCAAGAAGGAATACGGCACGACGCTGATCACCGGCTTCGCCCGCCTGCACGGGCACCCGATCGGCATCATCGCCAACAACGGCGTGCTGTTCGCCGAGTCGGCGATGAAGGGCGCGCACTTCATCGAGCTCTGCGACCAGCGCGGCATCCCGATGGTCTTCCTGCAAAACCTGGCCGGATTCATGGTCGGCAAGGACTACGAGGCCGGCGGAATCGCCAAGCACGGCGCCAAGATGGTCACCGCCGTGGCGACCGCCCGCGTGCCCAAGCTCACCGTCGTCATCGGCGGATCCTTCGGCGCCGGCAACTACTCGATGTGCGGGCGCGCCTACTCGCCGCGCTTCCTCTGGATGTGGCCGGCCAGCCGCATCTCCGTGATGGGCGGCGCGCAGGCCTCCTCCGTGCTCGCCACCGTGAAACGGGAGCAGTACGAGGGCCGGGGCGAGGAATGGTCGGCCGAGGACGAGGCCGCCTTCAAAGCCCCGATCAAGGAACAGTACGAGCACCAGGGCAGCCCCTACTACTCGACCGCCCGCCTCTGGGACGACGGCGTGATCGACCCGCTGGACACCAGGACCGTGCTCGGCCTGGCCCTCGACGTCTGCGCCGCCACCCCGCTACCCGAGACCGCCTTCGGCCTCTTCCGGATGTGAGAGAGACCATGACCATGTTCCACACCGTCCTCGTCGCCAACCGCGGCGAAATCGCCTGCCGCATCATCCGCACGCTGCGGGAGCTCGGCATCCGCTCGGTCGCCGTCTACAGCGACGCCGACCGCGGTGCCCTGCACGTCTCGCTCGCGGATGTCGCGGTGCGGATCGGCCCCGCGAAGCCCCAGCTGAGCTACCTCAGCATCGAGGCCATCCTCGACGCCGCCGCCCGCACCGGCGCCCAGGCGATCCACCCCGGCTACGGCTTCCTCTCCGAAAACCAGGCCTTCGCCCGGGCCTGCTCCGACGCCGGCGTCGTCTTCATCGGGCCCAGCGTGCACGCGCTGAACATGATGGGCGACAAGATCCGCTCGAAGAACCACGTGGCGGAGTCCGGTGTGCCGGTCGTCCCCGGGGTGTCCCTGCCCGGCCAGAGCGACGAGCAGCTCATCGCCGCCTCTGAGGGCGTCGGCTACCCGATGCTGATCAAGCCGTCCGCCGGCGGCGGCGGCAAGGGCATGCACCTCGTCGAGCGAGCGGGCGACCTCGCCGGCGCGCTCGTGACCGCCCGCCGCGTCGCATCCAGCGCGTTCGGCGACGACACCCTGCTGATCGAACGGTTCGTCAGCGCACCCCGGCACATCGAGGTGCAGGTGCTCGCGGACAACCACGGCAACGTCATCCACCTCGGCGAACGCGAGTGCTCCCTGCAGCGCCGCCACCAGAAGGTCATCGAAGAGGCCCCGTCGCCCCTGCTCGACGCGGACACCCGCGCCCGGATCGGCGAGGCCGCCTGCGCCGCCGCCCGCAGCGTCGGCTACACCGGCGCCGGGACCGTCGAGTTCCTGGTCTCGGATGCCGCGCCCGACGAGTTCTTCTTCATGGAGATGAACACCCGGCTCCAGGTGGAACACCCGGTCACCGAGATGGTCACCGGGCTCGACCTCGTCGAGTGGCAGGTGCGCGTGGCGGCGGGGGAGACCCTGCCGCTGGCCCAGCAGGACGTCGTGCTCACCGGGCACGCGGTCGAGGCCCGCGTCTACGCCGAGAACCCCGAGCGCGGCTTCCTGCCGACCACCGGCACGGTGCTGCGGCTCGAGGAGGCGTGCGGCGAAGGCATCCGCGTCGACAGCGCCCTCACCCCGGGGCTGGCGATCTCCTCCGACTACGATCCGATGCTCGCCAAGGTCATCGCCTGGGCGCCCACCCGCGCCGAGGCGCTGTCCCGCCTCGACCGCGCCCTCGCCGACACGGTCGTGCTCGGCGTGCGCACCAACATCGAATACCTCCGGCTCCTGGTGCAGGATGAGGACGTCCGCGCCGGGCACCTCGACACCGGCCTGATCGAGCGCAAGCTCCCGGGCCTCGGCTTCCGCGCGGCCGACGACCACGTCTACGCCGCAGCGGCGCTGTTCCTGCACGCGCAGGCCTGGTCGGGGGAGAACCCGGTCTGGTCCCGCCCGAGCGGCTGGCGGATGGGCCCGCACCGCCAGGCCCGGTACAACCTGGCCGTGAGCGCGACCGAGTCGGTCGACGTGCGGGTCGAGGGTGGCCCGGATGCGGCATCCGTCGCCGTCGGCGCCGGCGAGCCCGCGCCGGCGAGCCTGGCCGAGGTGGCCGGCCGCCCCGGCGCCTTCAGCATCGAGCTCGACGGGGTGAGCCGCGTGCTCGACCTGGTCCGGGACGGCCGGCGGCTGTGGATCGGCAGCGACGGGTTCTCGGTCGACCTGCGCCGCCGCTCCCGCGCCGAGCAGCTGGCCGAGCAACTCGCCGGCCGCGACCGCGTCGAGGGCGCGGCCAGCCCCGACGTGCGCTCGCCCATGCCCGGGACCGTCATCGCCGTGCACGCCGCCTCGGGCGACCTCGTCGAGATCGGCCAGACCATCCTCACGGTCGAGGCCATGAAGATGGAACACAAGCTCACCGCGGCAACGGCCGGCGTCGTCAGCGTCACCTTCAAGCCAGGCGACCTGGTCAAGCTCGACCAGATTGTCGCCACCATCGCAGCGATCGCCACGATGGCCGAGCCCGACGACGCACCGATGGTGTGACGGACGAGCCGACCTGGCCCTATCGTGAGTGCATGCAGAACGGGAGATCGAAATGATTGACAAAGTTGTGGCGAGTGCGGCGGAGGCCGTCGCCGACGTTCCGGATGGGGCATCCCTCGCCGTCGGCGGCTTCGGGCTGTGCGGCATCCCCGAGAACCTGATCGAGGCCCTGCACGCGCAGGGCACGACCGACCTCGAGACGATCAGCAACAACTGCGGCGTCGACGGCTGGGGACTCGGGCGGCTGCTCGAAGACCACCGCATCCGCCGCACGATCAGCTCCTACGTGGGCGAGAACAAGGAATTCGCACGCCAGTTCCTCTCCGGCGAGCTCGAGGTCGAGCTGACCCCCCAGGGCACGCTCGCCGAGAAGCTGCGCGCCGGCGGCGCCGGAATCCCCGCCTTCTTCACCCCGGCCGGCGTCGGCACCCAGGTCAGCGAAGGCGGGCTGCCGCAGCGCTACAACACGGACGGCACGGTCGCGAAGGCGTCCGAGCCCAAGGAGGTGCGCAGCTTCGACGGCGCCGACTACGTGATGGAGCACTCGGTCACCCCCGACTTCGCCCTCGTGCACGCAGCGAAGGGCGACCGCTACGGCAACCTCGTCTTCCACGCGGCCGCCGCGAACTTCAACCCGCTCGCCGCCATGGCCGGGCGGATCACGATCGCCCAGGTCGAGGAGCTCGTCGAGCCCGGCGAGCTGGACCCCGAGCACATCCACACGCCGGGCATCTTCGTGCAGCGTGTCGTCGTCGTCGGAGCGATCGAAAAGCGGATCGAGAAGCGCACCATCACCGGCGCCCCCATCACCCCAGCCACCAAGGAGTTCGGCGCATGAGCCTCACCCGCGAGGAGCTCGCGGCGCGCGTCGCCCTGGAGCTCGAAAACGGCCAGTACGTCAACCTCGGCATCGGCATGCCCACGCTGATTCCGAACTACATTCCGGATGACATCGAGGTCGTCCTGCACGCCGAGAACGGCATCCTCGGTGTCGGGCCGTACCCCACCGACGACAACGTCGACCCGGACCTGATCAACGCGGGCAAGGAAACCGTCACGGTCAACCAGGGCGCGGCGTTCTTCGACTCCGCGGCATCCTTCGGCATGGTCCGCGGCGGACACGTCGACGTGGCGGTGCTCGGGGCGATGGAGGTCGCCGCGAACGGCGACCTGGCCAACTGGATGGTCCCCGGCAAGATGGTCAAGGGCATGGGCGGGGCGATGGACCTCGTCTTCGGGGCCAAGCGCCTGATCGTCATGATGGAGCACACCGACCGCGCCGGCAACCCGAAGATCCTCGAACGCTGCTCGCTGCCGCTGACCGGCCGGGGTTGCGTCGACCGCATCATCACCGACCTCGCCGTGATCGACGTCACCCCCGACGGCCTCGTGCTGCGCGAGCTCGCGCCCGGCGTCACGGTGGAGCAGGTCATCGCGGCGACCGGCGCCGAGCTGCTGGTCGAGGAACACGAGGTCAGCGTATGACCGGCGACCGCACCGTGATCGAGCAGCGCGGGCTGTACTTCGAGGAGTTCGACCTGGCCGCGCGCTACCTGCACCGCCCCGGCCGCACGGTCACCGAGGCCGACAACGTGCTGTTCACGACCATGACGATGAACACGCAGTCGCTGCACCTCGACGCGGCCTGGTCGGCCACCCAGCCGTTCGGCCAGCGGCTGATGAACTCGATGTTCACGCTGTCCACCCTGGTCGGCAGTTCCGTCGCGCAGCTCACCCAGGGCACGATCGTGGCGAACCTGGGCTTCGCCGAGGTGAAGTTCCCGCATCCGCTTTATCATGGCGACACCATGTACTCCGAGACGATCGTGACCGACAAACGGCTCTCCGGCTCCCGGCCGGGCCAGGGCATCCTGACGCTCGAACACACGGCCCGCAACCAGCACGGCGACGTCGTGGCGACCGCGATCCGCACCGTCATGGTCTGGTGCAAGGACTCGGCGCCGTGAGCTTCGACCTGGGCCCGGCCCTCCTCTTCTGCCCGGCCGACCGGCCGGAGCGCTACGCGAAGGCGGCCGCACGGGCCGACGCGGTCATCATCGATCTCGAGGATGCCGTCAGCCCCGACGCCCGCGCCGACGCGCGGGTGTCACTGATCGCGAACCCGCTGGATCCCGCGCGCACCGTCGTGCGGGTCAACGCGGTCGGCACCGAGGACTTCGAACTCGACCTGGCTGCGCTGGAACAGACGCTGTACCGCACGGTCATGCTGCCCAAGGCGGTCAGCGCCGCACAGCTGGAGGCGCTGCCCGCGTACGACGTGATCGCCCTCTGCGAAACGGCCGCGGGCATCCTCGCCGCGCCTGAGATCGCCGCGGTGCCCAATGTGGTCGCGTTGATGTGGGGGGCCGAAGACCTCATTGCCTCGCTCGGCGGAAGCTCGAGCCGCTTCGCCGACGGCAGCTACCGCGCCGTCGCCCGCCACGCCAGGTCCTCCGTGCTCCTGGCCGCCGGCGCGCACGACAAGGCCGCCATCGACAGCGTGTTCCTGGCCATCGCCGACATCACCGGCCTCGCCGCCGAGGCCGAAGACGCCGTGGCCAGCGGGTTCCGGGCAACGGCCTGCATCCACCCCGGCCAGGTCGCCGTCATCCGGGACGCCTACCGGCCGACCGCCGCGGAGATCGCCTACGCCTGGGCGATCCTCGAGGCCTCGGCCACGGAAGGCGGCGTCTTCCAGTACCAGGGACGGATGATCGACGGCCCGCTGCTGCGCCACGCCGAGGCGGTCCTCCGCCGAGCCGAAGCCCCCTGACCCCTCGCCACATCCCGCGAAACCGCAGTTGTGCGCGTTATTCCGGCGTCTTGGCGCGCACAACTGCGGTTTCGCGGGAGATGGCCCGCACGATTTGCTCGGATTCGGGTTCCACCGTCGACGCGAAGCGGTCGACGACCTGGCCGGCGGAGTTGACCAGGAACTTCTCGAAGTTCCACTTGATCAGTCCCGGCAGCGGGCCGCTCTTGAAGGTCGTCAGTTCCGCGTAGAGCGGATGCTGGTGCTTGCCCCGCACATCCACCTTCTCGGTCAGCGGGAAGCTCACGCCGAAGTTCAGTTCGCAGAACGACGCGATATCGGCCTCGTCGCCCGGCTCCTGGCCCATGAACTGGTTGCAGGGCAGGCCGAGCACCACGAAGCCCTCGTCCTTGTACCTGCGGTACAGCGCCTCCAGGCCCGCGTACTGAGGGGTGAAGCCGCACTTCGAGGCGACGTTGACGACGAGCACCGTCTTGCCCCTGAACCGGTCGAACGTCGTCTCCGTGCCGTCGATGAGGGTGAGCGGGATCTCGTAAAGCGTCGATGCTGTCATCCGCCGAGGATAGCCCGGCGCGCTTCGAGGAAGCTGAAGCGGCTCGCGGGCAGGGGCGCCGCGTGAGCGCACCGCTTGGATAACGGTTCCCGCAAGCCCCTCGGAAAGACCGGGAACGGGGATTATTCTCGGGGCACAGCAGCAGGCAACGGGAAGGGAGAGCCATGCCTCGGTTCCCAGCGCCCCGGTCAGCGACCCATGCCTCGCACAGGTCGCTCAGTCCCCGGCCCCCACAGGGGTCACGCCCGCGGCAGCCCCTCTCCGCCGGCCCGCCGCCCATTTCGGCGCCGGTCCCGGTGCAGTCGGCGCCCGTGTCCGGAGCGGTCCCGGCGCCCCAGGGCGCCGCGGCCAGGCATCCGATCGCGGACACGGACCTGCTGGTGCACCCGCTCGCCCTCGGCTGCAGCGTCTTCGGCTGGACAATCGACGGGAGTGCCGCCATGCGCGTCCTCGACCGGCACCGCGACCTGGGCGGCAACTTCCTCGACACGGCCGACAGTTACGCGGCAGGACGCAGCGAGGTGATCATCGGCTCGTGGCTGCGCAGCCGCGGGGCTCGAGGCGACACGGTGATCGCGACCAAGATCGGCCGGAACCGGGACCACCCCGGCCTGAGCGCCGAGAGCATCACCGGCGCCGTGCAGGCTTCCCTGGAACGGCTGGGCACCGACTACATCGACCTGCTCTACTTCCACCTGGACGATCCGGAGGTTCCCCTCGAGGAGAGCCTCGGCGCCATCGACGTCCTCATCCGCCGCGGCCAGGTGCGCTACCTGGCCGCCTCGAACTTCACCGCCGAACGGCTGATGGAGGCGAGGGTGCTTTCCGCCAACGGCCTGCCCCGGTTCGTGGCCCTGGAAACGCACTACAACCTTGTGCACCGCGAGCCCTTCGAATCGTCCCTCGCCCTGGTGACCCATGCGCAGGGGATGACGGTGCTGCCGTACTTCGCGCTGGCTCATGGCTTCCTGGCCGGCCGGTATCGCACCAGGGCCGAGGCCGCCGGAACGGCCAGGGCCGAACGCGCCGCCGGTTACCTGAACCGCCACGCGCTGCGGACGCTCGCCGTGGTCGACCGGATCGCGGATGAACACGGCGTGGAACCGGCGACGATTGCCCTCGCCTGGCTGCTGGCCCGGGACGGAACCTTCGTGCCCGTCGCCGGCGCCAGCCTGCCGGAGCAAGTGGACGCGCTCGTGGCGGCCGCGGGCATCCGGCTCGGCCGAGGCGAGATGGTCGAACTCGACCGGGCGTCGGCCGCCCCCGGCCCGGCTACGGGATCTCGGCGATAACGCGCTGGATCGCGCGCTGCAGCGCGGCATGCGCGGCGATGGGGTCGCCCAGGTTGGCGCCGGCGTAGGCCCCGTCACGGGCGAGGAAGAAGTCGTCGGCGGCGTCGCCGGGGTGGGAGTGCCCCATGCCGCGGAACAGGCCCTCGATCGTCGTGCCGTACCACTCGCGGTGAGCGGCAACGGCCTCGCGCACCGGATGCCGCGGGTCGGCGAACTGGGCCGCCGCGTTGATGAACGGGCAGCCGTGAAACCCGGGGCGCATGACCTCGTCGGCGATCTCGTCCACGATGCCGCGCAGCCGCTGCTCGGGGCTGTCGTAGCGCAGGGCGACGTCCGCCACGAAGTCGCGGGCCCGCGTGTCCCGCCCCTGGAGGTAGGCCACGATCAGGCTGTCCTTCGAACGGAAGTACTTGTAGAACGTGGCCTTGGTGACCTTCGCCTCACTGATGATGCGATCGACACCGACCGTGTGCACACCCTCGCTGTAGAACAGGCCGTCTGCGGTGGCGAGGATACGCACCTTCGCGTGCGTGGTCGGCCTCGCCGGTGTTGGTGCCGCCTCGGCCATGCGTGCTGCTCCTCCGCGTCGCGCGTGTCGCGCCGCGATTCAGGGCACGCCCGGCGTGCGCCGGTGGCTAAACGCTAGCACAAAACGGCTAGACAGACCAGTCTGTCGTGGCCGACCGGTGGGACGCCCGGCCGGGCGGTGTCGTAAGGTTGTCAGTGACATGAACGGTGCTGTTGAGTTCCCCCTGGACCTGGCCGAACTCTCTTTCCGGGCCGCCGGTGAGTCGCTGGTGCGCCGAAGCGTGCTACCCAGCGGCGTGCGCATCCTGAGCGAACACGTTCCGGGCAGCCGCAGCCTGACGATCGGCTACTGGGTCGCGGTCGGTTCACGCGACGAGCAGCCAGGTCACTTCGGTTCGACGCACTTCCTGGAGCACCTGCTTTTCAAGGGCACGCAGAAACGCACCGCACTCGACATCGCGGTCGCCTTCGACTCGGTCGGCGGCGAACACAACGCCATGACGGCCAAAGAATACACCTGCTACTACGCCAAGGTACAGGACCGCGACCTGTCGATGGCCGTCGAGGTGCTCACCGACATGATCACCTCCTCCCTGCTCGACCCGGTGGAGTTCGAGAACGAGCGCGGCGTCATCCTCGAAGAGCTGGCGATGGCCGACGACGACCCGGCGGATGTCGCGAACGAGCGATTCTTCGAGGCCGTCATGGGCGCCCACCCGCTCGGTCGCCCGATCGGCGGCACCCGCGAAACGATCCAGGCCGCCACCCGCGCCGCCGTCTGGGAGCACTACCGCGCCAACTACCGCCCGCAGGACCTCGTCGTCACGGTCGCCGGCGCGGTCGACCACGACGTGCTCGTGGCCGCCGTCACCCGTGCCCTGCTCCTCGCCGGCTGGGACCTGGGCGAATATGCGGCCCCGGTCGCCCGCCGCACCGGCCGGGCCGCGCTGATCAGCCAGGGCGACCCGGTCACGATCGTGCGGCGCCCGTTGGAGCAGGCGAACCTCCTCGTGGGTGTCCCGGGCCTGCTCGCGGCCGACGACCGCCGCGTCACGATGAGCGTGCTCAACTCGATCTTCGGCGGCGGCATGTCATCCCGCCTGTTCCAGGAGGTGCGCGAGAAGCGCGGCCTGGCCTACTCCGTCTACTCGTTCGCGCCCGGATACTCGGATGCCGGGCTGTTCGGCATGTACGCCGGCTGCACCCCGGCGAAGGCGGGGCAGGTGGTCGAGCTGATGCTCGGCGAGCTGAACCGGCTCGCCGAAGGCGGCGTCACCGCCGACGAGATGAAGCGGGCCTCCGGGCAGCTGTCCGGGGCATCCGCCCTCGCCCTCGAGGACTCGGACACCCGCATGTCCCGGCTCGGTCGCTCGGAAATCACCCTGGGGGAGTTTGTGGATCTCGACGAGGCGCTCCGACGCCTGGCGCTCGTGACGGCCGAGGACGTGCAGGAGCTCGCCGCCGAGCTGGTCGCCGGTCCCATCTCGGTCGCCGCCGTCGGCGCCCTCGATGACGACGCGTTCACAGCGGCCCTCACCGCCGCCAGGCACTAGCCGTAGCGCGCTCCGCCCGCAGCCGCGCTTCGCGCTTTCCGCAGCAAGACAACGAAAGAGACACCGTGCCCCACTACCTCTACCTGGTTCGCCACGGCGAACAGCAGGACGCCGAGCACGGCCTCCCGGACGGCCCGCTGTCGCCGCGCGGCAAGCGCCAGGCCCACCTGATCGCCGAACGACTCGGGGGAGTCCCGTTCACCGGCGCCTGGCACTCGCCGCTGCAGCGCGCGGCGGAGACGGCGGACATCATCGCCGAAAGGCTTCCCGCCCTCACCTCCGAGCCGTCCGCGCTGCTGATGGACTGCATCCCCACCGGAAAGACGCCGGAGATGCCCTCGGCCTTCGACCCGTTCTTCGGCGCGGTCTCCGAGGCCCAGATCGAGGCCGGCCGGGCCCAGATGGAAGACGCAGCGGCCGAATTCCTCCGCTCCAGGCGCGGTGAACGCCACGACCTCCTGATCACCCACAACTTCGTCATTGCCTGGTTCGTCCGCGAGGTGCTCGGTGCTCCCGACTGGCGCTGGATCAGCATCAACCAGGCCAACTGCGGGCTCACCGTGCTGCAGCAGAAGCCCGGGCGGCCCTGGACGCTGGTGACCCACAACGACCTCGGGCACCTGCCGGTCGAGCTCCGAACCGGGCTGCCGGACCAGCTTCTCTTTTAGGCCTCGGCCCGCTCCTGGCTGACCAGCGCCTTGCGGTACCAGTTCGTGGCGTTGGGGTTGTCGTTGTACGGCGCGATGTCCTCGTAACCCGCTTTCCGGTACAGGGCCCCGGCCGCCTCGAGGCTGGCGTTCGTGTCGAGCACGACCTCGCCGGCGCCGAACGCGCTCGCCCGGCTCTCCAGCTCGCCCAGCAGCACGCGCCCCCAGCCGAGGCCGCGCACGTGCGGCTGCAGCCACAGGTGCTTGATCTCGTACCGCACGGCGCCGGCCGGGGAGTCGGCGATGCGCCGCACCCCGCCGCAGCCGACGTAGCGGCCGGAATGTCCCTCCTCCACCAGCAAGAACACGCCCCGCGGCGGCAGGAACTCCTCCGCGACGGGCAGGGTGGTGCGGTAGCTGCCCTGAGCCGACGGGAACGACGACGCGCGGTCGCTGAAGTATTGGGTGAGCAGGGTGAGCGCCGGCGCATCCGTCACCGACACTTCTCTGAATTCAGGCATGCCCCTAGGCTACGTCGGGCCCGCAAGGTCGCGCTTGGTAGATTGGGAACATGACAACACGGGTGGCCGTTATCGGCGCAACGGGCAAGATGGGCCGCCTGGTTTCCTCGCTCATTGAAGACACCGACGGCTACGAACTCGTCGCCCGGCTGGACTCGAAGAGTGCGCTCTCCGAGATGCTCGGGGCGGATGTCGCCGTCGACCTGACAGCGCCGGGCGTCAGCCAGCGCGTGGTCGAGTTCGCCGTCGACCACGGCATCCGGGTGCTCGTCGGCACGTCCGGCTGGTCGCAGGAGCGGATCGACTCGCTCGCCTTCCGCCTCGCCGGCCTGGACGATGCGGGCGTCGTCATCATCCCCAACTTCTCCATCGGCTCCGTGCTCGGGTCGGCATTCGCCGCCCAGGCCGCCCGCTTCTTCGACTCGATCGAGATCGTCGAGGCGCACCAGGCCGGCAAGGTCGACTCGCCGTCGGGCACGGCGGTGCGCACGGCCGAGCTGATCGGGCGGGCGCGGGCCGGCCTCGGCCCGGTCTCGGCCCCGCACACCGACCAGCGCGCCCGCGGCCAGCAGGTCTCCAGTGTGCCCGTGCACAGCCTGCGGCTGGACGGCCTCCTCGCCCGCCAGGACGTGTTCCTCGGCGGACCGGGCGAGACGCTGACCATCAGCCACAACACGCTCTCGGCCGAGGCCTACGAGCGCGGCATCCTGCTGGCCCTCGCGGCCACCCGCACGGCCCGCGGGGTGACCGTCGGCCTGGACCGGATCGTCGACCTCGGCCTGGGCGAGGCCGGCGCCGGCTCGCCGCGCGCCGCCGGCTCCGCCGCCACGTCCGGGGCAGCGGAATGAGGGGTCGCCTGGCCGCCGCGCTGATGGCCCTGCTGCTCCTGGTCTACCTGGTCCTCGTGGGCTGGCAGGCCGTGAAGTTTATGCTGACCGGCGAGCCGATCGGTATCGTGATCGGCGGGGCGCTGATCATCCTGCCCATCGTCGGGGTCTGGGCGCTCGCCCGCGAGCTGCAGTTCGGGCTGGGCTCGGAGCGGCTGCTGCGGCGCCTGGACGCCGAGGGCGAACTGCCCGTCGACGAGCTTCCGTCCCGGCCCAGTGGGCGGCCCTACCGGGACGCGGCCGACGCCGATTTCCCCCGCTTCCGCGAAGCGGCGGAGGCCGACCCGGAAAACTGGCGCGCCTGGTTCCGGCTCGGGCTCGCCTACGACGCCTCGGGGGACCGGCGCCGCGCGCGTGGCGCCATCCGCACCGCCATCGCTCTCGAACGCCGCGCGTAACCCGCCTTCCCCGCCTCCGCGAAACCGCAGTTGTGCGCGCTAAAACGCGTTCATAACGCGCACGACTGCGGTTTCGCGGGGGGAAGACGGGGGAAGTCAGGCGCGGAGCATGTGGTCGACGGCCTCGGCGGCGGTGCGGTGGGTGAAGACGAAGCCGTCGGCCTGCAGTTTCGCGGAGCTCACCTGCTGGTCGGCCAGGAGCAGCTGCCGGGCGGCATCCTGCAGCGCGAGGGTGAGCACGAACTCCGGAACGGGGATGAAAAAGGGGCGGTGCAGGGCCCTCGCCACCGCCCTGATCACGTCGTTCGCCGTCGCCGGGGTGGGCCCGACCAGGTTGACCGGGCCGCTCAGAGTCGAGGTGAGCAGGTGCACGATGGCCGCGGCCTCGTCATGCAGGCTGATCCACGACCAGTGCTGGGTGCCGCGGCCGAGCGGTCCGCCCAGCCCGAGCCGGACGATCGGCAGCAGCGGCTTGAGGGCGCCGCCGCGCTCGAGCACGAGCCCGGTGCGGAAGGTCACGACCCGGGTCTGCTCGGGCGCGCGCAGGGCTTCGCGTTCCCAGGCGGAGACGACGCCGGCGAGGAAATCCTGTGCCGGCGGGGATTCCTCGGTGAGCGTTTCGCCCGGCCGGTTGCCGTAGATGCCGATCGCCGAGGCGTTCAGCAGCACCGCGGGCGGCGTTGCGCTCTGCCGCATCGCATCGGTGAGGGCACGCGTCGCCCGCACGCGGGAACGCAGGATCTCCCGTCGGTACGCCGGGGTCCACGGAAGGCGGGCCAGGGAGGCGCCGGACAGGTTGACGACCGCGTCGACGCCGTCGAGCACGCCGGCCGCGAGGCCCGCCCCCGCCGGGTCCCAGCGGATTTCGCCGCTCGTGCGCGGTTCGCTCCGCACCAGGCGGAGCACTGTGTGGCCGGCCTCCTCGAGTTGGCGGGAGAGCTCGGTGCCGATCAGGCCGGATGCCCCGGCGATCAGGACTCGCATGGCGCCGCAGCCCCGGCTCAGGCCAGTTCCGCCTCGATCGTGATCGGGATGCCGGTCAGTGCCTTGGAAATCGGGCAGTTCTGCTTGGCGTCCTCGGCGAAGGCCTCGAAGGCTTCCTCGGTCATGCCCGGGATCCGGGCGCTCACGAGCAGGTGGCTGCCGACGACACCGGTTCCAGGCTGGAAGGTGACCGCCGCGGTGGTCTGGATGCTCTCCGGCGTGTGGCCGGCGGCAGCGAGCGCGTTCGCCAGCGCCATCGAGAAGCAGGCGGAGTGGGCCGCGCCGAGCAGTTCCTCCGGGTTGGTCGTGTTGGGCGTGCCCTCTGCGCGCGCCGCCCAGGTGACGGGAAATTCCGCGGCGTGCGACGAGTCGAGAGTGGTGGTGCCGCGACCCGACATCAGGTCGCCGGTCCACACTGTTGTTGCTTCGCTGGTCAGAGCCATGGTGATACCTCCTGGAAGTGGAACCCCAGCCTAACCGCCGCGCGACCTCGGAACCTGATTGCCGCCCAGCGGGCCGCTCTATGCTGCGCCGCCGACCCTCCCGGAGCGGCCCAGCACGCCGGCGCGCACGAGCAGCAGGTAGAGCTGGCAGCCGAGGCAGTAGTCGAACGCGGCGTTGAGGAAGGCCGCGACGAAGGCGGCAGCCGCGGCGGCCGCGAGGCCGCCGGAAAGGCCGACCAGGCCCAGGATGACGCCGATCAGGCTGACGACCAGGCCCACGCCCTGCGCGAAGGTCGGCGGAGCCGGGTCTTCCAGCTCGGCCGGCGCGGCCAGCCTCGGCCGCACGTACCGTTTGAACAGCAGCCCGAACGGATGCCGCCCGGCACCGGCGAAGGCGCCCCAGGCGAACAGCGCCGCCAGCACGGTGAGCAGCAGAAGCGCGGCGACGGATGCCCCGGTCAGGGACAGGAAGACCACGGCCAGGAGCAGCGCGGCGGTGATCCCGGCGACGAACCGTGGGCCGCGCGGGTCGATCCGGGGCCTAGCGGGCGAGGCTGACATTGTTGCTCCCGGTGAGGTCGTCGAGGTGTCGGGCGATGCCGGAGCGGTGCGGAACCCCGCCGATTCGGGCCCGAACCCGGCCGTCGCCGTCGAGGATGAGCGTGGTCGGTGTCTGCATGACCCGGTACCGGTTGGCGAGGTCCGCGCGGTGGGTCAGGTCGACATCGAGGTGAGCGACGCCGGGGCGCGAGCTCGCGACTCCGGCCAGCAGTCGGCTCGTGCCGGGGCAGCGCGCGCACAGCTCGGTGGAGAACTGGAGCAGGGTGGCGTTCCGGCCGAACGGGACGTCGCTGGCAACATCCGTCGGCGTGATGACCACCCCGGAGACCGTCGCGATTCGCCCCTGCCGGGCACGCCAGACCAGGCCCAGCGCGGTCGCGGCCGCGACGAGCGCCAGGATGACGGTGAGCGCGGTGAGAGGATTCATGCTCGCAACGTTACGCGGGCAAACTCCGGATCCCGGTCTGTGACAACAGGTTACGCGGGACCGGGCGGCGAGCCACGGCTCGGCGGGCACGCGGCACCGGGTATCGTTTACGCCGTGCCTGAGATTGAGTTTCGCTCCGATGTGACCGTTGAACTGGTTCGCGCCAGCGCCCACGACTCCGACGTGCTGTTCGCAGCCCGGGTGTCGACCCAGGGCGAGCAAACCCTCGAGGAGAGCCGCCTGGAGGGCTCGGAATCCGAGGCCGACCTGAAGCGCGACCGTGGGTTGATCAATTACCTGATGCGCGACCGGCACGGTTCGCCGTTCGAGCACAACTCGATGACCTTCTACGTGCAGGCGCCGATCTTCGTGTTCCGCGAGTTCATGCGCCACCGCATCGCCTCCTACAACGAAGAATCGGGCCGCTACCGCGAGCTGAACCCGGTCTTCTACGTTCCCGCCCCCGAGCGCAACCTGCTCCAGGTCGGCAAGCCGGGAGCCTACGACTTCCTGCCCGGCTCTGCCGAGCAGACCGCCCTGGTCGAGCAGCAGACCCGCGACGTGTCCGTGCACGCCTACGGCGCCTACCAGCGGATGCTGGAGGCCGGCGTCGCCCGCGAAGTCGCGCGGATCATCCTGCCGCTGAACATCTACTCGTCGATGTACGTCACCATGAACGCCCGCTCGCTGATGAACTTCCTCAGCCTGCGCACGAAGCGCGAAGGGACGCACTTCCCGTCGTTCCCGCAGCGCGAGATCGAAATGTGCGCGGAGAAGATGGAGGACTTCTTCGCCGAACTCATGCCGCTCACCTACGACGCGTTCAACACGAACGGCAGAGTCGCCCCCTGACCTCTGGGCCAGGGGCCCCGTGTCGCCGCCCGTGTTGCGGCCTGTGTTGCGACCCCGTGTTACGACCGGGCTGCAGGCAAACCCGCCGAGCCGCTAGCCTGTAATCGTGACTACGCCATCGAATCCATTCGGCCAGGTGCTCGTCGCCCTGGTGACTCCCTTCACTGCCGACGGGGAAGTCGACTGGCCCGGCGTCGCCCAGCACATCGACGATGTGATCCGGGCGGGAGCGGACGGCATCGTCGTCACCGGCACCACCGGCGAGACCTCCACCCTGACCGACCCGGAGAAGATCCGCCTGGTCGAGGTCGGCAAGGATGTCTCCGCCGGCCGGGCGAAAATCATCACCGGCGGCGGTTCCAACGAGACCGCCCATGCCATGCAGCTCGCCAAGCAGAGCGAGAAGGCGGGCGCCGACGGCAACATGATCGTCACCCCGTACTACAACAAGCCCACCCAGGCCGGCGTGCTCACCCACTTCCGCATGATCGCGGATGCCACCGACCTCCCGGTCATCCTCTATGACATCCCGGGCCGCACCGGCATCCCGATCGAGTACGCGACCATCCTCCGCGCCGCCAAGCACCCGAACATCCTCGCCGTGAAGGACGCCAAGGGCGACCTCGCCCAGGTCAGCCGGGTGCTCAACCAGACCGACCTGTTGTACTTCTCCGGCGACGACCCCAACGTGCTGCCGCACCTGGCCATCGGCGCCACCGGGCTGATCGGCGTCACCGCGAATATCGCGGCCACCCCCTACCGGCAGATGGTCGACGCGGTCAACGCCGGCGACCTGAAGACGGCCACCGCCGCCCACAAGCAACTCGAACCGCTGGTGCGGGCGTGCATGACCCACGTGCCGGGCACCGTCGCGGTGAAGTACATCCTGCACGGCCTCGGCCGGATCGGCAGCCCGCGCGTGCGCCTGCCCCTCGTCGGGCC
This sequence comes from Cryobacterium psychrotolerans, assembly GCF_900101115.1. Classification (GTDB taxonomy): domain Bacteria; phylum Actinomycetota; class Actinomycetes; order Actinomycetales; family Microbacteriaceae; genus Cryobacterium; species Cryobacterium psychrotolerans. The sequence continues at coordinate 52,223 of NZ_FNFU01000012.1, forward strand.
GGAAGAGTGGGAAGCCGCCCAGATCGAAGACGAAATCGACCTGGTCACCGGCATCCCGGGCGTGGACTTCTCCAACTTCCGGCCCGACCGCAACGCCGCGGCCGGAGGGGCGCTGCCCAGGATCGCCGGCACGACCCGCTAAACGAAAGAGCCCCGGGAGGGCATATGCCAGGCGACGTATACGAACCGGCCGCACTCGAGCCCGGGACCCTCCGGATCATCCCGATCGGAGGCCTGGGCGAAATCGGCCGGAACATGACCTCCTTCGAGATCAACGGCAAGATCCTGATCGTGGACTGCGGCGTGCTGTTCCCCGAGGAGCACCAGCCGGGCGTCGACCTGATCCTGCCGGACTTCGGCCCCATCCGAGACCGCCTGGGCGACATCCTCGGCGTCGTGCTCACGCACGGCCATGAGGACCACATCGGTGCCGTCCCGTACCTGCTCAAACTCCGCCAGGACATCCCCCTGATCGGCTCCGGGCTCACCCTCGCGTTCATCGAGGCCAAGCTCAAGGAGCACCGGATCACCCCGTACACGCTGCAGGTGGCCGAGGGGCAGACCGAGCGGCTCGGCCCGTTCAGCCTGGAGTTCGTCGCCGTCAACCACTCGATTCCCGACGCCCTCGCCGTGGCGATCAAGACCGAGGGCGGCACGGTGCTGCACACGGGCGACTTCAAGATGGACCAGCTGCCCCTGGACGGCCGGCTCACCGACCTGCGCGAATTCGCGCGCCTCGGCACCGAGGGCGTCGACCTGTTCCTGGTCGACTCGACCAACGCGGATGTCCCCGGCTTCACCCCGTCCGAGCGCCTGATCGGGCCCGTGCTGGAGGACGTGATCGCCCGGGCGCCGCGCCGGGTCATCGTCGCCAGCTTCTCCAGCCACGTGCACCGGGTGCAGCAGGTCCTCGACGCCGCGCACGCCAACGGCCGCCGGGTGGCGTTGCTCGGCCGCTCGATGGTGCGCAACATGACCATCGCCGCCGACCTCGGCTACCTCAAAGTGCCGGAGGGGGTGCTGGTCGACTTCAAGAAGGCCGGCAACATCCCAGGCGACAAGATCGTCTACATGTCGACCGGCTCCCAGGGCGAGCCGATGGCGGTGCTCAGCCGGATGGTCAACCGGGACCACCAGATCGAGGTCGGCCACGGCGACACCGTCGTCCTGGCCTCCAGCCTCATCCCCGGCAACGAGAACGCGGTCTACCGGATCATCGACGGCCTGACCAGGCTCGGTGCGAACGTGGTGCACAAGGGCAACGCGAAGGTGCACGTCTCCGGGCACGCCGCCGCCGGGGAGCTGCTGTACTGCTACAACATCGTCAAGCCGAAGAACGTGCTGCCGGTGCACGGCGAATACCGTCACCTCGTCGCGAACGCCCGGCTGGCCATGGACAGCGGCGTGCCCGAGGCGAACACCATCCTCGCCGAGGACGGCACCGTGATTGACCTGCGGGACGGAATCGCCCGCACGGTCGGCCAGCTCGACATCGGCTACGTGTACGTGGACGGGTCGACGGTGGGCGAGATCACCGACGCCGACCTCAAGGATCGCCGCACGCTGGCCGAGGAGGGGTTCATCTCGATCATCATCGTCGTCGACGCCAACACCGGGAAGGTCATCGTCGGGCCGGAGATCCACGCGAAAGGGTTCGCCGAGGATGACGCCGTCTTCGACGCGGTCAAGCCGAAAATCGTGGCGGCCCTCGCCGAGGCCGCCCACAGCGGAGTGCGGGACCCGTACGCGCTGCAACAGGCCGTGCGCCGGGTAGTCGGCCGCTGGGTGAACGTGTCGTTCCGCCGCCGCCCGATGATCGTGCCCCTCGTCATCGAGGCCTGACCCGCGCCCCTCCCGCCCGCCTCCCGGGTTGACTTGCGGAAAAAGTACCTTCGTCGAGCCCGGGAAGGTACTTTGTCCGCAATTCAGCGGGCGATGGATGGGCAGCAAGCCGTGACGGGTGGGCGTGGGCTGCCGAACAACGGCGCGGGCGGCGGTACCTTAGATTCCATGGCTACGAGCACTAAGTCGACCGGTCGCGCGCGCACCACGCCCGCACGCGGCACCCCGGCGCGGAAGCCCGTCGCCAGGACGGCGACCCAGAAGACCGTGAAGTTCGAACCGAAGCCGGCCCTGCCCGTGCGCATCTGGATGGCGCTCGCCCACGTGACCGGCGGCGCCGCCCGCGCCCTCGGCCCCGAGCAGCTGTCCAAAGAGGAGCGCCGCGACGGACTGCCGTTCTTCCTCGTGCTGCTCTCGATCGTCGGTGCCGTGATCGAGTGGTTCCTGATCAACAGCCCCGTCGCCAGGACCCTCGACGCCTGGACCTTCGGCGGGCTGTTCGGGCGGGTCGCCTTCGCGCTGCCCGTGATCATGCTGCTGTTCGCAATCTGGCTGTTCCGCAAGCCCAGTTCGATCCACGACAACGGCCGCGTCGGCATCGGCCTGTCCGTCCTGCTGGTCTCGGTGTCCGGGCTCTCCCACATCTTTGGCGGGATGCCGGCACCCAGCGAGGGCATGGAGCGGCTCGCCCTGGCCGGAGGCGTGATCGGCTGGATGATCGCGGCCCCACTCACCTTTCTCACCACCTCGATCGGCGCGACGATCATCGTCATCCTGCTGCTCATCCTCAGCCTCTTCATCATCACCAGGACGCCGCCGAACAAGCTGCCGGAACGGCTGCGCGAACTGTACGCCTGGCTCTTCGGCGCGCAGCTGCCGGACGCAGAGGAACGCCAGGCCACCCGGGACGCCAAGGCCGGGAAGACCGCGCAGGTCGAACTCGACGGTGTCGACGGCGACAACACCGGCGGCGACAACAGCGCGCTGCCCTGGTGGAGGCGCAACAACAGCAAGCGCGAGGAAGACCCCGACTTCGACGGGCCGATCAGCGTCGACGCGCGAGGCAAGGCCCGGGACGCCGACTCCGGCACCGTGGACCCGCTCAGGGACCTGCTCGGCGGCGACGGAACCGGGGGCTTCGCCACCGCCCTCGAGCCGGCGGAGACCCCGGCCGACCCGCGCAGCGACCACTACGGCACCGAGGTGCTCGAAGACCTGGTGCGGGCCGAGGACGCGGTCAAGCGCTTCACCGGCGAGGTCGAGCCGCACGCGTCCGCGATCGGCCTCCACGCCGACGACCCGACGGGCCTGACCGAGGTGCTGCCCGGCTTCGAGGAACTGGAGGCGGCCCTGGCCGCTCCGCCCGCCGAGGCGACCGCGCCCACCGCGCCGCAGCCGACCGTCCCCTACGTGCTGCCGTCGGCGATGACCCTGATCGCCGGGCCCCCGGCCAAGGCCAGGTCCGCCGCCAACGACGACATCGTCCGGTCGATCACCGAGGTGCTGCGCCAGTTCCAGGTCGACGCAAAGGTCACCGGGTTCTCCCGCGGCCCGACCGTGACGCAGTACGAGATCGAACTCGGCCCCGGCGTCAAGGTGGAACGGGTCACCGCCCTGAGCAAGAACCTCTCCTACGCCGTCGCCTCGAACGAGGTGCGCATCCTCTCGCCCATCCCGGGCAAGAGCGCCATCGGCATCGAAATCCCGAACACCGACCGCGAAATCGTCACCCTGGGCGATGTGCTGCGCTCGGCGACGGCCACGAACAGCACCCACCCGATGACCATCGGCGTCGGCAAGGACGTCGGCGGCGGCTTCGTCATCGCCAACCTCGCCAAGATGCCCCACCTCCTCGTCGCCGGCTCGACCGGCTCCGGCAAGTCCAGCTTCGTGAACTCGATGATCACCAGCCTGCTCATGCGCGCCAAGCCCAGCGAGGTGCGGATGGTGCTGATCGACCCGAAGCGGGTCGAGCTCGCCGCGTACGCCGGCGTCCCGCACCTGATCACGCCCATCATCACGAACGCGAAAAAGGCCGCCGAGGCCCTGCAGTGGGTCGTCAAAGAAATGGACATGCGCTACGACGACCTGGCCAGCTTCGGCTTCCGTCACATCGACGACTTCAACAAGGCCGTCGTGGGCAACGAGATCGTGCTGCCGGCGGGCAGCGCCCGCACGCTCAAGCCCTACCCGTACCTGCTCGTGGTCGTCGACGAGCTCGCCGACCTCATGATGGTGGCCCCGCGCGACGTCGAAGACTCGATCGTGCGGATCACCCAGCTCGCGCGCGCATCCGGAATCCACCTGGTGCTCGCCACCCAGCGCCCCAGCGTCGACGTCGTCACCGGCCTGATCAAGGCCAATGTGCCCTCGCGCCTCGCCTTCGCCGTGACCAGCGTCACCGACTCCCGCGTCATCCTCGACCAGCCCGGCGCCGACAAGCTCATCGGCCAGGGAGACGCCCTGTTCCTGCCGATGGGCGCCTCCAAGGCGATCCGGGTGCAGGGCGCCTGGGTCAACGAGGCCGAGATCGAGAAGGTCGTCAAGCACGTGACCCGCCAGGCGCGCCCCGACTACCGGCCGGATGTCGCCATGGAGGCCCCCCGCAAGGAGATCGACTCCGACATCGGCGACGACCTCGAGGTGCTGCTCGCGGCCGCCGAGCTCGTGGTGTCCACGCAGTTCGGGTCGACCTCGATGCTCCAGCGCAAGCTGCGCGTGGGCTTCGCCAAGGCCGGCCGCTTGATGGACCTGCTCGAGTCGCGGGAGATCGTCGGTCCCTCGGAGGGGTCGAAGGCGCGCGACGTGCTCGTCAGCGCCGAGCAGCTGCCGAGCGTGCTCGCCAAGCTGCGCGGATCGGACGCGGAGCACCACGCCGCGGAGCAGCGCGCGGCCGCGTACCCGCCGGCCAATGCCGCCCCGGATCCGCGCTACGCCGACGACCCGGTCGCGAAAATGACCGAAGACTATCCTGAAGAGGACGCCTCCTCCGACGAAGACGCCTGGCAACTGACCGACAGGGATTGAACCGATGGCAACGCCGAACACCGATCCTTCCGCCACGCCGAGCAATTGGAACCTGCCTAACGTGATCACGGTCATTCGCATCCTGATGGCCCCCGTGTTCTTCTGGATGCTCCTGGCCGACGCCGGTCAGCACGGCTCGCTGCGCTGGGCCGCTGCCGTGGTCTTCATCGTCGCGATCGCGACCGACGGCATCGATGGTGCCATCGCCCGTCGCCGCAACCTCGTCACCGACCTCGGCAAGCTGCTGGACCCGATCGCGGACAAGGTGCTCACCGGCGGGGCGCTCGTCTGCCTGTCCATCCTCGGAGAGCTGTGGTGGTGGGTCACGATCGTGATCCTGGTGCGCGAGATCGGCATCACCGTGTTCCGGTTCGTCATGCTCCGCGACCACGTCATCCCTGCCTCCCGCGGCGGGAAGCTCAAGACCGTCACGCAAGCCGTCGCGATTTCGCTCGCGCTGCTCCCGCTCTGGCTGGTCGTGGGCGAGTGGGTGTACTGGGTCAACTGGACCGCCATGGCGCTCGCCCTCATCCTCACCGTCGTGACCGGCGTCGACTACCTCGCGGCCGGCTGGCGCGAGCGCCGGAAGCGCCGCCATGCCTGACCTCCCGGCCGCCGGCCCCGCCTCCCCGCAGGCCCGGGATGCCGACAGCGCCGATGCCGCGGCCCTCCTGATTGCGGAGCTCACGGCCCGGCACCTCACCATCGCGGTGGCGGAGTCGCTCACCGGCGGCCTGCTGGTGGCCGAACTCGTTCGCATCCCCGGCGCATCCGTCGTCGTCAATGGGGGAGTGGTGGCCTACCAGACCGAACTCAAGCACCGCCTCCTCGCGGTGGACAGCAGCATCCTCAACGTGCACGGACCCGTGCACCCCGATGTGGCCATGCAGATGGCGATCGGTGTGCGCACGCACCTCGCCGTCGGCGGTGAGCGGGCCGACATTGGCGTTTCTACGACCGGGGTGGCCGGCCCGGATGCCACGGAGGGGCACGCGCCGGGCACGGTGTACATCGGCCTGTCGCAGGGCTCCGGGTCCTGGGTGATCCCGCTTCGTCTCGCCGGCGACCGCGACGCGGTTCGCGCGCAGGCCGTCGTGCGCGCCGTCCAGGCCGTGCGTGAACTACTCGGCCGGGACCCGTCGGAATAGTTCCGCGGAGGGCGTGGTTACAGTCACAAGATTCCCGAGGCCACGGCAGGACATTCACAAGGAAAGTCCAGTGACCGAGGGTACTCTGGGAGTGTCGGACGGTTGCGGTAACGTAGGCCATCCGCCACCACGAACCCGATCGTGATGGGCACAGTGAGCACAGTTGCATGAGAAGGAGGTTCCGATGATTCTTGTACGTCAGGAAATCGGCGATGTACTCAGGGACTTCCGCCTGCAAAAAGGTCGGACCCTTCGCCAGGTAGCCAGCAAGGCCAGCGTGGCCCTGGGGTATCTCAGCGAAGTCGAGCGTGGTCAGAAGGAAGCTTCTTCTGAGATTCTCGCTTCCGTAGCAGACGCGCTTGACACCCCGATCTCGGTCATCATGCGTGAAGTCGGCGATCGCCTCGCCGTGATCGAAGGCCTCGAACCGTTCCCGGACACCATCCCCGACGAATTCGTTTCGACCTTCGACTCCACCATCATGGCCCGCTAGAGCGACCGGCGCTGGGCGAGTTGTGCGACTGAGTGAGTTCCGCCAGGCCCTGAAAGACGAGTTCGGCGACGCCTACGGCCGGGTGCTCACCCGAGACCTGGTGCTGACCCCCCTGGGCGGTCGCACGGCCGACCAGGCCCTCGCCGGTGGCACGCCCGCCCGCGATGTCTGGCTCGCGCTCTGCGTCGAAACGGATGTGCCCAAGAGCCGCTGGTACGGCGCGGGGCTGCCCGCCCCGCACAAGTAGACCTCAGCGGGACGAGGTGCCGCCCTGGGCAGACGCGTTCACCGGGGTTGACGACGCCATAGCGCCCTTCGGCGACCTCCCGGGGCTCGTCGGGATTGCGGTTCGCCTTGTTGAGCGACTGGGCGAGTGGGGAGTGGGCCTGTTCACCCTGGCCGAAACGGTCTTTCCGCCCATCCCGAGTGAGGTCGTTCTTCCCCTGGCGGGCTTCCTGGCCCAGCAGGGCGAGCTGAGCGGCGCCCTCCTGGTCGTCACGAGCACGCTGGGCGCTTATCTCGGCGCCCTGCTGCTGTACGGACTCGGGGCGCGCCTCGGGCTCGAGCGCTCCATTCGCTGGCTGGCGAAACTTCCCCTCGTTGATCGTGACGACTGGGACAGGGCTGCCCGCTGGTTCGGCCGGCACGGTCGATCGGCCGTCTTTTTTGGTCGTCTCGTGCCGGGGATCAGAAGCCTGGTCTCATTGCCGGCCGGCGCCGAAAGGATGAATCTCACCTCGTTCAGCATCTTCACGATCGCGGGAAGCGGAATCTGGAACACCCTCCTGATCCTCCTGGGCGCCGCCCTGGGCACGCAGTACGAGCTGGTGGCCCAGTACGCCCTGTACCTCAACTACGTGCTCTATGCGGCCATTGCCGGGGTCGTTGTCTGGCTTGTGCTGCGGCGGATGCGAGGACGGCGAGCGGCGAGTGCGCGCGCCGACGACGCGGCGGATGACCCTGGTTCACCGTCCGGGTGACCGAGTGCGGGCGTGACGCGCCACGCCGCGGGTCGCAGGTTCATCGAATACCTGTTCGGATATTGCTAGGCTCCTCAACAGCAGAAGTCGAAGACGGCTTATCCACTTCCGCCGCGATCACCGACCAATGTCGGGGGCCCGGCGTACAGTCGATTTCGTCAACGACAGACCGCACAAGCCTTGTCGACAGGGCGCAATCGGGGTCTTCCCGGTGAGCCGAACGACAGCCTATAGGCGCCACAACGCATGACCGAAGGAGAACGACAATGGCATCAGCAGCAGATCGCGAGAAGGCCCTGGAAGCGGCACTCGCCCAGATCGACCGCCAGTTCGGCAAGGGCTCCGTCATGCGTCTGGGCAGTGACGAGCGCGCGCCCGTCGAAACCATCTCCACGGGGTCGATCGCCCTGGACGTCGCGCTCGGCATAGGCGGCCTGCCCCGCGGCCGCATCGTCGAGATCTACGGTCCTGAATCGTCCGGTAAGACCACACTCACCCTCCACGCCATCGCCAACGCCCAGAAGGGCGGCGGTATCGCGGCTTTCATCGACGCCGAACACGCGCTCGACCCGGAGTACGCCAGGAAGCTCGGCGTCGACATCGACGCGCTCCTCGTCTCCCAGCCCGACACGGGCGAGCAGGCCCTCGAGATCGCGGACATGCTCGTCCGCAGCGGGTCGATCGACCTGATCGTCATCGACTCCGTCGCGGCGCTCGTGCCTCGCGCCGAGATCGAGGGCGAAATGGGAGACTCGCACGTCGGCCTCCAGGCTCGGCTGATGTCCCAGGCCCTGCGCAAGCTCACCGGTGGGCTCAGCCAGACCAACACCACCATGATCTTCATCAACCAGTTGCGCGAGAAGATCGGCGTGTTCTTCGGCAGCCCGGAAACCACCGCCGGCGGCAAGGCGCTCAAGTTCTACGCCTCGGTGCGCCTCGACATCCGCCGGATCGAAACCCTGAAGGACGGCACCGAGGCCGTCGGTAACCGCACGAGGGTCAAGGTCGTCAAGAACAAGATGGCCCCGCCCTTCAAGCAGGCCGAATTCGACATCATCTACGGGGTCGGCATCTCCCGAGAGGGCAGCCTGATCGACTTCGGAGTGGACCAGGGCATCGTCAAGAAGTCCGGCGCCTGGTACACCTACGACGGAGACCAGCTCGGCCAGGGCAAGGAGAACTCGCGCAACTTCCTGCTCAAGAACCCGGACATGGCCAACGACATCGAGAAGAAGATCCTCATCAAGCTCGGTGTCGGCCCGGAGGGCATCGCCGCAGCCAAGGCCGCCAAGGACGCCGCCACGGCAGCCGCAGCCGCCGAGGGCGGCGCCAAGGTCGAGTCCATCCAGACGAAGCTCAGCGCCCGCAAGGGCGCCTAGCCCCGGCCCACGGCGCTGCACGGCCCCGGCCACTGCACGGCACGGCACGGCACGGCACCGAACGATTCAGCACGAGAGGCAGGTCACGGGCGTGGTTCACTTCGAAGCATCAGATTCAGCGCAGGACGCGGCGCAGGACAGCACGATGGCGCCCGTGACCTACCTCCCCGGGGTCGTCCCGCCGGAAGACCCGGCCGCCGAGCAGGCCGCGCACGACGATGCGAGCGCGGAGCGCGAACGGGCCGAGAAGGTGCTGCTGCACCGGCTGCGGGGACGGTCGCTGTCCATCTCCGAGGCGCGCACGGTTCTTCGCACGACCGACATCGACCAGAACGAGGCCGAGGAGATCATCGAGCGTTTCGCGGAACTCCACTACATCGACGAGGAGAAACTCGCCGAGCAGATCATCCACAGCCACCACGAACGCAAGGGCCTCGGTCGAGCCGGGGTGCAGACGGAGATGCGCCGCCGGGGCCTCGACGCCAACCTGATCCTGGAAAAGCTCGAAGAGCTGCCGGACGATGAGGCCGAGCGGGCGATCGAGATGGCCATCAAGCGGGTCGGGCAGCTCGAACGATTCGACGAGCAGACAATCGACCGCCGGCTCACCGGCTTCCTCATGCGCAAGGGCTACAGCTCCGGCGCCGTGCGGCTGGCCGTGAAGGCGGCGCTGGCGTCCCGGTCCGTCGGCAGACCCACGACCGTACGGTTCCGCTAGGCCCCCGGGCCGACGGGCCGATGGGCCGACGGGCTGACGGGCCGGAGAGTGCCGGATCCGGCTGGCGCGCGGCATCCGCCCCGCAAACGTAAACTAGACCCACTATGACCAGCATGACCGCAACACCCGCCCGTGCCACGACGCCCTCCACCGGGCCGACCGTGATCGCCCCGTCCGAGGCCGCCATCGATGCGGATGGCCGCGCGCGCAGCTATGAGGTGCGCACCTTCGGCTGCCAGATGAACGTGCACGACTCTGAGCGGCTCAGCGGCTCCCTCGAGGCGGCCGGCTACGTTCCCGCGAACGGCGTCGAAGCGGACATCGTCGTGCTCAATACCTGCGCCGTTCGGGAGAACGCAGACAACAAGCTGTACGGCAACCTCGGCCACCTCGCGTCCGTCAAGCGCCGCCACGAAGGCATGCAGATCGCCGTCGGCGGCTGCCTGGCCCAGAAGGACAAAGACACCATCCTGGCGAAGGCGCCCTGGGTGGACGTCGTCTTCGGCACCCACAACATGGGTGCCCTGCCCAGCCTGCTCGAGCGTGCCCGGCACAACGGGGAGGCCCAGCTGGAGATCCTCGAGTCCCTCGAGACGTTCCCGTCGACCCTGCCCACGAAGCGGGACTCCAGCTACAGCGGCTGGGTGTCCATCTCGGTCGGCTGCAACAACACCTGCACGTTCTGCATCGTCCCGGCGCTGCGCGGCAAGGAGAAGGACCGCCGTCCGGGGGAGGTCCTCGCGGAGATCCAGGCCCTCGTCGACGACGGCGCCATCGAGGTCACCCTCCTCGGCCAGAACGTCAACTCCTACGGCGTCGAATTCGGCGACCGGCTCGCATTCGGCAAGCTGCTGCGTGCGGCCGGCCGGATCGAGGGGCTGGAGCGCATCCGTTTCACCAGCCCGCATCCGGCGGCCTTCACCGACGACGTCATCGACGCCATGGCCGAGACCCCCGCGGTGATGCCCCAGTTGCATATGCCGCTGCAGTCCGGCTCCGACCGCGTCCTCAAAGCCATGCGCCGCTCCTACCGCTCCACGAAGTTCCTCGGCATCCTCGACCGGGTGCGGGCGCAGATGCCCGGCGCGGCGATCAGTACCGACATCATCGTCGGCTTCCCCGGCGAGACCGAGGAGGATTTCCAGGAGACCCTCCGCGTCGTTGAGTCGGCGCGCTTCGCGACCGCCTTCACCTTCCAGTACTCGATCCGCCCCGGCACGCCCGCGGCGACCATGGCCGACCAGGTCCCGAAGGCCGTCGTGCAGGAACGCTACGAACGCCTCGCCGCCCTGCAGGAACGCATCTCCTGGGAGGAGAACCAGAAGGTCGTCGGCCGCGAGGTCGAGCTCCTCGTCGCCAACGGCGAGGGACGCAAGGACGCCGACACCCACCGGCTCAGCGGGCGCGCGCCGGACAGCCGGCTCGTGCACTTCAACCTGCCCGACGGATCGCCCCGCCCCCGGCCTGGAGACATGGTCACCGTCACGGTCACCGAGGCGTTCCCGTTCCACCTGATCGCCGACTCCGCCGACTCCGCCCCGCTCCGCATCCGCCGCACCATCGCCGGGGACGCGTGGGACCGGCTCGAGGCCGAATCCTGCGGGGTGCCGGCGTCGCATGGCGCGGACAGTGCCGCCGGGCCGGTGTCGCTCGGACTGCCGACCCTGCGACCGGGCAGCGGCTCCGCCACCATTCCGATCTACGACGTCACCGACGGAGAGCGCTGACGCCCGTGCTCGTCGTCATCGTCGGGCCGACCGGCACCGGCAAATCCGAGCTGTCACTCGACCTGGCCGAGCGCCTTGCCGCCCGCGGACAGCCCGCGGAGATCGTCAACGCCGACGCCATGCAGCTCTACCGAGGCATGGACATCGGCACGGCGAAGCTTCCGGTGGCCGAGCGGCGCGGCATCCCGCACCACCTGCTCGACGTGCTCGCCGTCACCGACGAAGCCACGGTAGCCAACTACCAGCGGGATGCCCGGGCGGCCATCGACGAGATCTCCGCGCGCGGCGCCGTGCCGATCCTCGTCGGCGGCTCCGGGCTCTACATCTCCTCCGTCGTATACGACTTCCAGTTTCCCGGCACCGACCCCGCTCTCCGGGCCCGGCTCGAGGGGGAGCTGGCCGAGCAGGGGCCCGGCACCCTGTACGGCAGGCTGAAGGCCGTCGATCCGGAGGCCGCGGCCAGGATCGGCCCGAGCAACGGCCGCCGAATCGTGCGAGCCCTCGAAGTGGTTGAACTCACTGGGGCGCCGCATCGCGCCGCCCTGCCCGGCGAAGCGGTCTACTGGCGGCCGGCGGTCACCGTGGGTCTGCGGATGCCGCGTGAGGAACTCACCCAGCGCCTGGACGCACGCGTCGAAACCATGTGGGCCGACGGGCTCGTCGAGGAGGCGGAAAGGCTCATCCCGTGCGGAATCGAGACGGGCGTGACGGCCAGCCGCGCCATCGGCTACGCCCAGGCCCTCGGCCAGCTGCACGGCACCCTCACCCGCGGGGAAGCCATCGAGACCACGCAGCAGTTCACCCGCCGCTACGCGAGGAGGCAGGTGAGCTGGTTCAAGCGCGACCCGCACACCCACTGGATCGACGCGCGGGCCGCCGACCGGTCGGAGCAGGCGCTGGGCCGCGTGGACCCGGCCACCTGAAGTCGCCCCTGAACCGGGCCGCCTAAACTGGCCTGATGGGCATCGATCTCAACTTCACCAAGGGCCAGGGCACTGGCAACGACTTCGTTCTCTTCGCCGACCCGGACGGGCTGATCGAGCTCACCCCGGAGCAGATCCGCGCCGTCTGCGACCGCCAGTTCGGCATCGGCGGCGATGGCATCATCCGCGCGGTCCGGTCGCGTAGCCTCCCCGACGGCGCCGCCGCGCTGGCCGAAGACGACCAGGCCGAATGGTTCATGGACTACTGGAACGCGGACGGAACGGTGTCGGAGATGTGCGGCAACGGCATCCGGGTCTACGCGCTCTATCTCGTCGAGCAGGGGCTCGCACAGCTGGCCCCCGGCGAGACCCTCGCCATCGGAACGCGCGGGGGAGTGCGCGACCTGCAGCGGAACCAGTCGGGTTTCCAGGTCGACCTCGGGCGTTGGAGGCTCGCCGGGGGCGAACCCCTCGTGCGCGCGAAGAACCTGGCCGTGGCCCGCCCGGGCCTCGGCATCAACGTCGGCAACCCGCACGTCGTGGTCGCCCTCGCCGACTTCGACGAACTCGAGGCGGCCGACCTCGGCTACATCCCGCAACTCGACCCGGAACCGGTCGGCGGCACCAACGTCGAGTTCGTCGTCCCGCACGACCCGCTCGTCGTCGACGGTGTCGGCCGGATCCGGATGCGCGTGCACGAGCGCGGCAGCGGGGAGACGCTCTCCTGCGGCACCGGTGCCGTGGCCGCCGCGCTGGCCACCCGGCACTGGGCCGGCGCCGGCGCCCCCAACCAATGGCGCGTCGAGGTGCCCGGCGGCGTGCTCGGCGTGCGGATGTTCCCGGCCGAGGACGGCGAGCACGCGTCCCTCTCCGGGCCTGCCGTACTCGTCTTCGACGGGGTCTTCAGCCTCGGCTAAGCGACTGTTGGGGTCCAGCGAAGTGAGAGTCGCCGTTTGTGCCGAGAATCGCCGGTAGAACGGCGACTCTCGGCGGAAACGGCGACTCTCGGCGGAAACGGCGATTGTCGACGGCAGACGGCGGCGGGTTAAGCGCCGGCGCCGGGCGCCGGCTCGCGCCGCTTCACCTGCAGCACCCGGAAACCCTTGCTGGTCGCGGTCCGGGCAACGGTGTACTCGGCGGGCAGGTCGCCCTCGAGCCAGCGGTGGAGCGAATCAGAACCGAGGTTGCGCTGCACGACGAGCCAGGCATCCGCGTCGGTTTCAAGGCGGGGAAGCCAGGCCCGCAGCAGCGCGTGGAGTTCGCTCTTGCCCACCCGGATCGGCGGGTTGGACCAGATCGAGCGGAACATCACGTCGGCCGGAACATCGGCGGGCAGCACGGCCTTCACGTTCGTCAGGCCGAGCGCGGCCGCGTTCATCCGAACCAGCTCCAGCGCCCGCTCGTTCACGTCCACAGCCCACACGCTGGCGTGCGGGGAGCTCAGGGCCAGGTGCAGGGCAATCGGGCCCCAGCCGCAGCCGAGGTCGAGGAAGTTTCCCCCGGGCGGCGGCGTCGGCGTGTTCGCCAGCAGGACCTGGGTGCCGGTATCGATGTGGTCGGGGCTGAAGACAGCGTTCGCCGTGGTGACCTCGTACGGGTGCCCGGCCAGTTCCACCGTCACCTTTCGCAGTTTCAGCGCGCTGTCGGGCGTTGCGGAAAAGTAATGCTCTGGTGCCATAGAAGAGAACGTATCGCTTATGGAGGAACTAGGGTTAAAGGGATGACTGAACCAGAAGTGCCGCAGAGCGACGACGTAGTAGCGCGGGTGCTTGCCAGTGCCGAGACCCGGGCCTCCGGCTATGCCCTCTTCCGGAGCGGCTCCGCGCAGGCGCTGCAGGGAGAAACCTCCACCGGCGAGCATGACGGCGAGCAGCAGGACCGGGAAGACCGCAACGCGCTCCGCCGCGTGCCCAGCCTCTCCACCGAGCTTGAAGACGTCACCGAGGTTGAATACCGCCAGTTGCGCCTGGAGAACGTCGTCCTGATCGGCCTGTACACCCAGGGCACCGTCGCGGACGCCGAGAACTCGATGCGGGAGCTCGCGGCGCTGGCCGAAACCGCCGGCGCGACCGTGCTCGACGGTCTGATGCAGCGCCGGGCCAAGCCCGACGCCAGCACCTACCTCGGCAAGGGCAAGGCGGAGGAACTGGCCGGGATCGTGCAGGCCATGGGCGCGGACACCGTCATCGCCGACACCGAACTGGCCCCGAGTCAGCGGCGCGCGCTCGAGGATGTCGTCAAGGTCAAGGTCATCGACCGCACCGCCGTCATCCTCGACATCTTCAGCCAGCACGCGAAGAGCCGCGAGGGCAAGGCCCAGGTCGAACTAGCCCAGCTCGAATACCTCCTGCCGCGACTGCGCGGGTGGGGTGACTCCATGTCCCGCCAGGCCGGCGGCCAGGTGGGTGGGGCCGGGGCCGGCATGGGCTCCCGTGGACCCGGTGAAACGAAGATCGAGCTGGACCGCCGGCGCATCCACACGCGCATGTCCAGGCTGCGCAAGCAGATCCTCGAAATGAAACCGGCCCGCGAAGCGAAGCGGGCAAACCGCAAGCGCAACGCCGTGCCCTCGGTCGCCATCGTCGGCTACACCAACGCCGGCAAGTCGAGCCTGCTCAACCGGATCACCCGCGCCGGCGTGCTCGTCGACAACTCGCTGTTCGCCACCCTCGACGCCACCGTGCGCAAGTCCACCACCGCCGACGGCCGGCTGTACACGCTGACCGACACCGTCGGCTTCGTGCGCAACCTGCCGCACCAGCTCGTCGAGGCCTTCCGCTCCACGCTCGAAGAGGTCGCCGACGCCGACGTCATCGTTCACGTCGTCGACGCCTCCCACCCCGACCCGGTCAGCCAGCTCGCCACGGTTCGCGACGTGATCGGCGAGGTCGGCGCCCGGGACATCCCGGAACTCGTCGTCTTCAACAAGAGCGATCTCATTGCCGACGACGACCGCCTGGTGCTGCGCGGCCTCCAGCCTCGCGCGATCTTCGTCTCGGCACACAGCGGCGAGGGCATCGAGGAGCTCCTGGCCGCGATCGCCGAGATCCTGCCGAGCCCGCAGATCGAACTCGACCTGCTGATTCCCTACGAGCGCGGCGACCTCATCGCCCTGTTGCACGACCAGGGCCGCGTGCTCTCCACCGTGTACGCCGAGACCGGAAGCCAGGTCAAGGCCCTCGTCACGCCGGAGATCCAGGCTCAGTTCACGCCGTTCCTCAGCGTCCCCGCAGCCCGGAGCTGAATCACTCCGCCGGCTGAACCAGCCGGCCGGGGCCCCGACGCGAAACATACAGTCACACTCAAGCGACGACCCGTGAGGCGTTGTTAGAGTGTTTCAATCGTTGCCGCCGGGTTCTTCCCCGGCCGGCATGGAGCGACAGCCGAGCCCGGCACCCGCCCGCGAGCACCCGCCAGGCCTGCCTGGCGGTCCGCGGCCGCCCGGCCATTTCAGTGCTCGTTACTACCGTGCTTCTGCCGAATGAGGGAACAATGACCGAGACGACGACGACGCGAACGCGCGGCCGGCGCATTCCGTTCTCGTTCGAGCTGTACCCGCCCAAGTCCGAGGCCGCCTCGACCGCGCTCACCCACACGATCGACCGTCTCGCCGCGGCCGGGCCCGACTTCATCTCGGTCACGTACGGGGCGAACGGCTCCTCGCGCACCTCCTCGCTCGACGTGCTCCGCTACATCCTGGACGCCACCGGGGTCGACCCGATGGCCCACCTGACCTGCGTGGGCTCCTCGGCCGCCGAGGCGAGTCGGCTGATCCGGGAGTTCCTCGACGCCGGCGTGCGGAGCTTTCTCGCCCTGCGCGGCGACCCACCGCAGGGTGTCGACGAAGGGGAGACCTTCCTCGGCGACCTCGGCAGTGCCGCCGAACTCGTGCAGCTGATCCACCGGGTGCAGGCCGAACGGGTGCCCTATCGCGAAACCGTCATCCCCGGCCTGCCCGGCGCCCGCGCCGTCAAGACCGAACGGGAGAAGGTACGGATCGCCGTGGCCGCGTTCCCCAACGGCCACCCGCGATCCCGGTCGACGTCCCAGGACATCGACACCCTGCTGGCCAAGCAGGCCGCCGGGGCCAACCTCGCGATCACCCAGTTGTTCTTCCACGCCGACCACTACCTCAGCTTCATCCACCGTGCCCGCGAGGCCGGTGTCGAGTTCCCCATCCTGCCAGGAATCATGCCCGTCACCAGCCCCAACCGGCTCCGGCGCATCCTGGAACTGTCCGGCGAGGAGGAGCCGGCCGACCTGTCGATCCAGCTGCAGGTCGAGCCCACCGAACAGGGCCAGCGCGAAATCGGGATCACCCACGCCGTGGGACTCGCCAGGGAACTGATCGCCGGCGGCGCCCCCGGCCTGCACCTCTACGCCTTCAACCAGCACGAAACCGTGCTGGCCGTGCTCGAGGGGTGCGGGGCGCTCCCCGCCTCCTCCCCGCACGCGGCCACCCAGATCAAGGCCGCGCAACGTACGGCCCACCGACCCACATCCACCGGACACACCCACCCCGTCAAGGAGTCAGCATGACGAACACGCCCGCATTCCCCACCGGCACCATCCTCGGCTACCCGCGCATCGGGCGCCGGCGAGAACTGAAGAAGGCGGTCGAGGCCTTCTGGGCCGGCTCGCTCAGCGCCGACGACCTCGAGGCGACCGCAGCAGGGCTCCGCCAGTCCACCAGGGAACGCCTCGCCGGCCTGGGCCTGGCCCGCGCCGACTCGTCCATCCCGGAGAGCTTTTCCTACTACGACCAGGTGCTGGATGCCCTCTGCACGGTGGGCGCCGTGCCGACACGGTTCGCCGGCCTCGTCGACGCCGACGGACGGATCGACCTGGCCGGGTACTTCACCCTGGCCCGCGGCGAGGGCGAGCACGCCCCGCTCGAAATGACCAAGTGGTTCGACTCGAACTACCACTACCTCGTTCCCGAGATCGGCCCGGAGACGGATTTCCGTCTGGCGAGCGACCGCATCGTGCGCGAATTCGAGGAGGCCAGGGCCGCCGGATTCCTGACCCGCCCGGTCATCGTCGGCCCGGTGACGTTCCTGCTGCTCAGCAAGCCCAGCGACGGCGCCCCCGCGGACTTCCAGCCGCTCGACCGGCTGGGCGACCTGCTTCCCGTCTACGCGGCGCTCGTGTCCAGGCTCGCCGCGGCCGGCGCCGACTGGGTGCAGCTGGACGAGCCGGCCCTCGTCAGCGAGAGCATCGAGACGCCCCGGGCCGAGGTCCTCGGCGCCGTCGAGTTCGCCTACGCGACCCTCGGCCGCCTGGCCGAGCGCCCGGCGATCTTCGTCGCCGCGCCGTATGGCAGCCTCGACGACGCGCTCCCGGTCCTCGCGGGAAGCCCGGTCGAGGCGATCGGCCTGGACCTCGTGCGCGGCAGCATCCCCGCCGCCGTCCCCGGACTGTCCGAGAAGACCCTCGTCGCCGGGGTCATCGACGGCCACAACATCTGGCGCGGCGACCTCGCCGGTGCCTTCGACGCCGCGGCACGCCTCCTGGACCTGTCGCCGAACGTCGCGGTGTCCACGTCCACCTCGCTGCTGCACGTTCCGCATGACGTCGAGGACGAGTCATCCCTCGGCGCAGACCTGAAGGGCTGGCTCGCCTTCGCCGACCAGAAGGTCGGCCAGGTTGCCGCCCTCGCCCTCGGCCTGGCCGACGGCCGGGCCGCCATCCAGCCCGTCCTGGACGCCGCCACGGCGGCCCTCGAGGCCCGTCGAACCGCCCCCGGCGTGCGCGACGGTGCCGTGCGCTCGCGCGCCGAGGCGCTGACCGAGGCCGACTTCTCCCGCGGCGACTACGCCATCCGCCTGGCCGAGCAGGACAAGGCGCTGGGCCTGCCGCTGCTGCCCACGACGACGATCGGCTCCTTCCCGCAGACCGGGGAGATCCGCCGCGCCCGCGCCCAGTTCCTCAAGGGGACCCTCACGGCCGACGAGTACCGCGACCTCATGCGCGCCGAGATCTCCCGCGTGGTCGACCTGCAGGAGGAGATTGGCCTCGATGTCATCGTGCATGGCGAGCCAGAGCGCAACGACATGGTGCAGTACTTCGCCGAGAACCTCGACGGCTTCGCGGTCACCGAAAACGGCTGGGTGCAGTCCTACGGGAGCCGCTGTACGCGCCCGTCCATCCTCTGGGGCGACGTGTCCCGGCCGAAGGCGATCACGGTCGAGTGGTCGAGCTACACGCAGGGCCTGACCGCAAAGCCGGTCAAGGGCATGCTGACCGGACCGGTCACGATCCTCGCCTGGTCGTTCGTGCGCGACGACCAGCCGCTCGGTGACACCGCGCGCCAGGTCGCCCTGGCGCTCCGCGACGAGATCGCCGACCTCGAGGCCGCCGGGATCGGCGTCGTGCAGGTCGACGAGCCGGCGCTGCGGGAGCTGTTGCCGCTGAAGAAGAAGGACCACGCCGCCTACCTCGACTGGTCGGTGGGATCCTTCCGCCTGGCCACCGCAGGGGTGGCCGCCCGGACCCAGATCCACACCCACCTCTGCTACTCGGAATTCGGCGTGGTGATCGACGCCATCCGCAACCTGGACGCCGACGTCACGAGCATCGAGGCGGCCCGGTCGCGGATGGAGGTCGTCGGCGACATCCAGTCGCACGGCTTCGACCACGGCATCGGACCGGGCGTGTGGGACATCCACTCGCCGCGCGTGCCAAGCGTCGCCGAGCTGACCGAGCTGCTCGAAGTTGCCGTGGCCGGGATCCCCGCCCGCCAGCTCTGGGTCAACCCGGACTGCGGGCTGAAGACCCGCGGCTACGAGGAGACCGTGGCGTCGCTGCGGAACATGCTCGAGGCGACCCGGATCGTGCGCGCCGAGCTCGGCGCCCGCCAGCCGGCCTAGCCCCGCGACCCCACTCGCCGCGACCCACCTCGCCGAACCGTGAGTTTGGCACCTTCCCGAGCCCGACGAAGGTGCCGAACTCACGGTTCGCCGAGGCAGGGCGGGGCGCGAGGGCGGGTGACGAGTAGCGGGGAGGCTACTTCCAGCGGCGGGAGGTCCCGGCGAGGAACTGCGCGTAACCCGCGATGGAAGCCGTCGAGCAGAGCACCTGGTAGAGGACGAGGAAGGCGAGGTAACCGGTGAGGTTGCGCCGCACGCCCAGTCCCAGCGGACCGAACACCCAGCGGCGCTGGTAGCGCCGAAGGGCTCCGTAGATGATCAGCGTCATCGGGATGACGGTGAGGGCCCAGGCCGACACGATCGCCGGGTAGCCGAACAGGAACAGTACCAGGCCCGGCAGCCAGATCAGGGCGTAGCCGATGTCCAGCAGCGGGATCAGGAGATCGATGGCGGCGATCATTCCGGCCAGCCGTCGGCTCTGGCGCCAGGGCGGGACGGTGCGGAGGCCCTCGAACATGCCTCTCGCCCACCGGGCGCGCTGCCGCATGAAGTGCGCGACCCGGGCGGGGGCGTCGGTGAAGGCGACGGCCGTGGGCTCGAAGATGACCCGCCCGCCCTGTGCGAGCAGCTTCCAGGTCACGACGATGTCTTCGCCGATGGCATCCGGCCAGCCGCCGATCTCCCGCATCTGCTCGGTCCTATAGACGGAGAATGCCCCCTGGGCCACGAGGGTGGCCTGGTACATGCCCTGCATGCGTTTCACGGCGGCGATGCCGAGGAAGTAGTCCCATTCCTGCATGCGAGTGAGCAGGTTGGTGCGCGAGTTGCGCACGAGCACCGTGCCGGCCACGGCTACCGTTGCCACCGGCGCGGATTCGAGCCGGGAGATCAGCCGGCGGAGGGCCTCCCGGTGAAGCAGGGTGTCGGCATCCACGGTGATGACGTACGGCGTCTCCACCAACTGGAGCGCCGTGTTCAGGGCATAGGACTTGCCGGGGCGGCTCTCGTAGGCGACCGCGAGGCTGACACCGAATTCCGCGGCCGCGCGGACAGCGATTTCGGCGGTGGCATCGGTCGAGCCGTTGTCGGCCAGGATGACGGTGACGTCCCCGGCGTAGTCGCTCTGGCCGATGCAGCGGATTGTCTCCGCCATCCCGTTCTCTTCGTTCCACGCGGCCACGATGATCGTCAGCGGCGAGGTCGGATTGCTGACGGTGCGCGGCGGCTGGCGGTCGAGGATGAGGGACATCGCCATCAACGCCACGACGTAGCCGGGCAGGTAGGCCACCAGGGCCACGATGATCCAGGCGGCCGGCGCCCCGATGTCGCGCGAAAGGTCAACTATCCAGGGGAGGGAAAACCAGAAAGCGAGGCCGGTCCAGAGCCCTGCGAAGGTGACGGCGATAGCGAACTTGACGGAGACACTCAGGTAGAACCGCCGGTAGCCCTCCGGCAGCGGCTGCGGCTGCGGCGACGGCGTCGGTGCTGGTGACGGTGGCTGTGATGCGGCGGAGGCGGAACCGGGGGATTCCGGGGTGAGCGTTTGCCGCGCCTCGGGCACGATGCGAGACGTTTGCGCGGGCATGGACTTCCTCGATTTC
Organism: Cryobacterium psychrotolerans; assembly: GCF_900101115.1. Classification (GTDB taxonomy): domain Bacteria; phylum Actinomycetota; class Actinomycetes; order Actinomycetales; family Microbacteriaceae; genus Cryobacterium; species Cryobacterium psychrotolerans. The sequence goes on from NZ_FNFU01000012.1 coordinate 72,930, forward strand.
GGGCGGCCCGCAATCGGCCTCCAGCGGATCACCTGAACGGGAAGCACTCACCACATTCGGTGCGCGCCGCCGTTCCAGACTATGGCTGCCGAGTGGGCTGCGGGCGCGCACGGCGGCACCACTTCGGGGCGATCCGGGCGCGTCGCACAGCGCCCGGATCGTCGTTTATACCGAACGCAGCACGGCCACGACCTTGCCCAGGATCTCGGCGTGGTCGCCCACAATCGGTTCGAAGTTGGTGTTGCGCGGGAGCAGCCAGATGTGGCCGTCGCGCTGGCGGAAGACCTTGACCGTCGCCTCGCCGTCGAGCATCGCCGCGACGATTTCGCCGTTCTCCGCGTTCTTCTGCTGGCGTACGACGACCCAGTCGCCGTCGCAGATCGCGGCGTCGATCATCGATTCGCCGATCACCTTGAGCATGAACAGCTCGCCCTTGCCAACGAGCTGGCGGGGGAGCGGAAAGATCTCATCGATCATCTGGTCGGCCATGATCGGCACGCCGGCGGCGATGCGGCCGACCAGCGGCACCATGACGGCGTCGCCGACCTGCAGGCCGGACTGGAAGTTCTCCGTGGAGCCGGCCGCCACATCGTCGGGTGACTGCGGGAGCTCGATCAGCACCTCGATGGCGCGGGGACGGTTCGGGTCGCGGCGCAGGTATCCGCTCAGCTCGAGCTGGTTGAGCTGGTGCGTGACGCTCGAGAGGGATGAGAGGCCCACCGCGTCGCCGATCTCGCGCATGCTCGGCGGATAGCCGCGCTGGCTGACCGAGCGCTGGATGACATCCAGGATGGCGAGTTGCTTTTCGCTCAGGCTCTTGCGCCGACGGGTGCCGCCCTTCTCGCGGGAACCGGTGTCCTTGCTCACGTTCGTGCTCCTCGTGCCGGTCCGCAGACGGGGGGATGACCCTCGCGGAGGAATGTCGGTGGTGTCTGGTTGAGTTCAAAACGAACAATCTGACACTCGAAACTGTATCCGGCATAACCCCCGATAACAAAGATGTATTCGAGTGTGTCGCGGGTCTCATTCGGGTTACAACCGTAAATGTGCTTGATTGTTCGAACATTCGAAGATACATTCGGAACATAGGTTCGCATCCGGTCCTCCCGGCCGAGGGCCGGATGCGTTATCAACCAGGAGGTTCGACATGAACGCAGCAGTCAGCACGTCCACCCATCTGCGCCTCACCCGCCGCGGCCGCGTCGTGTTCACCACGCTCGCAGCGCTGCCCCTCGTCGCCGTCGCGCTCGTCGTCGCCCTCAACGGCGGCATGGCGTCCGCCGAGGGCGCGAGCGATTCCACGGGAGCCGACACGGCCGGCGTGGGGAGCGTTGAATTCGACTACGTCACCATCAACCCGGGCCAGTCCCTCTGGCAGCTGGCCGAGTCCCTCGCACCGACCAGCGATCCTCGCGACCTGATCGCGGAGATCGTCAGCCTCAACCAGCTCACCTCCGAGAGCGTGCAGTCCGGGCAGCGCCTGGCCCTGCCGGCCGGCCTGTAGCCACGGCGTCCGTCCGCGGGCCGCGGCTAAGATCGAGCAGGTGACGAACCTCAGTGATCTCCCCCTCCGCGACGACCTGCGCGGCCTCACCCCGTACGGTGCGCCCCAGCTGCACGTGCCCGTGGCGCTCAACGTCAACGAGAACACGCACCCCATCCCGGAGCCGGTCGCCCGCGACATCGTGGCGGCATTGGCCAGGGCCGTGTCCACGGTGAACCGGTACCCCGATCGCGAGTTCACCGAGCTGCGCGAGAGCCTGGCCGGCTACCTCGGACACGGGCTCACCCGGGAAAACATCTGGGCGGCCAACGGCTCCAACGAGGTCCTGCAGCAGGTGCTTCAAGCCTTCGGCGGCCCCGGCCGTTCGGTCCTCGGCTTCGCGCCCACGTACTCGATGTACTCCATCCTCGCGTCCGGAACCGGCACGCGCTGGATCGCCGGCGACCGCGACCCGGATTACGAACTCACGCCGGCCACCGCCGTCCGGTGGGTACGGGAGACCACCCCCGACCTCGTGTTCCTCTGCTCGCCCAACAACCCGACCGGCACGCCCCTCTCCCTCGACACGATCGCGGCCGTGTATGACGCGACCGACGGCATCGTCGTCGTCGACGAGGCCTACGCGGAGTTCGCGCCCGTCGGCGCGCCGAGCGCCCTCACCCTTCTCGCCGGGCGCGAGCGGCTGCTCGTCTCCCGCACGATGAGCAAGGCCTTCGCCTTCGCCGGCGCTCGGGTCGGCTACCTCGCCGCCGATCCGGCCGTCACGGATGCGCTGCGACTGGTGCGCCTCCCGTACCACCTGTCCGCGCTGACGCAGGCGGCCGCGTGCGCCGCCCTGGCGCACACCCCCGAGATGCTGGCGATGGTGGAGGACATCCGCGACCAGCGCGACCGGCTCGTCACCGAGCTGACCAGGCTCGGCTTCACTCCGTACCGCAGCGGCAGCAACTTCGTGTTGTTCGGGGGAGTGGCCGACCCGCGGGCGACCTTCGACGCGCTGCTGGCCGAGGGCATCCTCATCCGGGATGTCGGCATCCCCGGCCACCTTCGCGTGACCGCCGGCACCGAAGCCGAGACGACGTCATTCCTTGACGCTCTGGCACGCCGCGGTCCCGCCGCCGAATAAACTAGGCGTATGAGCTCATCCACTCCGTCCTCGCCCCGCGTCGCTCAGCTTCACCGGGAGACGAGCGAATCGAGCATCGAACTCTCCCTCAACCTCGACGGGACCGGGGTCGGCGACATCCAGACCTCGGTGCCCTTCTTCGACCACCTGCTGACGGCGTTCGCGAAGCACTCCCTGACCGACCTCACCGTGCGTGCGCGCGGCGACATCGAAATCGACGTGCACCACACCGTCGAGGACATCGGAATCGTGCTCGGCCAGGCGATCAAGCAGGCTCTCGGCGACAAGTCCGGCATCTCCCGGTACGGTGACGCCCTCGTGCCGCTGGACGAGGCCCTCGTGCAGGCGGTCGTGGACATCTCCGGGCGGCCGTACCTCGTGCACACGGGCGAGCCCGCAGGCTTCGAGTTCCACCTCATCGGCGGGCACTTCACCGGGTCGATGGTGCGGCACGTCTTCGAGGCCATCAGCTTCCACGCCGCCCTGACCGTGCACGTCACCGTCCTGGGCGGGCGCGACCCGCACCACATCGCCGAAGCGGAATTCAAGGCGTTCGCCCGCGCGTTCCGCCAGGCCAAGGCGATGGACCCGCTCGTCTCGGGCATCCCGTCGACCAAGGGCGCCCTGTGACCTCCGTCGTCGTGTTCGACTACGGCACGGGCAACGTGCACTCCGCTGTGAAGGCGCTCGAGCTGGCCGGGGCGGAGGTGACGCTGACCGCTGACCGCCGACAGGCGCTCGAGGCCGACGGCCTCGTCGTGCCCGGCGTGGGCGCGTTCAGCGCGGTGATGGCCGCACTCAAGGCCGTGCGCGGCGACGACATCATCGACCACCGGCTCGCCGGCGGCCGACCGGTGCTGGGGATCTGCGTGGGCATGCAGGTCATGTTCGAGCACGGCGTCGAACGCGGCGTCGACACCGAGGGTCTCGGCGAGTGGCCGGGTACCGTCACGCAGCTGAAGGCCCCCGTGCTGCCGCACATGGGCTGGAACACCATCACACCCGACACCGACTCCGTACTGTTTCGCGGCCTCGAAGAGGAACGCTTCTACTTCGTTCATTCCTACGCAGCGCAGGAGTGGACGCTCGACGTCATGCCGCCCTTCCCGCGGCCCCGCCTGACCTGGGCCGATCACGGAGGACCCTTCCTCGCCGCGGTCGAGAACGGACCGCTGTCGGCGACCCAGTTCCACCCGGAGAAGTCCGGCGAAGCGGGCATCCGCCTGCTGTCGAACTGGCTCGGCTCGCTCCGCGACTAGCCCCCCACAGTTCATCCGCGCCGCCGAAACCGGCGGCCACCCCGAGCAAGGACACCGCACACCATGAGCGAACTCGTCAGCACCCCGCGCCTCATCCTCCTTCCGGCCGTCGATGTGGCCGACGGCAAGGCCGTCCGACTCACCCAGGGGGAGGCCGGCACGGAAACCAACTACGGCGACCCCGTGGATGCCGCCGCCGACTGGGCGGCTCAGGGCGCGGAATGGATCCACCTCGTCGACCTCGACGCCGCCTTCGGCCGCGGCAACAACACCGACGTGATCCGGAAGGTCATCGGCCACCTGGATGGCGTCAACGTCGAGCTGTCCGGCGGCATCCGCGACGACGCCTCGCTCGAGGCGGCCCTCGGCGCCGGGGTGCGCCGGATCAACCTGGGTACCGCGGCGCTGGAAAACCCGGAGTGGGCCGCCTCGGTCATCGCGCAGCACGGCGACGCCATCGCGGTCGGCCTGGACGTGCGCGGCACGACGCTGGCCGCGCGCGGCTGGACGAAGGAGGGCGGCGACCTCTGGGAGGTTCTCGAACGCCTCGAAGAGGCCGGCTGCACCCGGTACGTCGTCACCGACGTCACCAAGGACGGCACCCTGCAGGGCCCCAACATCGAACTGCTCCGCCAGGTCCTGGAGCGCACCGACCGCCCGGTGATCGCCTCCGGCGGCATCTCGAGCCTCGCCGACATCGCCGCCCTCCGCGAACTCGTTCCGCTCGGCCTCGAGGGCGCGATCGTGGGCAAGGCCCTCTACGCGGGCGCCTTCACCCTGGGTGAGGCACTGGATGTCGCGGGCGACTAACCTCGGATCCACCGGCCGGCCCGACGGTCCGGCCGACTCGGCCGGGCAGCCCTGGGCCGGGCGAGAGTTCCGGGCGAATACGAGCGCCGAAGACGACGGATCGGCGCCGGAGCACCTGCTCGAGGCGCTCCGCCGGTTCCGCGCCCGCGAGACCGGCGAGGAGAGCGTGATCGACGCCATCCGGGACTCCCGCCTGCTCGTGCCGCTCGTGACGGAGCTGGGGGAGTCCGGCACCACCGCCGGTGGGCTCACGATCGACAAGAGCCAGGAGCTCTCGATCATCACCGTGGCCGGCCCGGACGGCCGGAACGTGCTGCCCGTCTTCACCTCGGCTGCCGCGATGGCCGCGTGGAATGCCGAGGCCCGGCCGGTGCCCTCCGACGCGAACCGGGTGGCCCTCGCCGCCGCCCAGGAGAACACCGACCTGGTCGTGCTCGACCCGACCTCGGCCACCGAATTCGTGATCCGGCGCCCGGCGCTCTGGGCGATCGCCCAGTCGCAGCCGTGGCTGCCCAGCTACGCGAGCCGGCCGGTGGCGGATGCCTTCGCCGCCTCCATCGCGACCGAGCTGTCCGTGCTCTCCGTCGCGCTCGGCGCCGGGGACCCCGACGCCCGCCTCGACGGGCCGGAACTGGTCGTGCGGCTGGAACTGGTCGACGGCCTGACCCAGGCCGAACTCGACGCCACCCTCGCCCGGCTGGCAGCGCGCTGGGCCGCGGACGACGTGATCGCGACGTCCGTCGACTCGCTCCGCGTGCAACTGGTCGCCTCGAGCTAGGAGTTGTCGGTGGGATCGGCAAAGATGAGCAGATGAACGAGGTGCTCGGACGCTTCTCGCCGGCCACCCGGGCGTGGTTCCGGGAAGCGTTCGCCGCGCCCACGGCCGCACAGCTCGGGGCCTGGGATGCGATTTCCCGCGGCTCGCACGCGCTGGTCGTCGCGCCGACCGGGTCGGGCAAGACCCTCGCCGCGTTCCTCTGGGCGATTGACCGCCTCGCGGCCGCCCCGCCGGCCGCCGGGGGCGCGGCGCCGGGCACCCGGGTGCTCTACATCTCCCCGCTCAAGGCCCTCGGCGTCGACGTGGAACGCAACCTCCGCGCACCCCTCGTCGGGATAACCCGGGCCGCGGCGCGACTGGGGTCCGAACCGCCGCAGGTGAGCGTCGGCGTGCGTTCGGGAGACACCCCCGCGGCCGACCGGCGGGCTCTGGTGAAGTCGCCGCCGGACATCCTCATCACCACCCCCGAGTCGCTCTTCCTCATGCTCACCTCCGCGGCCCGCGACTCCCTGCGCGGCGTCGACACGGTCATCGTCGACGAGGTGCATGCGGTGGCCGCCAGCAAACGCGGGGCTCACCTCGCCCTGTCGCTCGAGCGGCTCGACGCGCTGCTGACGAAACCGGCTCAACGCATCGGGCTCTCCGCTACGGTGCGGCCTGCCGCCGAGGTGGCCCGCTTCCTCGGTGGGGCGGCGCCGGTCGAGATCGTCGCGCCGGCCTCGGGCAAACGGTTCGACCTGCGGGTGGTGGTCCCGGTCGAGGACATGAGCCGGCTCGGCGCCGCCCCGCCGCGGGAGGGCATGCCGGGCGAGGGACAGCCACGTGAGGGATCGGCGGCATCCGTGCCCCAGTCAGGCTCGATCTGGCCGCACGTCGAGGAGGCCATCGTCGACCAGGTGCTCGCGCACACGTCTTCGATCGTCTTCGCGAACTCCCGGCGCCTCGCCGAGCGGCTGACCGCGCGCTTCAACGAGATCTACGCCGGGCGGATGGCGTGGGCCGAGGCCGACGCGCCGGTCACGGCCGGCGCGTCCGCCTGGCCGGCGGCGTCCGTCGCGACGGCGAACGCCACGGCGACGGCCGCGCCTCGGCAGCCCGCCGAGCTCATGGGGGCCAGCGGCCGCAGCGAGGGCGCCGAACCGCTGCTTGCCCGCGCCCACCACGGCTCGGTGAGCAAGGACCAGCGGGCGATCATCGAAGACGACCTCAAGTCGGGCAGGCTGCGCTGCGTGGTCGCCACGTCGAGCCTGGAGCTCGGCATCGACATGGGCGCCGTCGACCTGGTGGTGCAGGTGGAGTCCCCGCCGTCGGTCGCCAGCGGGCTGCAGCGCGTGGGCCGGGCCGGGCACCAGGTCGGCGAGGTCTCGCGCGGCGTCATCTACCCGAAGCACCGCGCAGACCTCATCCACGCCGCGGTCGCCGCCGAACGCATGGTCGCCGGCCTGATCGAGTCGCTCGCCGTGCCGACGAACCCGCTGGACATCCTCGCCCAGCAGACCGTCGCGGCGACGGCCCTCGAACCCATCGATGTGGAGGAGTGGTTCGACACCGTGCGCCGGAGCGCGCCGTTTGCCACGCTGCCGCGGTCGGCCTACGAGGCGACGCTCGACCTGCTCGCCGGCCGGTATCCGTCGGACCAGTTCGCCGAGCTGCGCCCGCGCATCATCTGGGACCGCGAAGCCGGAACGCTGACCGGACGACCCGGCGCGCAGCGGCTTGCGGTGACCAGCGGCGGCACGATCCCCGACCGCGGCCTGTTCGGCGTCTTCATGGCCGGGGACCAGGCCACCGGCCGGCGGGTCGGCGAACTCGACGAGGAGATGGTCTACGAGTCCAGGGTCGGCGACGTCTTCGCGCTCGGCGCGACGAGCTGGCGCATCCAGGAGATCACCCACGACCGCGTGGTCGTCACCCCGGCGTTCGGCGAGCCCGGACGGCTGCCGTTCTGGAAGGGCGACGGCCTCGGCCGCCCCGCCGAACTCGGCCGGGCGATCGGCGCGTTCACCCGCGAGGTGTCGGCCGCTCCTCCGGCGGAGGCCCGCGCCCGGTGCGCCGCCGCCGGGCTCGACGAGCGCGCGGTGACCAACCTGCTCGCGTTCCTGGCCGAACAGCGCGCCGCCACCGCCCACCTGCCCACCGATCGCACCCTCGTCGTCGAACGGTTCCGCGACGAACTCGGCGACTGGCGGGTCGTGCTGCATTCCCCGTACGGCATGACCGTGCACGCACCGTGGGCCCTCGCCGTCGGCGCCCGGGTGCGCGAACGCTTCGGCATCGACGGCGCCTGCATGGCCGCCGACGACGGGATCGTCGTGCGCATTCCCGACACCGAAGCCGAGCCGCCCGGCGCGGAACTGTTCGTCTTCGACCCCGACGAACTCGAGCAGCTCGTCACCGACGAGGTCGGCGGGTCCGCCCTGTTCGCCGCGCGGTTCCGCGAATGCGCCGCCCGGGCACTCCTCCTGCCGCGCTACGACCCCGGCCGCAGGTCGCCGCTCTGGCAGCAACGGCAGAAGGCGTCGCAGCTGCTCGACGTGGCCCGCACCTTCCCGACCTTCCCGATCATCCTCGAGACCGTGCGCGAATGCCTGCAGGACGTCTACGACCTGCCCGCGCTGACCCTGCTCGCCCGGGAGATCGCCGCCCGCTCGGTGCGCCTGGTCGAGACGACGACGGATGCCGCGAGCCCGTTCGCGAGCACCCTCCTGTTCGGCTACGTCGCCGCGTTCATGTACGAGGGGGATTCCCCGCTTGCCGAACGCCGGGCCACCGCGCTCTCGATCGATTCGGCCCTGCTGGCCGAGCTGCTCGGCCGCGTCGAGCTGCGAGAGCTGCTCGACCCCGCGGTGATGGAGCTCACCGACCTGGAGCTGCAGCGCCTCGCGGAGGGAAGGCGGGCCCGGGGGATCGAGGGCGTGGCCGACCTGCTGCGCGGACTCGGCCCGCTGACCGTCGACGAGGTGGCCGCGCGCCTGGAGCCGGATGCGTCTGCGCCGCCGTCACCGAGCGCGTCGTCACCGATCGCGGCGTCACAGGACGCCCCTTCGACCGAGCACGCGAGCGTAACCCAGGCCGAGTCACACCTCACCGCACTGGTCGCCGCTCGCCGCGCCATCCGGGTCGGCTACGCCGGACACGAGTGGTGGGCGGCCATCGAGGATGCGAGCCGCCTGCGGGACGCGCTCGGCGTTCCCTTGCCGATGGGTATCCCGGATGCCTTCACCGAGTCCGTGGCCGACCCTCTCGGCGACCTGGTCAGCCGGTATGCGCGCAGCCACGGGCCGTTCACCGTCGCCGACGTGGCCGCCCGATTCGGCCTCGGCACCGCCGTGGCGCTGGGCGCGCTGAGGCGGCTCGCCGACGCGCGCCGCCTCGTCGAGGGTGAGTTCCGGCCGACCGGAACCGGCAGCGAATGGTGCGACGCCGAGGTGCTGCGCCGTCTGCGCCGACGGTCCCTGGCCGCACTCCGGCACGAGGTCGAACCGGTTGACCAGGTGACCGTCGGCCGTTTCCTGCCGGCCTGGCAGCATGTGGGCGGCAAGCTCCGCGGGATCGACGGCGTCGCATCCGTGATCGAACAGCTGGAGGGGGTGCGGATCCCCGCCTCGGCCTGGGAGTCGCTCATCCTCCCGGCCCGGATCGCCGCGTACAGCCCGGCCATGCTCGACGAACTGACCGCGACCGGCGAGGTGCTCTGGGCCGGCTCGGGCACGCTGGCCGGCAACGACGGGTGGATCAGCCTGCACCTGGCCGAGACGGCGCCGCTCACCCTGCCGCCTCCGGTCGACCGGGAGACCACGCTCCTGCAGCGGGAGATCCTGGCGACCCTCGGCGGCGGGGGAGCGTACTTCTTCCGCCAGCTCGCGGATGCCGTCGGCAGCCAGGACGACGCCGACCTCGCTGCGGCGCTCTGGGACCTGGTCTGGGCAGGGCTGATCGGCAACGACACGTTCGCCCCCGTGCGCTCGCTCATCCGCGGCGGACGCACGGCCCACAAGATCGCAAGGTCGGCGCCCCGGGCCCGGCTGCACGACGGCCGGCCTCTCGCCCGGCCCCGGCTGCCCAGCCGGAGCGGCCCGCCCACCGTGTCGGGGCGATGGTCGATCCTTCCGCTGGCCGACGACTCGGCCACCCGGCGCGCGCACGCGCTCGCCGAGACCCTGCTCGAACGCTATGGGGTGGTGACCCGGGGTTCGGTGACGAGCGAGGGGGTGCCCGGCGGCTTCGCGCTCGTCTACCGCACCCTCAGCGGCTTCGAGGAGACCGGGCGCGCTCGCCGCGGCTACTTCGTCGAAGGTCTCGGTGCCGCGCAGTTCGCCGCCGGAGGCACGATCGACCGCCTGCGCTCCTTCACCGCGGACAGCAGCGCGGCCGATCGGTCGGGGGGTTCGGTTCCCGCGCGCCCCGCCGTCACCCTCGCCGCGACCGACCCGGCGAATCCGTACGGCGCGATGCTGCCCTGGCCGGCCTTGCCGGAGGGCACCGGACACCGGCCGGGCCGGAAGGCCGGCGCCCTGGTGGTGCTCGTCGACGGTTCCCTCGTGCTCTACGTCGAACGCGGCGGCAAGACCGTGCTGGCGTTCGGTCCGGCAAGCGAAACCGGCGGCGCCGGCACCGCGTCCGGCGCTCCTGCCGCCCCCACCGACGAAATCCTCGGGGTCGCCGCGGTGTCCCTGGCCGCGGTCGTCACGGGCGGAGGGGTCGAGAAGCTCGCCGTGCAAACGGTCAACGGACAGTTCGTGGTCGGCACCCCGGTGGGCGCTGCGCTGCAGGCCGCCGGGTTCGGGCTGTCGCCGCAGGGGCTGAGACTCCGTGCCTGAGGGCGACACCGTCTTCCGCACCGCGCGCACCCTCGACCAGGCGCTGCACGGGGAGCTGCTGACCGGTTGCGACCTCCGGGTGCCGGCCTTCGCGACCGTCGACCTGGCCGGCGAGCGGATGCATGAGGTCGCCAGTCGAGGGAAACACCTGCTGATGCGGGTGGGGGAGGCGAGCATCCACTCACACCTGAAGATGGAAGGCGCCTGGCACCTCTACCGGCACGGCAGCCGGTGGCAGCGGCCGGCCTTCCAGGCGAGGGCCGTGCTGGAAACGGACGACTGGGTCGCCGTCGGCTTCGACCTCGGGCTGCTCGAGGTGCTGCCGCTGGCTCGGGAGGCCGAGCGGCTCGCCTGGCTCGGCCCCGACCTCCTCGGCGCCGACTGGGACCCCGACGAGGCCGTGCGCCGCATCCGCTCCGAGCCCGAGAAGCCGATCGCCGTGGCCCTGGCCGACCAAAGCAACCTGGCCGGGCTCGGCAACGAGTACGTGAACGAGCTGTGCTTCCTCCGCGGCATCCTGCCCACCCGGCAGGTGGCGGCGGTGACGGATGTTCCGGGGCTGGTCGACCTCGCGCACCGACTGATCCTGGCCAACCGCGACCGAGCCGAACGCACAACGACCGGCAACACCCGGCGCGGGGCGCAGAGCTGGGTGTTCTCCCGCGCCGGCCAGGCCTGCCGGCGCTGCGGTACCCGCATCGAGAGTGGCAGCCTGGGGCGGAACGAGCTCGAGCTGCGGAACACGTTCTGGTGCCCGCGCTGCCAGACCTAGCCCGGCGCGATCCGGTCTCGACAAGCTCGACCACCGGAGCTCGACCACCGAGTCGGCGGGGGCCTACTCTGTCGGCATGGGAATCACGCTGGCAGCGGCGGCTGTCGTCAGGGACGACACCGAACGGTTCCTCCTGGTGCTGCGGGCCGAGCAGCCGGAGGCCGGGCGGTGGAGCGTCCCCGGCGGGAAAGTTCTGCCGGGCGAGACCTTCGAGGCGGCGGCCGCCCGCGAGGTGCTCGAGGAGACCGGTGTCACCGTGCGGATCGAACGCGAACTCGGCACCCTCGACCGCGCCGACGGACGCGGGGGCATCTACGCGATCCACGATTTCGCCGCGGTCTATGTCAGCGGCGAGGTCGTCGCCGCAGACGACGCCGCCGATGCCCGCTGGTTCACCGCGGCCGAGCTGGTCACGCTGCCGTTAACGAGGGACCTGATCGGCGCCCTCATCCGCTACGGCGTCTACCCCTGACCCTTCCCTTTCTCCGCCGCCTCAGACCCCGCGAACCCGCAGCTGTGCGCGTTATGAGCGCGTTTTAACGCGCACAACTGCGGGTTCGCGGAGGGAGGACGTAGGAGGGGAGGGAGCTAGGGCGTGTCTCCTAATTCGTGTAACCAGATGGTGATGGCGCGGAGGACGACTCCTCCGCGGTAGGTGAGGGCGAGTTTGTCGTAGCGAGTGGCGAGGCCGCGCCACTGCTTGAACGTGTTGAATGAGCGTTCGACGACGTTGCGGCGCTTGTATGCCTCCTTGTCCAGGCCGATGGTCCGACCGCCGTTTCGGCCGCGGCGTTTCCGGTTCGCGACCTGGTCGGAGCGCTCCGGGATCACGGTTTGGATGCCGCGGGTGCGCAGAAATTCCCGGTTCGCCTTGGACGAATACGCCTTGTCGCCCAGCAGTCGGTCGGGGCGGG